>DATMMW010000008.1:0-374327 GCA_035569555.1 Candidatus Dormiibacterota bacterium | reverse complement strand
AGATTGCTGTGGACGGAGCTGACGACCACTATCGAGACCTCCGTATTGAAAATACGTTGACTGATGAAAATGGCGATGAGGTAAGGCTCAAAAAGGGTGCTCACGTTCAGGTTACCGTCACAGCCAAACCAAAGAAGTAATCCGCCACAGGTGACGAACTAACCCGGCATCAATCTAGTGGCCACTGCGGCTGTTCAGAGTAGGAAAAAAATGAATAAACACGTCAAATTTCAAAGAATAGTATTGCTTGGATTTGTGCTATCGCTCGCGGGGGGCCTGTTTGCACAGCGGACGCCCGATAGGAAGTTAGTCGTCAACGGGAAGACTACGAGCGCGGTAGTTCTGCAGCTCGATGGTCATTCCTATTTGGACCTCGAAACTCTGGCACAGATCACTAACGGATCGGTCACATTCGAGTCGAATCAAATCGTATTGACAATACCTGGTTCGAACTCTGACGTCACACCTGCGCAATTCAAGGAGGGGCTGTCAAAGGAATTTGCCAGCGCCGCGATCGCTGCCTTGGCAGAAATGAAAGAGTGGAAGGGCGTACTGGTAACAATGGCCACCTTTGGATTGGCGGTGGATGAGAAGTGGGCTCAAACTTATCACGACCGCGTAGAGACAAGCCTTTCGCAAGCGAGCGCAGCGGCGTCAACCGACGCGGACCACAATGCTCTTCAGTTGCTCAGCACTCAGTTTGCCAACTTAGCGAAGTGGGAAAGTACTCTTATCGCAGAACGCCACGCTCTGAATGGTGCGAGGACGTTAGTTCCGAACGCCTTGCAGAATGACCCAGTGCTGGCGAAATTCTCAAGCTGCGGCAAATTTCTAAGTATTATGCTTGGAAGCGGAACCTTCGCGGATAATTCGAGTTGTGACTAGCCATCCCACTTTCCCAACTCATGCGTTACACCCGGTGAATCACGGAACGCTGCGTTACTTCCTCGGACCTCTACTGGACGGCGTTTTTTGCTTCGGGTTCGTCGGCTCTCCGCCTCGTAACGAAGATGACCATGCCCACGGCTAGAGGCGCCACACCAAGGATTCCAGGCACCGGATTCGTCTTGCGCTCTACTTTCGGCGTTGAAGATTCGGTTGCGCCAGGGATAACTCTTTGTGGCGTCGTAAAAAAGAGCATAGTTTGAAATGCGAGCAAGAGTGCCCCGAGAATAGCCAAGGCAATCCCGTGAATCCTGCCGAATTGCATACGAACTCCCTGTGAAATCGTTGCTCGTAAGCCACAAACAGAAAATGCCCTTTCGTGTGGGGCAGTCTCTTAGGTTGTGGCTGATCTGCCTCTGAGGAAATGTATGAGAAGCATCACAATGCCGATTATCAGCAAGCCGTGAATGAGGCCGCTGGAAACGTGAAAAGCCAAGAATCCAAGCAACCAAAGAACAATCAGAACAGCCGCAATTATTCCCAACATATTCTTAACTCCCTTTGCCTTTTAGCGCGAATCGGAATCTCTTTGTCGCGCAGTGCACGAATGCCAACTTCTCATTGGATTCGTGTTGTGGCCGCAAGGCTGTCAGATTTGGAATTCGAAATCTGTTCGATATGAGTCACATCCCCAAAAACAAAGCTTGAATGCAGACGAATGTCTCTTTGGATGTGGCGACGGAGGCTGATCGGATAAGAGCGACATCCCAAACGAGACGGAATTCGTCCGAATCGCCCGATCAGGACAACGCTAGCCCTTCCAGACGAATTTACCGCAGGAGCAGGGGACCGTCTCCGTGGGAAGTTTCTTTTCCAAAAGTTGCCGACAAACTGGACAATTTCTGCGCCACATATTCATACCTGTCTTTTCTCTACCGATACGGGCCTTTTAGCAAAATAAGTTTAGGAGGCCGGAATTCCTCTGTCTGTTTCAATAGGAACAAAAAACGGCCTGTCTCTTTTGGTATAGATCGCTTCATTCTCGGCACGCTAGTCTGGCCAGGAATGTTTGTTCACCAGGGCCTCCTGTTTGAGGTGCGCTCGAGTCAGGAACGGAAATCCCGCCAAATCGCCAGGATGGAACTGTTCCTGGCTAGGCCCGAAGTTTCAGGACACATTTCACCAAAGGTTGGAGAGCGGATGGCTACCTAGCCTACTCGCGCTGATTTGGAGGAGGGACCCTGCACAAAACAAGTTCGTTAGTCGTGCAGGACAACACTCAGGAGGGAATTGTTGACGTGGATTTCGCCGTCGTACCGGCACCCGCCTGATGTCCGAGCAGCCGACAACTGCCCACTCATCACGTCCTGAATTGAGATTGAATGCAGGTAGGAGAACGGGGTTCCTGTCTATGGGGCTCATTGCGCCGCAAATCTTCACTACTGCCTGTTCAATTCTGGACATATTGCATGTGGTCAATTTTAGCCATCTAGACGGGTCAGTCCTGGCAGCTTACGATTGCTCATCCTTGGACCAGTTTTCTAACTTAATTGAAGGAGCAGAGCTGGATGACGGGTAAACGCAGGCTCAGTGTCAGTCACGCATTTCTCCGCAGAAAGTTCCGTACTGGGATGACTTTTCGAAACTACCGAGACAGAGAGATCGTGTTTTCGCAAGGAGATCCAGCTGATTCCGTCTTCTACATCGAGAGCGGGACGGTGAAACTCACGGCGGTCACCACGCGCAAAAAAGCGATAATCGCCATCCTGCAGCGGGGTAGCTTCTTTGGCGAAGGCTGCCTAGCAGGGCAATCTCTCCGAATTTGCACGGCGAGATCAATTGGACTGTCCAATGTCATTCGACTGCAAAAGGAGAACACAGTTCGCACGCTCAAGAGAGACCCGCACTTTACAACAATGTTTGTCGAATATTTGGTTTCACGGGTCGTTCGAATAGAAGAAGACTTGATAGATCAATTCTTCAATTTCAGCGAAAGGCGACTGGCACGGGTTCTGATACTGTTTGGGCAAATAACCAAGGAATCCAAGCCGGATTCCCCCCTGAAGGTGAGCCAATCAACTCTGGCAGAGATGGTTGGTACCACCCGCCCGAGGGTAAGTAAATTCATGAACGATTTCAAGAAGAAGGGCTTGGTCAGCTACAACGGGGGCTTGACAATAAATAACGCACGTCTCACCGAGTTTCTGCAAAATCGCCCCATGTCGGTCAAGAAAGCGTAGACACAGCCAGATGGCTTCGGCTTTCGGCACTGCGACTGCCGAACCACGATGCTCTAGCAACGGAGCCAAGAAATGAAAACAAAACAGCCAACACTAAAGCAATAGTCTTCCGTCGCGCGTCCTACGTGCGTTATGGCTGGCGGGAAACGGTGCGTTCTCGGTGCTGGCTCTTCCCGAGTGCGACAAAGCAGGGTTAATTTTCGCGTTTCAGCAACTCGGAGGCTGGTGTCCACGCGGCGCCTTCCCTAAATTGTCGGTGTAATTAGTCGTGCAGGACAACGCTTAGGAGGGAATTGTTGACGTGGATTTCGCCGTTGTATCGGATGAAGCCCAGTTTCCTGAATTTGTTCATGAAAAAGTTGACCCGGGGCCGCGTTGTGCCAATCATTTCCGCAAGCATCTCTTGCGATACCTTCGCAATCACTTTTTGTGGCTCATTCGGTGCGCCATAGCGCGCGAGCAGCAGCAGAGCGCGCGCCAGTCGTTTCTCGCTGGAGTTAAAGAGCTGGTCGATCAAGTCCTCCTCGGTTCGGATGTTTCGCGCGAGCATGTAAGTAATGAAGCGGTCGGAGAACTCGTGCTCTCCGTGGAGCACGCGCATCATTTCTTTCTTCTCAATGACGAGCGCGGTAGTCTGTGCAATCGTCGTCGCAGTCGCCATGCAAACCGTCTGGCCCGCAAGGCACCCTTCTCCCAAAAAATCACCCGGTCCCAGAATCGCCACAACGGCTTCCTTGCCGGTTTCATTGACTACAGTGAGCTTTACACCGCCTTCTTGAATGTATAGAACACTCTTCGCAGGATCGCCCTGCGAAAAGACGATTTGTTTCATTTCAAAATTGACAACTTTTCTCCCGAGACCGTTCGAGTCGAGAAATGATTTCACATCGAACGCAGGGATTCTTAGACTCGCTTTTTTGGGGGAGCGATGGGCCTTAACGGATACACGTCTACCGTTAAAAGGGACCATAGGTGTTTCAGGATAGCATGGAGCGCGACCTTGTAGACTGTTCAATATTGAACAGTTCGGGCAGGCTCAGCCCGGTGGCCGTTGGCCGAGCGCGACTCCAACAAGTCCAAAGATTTCAGGGGATTACAATAGCTACTCAGGTTTCTGAAGAACTTTATGCAACGACTGACGCACTTCCAATCCGCCATCATAGTTGATGTATCCCTTCTTCCTGAACCGATTCATGAAGAAATTGACCCGTGGGCGTGTCGTCCCGACCATCTCCGCCAGAATTCGGTGACCTAGAATGGGGATTTCAACAACAGGTGGGCCATTCTTATCCAAGTGCGCGAGTCGCAGAAGCACGCGCGCCAGACGTTGTTCCGCAGAAGAAGTCAGCAGGTGTGCCACGTGATCCCTGTAGTTCTTGACGCTAGACAGCAGATAGGCCACCAGGGAATTTGACGCCTTGTTTTTTTTGCGAAGCATTTGGAGCATCTTGTTTTTCTGGATAGTGCGTATAGAGCTGGCGGTCAGCGCCACGGCCGTAGACATACGAAGAGGATAGCCTGCAAGGCATAGCTCACCAAAAAAGTCACCCACACCCAGGATCGCGGTAACCGCAGGAGGTTGATGTTTCGTTCGGCTGGTTAGCCGCACACCTCCTTCCTGAATGTAAAAGAGCGAATACGCAGGCGTTCCCTGCATGTAGATGTTTTGTTTGTTCTTATAGTGCGAAACCGTGCCTCCGAGGCTGGCTCCTGAGCTGAAATCGCCAAGGCGCGCTCCATTTATGGCGCTTCGTGCCCTCGCGGCAGCTCTTTTACGTAAGTTATTTGGCATAGTGTTTCCTCATCCTGTTGTCCTCTTTACCTTGCAACCATTTCATTTTCCAAACTGCTCACTTGTGAACACTCCGATCTCGCAAGAAAAAAGTAACGACCAACTTCCACATCCGAAATCACCAAAGAAGATTTGACAGTGTCTCGATGTGAACAGATATCCGCTTTCGTTTTTCCTAACATGGCGAATGAGGTAGAGAAATGGACCCATCAGCTATAACCACGACACAAATAGTCATAATCACGGTTTTCGCCTTAGTAGTCCTCGCAGGAATTGCCATTTGGCTTTTCACACGTAAGCGGCGAACGGCAAGATTACGCACACAGTTTGGTGGCGCTGAATACACTCGAGTCGTGAAGGAAGGCGGTGGCCGCCGGCAAGCAGAAGCGGCGCTCAATAAACGCGCTGACCGAGTGGAGCGCTTGCAGATCCGGCCGCTGGCTGCGGGCGATCGTGCACGGTTTGTCGAATCTTGGAGCAGAGTCCAGGCGCGGTTCGTCGACGGTCCGGGAGGTGCGGTTACGGAAGCAGACCAGCTGCTGGGCGACGTGATGTCCGCTCGTGGCTATCCGGTGAGCAACTTCGAACAGCGTGCAGCGGACATCTCTGTGGATCATCCACAGGTTCTCGAGAATTACCGCGCAGGCCATGAAAGCGCGCTTCGCCAGATGCGAGGGCAGGCCAACACAGAAGACTTGCGCCAGGCCATGATTCACTTCCGGACACTTTTTGAAGAGTTGGTCAGCGAGCCAGAAGCGGTGCGTCCATAGGACACGTTTTCCCAGTCCTCCCACCATGGCGTTTCGATATTTGGGCGATCGTGACAACCGGCTAGATGTGTGAAGGAAGCCTCCTGCCCATGGTCAGACTCCTGTGGTAGTCGTTCTAGGCAGAAATGAAAAAGCTAATCGTTTTTGACCTGGATGGTACGCTTGCCGAAAGCAAATCATCTCTTGACGCCGAAATGTCCGCGCTGTTGGACGACCTTCTCGGTGTCGTCAAAGTCGCCGTGATTTCAGGAGGAGATTGGCCACAGTTTGAAAAACAACTGATTTCCAATCTTCCCCAGGATGAACGCCTAGTGAATCTGTCTCTCCTTCCCACCTGTGGAACCAAGTTCTTCCGGTACGCTGGGGTCTGGAACAAACTCTATTCCGAGGATTTCACTGCGGATGAAAAAGAGAAAATCGTCGATTCTGTAAAGAAGGCACTCGGAATAGCGGACTTCAAGCTCGAAAAGGTCTGGGGAGACGTAGTTGAAGACCGCGGAAGCCAGATAACGTTTTCCGCATTAGGACAACAGGCTCCCTTGGAAGCAAAGCGCAAATGGGATTCTGATTTCACCAAGCGGAAGAAGATCAAAGCGATTCTGGAAACTCTTATACCCGAGTTTTCTGTGCGGATTGGTGGTACCACATCCATTGACATCACGAAACCAGGCATCGACAAAGCTTACGGAATCAGAAAACTGCGAGACCTTCTGGGCGTTTCGTTGAAAGAGATGATTTTTGTAGGCGATGCGCTGTTCGTGGGAGGGAACGACTATCCGGTTCAAGAAGCAGGTGTTGCTTCAATTTCAGTTCGAGGCCCCAGTGAGACAAAACCGGTTACCGAAGCAATCATCGCTTGTCTAGATTGCGTCGAGCAGGCGTGACCTTTTGAGGGAATCTGATAATTGGCTCTATGTGCCGCGCCGGGAATGGTACGCAACGTGTCACGAGACGA
Source organism: Candidatus Dormiibacterota bacterium (assembly GCA_035569555.1). GTDB lineage: Bacteria > Acidobacteriota > Terriglobia > Acidiferrales > UBA7541 > Acidiferrum. Next base: position 367,685 of record DATMMW010000008.1, on the reverse strand, counting down.
TTCCGAACAGCGACCCAACGCCTCCGGTCACCGCCATGGCCAGTGCTCCCCAAAACATGACCCGTATCGCACCTATCAACACTCCAGCGCCACCTGCTTGTGCGGCCAGCCCGCCGAGAAGCGCGAGGAACACCAATGAAGTTCCAGAGACGAGAGGGATCAAACTCCCGGCCGGAACCATAGCAGTGATCAAAAGTGGCATGGTTGCTCCAACAGCAAAGCTGCCAGCCGACGTTAGTGCAGCCTGAATCGGACGCGCACGGAGAGTCTCGGAAATCCCAAGTTCGTCGCGGGCATGCGCGCCTATCGCATCATGGACCATTAGCTGTTGGGCAACCTGTTTTGCAAGAGAAGGATCAAGCCCACGAGCGACGTAGATTGCCATCAATTCTTTGTGCTCCCCCTTGTCGTCTGCTTTGAGTTCTGCTCGCTCAAGTTTGAGATCAGCCTGTTCAGTATCAGCCTGTGAATGGACAGACACGTACTCTCCGGCGGCCATCGACATCGCCCCAGCCATCAGGCCGGCGACTCCCGCAACCAGTATGCTGTTATGAGTCGAATGTGCCGCGGCAACACCAAGCACAAGACTCGATGTTGAAAGGATACCGTCGTTCGCGCCTAGTACGGCGGCGCGTAGCCAACCGATGCGTCCTGTCCGGTGCCGTTCCTTTTTGCCAGTAGGCATTTTGAGACCTCATGATCTCCCTTTGAGGCAGAAATCCGTTTTTAGTATCGCGGGTCACATCAATCACAACTTGCTGCAGCCGAAACAAGTTGAGGGAACTTTGTCTGGGATGTGTCGTGGAAAAGAGTTCGGCTCAGTCGTTTCGCAAGTGCACGGCGTGCGCGCCAAAGCCTGGCCTTAACCGAGTCCACTGAAATGCCCAATATCTTGGCAGCTTCGTTCGTGGTGCACTCCCTCATGATACGCAGTGTGAACACGGTGCGAAGAACCGGCGAGAGCTCATCGAGGTGGCCGTTGATGATCTCTCGGGTTTCCAAGCGAACCAAGAGTTGTTCCGGATTTGCACTCTTGGATACCAGACGCTCCTCGATCGGGATTTCATCTTTACCATGTGACTCAGCAGCCTCCTTGGCTGGACGGGTTGCTAAGCCGCGGCGACGCATGAAAGCGGCGTTAACTACGATGCGCGTAAGCCACGTCGAGAATCGGGATCGGCCTTCGAAGCGTCTCAGACCGCAAAAGGCAGAGAGCAAACCGTCCTGCAAAGCATCTTCTGCATCTTCAGGGTTGCCCATGATGCCTAATGCCGAGTGATAGAGCGATCGGCGATGACACAGAAAGAGCGTGTTGAGCGCTTGTGCATCGCCACGCTGCCCCGCCCGTATTAGTCTTTCTTCACTAGTTTTCCTGTTAAGCGCAGCTTGGTTTGCCATCACAAGTCTCCGGTCGGTTCGAAAAAGGATCTACAAATTAGGGTCTCGGTATGCGTTGCAGAGATTCCGGATTCACAGCCGCAGGGGAACGAAGAAACCAGGCTGAGTCTGCCACTTGGAATTCCTCTTTTCACTTCTACGCGCGCATTTCTTCGCTACCGCGCGAATCCATCCGAATAACGAATGACACGCATTTTAACTGCGCTTTGCACTTCAGGATGTTCCAAAAGTGACAGAGGGAGTTCGAGCCTTTGCTTGTTCCGATAGGGAGCTTGGTACAGATTGCAGGCCAAGTCAGCACCTAAATGGAGTTCCTTGTTTCGAGAATTCTTTCTCGTCAAACGTCCACTATCGAACAGTATTAAGGGTCGTAAACCACGACACTGATGTCTCGAAGATTCTAGAGGGAGACTCATGTTTAAGACATTAGGCATCACCTTGGCGGTCGCCATAACACTTGGTGCATCGTCGCAAGCGCAGAGCCAGACTCAAATTCCGGCAAACTCCGGCAATCCAACACCTACGTTTCGAATCAATGTGGTCAGCCGCACAACTCGCGCGGTGAGCTACAAACACCGCAGCGGGTCCACAAAGATAAATTTTCAAGGCACCGATTTGATGCCTGCCGCAGCCGGCGAGGCCAAAGTTGAGAGCAAGCGTGGAGCACTTGAAGTCGAAGCCGAATTTTCTGGACTGGACAGACCCACGAGCTTTGGCAACGAATACTTGACTTATGTGTTGTGGGCGATTTCGCCCGAAGGTCGGCCAGTGAACATCGGCGAAGTATTGGTAGGCGATAACCACCGCAGCAAGCTGGACGTGACCACAGACCTTCAGGCTTTCGCGCTGATTGTCACAGCGGAACCTTACTATGCCGTGCGTCGTCCCAGCAATCTGGTGGTTCTTGAGAACGCGATTCGCTCGGATACCGTCGGCTCTAGCGAGGCCGTAGATGCCAAATACGAATTGATCGATCGGGGCGGCTATATCCCTACGGGCTACAAGATCGACCCAGTAGTTTTGAACGCCAAATTACCGCTCGAGTTTTTCGAAGCGCGTAATGCCGTACGGATAGCGCAATCTGCCGGCGCTGAGAGATACGCCGCGACTAGCTATGAAAAGGCGGTTCGCCAGATGAACGAGGCGGATGCGCTCGCCACTAGCAGGCATGAAAACAAGAAATCCCTGATCTCCCTGTCGCGTGGCGTCGTGCAGACCGCGGAAGACGCACGTGAAATCGCGATGAAGCATATCGACGAAGAACGTGCCGAGGCCGAACGCAGCGCGGGAGCTGATCGTGAAGCCTCAGCAAAGGCCCGTGCCAACGAGGAATCGCAGCGCCGCGTCAATGCCGAAGCAGCGACCGCCGATGCCGTTCGCCAGCGCAATGAGGCGGATCGCAAGAACCTCGACGCACAGGCTGCCGCCCAACAGGCTGCTGGCGCTCAAGCCGATGCCGAAAGAGCACGCAACGACGCTCAGCAAGGGCAACAGGCCGCCGAAGCCGATTCTGATAGGAATCGCGCCGCTGCTGCCTCGTCCGACGCGCAGCTTCAACAAGCTGTTCGTGACCGCGAGGAACTTCGCGGCCGTCTCCTCCAGCAATTCAACCTAATCCTGGAAACTCGCGACACAGCGCGCGGGCTCGTCGTCAATATGTCGGATGTGCTCTTCGATTCCGGCAAATACACGCTCCGCCCGCTTGCCCGTGAGAAGCTGGCAAAGATATCGGGCATCGTACTCGCTTATCCGTCGCTCAAACTCGCGGTCGAGGGCAACACCGATAGCGTTGGCACTGAGGCATTCAATCAGCAACTCTCAGAACAACGCGCCGAAGGAGTCCGCAGCTTTCTAACTCAACAAGGCGTGCCGGAATCTTCGACCAGCGCGACGGGCTTCGGCAAGACTCGGCCTATCGCGTCAAACGATACCTCCGAAGGCCGCCAGCAAAACCGCCGCGTCGAGTTGATCGTTTCAGGCGAAGTGATCGGCACCAAGATCATTTCCCTCAGCCTTCAGCCCGTCGCTACAGCTACGTCTCCTCAGTAGTCCAAACCCCCAAGAGAGCCGGCCGCCCCCAAGCCGGCTCTCTTCTTCTTTGCTCATGCAAGCTTCCAGAACTGCCGAATTTCGTAACCATCGGCGAACTTATCCAATATGGATAGCGGAAGGTCCAGTAATGCTTATGGCTGTTGTGACCTGGCGTTGCCATTACCCAGGCGACTACTGTTAGGAAAATGATTTGGGGTCCATGCAGAAAAAGGTTCTACTCATTCACAAAAACCAATCGCCTCCTCTCATTCCTACTCGGGTAGATAGCGTATCGCTGGTCACCTAGTGGCTCGCATCCATAAATTGATTGCAGGACTACCTTCGCGGAACAGTCTTTTGTTCCACCACCAGCGAATTTCGGTGCACCGAGCGGACTCACCAACTCTGCCTCATGCATTGGTGGGAGTTCTCCCCTCAAGTAGGCGTTGATGTTGTCTTCCATTTCTGCAGGAAAGCGCGGCGTGGGACCAACTAGTTTGCCTTGGTAAACCTCTAGGACAATTTCTCTAAAGACCGGAAGCGCGGTTTTGCCACCAGTTTCCATGCCCCCCAGCGAGCGGTTGTCATCGAATCCGATGCGCACCGCCACAGTAATTCCATCACGGCCATAGGTTGATCCCACAAAAAGCGCGTCCCGGTAGTTGTTCGTCGTACCCGTCTTACCCATTACCGGGACTGGGAAAGTGCTGGCGTCGAGTGCGTGCGCGGTACCTGAAGGGATACGCACAACACCGCGCAATCCTTCCTGGATCATGGATAGCTCCAATCCGTTTTTCTCGATTGAGCAGCATTCAGAGCTCTGGCTGTAAATGACGTTTCCGCCATTCTGTTCGATTCTTGTAATCGCGTAAGGCTCCGCGTGAATACCGCTAGCCATCATTCGGTACGCGTTCGCAAGTTCCAGCAGAGTGACTTCGGATGCGCCGAGGGCCGTGGTGTCATAGCGATGCAATGTGGTTCGGATGCCAACGTCTCGCGCTGTTTTCAAGACAGAATCGATTCCAATCTGTTGAGTAATCCAAATGGCGACTGTGTTTCTCGATTCCGCCAGCGCCTGCCGGGCTGGGATCATGCCTTCAAATTGACTATCGAAATTGGAGATCCACTTAGGAGGGCGGTCTTCCGATGTCGCCACGGAGATGGGTTCATCGGGCACGGAAGTATTGAGGTCTAGAATGCCTTGGCGAAATGCCGCCAAATAGACGATTGGCTTCATGGCCGAGCCTGGCTGGCGCGTGGACTGGGTTACCCGGTTAAAATCGCTGTAAGTTGTGGCGTGGTCCTTATAACTACGTCGCCCACCTACCTCAGCGAGAATGGCGGAGTCTCTGTTCCGCAGAACAATGACGGAGCCTTGAACCAGTCCCGCATTCTGAGGATGACGCTTTTCGTAAAGGCTCAAGCCTTTTTCGAGGGCAACGTTCGCGAAACGCTGGATCCGATTGTCAATCGTTGAATGGACTTGGATGTGGCCCTCAAGTAGTTGGTTAATCCCGATATCGGAGGCGGAGGTGACGTCAAGCCGTTTAAGCTCGTCAAGAACATGTCCCACTGCTGCGGGCGCTTCTATCAAATCGTTGACATGAGCCGCCAGACGAATCGGAGTCTGCTGACAACGCTGAGCCGTCCGGGCAGAAAGAAAACCGTTCTTAACCATGAGGGCTAGGATCTGATTTCGTCTGCGAAGTGGCTTTTGATTGTCTGCCACCGCGGGGGCATACTCGCCCGGCGACTTCGTGATGCCTGCTAGAAGCGCCGCCTTGTCGGCGTCGTTGGCCGTGAGCGATTCCAGCGGGATGCCGAAATAATACTGCGAGGCCGCAGCGAAGCCATAGCGGCCATTTCCCAGGTAGATGAGACTGGCGTAACGCGCGAGTAATTCTTCTTTTGCCCTCCGCTTGGATCCGTAGCGCTTCCGCATCTCTCCTTCAATCCACAAAGAGAGACGCATTTCTTCCACTTTCAACAAGAATCTGTTGGTGCCCGGCACGCCGAAAACGAACGCGAGAATGTGCGGGAGGAGCCCCTCATGCTGCAGTGTATTGCTACCTTTTGCGCTTGTAAGTTTTTGCAGGAAGAAACCACGGACGAGCTGTTGTGTGATCGTCGAGCCACCTTGTGGAAATACCAGTGCGTGCTTTGGGACATTCTCTCCTTCTGAGCCCTCAGCACGGCCTCTCAAGGCGTGAAAGTTTGTCTTGCTTAGCAAACGGGGAAAGACAGAATAATCCACACCTGAATGCGAGAAAAAATTTTCATCCTCGGCCGACAGGATCGCTTCCCGCAAAACGTCAGGAATGTCCTTATATTGGATGATTTTGCGGCGTTCCCTTCCCAGTTCGATGAGCAGGTGCCCATTCGCATCGTAGATGTGGCCCATGGTGGGAGGCTCAAAGCGAATAAACGGCTCCAAATCAGGCAAATCTGTTCGGTTGTAGCTAATGTAAAAGATTCCGCATAGGACAACCACAAGCGGGATGGCTGCTAGCAGAAACGCAATACGGAGTAAGCGGCTCTTCCTGTAAATCCTCCACCCGCCAGACAATATTCTGTTCAAGGTCCAAGAGAGCCGTAGAAAAAGTGGATTATTTTTGAACACGTGAACTACTTGCGGCCGAGGCGCGAAATGTCTTGATCCTCAGTCCTGTACTTCGCACTGTTTCCCGCTATCTTCTCGCCTGAAGCATCAAGCCTCTCACGCTCAAGCTTTCGATACTGTGCGATATGGGTCACATTCATGTCATCGGCAATCCACTCTCCGGCGCAGGTTCAGGGCTTGTCAGATTTCGCAATGCGGAATAGGAAATAAGTTCGGAGAACTTTGTTTTTACATACGTGCTGTATGGAACAGACATTGCGACAGTAGCAGCGCATAGTCATGCCAACCGTGACTCTGAATCTGAGTATCTCGGGCATAGAGGAGCATATCGTGCGTCTTTTAAATCGCTTTGTCAGTTCGCTGTTATTGGTTGCCGCCTTGGCCGCACCAACCGCCATCATGGCCCGCCCCAAACCTCAAGACGGCAACGTCCAGGTCCGCATTTATGATCGGGACCATCGTGACTACCACAATTGGGATGATCGCGAAGACCGCGCCTACCGGCGCTACCTCGCGGCGCAGCACAGGCGCTATCGTGAATACAACAGACAGCACTATAGAGCGCAGCGAAACTACTGGTATTGGCGCCATCGCAATCCCGACCGCGATTAACCAAACCAAAGACGATAAGACCAGAACCTTCCATGCCCCTCAGACGTTGGCGCTCCCCTTGCCAGGCTCCTTTATCCGAGGGCCCGCATGACCGGATCGCGATTCTGAGAACGCCGGCTTCGGTCCACTAACCTGGCCTTCCAAGTAGTAAGGATTGTAAAAGTGAAGAGATCTTCAAACGCGACAAAACATTTTCCCAACCCGTCAATTGGATTACCACTTTTTTTATGGTTGCGTTTCACGCCGCCGCCATCGCGGCGCTCTTTTTCTTCACGTGGAGAGCTTTTGCAGTAGCAGTCGTGCTGTGGTGTATCGCAGGAAGTCTCGGCATCGGAATGGGCTACCACCGTCTCCTAACGCACCGCAGCTACAAAACCTCGAAATGGGTCGAGTATTTCCTCACCGTGTGCGGCACCCTATCTCTCGAAGGAGGGCCAATCGCCTGGGTCGCAACGCACCGCGTTCACCATCAGAATACCGACAAGGAAGGCGATCCTCATTCTCCGCGGGATGGCGGCTTGTGGGCTCATATGGGCTGGATCATTACAGGCAAGGCGATGCACAGCAGCTCAAGCGAGCTTCTACCGTTTGTTCCGGAACTTCGCAAAGACAAGTTCCAGGCGTGGATCAGCAAGTGGCACTGGGTTCCTCTGGCTGTCCTGGCTCTGACGATTTTTGCAATTGGTGGATTGTCCAGCTTGCTTTGGGGCATCTTCTTCAGGACGGTCATCGGTCTCCACGCCACGTGGCTCGTGAATTCCGCGACGCACATGTGGGGATCAAGGCGATTCGCCACCGACGATAGGTCAACCAATAGCTTCTGGGTTGCCATGCTTACCTTCGGGGAAGGTTGGCACAACAACCACCACGCGGCGCCGCAATCAGCGCGTCATGGCCTTGCCTGGTACGAGATAGATGTGAATTGGTATGGAATCTCGATGTTGCGACGACTCGGACTTGCGTGGGATATCAACCTCCCAAAGCTCAAGCCTAGCGAAAGCACATGATCTCCTGGCATTCCTACTTTGGTCTCGACTAGAGAAGCCGGTGCCAGAACCAGTGCAGTAAGTTGAGGCTTGCCCAAAGAGCGCCGAAAAACAGGAGTCCGTACAGACCAACCGTTAGGTAAATGCGCGCAGGCGAATTCGCAATAGCCGTCACGGCTTCGGCAGCTTTCGCGCTTGTGTTTGTTTGAGTCTCAGTGCGCATAGTGTCCGCAAATCTCAGAGAGCGTGGTTCGGAAGACGACTGGTGACAAGCGCAAGAGTCCGCGACCGCCCGTGATTCCTGCTCCAATTCAACTTCGGAAATTTCTGTTGTCTCCGCCATAACCAGCTCCGTCTCTTTCCACCGCTTGCATTCTTGCTGTTCTCTTATTTTCGATGATTTCTTGCGGGAAAGGCGGTCGTGTTCCGTGACCACTATTGCGCGATGGAACAAAAATTCGTACCACTCGCAACGTATTGACAAATAACCATTTACCTTGCTTTTGGGCATTTTCAGGAGCCAAAGTACTACTGTACCGAATTAGCATTTCCGGCGCGTCTAAATTCCAGACTGCCATCCTGCGCGTAGGACAGCCCCGCACGCATTTGGATCAGGCCTAAGTCAGACTGAGGAAATTGAGAATGAGCTGCAAATCATGGCTACAGTTGTGCGGCGTCGTAGTGCTGCTGACCTCCGCCTACACCGACCGCCTGACGGCCCAAGAAGCCGCATCGCAGAACTCCTCCACTCCCGCTGCAGCGCGGGCATTGGGGACAGTGACTTCTATTTCCGGGCAGTCCATTGTGCTTAAAACGGATGCAGGCGCCGAACTGACCGTAACCGTTGCCGACACAACGAAGTTTCTTCAGTTAAAGCCTGGACAAACAAACTTGAAGGAAGCGACACCTCTTACGCTTGCCGATTTGAAAACGGGAGACCGCGTGCTTGTGCGCGGCATAGCTGGTAGCGATGGCAAGTCATTTCAGGCAACGTCCGTAATTGCGATGAAGCAGACGGACATTGCCGATAAACAGGCGCACGAACGCGCCGAATGGGCGCAGCACAGCGTCGGTGGTTTGGTGAAGAGTATCGACGCCGCAACAGGGACGATTGCCGTTTCCACGAACGCGCAAGGGGCACAAAAAGAAGTATCAGTCCACACGACCAAGCAAACCGTATTGCGGCGCTACTCGGCAAACTCAATCAAATTCGATGATGCAAATCCCGCGCCCTTGAGCGACATCAAAGCCGGCGATCAATTGCGTGCGCGCGGACAAAAGAATTCGGACGGTACGGAAATCGCCGCCGACGAAATCGTTTCGGGAACTTTTCGCAGCATTGCGGGAATTCTTGTTAGCGCCGATAACGCATCGGGAATGATTACGGTGACGGATCTGGCTACGAAACAGCCGGTCACACTGCACGTTACCAGCGATTCGCAACTGCGCAAGCTGCAGCCATTTGTCGCACAAGCGATCGCAGCGAGACTCAAAGGCACCCCTGCCGGGGGAGCCGCCGGATCGAATGGTGCTACCGGGGCTTCCTCCGCTCCCAAAACTGCGCAAGCAGGCGCTCAGGGCGGTAACGGAGCGGGGATGGGACCCGGCGGCAGCGGACCGGGCGCTGGATTTGGTCCAGGTGCAAGTGGGGGACAGGGTCGTGGCGATTTCCAACAGATGATCGCCCGCATGCCAGCCGCCACGATTTCCGACCTCACGAAAGGCGACGCGTTGATGATCGTCGCCACGGAAGGCTCGGGCAGCAGTCCGAGCACGGTCATAACTTTGCTGGGCGGAGTTGAGCCAATCCTGCAGGCGTCTTCCAAAGCGACCCCGGACATGATTCTTTCACCCTGGAGTCTTGGTAGCGGCGGTGGCGGCGAAGGCGCTACGCCGTGATGAATCAAACCTGCATCCAAACAAAAACGTCAAAGAGAAAGGGAGTACATGGAGTTGGTGACCAGGCGAATCGCGAAATATTTTTGTAGCTTGTTGATTTTGTGCGCTGCCATAGCGTGTGGATTGCGCGCGCAGGATGCGTCGAGCGCATTGACAGGATTGGTCACTGACCCGTCAGGCGCGGCTGTGCCGAACGCACGCGTGATCGCGGCTCCGGTAACTGGCCAGCCGGTGAATTCTCGGACCAATCAAAACGGCATGTACGAGTTCAAGACGCTGCCGCCTGGGACCTATACGTTACGCGCAGTCGCGAAGGGATTTCAGCCTTATGTAAAAGAGGGAGTCACGATTGAAGTCGGCAAGCCGATCAGCGTGAATATACCGCTGGAAATTGCTACGCAGAACGAAAAAGTGGAAGTTCAAGATGAAGGAACACAGCTCGATGTGACTGCCTCCAGCAACGCGAGCTCGGTCGTGTTGAAGGGCAAGGATCTGGATGCGCTCTCTGACGATCCGGATGATTTACAAAGTGAACTGCAAGCGCTCGCGGGGCCATCGGCTGGTCCGAATGGCGGACAAATTTATATTGATGGATTTACCGGCGGGCAGCTTCCGCCGAAGTCCTCAATCCGTGAAATTCGCATCAATCAGAATCCCTTTTCCGCGGAATATGACCATCTAGGATTCGGCCGTATTGAAGTCTTCACCAAACCCGGAACGGACAAATACCACGGTCAATTTCTAATTAACGGAAACACCGCGGGATTCAACGCACGCAATCCATTCCAGGGAACGGGGCCAGAACCGGGTTACGATTCACAGTTTTACAGCGCCAACTTCGGCGGACCGCTCAGCAAAAAAGCCTCTTTCTTCCTGGATTTCAGCCGCCGAAACATCAACGAGCTTTCCGTAATCAATACTCCGGCGCTCGACGCGAACTTGAACCCGATTCAGTTTACGGATTCGGTTCCAAATCCGCGGACTCGTACGGAGTTTAGTCCGCGCCTGGATTATCAGATGACGCAGAACAATACGCTCACCTTGCGCTATCAATACGAACGCAACAACGAACAAAACGACGGAATAGGGCTTTTCAGTTTGCCTTCCCTTGCCACGAACAATTTTGACACTGAGCATCAGATTCAGGCGACGGACACGCAGATCATCAACGCAAAAGTGATCAACGAAACGCGATTTCGCTTTGTGCGGGATGAGAATCGTGTGACTCCGCAGAATTTTACTCCTACGGTAAATGTGAACGGTGCGTTCACCAGTGGCGGAAGCAGCGGAGGCAATACCGACGAGATACAAGACCAGTTCGAGGTGCAGAACTATACTTCGATGATTTTCGGAAAACATTTTCTGAAACTTGGCGGCCGTTTGCGCGCGACGAAAGATGTTCTCTCAGAAAATGCCGGTTTCAATGGCGGATTCACATTTGGCGCGGCTACACCTTTTGACTGCGACCCAAAAACGGCGGGGCCAACGTGCACAACGTTCACCGGATTGCAGATTTATCAGAAGGTGCAGCAGGGAATCGCCAACGGGATGACGGCGGCGCAAGTGCGCGCTACGACGGGATTAGGGCCGACACAGTTTTCGATCACGACCGGTCAGGCAGCGACGGAAAACACTTATTGGGATTTGGGACTCTACGCGCAGGACGAATGGAAAATTAAGCCGAACATTTCTTTTACGTACGGCACTCGCATCGAAACGCAAAATCAGATCAATAACGCCGCGAAAGTCGCGCCGCGCATCGGTCTTGCCTGGGGCATCGATCCTGGGTCGAAGGGCCAGCCAAAAACCGTATTGCGCGCCGGCTGGGGAATCTTCTACGACCGGTTTAACCAGTCTCAGCTTGTGCAGGCACAGCGTTTGAATGGAACCACACAGCAGCAGTTTTTGGTTACGAATCCAGATTTTTTCCCGAACTTGCCGACGGCAGCAGAACTCGCGGCCTCCACAAATTCGCCGACGATTTATCAAGTGGACTCGAATCTGAAAACGCCGTATACCATGCAAGGTGGCGTGACGCTGGAGCGGCAACTCTCAAAATCGGCGAACATCGCGGTGACGTATTTGAATTCTCGCGGCGTGCACAGCTTGCTGACGCGAAACATCAATGCGCCGGTGGGGCCGACGTTTGATCCTAAGGACGTTGCGGAACGACCGTTCGGAAATCTGGACAACATTTATCAGTACGAAGGCGCGGGAATTTTCAAACAAAACCAGATGATTGTGAATGGCAGCGTTCGCATCGGGCAGAAAGTTTCGCTCTTCGGCTACTACTCGTTGAGCTATGCGAATAGCGATACGGGCGGAGTGTCGAGCTTCCCGACGAATCAATTCAATGTCGCACAGGATTACGGGCGCGCAGCGTTTGATGTGCGCGACAGAATTTTCCTGGGCGGCAGCATTTCGATGCCGTATCAATTTCGCTTGAGCCCGTTTTTGATTGCGAGTTCAGGTTCCCCTTTCAATGTGACGCTCGGCCAAGATTTAAACGGCGATTCGATTTACAACGACCGGCCGACCTTCGCGCAATTGCAGACCGCACTCGCGACGGCAAAAATTGCGAACAACGTGAATTTCAATTGCGATGAGTCGAACCCGGACACGCTGGTGCCGATCAATTGCGGAACAGGGCCTGCGCGGTTTTCGCTGAATTTGCGTTTGAGCAAAACGTTTGGCTTTGGAAAGAAAAACGAAACAGCGAGCAATGCCGGCGCCGGAGGTGGTGGAGGCGGCGGAACGTTTGGGCGTGGTCCAGGAGGAGGGGGCCGTGGCGGCGGAGGCGGCGGGCGGGGCGGGCCATTTGGCGGAGACAGTTCCGGCCAGAAATACAGCCTGACATTTGCTATCGCCGCGCGAAATATTTTTAACAAGGTGAACGCTGCTAATCCCGTTGGCGTGATCAGCTCTCCAATTTTCGGAGAGAGCAATGCTCTAGCGGGCGGGCCGTTCGGCTCGAGCTCCTATAACCGGCGAATTGATTTGCAAGCGACATTCAGTTTCTGACGAGTCAGTCTGGATCGTAGCGTTTGGCCGGGCGTTTGGATTTTTCTCCTGAAGATGCAGGTTCCGGCGGAAAGACGTTGTGCTGAGGTGCAGGCATGGGCGTGTCGCCCATGCGGTCTTGCCAGAGAAGTTTGTTGAGCAGCGCGGTGTCTACCGCGTCGGCGTGTTTGAAATCAAGATTCGCTCCTTCTTTCCAATCTTTCGTGTTCATTTCATAGATTAGCCCGTTGTCGCGATTCCTGTAGTCGGCGACGAAGGGCGGTTGTGTGCCCGGGCCGCTGAAGAGCGGAGTCATGGCGGCGGCTCGCGCGTCATTGCTGTTCATGGGCGGAACGCCGAGGAGTGACTCGATGGTGCGGACCATGTTGATGGTGGTGTAGAAAGTATGGTCGACGAAGGGAATCGTGTTGGATTCGTGGGTTTGCGGGAGCGGGGAATATTTGCTAATCACGAGGGCGATGCTACGGTGCGAATCGATGTGGTCGGGGCCATCTTGCGCGTCGTCTTCGAGGACGAGGACGGCGGTGTCGTCCCAGTAAGGGCTGTGCGAGAGCGCGTCGATGACGCGGCCGATGGCGAGATCGTTGTCGGCCACGCTGGCTGCGGGGCGCGGCTGATTTTTGGTTAGGCCGGCGGTGTGATCGTTTGGCAAGCGCAACAGGATGAATTGAGGCATGGTGTCTTTGCCGGCATTTCTTGCGGCTACGAACTGATTGAATTCGTTCAGAAACTCATCGGCGCGGAGTTGATCGGGATAGGTGACTTCAAAATCAGGGAAGAGTGGATCGAAGTGGCCGCGGAGTTCAGATTCCGCGGCGATATTTTTTGCGATGACGGGAATCTCCCAGGGATAGGGGCTAGGACTGCCTTTCGGTTCGCCGACATTTTTCTCGAGCGGCTCGCCTTTTTTGATGACGGTCCGATTGCAGACGACTCCTGCAACTTTTGGCGGTCCCCACGTTGGCTTCTTGTTTTCGGGCGCGGCGTTGCACCATTTTGTGACGATGTATTCGCCGTAGTGGCGATAGGTGACGCCGTGCGTGGCGAAATTCTTCCAAAGGTAGCCTCCGGTCGGTTCACCGGCGTCGGGGAGATTATCGTCGGCGGAGATTCCGTTAAGGAGTGTGCCTTCGGAATCGTAAGTGTGTTCAGCGCTGCGATAGCCGATGGGCCAGGTTTTCGCGACGTAATCGGATACGGAAGCGGAGGTGGACCAGACGTGGCCGTCACCGGAGACGTCGCCACTGTCGTAGAAATTGTCGAGGATGCCGAATTGTCTGGCGAGCTTGTGCTGGTTGGGCGTGATGTCTTCGCCGTACATGGTGAGTGAGGGATCGCCGTCGGCGTGAGCAAGGTCACCGAAGACCTGATCATAGGTGCGGTTTTCCCGGATGATGTAGATGACGTGGCGGATTTTGTTTTCGCCTGCGACGAATTGGATTTTGTCCGCGTTGCCGCGAAGGGAATTGGCGGCGAGAGTTTGCTTTGTGTAGTCGCCGAGCTTTGCAGGGAGGTCGGCGAGAGGAATTTGTGCAAGCGAGCCATGAATGACTGCGGGCGTATACGGATAATCGGGGGAACCGTCTGCGTTTTTCTTGATTGGCTTGGGATTGGGTCCGGAGCTGCGGCCTTTTGCTGTGGCGATTAGGAGTTGCGCCGGAGTGGCGAGGACGACGGTGGGATACCACTCGGTTGGAATGAAGCCGGATTCAGATTCTCCGGCGAGATTGATAACGGAAACAGAATCCGAGATTGCGTTTGCGGAGAACAGGAATTTCTCATCGGTTGAAAGAGAAAGAGATTGTGGATCACTGCCACCGTAGGTTTGACGCAGCGGTTTGGTGAAAAAGACAGTCTGCTTTTTGAGGTCATGCGTGTCGAGGGCGACGATTTTGTCTCGATTGGTGAGCGCAACGTAGAGAGTAGAGTCGTCATGATTGAGAAGAAGAGCGGTGGGATGCGAACCGCCTGCAAGGGCGGCCGATGGTTTTTCGATGGGAAGAATTTTGACGACGCGGCCGGAAACGAGATCGAGTTCGGCGATGGAACTGGCGTTCCAGAGAGAGACGAAGGCGCGCTTGCCATCGCGAGTCATGACCGTGGTGTAGGGAAGCGAGGCGGGGATGCGTTTGTAGGTGGAGAGATCGAAACGACGGATGATTTTCCCGTCAGCGGCGTTGAGCAGAATTGCTTCGTCGGAATTGTTGCATGCGACGAGAATGCTTTCGACTCCGGCGACGTTTGCGACGCTAAGTCCAGCGGGGTAGGTAACGTCATCGAATTCCTTGCGGCGGAGTTTACCGGCGGGAATTCTTGTGCGCGGCACGAGTGGAAGGAATTTTTCGGGAGCGACGCGACCGTTTTCAAACTTGTATACGGCGATGCCATTGCCTGTGTCGCCGGGATTCTTTCCGAGCGGATCGGTGAGCGATGCCATGGAGGCGTAAAGATGGTGGCCGTCGAGGCTGAAGGCCAAGCCGAGAAAATAGGATTGATGGGCGTCGTGGCCAAGGCGATCATCCGGAAAGTCGGTCAGATCGTTGGTTTCAAGATTGAGGACGGTGAGGGATTGCTTTTCGCCGGAGGTGTAAGAGCCATAGCCGCTGTGAAGAAAGACGGCGAATTTTGCATCGGGAGAAAGCGCCGCGGCGGTGGGAAGATTGTTGATAGGGTGCGGATGGCCGGGGACCTCGGCGAGAATTCTGCCGTTGGGGAGATTAACCGGCGGTTGTTGGGCGCGTGTGGGAATGCCGCAGAGAACGAGAGACAGGGCCAGAGAGAACGGAAAAATTTCAGTGAGTCGTGGCATAGGAGCAATATAGTTGCGTTTTGTGGACGGAATGTAAATGAGGGGGCGCGGCATGCGAAAGAAAAAGTTGGATGCGGGAGTGGAGGCGCGGAGGCGTGCGAGGAAGACGGGGCTGGCTCCTTCTGGAACGCGTGTGATTCCGGACAAACGACAGAAGCCGGAAAAGCACAAAAAGAATTGGAAGGAAGAGCAGGAAGGATGAGTAACACAAAGGGGGACACTCCGGTGTTTTGAGCAGGAGTGCACAAAGTATTGAAGGGAAAGAACATGGCTTGTCGGTTGTGGCAAAAGAGCTCAAG
This sequence comes from Candidatus Dormiibacterota bacterium, assembly GCA_035569555.1. GTDB lineage: Bacteria > Acidobacteriota > Terriglobia > Acidiferrales > UBA7541 > Acidiferrum. The sequence continues at coordinate 352,010 of DATMMW010000008.1, read as the reverse complement.
AAAAAGCAAAAGAGTCCGAATTGGGGTATGCCACCCCGGGGGTTTTGCATGAGTATCAAAAGAAATGAGTTGCGGGACGAGGCTTTTGCATGAGAGTGAAAAGAAATGAGTTAGAAGTTTGGGGGGCAAAGTTGAAAGAAAGCGAGCGAGAGATCGCGGCGTGGGTAGGGGCGCGTGAAACGATGTCGATCGAATGCTCATAGAAAAGCGTAGGACGAATTTTGATTCGAAACAATTGAGCGAAGGAACGGATTTGGTCCAGCTGACCAAAACTGTTTTGTGATAACTGAAGGTGGATTGATGCGAATGCTTTTTAACGCAGAGATACAGGTGTCGCGTAGAAGAGCTTGGGCGGGCTGGAATCCTGCCCCTACATTTTGGATTTGGGTGGCGTTAGGTCCGACCGGACCTAGTTTTTGGAACCTCAACCGGGTTTGATGGCGGGGACGGATTCGGTTTTGAGGAAAAGAGGAGTTTTTTCAAGTTTGTTGCGATTGGCGAGTCGCGCAGCGATGTTTTCGATGTCGGCTTTGACGAAACCCATAGAGCTGACGAGAACGGTTCCGTCGGAGTCCACGAGGATGATCGTGGGGACCATAGTCAGACCGTAGGCGTTGGAGACGACGTAGCCTTTTTCCTCGGGGTCGAGAAGGACGGGGAAGGTGACACCGTACTCTTGATTGAACTTGATGGTTTTTTCGGGACCGTTTTGCGAAATTCCGACGATCGTGAAGTTCGGAGAGTTGTAGCGTTGATGGAGGCGTTCGAGAAACGGAAAAGTGAACTGGCAGACGGGGCAGCCGATTTTGAAGAAGGCGAGTAGTGTTGGCCCTTTTTGAAGTGCGGCGGAGAGGGAGAATTCCTTGCCGTCGAGAGATTTGAGAGAAAAGTTTGGTGCGAGGTTGCCGGCAACGATATGGGTCATGCGTTCCTTGGCTCCGAAGAAGTGCGAAAGTCGTTGTAGGAAATACACAATCCAATTTTACCGGAATTCCGGGCGGTCAGGAACCCGCGTCCTTGATGTCGTCGTGTGCGGATTTGAGTGCTTTGGCGGCTTCCTCCCTTGCGTCGGCGTCGGGTTTGAGGAGCGAGACGGAATCGCGGAAGGACATATCCTTGCGATCGGAAGGACCGGCGCAAGCGTCGGAGACGTTCGCGGGCTTGACACCGGTGACATCCCATTTGAGGCAGGCGAATTCGATTGGGAGGGATTTGCCGGCGCGGATTGCGGCGAGGCAGGTTTGCAGAGATTTGAAGGTGGAACATTTGTCCTGGAGATTGGCGTCTTTTTCAAGAACGCCATGGGCTTGGAGTTGGCTGGTAAGGCGGCGCTCGAGAGTTTCGTCTGAGGTGAGTTGGTCGTTGGCGGATTTGCCGTCACGCTTGATGAGTTTCCTTGGATTGTATTTGGATGGGCGGTACCAAGCCGGTGGAGAGGAAGAGTCTTGTTGCGAAGAATCCGAAGCAGGCGGAGGGGCGGTGGATTGCTGTGGCGCTGGTTGTTGATTTTCAGGTGATTGAGCGGCGGAGATAGTCAAGATGAACAGGCACACAGCCGCGACGTGTGGGAGTTTTGATGCGCCGAACATGAGCGCCTTTCCGAGGGCAGATGGGCGAGGAGTATTTTAGCCGGAAAAAGAGATTACGGAGGAGAGGAGTCGTGGGAAGAGACGACGCGGCCGAGGTTGGAGCTGCGGTCGAGGCGGTCGAAGAGTTGGTAGGCAGCGAGGGAAATGCGGGCAATGGCGTCGCCGGCTTCTTGTTCGCGGCGGACGTAGGTGGACATGGCGCAGAGAATATAGGGGCGCTTGCCGGTGAAGACGAGGCCGCAATCGTTGCGGACACCTTCGAGTTCGCCGGGTTTGTTGGCGATGCGGAGATCTTCGGGAAGATAGCGCGGGATGTAACTTTCCTTGTGGACGGATAAAAGATTGAAAAAATCTTCGGTGAACTGTTTGTTGAGAACTTTTCCTTTGTAGAGCGCTTCCAGCAGAAGAGAGATTTCGTGGGGTGTTGCAACATTTTCGCGGCCTTCGGCGGCGGCTTTGATGTCCATCATTTTGCGACGAAGGCGGGTGTGAGTGAGGCCGAGGGAATCGAGGAGCGCGTTGACGTTGTCCACTCCGATGCGGTTGATGATGACATTGGTCATGGAGTTGTCGGAGACGGAGGTCATCAGGGCCGCAACATCGCGAAGAGTGAGTTTTGTTACGCCGGGAGTGAGAGCGGCGGCGATGCCGCTGCCACCGACGAGGTCTGAGGATTGGAGGACGTAGGGATCGTTGAGATTTAGTTTGCCGAGTTGGGCTTGGTGGAAGAGTTCGGCGAGGATAGCGATTTTGATGGTGCTTGCGGTGGGGAAGAGTTCGTCGGAGTTTAGGGTGATGGTGTGGTCGGTAGTTAGGTCCAGCAGGTAGACGCCGAGGACGCCGTCGAGATTGCGAGATTCGGATTGGATGGTGGCGTCAAGTTTTTGGGAAAGCAGGAGTTCTTTTTGAGGGAGTGGTTGTTGCGCGGAGATGCATTGCGCGGTGAAGGCCGTGAATAAAACGGCGACGAGAGCCGAAGGTCGCACGGTAGTCACTTTTTCAGGAAGCCTTGGAGGTCAAGCCAGTCGGCGAAGCGGTCGATCCAGTGATCGGTGGGGATGTTGTGCTGGTGCATGCCGAAGCCGTGGCCGCCCTTCGCATACATGTGGAGCTCGACGGATTTTTGGGCTTCGCGCCATTTTTCGTAGAGCGCAACGCTGTCCGGAGCGAGGCCGAGTTGATCGTCGGTGGCAGCTGCGATAAACATGGGCGGCGCGTCGGCGGGGACGGCTGCGTCTTTGAGTCTGCCTGCGGCGGCGTAGATAGGAGCGACGAATGCGGGCCGGCCTTCGGGTGCGTAACGATAGGCGACACCGGCGGCGACTGTTCCGCCGGCGGAGAATCCGATAATGCCAACGCGGTCGGGAGCAATGCCCCATTCGGAGGCGTGCTGGCGGACATAGGTGACTGCGGCCAAGCCGTCTGCGATGGAAAGGGGAATGATCTTGCCGACGAACTCTCCAAATTTCTGACGGTCGGCAATCATCTGAGTAAATTCCTGGGTCGCGTCTTCGCCGGTGTGGGCGAGGCGGTATTTCAGAACGAAGGCAGTGACGCCTTTTGCGGCGAGATATTTAGCCACATCGTTGCCTTCGCTGTTGATGGAGAGGGCCATAAAACCGCCGCCCGGGGCGATGACGATGGCGGTGCCGTTTTTCAGTTCGGGGGCGGGCTTGAAAACTGTCAGGCTCGGCTTGGTGACGTTTGCGATGACTTCGGTGTTCCAGATTTTTGAGAAATACTCTTTTTCGGGATAGGTTTCTGGCGTAGAGCCGGGAGGCGTGCCTTGGTAGAGAGGGATTACGTCCTGGGCGGTTGCGAGAGATGCTGCAAACAGCACAGCGCAAAGAGTTCGAAGGATGAACGTTTTCATGGGCGCATAGTCTAGCAGAGAGCCGTGGCCTAGTGGATGGTGCGGGTTTTACGGGACATGTAGTCCATGAGGAGATACTGGCCGAGGTTGTAGGGAGTGGTGAAGTAGGCTTTGCCTTTGCACATTTGCGTGATTTTCTGGACGAAATTGACGAGGGAATAGTCGCTGGCGAGCATGAAGGTGTTGATCATGATGCCGGCGCGTTTGCATTTGTTGACTTCTTCGAGCGTTTCGCCGACGACGAAGGGATCGAGGCCGAAGGCGTTTTTGTAGATGCGGCCGTCTTCGAGCGTGAGGGCGGAAGGTTTGCCGTCGGTGATCATAACGATTTGGCGCATGTCTTTGCGCTGGCGAAGAAGGATGCGTTGGGCGATACGCAAGCCTTCGCGCGTGTTGGTGTAAAACGGACCGACTTGAACGCGGGCGAGTTCGCTGAGCGGAACTTCTTCGGCGGAATCGTGAAAGAGAACGAGATTGAGCGTGTCACCGGGATACTGCGTGCGGATGAGATGTGAGAGCGCCATGGCTACGCGTTTGGCCGGAGTGAAGCGGTCTTCGCCGTAGAGAATCATACTGTGGCTACAGTCGAGGAGAACGACGGTGGCGCAGGAAGAGTGATACTCGCACTGGTGGACCATTAAATCTTTGTACTGAATTTCGACGGGAACTTTGGCGCCGTCGCGGCGGACGGCGTTGAAGAGCGTTTCGCTGACGTCAAGATTGAGCGTGTCGCCAAATTCGTAGGGGCGAGAGACTCCGCTGGATTCGATGCCGGTGGCGAGATCGCGCGTGTCGTGCCGGCCGAAGCTGCTGCGGCCGAGCGAGCCGAGGAGATCCTGGAGCGTTTTGAAGCCGAGGAAGTCGATGGTTTTGTCCGTGATTTCGAAGCGGACCTGAGATTGATTACGGTCCATCGGCTGACCGACACTGCCGCGCGCTGTGGCTTGATTCGGCGGCGTAATTTGCGGCGGTTGCTGCGGATTGATGAAGCCTTCCTGCGCCATGCGCTCGATTAATTTGTCGATGAGGTCGCGGATTTCTTCGTTGTTGGAAGCGTCGGAACGTTGAAGCATCTCACGCATCTCTTTGGTGAGGCTATTTTCGTCAAAGAGGTCACCTTCTTGCAGAGCGCGGAGAATGGCCTCTCTGAGGGCTTCCATAGAACGCTCGGGATCGAATTCGTTGACGCCGAAAAATTGCGATTCGAAACCACTTTGCAGAAAGAAATCGCCGAGTCGCTTGACGAGTTCTTCGAGATCGATGGAGTCGGCGGGTTCGCCGGTGTATTTGGAGAATTTGGTGAATTTCATGGGGTCACTCGATTCAGATGACCTTGAGGGGGCTGAGGTGTTGCCAGGATCCCTCCACTCCATGACCCGGCGCGCAAAAATCGTGCGCAAGAAAGAACCGGGCCATTCCGGTCGGGATGACAGACTGGAGGGTACGTGCGCATATTAATTGTAGCCACGGCGCGGGGCGCGGGGCGGATTTTCGCGCGGGTCGGGTTGTTTTGGTTTTTCGGCGTAGAACCCACGCTCTTCGCTGCGGCCAATGCGGCGATGAGCCCAAAGACCTTCGAGAATCATTTCCGCAGCGGCGGACGCAGCGGCGTGATTTTTTGTGTCGGTTACGCCAAGCCGTCCGACTTGTGCAAGCAAATCCTTAATATTGGCAAGTTGCTGGTAACGGTCTTCGGTGCTCGCTAGCTCGGCGATTTTTAATTCGCCTCCGAGCTCGAACCATTGGATGACGGGTTGAAAATTTACGTCGCTAAAATGCTTGGTGAAGACGCGGCCAATTGCCGTGCGGATGAGTTCGCGCGCGATGGTTTCGGCGCCCTTTAGTTCGCCTTCGTATTCGAGTTCGAGTTTGCCGGTGATGGCGGGTAAGGCAGCGTACAAATCAGCGACGCGCGCGGCAGCGCATTTTTCACGCGTGCGAGCGGCGCGTTGTTCGGCATTACTGACAATACTTTCGAGAACCGTGATCGGCAGGCGCTGGCTGACGCCGGAGCGCTTGTCCACGCGCTTGTCATCCCGTGCTTGGAAAGCAATCTCTTCCACCAGTTGGCGCAAGTATTGGGGAATTTCCACTTGAATCGCAGAGTTGCGGCGCGTCCAGGCTTCCTGATTCGTGATGGCCATGCCTTCTTCGACGCTGGCGGGATAATGCGTGCGAATTTCGGCACCGATGCGGTCTTTCAATGGCGTGATAATTTTCCCGCGTGCGGTGTAGTCTTCAGGGTTGGCGGAGAAGACGAGCAATACGTCGAGGGGAAGGCGGAGCGGGTAGCCCTTAATTTGGACGTCGCCTTCCTGCATGACGTTGAAGAGACCAACCTGAATTTTTCCGGCGAGATCCGGCAGTTCGTTAATGGCGAAGATGCCGCGATTGGCGCGCGGCAGCAAGCCGTAGTGAATCGTCAACTCATCGGAGAGATCGCGGCCGCCGCGAGCAGCGCGAATGGGATCAACGTCACCGATGATGTCCGCAATGGTGACGTCCGGCGTGGCCAGTTTTTCGACGTAGCGAAGGTCGCGAGGCATCCAGTTGATGGGAGTATTGTCACCGTCGGCGGCGAGGCGATCTTTGCAGGCGCGACAGATGGGGTGGAACGGGTCATCGTTGATTTCGCAGCCGGCGACAACCGGGATTTCCGGATCAAGCAATCCAACCAGACCGCGCAGGATGCGGCTTTTCGCCTGGCCGCGCAGGCCGAGCAAGATGAAATTGTGGCGCGAAAGCAGAGCGTTGACGATTTGAGGGACGACGGTGTCGTCATAGCCGTGGACGCCGGGAAAGAGTGTCTCGTTTCGCTCGATGGAGCGAAGAAGATTGCCGCGAAGTTCGTCTTTCACGGAGCGTTGGAGCGAGCGGGCGTCAAAATCCGGCACGTGGCGCAATTCGCCAAGCGTTTTTGGGCGCGGGTGGGAAGACGGCGAATGCGACGAAGTTGCTGTGGTCATGTAGCCCCCAGTGCAGGAGGTCCTGCACGAAACTCAATTCAAACCACTTCCATTTCCGGCGGCGCGGCGTTGTAAGGACTCTACTTTCTGTAGATGCGGCGCCCAGTCGCGAAGGTACGCGAGGAGGCGCTCCTGGCGCTCGGCTTCGGTGCGGAGCTCGAGGATGCGCTGTTTCCACAGCAAGTCCATCGGCAATTTGGAGGCGACGGTGTAGGAGAGATGGTCGTCTCCTTCGGGATCGACGGCAGAATCACGCGGGTAATCGCCGTAGATTAACGTGTGGCACGCCTCGTAGAGTTCGGTGAGGGGCTTGCGAATCTGCAGGTCGGTTGCGGCAAGGCGGTCGTCAAGATAATCCACGTTGCCTTCAAGAAGCGGGTTTTGGGTGAAAAGCTCGACGACGCGGAACGGCGCGCGGCCGACGGTGAGAATGTCCATGCGGCCGTCGTCGTAAGTCTTTACAACTTCCAGAATTTCCGCGGTACAGCCAGTACCTGCGACGCCGTCGTTCAACGCCAGGAGCATGCCGAATTCGGATTTGTGGTCGAGACAATCGCGGACCATTTTGCGGTAGCGCGGCTCAAAAATGTGCAAGGGGAGGTCAGCGCCGGGGAGAAGAACGACGTTCAGGGGGAACAACGGAATGCGATCGGGCCGCATGGATTGCAACAAGATGATATTAACAGAACGGGCGAAGAGGTGTTTCTAAGAGAGTTCGGAGAAGAGGGATTCCATTTCGGAACGGGCGTGAGCGTCGCCTTTTTGGGATGCGACGGTAATCCCGGTATTGAGAACGGCACGGGCTTCGTCTGTTCGGGACTGTTTGACGAGGAATTGGGCGTACATGAGATAGCCGGGGACGTATTCGATGTTGCGCTGGAGGAGTTCGCGGAAATGGAGGTCGGCGCCAGCGGCATCGCCGGAGTTGACGCAGTCGAGCGCGAGGCCGTAGCGAGAGAAGGCGTCGTTGGGTTCTTTAGCGACGAACTCTTCAAGCAATTGGCGACGGGTTTTCTTTTGTTCGGTCATGGTTGAGTCCGTATTATAGCGGGGGATGAGATGGCGCCAAAATCGTGCCTTTGGCGGCAACGGGTCAGCTTGAACTTTTGACCCATTGTGTCACGAACTGAAAAGTTCAAACTGCCCCACTACCCATATGGCGAAGACGGTCAGTTTGCATTTCAACTTCTTTTGTCACGATCAATGAAACGCAGACTGGCCTACAACCGGATTGAGGACGCATGTCGAAAAAAAGTGCAAACAAGAAAATGAGCGCGGAAGGCGAAACGTTGAAGGGAAAGGCGGTGAGTGCGTCGCGTTCGGAAATGGCGGAGGTGGTTTTGCCTGCCGAGACGAATCTGCTTGGGAAACTGCTGGGCGGCCACGTGATGCATCTGGTGGACGTAGTGGCGGCAATGGCGGCGAGCCGGCATTCGAACAGTTATGTGGTGACGGCATCGGTGGACTACATTGATTTCCGCAATCCGGTGAATCTTGGCGAGTTTGTCATTCTCATGTCGCAGGTGAATCGTGTGTTTAACACGTCGATGGAAGTGGGCGTAAAGGTTTATTCGGAAAATGCGTTGACGGGCGAGCGGAAACATACGACGACGGCGTATGTGACGTTTGTGGCGCTGGATGAGTTTTCGAAAACACCGAAGGCTGTCCCGCCGTTGATTGTGAAGACAGCGGAGGAGAAGCGGCGGTGGAAGGAAGCTGGGGAGAGAAGGAAGTATCGGCTGGCGATGCGGTTTAAGAAGCGGAAGCGGGAAGAATAGCTGGTTGTATACTCAAAAATCGTATCGATGGCGGCCACGATAGGAAATCCAACGATGTTGAAGTACTGCCTTCTAGTTATTCCTTTGTGCGTAATCGGTTGTGGACATTCCATTCCACCCCGTCCTGCAAGCGTTCCAGCGTCAGCAGTTCAAGTGGATAATTCATTCATAGAATGCTTGGTAGATACAGAGCTGAACGCCAACAGGTGTACGGTCAGGGACATAAATGGGGTATTGCTGAACGACAGCCTATTCATTCTGAATAAAGATGGGCGAGCGGCCACAAAGTCTGAATTGCAATACACAAGTTATCGTGGAAGCAGAATCCATTTGGCGGGCGATAGATACTTATACCCTGTCCTGTGGCCAGAAAAGGATCGTGCTGAACTCGATCGGCGACTCGCAATTCTTGCAGGCAATGGAGTAAGGATCCCCGTAGACTGCGGCCGGACGGCTGTCAACCAAGACGCGACGCCTGCGTCTGAATGCGCACTGAACGCGCTTATGAACAAGAAACCGTTCCATGTTCGCTTTGACCTGCAAGGATACGAAGGCATCTATGTCTTTGGTTTAGCTGGCGATGGCTCTGAGAATCTCTACGCAGTTGAAGACTACAGTTTATTACAGGATATGACCCCAGTTGCCGGAGCTCGCATCGACGTAACTCCCTGCCCAAAGCCAATCGAAACTAGAATGACCGCAAGAGGAATCCTTACTTGTCTTTCGACAAACCCTTAGCGCCTAACACACTCCAGTAAAGCTAGCCAACGGCGCCGACCCAGATGGGTTTGGTGGTGGGGGCTTGGCTACCGCCTGCTGGTTCTTCGGTGATGGCGAGGGCTTTGGTGGATTCCATTGCGTCGGGTGGATTGGCGACTAGTAGCATGAACTTTCCGTCGGCGTCGGGACGCACCATCATCGAAGGCATTGGCTTTGCTCCCGGCGTTTTTGGAATCAGCCACAATTGCAGCGTGCGATTGCCAGACGGCATGGGAACACTCTGACCCATCACGACGATGCCGAGTTTTGCGTGCCACATGGCTTCGAGTTTTGGCATGTCTTTGCTGCCGGTGGCCATGGGAATTTTGACCGAGCGCGGGTCGGTAAGAATAATGGCTTGGCGTTGTGCTAGCGCGAGTTTTTCTTCAAGTTCGTGGCGTTTCGCGATTTCCTGCTTGGCCTGCTCGTTGGACGCTTCGATCGTCTTCTTGACCTGGATTGTTTCCCAAGACATGTAAACGGTGAAGAGCAGAAGTGCTGCGACAGCTCCCCACATCCAAAAGGGAATGGCGCCCGTGGGCTTGGCGGATTTTGCCGTGCGCGCTTCCACGCGAACCGTTTGTAACAAGCGGCCGCGAAGCATGTCCGAAGGCTGTGCGTCAGGCGCAAGAAAAGCGAGTTGGCTGACGAGCCAGCGGGCCTCGTCGAGTGCTTTGGTGCAATCGGCGCAACCCGCGGCGAGATGTGCTTCCAGCGAAGCGCGCTCAGGCGGGTCGAGCGCACCGAGGGCGTACGCTTCAATCAACTCGCGAAATTGGTCACCATTCGCCATATCAGTGTTCACGTCGCTGCTCAAGATGCCGTTTGCAATCCTTCCTTCAAACGCAAAAGTCCGTTGCGAATCCAGCTTTTTACGGTGCCGAGGGGCTCTTTCAACTTTTCCGCAATTTCCGTGTGGCTCAAGCCTTCAAAGTAGGCAAGCTCAATGGCTCGTTTTTGTTGTGGTTGTAAGCTGCCCATTAGGGAGCGCACTCGCTCAACCCTGCGTCGTTCGTCGAGTTCCTTTTCGTATTCGGGAGCCGATGCGACCGGCGGGAGTTCGTCAGTCTGATCTTCGCGGCGGCGCTGGCGCTCGCTTTTGAGGCGAAGATGATCGAGTGCTCGGTTGCGGGCGAGCGTCAACAGCCAGGGAACGAACGGACCGCGATCAGAATCGTATGCAGCGGCGTTGCGCCAGAGCTGCAGGAAAACGTCCTGAACGACCTCTTCCGCCGTCGCCGCCTGCTGCAATATTCGTAGCACCAGGGAGTAAACTATGCGCGAGTGGCGGTCGTAAAGCTGTTCGAAAGCGTTCACGTCCTGCCGAAGAATACTATTGACCAGCGTCGCGTCAGGCGACACTTCGCTAGACTCCAAACCTGTCAGGAGTGCCAGGAACACAGGCTCTTCTTCGTCTCCTACTGCTAGTACGTAGCTTCAAGCGCAGCGGATGAGCCGCGGATGCTTGCCGGGAAGTCCATCTTTTTTAGCGTATTCGAATGGATTCGGCAACTGCCTGGGCCTGTTCGATGCATGCCCCAATCGAAGGTCCGCGAAGGTAATTTCCAGTGAGATGCAGGCCAGGGATTTGAGCAAGTTCTGATTGGATCGCGGCGAGGCGGTCAAGATGGCCGAGGTTGTATTGGGGGATGGCCCGTTCGTAAGCGGTGATATGCGAAGCGACGGGTTGGGATTTAAGGCCCAGGGTGGGAATGAGTTCACGGTGGGCTAGTGCAACGAGGGCGGAATCAGAGAGCGATGCGGCGTCTGGATCAGTGGCACCGCCGAGAAAACTCGTGAGCAGGACGCGATCTTGTGGCGCGCGATTGGGAAAGAGGGAGGAATTCCACACGGTTCCCAGGATGCGAATTCCGGCATTGCGAGGGGCGAGAAAGCCAAAACCGTCGAGTGAGTGCGAAACATCGGCGTGGCGATAACCGAGGGAGACGACAGCGACGGGAGCGTATTCAATTTGAGAAAGAGCGTTGCTGGCCTCGGGAGCGAGCTGCTTCAGAAGCGAAGCGGCAATATAGGTTGGAGTCGCGAGGACCAGGTGAGGCGATAAGAACTGCGCAGAACTAGTGTCCGTGGCGGCGCTGAGTTCGAACTGTCCAGCGGAATCACGCGCGATTTGGGTGATGCGAATACCGGTACGAAGCGAGCCTTCGAGTTTTGCAGAGAGTGCGCGAATGAGAGTTTGAGTTCCTTCGTGAAAGCCGGACAGTGTTGGCTTCGGATTGGAACCTGGCTTTGATTGAGCGGCTTCCTTCATTCCGCGAAGGATGCTGCCACTTTGCTTTTCCGCTTCGTGAATCTGAGGGAATGCCGCACGAAGACTCAATTTTTCCGGATCTCCGGCGTAGATGCCCGATACAAAAGGGCCGGCAAGAAGTGCGAGGAGTTCGGGCGTAAACTTCCTGCGCACGAAAGCGGCGATGGATTCATCTTTGTCAGGTGGAACTGTTCTGCTAAAAGGCTCTCGCATCAAAGAAAGCTTTGTGGACCAGCTCAGCAGAGAAGAAGAAAGGAAGGCGGGTGGGGAGAGCGGGAGAGGGCGCAATTGCCCGGCTATAAAAACATAACGAGGAGCGGTAGCGGGAGCCGCGAGCACCGCACTAGCAATGTTCAACTCTGCAATCAAAGCGGCAAGCGCAGGAGTGTTATTGAAGCTTTGCGGGCCAGTTTCGAATAGAAATCCGTTCTCGGCGATGGATTGAATCACACCACCGGTATTTGCTGCCGATTCGAGCAGGAGAACGTCAACTCCTGACCTCTTTAGAAAGTACGCGCACGCAAGCCCGGAAAGTCCGGCGCCGATGACGATAACTGGGTGTGTTGCGGCCACGTTTAGAGTGTCTTGGAAAAGAGCGGCTTTGCGTTGAGGTGCTGTTTTTCGAGATAGGGATCGAAAATCATGGCCAGATTGCGGATGAAGATGCGGCCGAGCCAGGTGACGCGGATTTCATCGTTGGACAAGAGCAATAGTCCGTCTTCGCGGGGAACTTCGAGGTGCTGAAGTTCACTCGCGAAGTAAGAATCAAAATCAATTCTAAATTCCGCGTTGATTTCTTTTTTGGGAATAACCGTGTGGCAGAGCAAGCGGCTTATGACGGCGCGGCGGATGTGATCGTCTTGCGAGAGATGATAGCCGCGCATAGTGGCAAGGCCGCGGTCATGAATTGCGGATTGCCAGCTTGGCAGATCGCGCTGATTTTGTGCGTAAGCGTTGCGAAAACCGCTGATTGCAGTCACGCCCATACCGTAAAGGTCGGCGCCTGCTTTGGTGGTATAGCCCTGGAAATTGCGATGAAGCGTGCGCTTTTCTTGAGAAACGGCAAGCTCGTCGCCGGGCTTAGCGAAATGGTCCATGCCGATATAGCGGTAGCCCGCTTCCACAAATTGCAAAAGCCCGGCACGGAAAATCTCAAATTTCTGCATTCCTTCAGGAAGAAATGCGGCGAATGCGCCCTGCTGCTTTTTCAGCCAGGGAACATGGGCGTAGCTAAAAAGTGCAATTCGGTCGGGATTCAGCGAAATAATTTGGTCGACCGTGGAGGAAAAGCGGGTGGGGTCCTGATGTGGCAGGCCATAGATTAAGTCGACGTTGATGCTGTCGAAGCCGAATTCGCGAGCAGAGACAATTAGATCGCGAGTCAGTTCGTACGGCTGAATGCGATGAATTGCTTTTTGCACTTCGGGGTGAAAATCCTGAACGCCCATGCTGAGGCGATTGAATCCGAGGTTGCGCAGAACTTCCAGGTGAGCGCGGTCGGTGACGCGCGGATCGACTTCGATGCCGAGTTCTGCGTCCGGCGCGAACGAAAAACGCTCGCGTGTAAATGAGAAGAGATCTTCAATTTGCTGCGGTGTGAGATATGTCGGCGTGCCGCCGCCCCAGTGAAATTGTACGACGGGACGCGAGCGGGAAACGCCGAGGCTTACGCGATCGATTTCCTTCTTCAGGACGTCAAGATAGGGCGGCGCGACATTCTTGTCTTTTTGGATGATGACGTTGCACGCGCAAAAAAGGCACAAGCTCTCGCAAAACGGAATGTGCATGTAGAGCGAGACAGGAGTCCGGTCGCGGTCGGCTTCCTGGTGGATCTTTTCCAGATCGTCCACGCCAAAAGAGTCATTCCAGACGGGGGCGGTCGGATAGCTGGTGTAGCGCGGTCCCGGTCGGTTGTAGCGCGCAAGGAATTCCTCGCTCACGCGAAGTTCTTCGCGTATCTGCCGCTGACTTGGATCGGTGATACTCACAAAGCCATTTTAGCGCACAACTTAACGAACAACTCAGCGCACAACAGAAGTGGTGGCGCTAACCGGGAATGCCGTCTGCTGGCCGGTTTGGATAAAAAGCTGCGCGTTTTCAACGGGAGTCGTGGGCAGTATGCCGTGGCCGAGATTCAGAATGTGTCCCACGCCGCCGAGCTGCTGAAGAATTTCGGTTGTCTTCGCGCGCAGTACATCTTCAGGCGCATAAAGCAGTGCCGGGTCCAGGTTGCCTTGAATTCCTACGCGAGGGCCAGCCAGCTTTCGCAGTGCGGCCAGATCAACTCGCCAATCCACGCTCAAAACGTTCGCGCCGGATCGTGCTACTGCCGGAAGCAAATGATGCGACGCCTTTGTGTAATAGATGACTGGCGCGACACCGTCGACTCCACGAATAATTTCCTGAACCGCAGGAAGCGCGAATTCCTCATAGTCGGCAAGTGAGAGTTCACCACACCAGGTATCGAAGAGTTGTACTGCTGCCGCGCCTGCGGCGATTTGCGCTTTCAGATAACCGATTGTGGCTTGCGCGATACGTTGAAGCAGTTCGCGAAACACGCGCGGCTCACTTTGCAGGAAGCTTTTTACAGTTGCGAAACCTTCTTTAGTGCGGCCTTCCACCATGTAGCAGGCAAGAGTCCACGGCCCGGCGGCAAACCCGAGCACCGGAACCGTCGGTCCAGCTTCACGGGAAAGGATGCGGAGCGCGTCCATTAGAAAGCGCGTTTCGGTTTCGGGGTCGAATTGATTCAGTCGTGCCACATCGGCAGCAGAACGTACTGGATTTGGCAGATTTGGCCCTGCATCTCCGAGTTCAAGGGGCAGGCCCATTGCCTCGGCGACAATGAGGATGTCGGAAAAAACAATAATCGCATCCACGTTGAGCCGTCGAAATGGTTGCAGCGATACTTCCACCGCCAGCTCAGGCGTTTTACAAACTTCCAGAAACGCATGTTTCGCTCGAAGCTGCCTATATTCAGGCAGATACCTGCCAGCCTGGCGCATCATCCAAACGGGCACGCGAGGTAAAGCCTCCCCCCGGCATGCGCGCAAGAAAAGTTCTTTGCGATTTGCGGATTCAGGTGATGGAATCATGGAATCAACCTTCCGAGAATAGCAAATCGCGCCACGGGTTGCAGAGTTCGCATACGAGTGTGGCCGGCGAGCCGCTGGGCTATACTTGCAAGCTAAGGCTGTGGAACACCTCTATCTCATTCTAACGGTAATGGCTTACGGGCTGAGCCTGGGGGCATACTTACGCCATTTGTTAACCGGCAAGCAAACCGCGGGCCGGGTTGGGACGATTCTATTGGGGATGGGATTGGTGGCGCACTATTTCGCGCTTTTGGAGCGGTCGCGAGGATTGCACACCGTGCCTTACCACGATCTCTATGGGTCGCTGTCTTTATTTGGGTGGTTGCTGGCAGTAACTTATCTGGGATTGGAGATTTACCACCAGCAGAGGTCGGTGGGGACATTTGTCGTGCCGGTTATCCTGCTTTTCTTTTTGGTTTCGCACCTCGCTCCTGCAGGGCGTATTGTGGAGACGCCCGCTCGAGGAGTCGCCTTCGCCTTCCACGTTACGTTGAGCATTCTTGCCTACGCTGCGTTTGGCCTTTCGTTTGTGCTCAGCCTGATTTTTCTTGTGGAGCAACGTTTGCTTCGCAGCCACAAAATGGGTTCGGTAATTTGGCGCTTGCCTTCGCTGGACTTGTTGGAGCGCATGAGCCAAAGCGGCGTAGTCGTTGGCTTGGCGGCCATCATCATAGGCACAGTTCTCGGATTTGTCTGGGTGGATCGTTTGCTTGGAACTATTTGGTATTTCGATCCGAAGTACATCGCTACCTTGCTGGTGCTGGTTTTGTACGCGGCGTATTTGTTTTTGGCGCGATCGGCTACATGGCGTGGCGCGCGGGCTTCGAAACTTTGCGTTTTCAATTTTGCGCTCGTAATTTTCAGCTTTACGGCAGTGAATCTGTTCTTCTCGCACATGCATCGCTATTTCTAGGGAGTGTTCGCGGCTCGCATGGAAATCGTGATAGTCGGCCTGAATCACCGCACAGCGCCCGTTGAGGTGCGGGAGCGGGTGTCATTTACGCCGGATCAAGCGCAGAAAGCAGCTGCTGAACTGCGTTCACGCGGAATTTTAGAGGAAACGCTGGTCCTCTCCACATGCAACCGGAGCGAAGTGTATGGCGTTCCGCCGGAAGACATGAGAAAGAGCGCGTCGGCGCTGGCGTCTTATTTGAGCACATTTCACGAAGTGGCTCCGGATGCGTTGAGCGCGTCGCTTTATCATCATTACGACCGCGAGGCGGTGCGGCATTTGTTCCGCGTGTCATCCGGGTTGGACTCGATGTTGCTTGGCGAAGCAGAAATCCTGGGGCAGGTGCGGGAAGCCTACCGAGCGGCGCACGGCCACGGCGGAACAGGACCTGTGCTGAATCGCCTCTTTCAAGGTGCGCTTGAAGTTGGAAAACGCGTGCGATCGGAAACGGAACTTGGGACGCGGCCGATGTCAGTCGCTTCGGCGGGCGTAAAGCTGGCTGAGCGAATTTTCGGGAAATTAAATCAAAGAACGGCATTGGTTTTGGGCGCGGGGACAATCGGCGAGCAAGTCGTTTCGCAATTGCGGGACCGCGAAGTCGCGCAACTTTTTGTCATGAACCGTTCGCAGGAAAAGGCCGCGCAGCTGGCGCGGGAATTTGGCGGCAAAGTCATTCCGTGGGGCGATTGGGAGCATTCACTTGTACAGCCGGATCTGATCGTTTCATCGGTGTCGTCGGACGATCCAGTGCTGATGCGAGAGACCGTCGGACATGCAATGGCGGCGCGCAAGAACCGCGCGTTGCTCCTCATGGATTTGGGTGTACCCCGAAACATCGATTCGTCGCTGGCCGATCTTTATAACGTTTACCTCTACAATTTGGACGACTTGAGTGAGATCGTTCGACAGAACCGCGCGGCGCGTGCGGAGGAGATTCCCAAAGCTGAGAGCATTGTTGACGAGCACGTGATGAAATTTCTTTCGTGGCAGGCGAGCGTAGAATTGGTCAGTTTACTTGATGTCTTGCGGACTCGCGTGAAGGAAGAGCGAGCGGCATTTTTGCGCGAGCGGATGGAGATGCTGACTCACTTCCGTCCAGAAGAGCGGAAGAAAATGGAATTATTGATGGACGAACTCTTGGAGAAAATGCTGATGCGACCGGCAGAGAAACTGCGCGGCGAGAAAAAGCTACGGAAGAAGATTCAGAACGTTGACGCGCTTAGAGATTTGTTTTTGAGCGATCGGGAGAAACAGTGAGAGCGCCCCGGATTGGAACGCGCGGAAGCATCCTCGCCAAATGGCAGGCGGAATTTGTGCGCAGGCAGATTTTGCAGGCTACGGGCATTGACGCGGAGATCGTCATTGTCAAAACAACGGGTGACAAGCTGCAGCAGGCAAGCTTTTCTGAAATTGGCGGGCAAGGCGTTTTCATAAAAGAGCTGGAAGAAGCGCTGCTGGATGAAAAAATCGATCTCGCCGTGCACAGTGTGAAGGATGTGCCTACAGACGTTCCTTCGCGGTTGTGCTTTCCCGTGATTTGCCGCCGGGACGATGTGCGTGACTGTTTGGTTTCCGCCAAGCCGGGCCAAACTCTGGCGACTCTGCGAAAAGGCGCGCGTGTGGGCACCAGCAGCCTTCGGAGGCAAGCGCAGCTTCGCCATGCGAGGCCGGATTTGGATTTACGGGAGCTGCGCGGAAACGTGGATACGCGGCTGCGCAAAGTGGAAAGCGGAGAATATGATGCGATTTTGCTTGCGAAAGCAGGGCTGGACCGGCTGGGATTAAGTGGGCGGATCTCTGAAGTTCTGGAGCCCGAAATCTTGATGCCCGCTGTGGGCCAGGGCGCGATTGGCGTGCAAGCGCGGCTCAAGGATGAAGAGATGGGCGAAGCGATTGCACCGCTCGACAATTTTGAAACGCGGCAGTCGATCGTTGCGGAACGTGCATTGCTCGGAGCACTGCAAGGAGGGTGCCAGGTTCCGCTCGGTGCTTGGGCGCGTTTCGAACGTGGCGAACTGATGATGGATGCAGTGGTCTGTTCGCCGGACGGAAAGCGAATAATTCGCCAGAAAAGTTCTGCTCCTCCCGAACAGGCGAGGGATTTGGGCCAGCAAGTCGCGCAACTGCTCTGGAACGCCGGTGCCGGGGAAATATTGGAGCAAGTGAGCCGTCAGCGTGGGTGATGCGCGTCGAGTGCTGGCAGGGAAGCGCATTGTGGTAACGCGGGCTGCGGCGCAGGCTGTCGATTTGTTAAAAGCCCTGCAATACGCGGGAGCAATTCCCATCCTTCTCCCCGTAATTCGAATTCTGCCGCCGGAAGATTTTTCTCTGCTGGATGAAGCGCTTCGCAAACTTGACGAATTTGATTGGCTCTTGTTCACGAGCCAGAACGCGGTTCGAATCGTCCAAGAGCGATTAGAGATTTTAGGAACGGCTCTGCCAAAAGCAGCGCCGAAGTTAGCAGCAGGAGCCGTCGGCCAATCTACGGCGGAGGAAGCACGAGGTGCTGGCTTTTCTGTGATGCATGTTGCGTCGCGACCACTCGGAGTTGCCCTGGTTGAGGAATTGGGCGGTCAGTTGAACGGTAAAAGAGTGCTTTTGCCGCGAAGCGACCGGGCGAGTCCTGATATTGTGACCGCGCTCGCCAGAGTCGGCGCGCGAGTCACAGAAGTTGTGGCGTATCGTACGGTCTCAGAAGAAGCGCAGGACGAGGAAGTCGTTTCAAAGGCGATGGGCGCGGATGCTGTGATTTTCTTCAGTCCTTCTGCGGTCGATGGATTCGACACTGTCTGTGGCGCTGGAAATCTTGCAGAATTCTCTGCGGTGGGAGTCGTTCTTGCAAGCGGACCCGTCACGTTAGCGGCGCTGTGCGCCAGAGGAATTGCGAATGCCAGCGCGGCTGTAGAGCCCTCGGTTGCGAGAATTATTGAGGCTCTGGCAAACTCTTTTGAAGCGAGAGACCAACGGGTTTCGAGCGGGGCTAACTAAAACATGACGTTTCCAGTTCACAGGCCACGGCGGCTGCGGCGCACGGAACTACTGCGCGCGCTGGTACGAGAGACCAGCTCGAACATGTCGGGATTTGTTTATCCGATGTTTGTCTGCCCGGGAAATAAGGTCCGCCAAGAAGTGAGCTCGATGCCGGGTGTTCACCAGCAGTCGGTGGACCAGATTGTAGAAGAGTGCCGCGAAGTTGCCGGGCTTGGCCTATCGGCGGTGATCTTGTTCGGGCTGCCGGAAACAAAGGATGCCAAGGGAAGCAGTTCGCTGTCCGCGAATGGAGTCGTGCAGCGGGCTGTGGAAGGGATTAAGAAAGCGAACTTGAATTTGCTGGTGCTCACCGACGTTTGTCTTTGCGAGTACACAGATCACGGTCATTGTGGCGTTATCGAAAACGGTGAAGTGGCAAATGATGCGACGTTGAACATTCTTGCCGAGCAGGCGCTCTCTCATGCGCGCGCCGGTGCGGACATCGTTGCGCCTTCGGACATGATGGATGGCCGTGTCGCGGCGATACGCAAGAAGCTCGATGAAAATTCATTTTCGGACGTCGCGATCCTTTCTTACGCCGCGAAATATTGTTCTGCGTTTTACGGGCCGTTCCGTGAAGCTGCGCAATCCACGCCACAATTTGGCGATCGGAGAAGTTATCAGATGGACCCGGCCAACGTGCGCGAGGCGCTGAAAGAAGTGGCGCTCGATCTGGAAGAAGGTGCGGACATGGTCATGGTAAAGCCCGCGCTGTCATATCTCGACGTGATTCGTGCCGTACGCGAGCGCTTTGATGTTCCAGTGGGTGCGTACAACGTGAGCGGAGAATATGCCATGGTGAAAGCCGCCGTTCAAAAAGGCTGGCTGGATGAAAAGCGAGTTGTTCTGGAACTTTTGACGGGAATTCGGCGTGCCGGTGCGGACATTATTCTGACTTATCATGCCAAGGACGCAGCAAAGTGGCTGAAGGCTTGAGGGCAAGCAAATACTTCAAATGAGCACATCGCAAACATCGCCAGCAAAAATGAGAGCGCGCTCGGCGGAAATATTTAGTCGAGCGGAAAAGGTGTTGGTCGGCGGCGTAAACAGCCCCGTTCGCGCGTTTCGCTCCGTTGGCGGCGAAGCTTTGATTATGGAACGCGGGCAAGGCGCGCATCTCTACGATGCTGACGGGAATGAACTGATCGATTTTGTTTGCTCCTGGGGTGCCATGTTGCTCGGCCACGCGCATCCCTCCGTGACTAACGCGATTGCCGAACAAGCAAAAAGGGGAACCAGCTTTGGAGTCACAACGGAACTCGAGCTGGAACTTGCAACCTTGATTCGCGAAGCGATTCCGTTCCTTGAAAAAATTCGCTTTGTTTCGAGCGGCACGGAAGCAACGATGAGCGCTTTGCGCCTCGCACGAGGATTTACAAAGCGCGATTTGCTTCTGAAATTCGAAGGCTGCTACCACGGCCACGCGGACAGCTTTCTTTCGCAAGCTGGTTCCGGGCTCGCAACTCTGGGTATCGCTGAGTGTCCCGGCGTGCCTGATGCACTGGCAAAACTGACGTTAAATGCTCCCTATAACGATCTGGCGGCGGCAGAAAAAATATTCTCGCTGCATGGACCGAATATAGCGGCGGTTATCGTGGAACCGATTGCCGCAAATATGGGCGTCGTGGTGCCTGAAAAAGAATTTTTGCAGGGTCTGCGGGAAATTACACGCAAACATGGAACGCTGCTCATCGTCGACGAAGTAATTACCGGCTTCCGCTTGCACAATGGAGCAGTGCAGCAGCTTTTGGGGATTGAAGCGGACCTGACCACGATGGGAAAAATCATCGGCGGAGGTTTGCCCGCCGCGGCGTACGGCGGACGCGCTGAAATCATGAATCTTGTGGCGCCGCTGGGGCCGGTCTACCAGGCGGGAACGCTGGCTGGGAATCCACTCGCAATGAGCGCCGGTGTAGCGACGCTCAAGGAATTGAAAAAGCCGGAACTCTACGCGCGAGTGAGTGCCTTCGCGGAAAAATTGGCGCACGGTCTGAAGCAGGCCATTGCGGCTACAAAAGTCCCTGCCCAGGTCAATTCCTACGGCTCGCTCGCTACAGTTTTCTTCACGGAAAAACCGGTCCAAAACTACCAGGACGCGAAATCTTCAAACACCAGGCGTTACGCGAGATATTTCCGCGAAATGCTCGATCGGGGAATTTTTCTTGCTCCGTCGCAATTTGAAGCTGCTTTTGTTTCCGCCGCACACACTGACGAAGATATTGACCGCACAATCGCGGCAGCACGCGAATCCCTTCAGCTCATCGCAGAGGATTCCACGGCTTAATCCAACGAGGAGAACCTAGCGCCATGCCCGAAGGCATCGAACTTCCAGAACACCACCACGATCACGGCGATAATCCTCTCGTCATGCCCGTTTCGGTCACTATCTCGATTCTTGCTGTTCTTGTTGCGGTCGTCACACTTCTTGGCCATCGCGCCCACACGGAAGAGCTTTCCCGCGAGACACAGGCGGCAAGCCGGTGGACTCAGTATCAAGCCAAGAGCATTCGCCAGCACGAAGCGGAAAACACTTCCGACATCGTGAATCTAGTGGCTGAGTTGGACAAGGAAAAGGGTGAAGCGCTTCGCAAGAAATACGAAAAGCAGCTCGAACACTATGCTAGCGATAAGGAAGACGTGAGCGAGCAAGCCAAGGAATTGGAGGCCGAACGCGACCTTTCCGCCCGCAGAGCGGACCGCTTTGACGGCGGCGAGGCACTGCTCGAAATCGGCTTGGTCATCTGCTCCATTACATTACTGGCAAGAAATCGCAGTTTTTGGTTTGCCGGGATGGCTATCGGCGCAGCAGGTGTTGTACTGGCCATAACAGGGCTGCTGTTGCACTAATCGTTTCGGGCGACCGTTGCTCAGGCACGCGCCGGTGGCTGTGCCCCACGAAGCTTTACAACTTCCGCCATTAGTTTTTCCATACGGTCAAGCAACTCCCGATGTCGCGATTCTTCCGTGCCTGGCTTTTTTCCAATGAAAGTAATCGTGCCCCCAGGTTCCAAAATGCACTGCTGCACCTCGGTGATAGATTCAAAACCCTGTTTGCGCGCGGCGGCTTCGAGTTGTGCCATAGTGATGAGCTCAGATTTCAGGTGGCGCGTATTGACCTTGCCATCCTCGATTAAAATGTCGGATTTTCCTTCGACCAATTGGTCGAGCTTGCGATGGTTGTATAGGAATCGGACAACCAGATAGTTCACGATCAAAAGGGAACTCGCGCCAATAATGCCGCCTGTGACCGTGTTGTCGTCGCCAATGATCGCGTTCTGCACGGTATTCGACAGAGTCAAGAGCACGACGAGGTCAAATGGGTTTAGTTGGACGAGTTCTCTTTTACCGGAGAGACGCAAACTAACAATCAAGAATGCGTAGACCACGATCGGTCGAAGTATTTTTTCCAAAATCGGTACTGCCAGGACAAACATATCCTTCCACACATCGTGCATGCGCGCGTTTCCTTCTCGGGGAAGACCCGTTTCCCCGTCGGAATGGGATTGCAGGCCAAACGCTGCGAGGGTAACACGGCAAGATAAACGAGAGAAGTCACGCAGCCTGTACTTTCGTACAGTCATTCATTCGCGTCAACCGCACCGCAGGACAGCAGAAATCAAACTGACCTAGCTGTACTCTATGCCAGCAGGGTTGTACATTCCTAATCGAGCAAGACCAGATCGAAAATCTCGCGGAGGCACCAGCAAACCGTCCGGGTTGTGCGAAAAGGCGCTCCGGCGGACTCTGGGTGCGAATCCATGTCACTGGACACATCGCCCGAAGAGGGGCTTCTGGCTAGCTCGACCACGCTCAAGGCTCTCCTGGATTTCTCCGGCGATTTGCTCGCTGTTTTTCAGGCCGACCGAACCCTCTCCTACGTTAACGAAGCATTTACGCGTGTTCTGGGCTACTCTTCGGCGGAACTTCTGGGGAACACGATGGATTCGATACACCATCCCCTGGAATTGCGCGCTGTCCTGCAGAAATTCAGTCAAGCCCAATCGGATCGAAAACAGAATACTCCAGGACGCTGCCGGCTACGCTCGAAAGAAGGCTTGTGGCTCGCATTTGATTTTGAGGTATCGAATCATTTGCATACGCCTGGAATCGAAGGCGTGCTGGTGTCATTCCGAAATGTCAACGATTTGCGCCGGCTTCAGGCCGAGCGTCAGGTCATTTCGGACGTGGTGCACGCACTGAACCACACCTCAAACCTCGATCAGTTGCTCAGCCAGATTCATCAAGCCTTAAAGAAAGTTGTCTACGCCGAAAATTGTTTTGTCGCATTGCGTGAGCCCGCGACGGAAATGTTCCACTTCGCGTTTTATGTGGACCAGTTCGATCCTCCTCCTCCCCCGCAGAAAATCGCTCGCACTTGCATGGCCTATGTATTTCGAACTGGCGAAGCGCAGCTCATCCCGCAAAAGGAATTTGACCGGCTAGCGGCAGAAGGGGAAGTGGAACTTGTCGGTTCCGCATCGCCCGCGTGGCTTGGTGTGCCTCTTAAAACGCCGACGGAAACAATTGGCGTACTGGTTGTGCAGCACTATCAGAACGAGAACGCTTATGACCAGCGCGATCTCGAATTTATCGATTCCGTCGGCGGCCACATTGCGCTCGCTATTGAACGCCGCCGGAGCGAGGAGGCGCTGCGCAAAAGCGAGTCTATGTTCCGGCTATTGTTCTCGCGCACTCCGTTGCCCAAATGGGTTTTCGACATGGAAACGGGAAAATTTCTCCTGGTAAATGAAGCTGCCACCAAGCAGTACGGCTACACCGAAGAGGAATTCAGGCGTATGACAGTTCTCGACCTGCGGCCAGCCAGCGAGCGCAACGCCGGCGATGACATTTGGCGCCATCCGTCACTCAGTGTGTTCCATCAGGGTCAATGGCGGCACCAAAGCAAAGACGGGCGAGTCTTTAAGGTCGAGCTGGCAACGCACGAATTGGAATATGGAGGCAGGCGCGTCCGCCTTGTAATTGCGCAGGATATCAGCGAACGCCAGTTGCTTGAAGAACAGCTGCGGCAAGCGCAAAAAATGGAAGCGGTCGGAAGGCTCGCCGGCGGCGTGGCGCATGACTTCAATAATCTTTTAATGGTCATCAAGGGCCACACGGAGCTTCTGCTCGGCTCGATACAGCCGGAGGATCCCAGCCGCCGCAAGATCGAACAGATCGATCGCTCCGCCGACCGAGCGACGAGCCTTACTCGCCAGCTGCTGGCATTCAGCCGCATGCAGGTTCTGCAGCCGCGTTCGATCAATCTGAATTCCATCGTTGATGAAATGGGCAAACTGATTCCGCGCTTGATTGGCGAGGACATCGAATTGGCGATTCACACTTCGCCGGACTTAGGAACTATTCGCGCCGACGCGAGCCAGATGGAGCAGATCATCATGAATCTGGCTGTCAACGCTCGAGATGCCATGCCCAAAGGCGGAAAATTAATTATCGAAACATCCAATACGGAGCTCGATGGCACATATCGCTCGTCGCATCCGGTAGTTAAACCCGGGCGATATATTCTCCTGGCGGTTTCGGACACCGGCATTGGAATGGATGTGGAAACGCAGGCGCATATTTTCGAACCGTTTTTCACGACGAAAGAGCAAGGCAAAGGCACCGGACTGGGGCTTTCCACTGTTTATGGAGTCGTGAAACAAAGCGGCGGATTTATTTGGGTTTATAGCGAAAAGGGAAAGGGCGCCACTTTCAAGATTTATTTGCCGCGCGTGGACGAAGCTGCGGATGAGGTGGGACACGCGCATACGTCCACGCAGGTCATGCGAGGCACAGAAACTGTTTTGCTCGCCGAAGATGAACAGGATGTGCGGGAAGTTGCGCGCGAGTTTCTGGAGTCCGCTGGATACACCGTTATCCTCGCAGCGAACGGAGAGGAGGCAATCGCGCGAGTCGAGGAGCAATCCGGCCAAATCGATCTGCTCGTCACCGATATGATCATGCCGGGAATGACTGGCCTCGAACTCGTCAGGCGGCTGCGGCAGCATCGTTTAGACTTCGGCGTGATTTACATGTCCGGCTACAGCGAACAAGCTGCCGCTGAAGCGACAAAGGCCGACCAAACCGCAATCGTGCTGACGAAACCCTTCAGCCGCATAGCAATACTGAGAGCTGTACGCGAAGTTCTTCAAAACAAACCCAAGAAATAGCGCTCTCTTACAAGGAATCTTTAGACGATTTTGGGACGTCTACGGTGCCAATCGGTGCGCTGTTGAAATGCGCGTGCTGCCTGAATCACAGCCGCGTCGTTTCCCGCGCGCGCGAGGAACTGCATTCCTATTGGCAGATTCTTGTCTGTGAATCCACATGGTACGGAAAGTGCGGGCAGTCCGCACAAATTTCCGATCGCTCCTAGCGGATCCGGGAAGACGATATCCGTTTCGAGATTTGCTTCCAGAGGTGTTGCAGCGATGGGTTGCGAAGCCGCAACAAGCACATCGAACGTATCGAACACCTCCGTCATTTTTCGTTGCAAGATGTCCCGCACCTGCAGCGCCCGTACGTAGTCCGCACCGGAGATTTGCTCGTTCACGTAGCCTGCAATCTGGCCGAGTGGATCAGTTAAGTCTGCCACTTTGCCGGAACGAATCAGTTCGCGGAACGCTGCTGTGCCCTCCACGCTGATGATGACTCCGCCCGCATCTTCCCACGGCCCCTCCGGCAACGCAGCGGCCTTCGCAGTCGGGAATGACTTGCGCAGGACCTTTTCCGCAGCGACGTAGGCTTTTTCCACGGCCGCATCCAATTTCTTCCACGCATTGGTGAGTATCCCGATGCGAAGTGGCTTCGCGCCGAGATCGAGCGATGCAGAGTACGTAAAAGCTGCCTTGTCAATCGGCAAAGTGCCGCGGTCGTTAAAATCGTGGCCAGCGATCGCTGCAAAGATTCGAGCGCAATCTTCAGCAGAGCGGGCCAGTGGGCCGATCTTGTCCATTGAGTAGGAAAGTGCCATCGCGCCGTACCGACTTACTCGGCCATAGGTCGGACGCAGGCCACTCACTCCGCAGTACGCTGCGGGGCATACAATAGAACCCCAAGTCTCTGTACCGATTGCAAATGCGGCCAAGCCCGCTGCGACGATCGCACCTGATCCTGAGGACGATCCACAAGTCCAACATTTTGTATTCCAGGGATTCTTAGAAGCGCCCTGCAATGATGCATTCGCAAAACGATAGCCCATGCCGCCTGCTAGCTCAATCATTGCTGCTTTCCCTAGCAGAACCGCCCCCACCCGGCGCAGATGATCGACCACCGTTGCGTCGTAGTCGAAAACTTGCTGTGCATAAGGTTTCGCGCCCCAAGTGCAAGGAACGCTTTTGACAGCAAGAAGGTCCTTCGCGGCGTAAGGGATCCCATGCAAAGGCCCGCGATAGTGTCCTCGGCCAATCTCTTTTTCAGCGGCTGTGGCTTGTTCGAGCGCAGTCTCCGGCGTCAATTTCGCATACGCACTCAAACGGGGTCCCAGCTTTTCGCTGCGGTCGAGATACGCTTTTGTCAGCTCCACTGGTGAAAGCTTTTTTGCTTCAATTCGTTTGGCAAGTTCACTTACGGTTAGGTAAAAAGTCTCTTCGCCAATCATCGCTCGAGCCTCAAGATTTCTTTGCCACAGGAGTCGCAGCGGCCGAGGATGGTTTAGCAGGCTTCTTGTCCCGCTCGACAGTTGGTTTCAGGTAAAGCGCCGGGCTGTCTCCATTTTGTATGGTGTATGCGCGGAGTTTGTCCAAAGATGGCTGCGCAACAAAGGAGAGTCGCCGCAAATCGCTCTTCTGATCGCTACTGAAACGACCGGGGTATTGCTTGAGAATCGACTGATAGCGCTCTTCTACTTCTGCGAGACTCTGATCCGACAGTTTTGGGAAGTTCGGGGGAAGCTTCGGAATTTGCTGGCTGTCTGCGGCGTTTTGACTGTCAGTGATCCTTGACGCTCCGGCAAGTGGTGCCGCGACCGAAAAGATTGCCGCCCTTCTCGCAAAATCCCTCCGCGAATACTGCTTCTTTTCTTCACTCATGAAAACCCCCAAAAGCCGAGATGGAAAGCGCCATGCGAGGCTACTGAATCCACCAACATGCGTCAACTGGCTTAAAAACTTTCTACTGGTGTGGACCTCCTGCGGATGTCAAGATAGAGGGACCAACCCTTAAGGCCAAGACCTTGAATACTGCGGACAAACTGTTCGACCAGTACGCTACTAACTACGAACTGGCACTCTCGAACGCACTCGCTCCATCTGGCGAGAGCCGCGAATATTTTGCGGAAGGGCGCGTCGAATGGTTGAGCCGTTGCCTATTAAAGCTGGGCGTCCAGCCACTTAACGTACTGGATTTTGGTTGCGGCGATGGTTCCACTACGCCGGTCTTACAACGAGTTCTCGGGGCCGAATCGTGCATCGGAGTGGACGTTTCCGCGAAATCCCTGGAGGTTGCTAGCGAGCATTTTGCGACAGAAAAGATCCGCTACGACTTGCTTGCCGACCTGCAAACTGAAGCTCAGATGGACTTGGCTTACTGCAACGGTGTTTTCCATCACATCATGCCCGAGGAACGTCCTGATGCGCTCGGCCTGATTCGCGACGCGCTGAAATCAAGAGGTTTTTTCGCATTCTGGGAGAACAATTCCTGGAACCCGGCTACCCGTTACGTAATTTCTCGCTGCCCGTTCGATAAGGATGCGATTTTGATTTCGCCCCTCGAAGCGCGCCGTCTTTTGAAGAACGCTGGATTCGAAATCGTGCGTACTGACTTCCGGTTTATCTTTCCGCGAGCACTGCGCGGCCTGCGTAAGCTGGAAGATTTTGCGACCCGACTGCCGCTTGGTGCGCAATATCAAATTCTCTGCCGCAAGAACAGTTAATCCACTCTCAAATTTAAGCCGAAAGAATAAGCAGTCGCTTAGGACTGTTCCAATCCCGTAAGCGTGCGAACATGCACTTCCAACGCTTGGTTGTACTGGCGCTCAATCTGCAGTTCCGTCTGCAGCTTCTTGATAAGGAGTTCGAGGCGCGATATTTCCGCGCGCAATTTTTGCAAATCCAAATTGCTTGCTGCAGGACGGTGTGGCGCGGGCGCAAATGGCGCTGGAACAGCCGGGCCCGTCGGGCGTGGCGCGAACGCGTCCGCCAGCGCGCGAGGCCATCCCGTCTCCGGAGCTTGCGGCGAAGCAGCAACGGGAACGTGCTGAGGCGATGCGGCAAGCAGCGCAGGTGGCGGAGCAAACAAGCCAGAAAGCGCTGATGGAGCGTCGTGCTTCGGCTGGAGAACTTCTTCAGCAGGCCGCTTCGGTTCCAACAAAGTCTTCACGCGCGAAATCAATTCCTGCGGCTGAAATGGCTTGCGAATCAATTCATCTGCTCGTACGGCCACCGCTTTATCCGCAACGCTCTTGTTCACTACACCAGACATCAAAATCACTGGCGTTGCGCTAAATTGCGCGTGTTCCTTGATCTGGCTGCAAACGGAATAGCCGTCTTGGTCCGGCATGATCACGTCAGTGATCACGGCATCTGGAGGATTCTGCTCGAATTGCGCCATTGCTGATGCCGCATCCGCGCACGTAATCACATTAAAATTCTCCCGGCGAAATGCGATCTTGATGACTTCGCGCATTGTGGCGCTGTCATCAATAAAATAAACCGTTGGCGCTTGCTTGACCGGTGTTTCCGCCAGCGGGGGCATGGGCATGGTCTCGCTCATAGCAGCTCCGTATCCGCCGTGTCGCGAGAGGTTTCATCAAACTCGCGCATGGCATCCAGCATCAAATCCGTCGCCGAACGCAAAACAGTGCGCTGCGGCGATGTCATTCCGTACACAAACTTGTAAATACCCGAATTGTTTTCCACACAGTTCTTCAGGATGTGAATCACCGCTTCATCGCCGAAAAGATTGCCGCACTCGGCGTGGGCGACTTCTCCTGCGTCAAAGAAAAGCACAGCGTCTGTTTCGCCAGCGTTAATGTGCAACGCGCCAGTCTGGTGCGCGTGACCGAGCATCTGCATCACGCCGGGAAGATCGTGGTGTGTAAGGCTGCCGCTCAAACTCGTTTCGTCCTGCGCGAGCATCTGTGTCGGTTGGAAACCGTCAGCTTTGCTCACGATGATGTTTTTTACGTGCGTTGCAATCACTGCTGGCGCAAGTGACCGGTCAACATAATCGTCGCAACCCGCTTGGAACGCTTCCATCAGGGCGCGCTGGCTTCCGTCGCCAAGCGCAACAATCAGCAAGCCCACGTTTTTTGAGTCGGCGTGAACGATGCGCGCCAGCTCAAGCGCGCCCATCTCGCGCATATTTGTCGAGCACAAAATCGCAGCGGGGGTATCGTACTCCAGAGTTGTCAGCGCAAAGGACGCTTGCGTGCACGCTTTGACTTCGAAACCTTCGCGTTTCAGTGCGTCTCCCAACCGCTTGGAGAAATAAACATTGCTATCTATCAGCAGAATCTTTGCGGGGCGGCCGGGGAGCATCATGCGCGGACCTCCGCGGGCTGTAGACTCACGACGACACTCGGACGAGTCGCGTGTGGGCCGGGAGTCAGTGCATCGAGGTTCAGAATTTCAATGGCGTCTCCGCCGTGCGAAAGCCATCCCGCAACGTGTGCCAGGTCCGATTCAGACCTTGGAGTCAATTCCGCGGTTATCAATTCGCAATCGCCACTTACGGGCAACGCAAT
Source organism: Candidatus Dormiibacterota bacterium (assembly GCA_035569555.1). GTDB lineage: Bacteria > Acidobacteriota > Terriglobia > Acidiferrales > UBA7541 > Acidiferrum. The sequence continues at coordinate 323,012 of DATMMW010000008.1, read as the reverse complement.
CGATTCCTTCTGCGCGCCAAAGTAGCGATTTGCGATCAGGTAAAACCGGCGGAGTGTCATTTTCTTTCCAACAAGCTGTTCTGAAACATCGCAGACAGGAATGATTCGGCCGCGCCGTAGAATCACACCTTCAAGGGCCGCGGTGCGATGTGGAAAGCGAAAAACGCGGCTTGGTGCAATCAACTCAACGATCTGGCTGGCCTTGAGCGCAAAACGCCGTTCGCCCAGCCGAAGCAGGACAAACGATTCGAGTGCGATTTCGGCAACGATAGTCATTCGGAGGTCTGCTTCTCCGCCGCGCGTTGGTCCGAACTCTTGTTTTCAGCTTGAACGGCCGTATCGAGTAGCGTCAGCTCCTCGACGCTCAAAAAACCTTCGGGCCGAACTACGGGCACCACGGTCTGATCCAATGCCGTCAAACCGCGATACCACTCGCGCTCCTCGTGACAAAACGCTTGAGGGAGCGCCTGCAGATACGTCATCGTCGTCATTTTCTCGATGCCGTCAATCAGCAAGGCAGTCGGTGTATGTCGCAGAAAAAAAACGAGCGAAGCAGCAGCGGCCTGAAGTCCAAAATGAACTGTACCGTTCACGATAAAGTGATTGGAATCGCCGCGTCGCACCGTATGCCGGACTTTGCGCACGCTGGTGGACGGAATCTCCTGGGACATTCCCGTCAGGCTGTCCACGCTGCGTACTTCCTGAACGGAAGCCGACGAAATCGCAAATAATTGGCCGCCTACACGAAACAAAATAATCTGCTCAGCGCGCGGCACGCGAGTTTTGCTGGCGGGGCCCGGCTGCATCAGCGCACACCCACGGGCGTTCGGCTGAGGCTCAGCACACGCTTTTCAATCGCCGAATAAATATCGTCAATCGGCAGAATTTGCTCAACTGCTCCTGTTTTGATCGCTTCGGCAGGCATTCCAAAAATTACGGAAGTCGCTTCGTCCTGCGCGAAAACAATTCCGCCCGCAGCTTTGATTGCTTTCGAACCGTTGGCGCCATCGTTGCCCATTCCAGTCAAAATTGCCGCGATTCCCATCGGTCCTGCGAATGCCGCTACCGATTCGAGCGTCACATCAATATTGGGCAGGTAGCCGTTCAAGCGGCCCGTTGTGCTGTCGAGCTGAATCCGGCCCGTTGGAGAAACACGCAAATGCTGTCCGCCAGGACAGATATAAAGCGTTCCAGGAACCAGCGAATCGTTCGCTTCCGCTTCCTTCACACGAATCTCGGTGAACTCTTCAAGCTGTGCCGCATATTGGCTCGTGAATGCCGCCGGCATATGCTGCACCAAAATTACCGCAGCGGGAAAATCCTTCGTAAACCCTGGCGCGAGTCGCATGACGGTTGCTGGCCCGCCGGTTGACGCAGCTAGCACGACGACAGGGAACCGTTGTTCCGCTCCAATCGAAGCGGCAGTGCGAGGTGGCGCTGGCTTCGCAGGTGCAGGTGGCGAACCGCCTGCCTGCAAGGTCGAAGCAAGCCGCGACGCCGTGCGAACCACGCGCACTTTCGCAGCCATGCGCACTTTTCGCAGGAGTTCTTCCTTGACGCTGTTCATATCGAGATCGATTGCGCCCGACGGCTTCGCCACAAATTCAATCGCGCCCAATTCCAACGCTTTCAGTGTGCTCGCGGCGCCTTCTTTCGATTCCGAGCTCACAATTACGATCGGCCGCGGATTCGTGGTCATGATTTGCGCTGTTGCCTGCAAACCGTCCATGTGCGGCATATTGATATCCATGGTGATCACATCGGGCTTCAGCGATTCCGCGAGCGCCACTGCTTCGCGGCCATCCTTCGCTTGACCTGCGACTTGCAGTTGATCGTCAGCGTTAAAAATCGTCTCCAATACCTTCCGCATGAAGGCGGAGTCATCCACGATGAGAACTCGAAACTTTTTGTTTGGACTAGGTGTCATGTTCGTTTTACGCCACGGGAACTGTCGGACGTGTCGCCTCCGTTCCCATGAGCTGTTCCACCGCTGCAATCAATTGATCTTCTTGAACCGGTTTTGTCAGGAACGCAGATGCTCCTTCCTTCATTGCGCGATCGCGATGCTTTGCCCCTGCGCGCGAGGTGACGACCATCACTGGAATGCGTCGCGTCGTCGGGCTTTGCCGCAACTGCACCATCAATTCGTATCCGGTCATGCGCGGCATTTCGAGGTCGGTGATCACGAGGTGGCAGCCGTGCTGTGCAATCAGTTCTGCTGCTTCGAGTCCATCCGAAGCCAGTTTTACGCGATAGCCGCTCTTTTCCAGCATCCGGCCCACGAATTTGCGCACGCTGATCGAATCATCCGCCACCACGATGACGCGCTCGTGCTGCACTCGGTCGATTGCCTCGGACGGAATGGAACCTTTAGCAACCGCTGCCGAACCCGGAGCAAAGATGCGCGCGGCACTCGGGGTAGCCTGCAACGCTCGCCGCTCGTTTGGCTCCGACGCAACCATGCGATTCAAATCGATGAGCAAAATTAGGCTTCCATCTGGCGCGATGGTCGTGCCGGGAAAGAGTTTTACGCGACGTAGATATTCGCCCAGGCTCTTGATCACGATTTCGTCTTTGCCCAAAACATCTTCCACGATCAAACCGATTTGCCGGTTATCCGCGTTCGCCACGACCATGCGGAAATACCCGTTCACCGGCTCAAGCGTTGGTAATCCAAGGTGCGTATCGAGTCGCACGACTTCCGTCACCACATCACGAACCTTGGTGAGCAACTTGCCGCCAACGTCTTCAATTTCATCCGCGCGAATTCTGCGAATCTCTTCCACCACCGCTAGCGGCAGCGCAAAGTTCGCTGTTCCGCAGCGCACAAAGAGTGCCGGCGAAATAATCAGCGTCAAAGGCACCTTCAAAGTGAATTTCGTGCCCTGGCCCGTGTTGCTTTGAATGTCGATTTCGCCGTTCAACGTGTTTAGATTGGACCGAACCACGTCCAAGCCCACTCCGCGCCCAGCAAGCTCTGTTTTCGACGTCGCAGTTGAGAATCCCGGATGGAACAGCATTTCGCGCAAATCGCGTTCGGTAAGGCGGTCTGCAGTTTCGGGAGAAACAAGTCCGCGCTCAATCGCTGTCCGCCGCACGCGGTCGTAGTCAATGCCACGTCCATCGTCTTCCACTTCAATATAAATATGGTTACCGCGATGATAGGCGCGCAGCGTGACTCGGCCGGTTTCTGTTTTACCGGAAGCCGTGCGTTCGGCAGGGAATTCAATCCCATGCGCCACCGAATTGCGCAACAAGTGCACCAACGGATCTGAAATCTGTTGAATGATGTTGTTGTCGAGTTCCGTCTCGCTGCCTGCAAGGTCAAGTTCAACAATCTTGTCTGCGGACTTCGCTGCGTCGCGCACCGCGCGCGACAAACGAGAATAAAGCGTTCCGATCGGCACCATTCGAGCAGCCGTAATCTCGTCTTGAAGGTGGTGTGCGAGTTTCGTGAACTCGTCAATATCGCCTTCCACGCGCCCGATGAACCCACCAAGCTGCCCGAGAACTTCGTTCACGTCGGCAGAAATTTCCGTCATCGAACGGGACAAAATGTTGACGTCATCGTAGCGATCCATTTCCAGCTCGCTAAACTCCGACCAGAACGACGAATCGCCTGCCGCCGCGCTCGTCAGCATTTGCCGCGTCGGCGTCTGCTGTGGTGCTGCAAACGTGCCAGAATTGAGTTTGTTGTATTCGTATTTTTCCTGGAACTCGGCTACTTTGCCCTGCAAGCGTTCTTTCGAAAAGCTCAGCGTTTCAACGAGCCGTTCAAGTTCCGTCACGCGGCCAACCATTCGCGTACGGTTGATCACAAGTTCGCCGACCGTGTTCATCATGCGGTCCAACCGCTGGAGTGAAATGCGTACGGACTTCGCTGCGGCGGCTGCCTGCTGTTTGTCGCCGGCATTTACTCGTGTAGTAGGTGCGGCAGCAGGTTCTGCGCTTGCATTTTCCGGACTCGTTTGTGCCTGCTCGCCTTCTTCAACTTCCATCGGAGCAAATTCCGCAATTTGCGCGAGCAGGGAATCAACTCCTGTGCGCATCTCTGCGTCGTCCGCCCACTGTTTTTGCAGAGTTTTCTTGAGTACATCTGTGGAAACGAGACAAAGGTCAATGACTTGCGGTGTTGGTTCGAGTTCGCCGTCGCGAATCCGGCCAATCAAATCTTCCACGCGATGAGCTATCGTGCCGAGCCGTTTCAATCCAACCTGCGCCGCCGACCCTTTCACCGTATGAATCGCGCGGAATAGCTTGTTGATCTCTTCCGGATTGTTATTGCCCTCAAGAGAAAGCAGGCAATCACTCACAATTTGCAGGTGTTCTTCCGCTTCCGGTTGGAAAAACTCCAAAATTTCTGAGGGAACTTCATCGTCGAGCGGTAGTGCGTCGAAATAAGAACCCGTTGCTGGCGAAACAATCTCCTGCTCTGGTTCACCGAGCAGCGCGGATGCCGAATTGCTCCTCGGTGCAGACAAATTCAGTGGAGGCGGTTCAACAGGGAACGCAAATCGGTAGCGTTCTTTGAACGCCGCTATGTCTTCAACGTTCTCCTTGCCCGTGTCGCTGATTTCAAGAAGGTCCGTCTCCAACACTGAAATACCGTCCGACAAAAACTCCGTCAGCGGACCATGCAAATCCTCGCCTAGCGAAGCATTCAGCGCATATTGAAAAACGTGTGCCAGCTTGCCTGCAACTTCTGAAAATTTTATATAACCATAGCTTCCCGATGTGCCGCTGAGCGTATGCGCGGAAATATAGAGCCGCTCCATGTCTTCGCGTTTCGGCTCAATCTCTTGCAGAACGCCAACGTACTCCCGCAAATATTGCAGATGCTCCGAAGCCTCCTGGAGGAACAGCTCTACGGCTTCGCGGTCTGGTCCGCTCATGCCCGCCCCTCCGCCACAAGTTCCGGCTTCAAGAGTTCTTCCGCTGTCGGCTTGCGATACAAAATGCAATCGTTCAACACGATCGCCTGAAACTTTACCGGCATTTTCGAAATGGATTCAGAGTGCCCAAGGAACAGATAGCCGCCCGGCTCCAGCGCGTCATAAAAGCGCTGCACGAGTTCACGTTTTCGTTCTTCCGAAAAATAGATGAGCACGTTCATGCAGAAAATCAGGTCCATCCGGCCGACATAAACCGGATTCGAAAGATTCATCTGGACGAAGTTGATCATCTTCCGGATGCGCGGCCGAACTTGATGCGCGTTGCCCACTGGAGCAAAATGCGCTGCAAGCTGCCGTTCGCTCACGCTCGCAATCGTGCGCCCGGAGTACGTGGCCCGCTCCGCGATGTCCAAAGCTTGCCGCCCTATGTCCGTCGCTAGGATTTCTACGTTCCATGCGTCGGAATTGGCCAGCGTGTCCGCGACAGTAATCGCGATCGAATACGGCTCTTCGCCCGTGGAACAGCCGGCGCTCCATACGCGCAGTGTCCGCGGGTTCTTCCAGAATTTCTTGATGTGCAACTCAGGCAGCACGCGCTTTTCAAACGTTTCGTAAACGCCAGGGTAACGGAAAAACGTGGTCTCCTGCGTCAGCAGCCGCTCGAGCAGCGCCTGGTATTCGGGCGTCGCCTTGCGCATTGCGCGCAGCAGGTCCGTGCCGCGCTTGTGCCCCTTTTCTTGCATGTGCTCTCGCACACGCGTCGAAAAGAATCGTTCGCGCGACTCGTCGAAAGAGATTCCCGTGCGTTCATGAATCAGCATTCGGATCTCGCTCAACTCGTGCTCGGTCAAAGTCAGTTCGTGTCCCAAGCGTTCGCTCATCGTCATTCGGCTCGCGTGCCGGCCTCCGCCGGAGTAGGGAATTACCGCTTACCGCAGAGCGCCTGCTGGGACGGGCCGCTCGTTTTCTGCCGCTGCACTCGCCGCTGCCTTTGAAGCCGCGCGGAATTGCGAGAGCGCTTCGTTCAACTGATCCGACAATTTCACAAGTTGGCTGACCGTCGCTACCGTGCCGCGTGTACCTTGCGAAGTCTGCCGCGTAATTCCAGAAATGATCTGCATCGCGTGTGCGACGCCTTCCGTACCGCGCACCTGTTGTTTGGAAGCGAGTGAAATTTCCTGCACGAGTTCCGCGGACTGCCGAACGACGCTCGAAATTGCATCGAGTGCGCGTCCCGCCTGGTCGGCCAGTGAAGCACCGCCTTCCACTTCTTTTGTGCCTTCTTCCATGACGACCACCGCTTCGTTCGTCTCGGCCTGAATCGCCTTGATGAGCGCCGCAATATCCTTCGTCGCGCTGCGGGAGTGTTCCGCCAATTTACGGACTTCGTCTGCGACGACCGCGAAACCGCGGCCTGCATCGCCCGCGCGCGCTGCTTCGATAGCCGCGTTCAACGCCAGTAAGTTCGTCTGTTCCGTGATGTCATTAATCACGTTGATGATTTCCGAAATTTCCAACGAACGATCGCCGAGAGACTTGATCTTCTTTGCTGTCGCCTGCACCGAAGCGCGAATGCGTTGCATGCCTTCCAGTGTGTCGCGCACGGCGCGGTTGCCTTGTTCGGCTGCGTCCAGCGCGCGGCGAGCAGCTTCCGCGCTCGCTTCCGCATTGTTCGACACTTGTTTCATCGAAACCGTAAGTTCTTCCACTGCGCTCGACGTATTCGTGATTTCCTGGTCCTGTTGCGTCGCGCCCGCCTGCATTTCATCGGCGGCCACAAGAATGTTGTTTGAGCACGCAGTGACTTCCATGGCGGCCTTGCGAACACGCTCGAGAACTTTCGTGAAGTTATCAAGCATGTAGTTGATGGAATCCGTGACGTTGCCGAGTGCGTCGTTGGTCACTTTGCCGCGCTGCGCCAAATCGCCACGCGCCACCTGGTTGATGACCGCCAGCAAGTCCGTGATGCTGCGCTGCAGGGCGTCGTTTGCTTCTTGATTGCTCGTCGCTTTGGAAACTTTGGACACGGCGCGGTTCAGGTTATCCGCGATGAGGCCAAGCTCGTTGTTGGCATGGACTTCCGCCCGTGCGCGTGGATCGCCTGCAGCCAGACGTTCCGAGAACTCTGCGAGTTCTTGTACAGGCGTCCCGACGGCGCTTCCCATGCGCCACATGATCACGGCCGCCACGACGAAGCTGAGCAGGACCGCAAACATCAGCGCCCCGCTCGCTCCACTCGGCAGGTTGCCGAAGTCGAAGAGCGAGACGGTCCCGGCTTCGCGCCCAGCGTGGAATGCAATGCCCACGATGAACAGCATTGCGATACCAGCCCCAAAAGCCAGCATCATAATTGTCGAACTCAGTCGCGATTTCATGCCTTCCTCCAACCCAATTCTGCTGAAAAATTCCAGCGTCCCAGTTCTTGCGATCTCAAATTGCCGGACCTGGATAAACTTCCAGAAGCCGGGGTAAATCCAGAATCAAAGCCAGGCGGTCATCGTGTCGAAGCATTCCGATGCAATGCGGGACGTTTTCCGGTGAACGATCCAGAATGTCTTCCGACCCAACCGAATACGTTCCAATCACTTCGTCCGAAGCGATTCCCAAGCGTAAGGTGTCATGCTGTCCTGGCACGTTGAGAGAGGCGACGACCACATGTTTCGGCAGCAATCCTGGGCGGCGCCCTTCCGTCATCGCAATATCGATCAACGGCACAATCGACCCACGCAAATTAAAAACGCCGACAACGTATGCCGGAGCAAGCGGCAGCTTCGTCACGGTCGGCCATTCCAGAACTTCTTCGACGTCCAGCACCGGCAAACAAAACCGTTCGCGTCCGCTACGGAACACGCAGTATTGCGATTCCGGAGTGCGATCCTCCAGCGGACCAAGCGCTTCCAGCAGCTCCGCTGTATCAGCGTCTGGAGAAAGCGGTACGAGTTGGAACTCTTCGTTGTTCATCGACTCGCTCATGCGAAACGTCTCACAGCGCGCAGTAACTCTTCACGTGTAAACGGCTTCGTCACGTATCCATCGGCGCCTTGCTGCTCTCCCCAATACTTGTCGCTCGCAGAATCTTTGCTCGTCACCAAAATCACTGGAATTGAGTTGAACTCGCTGCTGCTCTTGAGTTCGCGGCAAACTTGAAACCCGTTTCGGTCCGGCATCACCACATCAAGTAAAATCAAGCTCGGCCGCTCATTTGTAATCGCTTCCTCAACGCGGCGCGGATCGTTCACACCGATCGGCTGATAGCCTTCCGGCTCCAGCAGCCCCTGCATTAGCTTCACCTGGGCCGGTGAGTCGTCAACGATCAGGACTTTTTTCAGCACGGCGCGTTCTCCCAACTACAATCCAAGACAGTAATCCAAAGAACAGAGGTGCACGTCGAACGCCACCTTTGCTCTCGAATCTCGCCAAATTGCCATTTCATGCAAGCTGTTCACAATGCAGGGAATAATGGTGAGATTGGGCTGGCTACGACCGCCGGGAAATGGATGTAGCAGTCTCTTCCGTCTCAGCTTGAGAAGCATTCTCAGCCTCCCGCATCTCGGTCGCAAGCGATGAGAAACGCTGCATCACTTCATTTATCCGCAGCGTCATGCTGTGCATGGTTTTGATCTGCGATAAAGACTGCGCCGACAGTTGTCCGGGCTCCAAAAGTAGCAATTCCGCGTTGCCCAAAATCGACGTTAGCGCGTTGTTCATGCCGTGTTTCATCTCCAGCATGTAGCGGCCAAGCACTGCGTACTGCTCGCTTCGCGCCGCGCGCAATTCCGCTTGTCTCGCGAGTTTTGCTGCTTCCGCGCGCCGCAAAGATTCACCCGCCACAAGGACAAGCGTCTGCGCCCAGTCTTCTCGAAAGGGAACATGCACCAACCGTGGATACCGCGTTCGCAATTGTCCAAGCTCTTTCGTATCGGCGGGAACACAGAGAATTACCGCGCTGGATGGTTCAATAGACTTCAGAACGGACGTAAATCTGCCTTGCCCAAGTGGCCCCACCACGACCAGATCGTGCGCGGCATGCCCCTTCTCTTCCCAAAGATCACTGCTCAAAACCGTAATGCGCGGCGATTGCCGTTCAGCCTGCCAGCAAGCCGAAAGCAATCGCGCGAATTCAGCATCATCAGTCAGGATCAAAAGGCTTGCGTGTCGCAAAGGTCTAAAGCTCCCAGGGTTTCCGTCTTAACGGAGAAGATTTTTAGGGCCTACAGCTTTTCCGCCTCATCGAGCGCCGAAAGCAATCGCTTGGTGCTGATGCCAAGATTCACAGCCGCTTCCGTGTCCTTCGCCTGCTTTGCCGCATCCACACGCTCTTGCAAGCGCGAAACCTCTACGCGCGCGATCATCAGCGATTTCTCCAGGCTCGTCGCATTGCCAGTTTCCTTGGCGTGCTCGACTGCTGTCGTAACCAGCGCGCGAGCCACTACGGCGCGCCGCAAATCTTCCGCGGCGAATCCGTCTTCGCTCACAAACGCCGAAACTTCCCATGAAGACATCAGAATGCGCGCCGTGCCGAGCCGGATCGTTGTCATCGAACGCCCGCGCGTCGGCGGAGCCGCGATAAGTTGTTCCCAGATCGCTTCCATACACGATTCGAAATCCAGAATTACCGGAACGTCCGTGGAAACTTCTTTGTTGTGCTCTTTTTGATTTGCCGCTGCGTTGTTGGCGATTCGTGGTGCAGCCTGTTCTACAGGCTTCGCGTGCGATGAAGCTTTCAAACCGCCTCCCGCAGGAGCCGAAGGGGCAGATTCCGAAGTTTTACCGGCAACGCGTTCCAGCGCGCGTTCTACATCGGTCCGCAAACCCAACAGCTTGTCAAACGCCTGGCTGACCGTGCGTTCCGTATATTCCTTCTGGAACGGTTGCTTCCATTCATCCGCCATGAAGCGAATCTTGTCAATTGGCTCTGCAGCGGAGAGCCCCAAATGATGGCAATCAATGATGCGAACCCCAGCGCTCTCGAGCTGTCCAAGCCCTGCGCGAATCGCAATTAAATCCGCATGCATTAATTCGATAAGCGTCCGGCGAAGCAAAAAGTTGAACCGGATAAAGGCCAGCAATGCCGAAGGGTCATAGAACATTCCGCCCGCCGATTCTTTTACACGGCGGCCCTGCTCAATAAAATTCGTCTTCAGAAGGTCGCGCAAGCCGCGAAATCCGCGCAGGGATTCGATCATCTTTTCCAAGGGTTCACACCATTCGAGTGGCGTCGTATCTACTTCACCCAGCACGCCCTTCATCACTTGTGCCGCATCCGGTAATTCAATCTGCTTGTGATAAATCTTCGCCGGCGCGCATAGCGCAAAATATTGCACCAGCAGAAAGTCAATCTTGTCGCGGTCCGTCGTCGTCTTGGAAGATTTTCTTAAATGCCGCAAAATCAAGGCCCGCAAGCCGCTTTCGCTCGCATTCAGCGTCGTCATCTGCAGCAAATGCCGCAATTGATGCACCTGCACCTGCTGATCCAGTGCATCGAGCCAGGTCTGGACTTCGACAAAAAGTGTTGGTTCCACTTTTTCAGGCAGGCTGCGCTTGTCTTGCCCGAACGGAATTTTTATTTCGAGTTGCTTCGCCAGCGCCAGATAGATTGGGAAAACAGCTCGAAGTTCGTCCCACTGCGTCTGCTTCGAACCATCCGCACGCGGCGCGGCCGGGATCTTTAGAGTAGTTAGTGTTTTGTTCACGTCGTTGTCACCCAGTGGCATGGCCCGCTTTGAAAGCGCACGGCCACAGCCTTGAGACCTTCGTGATACTGCACGGCGACGACGCGGGCATTCAGCTGTCCCTCAATTGCATGTGCTGCCAGCCGAACGTCGTCGTTGTACTCCAGCGGAAGAACCGAGCGAAATATCGCGTGCTCCGGTCCGCAGAATTCGACTACCACGCTTTCCTGTATCTGCGAACTTCCTGCGCGAGCTGCGGTCACATTTGCCGGGATTCTTACCGGCGCAATGCCCCGAAAGAATCGCGCCAGCTGCTCAGCGCAGCTGTCGCTGTTCGGGATAACCGTCGTTTCTTCGCTGATCGTTCTCACGCCGTTCTTCGACCGTATCTGTCATCTCCCCGTCTCACCGGTAAACGCGCGCACTGGGAGCTGCCGCAGACACAAAGTCCCAGTGCAATGAATGCACGCCAAACGCCAAAATCTGCAGTGCGATTTGCTTTGTGAAGATGTTGAAACGAGAAGGCTTACAGTTTTCCGCTTGCGCGCGATTTCAAAAGCGTCTCACCGTGAAACGTTGGTGTCTCACAGAATCTCTGCGACACTACGCTGATTTTGTCTCAAGCGGGACTCTTAAGGAACAAAAAAACTAGGAATGAGTCGCCATCGAATTCTGTTCAGGCTCGTTCTTCAGCGCAATGTTGTATCGCTTTAGTTTGCGATAGAGTGTTGCCCGGCTAATGCCAAGCATCTTACCGGCAAGCGCCTTATCCCCATTCGCCTGTTCGAACACCCGCAGAATCGTCATCCGTTCCATTTCGGCGAGCGCAGTTGTGGAAAGGGAAGCGGCCTCTTGAGGTGCAAGGGAACTCGATTCGTTTTGCTCTGTGCGAATCGCTGGCGGTAAATCCTCCACGTCAATCGTCTTGTGATCGCCGAGTGTTACAGCGCGCGCCACACAATTCTCCAGTTCGCGCACATTCCCAGGCCAGTCGTAGTGCAGCAAACTCTTCATCGCGGCCGGCGTCACTTGAATGCTTTTGCCGGGCGCGTACCGATCCAGGAAGTGATGAACAAGCATCGGAATATCCGATCTCCGTTCGCGCAACGAAGGCAAATGCACCGTCACAACATTTAGCCGGAAATACAAATCCTTGCGAAAAGTCCCCGCACGATAAGCCGCTTCCAAATCGCGGTTCGTTGCAGCGATGACGCGCACATCTACGTTTACGCGATCATTGCTTCCCACTGGACGCACTTCCTTTTCCTGCAGCACGCGGAGCAGTTTCGCCTGCATTTCCAGAGGCAACTCGCCGATTTCGTCCAGAAAAATTGTCCCGCCGTTCGCTGCTTGAAATAGTCCCGCTTTCGATTTCATGGCGCCGGTAAACGCACCCTTTTCATAGCCGAAGAGTTCGCTTTCCATCAGTGTCGGCACCAGCGATCCGCAATCCACCGCAACAAACGGCGTTTGCGCAAGCGCGCCTCTAAAATGAATTGCGCGCGCTACCAACTCTTTGCCCGTCCCGCTCTCGCCGCTTACCAACACCGGGGTCCGTGTATCCTTCAATCGCGAAATCATCCGCAGCACGTCTTGAATGTTCGCTGAAGCGCCAACAATTCCATCCAGGCTGTCTTCCGTACTCACTCGCTCGCGCAAAAATTCGTTTTCCGTCACCAGCCGCACTTTCTCCGCCATGCGCTGCAGCAAAAGCCGCATTTTCTCCACACGGAAAGGTTTCTCGATGTAGTCGTACGCGCCGAGCTTCATCGCGTCCACGGCGGATTCGATCGACCCGTGCCCGGTCATAATCGCAATTTCTGTTCGCGGCAAAATCGTCTTCGTCTGCTTCAGCAAATCCACGCCGCTCTGATTCGGCAGCTTCAAATCCGTCAGGATCAAATCAGGAGCTTCCGCTTCGATCCGCGCGGACGCTGTCTCCGCGCTTTCGGCCTCGGCACATACAAATCCCAGCGAACTTCCGATCGTCATGCAGAGCCTTCGAATGCTCTGCTCGTCGTCTACAACCAACAGCCGTGTTTTTAGGTCGTCGCTCATGGTTTTCCGAATGTCTTCTCCACCACGGAAATCAACTGCTGAACCCGAAAAGGTTTTTCGATGCACGGCGTTCCGCTATTCGCAAGTAGCGCCTGCGTCTCGCTGTTTGCCGTATCGCCGCTGATCAAAATGATCCGCGTTCGCAGCGACGGCCGATTCGTCTGAATCCACGCATGAATTTCTGCGCCGTTCACGGCACCGGGCATCCGCACGTCAGAAATCACTCCACCAAACGAACCTTCCTTCAGCCGATCCAATCCATCCGTGCCCGAATTTGCCTGAACTACGGAATACCCTTTGCGTTCCAGTGCCGCGCGCAAAAACGCCGTCACCGAGGGCTCGTCTTCGATCAACAAAATCGGAAGCTGTTGGCGTACGGCCTTACTGCTCATCCCGTGGCCTCCATCGCGGCAGTCGCCGCTTCCGTCGCCGCGGGTAATTTCACTAAAAACGTGCTTCCGTCCGCGTCCTCATTGTTCCAACACTGAATCTCGCCACCATGCGCCCGTACGATTCCATAGCATATGCTTAATCCCAGTCCTGTGCCTTTTCCCGTAGGTTTCGTCGTAAAGAATGGATCGAAGATCCGCGCCGCATCGGAAATCCCGGTGCCATTGTCCGAAATTGCCACTTCAATCGAATCTGCCGCGCGCTTCGTTCTAAGCGTAATCATTCCACGCCGCCCCGATTCCTGAATCGCATCGTACGCGTTGTTAATAATGTTCAAAAAAACTTGCTGCAACTGCTGCGAATCCCCAATTGTTGCCGGCAAATCCTTATCGAACTCTTCGATTACTTCCACGCCATGGCTCGTAAAGTCGTAGCTGCGCAATTTAATCGTCTGTCTCAAAATCCCGCCGACTTGCACCGCTTCCTTTTGCACAGGCCGCTGCCGCGCAAAACTCAGCAAATCCTGTACGATGTGTTTCGTCCGCTGCGTTTCTTGAAGAATAATTTCCAGCGACTCATGAGCCGACGCCGGAATCTCAGGATTCTCAATCAACAAATCCGTGAACCCCAAAATTGCCGCCAGCGGATTGTTCACTTCATGTGCTACGCCAGAAACGAGCCGTCCGATCGTCGCCATGCGCTCGGCATGTGCCAATTTCGCCTGCAGCAGCGCCGCATCTGTAATATCCGTCATCACTACTACAACGCTGTTCACGGCATCCTGCTCATCGCGCATCGGGCTCAAGCTGATCGAAAAATATCCGAGCGTCCCATCGCCTCGCTTTGCCCGCGCTTCCAGATTCTCTACTTGCTGCCCGTGCGCCGTCGTTTCCAGTGCTGCTTCAAATTCTTTCCTCTGTGCGCTATCCACCAAGTCCACCAAATGCCGTCCGATCATCTCTTCTTCGCGATATCCCGCTTCATAACAGCGCCGGTTCGCGTAACTAATCAATCCCGCCGTATCCAGCACCAAAATCATGCTCTGTGTTGTGTTCAAAATCTTTTGATTGAAGTCGCGCTCGCGTTGCAATTGCGCTTGAAACATTTTCTGCTCGGTCACGTCGAGCATCAGCCCGCGCATCTGCGCAACGCGCCCGCTTGCATCGCGCACGGCCGTAATGTTCTGCAGCGTATAGAGCAGCGTCCCATCTTTTCGCCGCAGCGTCTCTTCGTAATTTCTTAGCACGCCCTTCGCATGCAGCTCGCGCAAAATCCGTTCACGCGCTTCCGGCGCCGGATACAAATACGACCCAACATCATTCCGCAGCAATTCATCGCGCGATTCATAGCCCAGCATCCGTACCATCGCGTCATTCACATCCAAAAATCGCCCGTCCGGTGTAGCAAAGAACAATCCTTCTTGAATGCTGTCAAAGAGTTCTCTATAACGCCGCTCCGCCTCACGCCTGTCCGTAATATCTTTCAAAACGTGAATCGTTCGCGCCTCATCGTCCGGCATTCCCAGTGTGCGGGATGTAGATACCAGGAAAGTTCGCTCTCTTGAACTCACGATGTGTTCTTCGCGCGATTGCTCCGTATCAACACAAAACGGGCAGGGCAAGGCCCCTTGTGTTTCTGCAAGCTGCCGTAAGGTTCCGACGGCTTCTCCCACGAGCGCTACGGGAGGCACGCCAAGATGAGTCGCCAGCGATCGGTTCGTCCGCAGAATTCTCCAGCGCTTGTCATGCACCACGATGTAATCCGTGATCGCGTCAATATCCTCAACCCAATTCCGCTTCGAACGTTCCAATTGTGAAAATCGCCGAAAATTCTCCAGCGCAAGCGCCGCATGACTCGCTAGTGCCTCCATCAATCTCCGCTCGTGTGCTTGCAAAGCGCGTGGCGGTCGCAACAAACAAACCGCGCCCAATCGCTCATTCGCGCTCGACAAAATCGGAATGAATACGCCGGTTGAACTTTTTTCCTGCGGCAAAATGCAAACCTGCGCGTCCCTGCTTATCTCAAGCGCCTTATTCATCAGCCATTCGCGCTTTGGCGCATTTCTCACTGTCTCAAGCTCCACTGAGTTATATAGCTTCGCTCCGTTCTCCTCAAAAACGACAACTCCGCCCCAATCCGCCTCAGCCATCGCTGCAGCACGTGCGGAAAATCGTTTCAGAAAATCCGGCAAATGCTGCGAACGCGCGGCATCCACTGCCAGATCCATCAATTCTTCCGCTTGTTTGGAATTCGAAGGCTCGAGCGCGCTTTTCGCTTTTCGCAAAGCGACAGATGTTCTTCGGCCCGGTTTTGGTCCGCGCATCGGCATAGAGAGGGCGAGGTGAGCGTCTCAAGATGAACGCATCCACGCAAGTCTCAGCTTCCGCACAATCTCATTCTGAGTCAATCCCACTACCGTTCTATGTTGCGTATCAAGTCACTGTCCCTTGCTTCGTGTACGCTCACGTCTCAGCGTGAGACCCCAGCGCCTCCCGCCTGAGTATATGAGACAAATTCCTCAGCCGTCGGTGACAGACAATTTCGCTAGATATTTCTTCAAGTCATTCACTTTCAGCAATTTCCGAACAAAACCAGCTCGCTCGACACCGGTATTTTTTCTTTGACTGCGCTGGCATCTGACGTGCCTTTCTTTTGCTGGGGTCGCTCCCACTCTGAGGAGGAGTAGTGTCCATGAGATCGCGTTGGATTCGCATTGGCGTCGCGGCGGCAGCAGCCGCGCTCTTTACAACGGGCTTCGTCCTTGCCCAGCAATCGAATACGGACGAAAGCAAGCGCAAGGTGAAAAGCCGCATACAGCCGTCCTATCCGGAACTTGCCAAGCGCATGAACGTTTCCGGCAAGGTCAAAATCGAAGTCATCATCACGCCGGACGGAAAAGTTCGTAGCACGCGGGTCATCGGTGGTCATCCGCTCTTGGTACAGGCCTGCCAGGACGCCGTCAAGGAATGGAAATTCTTCCCCGCGCCGGAAGAGACCACGCAGGTCATCGAATTTGACTTTCATGGCGCTAGCTAATTGTTTGTTCGCGCGTTCCGCCCGTTTGCCGGAATACGCCGTGTTTGAGGGAAGCGGAGGGGTTTTGCAATGACGATCGGAAAAAGACTTTACCTCGGTTTCGGAATCATATTGGGCGTTCTCACACTCTTGTTCTTCGTGAACCTCATCACTGCTACCCGCCAGAGCTCGGCGGCTTTGGAGGCAGGTCGGGCTCTGGACGGCGTTACCACCATTGAATCTGTTCGCTCTCAGATTATGCAGAACCGCTTGAATCTGAATAACTTTCTCTTGAGCGGCGATCCGCGCGATGAAGAAAAAGTCAACAAGGGCATGGCGGATATTTCTGACACGCTGAAGCGCAGTGAAGCGCAGGTTGGCAACGAAGCTTTGCGCATGGCTCTAATTCAGGCGGAAAGCAACGAATCCAGCTGGGCCGACAATTTCGCCAAACCACTTCTTGCTAAACGCCATCAGGTTGATTCCGGTGACGCTACCGTCTCCGACCTACAGATCTTCTATCTTCAGAAGGATCCCGCATCTTGGCTGACGAAATCCTCGACGATTCTGGACCAGAGCAAGGACGAAATCACCAAGTCACAACAGGAATCGAAGAAATCCGCAGACAGCGCCCGCATCACTAGCATGATTGTCACGACTGTCGGAACTCTCGCCGCCATTTTGGCCGGCGTGATCATCGCGCTCAAGACCTCCAAATCGATTTCCGAACCTCTCAATCACCTAATCACCGTCGCCCGCGAAATCGGCGACTCCGGCGACCTCGACCAGAACATTGATATTCATCGCAACGACGAAATTGGCGCCCTCGCCACCACGTTTAACAACATGGTCGCGTACCTTAAGGAGATGGCCGGTGTCTCCATGGCCGTGGCCGAAGGCGATCTGAGCGTGGAAGTTGTCCCTCGTTCCAAGCGCGATACGCTCGGCAACGCCTTCGTGCGCATGTCCCACGGCTTGCAGGATCTCGTTCGCACCACGCGCGATTCTGCCGGACAGGTTTCCGCCGGTTCGAATCAAGTCGCTGGCGCTGCCGACGAATCCGCCAAAGTCAGCGTACAAGCGTCCTCCGCCATTGAAGAAGTCACCAGCACCATGCACGAAATGAGCATCAACGTGCAGAACGTCGTGAAAAACACGCAGGTGCAAGCGTCCAGCGTTGCTGAAACCTCAGCTTCCATCGACCAGATGGTCACTTCCATCCAGCGCGTTGCGGACACCGCAAAAGTTCTTCTCGATATCGCCAACCGCTCACGCGAAGAAGTTGTCACCGGTATTCAGACCATGGAGAAAGCTACCGACGGTTTGAACCGCACGAACAAGGCGATTCAATCTTCCGCGGAAATCATCAACGTTCTCGGCCACCGCGCCGATGACATCGGCAAGATTATCGAAGTCATTGACGACCTCGCCGAACAGACAAACTTGCTCGCCCTTAATGCCGCCATCGAAGCCGCGCGCGCCGGAGAACACGGCCTTGGTTTCGCCGTCGTCGCCGACGAAGTCCGCAAGCTCGCGGAAAAGTCCACGCAGTCCACTAAGGAAATTGCCGAACTCATCCAAAGCATCCAGCGCGAAGCGCGTCAGGCCGTTGAAAACATGGAGCGCAGCACGCGCATCGTGGAAGAAGGCCTCAGCCTCGGCAACGAACTCGGCACCGCGTTGCATAAAATTTCCAACGTCGTCACCGAAGTTTACAAATTCTCCCAGGAAATCGGCGCAGCAACAAACGAACAGTCCGTCGGCTCCGCGCAAATTGCCAAAGCAACCAGCCGCCTGACCGAAATTACTCAGGAAATCAATTCTGCCGTTGAAGAGCAGGCTTCCGGTGCGCAAGCCGTCGTTCGTGCCATGGACAAAATGCGCGAACTGGTCCAACAATCCGCCTCCAGCTCAACCGAGCTTTCCGCCGCTGCCGAGCAGATGCTCAAGCTTTCCCGCAACTTGCTCGACAGCATGGACCGCTTCGTTCTCGAGCGCGCAAATCAATCCCGGCCGCAGCGCGAATCCGCATCTCGCCGTGGACAGAAGGCTGATCGTGCGCAGGAGTTTGAATACGCAGAAATGGCGCGTTCCTGAGCGCAGGGGATCCGGCACATGGAAAAAGACCTCCAGGTTGTGGGTTTTCGCATCGGGAACGAAACGTTCGGAGTCCGCATCGGCTCCGTTCGTGAAATCGTTCGCGTCACGGAAATCACCACCGTTCCCAACGCTCCAGATACAATTGAGGGCGTGATAAATCTTCGCGGGAAAATTATTCCTGTGATGGATCTCCGCAAGCGCTTTGGCCACGGCGAAATTGTTTCCGACAAGAAAAACCGCATTCTCGTCGTCGAGCTGGACGGCAAGCTTCTTGGTCTCATCGTCAATTCAGCGTCCGAAGTTTTGAAAATTCCGCCTTCGGAAGTCGAACCACCAGGTACGGTGTTTGCGGATGGCGAATCTTCCTATGTCACCGGCGTTGGAAAACTGAATGGGCGCCTGATTATTCTTCTCGATATTTCCAAGCTGTTGCATCGCCCGGAGTTCAAACGACTCGAGGAGGCCGCGGAGATCGTCGCCACGCCATCTTGAGTTTTCTGGCGCTCGCCGCTTAACACAACCGATATGGGTACGCTCACAGCACAAGTGCAACTTACTGAAGCGGAATTGAAGTTATTGCAGACACTCGTTTATCAGGAATGCGGCATGTTCTTCGATGAACGCCGCTCGCATTTCTTGAAAGATCGCCTTCAGCGCCGTTTGAAAGCCTGCCAGCTGGACTCTTTCTACAGCTACTACCGCCTTCTGACGAGCCGTGAAGGGAAAACCGAGCTAGCGCTGTTGCTCGAAAATCTCACAGTTAATGAAACGAGTTTCTTCCGCAATCGCCCGCAACTCGATCTTTTGCAAAAGTCAGTTCTCGAGGAAATTTTGAAGAAGAAACAAGAGCGGCGTGATTGGACTCTGCGCGTCTGGAGCGCCGGTTGTTCCAGCGGGCAGGAAGCCTATTCCGTCGCAATTCTAATTTGCGACGCACTCGCTTACTACTATCTGCGCAATCCATTGCCGTTTGACATGCCGTCACCGAAACCTTTGATTCCTCCTCCCTGGAAACTTGAAATTCTCGCTTCCGACATCAGTTACGCCAGTTTGCGCGCCGGTCAGGAAGGCGTCTATTCCGAGCAGCAAATGGAGCCGGTGGATTACACTTGCCGCCTCCGTTATTTTGAAAAGTCCGCTGACAAGTACTCCGTCAAACCGCAACTAAAAGAACTGGTTCAGTTCGACTTTCACAATCTGAAGACGGAATTTTTGCCGCGCCGTAATGACATCATTCTTTGCCGCAACGTGATGATCTATTTCGACGAAGCCGAACAAAAGCGCTTGATCGACAAGTTTTATAACTGCTTGAACTCCGGTGGCTATCTTTTTGTCGGTCATGCGGAAAGTCTTTTCGGCCTCACTCAGAAATTCCGTATGGTTCATGAAAATAACGGCACTGCCTATCAACGTATTGAGGTGAATAGTTGAAGAAGCAGCCTGAGGATCGCGGCTCTGAGCTTCGCGCACTCTTTTTCGAGAGCGCGAACGAATTGTTGCAGGCGCTCAATGAAGCGGGCCTGGAGCTCGAAGCTCGTCCAACGGACGAAGAAGTCATTCGTAGCATTCGTCGCGCAGTCCACACCCTGAAAGGCGATTCGGCTGCCTGCGGTTTTCACAAACTCAGCGAAATCGCGCACGAACTTGAAGATGTTCTTTCTCCGCAGGTTGGTAAAGCGAAGGGCGGTGGACTCGCCGAAATTGTTCTTGCCGCTGCGGACACGTTTGAAGCGATGCTCGCGTCGTATCAGCGGGGAGTGGAGCCGCCGCCTGTTGATGGCTTGCGTGCCATGATTCGCAGCCTCCTCGCCGGTCCGTCGGAACAGGGCGCCACGCCAAAATCTGGCAACGAGTCCGGCGATGTTCGCTTTGCCTGGAGCGAATATGAACGGTTGATGATTTCCGAAGCGCTACACCGTGGCGAAACGGTCTATAACGTTGCGCTCCGCATCGATCCGAACAGCGTGATGCGCGCGGCAGCATTTCAACTGATCCGCAACGTTTTGCACGGTTGCGGGACGGTGATCGCGCTTCGCCCGGAAGACAATGCAGCCGCAGCCACCGTGGAGATCGTGGAAGCTGCACTGGCAAGCACTGCACCCCAAGCACAGCTTAACCAGCGTTGCAAAATTCCTTCGATTGTCTCGGAAGTGTGGGTGGAACGCGCGTCTGCGGCCAACGCCGCCGATCACGAACTCCTCGGCGAATTGCTCGAAGCGCAAGCAGAAAAGATTGCCGCTGCCAGCACAGAACATGAAGATGCGAACGGTGCTGGAAAATCCGCGGGTGCAAGTTCCGCAGTTGCAGCCGTCGCTGAAAGTATCTTGCGTGTGGATGCAGCGCGTATCGATGCCGTAATGAATCTCGTCGGCGAGCTCATCATCGGAAAATCCATGCTGCACCGGGCGCTCAGTGAATTCGACCAACGTCACGCTCGCGATCCGCTTCGCGCAAAAATGGCGGATGCACTCGCCTTTCAGTCGCGTGTTCTCGATGAGCTTCACAAGTCCGTGCTGAAAATTCGCATGGTTCCCGTCGAACAGCTTTTCCGCCGTTTCCCGCGCGTAGTTCGCGATGTGGCAAAACATTGCGGCAAAGACGTAGCCCTAGAATTAACGGGACAGAACACCGATCTCGACAAGGGTATTTTGGATGCGCTCGCGGAACCGCTTACCCACATCGTGCGAAATGCGGTTGATCACGGCATCGAAGCCGCCGATGAACGCCTCGCGGCACAAAAGCCGGTCCGCGGAACAATCTTTTTGCGTGCCTATCATCAGGGAACCCAATTCGTTCTGGAAATTCGTGACGACGGTCGAGGGATCGATTTGGATCGCGTCCGCAAGCACGCCGTCAAAACAGGTCTCTTGAAACAAGCAGACGTTGAGCGTTTGCCGGACTCGGAAGTTCTCAATCTTATCTTTGAGCCGGGCTTCAGCACCGCATCCGAAGTCACGGAAGTTTCCGGCCGCGGTGTCGGTATGGACGTGGTGCGTACCGTCCTCGACCGCTTGAAAGGAACCGTTCACGTTTTTACGCAGCCAGGAAAGGGCACGACGATTCAGCTTCGTGCGCCGCTGACGCTCGCAAGCATTCAGACGCTCTTGTTCCGCGTCGGCGGGCGTCTGTTTGCCGTTCCTCTCTCTTCGGTTGTCGAAATTACGCGAATCACGGATATGGAAATCCATCGCGTAGATCAGCGCGAAGTGCTTCGTCTGCGCGATCAGATTTTGACGCTCGTGCGTTTGAACAGGCTCGGGAAAATCCATGCTGTAGAAGAGAGCGAAAAGAAGAAAAAGAATTTCGTGATTGTTATCGGCGCCGCCGAGCGCCGTTTTGGTCTGCTCGTCGACCAGATGGTCGGAGAGGAAGAGCTGGTGATCAAGGCGCTTCCAAGCGAACTCATCGCAAGCGATCTGGTCAGCGGCGCCTCCATTCTCGGCGACGGAACAGTTGTTCTCATTTTGAATGTGCCTGCTGTTCTCTCGCGCCTCTCTCGCGCTACCCCACTTGGAGCGATCGCATGAGCGAACGCGTCCGCGTTCTCGTTGTGGATGATTCCGCGCTGATGCGGAAACTGATTCCCATTATTCTTTCGCGCGATCCGAACATCGAAGTCGTCGGCACGGCGATGGACGGCGCATTCGCACTGAAAAAAATTGAGGAACTGCAGCCGGACGTCGTCACGCTCGATCTCGAAATGCCCCGCATGGACGGCATGGAAACGCTCCGCCTGATTATGCGGCGTGCCCCACTGCCTGTGATTTTGTTCAGCACGCATTCCAAAGAGGGCGCGTATTCCACGTTCAAGGCGCTCGCTCTTGGTGCAATCGATTTCGTTGCGAAGCCGAAAGATGCAGCTGTTGGAAATTTGGACGCGATCGCCGGACAGCTGATTGAAAAAGTAAAAGTAGCAAAACGCGCGGGCGGAAAAAGATTGCGCGTGGAACCCATCGAGGAAGAAAAGCCCGTCTCAAAAAAATCAGGGAAATCCGCTTTCCCGCCGAACAGAATTATCGCCATCGGAATTTCAACCGGTGGCCCGAACGCACTCCAATTCGTGCTGTCACAAATTCCCGGAGATTTTCCCGGGTCGATTCTTGTCGTGCAGCACATGCCCGAAGGTTTTACCGAAATGTTTGCAAAGCGCCTGGATGAATGTTGCGAATTGGATGTGCAGGAAGCGCGTTCGGGAGATTTGCTGATTGCCGGCCGCGTACTCATCTGCCCTGGCAATCGCCACATGATGGTGCGGCGTATGCCCCGGGGAGACATGGCGGTGCTTTCTGATTCTCCTCCCGTGAATGGTCACAGGCCATCAGCCGATGTCCTTTTCCATTCCGTCGCGCAGGAATTTGGCCCATCCGCTGTGGGAATCATCATGACGGGAATGGGCGAAGATGGCGCAGAAGGGATCGGAGCGATCAAGAATTCCGGCGGGATGACCGTGGCGCAAAGCGAAGACACCTGCGTTGTGAGCGGAATGCCGCGCGCGGCGATTCTGAAGGGCTACGCAAACAAGATTGTTTCATTGGATGGAATGGCGACGTTTCTCGTGAATCAGTATCACGCGGACCGTGTGCATTCCGAAAAGTCCGAGAGATCGGATAAGCAAGAAAAGGGCGACAAGAACGATCGAAACGAAAGGACACCTGTTTCCTCAAATCGCACTTGACCCGTGCGAAGCGAGGGCGGCCGCAGTCTGGCTGTGAACAAGGAGAAGGCCATGGCACAATTTGCTCCATTACTCCGCAAGGACGACAAACCTGTCCGCTATCTCGTTGTGGACGATTCCGTCTTCGCGCGCAAGAACATCATTAAGATGATCGAGCTCTTCGGCGGGGAAGTCGCTGGTGAAGCCGGTGACGGCCTCACTGCTATCGCTGAATTCAAGCGGACTTCGCCGGACATCGTGCTCATGGACATCACCATGCCGCAGATGGAGGGCATCGAAGCCGTCGAGCGCATCGTGCGTCAGCATCCTGATGCCCGCATCGTGATGGTCTCGAGCGTCGGATACCAAGAAAATATTCTGGCGGCGCTGCAAAAAGGCGCAAAGCATTTCGTACAGAAACCGGTGAAACCGGAAGTGCTGTATGAAATTCTTCGCTACGTTTTGTCTGACGATCCCACCGCTGCCGGCGCGCCAGTCGCTCTCGCAGGAGAACACCGCTCATGAAAATGGAACTGATTCAGCCGTTCATCAATGCCGCCGACGCGGTCTTTGCGGAATCGCTGAGTGCTCCGACGAAAATCGGCGACCTCTCGATGGAAGAGAACACCTATCGTCGCAAGGGCGTTGCTGCGCTCATCGCCATCAAAGGCGACATCGAAGGCCGCATCATTCTCGATCTTGCACCGGAAGTTGCCGTTAAAGTGGCGAGCATACTTGCGGGTTCGGAAGTCGCATCGAGCGAACAAGTTGTTCGCGAAACCGTCTGCGAGCTGGCGAACATGGTCATCGGAAATTCTGTCACGCTGCTCAACGACCAGGGCTACAAGTTCAAAGTCTTTCCGCCGGAAATCCATATGAACGATGAAGGCCTTGGCGGAAGTCACGACACAGAAGCGATGGTCATCTCGATTGAAACTCCATGCGGCGACATTTTCTTGAACATCGCCATGCGTCATCTGGCACGCCGTCGCGCCGAACGTGACGCCACCCCCGTCGCCAGCTAAAAATTTGGTAACGAAGATTTTGCCCAGTTTGCGGGAAGCATCATAGCTATCAGGCTAGCCGGCTTCATTGCTCCTTGCTCTCGGCCGTCGACGGGCCGAACCCAAAACGTTCGCGCATGCGTTGCCGGAATCGTTCCCGCTCTTCCGGCGTCATATGTTCGCAGCGCTCTCCCCTGCGGCGGCGGAAATTGGGGCGACTCGAACGGTGCCCTCCAAATCCGCCAAAGAGGATCCTGCACAGCACCAGAATTCCAAGCGCTTGCCAAAAGGTGATCTCGTGCCAGCCAAAGAGCGATGGCAGCAGCCAGTTCCACAAATGCATCACCAGTTGGCCGCCGATCCACACGAAAAGCACCATCGCTGCGATTGCCAGTGGCGCTATCCAAATCCATTTCTTTCTCATGTTGTGCTCCTCATTTTTCCGTATCATTTCCTTTCAAATTCGTCGTGGATGTTCTGCAATCGTTCGCGCAGATGAAGCACGGCATAGCGCTTGCGCGAAAGCAGAGTGTTCACGTTTACGCCGGTTTCTGCCGACAACTCTTTGAAGCTGCGCCCCTCCAGTTCGTGAGCGACGAATACTTCACGCTGTTCGTCGGGTAATTCGTCGAGTGCGAGTTCCAGTTCATCCAATAGCACGCTGCGGACGTACAGCGCCTCCGGCCCGGCATCGGGCGATGGCAACAGATTTTCGATCTGCAGCAGCTCGCCGTCTTCGTCTTCGACCGCTGCGTCACTGAAGTTCTCCGGCCTCTTCTTTCGGAAGAGATCGGTGATGCGATTGCGCGCCACTCTAAACAACCAGCCGGTCACGTGCTCGATCGGCATCAGCAAGCGGTTTGCTTCCACTAGTTCATAGAAGACCTCTTGAAGAATGTCCTCCGCGTCCCGGGGATCGGGCACTCGACGGCGAATGAAATTGCGCAGGCGGGATCGTTCGACCGCAACGACTTCGGAGATTTGGCGGTCCTGTTCGGTCATCGCGGTGGCGTTCGCCGGCTCATTCATCCACTTCTGAAGACGAATGGCGGCCACGAATATTGTATTGATTTACGCGGTCGGAACTGCGAGCGGGATAGTTAAGGCTTCCGCCTTTACGCCCTTTATAAGGAGCCACAGCATGAATGCCACCTCTCCAGTGAGCGCGGGGAAGATGATGTTCGTGACCGTATCTTCGTATCGCGGTAGCAGCAAACCCGTAAAACTTGCGATCACATAGGCGAGGCCGTTGACCACCAGCCAGACACCGAGGAAACGCGGCAGGAAGCGCGACCGGTACGTCAGGATAGCCAACGGAATGAGCCACAGACCCCAAAAAATCTCGTTAGCAAGGTTGCAACTGTAATGCAGGCGGAGAAACAGCATGGCTAAGGCATTTCGCTGAGGTTGATCGAATGCCGATAAGAAATCGGCACCGTGCACGAGTATAAGAGCAGCTGCGTCATTCACGGTATTGAGGAAGTAGATGGGGGTTACCATCAGAGCCCCCAGGATCACCATCAGGGCGGCGAGATTTTTGTTCACTCCCTTAAATAATTGATAAAGAGTCAGCCCGACGGCGAGCCCCAAGAGCGCGGTGAGCAGGTCACTGACAATGCCGAGACGAAAGAGCAACTCATGCACGGAAATGTTATTGGCCGTCGCGGTCGCGTTCCCGCTGACGATCAGTTTGCTGGGAATATACATGAGGCGTACAGGGCCAACGATTGCGAGGAGCAAATAGAGGAATCCGGCGACTCTTCCTGGGTTGCGGAATGAGGTCATAGTGCCTCCGTTGTTAAAGGTTAGTGAAGGAATCTAATCAGAGATACGGTGGAACACCTCAAAAACTTTCGCACCGAGAAAGGAGCGGATCGTGTTTGAAATTCGGCAGAATGCAAGTCTACGTATCGGCTGCTGGTACTTGCTCGGCTGACTGCTTCACAGGAATCAGCGCGATCAAGATTATGCCGATGCTAGCAAACACAGCACCTGCGATCAGCAAATCTCCCCGTTCGTTTGCAAGGCGGACTGCCATGACAGCCATAACGGAGGCATGAGCAAGACTCGACCATGCGGCGAAGGCGATCACGCTGCGATTCGTCGATGGGTTACGCGCTGCCAGCAGCAAGAAAACCCCAAGCGTGACATAGAGGCTAAGCATCATCGGCAAAGCATCCTCCTTATTCGCCTGCCAGCCTTCCCGTACAGACGTCACTACGGGATAGATGCCAGCCGTAAAAAGTAATCCCACCACAACCAACGCAACCTTCAGAGCCCGTTCTCGAATCATTGTTTCCTCCTGTCAACCGTGGCATAGGCCTCAGTCTGAGCTCACCGCTTGAGAGCGAACTTCGTTTGTTCGATACATTTTTGTAAACCAAACGCGAAGCACCCAGAAAATCAGCAAAATCAGTGGAAGTATGCTGAGAATCAAATACAAGTTTGTGTTGAATATCGCTGGCGACAGATATCGCCCGATCCCCATCGCTGAAAGCAATCTCAGTGGGCGGTTTGAAGGTCCAAGAAAAAAAGATCCAGCAGCTATGAATAGTCCAAAGCACATCCTCCAGAGATGGCGCACGATGCGCTTTGCGCCGGGAACGCCTCCGCGCACCAACATGCGAACATCCCCTGCGGCGGCAAGCAGACACACGGAACCCATGAAGAGGTGCATCCCGCCAGGAACATCATATTTTGATCCGGAAGGGCTGCCCAGCGCCTCAATGCCATTCATCCAGCCCAGAATTCCGACAGTCAGCGGAATCACAATCGCAGCCCAGTCGTAGCTACTCGTTTCTCGATCCCCGCGCCTGGCGGTCAGCCACGCCGTTCCAATCAAATAAAACGTCAGGAATCCGCCGCCAATATTGTTCGGTTGATGCTTCAGAAATCCCAGGTACACCGCGCCTGCCGCCATGACCAACATCGACGCGACAAAAACTTTTCCCGCCAACGCATGTCGTCGCGAGCCTTTACGAAAGCACAGCGCAGCCGTGCCCGAGAGTAGCCCAATGATTCCCCCGGCGATATGAACAAACAATAGCGATGAATAGAACATGGGGTATCTCCCTTGGTAACTAAATTCCATGCCGCGTATCAGCTCGGCTCGCGATACCGCCGCAATCGTTCCGCTGCTGCAAGAAATGCGGCAGTCAGACCGAACCCAATCCACAAACCGGGCGTCGCCAGGAAGTGCAGCGGCGTGAGATGAGTCATCGTGTCAATCGGCATGCGCCCCACTGGCGCGACAGAGTCCGTCCCTCCACCGAGGCGGTATGTCAGGAAGTCTGCGAAATGCGCCGTGTTGAAAAGTATTTTTTCTAGGAACCCCGCCGCCAGGAGCGGCAAAAATGCCCAGAGATATGTCGCGCGGCGCGCCCACGCGGAAACAAACAAAAGCCACCCATAAAATGGTGCATACCACAGCGTGTGCACCATCAAAATGTGGTACGACACCAACAGCGCCATGCGAAACCACGGCGCATGTCTCCACAACAGTTCCGTACTCTGCCCGCTCCCCGACAGCACCAGCGCGCTAAGCAGCAAAATCGCCAGTTGCAGGAAAACGATGCACACGATGATAAGGAAGGGCAGAATGGCCAGCGGAACACTAGCTTTCGCTAGAACCGTCGTTCGATCCGAGACCGGCAGCGACTTCCAGAACAGAATGCTGCGGTCGCGCCGCTCGCTTTGAAACGCATCGAGGCAGTAGAAAACGCTCACCAATATCTGCACCAGCATCAACAAGCCTGCCGCCATGTCGTACGGCACCACAATCCTGTCGTGCTGGCTCATGGAATCCATCGCCGCAAGTTCGCGCATCTCATGCGGCAATCGGCCCAGGGTGATTAGAAACCCAGCCAGAAAAACCGCTGTGGCCGCGAGCGGCCCAACGTAAATCGCTCGGTGTTCCCACAATTCCCGGCGCACCGACCAGTAAAATGGCCGAATCTCTTTAATTTCGGCGGGGGCCGCCGCTACAGCATTTGCTTGCGTACTCATCGGCCCACCACCGCGACAAACAAGTCGGCGATGCTCGGTGTGCGTACATCGCCAAGCGCCGCAAGTTGCGATCGGTCAGCGCCATCGAAAAGCAGAATGCTGCGCCCGAACACTTGGCGCTCATGAATCGGCTTAAGCGTTCGCGCTTCGGCCACGCGGTCAGGATTCACAACCACTTCCGCATAACGCGAATCGAACTCTTCCATGCTGCAATTCAGCACAATCCGCCCGCGGTCGATGAACATGACGTCGGTCAGAACATCCTGAATCTCTTCCACTTGGTGTGTCGTCACGATGATGGTGCGGTTGCGATCGAAGTAGTCATTGAGCAGGGAATCGTAAAATTGCTTTCGGAACAGAATGTCCAGACCTAGCGTAGGCTCGTCCAGCACCAATAATTTCGCGTCGATCGCCATCACCAGTGCGAGATGAAGCTGCGCAACCATGCCTTTCGATAATTCTTTTACTTTGCTTGTCCGCTTGATTGTCGTCTTCGCCAAAAATCCTTCCGCCTTCGCGCGATCGAATCGCGGATGCACACCAGCAACGTAGTCCAGCGTCTGCGAAACTTTAATCCACCGCGGCAGCACCGCAACATCCGAAATGAAGCAGACATCGCGCATAAGCTGATCGCGCGCGGTCCATGGATCACGCCCAAGCACCGTCAGTTCTCCCTGATAAGGCGTGAGGCCGAGAATCGCGTTGAGCGCAGTAGTTTTGCCCGCGCCGTTAGGGCCGATGAGTCCGATGATGCGCCCTTCCTCGACGCGCAAATCAATCCCGTCCACAGCGACGTTAGTGCCGAATGTCTTGCGCAGTCCGCGCGCTTCTATGCATGCCATGTTTCAGTGCTACTCCTCTTTGGTTTTCGATTTCGACCGGCGCTTTGCCGAACCGTCGAGCAGTTCTTCCGGCGTCAGCCCCAAACGTTCAATCGTTTCCTGGACGCGCGGCCATTCTTCGGCAAGGAACTTCTTGCGTTCGCCTTTCAGCAGAAGATCGTGCGCCCCGGCATTCACGAACATCCCGAGGCCCCGTCTGCTCTCGACCAGTTTCTCGTCCACCAGCTCTTGATAGCCCTTCAGAACCGTGAGTGGATTGACTCGGTATTCCGCCGCGACATTGCGCACGGACGGCAGCGGATCGCCTTCCTTCAGCACGCCGTCGAGAATCATCGCAACCACCCGGTCGCGAAGCTGGCGGTAAATCGGCTGACTGTCATTCCACTCACGGTCCATCCTGTTTTCCAGATCGTCCTTTACGAGAGATGACTTCCGTTATTTCGCGCGCTGCAAATCAAAATGCGCGTGCACTGGCTTGTCTCCCATCATATATGTCCAGTCCTCCGTGTGATGATTCTCGTCAATCACGGTGAACATCGCATGGTGCATGTGTCCGTACTGCGTGCCGCCGGCAACATCCACAAAATCGAACTCCACCGTTTTTCCGTCTGGTGACACTTTTGCCGCCATCCGCGGCCGGTTTCCCGCGTCACAATAATGAGTCAGCAGCAGCTTGTCTCCATCCAGATAAAACATGGTCAGAGGATGGTCGTACTTCGCCGGGTCGTCCGGCTTTCCCGCTTCGTTCATCTCATGTACCAGCGCGTTTCCTCGGGACGTCACGCGCAGCGAGATGTGCATTCGCGTCCCATCCCCCATTTCCGTTTGCGGCGGCGTAAGGGTCGCGGGGCCTTCCCACGTACCCGCCAGAGTCTTCAATTTGTCGAAAGATTTTTGCGCGTCGGACTTTTGTGCTTCAGACTGCGCAAAAGCCACTCCCCAAACAGTCACCGAGAGCGACATCAAAGCAACTACTGACAACATACGACGAAGAGATTTCATGTTCCTTCTCCTTGAGCTTTTTCACTTTCAGGTCGGCGTTGTTCTTCTCTCACGCTTCAGGCGCAAGCGACCCATAGGTGTTATAGTTAACTATAACACTAAATCGCATGCAAGCCTTTTTTTGTGAATTCTTTTTGCCCGCCATTTTGCCGGATAGGCAGGGAAGAGAGCTTTCTTGTACCTGTCGTCATCTCTGCCCGTAGCCGTAGTACGCTACGAAAACAATATGGACCGAGAAACTTTCAATCATTGGCTTTCCTCTTATGGAAGCGCATGGACTAGCCGTGACCCTGAGGCGGCAGCCTCGCTGTACGCGGACGATGCTACTTATCAAGTGACGCCGTTCGACGAACCTTTGCGCGGCCGGCCCGCAATCCACGACTATTGGCAGGGGGTGATAAGAACCGAAGAAAACATTCAGTTTAGTTATGAAATACTCGCCGTCACTGCAGCGTTCGGTATCGCCAGATGGCGTGCGTCTTTTGTCCGCGTGCCCCCGGGTCTGGACACGAAACTGGACGGCATCTTTCTGATCTTTTTGGACGCAGCGGGACGCTGCCAATCCCTTCGCGAATGGTGGCACAAACAACAGTAGAACTGCGTAACTCGCGTTCGCCCCGGCGCTCTGAAAGAAGCAAATTACGAACTTCTAAACTTCCGGAATGAGCCGTAAGCCACACGGGCGGCAGCAATCGCCAAATCGAGTTAACGGACATGGTAAGCTGCCGCGCGAACGTTCGGGAGGGAGTACGTGAAAGCGTCCGTCCTTTATCGAATCTCTTCTGTTCTTCTGCTGCTTTTTGCTGTCGGACATACACTTGGCTTTCGCCAGTCCGATCCCGCATGGGGAGTTGATGCGCTTCTTGGCTCAATGCGGTCAATTCACTTTGACGTGCAGGGCTTCAGCCGAACCTATTGGGACCTCTTTCTCGCGGCTGGATTTTCGGTCGGCGTGTTTTATCTATTCGCGGCGGTATTGGCGTGGCAGCTGGGTAGGCTTCCGGCAGAGGCTTTGGCGGTCATGCGTGTCACTGTGTGGGCTCTCGCTCTTTCCTTTGCCGCCATCACGGTTGTGAGCTGGAGATACCTCTTTATCCTCCCTATCGCTTTTTCAATCGTGATTACAGTGTGTTTGACTGCGGCGGCGTGGCTCTCAGGACGGGTGGCGCACTCGGAAGATCGATAGCACTTTTTTGGCCTGACTGCCCTCAAGGATTTGAACCTTACTTCGCTCTCCTGCACGGAAATGCCTGAGCCAGAGCCAGGGAAGCCACTAGGCGCGTTGCGCGGTGTGCCTTGTCGGGATTGCCGCTGATGTATTTCTTGATCGCCTGAATGATCTGGACGTTCGTTACATTTCGCGGAATGCACACAAGCCTGTCCGTTCGCGGCACACCTAACAATTCGTCATGCACTGCAAAGCCATCCACAAATCCTTCAACCCAACCCTGACACGTTGCATCGCTCTGGATGCGCTGAGGATTGTTGCCAGCTTCTCCTCCGGCATTGGAGCAAACTCTCATGAACTCCGTTCCGGATTTACCGATGTCCGATTCAGCCACGCCAGCTTGTTGGCTGGTGTTTCCTTGGCTAACCCCTTGGCTAACCCCTTGGCTAACCCCGTGACTAGCCCCTTGGCTGGCTCCCTGACTGAACGTTGCCGAAGAAAAGTTCAGACAGACCCCAAGCAATCCCAATAAAACAAGCAGCCGCATCGAAGCCTCCAATCGTCCACGCAATTCTACGCCTGGCAGCGCACCTTCTGGCCTTATTGGGTCTTCTTCAAAGCACGAGCGACCAACTCGTCCAATCGCGAAAGCAAAAGTTTTAAGATTGGAGACTCGTTCGACTTTTTGTAGCCGAGGACCAACTCGACAGTTGGCGTTTCTCCCTTGAGAGGTCGACTCGTTACAGATGCAGGGACAAAGTTTCGCGCGTAAGCAGGTAACAGCCCTACGCCGCCTGTCGACGCTATCAAGGACATTCCCATGGAGAGATGGTCCGCCTCGTGGTTTGGCGTGATATTGGCTCCGGACTGCTTCAGGTAATTGTCGATAACCGTTCGTAACACAGGAGCCGTGTTCGACACGGCTACGAATGTCTCGCCCACTAGGTCCCTCGGACTGATGGCCTTGAGGGCTGCGAGTCGGTGGTTATTAGGCAAGATCACCACCAACGGTTCCTTAACGAGCACGCGGAACGCCAAGTCTGCCATCCCCTTTTCCCGTCTAAGAAAGGCCGCATCAATTTTTCCTTTCGATAGCGCATCCGCAAGCAGAGGCGAGTATTGGCTCGATATCATCACGTCAATGTTAGGCAATTCATCGCGCAAGATTCGCAAAGCTTCGGGCATCCACGTCAATTCGTGTCCGGTCAAAAATCCCATCGTGAAGCATGGCTTGACCGGATGCGCGACCCGGCGCGCAGCCTCGGTTGCCGCTTCCACTTGCGATAGCACCAGACGAGCGTGATCGAGAAAAGCTCGGCCCGCGGGTGTCAGCTGAATCCCGCGAGCGTTGCGCGTTAGCAGCTGCACGCCGACTTCTTCTTCAAGATCCCGGATCTGCCGGCTCAGCGAAGGCTGCGAGGTGTGCAGTCTTCCCTGGGCCGCCACAGTCAGACCTCCCGCCTCGGCGACCGCCACGAAATAGCGAAGGTGTCGTAATTCCATTTCCACTCCCATGCCTGCAAAGCATCGGTGCCAGCTTAACAAAGTATGTTGCAAACGCGGCACGGCGACATCCAACGAGGCAGTCAATCTAAGCGGCAAG
Organism: Candidatus Dormiibacterota bacterium; assembly: GCA_035569555.1. Lineage (GTDB taxonomy): Bacteria > Acidobacteriota > Terriglobia > Acidiferrales > UBA7541 > Acidiferrum. The sequence continues at coordinate 290,607 of DATMMW010000008.1, read as the reverse complement.
GGAAAGAGCGAGATTGAAGGAATAGGAGAAAAACATGTCCGGCAAACTAGAGGGGAAAATCGCACTCGTCACGGGCGGCTCGCGCGGTATTGGCGCTGCCATTGCAAAGCGGCTCGCTGCGGATGGCGCAAACGTGGCCATCACTTACTCGAAAGGCGCAGACGCAGCTGCGTCCGTCGTCAAAGAGATTGAGCGCACAGGCCGAAAGGCCCTCGCAATTCAAGCCGACGCCGCCGATTCCAGCGCCGTCAAAACCGCAGTCGAAAAAACTGTCGATGCCTTCGGTCGGCTCGACATCCTTGTGAACAACGCCGGCACAGCCATCCCTAAGCCGTTCGAGGAGGCGACGCTGGAAGAGATGGATCGTGTCATTGACATCAACATTCGCGGCGTGTACGTGGCGACTCAGGCGGCGCTGAAGCACATGAAGAGCGGCGGTCGCGTCATCATGATCGGTTCGGCCGTTGGTGAACGTGTCGCGGCGCCCGGGCTTGTGCCGTACGCGGGCACGAAGGGAGCCGTCAAGATGTTCACTCAGGCGCTGGCCAGAGAGATCGGGAGCCGGGGCATCACCATTAACAACGTGCAACCTGGTCCGATCGACACGGAGCTAAATCCCGCCGCAGGCGAGTGGGCGGTGCCGCAGAAGGCCGCCACAGCGCTCGACCGCTACGGACGCGTGGATGAAGTCGCTGCGTTGGTGGCCTTTGTTGCCGGGCCGGAGTCCTCTTACATCACTGGTGCGAATCTCACCGTGGACGGCGGAATGAACGCCTGAAACGAGAAAGCATGCGGCATGACTCAATCCATTCAAGAGCGAAACAAGCAGCTGGTTTTGGAAGCCTTCGATACGCTTTTCAACAGGCGCGACTACGCGGCGGCCGAAAAGTTTTGGTCGCCGCAGTACATTCAGCATAGCGCGCACATTGCTCCCGGCCGTGAAGGCCTGTTCGATCTGGTCAAAAGCACGCCACCCACGCTGCGCTACGAACACGGATTGATTCTCGCGGAAGGAGAATGGGTCATGGTTCATGGCCGCTTCAGCGCGTTCGGCCATACTGCGAATTGGATCGCCGTGGATATTGTCCGGGTGCAGGATGGTGTCCTGGCCGAGCACTGGGACGTGCTCCAGGACGAAGCAACCGAGGAGCAATCGAAGAGCAAACGCCCCATGTTCGGAAAGGCTTTCCCAAAGTACAAATGAGGCACAACGCCAAAGTTCGTTGGAGCCTGGTGAGAGCAGGCGAGATCATCGGCGAATAATCACGATAGGAGAATTTATGGAGCGTCTTGCTGTTTGTTCAGCGGTGATCAGTCTCTTGCTTCTAATTTCCAGCCCATCTGCGTTTGCGGGCGGTCAGCGCGGTTTTTCAATCAAGGTGTTCACCTCTCCCGACGACCAGTTTTGGACTAACTCCGTCATTATCGAGGGAAGCCAGGAGGTGATGTTGGTCGATGCGCAATTAACAAAAACCAATGCTGAAAGAGTATTAGAGGAAATCAAGGGGACTAAAAAGCCGCTGTCTATCATCTACATTACCCATGAGCACGCCGACCATTTTCTTGGTCTGGAGGTTTTTGCGGAGGCATACCCGAAGGTCAGGGTTATTGCTAATTCTGGGGTAGTAGATCGAATTAGCCGCGTCTATCAAGAGAAAATAGAGAAATGGAAAAAGATCTTGGCCTCAGGTGCAACCGCGCATGTTGTCGCTATTGAAAAATGCGACGACAACTCTATTCAATTTGAGAGATCAAGAATAGAGGTCCTTAAGAACGTCCAGGGCGACACCGATGAAAACACGATGCTGTGGATTCCTGGACAGAGAATTCTCATTGCTGGCGACGTTGTGTTCAACAACATGCACGTTTACACCGCAGAAACAGACGAGAAGGCTAGAAAGAAATGGTTGGACTCATTAAATAAAATCAGGGAATTAAGTCCTTCGGTTGTTGTCCCTGGACATAGCAAAGTTGGAGCTCCCCTTGACGCGAGTACCGCCGTAGATTTTACGGAAAATTATTTATTAGCTTTTGAAGAAGAACTCAAAAATGCCAAAGACCCGGACAGCTTTATCAACACCATGAAGGAAAGATTCCCATCCGCCGACCTGCTCTTGGCAATCGAACGCGGTGCGAAGGCTAATTTTAAACCCTGAGCGCCGGGCGCCCCCAGGCGGGTGGCGCACTCGAAATTCAGGAATGCCTTCTTGGGTGGCCTAACTTCTGCGTTTTTGGTTCATGCAAAAGGTGGGCGCTTTTCTGTTCATAGGTAAGCCGCCGTCGCCCCATTTTGAACAAAAAGAATCTCCCGAATGTCCTTGACACTCACACTCACGAAGAACACTATCGACTTGAGGTTTCGCTGTTTGAGGCGAAACTCCCGCTTCGCAGTTCATTCGAAGTTTCTCTAAAGGACAAGCTCCGCGTCGAGCGCCAACAGGGCAGAACCTATTAGGTTCTTTTTATTCCCTCGCGTGGGGCCTACCTCCTGTTCGACGTACAGGTTTGCACAACCATCACGCCAGCGGTTTCAGGTCAGATTGCTCAAGCACTACTTGCTAACTGCGAGTAGGAAGTCCGTGTCTTTCAAAAAGGAGATTCACCATGTCTGAACAAAACAAAAATAACGTCCGCCGTTTATTCGAAGAAGTTTGGAACAAGGGCAATGTATCTGTCGCAGACGAGCTCTTCTCGTCTACTTACACTCATCACGACAGTTCCACACCCGATCTCGGTCATGGCCCCGAGAGTGAGAAACAGAGAGTAGCCCTCTACCGCAATGCCTTCCCCGACATTCGCCTTACGATCGAGGAACTCCTTGCCGAAGGCGAAACCGTAGTGGCTCGCTGGTCTTGCCGCGGTACTCATAAGGGCAATCTCAACGGGATTGCGCCAACAGGGAAGCAATTCCACATCACCGGCGTAAGCATTGCCCGCTTTACGAACGGCAAAATGTTCGAGGGCTACGTCAACTGGGACGCTTTGGGCCTCATGCAACAGCTCGGCGTCGTTCCTGAAATCGGAAAAGCAAAGGCTGCGGTCGCCTCCACAAGGTAACCGTCCAGGCTTCGTCGAAAAATCAGAAGGCCCGATCGTTCATCGGGCCTTCTGTTCGATTTCCGCTACAGCTTTTCTAAATTACATTCCAAGTTATCGGGCCCGCTTCAAGCGGCCAAGTTTTGCAACGTCATAGGCCTCGATGATCTTGACCGCGCCGCACGGAAGAAGATGATTCGCGAAAAGTCCCGTTTCGCTTGTATGCCATCTTGTGTCCGCAATCGACTCTTTTGATCTCTGCCGGAGAATTCGCTTCTCCCTCAACAAGGATTTCTTGGTAACCATGGGCGCCCTGGCTCAGGATGCCTGTCACTTCCGATTCTTTCAGATAGCGAAGTTGCGCAGATTCTTCAGTGCGCAGCGTTACGTGCACAAGGCCCATCAATGTGGCGCGCTCCGCGCTGGTCATCTTTTCGTTGACCATCACTCCGCTTCGTTCCACAGCGACAAATGGCGGAGTTCTTTGTTTGCCTTTCCAACTCTCTCTAATTTTCGAAACGGCAGCCGCAGGTGGCAATAGCGGCATCGTCTGACCCAGGAAAATGGCTTGGCATGGATACAGAATGCCGCCTTTAAGAATCTTCCGGGACACTGAGTCTGTTCCGAGTGCGTGCAACGTCTTGACATCGGGAAATTGCCATCTCGAGAAGCGCGCTATCATTGTCAGCACTGTGGTATCGGGCATGGGGAATCGTCGGGGAGTGATCGCAAGCCGTCGCTCCACTTCCCACAGAAGTTTCTCGGCGGCATAGCAATCCTGTCCGCAGACGACCAGTCCGTGATTTCCCAGTATGAGAACGTCGGTCCGTGGTGCAGTGGCCACCGCCTTTTCGATTTCCCGGGCGAGCGGAATGCCGGAGGCTGTATACGGAATCCATTGCCAGCTCAGGCCGGCTAACCGCTCACTTAGTTGGTCGCGTCCATCGAGACGTATGGCCCAGGCAATGGCGTTGATCGAGTGCACGTGGATGACAACGCGATGCCGAAGGACGGCATGCATCGCTGTTTCAATGGATGGACGCAGCTCGTCGTTCAGAGCAAAGTGCGACGGAATTTCCGAGTCGTTTAGGATGGACTCTTTCAGTCCTGCCAATTCCAGCGGCACGAATATCTCTTCCCGCATTGCCTGTGCGAGGCAACTGCCGGATGCCTTGATCCATAGAATTCCATCGAGTTTTATGGACGTATTCCCATTGCTGGCTTGCACTAGCAGTGGATCGCTCCCGACACGGGCCGACAAATTGCGAAGGCACATGGACTCGCTTTCGTGCCGTGTGGACAGCAGTTTTGGTTGGGCTGCATTCTTCACGAACTGATTCCTCCTTTGTTTCTGGCGTCGCACCCTTCTTCTTTTCTCTGCAATATCGGCAGTGCGTCCTTGGATTGATGGTTCGCTGGGAGCTTCGCTCCCCTCTGGCCGATTTTTAGGGAGGCTTTGAAAATCGTCCCGACGGAAAGTATTCCTCCCAATTTGTGCGAAGCAATGGAGGCCAGGCCCATGGATGCGATGCATCCACAGGAAGCGCAATCAGGATTCCCACCAAATTGGCATGGAGTGATCTTTGTCTTTAGGTCTGCCGACAACGTCTGGGTCGTGAGCGCAAAAACACAATCTTGGGGCCTCTGTGGCGGTGAGGCGAACTGTTGAATCACCGCCTCTCGCATGTCCAGTTTCGAATATTGCTTTCGCAATTCCCTCATGTCCGCAATCACCCGCGCACGCTCCTCAGAATCGAGCATTTCCGGCAGTCGATCTCCAATCTGAGGAGTGAATAGGCTGAACCATACCTTCTTGATCTCCGGGCGCGGCGTCCAGAATTCCAGGAATTCAGCCAGGTATCCCGGCCGCTTCATCATTTGACCCGTGACCGTGCAGTGGATCGTGACTCTCTGCCCTGCGATGTTTTTTAGAATGCGATCGTAGGTCGCGGGCGCTCGCCGGACATCGTGTTCCGGTTGCAACCCATCGATGGAAACAACGACGTGAAGACGTGGCAGACTAGCCCAGGTTGGACCCATTGTTCGGAAAGCGCTGGTAACAATTTGCACGTGAATCCCGCGCCCTGTTAAGAGGGGGATCAGCAGCTCTAGCTCGCGATACCGCACCAGCGGGTCGCCTCCGACGATCGATAAGTGCAAAGGCTTCAGCCGATCGACCACTTCCAGAACTCCGTCTACCAGGGATTGGCCCCTTCGATCGTTCAGGTCGCGCAGTGTCTTTCCGCCGCCTAGATGTGCGGCGTCATACGCGTAGCATCCCGGACATTGCAATGGGCATTCGCGTGTGATTTCTATCGAAAGAGAGGGATGTTCACCCTTGAGGATCTTGCCCCATGCTTGAAAAATTTGAGAGGTCTGCACCGTGATGACCCTTTTCTGACCGCACGCAAAGTGTACGGTCTGTGAGTGTGTTGCTTGGTTCCAAGCCTCGAGGGAAGGACGGTGGGGCGCCGATTCTTTTTTCAAAGCAATATCGGTCGCTTAAGTACTTCCTGAGCTGGGGAGGCTGGTTCTAGAAAAACCAGTTCTGGGAAACCCAGTTCTAGGAAAACCAAGGAGGCGAGGTGTCGGTCGCCTGACGCACCAAGATCAGCGCGTACGAAGGGCCTCGATTTTGGAAAATCTGGCCTATTGAAAATAAGCTGGCCCGAAAGTGAGGGGCACTGGCCAGGCAATCCGATGCGTGGCTCTTCGCTAGAAAGAGTACATGGCAGTGAAGCTGGGAAACGAGATTGTTCTGATTACCCCGCGGATTAACTACTGGTGGATCGGGTAGTCCGTCGAGAGATCCCCCAACCATCATCAGACACAACAAACATGCCACGATTCGGACACTCATAATCTTCTAGCCTGTCCGTCTATCGGTGCGGAAAGTGTGTTGCTTGCAGTCATTCCCGCTCACGGACTCCGTCTGGGTCATATTGCGCTCGATTGGCCCAGGCAAGAAACACATTCCCCGGTTCCTTCGATGCGCGCAACACTACCGGACATAGCTTGCGACGAGAGCGAGAAAGATGCAATCCAGGATTTCCATTTTCCATTCATAACAGCGTGCCCCTAAGGGAGGAAGTACGGAACTCCTTACTCGACTCTTCGTATAGTCCAAGGAAGGAGTTTGAACCCGTGCGATTCCTTTCTGTCGTCTCCATCCTGACCTTCGCCTTTGTCGTGGCCTGCCACTCCCAGCAAATACAACCTGCGCAAAACTACCCGCCGCCCGGCAAGTTAATCGACATCGGAGGCCGCAAGCTGCAGCTGAACTGTTCCGGCAAAGGAAGTCCAACGGTCATTCTGGTCGCCGGAGGAGGCGCCTATTCCATTGACTGGGCTCTCGTGCAACCCAAAGTCGCCCAAACCACCCGCGTCTGTTCCTACGATCAAGCCGGCCTCGGTTGGAGCGACTCAGGCCCCGCCGACGAAACCGTCGAGCAAACCATCGCCGATCTCCACGCGCTCCTGCATGCTGCCGGAGAAAAAGGCCCGTACCTGCTCGTTGGTGCATCCATCGCCGGAATCTACATTCAGGCCTATCAACATGCCTTTCCGGAAGAAGTCGCCGGCCTTGTTTTCACCAACAGCAGCAATCATGTCGGCCTAGAGGTAAAAGGGAAGGTCGGTCTCTTGTGGAACCTCACCGAAGAGGAAATCCGTTCAGACTTTCCGCCTTCTCCGCCCTTCGACAAGGGACCAAAGCCAACGCGCGAAGAAGATCCTTTCGATCGCCTGCCCCCAGACTTGCAGAAAGTCCGCCTCTGGCTCGACATTCGCCAATGGGAAGAATCCGATCCGGCAAAAGCAGGCCCGGAGTCGCTTCTATCGTGGCGCAAAGAATTTCTAAGGGAGTTCGCCCAATCGGAAGCGGCGAAGGAGCCTCCGTTAGGAACTCTTCCCGTAGTCGTAGTCGCAAGCGACCCAATCGCCCCCGACTCCGAACGCAAATCCCGAGAAGGTGCCGCAGCCCGCCTCGACTTCCTAAGCTCCAACTCCACCCACATCACCGCAACCGGCAGCGGCCACGAAATTCATCTGAATCAGCCCGATCGAGTGGCGCAGGGAATCACTCAAGCCATGTCAATGGCGCGAAAGCCGTAGACAGGGAAGTCAGAGCAGTAGGCCTGCGGCAACGACAAATTATTCTCAGTGGCGGAAAGCAAACAGAGAGGCCTTCCGCTCTTTCCTTTTTCTGTCATCCCGACCGAAGTGGAGGGACCTCTCTTCGATCCCAACCCCATTAACCAATTTTCTTCACATCACCATCTGAGTTACGGGTTGTGACGATAGTCCCGCCAAAGAAAGGCCGTATTGAGACGACTACGGAGACGGAACTGGCCAATTCACACGATAAAGGGCGGGTGGCCCGGAAGAAATTCTCTATTTCCTCTGCATAATTCGGTGTTGTGCCATCATCTCCAAAACTCGCTGAATTCAAACAAACACGAAGGGTGCCCAGTCTCGGGTTTCAGAGGCTGGGTCTTGGGTTTGATTTCCAACTCATTGCAAACGCTTCCGACCGTTCCTCGAGGGTGACTTCATCCTATCCATTCGTCTGTTTATTGGATCGGTCGGCAGCGCGACTTCGCTTCCTGCATAACGCCCGTCTTGTTTTTCTGCGAGAGTTCGCATCGCATCACGAAGTCCTTCGACCGCGTCTGGAGGGCATGTTCCGAATGCCACAGTAAGCCATTCCTTAGTCTCTCCCGATGGTCTGCGAACTTCCGCCGCGAATCCTCGATCGAAAAAGAAGTCTTTTGCGCCATCGGCTCTCGCTTTGGTTTTGAAATATAGGTAGTAGCGCATCCTTTCGTCTTTTGTGTCCTGTTTTGGAAATTTTGCGCGCAGCGCTCTGCCTTCTTCGATCGCCTTTTCCATGAACTCAGCATCTAGCTCCGGTCTCCAGCCTTTTACCAGATGCTCCACAAACACTTCATGAGGCCAAATCCCATCCATCGACAGTTTTTCAATCTCTGGAGTCAACGGATAACGAACAGCTTTTCCTAGAAAGTCAGTCGTCAATCGTTGTTCTGGGGTACGCAAAATCCATGGATCAGTCTTCCCAGTTGGGTCCCACCCCACGGGGTGGCGCAGAATTACGGACTTTGCCCATTCTGGTACCTGCTCGCTCGAAACGAAGGTTATTTTCTTGTTCCACAGCGCGGAACGCAGAAAGTAGAACGTGAAATAAAGCTCTCTTTCGTTCACTAGGGAGCGGATGTCGGCAGGACGCACTGAAAAGAAACCAGGAAGAACTCGAATTAGGTAAAAACCACCCTCATCCTTGTAAGTACACTGAAAATACGCTAACCCGGTCGAAGTTGCCACTTCAAAAACATCGCCTATCTTTGCTGTCCTAGCCATGTTCGGATTCCCGTCCGTTCCGCGATGTCTTTCAATTCTATCGTAGGGCGGGTGGCACACTCGATAATCAGCAATATCTTCTTGGGTGGCCACCTTGATTCATGCAAAAGGTCGGCCGTCTTCTCTTCGTAGGTTATAGTTCCAGAACTAGTACTGCTATTGACAGAGTAAACCTACCGTGCTATCCTTCTGAGTGTTTAGTCCAACCCATTCCGAATTTTTTGCCTCAAATCCCATTTCCTATCCCTTTTGTTTTGACATTCATGCAAAACCCTCTTCGTGCATCTCCTTTCGTTTGACATTCATACAAAACACCCGGGGGTATAGGGGTCTCTCAATCGCGCCTCGCCCGTGTTTTTCACTAACTAGCTTTGGAATGAACACTTGCAGAAAACGCCCCTCTAACCCCTGCACAATGAACACTTGCAAATCATTGGACTTAAAGTCCCTTTATTTTCAACACTTACAAAAAACAGAGGGGAGGGGGGGTAGTTATTGTTAACTACGAGCGCTGGGTCTTCCTTACTTCTTTACCTAGTTACATCATTACTTCGACTTTTTCTCTACTCCGGCGGTCTCAAATACGCTGCGCCATGCCGGTAGAGTCCGGCGGACGGAATGGCTTGCGAGAAAACAATACGAATCGGCACAAAGATCGCGCCGCTGCCAGGCGTGAAGGGAACCGCAACTTCGAGCCGCGTACCTTCCGGATATTGATTCCGACTGCGAAACGCTATGCCGCCTTTGGACAAATCCTCGCAAACGGCTACTTCTTCCTGAAAGCCGCGCCGCCGGATGCACGCAAGAATGCGCGCCTTTACACGAGTGCGATTTCTGCGCGGAAGCACGCGCTCGTCGAGCGACTGGCGCGTTCCCGAAAGATGTTCTGTCGGAAGGTCGGATTGCACCTGGATCCAGATCGAGGGCGCTTCGCACAACTTGCAAACCCGTGCCACGCACTTCCGAATCTCAAACGATTTCAGCTCAAGTTCGTTCAAATACACCACTTCCCGCCGCTGGCAAAAACTGCACTCCATCAGCATGCGCGCCAGCGCTTCGTTGGCTTTCGGCGGAGCAGGGAATTCGATGTCCCAGAAGTCGGAACGCAAATCGAGAAGGTGGATCGCGTAAAGGAAACCTTCCGGCTCCTGATCGATCTCCGCAACGATGCGCGCGCGAGCCGTTTTCGTCTGGTCGCCTTCAAGCTGCCGCTTCAGCGTCAGCTCCTGGCCTTGCAGCAGCTTTTCAGGCAGACGCAAAACGCCGCCATTGCGGCTTACGAGCAGGGTCTGCGCCATCTGCTTCACCAGCACGCCGCCCGAGCCATACCACGACGCCTCCACGGGCATACGAAATGCCACGCGGTCGCTCTGGCGCACGGATTCGGTGCGGGTTGTCGTCATAACCGGAAAGGGAATACGCCTCAATTTCAGCCTAACACGGGCCTTTTCGGCGTTTTTGGTAAACGCACTGGGCTTGTCGTTAGCACTAATAACATCCGCTCAAGCGGTTTGGCGCCCGCCCTGAAGCCCTTACGAAGAGGCACCGTTACACTACAGGAACTGTTACCTTATTCGCGTTCAAACTGGACGAATCTGCACCTCCGGTGCGCCCCAATACGGCACACTAAGGGGAGTATCAGCGCCAGGAAAGTTGAGTTCGCTCAGGCACGGACCCAGCACCGTGAAGAACGTTATATCCATGGACGAGCATCTAGCGAAGGGGGGCTCTCGCGGCCTCAACGTTCGAGATCGCCGCTACGCGATTCGCTTCCCATTTGCGGCGGATGCCGAATTTATCGACCTCGAAACCGGAGCGCACACCGAAGGCATAACCTCAGACATTTCCATGGGCGGATGTTTTGTGTGCATGAGCAAGCCGCTTCCTCTGAAAGCGCGAGTGCGCGTCACGTTGAAACGGAAAGACCAGCAGGTCGAAGCGCTGGCCGTGGTTCGGACAGTAAAGCCGCGAATTGGTATGGGGCTGGAATTTCTCGACGTCGAGCAAGCATCTTGCACCGTGCTTGAGCGCTGGATTGAACAAGTTCGAAAAAGTCGTTAGCCTGCAATGACCTGATCGAGCAGCTGCTGCACCGCACGCTGCGCTTCCAAAATAGAAAAACGATGATCCATCGCGCCGGCTAAATCCGTGTTCGCAAAAGCAATTCTTCCAAACGGCGCAGCCCGCAAAATATCTCGCGGCGCAGGTTGCGCATCCTTGCCAAAGAAGAATCCCGGCTGCGGACTCAAATAAGCGTGGCCCCAGCGATTGAGAATGATCCCCGCAATGTCCCGCGAAGCATCGAAGCCCACACCGGAAAACATATCGGTAAGTTGCTGGCGGATGCGCCGCTCGTACTCCCGGAAAGACGTAGTGATCATTTCCCCGCGCCCACGATGGCCCTGATCTTCCGTACCCAATCCCGGATACGAATAGAGAACCTTCAGGGTAAGGACGACGGGAGAATCTTGGCTGATGGTTTTGGGAATATCCCCGATGGTGGCGAGGCGCCGCAACTCAAAGTAGTTTCCAACACTTTGATTGCCGATGCCAAACCAGCGGCAACCGGTGATGCCGAGTTTGGCGAGGAAGCGCCAGTTGGTGAGCGCGACGTTGGCCATCATGCAAGGCGAGCGGAAAAATTGAGCGTAGGCTTCGCGATGGGATTGCGGAAGATCGCGGAGGATGTGTTTTGCGGTCCAACTGCCGCCAGCCATGACTACGGAACGCGCACGAACGCGAAAAAGTTTTTCGCCGACGGAATAAATGATCGAGACAGAATTGGATTTTTCGGGGGAGCCGTCGTGTTGAACAGAAATCGCGGTAGCGTTGAGGCGAATTTTTGCGAGAGAGTTCGTCGCGTCGAGCGCAGAGAAATTGATTTTTCCGGAGCTGACTCCTTCGACGGTTGCGTCGCCGGAAATTGCATGGGGAATTAAAGTTTTGACCATGAGCCGAGCGATGGTCGTGTTCCCGCCTGGGAACATCTGGACGGCTTCGCCTTTTTCTTCGTAGGGATGGAGAAGTTCTGCGGCGTAGTCGGAATAGGCGGAGAGCGCGTCTGCGCCGAGGCCGGAACCTCCACCGAGATCAGGCGAGAGAAATGTGCGAATGAATTCGCGCGAAAGGCCGTATTGGTGAATGTAGTGGTCTTCGAGCGAGATGGAATCAAGATGGCGGGAGATTGCGTCGCCTTCGTATTTTGGCGGAGTGAATGGCGTGGCTTGCGAGGCTGTTCCGGAGTACCAGCGAAGAAGTTCTTTTTTTGTGGCGTCTGAAACCGGCGCGTTTGCGAATTTCTTGCCGACCGGATCGATTTGCCAGAGGCCGGTTTTTTGGCCGAACTGTGCGCCGAACCAGAAGCCGTACTGACCCGTACTCATGCCGGCGGAGTCATACGGCGTGCGGCCAATGCTCATTTCGGGGCCGGGATCAGACCATTTTTGATAGTCGAGGTGCGGCTCTTTCAAACCGATGGAATCGTAGAATTGCGCGAGAAAGCTTCTCGGATACTGCGCGAAATAGATCGCTGAACCTTGATGAGCGATGAGGCGTTGCCCACCGACTTCGAATTCGTTTTGTCTTGCTTCGCCACCGAAGATGGGATGATTTTCGAGAACGAGGGAAGTTGCATTTGGCCCAGCGTTGCGCTGAAAAAAGAGGGCGGCGGCCAGACCACTGATTCCACCGCCGATCACTACACATTCGAAAATTTCTCCGGTGTCTTGGACAGAGGCGAGAGGCTTTTCGAAAGACCCGTCACGAAGTTTGTGACCAGCGGTAAGAACTTCCCACGTGTTGCCGTTTGCGTTTGCGTATTCACCGACTCCGCCGAAACCGTTCCAGTCGAAAGCAGAACCGTTCTGAGTTTGCGCCGCCAGAAGCTGTGCAGGTGAGGCCGCATGGAATAACGCGGCGCCGGAGGCAAGGAGCGTCGTTCCGAGAAAATCCCGGCGCGTGATTTCGGAATCCATGCCGAGTGCGCGATCGCCGGACGAATCTTTGCGGACATTCATGGGAAATGATCGACTACTGTTTTGTGTCGAGCGGGTGTCTGCTCTTTTCGTAAAATTCGTTTTGGAGTTTCAGGCTGGTGTCGTCGGCTTTGATGGCACGAAGAGCTTCCACGATTGCGGAAACCCATCCATCGAGATTCCATTGACCGAGTTCGGGGCGGGCGACGGAGCCGTCTCCGGAATAGTGGTCTGGGAAGCGGGCGTACCACCAGATGCCGGTGTAGATGTCTTCGGGGAGTTTGATGCGGGCTTGATCGGCTCCTGATTCTTGCTTAGCGCGGTCGAGATGAACGAGATCGGGATGCGAGACCATCGTGTTAGCGGTTTCGTTTTCGCCGGCGTGATAATCAATGCCGGTTGATTTTTTGGCCGGACCGCCAGGACGGCTGCGTTCGCCGATGATGGCGTATATGACGTAGTCGTGCGGCTTATCGAGTTGCGATTGCGCGAAAAAAGGGATCAGGTTTTCGTTGCCGCCGTGGCCGTTGACGATGAAGATTTTTTTGCAGCCGTTGCGGGCCATTTCGTCGGTGGTTTCCTGCAAAAGTTTGAGCTGGAGGTCGCGGCTGTAGGCGATTGTGCCGGGTTCGTGTTTCGCTTCGAAGATTTGGCCGAAATAATATTCGGGAAAGACGACGGCGTATTCCTTTTCGACGGCGTGGAGCGAGGCGTAGCGGACGTTGAGGAGATCTGTGCCGAGCGGAAGATGCGGGCCGTGTTTTTCGAGAATACCGAAGGGAAGGATGCAGACGCCTTTGGATTGAGCGATGGCGTCGCGAAAATCAGAGGCGGTGAGCTCTTCCCATTTGGGAGAGAGCTTTGTCTGGGCACAAGTTGAAATTACTGAGAGCGCGAGCACAGCGAGTAGGAGAGCAGGTTTTTTTAGCATGGTTCCTCCAAATAAAACTTGTGTGGCGAATTTAGTATTTGACTGGCGGCGGACTTTCCAAAATTGGGCGAACTAGCTTGTTTTTCCGCCAGTCATCCCGCGCACGTCCGTTCAAATCCCAAACGATTGCGCCGTCACGGACCGTCATTTCACAAACAAGCTTTGTGTGACCTTCGAGCTTGCCGCCGAGACTATCCACAAAGCCAAAATTGCCTTTCTCAATGCTGAGGAGAGCAATGTCCGCATCGGAACCGACGGAGAGCTGGCCGAGTTCTTCGTGATGAATTTCGCGCGCGGGATTCCAGGTCGAAAGCTGAATGACGTCCTCGAGTTTCATGTCGAGGTTGAGAAATTTGGACATGACGTTGGTCATGTCTTTCATCCCGGCATTCATGCTTCCGGTGTGCAGATCGGTTGAGATGGAATCGGGCACATAGCCCTGATGCACGGCAGGGTATGCCTGACGGAAATCAAAACTGCCGCCGCCGTGGCCGACGTCGAAAATCACACCGCGTTTTTTTGCTTCGAAAAGATAGGAGCGAACCTTGCCGTCGGCATCGAGCATCGGAATGAAGTCAATGTACATGTGCGTGGAGATGTCGCCCGGGCGCATTTTCTTGGTGACGAGTTCCGGATAGGGTCGTTCAGGGCGGAACACGCCGAAATCCACCATGACGGGAACGTTTGCGGCCGTGCCCGCTTCGAGGGCGCGATCCACGGCAGTCCATTCCGGATCTTCAAAGTGCGCGGTTTTGATTCCAACGATGAGGCCGGGAAATTTTTTGACCATTGCGGCTGCGGCTTCGGCGTTCATGTCTTTGGTGTTTTGCTCGGTCGGATAGGGGCCCATACCGCTGCCAACAATGTTCAGAAAAGCGAAAACGCGTGTTTTGGAGCGGTCAATAACGCGATCCTTGAAGTCGGGGAAATTCTTCCAGCCGGAGCTGCCGGCATCGGCGACGGTGGTGACGCAGCTGCGGAACGTGAATCCATCGGGATAGACACTGTTGTCGCCGTCATAGCCGTCGCGGATTCCCGTGCCTGCATAAACATGAGTGTGAATGTCCACGAGGCCGGGTGTGACGTAGAGGCCTTCTGCAATGATTGTTTTCGCGGCGTCTTTTGCAGGGATATTTTTTTCGATTGCTGCAATTTTGTGAGCGCGGATGGCGACGTCGCGAATTTCGTGAAGATTGTTTTTGGGGTCGAGGACAGTGCCGCCTTTGATGAGGAGATCATATTTTTCCTGGGCGAGAAGAGGAGAACCGCAAAGGAGAAGCAGGAGCAAAGCGCGTTTCATGGCAACCGGTAAGTCAACCTTTCAAACGGTTTAATCGCTGCGACGGGAAGTATTGCAGAACACGGAAGCCGTGTCATTGGGGAATGAGAAAAAGCGCCGGTTTTCACTGGATGAAATTCGTAGAGCGACTGACCAGGGCAACGATTGCGATTGCCGTCAGGAGGAGGGAAGCAGGATCCGCAGGATGGCGGTAACGCAAGGAGGTGTGGGTGACGTAGTAGATGAGAGGAAAAAGCAGTGGAACGATGGAGACCGGAAAAGCGTAGAGACTTCGGCGAGTAAATAGCAGGACGATACCGGCGATTGTTCCGAGCGCTACGAACGCGTTGAAAATGAAAATTGTGCGAATCAACAGCGAGTCTGTTGAAAAGTAGTCGTGCCAGGGTGATTCGGTGCCGAGCCAGGTGCCGACGATGCGGCGGCCGGTGAGGCGGAGTTCGAGTGCCCGGTGAGTGCGGATGAATTCCCAGGCGAGGCGGCGTTTTTCGTCCATGAAAGCGGTTTCGCCGAGTTGCGTGTAAAGACGAGCTTCGCCGAAGCGCGTGATGCGTTGGATGCCGCCGACGGCGTGTTCATCGAAGATATCGTTGTTGCCGAGCCAGAGTTCGAAGGGGAAATTGCTGCGGATGGGAATGAGGCGGTGAAAATGGGAGTAGTTGCGAATGGTCCAGGGAACACAACAGAGAATCGCGGTGAGAAGAGCGAGCGACGGCAGTTTTAGGGAAATTCGGGCCGCAGGTTTGCGGCCAAGAGCGAGCCAGAAGAGAAAAAAGGGCAAGAGAACGCCGAGCGAGGGATTCGTCAGGAGTACGATTCCCCAGAGAATCCCATAACAGATCCAATCGAGATATTTTGAGGTTTCTCTTAGTCCCAATGTTGCCCAGAGGAGCGCTGCGGCGAGGAATGCGGAAAGGGAAGTGTCCCAAATCCATTCGAACGGGAGCACGACTCCGTTGGGGTAGAGCGCCCAGAGCCAGGAGGCCAAGGCGGCAACGGCGAGGCCGCCAATTCGACGGGCTGCGAAAAAGATCGGCACAGTTGCGGCGGCGGCGAGGAGGCAATTGAAAAGAGCGGCAACAAGAAAGGAGGAGTATGTAAATCCGCCGCAAACGCGAAAGATGGCTGCAAGAAAAACGGGATAGATGGGAGCGAGCCACGCAGTCGGGCCCGTGGGTTTGCGAAAAACGTCACTGTAGCCGCGGCCCTGTGTAAGGGCGCTGGCGATGTTGCCCGCTTCGTGATCGAAGGGGACGGTCGCGAGTACATTATGCGGGATTTTGCGTTGCTGGTCCCAAACGAACGTGACACGGGCGAGGAATGCGGCGGCGGTGATGAGCCAGACTGACGTGAGGATAGGGACAAGTTTGCGGAGAAGCACGGGAAGAATTATAGGTGGCGAACGGGTTTGAGGGAACCGCTCAAGTTAGGGAAGAATCGGGTATGATGCGGCACATGATGGATGAGAGCGAACAAGAGAAAAAGCCGAAGTATTCCGGGCCGCTGGTGATGGTTAAGAGGTTCCGGGATTTGCCGGAAGCGTTTGTGGCGAAGAGCATTCTAGATTCAGCAGAGATTGACTCCTTTCTTGCGGACGAGAATGTGGTGCGGATCGATTGGCTTTATTCGAACCTGGTGGGCGGCGCGAAATTGATGGTGCGGCCGGAGGACCTGGACGAGGCAACAAAGCTGTTGGACGAATCGGCGAATTCCGAAATCCAAGAAGACAGCGATCAGGAAGATTTATCGAAAAGCGCGGGGGAAGAGAACGAATGAAGACGATTAAAGGGCCGGCGATTTTTCTGGCGCAGTTTGCATCGGATCAGGCACCGTTCAACAACTTGAATGACATCGCGCGATGGGCGGCGAATTTGGGTTATGAGGGAGTGCAAATACCGTCATGGGATGCGCGGCTTTTTGATTTGAAGCGAGCCGCGGAGAGCAAGGATTACTGCGACGCAGTGCGCGGGGTGCTCTCGCAATATGGGCTGGTTGCGACAGAGCTTTCGACGCATTTGCAGGGACAATTGGTGGCGGTGCATCCCGCCTATGACGCGGCGTTCGATGGGTTTGCGCCTGCAAATGTGCGCGGAAATTCGGCGGCGAGGCAGTCGTGGGCTGTTGAGCAGCTCATGTTTGCTGCGAAGGCTTCGGCAAATTGTGGAATGAAAGCGCATGTGACTTTTTCGGGGGCGCTAGCTTGGCCGTATTTGTATCCGTGGCCGCAGCGGCCAGCGGGATTGGTCGAGACTGCGTTCGATGAATTGGCGGCGCGTTGGACGCCTATTTTGAACGCGTTTGATGCGGCTGGCGTCGATCTTTGCTATGAAATTCATCCGGGCGAGGATTTGCACGACGGTGTCACGTTTGAAATGTTTTTGGAACGTGTGAAAAATCACAAACGTTGCAACATCCTTTTCGATCCGAGCCACTTTGTGCTGCAGCAATTGGATTACCTGGAATTTATTGACCTGTATCACGAGCGAATCAAGATGTTTCACGTGAAGGATGCGGAGTTCCGGCCGACAGGGCGACAGGGCGTTTATGGCGGGTTCCAATCGTGGGTGAATCGCGCGGGAAGATTTAGATCACCGGGCGATGGGCAGGTGGATTTCAAAGCGATTTTTTCGAAGCTGACGCAATATGGGTTCGATGGATGGGCTGTACTCGAATGGGAATGCTGCATCAAGAGCAGCGAACAAGGGGCGGCAGAAGGGGCGCCGTTTATTTCGAGCCATATTATTCAGACACCGGAGCGGGCGTTTGACGATTTCGCGGCTTCCGGAGCAGATGCCGCAGCCAACCGCAAGATGCTCGGGCTGAAGTAGCGCATTACATTCCTGTAAACAAGGCAAGCTGCAAAAATATTGATGACTTCCATTCAAACGATACGTTTGCACGCGTGGTTGTGAACGCGCAGCATAACCCTAACTTGAATTAGGGAGGGTCGCTGTGGATCACGTCGCGCCCGATGAGCTGGTCCAGTCCATGCTTTCTTCTGCGGAAAAGAAAGCGAATCTCTCTGTCAAAGACCTTTTAATTCGAAGTTTTCTTGCCGGGGCAATCCTTTCCTTTGCCACGTCACTAGCGGTGATTGTTTTGTCGCAGGGGCTTGCACCTATTGTTAGCGCAATTTTGTTTCCCGTTGGATTTGTGATGCTGGTTTTACTTGGCTTGGAGCTGGCGACCGGAAATTTTGCGATTTTGCCGGCAGGGCTTGCGGCGGGAAAATTGACGTTTTCAAAATTGCTACGAAACTGGGCCTGGGTTTATGCGGGAAATCTGGCGGGGAGCCTTTTCTACGCGGTTTTGTTTTACGCAGCGGTAACGAGCCTGAGTTCGAGTCCGAGCGGAAACCTAGGCGATCTCTTTAAAGCGGCGGCGCAGAAGAAGACGCTGGGTTATGCGGCATTGGGGTTGCGTGGATGGGAGACGGCGTTCATCAAGGGAATTTTGTGCAATTGGATGGTAACACTGGGGGCGGTGCTTGCTCTGGTATCGCGATCGACGGTGGGAAAAATTGTGGCGATGTGGCTGCCTATCTTCACGTTTTTTGCGCAGGGCTTTGAGCACTCGATTGTGAATATGTTTGTAATTCCGACGGGAAGGATGTTTGGCGCACCGATTTCCTTGAGGCAGTGGTGGTTTTGGAATCAATTGCCGGTGACGCTTGGAAATATTGTTGCAGGCGCCCTGTTAACGGGGTTGGCTCTCTATTGGACTTACAAACCGAAGAAAACCATGGAAGTGCGGATCGAGACAGAAATAAGCACTGCGGGAGAGCCGGTGTTTGAGCGAGTTACGACGATAGGTTGAGGAACGAGCGAACAACCATTGAGGAAGGGAAAGTGAAGGAACGACTGGTTGTTGTTGGCAACGGCATGGCTGGCACGGCTTGTGTCGAGCAAATCCTGAAATACTCTCCGCGTTTTGAAATTACCGTTTTTGGCGACGAAACTCACGTCAATTACAACCGTATTTTACTTTCTTCGGTGCTTGCCGGAGAAAAAGCTGCGGATGAGATCGTTCTGAACAGTCTTGATTGGTATCAGCAGAATGACATTCGATTGCGGCTTGGTGTGCGCATTGTCGATGTGGACGCTTCTGCGAAAACTGTTACCGGTGACGATGGAAGTGTTACGTCGTACGACAAACTGCTGATTGCCACAGGCAGCACGCCGCTGATTCCTCCGATGGAAGGCACGCAGAAGAAGGACGTCTACGTTTTTCGCACGCTGGATGACACGCGAGCATTGCTGGATTGTTCGCGAAGTGGCGCTCGAGCTGTGGTCATCGGTGGCGGGTTGCTTGGACTGGAAGCGGCGCGTGGTTTGCAGGTGCAGGGCTGCGACGTGACCGTTGTGCATTTGATGGATCGATTGATGGAGCGCCAGCTGGATTTGATTGGCGGCGCGCATTTGAAAGCCAAGATCGAATGCCTGGGCGTGAAGGTGCTGCTGGAGAGAAATACGGTAGCAATTTTTGGTGAGGAAAAGGCGGAAGGTGTTCGGTTCAAAGATGGAACGGAAGTTGATGCGGACTTTGTAGTGATTGCAGCGGGGATTCGTCCGAATACGGAACTGGCGCGCAAAGCGGGATTGGCGGTGAACCGCGGCGTTGTTGTAAACGACCACATGGAGACGTCCAACCAGGATATTTTTGCCGTGGGTGAATGCGTGGAACACAACGGCATTTGTTACGGACTTGTTGCGCCGCTTCTGGAGCAGGGAAAAGTTTTGGCGGCGACACTGACTGGAAATAAAGGGCCGACATATGGGGGTTCGATTCCTGCGGCAAAGCTCAAGATCATGGGCGTGGATGTTTTTTCTGCGGGCGATTTTAGTGAAGGAACGCCGGGCAACGATGTCGTGCGGTATGAAGATCCTGCGCTTGGGATTTACAAGAAACTGAGTTTGCGGGACAACCGATTGGTTGGAGTAATTCTTGTTGGAGATACGGCGGACAGTCACCGGTATATGAATTGGCTGGACGAGAAGACGGATTTGAGCGAGCAACGGCGGCACCTGCTTTTCCCGCAACCGACGCAGGACAAGGGGCTCGACGTTGCGGAGATGCCGGACAACAAAGTGATTTGCGGATGCCACGGCGTTTCGAAGGGCTCGATCGTAAGGGCAATTCGAGACAGAGGGCTCAGTACGCTTTCGCAGTTGAAAGAGTGCACGCGCGCGTCCACGGGTTGCGGGAGTTGTGCGGAGCTTTGCCAGCACTTGTTGAAAGCGGTGGCACCACAGTTCGAGCAGGAAGAGAAGAAGGCGCTTTGCAAATGTGTGCCGTACAGCGAACAACAGCTTCGCGAGATGGTGCGGAGCCAGCGGCTGCGTTCTGTGCAACAGGTGCTGGATATTTATGGCAATGGGGCGGGATGCGAATTCTGCAAACCGGCGCTGAGCTACATGATGGATATGGTTTGGTGTGGTGAGCATGTGGAGGATCGTTCGGCGCGGTTTGTGAATGACCGCGTACATGCAAATATTCAGCGGGATGGAACTTTTTCCGTGGTTCCGAGAATTCGTGGAGGTGTGACGTCTCCGGAAGAGTTGCGCAGAATTGCGGATGTGGCAGAAAAATACAAAGTGGCGATGGTAAAGATTACCGGCAGCCAGCGAATTGATTTGCTGGGAGTGCAGAAGAGCGATCTGCCGAAGATTTGGGCGGATTTGGGAATGCCTTCGGGACAGGCGTATTCGAAGGGCGTGAGGATGGTAAAGACGTGCGTGGGCACGGACTTTTGCCGATTTGGGGTGCAGGATTCGATTGCGACGGGCGTGGAGCTGGAGCGGCGGTTCGAGAATTTGTTCACGCCGCATAAATTCAAAATGGGCGTGGTGGGTTGCCCGCGGAACTGCGCGGAAGCGACGGTGAAAGATATTGGATTGGTGGGACAGGAAGGCAGCTGGCAGGTGGTTGTCGGCGGGGCAGCGGGGAAAAAAGTGCGCAAAGCCGATGTTTTGGTGACCGTGGAGTCGACCGAAGAGGCGCTGCAATCGGCGGCGCTTTTCTTTCAGTATTACCGCGAGCATGCGAACTATCTGGAGCGGAGCTACGATTTTGTCGAGCGCGTCGGAATCGAGCGCGTTCGACGCGAAACGGTCTACGCGCCATTGGCTGTACAGCAGGGACTTCGTGAACGGTTGAGAAAATCAAAAGCGGCTGCGCGCGATGCGTGGCTGGAAGGCGACGAACCGCGCAATCCGACACAATTTGTGCAGATTCAGCCGATCGAGAACGTGCAATGACGGCCACGGAAAAGAAATGGTTTCGCGTGGCACCGTGCAACTCAATTCCTGTTCGTGAAGGAAGAGCGGTTGAGATTGCTTCAAGGCAAATGGCGATTTTTAATTTGGGCGAGCGATTTGTGGCGGTGGAAAACCGGTGTCCGCATCGGGGCGGACCTTTGGCGGATGGCATCGTTTCCGGTAATGCAATTGTTTGTCCACTCCATGCATGGAAATTTGATTTGCTTTCAGGAAGTTCCGTAAATCATCAAGAATCGGAAGCCTGCCTAAAAGCTTTTCCTGTGCGGATTGAAGCAGGAATAGTTTCTGTTGAACTTCCGCTGGGCGCGGATGAGGAAGAGGGCGCGCCACTTATTTGCGATAGTCCCGACCGGCCGTTGCGCTGGGTTGCGCGCAAACCACTCACGCCAGCCACTCCATTGGAACCTCGGCAGTAGAATTCAAACGATGAATGAAAGAGCATGGAGAGAGATACTTGATGGCGCTGTCTTCGGAGGCTAAGGGAGTAATGGATTTGGCTTCGGAAGGATTTAACGGATTGCGTGTGCTTTCGCTGGAAAGCCGGCGTGCGGTGGAGATCGCGAAACTCATAGGAACGTATAAGGGTGTGCCCGTGTCTGCGCCCGCGATGCGGGAAGTGCCGCTTTCCGAGAATAGTGAAGCGATTCGGTTTGCGCGCGAATTGGTTGCGGGCAGCTTTGACATCGTGGTGTTCCTCACTGGAGTTGGTGCGAGAGCTCTTTTGAGTACTGTTTCAACGGAGATCTCTCCGGAAATGTTTCTTCAAAGCTTGCGGCGAACACGCGTGGCGGCTCGAGGGCCAAAACCGATCGCGGTAATGCGTGAATGGAATGTTCCTGTCGAGATTGTTGCGCCCGAGCCGAATACCTGGCGCGAGTTGCTCGGCAGCATGGAAAAACTGCCGGGAGGTTTGCATGCGCAGCGGGTAGCTGTGCAGGAGTATGGCGTCTCGAATCCAGAGTTCCTTTCCGCGCTGAGCGAGCGAGGAGCGATCGTTCGTCGGGTGCCTGTCTACCAATGGGCGCTGCCGAGTGACACAGCGCCGTTGAGCGAGGCCATTTCAGCAATCGTTGACGGCGCGGTAAGCGTTGTGCTGTTTACGACCGGTGTTCAAGCATCGCATCTATTCCGGCTTGCCAATGAGCAAGAGAGAGCCGATAAGCTTCGCGCAGCATTTCGAAATGTGATGGTTGCTTCGATTGGGCCGTCAACAACCGAAACATTGGCCGGCTTGGGTGTTGTGGCGGACATGGAACCATCGCACCCGAAGATGGGGATTCTTGTGAAGGAAGCGGCGGAGCGCTCTGCTGAGCTCCTGGCGGAGAAGTTAAAGCGCTAGTTTGGTGGCAACAGCCTCAAGCGAGTGCGGAAGTTCCAGGATCAATTCTTCTTCGTGCCAACGATTCAATTCGGGATAGCCGCCGTCAGGAATTAGGTCTTCATCAGCGCGAGCGCCTGCCACGGTGACGCCGACAATAAGCAGGCTGGGTGATGGTTGGACTGGCAAAGAAGACAGTCCACGAATTGTGGTGCGGATTAGTTTCTGTTCGAGCCGCGCGACTTGTGACACCAGGAGACAGGGCAGATCATCGCTGAGGCCGTTTGCGGTGAGTTCAGAGCGCAGGGCACCAAACTCCGATCCGGGCATGTAGAAAACCAGCGTAGCGTCTTCCGCAAGAGTTTGGCCCAAGTGGCCCTGATTCTTTTCGGCGCAACAATGATTGCTGACGAAAACCAGTTTTGATGCGCCTCTCCTTTCCGTGAGAGGTATTTGTGCGGCTGCTGCGGCGGCGGTTGCGGCAGTGATTCCCGGAACGATTTCAAAATCGATGTGCGCTTTGCGGAGCGCAGTAATTTCCTCGTGAGTGCGGCCG
The DNA here is from genome assembly GCA_035569555.1 of Candidatus Dormiibacterota bacterium. Lineage (GTDB taxonomy): Bacteria > Acidobacteriota > Terriglobia > Acidiferrales > UBA7541 > Acidiferrum. The sequence goes on along the minus strand of DATMMW010000008.1, from coordinate 267,841 downwards.
AAGACCAGAGGATCGCCACCTTTCAGGCGAACGACAGTCTGACCACTTTGCGCGGCGGAGATCATGCGGAGATGAATCTCTTGTTGGGATGTTTTTTTGAAACCACAACGTTTGCCGACACTCTGCACGGCTGTGTGAGCTGGAATCGTGGCCAGAACATCTTCGGAAACAAGATCGTCATGAAAAACGATGTCGGCCATGCGCAGAACTTCCAGGGCTCTCAGAGTGAGCAATTTAGCGGAGCCGGGCCCAGCTCCAACCAAGTAAACCCTTCCGGGCAGCGTATAGTGGGTGCGCATAGTCAACTTCAATCAACTCTATTAGCGTAGCAACTAGAAACGTCCAGGAATCCTCACAACTTTGCATGGGAAGGATAGAAAATTCTGATGCTAGGCTCGAGTCTGTGTACAGAGAGCCTCCCTTAGAGCGAATGGACGGAAGGGTGGTTAGAGAGTCTTCTCGCGAAGAAAGTAAGAGGGAGTGCAGCTCCAGGCGTGGCCTTGCGTTCCATGCGCCAGCGAAGAAAGGCGGAGGAGTCGGCGACGGGAAGAACTTCGGCGACGAGGGATTTCGTAAATTTACGGAGCGGAGGCTTGGCGGCTTCCGCTTTAGCCAGGAAGGAACTTGTGGAAAAGTTCGGCGCGGCTGGCGCGGGCACTTGTGCTGCAGAAGCGTTTGGAAAGAATGTGGATGCTGATGGTGGTAGCACTGTGGCCGCAAGAAATCCCGCGCTCTTCTTGAGTAAGTCTCGGCGATTTACGGGCATGGCGCCTCCTAAGCTGGCGGTGCAAGGTTTTTACGCCATAGGTAGAAAAACGGCACGCCGGCGAGAATCACAAGCAAGCCGAGGGATGAGCGAACGGGGCGCAACATCCACAGATTGACGGTGAGTGCGACGGCGGCGATCAAGAAAATGAGCGGCGTTGCGGGATAGCCCCAGGCGCGATAGGCGCGAGTGAGGTTTGGCTGCTTCTTGCGAAGACGAAGAAGTGCGATTGCCGTTAGTGCGAAGAAAATCCAAACGGAGAAAACGAAAAGGGAATAGAGCTGCTCGTAAGTCCCACTGAGGGCGAGCAGGGAAGCGGGGCAGCCGAGAAAAATGAGTGCGCCACTTGGAGTGCGCAGTCGGGGGTGAATGCGGCCCGCGAATTTGAAGAAGACACCGTCACGTGCCATGGCGTAGGGAATGCGCGCGCCGGTCAGAACAACGACGTGCAATGCACCGAGGGCAGAGATTGCCATTCCGACCGTGAGCCAAGATGCACCACGGGAACCGCCGAAAGATTGCACGACGTCGGACGCGACGTGCTGCGATGCGGCAATGGAGGCAAAAGGCAATGCGCGGAAGTAGACGACATTGGCCAACAGATACAGTCCAGCTACAACGAAAAGTCCGATGATGATGGCTCGCGGAATGTTTTTTTGTGGCTGGAGGATTTCTTCGCCGAGGTCACCGAGGTCGTTGAAACCGTTGTAAGCCCACATGGCGGGAACAAGGGCGGAAAGAACGGCGCCGATAGTGGCGAAAACAGATGAACCGGTGGTCAGCGAATTTACGAATGGAGCAGACCCGCCGGCATGCTTTGCACCAAAGACAACTCCGCCTACAACGATGAGCACAATCGTGCCCACCTTCAGCGACGTGAGTAGAACCTGGATTCCTCCGCTGAACTTCACGCTCAGATAATTCATAGCCGTAACGAGGAGTACGACGAGTGCCGCAAGTGGCTGGGCGAGCGTGACAGTGAAGTCAAACTTCATGATGTGACCGCTGTACAGGGGAGTGGTTACGACGGGAAAGAGAAAGCCGAGGAAGCGCAAAAAGCCTGCAGCGAGAGCGGCCATGGCGACTGGCCGTTCAAGAAAGGAACTCATCCATCCGAAGAGAAAACCCCAGAGCGGGCCGAGGCCCTGACTCAGGTAGACATAAGGGCCGCCAGCCTTGGGAAAAGTTGCACCCAGTTCGGCGTAACAGAATGCGCCAAACAGGACGATGACGCCACCGACGATCCATGCGACGAAAACGAGAGCTGCGGTGCCGACGGCGCGTGCCATATCGCTCGTGACAAGAAAAACGCCTGAGCCGATAGTATCGCCAATGACGACGGCGGTTGCTGCCCATAGACCGAGGCCGCGAACGAGATCGGGCCGCTGGGCTGGACCTGTCAAAGTGTTTGCCATGGCAGTGGGATGCGAGAGACTACTATCAGCGCGGATGAGGGTCAACCGCGGCGATTGCGGAGATTCGCGTTATGATCGAATCTCTTGCAGCGAGGGCCGATGGCGCCGTTGAAATTCATGCTGAGCGAATATTCGTGGAACAAACAGTTTCGCGTTGACGACGCGGAAAATGTACTTACGCCAGGGTTGCTGGTGTTTCCGGAAATCATTTCGTCCAACATCGAGCAAACCTTGAAGTTACTTGATGGCGATGGTGACCGTTGGCGCGTACATGTGAAAACGGCGAAGCTCGAGTACACTCTGCGCATGCTTCTGGAACGAGGCGTTCACAATTTCAAATGCGCGACCACGCTCGAATTGCTCGTAGCATGCCGAAGCGGTGCGAAGGATGTTCTGTTTGCGTATCCTGCCGTTGGCGCCAATGCGCGGCGCGTAAGAGAGATTTCAAAAGAGTTTCCTGGAGTGCGAATTTCGGTCCTGGCGGAGAACGAAGAGCAGATTCGGCAATGGAGTGGCGGGCGGGTCGGAATTTTTCTCGACATAAATCCAGGCATGAATCGAACTGGAATTGAGCAGAACCGGAGCGATGAGATAGCGAAATTGGTGAGGGCAATTCGAGATGCGAATCTCGCGTTTAGAGGGCTTCATTATTACGACGGGCAATATGGCGGGCTTGAAGAACCCGCAAGAACTGCGGCGGCACACGCGGGATACCATCATTTACTGGAGCTTGTGCACGAGATCGAGCAAAGCGGTGCGAAGGTGGAAGAAATAATCACCGCGGGCACGCCAACATTTCCTTGCTCATTGTCCTACTCAGGATTTCGCGGAAAGAAATTTACGCATCGCATATCACCGGGAACCGTGGTTTATAACGACGCGACCAGCCTCGCGCAGCTTCCTGCCGAATTCGGTTACAAACCGGCGGTGCTGGTGCTGGCGCGGGTTGTCAGCCACCCTCGGGCGGACATGATCAGTTGCGACGGCGGTCACAAAGCAGTTTCTGCAGACGCAGGTGTTCCGACGTGCGTGGTGATTGGACATCCAGAGTTAACGCCGCTTTCGCCGAGCGAAGAGCATCTGCCGATGGCGGTTGCGGAAGGAGCGGTTGCGCTGCGCGTCGGCGAGCAGCTCTATCTGCTTCCGCGCCACGTCTGTCCCACCGTAAACAATTTTGATGCGGCACTTTTGGTGCGCGATGGCGCGATTGAATCGGTGGAAGAAGTCTCAGCGCGTGGCCGAGAGAGACCACTTTTGAAAGTGGTTTCCGCGAGTTAGAGCAAAGCGGCGACTGCCGCCGTTCGAAACCCGTAAAGGCTAAGTTGCTGCCACTTCCAATTTTTCCAGGACTTGCGAGACAGCGGTGCCAAAATTTGGCGACTTCAACCGTTCCACAATAACGCGGAAAGCCGAGCGAATATCGGATTCCTGGTTGGAACTGATCGCCAAATGGATTGCCTCGAATTCGGCAGCGTGCGTAGTTTCGGCGGCATCATCGACAAGTTTTTTGAGTTCCAACAGAGCCTGGTGCGCATCACGCGCGGCCATAGCTCGCTTTTGCATTTCCGGGTTCATAGGAAGTTCGCTCCAGTTATTAACAGTCGGTCGGGGGCGGATAGCATACACCTGTGGGTGGTGCAGGTCACGTTGCAAGTGTTTTTTTATGACTCCAAGAAATGCCGCCCTGCATCCTATAAATTGAGCGTTGGAACTAGAGTAGAGTTTGTAGCGTGCGCAAGTTCTGGGGGGGCAGACACATCGATGCCGACATATAGCAACGCTGACGGTCATACAGGCATGAAACTGCGGGCTGCTCAGCGGGCGCTGGAGCTTGTTGAAGCCGGAATGACACTTGGGCTGGGTTCAGGATCGACCGCGACACTTTGGATAAAACTTCTCGGTGAAAAAGTGCGCGATCACGGCTTGAAGATTCGTGCTATCGCAAGTTCTGAGGACAGCGAACGGCTGGGGAAGACTTATGGCATTCCGTTCGTTAGTTTTGAAGAATGCCGCAGTCTTGACCTTACCGTCGACGGGGCCGATGAAATTGCTCCCAGGCTTGCGTTAATCAAAGGCGGTGGCGGGAAACTTTTGCGAGAGAAGATTGTAGCTAGTGTTTCGAAACGGTTCGTAATTGTTGCGGATGAATCGAAAATAGTCGAAAAGTTGGGCCGCTTTCCCCTGCCCGTCGAAGTGATTCCGATGGCCGCTCCGCTGGTGCATGATTCGCTGCGGAAGATTGGGTTCACGCCAAAGGTCCGAGTGAATGGAGACGGAACACACTACATCACCGACGAAGGAAATCTGATTCTAGACTGCTCCGGCCTTCTAATCGAAAACCCCGGCGAAATGGCGGCCAAGCTGGATTCCATTGTTGGAGTTGTGGAGCATGGCCTCTTCTTGAACATGGCTACGGTAGCCATCATCGCGGGAGAGGAACAAATAGTAGAACGCTCGGTGTAGCAGCCGCAATACACCCAATGCATGTCGCCTACCAAGCGCTTATAGCGCAGCAGAACGCAACTTAGATTTCGTTCTTGTGGAAACGATCAATCAGGTGAGTGCAGGCTCGAACAGCAAGGGCCATCATGGTGAGTGTTGGATTCTGACACGCGGATGAAACGAAGCTCGCTCCATCCATCACAAAAAGATTCTTCACATCGTGCGTTTGGTTGAACGGATTAAGCACGGATTTTTTCGTGTCAATTCCCATTCTTGCGGTTCCCAATTCATGGATGGCCATGCCCGGCATTTCCGTGCGCGATTGCAATTTGATGTCTTTCGCGCCTGTAGCCTCGAGCATTTCTGCAGCCGAAGCAGCCGCATCTTCCATCAATGCGGCTTCGTTGTCGCCGTGCGTCATGGAAATCCGCAAAGCAGGGATTCCCCACGCATCTTTCAGGTTCTTGTCTATCTCGCAGAAGTTGTCCCAACGCGCCAGCGATTCTCCAAAAGCGCCAAGACCAATCGAGTAAATACCTTCTTTGACGGCCCCTTTAAAGGAAGTCCCGTAACCCTCGGCGTTGAAGTTGAATTCCATTGCCCCGCCGCCCTGGTAGCCGTAGCCGCGAATGAATTGAGAGTGCTTCTTGCTCGAAGGAGTATTCCGGAAGCGGGGAATGTAGATTCCATTCGGACGTTGTGGTTCGTTTGCGTTCGGGCGGACTTTCATATCCGCCAAATAGCCGGTGGCTCCTCCCCCCGTGACGTGATCCATCAAGTAGCGGCCGAGCGCGCCGCTGGAGTTGGCGAGGCCATTTGGATATTCGCGCGTCGAGGAGTTTAGAAGGATGCGAGTTGATTCCATTGCTTGCGCGCAAAGGATGACCGCTTTTCCGCGGACCTCCTTCACTTGACGTGTTACGCGATCGACAAAAGTCACACCGTTCGCTTTGTTCTGTGAATTATCCATGTTGACTTGGCTGACGACGGCGTTTGTGATGACTGTGCAATTGTGAGAATTGACTGCGTCAGCGACCGTCGTGAACGGACTGCTGAAATAAGAGAAAGTTCTGCATCCGCGCTCGCACGGACCGCAATAATGGCAGGCAAGACGTCCGTTGTGATTTTGCGTAACTATGGCCACGCGGCCGATGGTGACCGTGCGGCCTAGCTTAGCCTTGACACGATCTTTCAGCAGAACTTCTCCGCAGCTCATCTTCATCGGCGGCAGGAATTGGCCGTCGGGAAGCATTTCGTTTCCTTCGGTGGCGCCGCTGATGCCTACGTATTTCTCAACGATGTCATAGTAGGGAGCAAGGTCAGCGTAAGAGATCGGCCAGTCGTCGCCGTAGCCGTCACGGCTGGCGGCTTTGAAGTCGTTGTCGCTCAGGCGGTAGCTTTGGCGGCCCCAAACGAGCGAACGACCCCCCAAGACGCGCAGCCGCTGCCATGTGAACGGTTTATCGGGTGGAGTGCTGTAGGGGTTTTCCAGGTCGTTGACGAACCATTCGTAGTTGTACTCCATGCACGCGTAGCACTGTTTTTGGATTGGCCGCGTGCGCACAATTTCCGGGGAATGGTCGCGGTATTTCAGTTTGAAAGAAGGCGTGTGCTCCGTGAACTCGGTTGGACTGACGGCGCGGCCCGCTTCGAGCAGCGCGACTTTCAATCCCGCTTCTGAAAGCTGCTTTGCGGCCCAGCCGCCGGTTGCACCCGAACCGACAACGATGGCATCGTAAGTTTGCTGAAGAGGATCTCCGTCCAGAATATTCCAGATCATTTGTGGCTTCCTTCTTCGTGGTCGCAGCCCTGATAGACGCCATGCAAGAAGTTGCCGTCCCATCCCAGTTCGCGCGAACCGATTTCAGAGCTGTAGTATGCAAAGATAATGCGTTGCTTTAATTGTTCAAAATGCCTGTGTCCCGCATCCGAGGACGCTGCTTCGCCCGTCCAGCCACTGTTGCCGAGGGGATAAGCCAGGAAATGAAGCAAGTCGTCCTGGTCTTCTCGCGCTAAATAACGAAACGCAGCTTTATATTGACGGATGCTTTCCCCATCGATGTAGCCGAGACTGTTCAGGAATGCACGCTGGTTCTCGTGCGTGTCAGCGGCCAAAACAAGATCAATGTAACGATTTACGAGTGCTTCTTTCGCTCCGGGAGTGTCCGTGGCGGGAATAATCAGCTCGCTCAGAACGATGAGCGTCTCATTTTGGTGCTCATCCAGAAAAAGCGGCTTCCATCCTGGTGCCGCGAGGTCCTTGGACGCATCCATGCCGCGCTGCGCGGGCGTCAACTCACCCGGCTGAGGCGCACTTTGAACCACATTCTGAGTTGCGGAAAGGGAAGCTCTCAGCGCCGCAGCGGCTCCTGTAATCACACTAGCTCGCAACAATTCCCGTCGTTTCATAAAAACTCCATCGCATTCTCTTGCGCTATCTCGCAGATTGTATACGAGATTTTGCTGATTCGATGTAGAAGGCTCATAACTCTGTCTTAGATAATATTCGCGATTCAGCTGGCGTATACTCTCTCAAAAATACCACTGGCAAACTACTATGACCTATAGCCAAGCACCCGCTCTGGGAGTGCAAGAATTGCAAAGATCTTTGAGGCTTATCGAGGGATTGGAACGAGATCGTTCGCTGGGCGAACCACGGAATTTGCGTCAACGTGTCCAAGCCCTCGACGACATTGATGCCTATCTCTCAGATGGGCTAGATAGCCAACCCATCGAAACAATACTTCATCAACGGGCGAAGGCCATTCGTGCCAAGTTGGAGTCTGTTAATTTTGGAATCTATGAGTCCATCCGTCGAGATATTCAGCGGGGCGCAGGCGGGGGCAGGCTGCTTGAGTGGATGCCCGATTGGAATAGTGCAGCTAGTCTCATGAATTGCAGAGGCTATGACTATCTGGACGAATTGATCAGCGGAGTCTTGCAGTTTGAAGAGCCTGCGGCTGAGGTAGTCCAGTTAGAGTCCGAAATGGTTTCTTATCAGCCGACGCCAGCGCGCCATATTCTTGATCTTATCGTTCGCACGTCACTCACCGAACGCGACTTCCTGATCGATCTCGGCTCTGGGCTGGGCCACGTACCATTGTTGGCTTCCATTTGCACGGGCGCTAACTGCATTGGGATCGAACTTGAGCCGTCCTATATCGATTGTGCCCGGAAGAGCGCTCGTTCGCTAAACCTGAACAATGCGAAATTCGTCCACGGCGACGTTCGTGCTGCGGACTTGTTCGCTGGCACTGTCTTTTACTTGTACACGCCTTTCAGCGGAACAATCCTACGAGATGTTCTGAACTTGCTGCGACAGGAGGCCGCAACGCGAAACATTCGAGTCTGCACTTTCGGCCCATGTACACCCGTCGTGGCCGAAGAGCAGTGGCTGAGCGTCATTGGACCGCCGGAAGCAGACAGAGTTGCCATATTTCGTTCTCACGTTTAGACACTCGGATCCAATGCCAGATCACGAAATAGCACGCGGGAAAAAGGACAACGCTATGCTCTCTGAATCTCAAGTTAGGCAATTTGCGGACGATTGGTTGGGCGCATGGAATTCGCACGATCTCGAGGCCATTATGTCCCACTATGCGTCGGAGATTGTTTTGACATCGCCCGTTGCGGCAAAGTTCTTAAACGATCCCGCTGGAACAGTCACCGGAGAATTAGCATTGCGCAGCTACTTCAAGCGCGGGCTCGAAGCGTACCCGAACCTCGCTTTTGAGCTTTTGGATGTGATGTGGGGACTTTCGAGCGTGGTGCTTTACTACAAGAATCAAAATGGAACAATGACGGGCGAATTTATGGAACTCGACGTGAACTTAAAAGTTACCAGGGTCGTCGCGAACTACAGCCGTTAGACAAGGAAACACGGATCGCGGCGCACGATGGAAGATTCGTACAGGGTAGCGTGAATAAGTTTAGAACAACTTACAAGATGCGCGGGGACTGCCAAGCGTCGCGGAAGTCATTATTATTTACTTTTATGTGCTTTCGCTCGAGCAGCTGCAGGCGCTTTCTTCTTCAATTTGATCTGATTGTATTCAATGGCGGCACGGACAAGATTTTTTAGAGCACGTTCATTAATCTTACCGCCCTCGAAAAAGTCGATTGCTCGCCACGTGTTGCCTTTGAAGCCCGCGTTGAAGAGCTTGTCAGGATCTGGAAGTTTCGCCCCGTGGGAAAAGGTAAGCTTCACCTTATCTTTGTGGGCGTTGCCCACCGCGATTATTCCGTCGCGAGACCACACCGGGCTTCCCATCCACTTCCATTCCTCGATTATCTCGCGGTCGGCCTCAAGGATGCTCTTGCGGATGCCAGCTAGCGTTTTGCCACGCCAGTCTGTGAGTTTTGCGATCAGTTGGTCGATGCGTTCCGATGGATTCATTGGATTTATGCCTCCAATTCTTGCACGAGTGCTCAGCGTAGGCTACATTCAAGTCCACAGCGCTTTCGCCATGTTGAACAGTGTTACTCCCTTTTTCATTGTCGACGACTTGGGCGCTACGCTTGCGTTCTATCAGTCCAAGCTGGGATTCGATGTTCGTTATAAGGGAGGAGGCGACGGAAACACAGACGACTTCTGGGCCATCCTTGGACGCGACCGAGTCATGCTCATGTTCAAGGCCATCACGCCCGAAGTCCATCCACAGCCGAATCGTTCGCGTCACGAATGGGCTCGCTGGGACGCCTACATCTACACGGATGATCCTGACTCACTGTACGCAGAGTTCGTAGGCAAAGGGGTTCCCGTGGAGAGGGAACTGGCCAATACAAGCGATGGACTCAGGGCCTTCGAGATCGCTGATAACAGCGGATATCTGTTGTGTTTTGGACGGCCCGTTGACAAGTAGCCTCAGCGTCGTAAGGTCATCCATCCCGCGCCCGGCGTAGCCTGAAACCCTCGCAAGTCGAAGTCTTTTCTGGTAAACCGCACCGAGCCCTCGGCTTTCTGGTTTGCCTGCAAGCGCGCTGGCCGTCAGGACTTCTATGCCGACTCTGTGGAATAATCGGTCGCGATGGAACACTCAGCGCATCCCGAAGGAGTGCTTGGTCCCCACGCAGCGGCACTCCGAGCGGCACTCTTGCAGCCTTTTCTCCGTTTGAACTTTGTAACGCTCTGGGTCCGGGATCAGGAGCGAAGTCGGCAGTTCTTCGTGGAAAAGCTAAGTTTCGAGGCCATCGTGGATCTGCTAACTCCCGACGGGGGTCGGTGGATCGTTGTCGCTCCGCCGGCTGCTGGTTGGCTTCCTGGAACGGCAGGCGCGGGCTTTACCGGGATCGCCCTCTGTGTTCCACCCGAAGGAGCCGCAGATAACCAACGCATCGGCCAAAACACCGGATTTAGCTTTCTTACCGAAGACGTGCGTAGCGTGTTCGAAGCATGGTCGAGACGCGGAGTCCGTTTTCCGCTCCCACCGACGGAACCCTCATGGGGAGCTGGCCAAGCACGTTACGCGCTTTTTGAGGATGTGGACGGAAACAGTTTCTCTCTGATTGAGTTCGATGAAGCGACGCGTGCGCTGGAAGCAGAGCGCCGTGTTCAGGCCGCCAAGTTGGAAGCGGAGCGCCAGGCTGTGCACGACTTGGCAATCGCCAAGCAAGTGCAGACCCGCTTGTTTCCGCAACGGCAGCCGCTGATTCGAACGCTTGTGTATTCGGGCATTTGCCATCCTGCTCGAACTGTCGGTGGAGACTATTACGACTTTCTTGATCTCGGCAGCCGAAGGCTAGGGCTCGTAATCGCCGACATAGCGGGCAAGGGCATCGGAGCCGCTCTGCTCATGGCGAATCTGCAAGCAGCTCTGCGCAGCCAGTGCGCGACGGCTTGGGAACAGCCAGAACGATTTCTGCGGTCAGTGAATCAGTTGCTTTACGAAAACACAGCCGACGGGGATTACGCTACCCTCTTCTTCGCCGAATACGACGATGATACGCGTAGGCTGCGCTACTCGAACTGCGGCCATCCGCCGGCGTTGCTTTTGCGCGGCGAAGACGGTTTGGAGCGGCTGGGGGCAACCTGCACTGTGGTTGGCTTGTTCGACAAATGGGATTGCGCTATGGAAGAACGCCAACTGGCTCCAGGCGATGCCGTCCTGCTTTACACCGATGGTGTTACGGAGGCTCGGAATGATGAGGGAGAAGAATTTGGCGAACAGCGTCTGCTGGAAGCCTCGCGCCAACATCGTGAGTTATCCCCACCGGAATTGCTGGCCGCCGTTGCCGACCAGGCTCGGGGATTCAGCCCTCATGAACAGGCTGACGACATCACGCTGATAGTCGCCAACTGCACATGAGGTCAGTGACTATTGCAAACTTAAGGTCAACCTCAACGGGAGGACAGGCGCCCTTCCGGGCCATCCCCCAAACGAAGATCACAGGCTCGAGTACGAGCTCGTGGCACCCACTGATCTTTTGGAAATAAGTCGTCGAACGACATGCCCTTTCCACATCCATAATCCCGAAAGAACCAGCACCGGAACGAAGACAAACCGGGTAGCCGGCGCGTAGTTCGGAATTTGGTCAAACGGACTGTAAATATAACCAATTATGGGAATGGCAAAGACAATGTGAATCCAGCGAAAAATTGTGCGTTTGGTGGTCTCTTTCATGATTGATTAATTCGTCCTCCTTTTATGGACGATACGGCGTCATCGATTCACGACTTTTGCGCCGCCTGAGGCGGCGGGTTGGGCGCTTCGATACCAAACTGCGTGGCGTACTCCGCTCTCAACCGCTGCCAGCCACTGAACTTCATTACGTCACCACCAACGATGCGCCCGATGGGAGTTCCTCTGAGCAGCCGATCCAGAACATCGAAAGAAATGTGCCACCCTGCGGCGCCCCACGCGATGAACCGGCGGTCGATGTTGGACCACAGCGTCAAGCGCGTGCCGCCACCAAGGGGTTCGAGTTCCCAGCGGTTATCGCCGTACTCAAGCACTTTGGGTGCGTCAGCTCGCGTCACTTTTGTTTCCAGCGCTGTAGGCGTCCCCGCCCAGATGAGCTTCACAGTTCCAACCGTACCCAGGTTTCCATCGACCTCAAAGGGCGCCCATTCGCGCAGCTGCGCCGGGTCGGTTAGCGCCTCCCAGACTTTTTCCGGCGAGTGGCGCAGTTCTCTGACGAGAATGAGCGTCCACTTCTCTCCGTCCTGCTTTCGTATCTGCGCCCCGTTTGCTGGGCCCGGTGTGTATTGCTCGAGATTGGTCATCTTCTTCTCCTGCTCGCCGGGCGCTGCTACCAGCGCTTCAGCTGAGTGATTTGAATGATGTTGCCACAGGTGTCCTTCAGCATCGCAATGGTCGAGCCGGTCACGTCGGTGGGCGGCATCGTGAACTCGGCGCCGCAGGCCTTGATCCGTTCGTAGTCGCTCTTGATGTCGTCAGAAAAGAACATAGTTGCGGGCTGGCCCTGTTGAAAAATCGCCTCCTGATATGTTTTGGCTGCCGGGTTGCTATTCAGCGCCAGCTGCAGCTCCGTGCCGTCCGGCTCCTCGGATGAGGCCACGGTCAGCCAACGATATGGGCCCTGGCTGAAATCGGTCTTCTTGGCGAAGCCCAGCACCTCCGTATAGAAGCGCAGGGCCTTATCCTGGTCGTTCACGTATAGGCTTGTCACTTTGATTTTCATTTCTTTTCTCCTTTGTCGCGTTCGCGGTTTGAGCCGCGTCGTACTTTCTCTGTCTTGTTTTTTGTTGGTGATGAACGTTCCATGCGGTCGAGGTGCCGTTCCAGGGCATCCACGCGATCGGACCAGAACCGGCGGAACTGATCCAGCCAGGCATCCACTTCCTGAAATGGTTCAGGTTTCAGCCGGTAGAGGCGGCGCTGTGCGTCCACCAGGGATTCCACGAAACCGGCCTCTCGCAGCACTCGCAGGTGCTTTGACACGGTCGGTTGCGTCATACGAAGCTGACTCTCGATCTCTCCCACCGACTGTTGTGACGAGACCAGGAGGCTCAGTATCGCGCGGCGGTTCGGTTCCGCAATGATTTCGAATACAGATTCCATGCTCTTTATATACATCATAGAGCATATACGTGTCAAGGCATATTTAGGGCGATTTAGTCGCTCCGGGCTGGTAAACTCCGCGCGTCATGAGGGACAGAGCGTTAGTCCCGAGTTGGCCTGATTCGCCACGGCGCAATAGACACATGCTATCCGATAATGGTCAGATACTCCCTGACGGACGGGAATCGCACGATGACCGCAGCAGATTTTCGCAGGATTGCTTTGAGCCTGGAGGGCGTGGAAGAGTACTCTCATGCTGGATTGCCGGCTTTTCGTGTTGGGGGCAGGAAATTTGCTTCATTGGCCTCGCAAGCAGAGGGGTACGGAAATCTGATGCTAACGCTGGAGCAGCAGGCGGCGTTTGTGGAGGAGGCACCCGAGATTTTCTTGCCGATTCCTGGCGGCTGGGGAAGGATGGGACACACGCATATTCGGCTGGTAGCAGCCAGCGAGGATGTACTTACCGGTGCACTCCGAACGGCATGGAAACTACGAACTGATAAGAATGTAAAAACAAGCCCCCAAAAAAGCCGTGTGGCGGAACGCAGCGGAGTAACAGACAAGAAACGCGGGAAGCGACAACTATGAAAGCAACAACAGCGCGGAACATTAATGGCAAGAAAAGAGACTTGTCACCAGAACAGCGTGAACAACTACTTGGAGCGTTGAAAGCTCGTTTTGAGAAAAACATGAACCGCCATAAAGGCCTTGAATGGGTCAAAGTACTGGCAAAGCTGGAAGCCAATACCGAAAAACTGTGGTCACTCAATGAAATGGAAAGAACTGTGGGTGAACCGGACGTTGTAGGTCATGATAAAAAGACGGGCGAATATATTTTTTATGATTGTTCAGCGGAAAGTCCTGCAGGCCGCAGAAGTTTTTGCTACGACCGCGAAGCGCTGGAGTCCCGGAAGGAACATAAACCAGGAAATAGCGCTATCGATATGGCAGCTGCCATGGGCATTGAGCTTTTGACGGAAGAACAATATCGAGAGTTGCAGAAACTTGGAAATTTCGATACGAAAACGTCGAGCTGGGTGAAAACACCTTCTGATATCAGAAAACTCGGCGGCGCCCTCTTTTGTGATCGCCGCTACGACACAGTTTTCGTATATCACAACGGTGCGGAATCTTACTATGCCGCCAGAGCGTTCCGCGGTTCGCTAAGGGTCTAATTTTGAGGAACTCGTGCAACTCTTGGAAGGATGGCGGGGACGACGAGACTCGAACTCGCGACCTCTGCCGTGACAGGGCAGCGTTCTAACCAACTGAACTACGTCCCCACTGAAGGTGAAGCGTCACATGGTGGGCACTGAAGGATTTGAACCTTCGACCTTTCGGGTGTAAACCGAACGCTCTAACCGCTGAGCTAAGCGCCCTTACCTCAATAACTTTACAGGAAGCATCACACCGCGTCAACGCACTCGAAAAAGCGGTCGTGGGTCAGATTCCGATAAGACCGTTTATTTTGAGTTCCGAGATTATGCTAGAGCATAGCGCTCTGGTGAATCGCGTGGCTATCCCGGCTCAACGCACACCACAATCTTATTTCCTTCTAGATCTTGAAACCGAAAGAAACGGTTTCCCCCCGAATCAGTTGTGATCGGCTCCACGAACACCTGGCGCCCCACCAACCACTGTTGCGCCTTTTCCAAATTCTTGGCGAAGAAGATCACATGGCTGGTCTCGGCAGATGTACCAGGCTTTAATTCCAAGAGTGAAATAAATACGCCGTCCTCCTCAATACACAGATCCACAAACGTTCGCCCGGAGTCTTCCACACGAACATCGGGAGCATCGCGTAACCCCAGTGTTTTTTTGTACCACTCGCGCGACGCGGCTACATTTCTGACATCAACCGCACAATTGTCTGCAATGGAGAAAGGCGGCTTACCCCACATTATGTTGTCCTTGCGCGAATTCTATCAGCAGAGCCAATGACGGGAAGTCAACTTATCCGAAGCTGGCTCGGTGCTGAAAAGTCGCATTTTTCATTCACTCTGACAATACGAGCACCTCCACGCCAGAGGCTGCATCTTTCTGGTGGAAAACCTTCTCTGTCGCCTTCTTGAAGTCTTCTGGCTTCGCGTCCGGAATCTCCACGAAGCTTTGTGGATTGCGGTCTACAAGAGGGAACCAGGAGCTTTGAATTTGCACCATGATTCGGTGCCCGCGGCGGAACGTATGATTAACGTCCGGCATGGAGAAATTTAGCTCCGCCATTTTCCCTGGCGGCAGCGCTTCCGGTTTCTCCCAGCTGTTCCGGAATTTCGCGCGCATCGGTTCGCCGCGCAGCAATTGTTGGTATCCGCCCATGCGAATCGAAGGCGCGCCGATAACACGCTTGCTCGCATTCACGGATTCGTCATCCGGATAATCATTCGGGTAAACATCGATCAGCTTCACAACGAAATCCGAATCGGTTCCGGTAGAGGACACACGCAATTTCGGAGACACCGGCCCGGCAATTGTCATATCTTCTGTTAGCGGCTCCGTGGCGTACACCAGCACATCCGCCCGCCGCGAAGCGAATCTTTGGTCATCCACCATGTAGCGCTGTGGAACGGCCGTTGACATGTAATCAATGAATGGCACCGGATGCGCCGGATCGCTCACGTATTCGTCAAAGCTGTCCGCTTGGCGCGGTGGTTCAAACGAAAGTTTTCCGCCCGCATGCAAATACAGGGTCTTCGCCTGCGCCTTAGCCGGCGGCCAAGCATCGTATTTCCGCCAAACATTGGTCCCCGTCTCAAAAACGTAAGCCTTCGGCAATCCCGCGCCTTTTCCCTTCAAATGGTATTCGAAGAAAGGGAATTGAATGTTCGTGCGAAAGTATTCGCTCGTTTTCGCGTCGAACTTCACATCGCCCAAATGATCGCCATCCGTAGTCACCCATCCGCCATGCACCCACGGTCCAACCACGAGCGAGTTCGGTAATCCCGGATTGAACTGGTCAATTGCATGAAACGTTTTGAATGGCCCCGAAAGGTCTTCGCCGTCAAACCATCCTCCTACGGTCATTACAGCGCACTTGATGTTTTTCATGTGACGCGATAAATCCCGAGCCTTCCAGTAGTCGTCGTAGGTCGTATGAGAAAGTTGATCGTTGAAAAGGAAATTCGCTCCTTTGAGGTACAGTTTGTCTAAGTTCCGTGTATTTCCAGCCTTCAAATAAAACTCGTAACCATCCGGTGTACCGAAATCAAAGGGCACGGTTGTTTTGGGCGGTAAGGCTGGTTCCGGCATCGGTTTGAATGAAGAATAAAATCCAAAATTCGCAGCTAACATGAATGCGCCGCCGTGATAGCCGTCATCCGTGAAAAACAAATCCGTCATCGGAGCTTGTGGCGAGGCGGCTTTCAACGCAGGATGCGAGTCAATGATGCTCGCCGACGTGTAAAACCCAGGATACGAAATGCCCCAGATCCCCACTTTTCCGTTGTTGTTCACCGCATGCTTTAACAAAAATTCAATCGTGTCGTATGTGTCGGTGCTGTCGTCCACATCCGCGGCCGACTTTTTGTTATCAATATGGGGATGCATCTCCACAAATTCGCCTTCGGACATATATCTGCCGCGCACATCCTGATAAACAAAAATGTATCCCGCTTTTTGAAACTCGTCGGAGGGTCCAAGCGATTTCTTGTAGGCGTCCTCGCCATACGGCCCAACGCTGTACGGCGTGCGATCCATTAAAATCGGATACTTTTGCGAATCGTCCTTCGGCACATACACCGAAGTGAACAGCTTCTTCCCATCGCGCATCGGAATCCGGTACTCATACTTCGTGTAGTGAGCTTTGACGTAGTCTTCCTTCGCAGGATCGGTCGCCGTTTGTTGAGAGCGTGCCGAGCCAGGCACGAGAACCGCGCTTACAGTCCACAAAACTATTCCCAAGACACCAAATCCGGCAGCCTTCCTCATCCCATAGCTCCTTTATCCGTAAGTCGCGCGCATTATAGCGCGACACGGTTTTTTTGCATCTTTGCGCGCCCAAATTCCTCACTCGGTTGCAGTTTTGCAATTCAGCCAGTAAACTCGATGTTTCTCCATAACACAAAGGACGCGCCAGGAATGCTGCTGAACCGGGACTTGGTGGGCCACATGGCCGCCGCAACGCTCAAAAAGCTTATCGAAGATGAAATGGTGGAAGTGAAGACGCCGGAAACCGTCGTACCGCGCCTCCGCCAAGCTATGCTCGAAGAAATCACTGTCGAAGACCGCATCAATGATGAAGCGCGCCAGATCCTGATTCAGTACCAGGAGCAGATGCGCAACTCCGGAATCACGTATCAGGAAATGTTCAAAAAGGTTAAGGCACAACTGGCGCGCGACAAAAAATTGGTACTGCGTTAACGAAGTCAAGCAGATTGGAATTCAAAAAAGGAAGCGATGCGACTTACTCGAGAAAAAATCGTTCGGCTATCCCACAAAATGATGGACGTGCTCGTCGCCAGCAATGAAGTTGAATTTGTCGAGGACCGCGACACTATCCGCCAGAACATTGTCACGATTCTGACCAATCAGTTGCGTGAAGAAGAAAAGATGGACGCCGAAGCCCGCAAAAAAATCTCTTCCATGAAAAAAGAAATTCTGGAAGACAGCGAAGAGTGGAGTGTGCTCTACCGCAAATTTTACACGGAAGAACTCCGCCGGGCAGGCATTGCAGCCGCTCCCGAAGAGCACCGCCGCAATCAGGACGCCCGCTACTGAAGCAGGCTCAAACTAGGAAGCCAAAAGAAAAACCCCACACGCATTGGGTCATGTGGGGTTTTTGCTTGGGATCCAGCCTAAGCTTGTTTCAGCGACGCCATATCGATCGAGAAACGATATTTCACATCGCTCTTCAGCAAACGATCGTAGGCTTTGTTGACATCCTGTATCGGAATCACTTCCACGTCGGCTGCAATATTGTGCGCCGCGCAGAAATCCAGCATCTCCTGCGTTTCGCGAATTCCGCCGATGGCCGATCCCGCCAGCCTTTTGCGACCCATCAGCAAATTGAATGCCGCAACCGGCGCCGGTTTTTCTGGTGCACCGACCAGCGTCATCGTGCCGTCCAGCGTCAATAATTGCAAATAGGCGTTGAGGTCATGATCGCCGGACACCGTGTCCAAAATAAAGTTAAAGCTGTTCGCATGTTTCTGCATCTCGGCCGCGTCTTTTGAAATCACCACTTCGTCTGCACCCAACCGCTTCGCATCCGCTGTTTTCCCTGCAGACGTTGTGAAGAGCACCACATGTGCTCCAAATGCCTTCGCGAACTTCAAGCCCATGTGGCCCAATCCGCCCAGCCCCACGATGCCCACTTTTTGGCCCTTGCCCACGTTCCAATGTTTTAACGGCGAATAAGTGGTGATTCCTGCGCAGAGTAACGGTGCCGCTCCTGCCGGATTCAACTTGTCAGAAACACGCAGCACGAATGCTTCATCCACCACGATGCTGTCCGAATATCCGCCATAGGTCACGCCGCCAAGATGTTTGTCCTCTGCGTTGTACGTCAGCGTTGGAAAACTAATGCAGTATTGCTCGTCGCCAGCTTTGCAGTTGGGACACGTCCGGTCCGAGTCGACCATGCAGCCTACGCCAACCAGGTCGCCGGCCTTGAACTTCTTTACGTCGCTGCCGACTTTCGTGACGCGCCCGATGATTTCATGTCCCGGGACACACGGATAAACTGTGGCCATCACGTCGTGCCACTCGTCGCGTGACTGATGCAAATCCGAATGACAAACGCCGCAAAACAAAATCTCGATCTGCACATCCGACGGCTTCGGCTCGCGCCGCACAATCGAATGTGCCGCAAGTCCGGAAGTCGCGCTCCGTGCAGCAAACGATTTCGCCGGATAGGTTTTCGGGGTTTTGGATTCCGCTGCCTTCACTTGTCCTGTAGCTTCGCTCATAGGATTTCTCCTTCGATATGCTGTTCTTGTAGGGCGGCTGCGCCTGGAATGATTTGAAACATCTGCTCGCAGCTGTAGACCTTAATGGATGCAGAGCCGAACGATACCGTTATACACAATTTTGAGAAAAGAATAAAAGGCGCCAAATAGTTAGGGCGACGCTTCGCTGGCGATGCTCGTTTCTTGGGGTTTTGATTCCGGCTCTGACAACTTGTATTGTTGGGGATCATGCGCAAGAAAGTTTGAGAGATGATGGAGCGAAGGGCTCGCGTCGGCCACCATTTTTACGAACGCTGTCAGCGGAATCGCCAGCAATAATCCGGGAATTCCCCAAAGCCAGCTCCAAAATAAAATTCCAATCGTTGCTGCAACTGGCCCGATGTCCACCTGGGGCCCAATAAGCCGTGGAATCAGAAAGTTTGCTGAAACGAGGTGCAGTACAAGCACGGTTGCTCCGATAATCAGAAAGGGCGCAATCGTATGAAACTGCAATAGAGCCGATAGAATCGGCAGCGCCAGTGCCAATACAGCGCCAAAAAAAGGAATGACGTTCAAAAAGCCGCTTGCGGTTCCGAGAACCCACGGGGCTTTCAATCCCAAACTCCAAAAAACGAGTGTGCTGATTCCCGCGAGCACGGCTGCGATCAACAGATTTCCAACTACATAAGTACGAATCATCCGGTTCATGCGTTTCAAGAACTGTTCGACGTCCGTTTTTCTTCCGAACATGACTTCTACGCAATAAGTCAACTTATCCCGCGCAATCAGCATGAAAAACATCAGGAAGGGAATGACGCCGGCAACAATCAACGCTCCCCACAAGGAACCGACGCCGCGCACTAGATAGCTTGTCCACGAAATAGATTCGTGAATTCGTACTTCTGGAATTTTCTTGGACGGAGTCTCCGGGTTGATGGTTCGCGCGCTCTCTTGAACTTGCTGAATCTTGTCACTCAGCGGAGAAATGGCCTCTCTAACTTTGTCCGCATACTCGGGCAAATCATCGGAAAAAGCACTGAGCTGGCCATAGGACACAAAGAGGGCATAGCCGACTCCCACTGTTCCAGTGAGAATCACAATTCCCACTGCAAGCGACCTGGGAAGCCGCACCTTTTCCAGAATACTAACGATAGGAGCTACCAGAATTGAGAAGAATGCTGCCAGCAGGAGCGTAATGAAAAGCGAACTCGCAAAAAAGCAGAACCCAACCAGCAGCGCAATCAATATTCCCGTCAACAGTTGAGCGATTCGTCTAAGCACGGGAGCACTGCTGCGTTGATTCACTCGTAGCTGGTTCAAAAGCCCATATTTGAGGTTTGTCACCTTAAAAGGCATTGTTTGGCCTTTTGCGGTAAAACGATATAAAGGAAACACCCGAGTTTGCGGTGGAGAGAAGGGGAGAAAACCTACGGTTGGCTTATAACTTTAGGCCTTTGAGATAAGAGCGAAACGCCGAGCCAAACTCCGGATTCTGAAGCGCCAGCTCGACCGTCGCTTTCAGGAACCCCAGTTTTTCACCTGCGTCGTACGAAATGCCTTCGTAAATCAGCGCCCAAAGTCCCTGTTCCTTAGCGAGAATTCTCAAGGCATCGGTAAGCTGAATCTCGTTTCCTGCCCCGGGTTTTGTCCTTTCCAGGCAATCGAAAATCGCCGGCGGCAAGACGTAGCGTCCCGTAATCGCCAGATTCGAAGGCGCATTTTCCGGTTTTGGCTTTTCCACCAGCTCTCGAATTCGCAGTAGACGTTCGCCGAAAGGAGCCTGCGGCGCGGCTTGGCCGTCCACGATTCCATACAAATGTGTCTTTTCTTTCGGGACTTCTTCGACGGCAATCGCGCCCACCCCAGTGGATTCATAAACTTTGATCAATTGTTTCGTCGCCGGATTTTCGCCAGGAATCAGCACGTCCCCCAGCAGCACAGCAAAAGGCTCATCTCCAACTAGGTCCTTCGCTACAAGCACGGCATGTCCCAAACCCAAAGGCTCTTTTTGGCGTGTATAACTCACCTGAACCATGTCGCTAATTCTGCGAACCAATGCTGCCTGATCTTTTTTGCCTTTTTCCTCCAAAAACCGTTCCAGCGTCGGGTTGTAATCGAAATGATCTTCAATCGAATTCTTGCCTTTGCCCGTAACAATAATGACGTGTTCGATTCCGCTCGCCACGCACTCTTCCACCACATACTGAATCTGCGGCTTATCCACTACCGCAAGCATCTCTTTCGGCTGCGCCTTCGTCGCAGGCAGGAATCGTGTCCCCAATCCTGCCGCTGGCAACACAGCTTTGCGAACTCTCTTCACGCCGCTTGGCGTCGGTTGTTTGTCTTGTTGGGTCATGCACTCAGGTTCTAAGAGGTTACTCGCATTTTCAATCGGTTTCTCGCTGTAGGGTTCGCCGCCTGCATCCGACGGCAGCTTACGTGCCCTGTGCTAGCATGAATAAGTGAGCATCCGCATTCTCGGCATCGAATCTTCCTGCGATGAAACCGCTGCAGCCATTGTCGCCGACGGTCGCGAAATCCTCTCCAGCGTCGTTGCTTCGCAAATCGATATTCATCGCAAATATGGCGGCGTCGTTCCCGAACTTGCCTCGCGCGAACATCTCCGCCAAATCGTCCCCGTCGTCCGCGAAGCCCTCGCCCAGGCCAATCTGAATCTTTCCGACCTCGATGCCGTCGGCGTCACGCAAGGCCCAGGCCTTGTCGGCTCGCTCCTCGTCGGAATCACCTACGGCAAAACACTCGCGCATGCATTGGGCAAACCGCTCGTTCCGGTGAATCACCTGGAAGGCCACGTCCACGCAGTCTTTCTCGAAGCGCACAAGTGCGGTGTCGTCCCCGAACTCCCCGCCGTCTGCCTCATCGTTTCTGGTGGTCATACGGTTCTTTACGAAGTCCGCGCCGAGGAGGGAACTCGCGCCGAAGCCGCTGCCCAACTCCACTATCGCAAAATCGGCCAAACGCGCGACGACGCTGCCGGGGAAGCTTACGACAAAGTTTCAAAACTCCTCGGTCTCGGCTATCCGGGCGGCCCAATTCTCGACCGCCTCGCCGCCGCTGCCGGTTCCGCGCCTGCACCAGTGAAATTCGGCCCAATCAAAATGAAAGGTAATCCCCTCGACTTTAGCTTTAGCGGCCTAAAAACCGCAGTCCTCTATCACATTCGTGAACACTCCGAATACACTCCTGAAATCACTGCCCGCGAAGCTGCGCTGAATCGAGGAGAACGCAAATTCGAACAGCTTCTGCCTCTTTGCTCGTCACAGACTCTCGCTCTCATACGCGAATTTCAAAACGCAGTCGTCCGCGACCTTCGTGACCGTACCTTTGCCGCCGCAGAACAAACCAGTGCCTCAACGATTCTTGTTTCTGGGGGTGTCGCCGCTAACGCACACCTGAGAGCGACATTCGAAGAACGCGGCAAATCCACGGGCATCCAAACCTATTTTCCCAGCCGTGCACTCTCCACCGACAACGCCGCCATGATCGCCGCCGCGGCCTACCCCCGCTTCCGCGCCGGCATCCTCGCAGACACCTCGCTCAACGCCACCGCCTCTCTCCCACTCTCCTAGCCCAATCCGCTTATCTGGCGCGGTGTCATCCTGAGCGCATCCATGAAGATGCGCGAAGGACCTCAATGTTTACTTTGGCTCGATCTCCAGCAATGCAATACAGAACTCCCCAAAATAAAAAAGGGGACAAGCATTTCGCTTGTCCCCCAATAATGCCGGCCTAAAAATTATTGCTCGAGCGCTTCCTGCATTACCGGAAACTGCAACTTGGCCTTCGCCAGTGACTTCACCACGAGTGTCTCCGCCAATTCCGACGAAGTATTCCGCGCCGTCGCCATTTCACTCACGAGCAAATACTTTGCCCGCTCCAGCATCTTCTTTTCGCGGAATGAAAGCGGCTTGCTCCGGCTCAGCGAAACCAAGCTCTTTAACACAACAGCAACTTCCAGCAGTGAACCCGTGCGCATGCGCTCCGAATTCTCCTTGAATCTGTGTTTCCAATCGTGATGGCAATTCAGTTTGCCCTTTTCGAGGAAGCCCAACACTTTCGTCGTATCGTTCGTTCGGATCACCGGTCGCAGACCAACAGTTTCCGCGTTCGATTGAGGCACCATTACTCGCAACCCGCTCGATACCACGCGAATCATGTAGTACCGCTCAGTCCTTCCATTCAAAACCCCGTAGCTGACCTGCTCGATCATCCCAACGCCGTGATTTGGATACACAACCTTGTCGCCGATCTTATAGTCCATGGCTTCCGGTGCCCCCTTGTGGAACAACCGAAGTATCCTCGCTTGTGAGCAAAGAGTCAAGATATATCGTTTGGAATGAAAGGGTTACCGCCATTAAACGTTTAATTTGGCAGTCAAATTGCTCTGCGTTTACGTTCACGTTGCGATAGAATGTCCTCGTGCTCATTCTAGCCCTCGATACGTGCGACGCGCGTGGCAGCATCGCTCTTCTGCACGGCCTCCAAGTCCTGGGTGAAGTTTCACACTTAGCCAATGAAGAGTACTCCTCTTGGCTGCTTCCCGCGATTGATAAGCTCCTGCAGGATAATCGTGTAAGTCATTCCGACTTAGCAGGATACGCAGTTGCCTCTGGACCCGGTTCATTCACTGGCGTTCGCGTCGGCTTGACCACTGCCAAAGCATGGTCCGAGGTTTACACCAAGCCGATTTTCCCAGTCTCTCGTTTGGCAGTCCTTGCCGATTGCGCACCGGCTGCTGCCGGATACGCCGCCGTCTTCATTGACGCCCTGCGAAGTCAGCTCTTTGCCGCCCTGTATCGCCGCGCTGGCGCTGACTGGAAGCAAATTTCCGAGGAAAGCGTCATTGCGCCACTCGAATTTTTTGAATCTGTTGCAGAGACAACCGGCAAGGCTCACACTGCATTCGTGTCTCTCGATCCCCAAATCCTGACGACTAGCCCATTTTGGCAATCGAGAAAAGGCGGCCACGGGGAGCTGGTAACTGTAAATCCACCGCTCGCAGCCAAGATTGGAATGCGTGCGTCGCGTGACGCCAACCCGCAAGGTGTGGATGCCCTCATCCTCGACGCTAACTACGTTCGCCGTTCTGACGCGGAAATTTTCGGCAAGAAAGCCGCCGGTTCATGAGCGCCGAAACTTCCATCGGAAATGTGCGTCCGTTAATTTCCGCCGAGCTCTCAAAAGTTCTTCTTCTTGCCAAGTCTTGCCCGGAAGCAGCTCAATGGACTCCCAGCGAATTCGAGCTGGGTATCGGTGACGTTCGGGGCTGGGTTATCGGCGACACCCAAATTCTCTTCGGTTTCCTCGCCGTCCGCGTCATTGTGCTAGCCCGCGAAATGGAACTCCTCAATCTTGCTGTCGGCCCCAACTGGCGCCGCCGAGGCTTTGGTTCTGTCTTGTTGAACACGGCACTCGCGGACTGCCGCGCCAATGGCTATCAATCTATCTTTCTCGAAGTCCGCGAATCCAACGAGCGCGCCATCGCGTTTTATAAAAAGCACAACTTCTCCGTCTCCGGCCGTCGTCCCAACTATTACCGCAATCCAGATGAGTCCGCTCTAACTATGGCGCTTCATCTCTCGAACTAATCCATCCAGCGGGCTAGGACCAATTTCCCACAGATACCCTCTTGACCTTTCTTTCCCTTGTGTTAACGTCCCGTAACAGAGGCTCTCACCAGCATCGCGGCCTCTGTAGTTCACAATTTAAGTTGCTTTCACAAGCAGCTGTAAGAATAGAGGAGGAACGCATGGCATCATTGCAGCGGAACCCTCGGGACATACTCCTCGATATAGACGCTGACTATCGGCGTCTGTTCGAAGAGCACGAGCAGTACGAAGCAGAACTTCAAAAAATCCTCAAATCTCCCTACCTCAGTTCGGAAGACCTCCTCGAAGAAATAAAACTCAAGAAAATGAAGCTCCACTGCAAAGATGAGATGGAGCGGATTGCCTTGCGTATCCAACGCGCGCGCGCTGCCCACGGCTAGCGCGCCTCCCGTCCAATTTGTGTGTTGAATGCAGGCTGAACTATTTGTGTGCCTGAGCTGCAGGTCGGCCACGTTACGCTAGCGGCTGACTGTGGATCAGCAGAAAATCAAATAGTCGCGCCTCAGCCCCGTCTCTGCGTCTGTTCCCGCTCTGTGTTATCTTCAATCTTTAATGGTCAAGGAAGGCTATTACTTCGGTTTGCCTCCGCTCTTCTTCGGAGGAATCACCCTCGCCCTGCAGTGGTGGGTCACAGCAGCAATCCTTATTGCGCTGGCGGCGTTTATATTTTCCTTTTTCCGTGACCCCGACCGAGCCATCCCATCTGATCCGGATAGCGTGGTGTCTCCCGCTGACGGACGCGTAGTCGTTATCACCGAGGAAGAAAACGCTGGCCGCCCAGGCACTCGCATCAGCATCTTTCTCGCAATCTGGAATGTTCACGTTAATCGCACGCCGCTCTCTGGCACCATCACAAACGTGAACTATCGCCCCGGCAAATTTCTTGCCGCGTGGGACCCCAAAGCATCCACGCAAAACGAACAAAACATCTTCACGCTCGCTACGCCCGGCGGCGACATCGAATTCAAACAAATCGCTGGCCTTATCGCGCGTCGCTGTGTCGCTTGGAAGAAATCCGGCGAATCTGTCATTCGCGGCGAACGCATCGGCCTCGTCCGCTTCGGCTCCCGCGTAGATATCTGGCTCCCGCAAGACGCTCAAATCTCCGTCAAAGTCGGCGATACGGTCCACGGCGGCTCCAGTGTCCTCGCCCGATGGTCCGTGCAATCCTCGAACGTCTCCTCTGATGTTGCTCTTGCCGAAGCCGGCCACTCAGCCGGATGATAGGAGACATGGATCAGCGCGAAATCCCCTTCGCCGAGCGCCGCTTCCGCAACACCAAATTGCGCCGTGGCATTTTCCTTTTGCCTGCGATGTTCACCTCCGCAAATCTTCTTTGCGGCTACTACGCCGTCGTTGCTTCACTCCACGGCACCGTAACGGATTTCGATCATGCTGCCCGCGCCATCGGCTTCGCCATTCTCTTCGATTCACTCGACGGCCGCATCGCCCGTCTTACCGGCACTAACACCGAATTCGGCGTTCAATTCGATTCGCTTGCCGACGTCGTCAGTTTCGGAATCGCACCTGCTATCCTCGCCTATGCTTGGGGTTTTCGCAGCATTCCAGTTAGTTCGCCGTTCAACGTGGAACAGCTCGGCCATCTAGGCTGGATACTTTGCCTCGTCTTTCTGATTTGCTGTGCGTGGCGTCTGGCGCGCTTCAACGTTCAGGGCATGGCGCCCGGCGGTTCGAAATTTTTTATTGGCATGCCAACACCAGCCGCAGCTGGCGTAATCGCTTCAATCGTTCATGGGTTTAAAGTCCCGCTCCATGATGGCCGCTGGTCCATTGCATGGTTTCTTCTCGCCGCAGCCCTCGGCATGCTCATGACTAGCACCATTCGCTACTACAGCTTCAAAGACATTCCGCTCACGCGCAAACAGCCTTCGCTCGCTATCATCGCCTTACTTATGCTGATCGCTGTGATTTGGACCTATTCCGAGATCGCGCTTGTGATGTTTGCTTGCACTTACGCAATAACTCCTGTCGCCTTGCACTTCGTCCGCTTCTTCCGCCACCGCCTCGTCTCGCGCACTGCCGGGATCTCTTAGACGAACAACGAGTATCGTGAGCTGTCATTTTCTCTCGTCAATTAATCTCTCAATCTCGCGATAGATTTCGTCCGAATCCCCAATAATTCCCGTCGCTTCCTCGCCCGCGTAACAAATGTCGTCTTGCTGATAGCAGAAGGTGATGAATTTCTTTCCAATTTCAATTGCGCCTGGCGTCCGCGCATACGGCACACGAAAGAGCAAATTCACCGGCTTCTTTCTCGTTCCGCTCGTGTCAACGAAATGCTCCAATGGGACTCCGTTGTCTGCCGTCCCAATCGAATCCACATGTCCTCGATAGACCGATGGAATGTATCTTGGTCCGGAATGTACTTCTGCCAGTGTCTCTTTGATTTTCTCCAAAATTAGCACCGGCTGCTTTTGCCGCGCTTCACTGACCCACACTTTCACACGCTTCACGCTCTCGTCGCTGAAATTTGTCGAAGAATATCGGCAATAGGGTGCAGTCTCCGTATAGTTGCTTCCGAGAAATTCGCAATAGACAATCACCTCCGACCCAATCGTCACGGTTGAACAATTCCTGTTCGGGCAGATCACTTTTACTTCTGCTTCTTTGTAATAACCCCAAAGCACGTCGGACACCGCAACCTGCATTGTCGGCAATATCGCTACGGATTGCGGCACGGGAAATCGGTTCGCCGTAAGCGAAAGCACTTTTCCAAAGATCAACTTCGGCCGCGTCGGCGCCAGCTCAAGCGAATCGCGCAAATGATAGTGAATCTGCAAGAGCTCAGGGTCGCCTTCGCGTTCCCGCAGCTCATTCACCCAAACTTGAACTTTCTTTAGCCTTTCCTCCGAAAACAAAACCGGGTCATCACATCGGTACCCCGCTCCATGTTCCAGTTCACAATGCACAATAATTTTTGTTCCACGCGTAAATGGCTCCGCCAGCGCACGTTGTTTGCAGTCAATGAATCCCTTGCTTACGGAATAATCCTTCCCAACTAGCGAATCCGCATAGTTCCACAGTACGTCCGAAACGCGATATGCGACGACCTGCTCCACGCCGGTCGCGCATCGCTTCTGATGAATCTGTTCATTCCGACTGACTTCGCCTGTAAACACAAATCCGTCGTGGCGCGCCAATCGTTCTGCGTCCAGCAGCGCATCGTGAATCTTCGCTAAATCAAAATCTCCGCCGGATTGTTTTACCGTGGAAACCCATCTCTGAATCTCCTCTAGTGCAGCTTCGCTAAAAACAACCGGTGTCATACAGTTCAGCGGACCGCGATGGCGGTGCTCACAATAAACAATCACTTTCGCATGCAGCGTAAATGGTGGCGAAGGCAGCGGCCCCATCGTGCAGTTTATGAATCCTGCGGTAATGACACTCTCTTTCGAATTCCCGAAGAGCCATTGCGAAACCGCAAAGTCCACCTCTTGGCTTATTGCAGACTTACAAACGGTTGTGGGGTACGGTCCCAATCGGCTTATCTCCCCGACAAAGATCGAGGGGTCGTGATAATTCAATCTCTCAGCCGAGGTCAATCGCTCGTGAATTTTCGCAAGCACATCTTCATCCGGCGCAGCTTGCGCATGCGTTGCCGCGGGCCAATTGAAAAAAACAAATTGCAAAGCAAGCGCAAGGCAGGGAAAAGCGCTGGGCCAAAAGGTCTTTCGCATAGACAAGCACCATTCCTTACTTTATTTGACACCACAACGGGTAGTCATGTGCCCTCCATTTGCACGTCCGCCAACAATCCATCACTCGCCTTCTACTCTCCGAATTCGAACATTTCGTCGCTTCCCGTATACTATTTCCCGGCACAACATGACCTCCACTCGCATCGTCATCGCCGGCGCATCCTCCCTTCTCGGCATCGAACTCAAATCACTCCTCGAAGAAAGCTGTTTTGCTGCCGCGGATTTTCGTTTAGTCGACGAAGAAATCGCGGCTGGCACGCTCACCGAGGCCGCAGGCGAAGCAACTGTTATCCAGCCAGTCGAAGAAGACAGTTTTGACCGCGCAAACATTATCTTTTTCACTGGTTCCGCCAATTTCACAAAAACAAATCTTGCTCTCGCTCAACGCAGTGGAGCATTCATCGTGGATCTCAGCGGCAGTCTCGCCTCCGATTCCGCCGCGCTCCCCTGGTTTTCTAATCTCGAACTCCTCCGGCCAGGTTTTTCAATCGGCGGCCAAAAATCTTTCGCCATCCCCGGCGCTGCGGCAATAGCCGGCGCCTCGCTCTCGCTCGCCCTCGCAAAATTCAATCCGGAGTACATCACGCTCGTCGCGCTCCAGCCTGTCTCCGAATGTGGCAAGAAGGGAATTGAGGAGCTCGAACAACAGACCAGCCAGCTTCTCTCGTTTCAATCCATCGGCACTCCGATATTCGACACGCAAGTCGGTTTCAATCTTCTTGATCGCTTCGGAGCGGGCAGTAAAGAAAATCTCTCCGCATCGCGCGAACGTCTTCGCCGAGAAATCGCCTCGATCCTTGCGCCCAATTCAATAATTCCCGCCGTCCAATTAATTCACACCCCGGCTTTCTATGGCTTCACTTTCTCACTCGCCGCAAAGCTCGCAACCGCCGCTGACGGAACCCAGCTCGCCGCCGCCGTAAAGTCCGCCGGCCTTCATATCTCTGTGGATGCTGTACCCAGCAACGTCAGCATTTCCGGCGAGTCTCTCATTCAACTCGCTACGCCTGAAAAGGATTCCGCTCAGGACGTTTGGTGGTTCTGGGGCGCAGCGGATAACATTCGTCTGCCTGCATTCAACGCCATAAAGCTCGCGGAGAAACTTCTCGCATGAAACGCGCCGCACTCGCATTCACCATAGCGCTCTGTTTTCTCGCCAGCGCCTGCGGCTACCACGTCGCTGGCCGCGATAATGCTTTGCCCAAAACCATCCACGTCATTGCCGTCCCCGCCATCGAAAACAAAACCGCCAGTTATCGCATCGAACAAAAACTCACCGCCGCTACCATTCACGAATTTCTCGCCAAAACGAATTACAAGATCGTCTCCAATCCTGCCAGCGGCGATGCCGTCCTCACGGGCAAAGTTCTCAGCGTTGAAGCCGTTCCTCTGACTTTCCAATCGCAGCCGGCCACATCTACCACGCCTTCAACCGCGCAAGCCACCACCATGCTCGTCACCGTCAAGTGCGAAGTCACCCTCACTGAATCAGATACACAAAAAGTTCTCTTCCACTCCGATAACTTTCTCTTCCGCAACGAATACGAACTCTCCACCGACGTAAAGAGTTTCTTCGAAGAACAAGATCCCGCTCTCGATCGTTTAGCCAAGGACTTCGCGCAAAAACTCGTTGCCGCCATTCTGGAGAACTTTTAATGCCGCAAATTTCTTCAGCCGAGCTCCCCGCGCGTATCGAAAAGGGAAAGTACGTTCCGGCAATTCTTTTGCTCGGCGAAGAAATCTATCTTCGTGACACTTGCCGCGCGCAACTCATCGATCGCTTCGTTCCCGAAGCCGCTCGCGCCTGGGCCGTCTCCCGTTTTTCCGCCGAGCGTGGCGAAGTTCAGGCCGCCGTCGATCAAGCGCAAACCCTGCCGATGCTCTCTCCGCAACAGCTCGTCTTCCTCGAAGATGCTGAATCCATCGAATCCTTCGCCGAAAAGAAACGCGAAGATGCCGTGAAACAGCTCGAGTCCTATCTCGAAAATCCCGCTTCGTTCACGATTCTCGTTATCGAAGCTACTAGCCTCGATCAGCGCATGCGCCTGGCAAAATTGCTCGTGGAAAAATCTCTCGTCGTCCAAGTCGGTCTTGGTGAAAAACAGGACGATCGTCTCGGCGCCGCAATCGCTCTGGCAAAAGTCATGGCAAAGGAAGACGGTGTCGAATTCGAAAAAGGCGCCGCCGAAGATCTCGCCGAAGCTGTCTCCGCCGATTTGCAGCGCCTCAAAACCGAGATCACAAAACTCTCAACCTACGCGGCTGAAAAAAAGCTGATTCGCCGTCAGGACGTCGCCACCCTCGTCATCTCAGAAAAAACCGCTACCGTCTGGGAACTTGCGGACATGCTCGCCTCGCGCCAATCCAAACGCGCGCTCGATTTTCTCGACCGCATCCTCCGCGAAGGCGAACAACCACTCCAAATCCTCGGCGCGCTCACGTGGATGTACCGCAAATTGATGGAAGCCAGCGAAGTCCGCGGCGCCACGAACGGCTGGCAAGCCGCCCGCGCTCTCGGCATGCGTCCGGAGCAAGCTGAACTCGCTCTGCAAAGCGCACGCAAAATCTCCAAGCCCCGCCTTCTCTCAGGTCTTAAAGCGCTCCAAAAAGCCGACGATCGCCTTAAAGGCGGCGCCGATTCTCCACGCACAATCCTCGAATTTCTCCTCGCCGAATTAACCGCCCCCGAAGCCCGCGCCGCCGCTCGATAAACCTCATCCCAAAAAACAAGAACGGCGGAACAATGTCCGCCGTTCTTTTAAAACTTCACAAAATCTCTGATAAAAACCGACCACTACTTCTTCTTCGCCGCCAATCCGTTGTACGCCAAATTCAAACGTGACTTATACCGGTTCGCCGTGTTCTCGTGCAACACGCCTTTCGTAATCGCTTGGTCGATCGCGGACATCGTCGGGTGCAGCAAATTTCCCGCCGCGGTCGAATCACCTGCCGTAATCGCTCCGCGCAATTTCTTGATTAAGCTGCGAACAGCCGTCCGGTTCGCCCTGTTCACTTCCGCACGTTGACGAGCTTGCGCCGCACGCTTCAAAACCGACTTTTTCTTCTTCTTAACTTTGGTAGCCTGTCCTTGGGCCATCTAGCTGGTGCTCCTTTTAAGCATCACTCAAACCATCAATTTTAGGGGACGCTTCGAGTGAAGTCAAACACACGATTTTCATACCTTCACGCGCTTGCATGTACCCCGCTTTCAATTCAAGTAGTCTTTCTCTGCGTGCCCGGAGTCCTCTCTTGAGCCTCACCCAGGGAAAACTCAACAAACGCGACGAACTCCGCCTTCTGGTCAACTCGCGTCACCCCATCATCACCGTCGAAACCACTGAGGAAGAGCGCGTCGAACAGCTCCTCTTTCAAATCGGTACCGAACTCGACGTCCCTGTTTACAACTGGAGCGTAACCAAAGGCCTCGCCCGTTTTCGCGGAGAACCTCTCTACCACACGGACGACCCGGGTCAGGCCCTTGCCAACATCGGCATCATCACTGGCGACGCTATCTTCCTCCTCAAAGATTTCGCCCGCTATTGCGAGAACGACAAAATCTGCCGCCGCCTCCGCGAACTCGGCGAAAATTTCCGTACAGCACGCCGCTCTATCGTCATCACGGCCGCTTCTGTGGAGCTGCCACCTGACTTGGCAGGAGATGCTGTCCCGTTCCAGCTCGGCCTACCCGAATTAGAAGAATTGTTTTCCGGCGTCCGCCAAACTTTGGCCGATCTCAATCGGGACAATCACATTCCCATGTCTCTCGATTCCATGGCCATGCAGCAAGCCGCCCAATGCCTCGCAGGCCTCACAAAGGAAGAAGCCCTTCGCACTCTGCGCATGTGCGTTCTCTCCCGCGGCAAAGCTGACTCATCGATCCTGGAAGACCTACTCGAAGCAAAGCGCAACATTCTCCGCGGCGAAGGTCTACTCGAAACCGTCCGCCGCGATTCTTCGTTTTCCGATGTCGCCGGCCTCCAACGCCTCAAAGATTGGCTCGGCAAACGCAAATCCGCTCTCACTGCCGAAGGCTTGAAATTCGGCCTTGTTCCGCCAAAGGGAATCTTGATCACCGGTGTGCAAGGCTGCGGCAAAAGCCTCGCTGCAAAAGCTGTCGCTGGCGAATGGGGCTTTGAACTTGCGCGTCTCGATGCCGGCGCTCTCTACGACAAGTTCGTCGGTGAAAGTGAAAAGAAACTCCGCAAAGGACTCGAACTCGCGCAAAAAATGGCGCCCGTCGTCCTCTGGATCGACGAAATCGAAAAAGCTTTTGCCTCTGCGGGTTCTTCCGGCGATGCCGACGCTGGCCTCTCCCAACGCCTTCTCGCTACCCTCCTCACCTGGATGCAGGACCGTGAATCCGGTGTCTTCCTCGCCGCTACTTCGAACAATATTTCCGCGCTGCCGCCCGAAATGCTCCGCAAAGGCCGCTTTGACGAAATCTTCTTCGTCGATCTTCCCAACGCAAAGGTTCGTGAATCTCTCTTCGCCTTGCATCTCAAAAAACGCGGCCGCGATGCCAAAGCATTCGATCTCGCAAAACTATCCGCCGCTAGCGAAGGCTTCTCCGGTGCCGAAATCGAGCAATCTATAATCTCCGGCCTTTACTCCGCCTTCGCCGCCAAGCAACAACTCTCCACCGAAATTCTTCTAAACGAACTCTCTTCCACTCAGCCGCTCAGCGTCACCCGCGCCGAAGACATCACCTCTATCCGCGAATGGGCCCGCACCCGCGCCTTCCCCGCAGATTGATGCAGAATTTGGATTTGCCATGAAGGCGCAATCAAAAATACTTCTTTACGCTGGATTGACGGCATTCTGTGGCGCCGTTTTCGGTGCGGCGATCGCCTTCCTCGGACTTGG
The DNA here is from genome assembly GCA_035569555.1 of Candidatus Dormiibacterota bacterium. Classification (GTDB taxonomy): domain Bacteria; phylum Acidobacteriota; class Terriglobia; order Acidiferrales; family UBA7541; genus Acidiferrum. The sequence goes on along the minus strand of DATMMW010000008.1, from coordinate 235,103 downwards.
CCTTACTGGCCACGCCAGCAATGGTATTGCTCGCCAATTGTTCCACATGACGTTCCAGCAATTTGTGGTTTTTGGTGGAATCGTTGGTGCCGCGATTGGCTGGTGGCAAGGAATTCGACAAGCGCGGACCAAATTTTCTTCGGACCAATGGAAGGCGTAAACTGTACTTTTGCGGCGCGTCCAGTTTTTCCTTAACCTCTAACTCGGTTCTGCGTAAAATCCCCACCGGAGAAATCAATGAACTTCTATCGCGTTCTGGCTTTGGCTGGCTGTTTCCTGTTCTCATCGAGCCAACTTGCTGCGCAAAATCCACCCGCACAAACTCCTCTCCCGCAAAAACCCGAAGTCGAAATCCCGCACGCCCAAACCGCCTGTGATTGCCACGATTTGGAAATTGCACAAAGAAAGCTCACCAGGTGGGATGCGATATCGCAAGACTGGCCTAACCTCGGTCGCTATCGCGAAGCCAATGCAAAAGTCGCGCCTCCCGCCAAAGATGAAAACCGCGTGGTCTTCATGGGCGATTCCATCACGGACGTCTGGGCTCAGCCCCAATTCGGTCCGCTCGTTCCCGGGAAGTTTTATATTGGCCGTGGCATCAGCGGCCAAACCACTCCACAAATGCTCATCCGCTTTCGTCCAGACGTAGTCGCCTTGAATCCCAAAGTTGTCGTAATCCTCGCCGGCACAAATGACATCGCCGGCAACACTGGTCCCATGACGCTCGAAGACATCGAAGCTAACCTTGCATCCATGTCTGAACTCGCTCTTACCCACAAAATAACGGTCGTTCTCTCTTCCGTCCTCCCCGTTTACGACGGCGGCCACAACGGAGAAGGGAAGACGGTCGTCATGACCGACCGCCGCCCACCCGAAAAAATCCTCATCCTCAACGATTGGATCAAAAAATATTGCGCCGAAAATAAACTCACTTATCTCGACTATTTCTCCGCCATGGTCGACGATCACGGTTTCTTGAAAAAAGATCTGAGCGAAGACGGCCTCCACCCCAACAAAGCCGGCTACACCATCATGGCCCCCCTTGCCGAATCCGCCATCGAATCTGCCCTCAAAAAGTAGTGGCCGATTTTTAGATCGACTTCCTTTTTTGGGACCTGCAGGCCTCTTTCTGAAGTCTCTTCGTTCGAAGATGTTACATTTCGAAAACTGCCGCGTCTAAATCGCTGTCCTTAGGCCTTCACAACCCGCACAGGCGCAGGTGCAATTTATTTGGAATATCTCAAACGTGCGCTATACACGCCGAGTAATGGAGTCGAAGTGCGTTCGATTCGGAGCCCTAAATGAAATCTAAATTCATCTCACTGCGATCGCAAGTCATCAAGGTTCTCGCCTTTTTGTTTGTCTCAGCATCTGCCGTCCACTCCCAGACAACGCAGCCCCTCGCTGTCCCTCCTGACTCGCCACGTTGGGATCTCCAAGGCCAGGCGAAGGTCGCCGAATACCAGGGTCGCAAATGCCTGCTCATCGACGGCGGCGCTGCAATCTTAAAAGACTTCGAGATGCGAGACGCTGTGATTGACGTGGATATCGCCACTCCCGCTGCTCGAGGTTTCTTCGGCTTTGACGTTCGTATCGATGCCGATGGCAAGAACTATGAGGAAATCTATCTTCGCCAACATCAGTCCGGCTATCCGGACGCCATGCAGTACACGCCCGTCCTCAATACAGGCCGCAACTGGCAAATCTACAATGGACCCGGCTTCACCGGCGCAGTGGTCATTCCTAAAAGCGTCTGGTTCCACCTCCGCCTCGAGGTCACCGGCGCGCAAGCCAAGCTTTATGTTAAAGACATGGAAAAGCCCGCGCTCGTCATGGACGATCTGAAAAGCGGCGTTCAAAAAGGTCAAGTGGCGTTATTCACTTTAACCGGTGAAACCTATTTCTCGAATTTCGAAATCAAGACCACTCCCGATGCGCCTTGGGCCCGCCATCTTCCTCAGATGCCTCCTAACGTTCTGACTAAATGGAGCATCTCGCCTTCCTACGGCGGCCTCGCCCGCAATCTCGAACGCCCTCTCTCTTCTTCCGAAGTCTCCGCAATCCAATGGCAGCAAGTTGAAGCCGAGCCGCCAGGGTTTGTCGTTCTCTACCGCTATCGTGAAGCGCCACACCCCATGGTCACATTCCAATCCGACTTTTCCACGCGACTCCAGCCCCAACCGGGCATGAAGGTTCTCTACGCGAAAACCAACATCGAATCCGATCGCGATCAGATCAAAAAACTGGAAATCGGCTATAGCGACGACGTCACCGTTTTTCTCAACGGAAAAATTCTATGGCGTGGACGCAGCGCGCAAGCATTCCGCGATCCGCGCTTCCTCGGAATCATCAATCCGGAAAACGACGCCGTCTACTTGCCGCTAAAAAAGGGAAGCAACGAACTCATGCTCGCCGTCAGCGAACTGGGGGGCGGCTGGGGCTTCATCTGCCGCTTGCAAGACTTTCCGCAAAACTAGCGCCGCTATCCAGCGAAAAAAACTCTCAGCTGACTTCTAACTTGTGGAACGTTCGACTTTTTTGGGCATATTCTGCGCCACCGCCCAGGCTGCTGCGCCAAAAATCCACGAAATAAAAAACGCCGTCCACGGCAACCGCGCTTTTGGCGCCGCTAACACTGTAGGCCCCCACACTAACAACGTATAGAGCGTGATCTGTCCCGCCTCCGCCCACGCCGCAATTCGCGGAAGAACATTGAACAAAACGCCAAGCCCGCTCGCAATTTGTCCGGCTCCGGTTAAATACGCCCAACCCGTGCGGTACGGCAGCCAGTGGGGCACATAACCCGCAGTCGCCTCTACATAGACAATGTGCGAAAGCCCTATCGGTATGATCGAAATCGCAAAAAGTATTCGCGCCATGCGCAGCCCGCGCTCGCCGGCCAGAAAACCAAGGGGTGATCCTTCCCCAATTTCACCCAGGCACGCAAACAGCGTCCATCCACCCGAAAGCAACAGTGTGAGTTCGCCGAGACCGAGCCACGTCGCTTCCATCTTCGGCGCAGCAATGACGCCAGGTATTTTCAGCAATGCCCACACGATAAGGTACAAAAAGAGAATTCGCACCGACCACGCCCGGCTCGCTCGAAACATAAGCCCAACACCGAGCAGGAGCATCAGCGCACCGGTCCCGTCCGCCACCGCGTGACGCGCCGGAACCCAGTCGGGAACTGGCTGCCACACCAGAGCAAAATCCCCAACAATAAGCGCAACGATGCCGAGTCCAATCAACCCGGCGACAAACAAACACAAAGCAGGCTGTTGAGATTTATTCATCGCTGTAAAAGACTCCCCAAACTCAAAAATAGCTCTTTCTTATACACGAACACGCGCCATAGTTTCCACTTCACGTTCTAGCTCTCACAAGATTGCAGCTATGTTAAGCATTTCTCCCGCCCCTTGACCCCGCACCCCTCCTGCGCTACGTTTAATGAAGTTTCTTCCAGACGTAGCTGTTGACGGCAGTTGCTGTTCAGGAGGAATCACAACCTTATGGGCGACCGCGAAGCGCGGGATGTGCGTCCCGAAGCTTTTGTCGGGACGGTCAGAAGTCATCAGCATCACTCGTACGTCGGAGCACACGCCTCACCAAGAACACCTGCCAGCCTGATGAAACGCAGCATCGCCATCTCCGGAAAAATAGAACCCTTCTTTGGCACGCTCGACGAAAACGTCCGTCTGCTGGAGGATTCGCTTCAAGTCCGCACGCATTTGCAGGACATCAAACTCACCATCGAAGGCTCGCACGAGTCGGTCGACCGCGCCGTTAAAATCGTCGAAGAGTACAACCACGCCACGCGCAACGGCCGTCACCTCTCCGGCGAAGAAGTGAAGAGCCTCATGCGCATCGCTCTCGACGAACCTCACGCCACCGCCAGCGAAATCTTCGAGCATGGCAAACCGCGCTCCTTTGGAAAAAAGCAAGTCACGCCGAAAAACGCCACGCAAAAACATTACATGGATCAGATTGAATCGCACGACATGGTTTTCGGTATCGGCCCCGGCGGTACCGGCAAAACCTATCTCGCCGTTGCCATGGCCGTGAGCGCGCTTCTCACAAAACAAGTCAACCGCATTATTCTTGCGCGCCCTGCCGTCGAAGCCGGCGAAAAACTTGGCTTTCTACCCGGCACGCTCCAGGAAAAAGTCGATCCTTACATGCGTCCGCTCTACGACGCGCTCTACGAAATGCTCGATGCCGACAAACTCGAAACATTCGTGGAAAAGGGAATTATCGAAATCGCGCCACTTGCCTTCATGCGCGGACGCACGCTGAACGATTCGTTCGTGATTCTCGACGAAGCGCAAAACACCACCAGCGAACAGATGAAAATGTTTTTGACGCGCCTCGGCTTCAATTCCAAAGCCGTCATCACCGGCGATGTCACGCAGATCGACTTGCCCTCCGGCAAACGCAGCGGCCTCATCGAAGCGCTCGAAATCTGCGGCAAAATCGAGGGCATCGGCTGCACCCAATTCAGCGAGAAAGATGTCGTCCGCCACAATCTCGTGCAACGCATTATTCGCGCTTACGAAGAATACGAAGTGGATCATCCGCAGCGCGGCAACACCAAATCGGGTAACTGAGCGCCGTCACATATTGAAGTGAGCATTCTCAACAATCAAAAAAAAGTCCGGCTAGCTCTGCCGCAGTTGGAGAAGTTTTCTATCGAGGCGCTTCGCGAATTGAATTTGAAACCTGATTCCATCGCAATCGCCTTCGTAACAGATGCTGAAATCGCGCGCCTGAACAAAATCTATCGCAAGAAAAACAAGCCCACCGACGTTCTGTCTTTCCCCTCTCAGCACTCCGCAAAGCGTCCGAATAAAATGAAATTTCTCGGCGACATTGCCATCGCTCCGGCTGTCGCCCGCCACTACGCCAAGAAAAATGGCCGTACTTTGCAAAGCGAAATTTGCGTGCTCATCCTTCACGGAATTTTGCATCTTCTGGGATATGATCACGAGACGGATCGGGGCCAAATGGACCGGGTCGAACACAAACTGCGCCGCAAGCTGGGTCTCGAGCTATGAACTACAGCTGGTTCTATGCAATCGGCGTTGTCCTTCTCGCATTGTTCTTGCCCGTCTTTTCGTATCTCACTCTTATCTATCGCGAACTGGGCCGCATGACCACCGGCCCTGTGCACGAACATCTGGATATTTTTGAAGCGGAGATCGAGCCGAAACTGAGAATCAATCGGCGCAGCGCTGGCCGTGCGTTCCGTATCCTCGGCCATTTCTGGCTCGCTTTCCTTGTTTTGGAAACGACCCGCGGTGTTTTATTTTTCGTTACTGGAACCTGGGAAGCTCTCCTCGAATTGAGCGTGTTCATCGCGCTCGAAGTCGTTGTCGCAATGCACTTCATTCCCGACCTTCTCTTGTACCGCACTACGGGAAGATGGCTTTTGCCGTTGCTGCCCGCAATTCGCGCGAGCTTATGGCTCGTCTGGCCCTTCCGCGTATTTGTGGAAGGCGCGGAAACACTCGCGCGCATTTCCGAAAAGGAAATGGAGAAAACCGAAGAGCAACGCACCGAAGAGGGAATCGAAGCGCTCGTCGAAGCAGCCGAAGAAGAAGGAATCATCGAACCGGAGCAGGCAGACCTGATCGAGCAAGTCGTGGAATTCAGCGACAAGCGCGTGCGCGAAGTTATGACGCCTCGTCCGGATATTGTCGCAATTTCCGCGGACACAACACTCGAAGAACTGCACGCAAAGTTTGTAGAAACCGGATTCACGCGAATTCCCGCGTACGAAAAATCTCTTGACGACATTGTCGGCGTCGCACACTCGCAGGATATGCTGACAATCGCGGATACGGATTTGCCGCGCAGAAAAGTCCGTGAATTGATGAAGCCGGTTTTGTTCATTCCCGAAACCAAAGTCGGGTCGGAACTTCTGAAAGAAATGCGCCAAAAAGGGCAGACGCTTGCCGTGGTGATTGACGAACACGGAAGCGTCGCGGGCATCGCGACAATGGAAGATTTGGTGGAAGAAATCATGGGCGAAAGCGGCGACGACACCGCGAACGCAATTTCAGAAATCGTGAAGGAGTCGGACGGGGCCGTGGTTCTGCCCGGCGGCCTCTCGATCGCGGAAGTAGAAGAATTACTTGGTGTGCAGTTCGGAGAAAATTCCGCAGAGACCGTAACTACCATTGCTGGATTGCTCAGTCACGCAAGTGGAAAGGTTCCAGCTCCGGGCGACAAGATCGATCTCGAAGGCTATCGTTTTGAGGTTCTCGATGCCAATCAGACAAAAGTGCTGCGAGTGCGAATCCGAAAAGTGGCAGCGCCTGCTCCTGTCCCAGTAAAAACCAAAGCGAAAACAAAGACTTAATCTTTGTTTTCTTTTTTCTCTTCGCTATTTGTCCCGTAAGCCTCTGCATTAATTTCCGCTTCTGGGCCAGCTTCTGCCTGGTCATCGTATTGGTGCTTTGCACGCTCCCGAAGTGCTTGCTCTTCACCGAGGGCTTCGAGTTGCGTGTGCCAATCAAGCTCGCGGACGCGCTGCGGATTTTCGCGCCAATCCGGTACGACCTTTACGAATAATCCCAAATATATTTTCGTGTCGAGGATTTCTTCGAGCTCTTTGCGGGCTTGCGTGCCGATTTTTTTCAGCATGTCGCCCTTGTGACCAATCAATATTTTCTTTTGCGAATCGCGCTCAACGTGCATCGTGACTTCGATGCGCAGCAGATTGGGCTTCTCCTCCCATTTGTCGACAATGACAGCTAGGGCGTGCGGAACTTCGTGATAGGTCAGCGCAATGGCTTTCTCGCGGATGATTTCGCTGGCGAGGAACCTCTCGGGCTGGTCGGTGACCTGGTCTTCGGGAAAATACGGATCTGCCTCCGGAAGTACCTTCAGAATTTCTTGCACCAGGTCATCGCAGCCATCGCCCTTCAATGCTGAAATGGGAACCATTGCCGCGAACGGAAATTCCTTTTGGAACGCATCGAGAATGGGCAAGAGCTTGGATTTTGGAAGTTTGTCTACTTTGTTTAGAGCGAGAATCACAGCCTTGCCGCGAAATCGTTTTGCGCGATCAATCAGCATGTTGTCTGCGTGCGGCTGCATTGCAATCGCGTCCGCCATCAGCAACATGACGTCAATTCCTTCGACGGCGGCGTTGATTTCGCGCAGCATCTGTTTATTCAGGAAGGATTTCGCTTCGTGAATTCCAGGCGTATCGATGAAAACGATTTGGCCTTCGGGGCGCGTGACGATTCCTTGAATGCGGTTGCGTGTGGTCTGCGGCTTCGATGTGACGATCGCAATCTTCTGTCCGACAAGTTTGTTTAACAATGTGGACTTGCCTGCGTTAGGGCGGCCGACGATAGCGACAAATCCGGCGCGATGTTTTGCTGCTTCTTTTGTGACTGGCTTTGTCATGAAATTAGTCGGGCGCGGCGATGCCGAGCGACTTCATTTTGCGGTAGAGATGCGAGCGCTCGAGGCCGAGGGCGCTGGCGGTTTGCGTCATGTTCCAGCGATTTTCCTGCAGCTTACGCAGAATAAATTCGCGTTCGTAGGCGCTGCGCGCTTCGTGCAGCGTGCCGTAGGGTTGATGCAAGCTTTCGGAAACGCCGCGGAAAAGTTCGGGCGGAAGGTGATGCGGCTCAATGCGCGCTTGCGGGCAAACGATGACGAGGCGCTCGACGAGATTTTTTAGTTCGCGGACGTTGCCTGGCCAAGGATAACGGTGAAGAATTTCGAGCGCGGTTTCGCTAAGCTCGCGCGTTTTCTTTCCGTACTCGGAACTGAATTCGTTCAGGAAATGGCGCGCAAGGATGGGGATGTCTTCCTTGCGATCGCGGAGTGGCGGAACAAAAAAGGGAATTACATTGAGGCGGTAGAAGAGATCCTGGCGAAATGTACCGCGCGCGATTTCCTTGTCGAGGTCTTTGTTGGTTGCGGCGATGACGCGAACGTCCACGCGAACGGTTTGATTCGAGCCGACCGGCTCGAATCGTTGTTCTTCAAGGACGCGCAGAACTTTGGCTTGTGTACGAAGGCTCATGTCGCCGACTTCGTCGAGAAAAAGTGTGCCGCCATCGGCGGATTGAAATTTTCCGGTCTTGTCTTCACTTGCTCCGGTAAAACTGCCTTTGATGTGGCCGAAAAGTTCGGACTCGATAAGCTCTTCCGGAATCGCCGCGCAATTCACTTCGACGAACGGACCTTTGCTGCGAAGACTTGAGGCGTGCAGCGCGCGCGAGACAAGTTCTTTGCCAGTGCCGCTTTCACCATAAATGAGAACGCGGCCGTTAGTGGGGGCGGTGACGCCGATCTGCTGGCGTAGCGCCTTCATCGGAACGCTATCGCCGATGACCTGATAGCGATGCCCGAGTTCGCTGCGCAGCGATTGATTTTCCTCTTCGAGCCGTCGCTGCTGCACGGCGTTGCGGACAAGAACAATAATTCTTTCGAGCGAGAGCGGCTTTTCCACGAAATCGAATGCGCCAAGTTTTGTTGCACGCACCGCGGTTTCAATGCTGCCGTGGCCGGAGATCATGATGACCGCCGGAGGATGCGGAATGGATTGCAGACGGCTGAGGGCTTCGAGGCCGTCCATGCCGGGAAGCCAGACGTCGAGAAGAATGACTTCGAGATCGCCGCGCGCGGCGCGTTCGAGCGCTTTTTCCGCGGACTCTGCGGATTCGACGTGATAGCCCTCGTCGCTGAGGATGGAAGAGAGCGATTCGCGAATGCCGGCTTCGTCGTCAACGACCAGAATGTGCGGATGAGGAGGCATGAGAAAAGTTGTCGGATACAAGTTAACGCAGATGGAGGCGTTGAGGCAAAGTGACGTGAGCATCTCCTGCGCGTGAAATGGGGAAACGGCGCGAGTTCCAAATTGGGAAGAGTTTGGGTACACCCCGGTTGTTTTTGTAAGAGTGGCAAATGCAGGACTTACGGGAGCGATTTTTGTAAGAGTGACAAACACAGGGGTTAGGAGTGAAGAGCGGAATGAAGAGGAATCGGAGGAGGCGGAACTTTTGGTTCGACCTACCCATACCCCCGGGCAATTCAGATGAATATCAAAACAAAGGAATTGCGGGAGAGGCAATTTGGATGAATGTGAAAAGGAAGGATTTAGCCGAAGTGGACACTGCTCGCCGGCGCTGGTTTGTAAAACAGCGCGAGATGCTTTGGAAGAGCGAGTGAAAGAGGATACTGGCACGACTGCCGAATTCAAACGAGCGTGCGGAATTTGAACGCAATTCATACAGCACAGTAGAGCGAAACGTCATTCGAAACAATTGTGCGAAGAGACGGATTTGGTGCAGGTGGCCGAAGTCTTCAAGAGCCGAAAGAAAATTCAAAACCCGCACCCTTAAAACCGAAGGGTGCGGCACCCGGAAAAGTATTAAAAGTATGTTGAAGGCGACCCAGGCGCAACCACAACGACGATTGACCTGGCTGGATCGATTCAATGTGTCTAAGACAATCCGGCATGAGCGGAAGAAGATCCTTCAGCCGATTCGACTTCGCGCGGAGAATGATGACTGCGATTGTTCGAGCGGCCAGGTTTTGCTGATACTCGATTCCTTGATCGACGGTGAGAAAGACATCGAACTTGGCCATTTCCGCAGATTCGAGGAGTTCGCCATTCTTGAGACCGGCGAGGCCAGCGTAACGAGCGGTTTGGCAAGCATGATTTGGAAAGAAGTTCCGAAGCCGTTCATCGACACATTCGTCAATCAGAATGCGCATTTAAGGACGCGCAAGTAGGAGTTGTTTTGCTTCTTCGAGGGCGGCGACGGCGGCTTCCCGCGACACAGTGGGAAACCCTTCGAGAAAGTCCTCGAGTTTTTCTCCTCCTTCCAGATAATCGAAGAGCGCTTGGATGGGGACTCGGGTTCCGCGAAAAACCGGAGTTCCGCCCAGAATATCGGGGTTTTTTACGATGACGTCCATGCGGGAATTGTAACACGCTGGGTAGCAAGAGGATGCAAGAGGATGCAAGAGGATGCAATGGGATGCAATGGGACTTGGGACTCAATCAGGAGTTTAGCGGTTGCGGCTGTTTTAGAGTGACTGGCGGAGAAGGCAGGACTGCCTCGACACTATCAAAAGCTCGCAGAAGAAAAAGCAGAATAATTCAAAACCCGCACCCTTAGACCCGAAGGGTGCGGCACCCGGCGGAAAAGCCTTGAAGAAAGGCTGCTGCCTACTTCCGTAGCCGGCCACGTGACAGAATCCGGTGGTATGCTGTCGCGCTATGAATGCAAAAGCGATTACACCTATATTGAATGTTTCCGACATGGCCGCGAGCTTTGCTTGGTTTGAGAAGTGGGGCTGGCGGAAGCGGTGGGAATGGGGAACTCCGCCGACGTTTGGAGCGGTGTGTTCGGGCGAATTCGACATTTTTCTTTGCCAGGGAGCTCAAGGCGGACGCGGCAAGGGAACGAATACGACTACGTTTCAAGTGGATGGGGACGAGGCGGGTGACAAGGGCGCGTGGATGTCCGTGTGGGTGGACGACGTGGATGAAATCCACCGAGTGTGCGTTGCGGCGGGATTGGATGTGACGTTTCCGCCTCACGACATGCCCTGGAACGCACGCGAGATGCACTTGCGGCATCCGGATGGGCATGTGTTTCGAGTGAGCAAAGGGATTGGGGAAGAGAAATAAGGGAGCAGAGCACAGCAAAAATGCGTGCTAAAGCGACGGCGCTACATTTACTTCCGATGCTTCCGAATATTTTTCAGAGTTATTTTTGTGCGAGGAAGAGCTTGGCTTCGCGGACTTCGGTCCGGCTCGGATCGGCTTTTTGGCAGTTGGCGAGAAGTTTGGTGAAGTACGTCTTCGCTTTGTCCTGATTGCCGGCGAGCTGTGCTGAATGCCCGGCGCTGTAAAGAGCATGGAACCGTTCGGGAGCCAACTGCAGGGAAGCTTCGAAGGCTTCAAGAGCAGCGGCAGGCTGCTTTGCTTCAAGCAACATATCGCCGAGAAGCTCACGCGAAGGAATGATGGCGCCCGGAGTTACGGGCAGCTTATCCGTTGAGTCTTCGTGTTCGGCGGCGGCGCGCATCAAGCGGAGTGCTTCCTCGGTTTTGCCATTACAAAACGCAATCCAGGCTGTTACGGCATCCGTCTGAATGTCCACCAGATTGGATGAATAGTTGTCGTTGTTTTGCATCAACCTCGCGCGAAGCGAAGCCATTTGTTGCAGGCCATTTCGCGCTGCATCGAGATTGCCGATGCGCGCCGCTCCAAGTGCTTGCGCAAAGTAAAGATCAGCTTCCGTTGAGGAATAGCGGCCGCCGGGAAAAATGCCGGCCGGCAATGTGAGCGCGGCGGCTTCCGGCCACTGCTGCCGTTCGACGACTAGCCTTGCTGGAATGACCGCCGTCGCGTAAAGCGCCGTGTAGTAAGCGGCGTCACCTGATTGCGGTTTTGGCAGGGCCTTGGCAATAGCGAGCGCATCGCCATCCTGACCCATCTGCAAATATGCGTACACAAGATAGTCCGACGCGTGAAGCGCATCTCCGGCAAGGTCATTTTTCTTTGCGGCGGCGGCCGAAGCAAGATTGGAAGAAATTGATTCCTGCCACAGGCCGAGCCTCGTGAAAATGTGCGAGGGCATGTGGAGCGCGTGCGGAGCGTCCGGCGCAATTTTTGCGTAGCGGCGCGCGGCATCCAGCGCCAATGGAGCCAGAGCAGGGTAGTCATCGCAGTGAATAATGTAATGAGCCAGGCCGGGGTGATTTGGGTACTCGATGAAAAGCTTTTCGAGAATGGCGCTGGATTTTTTCTGATTGGCGTAAGTTTTGTCCGTAATGGGTGCGTCGGCGCGGACGGCCAGTGCGTAGAAAATTGCGGCTTCATGGTCCTGCGGATAGCTCTCAAAGATCTTCTGCATCGCCTTTTCGTAGTCGAGCGCACGGGCGGCGTGCGGGCGTGTAGCGGAATCCTTATAAAAAATCTCCATCGCATTGATATATGCGTTTTCGCGGTCGGTTTTAGTGCCTGTTGCTTTTGCTCTTTCGACTGCCGCCCAGCCGATTTGCAAATCGGCTGGAGTGGGTGGATCCCAAAGTTGGCGATAGTGCGACATTGCCACGCCCCACTCGGCCATGCCGCACGACGGATCGGCTTTCGCGATGGCAGCGAACGATTCTTCGGCTTTTTTGTACCAGAAGGAATGCAGCAGAGCGACAGCGTGATTGAAATCGGGCTGGAGAGCCGTGCAGGAGACGGGGAAGTCAATTATGCCGAGTTGCGAACCGTCGGCTGGGGTGTGCTCATGTTGAGCGAAGGCAGCGCAAGCGAACGATATGTTTGCCGAGAGTAGGGCAAGTAAAACGGAATAGTGGCGGTGATGCATAAACTCTTCTCAGTCGAAATGTATGGCTTCTATTCAAAAACGAGGACGAGCGTACACCCGTTCGGACTGTCCGCAAAGTTCCAGCTAAGCATTTGGCGTGACGGAGGGGACTTCGGCGGCGGGGAGCTCGAGAATGAAGCGGGAGCCGACGGGAGAGTTGTCTTCGACGCGGAGGAGGCCGTTGTGTTCGGAAACGATGCGGGAAGCGATGGCGAGACCGAGGCCGGTGCCGCGATCCTTGGTGGAAAAGTGTGGGAGAAAGAGTTTGTCTTTGTCGGCGGGAGAGATGCCGTGGCCGGTGTCTTCGACGGCGATTTCGACGGAGTCGGATTCGGAATTGAAACGCGTGCTGACGCGGATGTTGCGAAGCGGCACAGATTCGAGAGCTTCGGCGGCGTTGTCGATTAGATTGACGATGACGCCGCGAAGGAGTCCGGCATCGGCGCGAATGGTGGGAAGAGGTTCAGCGAGGGAACTGGTGAGCATGATGCCGTCGAGGCGGCCGGAGAAAACTTCGAGCGATTCGCGGACGATGTCGTTGACGCTGGCAGGTTCAAGTTTTGCGGAAGGGAAACGGACGAATTGGGAGAATTCGTTGACGAGCGCGGCAAGTGTGCCCACTTCGCGCTCGATGAGGTGAGAGGACTCTTCCACGAGGCGCGTGAGTTCGGGATCGAGCGGCTCGACAGTTTCGGATTCAGTGCGGCGCTGAAGATGGCGGATGAGGCGCTGCGAAGAAAGCTGAATTGGCGTAAGGGGATTCTTGATTTCGTGCGCAATGCGGCGTGCGACTTCCTGCCAGGCCGCAGATTTTTGCGCGAGAAGGAGTTCGGTGAGATCGTCCACGACGAGAACGTAACCGGTGTTTGCGCGACGCGGACCGAGCGAACTGACGGTGACAGCGGCGTGAAGGACACGCCCTGCGACGACCATTTCCACTTCGCGCGACACAACGCCCATGCGGAGCGAACGGCGCATGAGCGTTTGCACGACGCGCGAAGATTCCGGGCCGAGAAGGGAGTCGAGCGTTTCGGCTTGCGGGGCCGAAGTCCCGAAAATACGCGCGACAGCAGAATTCTTGCGAAGAATGCGGCCTTCGGTGTCCAAAGAAAGTACGGCGGTGGGAATACTCTCGAGAACGGTCTCCATAAGCTGGCGGCGGCGCTCGAGCTCCTGCACAGCTTGTTGGAGATTGCGCGTGAACTGATCGATCTGCGACCGTGAATCGCGCAGCTGCGTGGTCATCGCATTGAAAGAGCGAACAAGAATGCCGAGTTCGTCCTGCGACTGTTCGGGAACCTGGTAATTGAAATTGCCTGAGGAAACTTCGCGCGTGCCTTCGGCAAGAGCTTCGATCGGCACAGTCACTTGCTTGGCGAGATAGAGCCCAGCCCACAACAAAGCGAAGAACAAGAGCACAGTGAAAAAAACAAGAATGAGAAGCAGCTGGCGCTTGAGAGCACGCAAGTGCTGTTTTTCCTGATCGTATACAGCGGATTGAAGTTGAATTTCGGCAAGCTTGAGCGCGAAGTCGTTGGGAACCTGGCGGGCGGCGTATATTGCTCCTTCTCCACCATCAAGCGGAACACTGGCGGCGAGCAAAATCCTTCCATTTGCCGACCACAACTCAGCGCCACTAGGAAGTTTTTGTTTGAAGACTGGAGGCGCAAGAGCCGCCTCTGGAGGCGATGCGCCCGGATTGCCCTTGTCGTAGGCGCAAAACTGATAGTCGGTGACGGCGTTGCGGGCGTCTACAGCCCAAGAGCCATCTGAGGCTTCGCAAGAAGCCGCAAACCCAAAATCGAGCCTGGACGAGGATTGGGTGACGCGCGCACGAATTGTGGACGCGAGTTTTGCGAGGCGTTGATGCTCGGCCGCACCCATTTCGGAAAGCAGGCTGTTGCTTTGCTCGGCAGCTATTTCGAGCGGACGTGGAAACCAGCGGGCAAGCGTACGGTTCAAAAGTGAGTAGCTGACGAAAAACATAAACAAGACCGGCAGAAGCGAAATCGCCAGCGCTCCGACGACCATTTTTGATTTAAATCGCGCGCCAAGTTGTTCGCGGCTACGCTCGGCCCAGAGGCGAAGCGTGCTGCGCACAAGGATGAGCGCGAAGACCATGAGGAGCGCAGTAATAAAGGAAGAAACAGCATAGAGCGTGAGGACGTCGCGCCACGTACGCGGCTGAAAAGGTGCGTCAAGCGAACCTAGCGTAAAGACAGCCGCAAGAAGCAATGTAAGGAAGATGCCACCTGCGATGAGGCGAAGCCGCTGGCGTGGAGTGGTCGAGGTCATTGCTTTGCGCTCTGCGGCAAAAATGGATTCAGGGGACACGTGGAGCAGGTAGGACTGGATTTGCGGCAGAAATGCTTTCCGGTATGGACGATGAGTGCGTGAAATTCATTGAAAAACCGGGTATCGCGTGGAAGTGAAATCTGAAATAGGGCCTGCAGATCCTCGTAGGAATGTTTTGGAGTTGCGAAGCCGTGGCGTTCGAGAATGCGGCGAGTGTAAGCGTCAATCACAAAGACAGGGTGCTCGCCGGCATAGAGAAGGATGGAATCGGCGGTTTCCGGACCGATGCCGTGAACGGCGAGAAGTTGTTCGCGTAGCGTTGTCGTAGGCGTTCGAAACATTCGCGTCAGTGAACCTGAATGCACGGAAAAAAGGAAATGAGTAAAGGACTTCAGTTTTTTCGCCTTTTGGCGAAAATAGCCGGAAGGGCGAATGAGGCGTGCGAGCTTTGCAAGCGGGACCGCGTTGATTGCCGATGGCGCGAGCAACCGCGCAGAGCGAAGATTCTTAATCGCGGCTACAACGTTTGTCCAGGAAGTGTTTTGCGTGAGGATGGCGCCAATGATGACCTCGAAACGACTGCGCCCAGGCCACCAATGTTGCGGGCCGTACGCATCATAAAGAGCATGGAAGTAATCGCTGAGCACGGGAATCTGCGAATGCGAAGGAGTCAATTCAGTACCGGAGACAATTTTCGTCACAGGCAAATTCGGATGGACACAATTTGGCAAAGAAAGAGGTGAGGACATCTCAAATCCGAAGATAGCCAGCGCGAGGAATCAAGTCAAGAAAAGGCGTAGTACCAAAGCACTACCGCTGTACTTTCGTACAGGTATTAGCGAGTTTAGAACGACGGATGAATTTCGGACAGCCGGAATCTCAGGACTTTGTTAAGTTGGGCGCTGGGTACTTTTTCCCTTGGAGTGCCGTGGATGTCGGTTCGTCTAGGCGAAATATTAGTTAAGGAAAACCTGATCACGCAGGACCAGCTCCAAAAGGCGCTGGAGTTCCAGCGTTCGAACGGCGGCAAGCTCGGGAGCTGCCTGACGAAACTCGGGTTCATTACGGACGATGACATTACGGGTGTGCTCTCCCGCCAGTACGGCGTCCCCTCCATCAACCTGAAATATTACGAAATTGATCCGAACGTGATCCGGCTGATTCCTCAGGACACGGCGTTGCGCTATCAAGTGATTCCGCTTTCGCGCGTCGGTTCCGTGCTGACGATTGCGATGACGGATCCAACGAACGTCTTCGCAATGGACGACGTGAAGTTCATGACAGGCTTCAACGTCGAGCCGGTGGTGGCGTCCGAATCCGCGATTGCAGAAGCCATTTCACGTTTTTACGGCGGAGCCGGTTCAAACGGTGAAGAACTTAGCAACTTGATGAAGGACCTCGTCAACGAAGACGAGGAACTGGAACTCGCAGCCGACGAAGCGGAGATGGACGCAGCGGCCCTCGAAAAAGCCGCCGACGAAGCGCCGATCATCAAGCTGGTGAACCTGATTTTGACGGATTCTGTAAAGCGCGGCGCTAGCGATATTCACGTCGAGCCTTACGAAACGGAAATGCGCGTGCGCTTCCGCGTTGACGGTCAGCTTCAGACGGTGATGAATCCGCCGTTGAAGTTGAAAGACGCCATCACGAGCCGCATGAAGATCATGGCGAAGTTGGACATCGCCGAAAAGCGCCTGCCGCAAGACGGCCGCATCATGATCAAGTACAAGGCGGACGGCAAGCGCAAGGAGCTCGACTTCCGCGTTTCGACTGTGCCGACGCTCTACGGCGAAAAAATCGTGCTCCGGTTGCTGGACAAGGAAAACCTGCGGCTGGACATGACCAAGCTCGGCTTCGAAGCAGAATCTCTAAAAAAATTCGAACGCAACATTTTGAAGCCATACGGCATGGTGCTGGTCACGGGGCCAACGGGTTCGGGCAAGACGAACACGCTCTATTCTTCGGTCGCGCGATTGAACCAGGTTGACACGAACATTATGACCGCGGAAGACCCCGTCGAATTCCAGTTGGGCGGTATCAACCAGGTTCAGATGAAGGAGCAGATCGGGTTGAACTTTGCCGCTGCGTTGCGCGCGTTCTTGCGGCAAGATCCGAACATCATTCTGGTAGGAGAGATTCGCGACTTTGAAACGGCGGAAATTGGCGTGAAGGCCGCGCTGACGGGCCACTTGGTGCTTTCCACTCTGCACACGAACGATGCTCCTTCCACCATCAGCCGTTTGATGAACATGGGCATTGAGCCGTTCCTCGTTGCGACTTCCGTGAATCTAATCTGCGCACAGCGTCTCGTTCGCCGCATCTGCGTCAATTGTAAGGAACAATTAGAAATTCCAGAGCAGGCGTTGATTGATGCGGGATACACCGCCGAGGAACTGAAGACAACGAAGATCTACCACGGCAAGGGCTGCACAACCTGCAACAAAAACGGCTACAAGGGCCGCACTGGTTTGTATGAAGTCATGGAGATTAACGACGAATTGCGCGAACTCATTCTGGTCGGTGCATCGGCCTTGGAGTTAAAGAAGAAGGCGATCGAGCAGGGAATGATTACGCTGCGGCGAAGCGGTTTGATCAAGTGCGCTTTGGGGCAGACGACGCTGGACGAAGTTTTGCGCGAGACGGTTCTCTAAAAGAAGGTGAGAGATGTCTGGAATCACGCTGAGTGAATTGCTGAAGAAGATGATCGAGATGGGCGGCTCGGACCTTCACATCACGACGAACAGCGCGCCGCGCGTGCGCGTGCACGGACATTTGCGGCCTTTGGACATGCCGCCGTTGACCGCAGCAGATACGAAATCTTTGGCGTACAGCGTGCTCACCGATGCGCAGAAGCATCGCTTCGAAGAAAATCTGGAACTCGACTTTTCATTCGGCTTGAAAAACCTGGCACGTTTCCGCGGTAACGTTTTCAATCAGCGCGGCGCTGTAGGCGCAGTGTTCAGAACGATTCCTTGGGAAATTAAGGGTTTCGACGCTCTCGGATTGCCCAATGTCGTCCGCGGGCTTTGCGACAAGCCGCGCGGCCTTGTACTGGTCACGGGACCAACGGGTTCCGGTAAGTCCACTACGCTAGCCGCGATGCTCGACAAGATCAACGCCGAGCGCGAAGAGCACATGATTACGATCGAAGACCCGATCGAATTTCTTCACAATCACAAAAAATGCTTGGTGAACCAGCGCGAAGTCCACGCCGATACACATTCGTTTGCGAACTCGCTCCGCGCTGCATTGCGCGAAGACCCGGACGTCGTTCTCATCGGCGAAATGCGCGACCTTGAGACGATCGAATCCGCGCTGCGTATTGCGGAAACCGGTCACTTGACTTTCGCAACTTTGCACACGAACAGCGCCGCTTCCACCATCAACCGTATCATTGACGTTTTCCCGGCACACCAGCAGCCGCAGATTCGCGCGCAGCTTTCGATGGTATTGGAAGGCATTCTTTGTCAGGCGCTCTTGCCACGCGTTGACGGCCGTGGCCGCGCGATGGTGATGGAAGTCCTCATCCCCACGCCCGCCATTCGCAACCTGATTCGCGAAGACAAAATTCACCAGATTTATTCCGCAATGCAGACAGGTACGGGAACAACGGGTATGCAGACGTTCAACCAGGGTCTGGCCAGCGCGTACATGCAGAAGGCAATCACTCTGGATGTAGCGCTCTCGCGGTCGTCAAACCCGGATGAGCTGCAGGACATGATCAATCGCGGTGTGACTTCGCCGGGCGGCGGCGCGAAGGCGCCAGCAGGCAAGCGATAAGGGTTTTGCGAGTCGTGACGATATAACGGTTCGCGAGAGAGCGTGACCGACTGAGGAGGTAAGTTATGCCGGTCTATACATACAAAGGTACAAACCGCGCCGGTTCGGCCGTGAGCGGTGAAATGACGGCCACGAGCAAGGCCGACTTGCAGAATCTTCTGAAGAGGCAGCAGATCACGCCTTCGAAGATGAGCGAGAAGGGCCGGGAATTTAACGTTCCCACGTTCGGTGGAGGCGTGGACTCGAAGGAGCTGGCTATCTTTACGCGCCAGTTCTCGGTCATGATCGACGCCGGTCTGCCGCTCGTTCAGTGTCTGGAAATTCTCGCGGGTCAGCAGGAGAACAAGACCTTTCAAAAGGTGTTGATCAACACTCGCGAAATGGTGGAAGGCGGCTCGACGCTCTCCGCGGCGATGAAGGCCTCGCCCAAAGTGTTTGACCCTCTTTACACCAACATGGTGGAAGCGGGCGAAACGGGCGGTATTCTCGACACCATTCTGCAGAGACTTTCGTCCTACATCGAAAAGAACGTCAAACTGCAGCGCGCAGTGAAATCAGCCATGGTGTACCCGATCGGCGTTTTGTCGGTCGCCAGCGCCGTCATCATTTTGCTCCTTTGGAAAGTCGTTCCGGTCTTTGCCACGTTGTTTGCGGGCTTGGGCGTGGAACTGCCGCTGCCGACGCGCATCGTAATCGCGCTCAGCAATTTTATTGGCAGCTATTTTGGATTGTTGATTTTGGTTGCGGTCGTTGGCGGCATATTCGGGTTGAAGGTCTGGTATGGAACGCCGCAAGGGCGCTTGGCGTTAGACACAGTGATCTTGAAAATGCCCGTACTCGGTATTTTGATGAGAAAGATCGCGGTGGCGCGGTTCACCCGGACTTTGGGAACTCTGATCTCGAGCGGTGTGCCTATTCTGGAAGGCCTGGATATTACGGCCAGAACGGCAGGCAACGCTGTTGTAGAGCGTGCGTTGTTGAAAGTTCGCAAGGCTCTCGAAGAAGGAAAATCGCTCACCGAGCCCCTGAAGGAATCCGACGTATTCCCGGGCATGGTCACGCAGATGATCGGCGTCGGCGAACAAACCGGCGCGATGGATGCCATGCTTCAAAAAATCGCAGACTTCTACGAAGAAGAAGTTGACGCAGCGGTTAAGGACTTGTTGACGGCTCTCGAACCCATCATGATCGTATTCTTGGGCGTGGTAGTCGGCGGCGTCGTTATTTCGATGTATTTGCCGCTGTTCACGATTATCGGCAAGCTCAGCGATTCGCACTAAACCGGACTGCTCGTCCGGCAGTGAAGCAGGAACCGGGCGAGGGGAGGTCGCCGAGTTGGCGGCCTCCCCTTGTTCCGCTTTAGCTAAGGGCGCGGTGCGATGACGGACAAAACTCAGACCACGCAGGAATGGCTCACTTGGCTGACGCGCGTCCGCCTGCTCTTCATTGTTTTGATTCTCGCCGTCGGAGTGGTTTGGCCGCAGTATTTCCCCACGTCAAGCACTTACCGGCTTTTTCTTCCGATCATCGTTCTATGGATTACGTTTGGCATCCTGGAACTCATTCTGGTGCGCTGGATGCCACATGCAACCTGGCAGGGCGGCATTCATGTAGCGTGCGATGCCGTGATGGTCACTGGCGTGGTTTACGCCACCGGCTTGCAGGACAGCTACTTCAATTCCCTCTACCTGCTGGTGATTATCGTCGCGACTATTCTCTTTTCCCGCCGCGCGGCCTACACCGCAGCCGTCCTGTGTCTTTTCTTGCTCGGCGGCGTAACCATGCTGGTCTATTCCGGCAAGCTGCCCATCAGTTCGATTACTTCTCCCTCGGCGAGTGGAATCCGCATCTGGTTTTTGAGCAACTCACTCGGCTTTTTGGTCGTGGCTTATCTCGGCAGTGTCCTTGCCCAATCTTTGCGCAGCAAAGGAATCGAGCTGGATGCGAAGCGGGAAGAATTGCTGGACCTGCAGGATTTCACGGAAGACATCATCCACTCGATGCGCGGCGGACTCCTGACTACGGATGTGAACGGCAGGATTACGCTCCTGAACAGGACCGGGGAAGAGATTCTGGGAAGAAAATTCATCGACGTTCGCGGCCAGAAACTGCAGGAGTGGAACGCGGATTTTTGGCTGCCGGCCCAGATGAATGGAACTGAGAAGGTGGGGCTTCGGCGGGAAATTGATTTTCAAACGCTGGATGGCCAGCAAAGATTTCTTGGCATCAGCGTTTCGCCTTTGCGTTCGCGGGATTTGGAGCGAAGCGGATATGTCTTTAATTTTCAGGATTTGACCGAACTGCGAAGGCTCGAACAGGAAGTGGCAACGAAAGAACGGATGGCCGCACTTGGGCGATTGTCTGCCGCGATCGCGCATGAAATTCGGCAGCCATTGACCGCGATGGCCGGAGCTGTGCGTGAGCTTGGCAGGATGGTCCCGTTGGAAGAAGACGAGAAACACCTCGTGAATATCGTTGGCCGGGAATCTGAGCGGCTCAATCAGATTATTACTGACTTTCTGAACTATTCCCGGGAGAAGAGTTACGAATTCAAGGAAACGGATTTGCGTTCGATCCTTGAAGAAACACTTACTCTTCTCGAAAAGAAACCGGAAGTCGGGACAAAGTATCAAATCGAAAGGACGTACAACGGGAAGGAAGTGAAAGCGAAAGTCGACGCTGGCCGAATCCGGCAGGTGTTTTGGAATCTCTGCGATAACGCGCTTCGTGCAATGCCGGACGGCGGCAAATTGACCGTAAGTGTGGACGAGCGGCCATTCTGGTTGCGTGTGGCGTTTCGGGATACCGGTGTGGGACTCGATGCCAAGCAGAAAGCGAAGATCTTTGAGCCGCTGCAGTCGAATTTTGAAGGCGGGACGGGGCTGGGACTTTCCATCGTTTATCAGATTGTCCAGGCACACAGCGGGCGTATCACAGTGATTTCGGAAAAAGACAAAGGCGCGGAATTTATCGTGGAGCTGCCACGAGTGGCGTGAGGATTTATGCAAGGAACCAAAGTGGCTACTAAAGAAACGGCTCGAGAGATGGCGCACATCCTTGTAGTCGACGATGAGCGCTCCATCTGCGAGTTGCTGGAGATTACTTTTCGCAAGGAAGGTCACCGGGTTGAAGTCGCGAATACCGTGGAGGCCGCCAAGCGAAAATTGGATTCGCAGATATTTGACATCGTGATTTCAGACGTTCGGATGCCGGGAGCAGACGGACTGGAACTGCTGAAATTCGTGAAGGAAGTTTCACCAGCTTGTTTCTTTCTGCTGATTACGGGTGTGCCGACTGTGGAAACCGCGATCGGCGCAATCAATGCTGGCGCCGACCGGTATGTGATTAAAGATCACGATCTGGTGGATCAACTGCGCCGGGCAGTAAACGGAGTCTCCGAAAATTTAAAGTGGAAAAAAGAGGCCGGATATTTGCGGCGCGAGCTGCGCAGGCTAACTGGGCTGGACAATATTCTTGGACAGAGCCCAAAGATGCGGGCAATTTTCGAACTGATTCAGACCATCGCCCCACAATCGAGCCGCATTCTGATCACCGGTGAAAGCGGAACCGGTAAGGAGCTCGTGGCACGCGCTATTCACGAAAACAGTCAGAGAGCACAGGCGCCGTTTATCACCATCAACTGCGGCGCGTTCCCGGAAACACTGCTCGAGTCCGAACTGTTTGGTTACATGAAGGGCGCATTTACCGGCGCGAACGAAAACCGTCAGGGCCTGTTTCAGGCGGCGCATGGCGGCACGCTGTTCATGGATGAAATTGGAAATATGAGCCTCACCATGCAGGTGAAGCTCTACCGCGTCTTGCAGGAAGGAAAAGTTCGCCCGCTCGGAAGCAACGAGGAAATTGATGTTGACGTGCGCGTGATCGCCGCCACGAACAAGGAGTTTGAAAAGGAAATCGCCGAAGGAAGATTCCGCGAAGATTTGTATTACCGGTTGAGCGTGATCCCGATTCAATTACCTCCGCTGCGCGAGCGCCGCGAAGACATTCCGTTGTTGGCTCGGCACTTTTTGGAGCGGTTCCGGAAATCGATGGAGAAGGGAGTTGGTGGAATTTCACCGGAGGCTCTGCGGCGTTTAGAGGCATACGACTGGCCGGGTAATGTCCGCGAGCTGGAAAACACGATGGAACGAGCAATCGCTCTGGAGAGTGGGCCGGAGATTTCTCTTGGTTCTTTGCCTGACCGCATTGCCGGATATGCCGGTCCGTCTTCCATTGCTTCGAACAACGGGCATGGAATAGCTTTTCCCGCCGAGGGAGTGGACTTTGAAAAAGAAATCGCCGAGGCGGAGCGCCGATATATCTCCGCAGCGCTGGAAAAATCAGAAGGCGTAAGAACCAAAGCGTCCGAGTTGCTGCACATCACCTACCGGTCGTTCCGTCACTACGCGAAAAAACACAATTTGTGAACGAAGCAAAATGAAATGTAGTGGTCAACGCCGGACAAAAACCACAGCTTGCGGATCGGCAAAGACTTCCTTGAATCGTGAATCGCACCGCAAAAGTCCCGAAAGCGGAGATTTTGCGGGCCAGATAATCAGGTTTGCTCGCGCCAAGTCTGGATCCTTTTGCCAGCCGGGAAGTCCACGCAAGGAATCTGCATAGGCTTTTACCCGCTCGTCTCCATGAACATTCGTCCTGCCATCCATGGATACTGGGATAGCTGGCAAACGCCAGATCAAAAAGCCGCCGCTTGAGAAATCGTTGTAGAGCGGGCCCTGCAATTGATTTTTCTCGATGAAACGAACCGCAGCTTCAGGGTATTTGCCCGCAAGTCCCATTTCAATCCAACTGTTGCTCACGTCGTATCGTCGCCAGGCAACTGCAAGCACAGCAAAGATACATACTCCGAGCGCGAACTGATTTCTCGTTGAAAATCCTGTCCAGGCCGGCAGATTCACGGAAGCTCGAAGACTCACGGAGATGATGGCAACCGAGACTATCGCTAAAAGCCAAACGTCCTTGATGGAGCGAAAGCCGATGACGCCAGAGAACGCGAACAGAATGAGATAGAGCGGCCGAAGTTCGCGGCTCCAGCCAAGCGCGAGTGCAGCACCGAGAACAAGAAACAGCAGCACGAAATGGAACGGCTCCCTGAAACTCATCGGAAGCATTTCCGAAATGGATTCGTAGATGTGTTTCTGCCCGGCATAGAGAAAAACCGTGGAATAGAGACGCCAACCATACGGAGTCAGCATCGTCGCCAAAATAGAAATAAAAAAGAACCAGATGGAATTGGCAGGAAGTGCAGGGACGCGAGGTTTATAACGAAGCAGATAATTAAGAACCGATTCGCCCGCAAATATGCCGAAAACGATAAGTCCATGAATGAATTGGATGTGAATACTTGCCCAGAACCAGAACATCGCGGGCAAAAAGAAAAGTGCGCGAGTTCTACCGCTGAGGAGAGCGGCAAAAAGCAGTTGAAGTTCTATCGTGAGAAAAAGAATCGTAAACATACCGGGCCGGGGAGCATAAATCGACGACATCGAATAAGCCGCAGCGCCCGACGAAAGAACGCTAAGCCAAAAATTGAGTCCGAGCTGGCGGGCCATCTGATAAATGCAGACCGGTATCGCCAATCGAAACGCGACTTCCAGCAGCGCGAAGCCCGCCAAGCCGAAGAGACGATAGATGCCAGCAAACAGAATATCGAAGAGCCAGCTGTAGTCGTACCACGGCTTGCCGGCTCCGTAGCTAGAAAAAGGATCGGTTTGCGGAACGGAGTGATGAGCCAAAATCCATTCACCTGCACGCAGATGCCAGCCGAAATCCGGGTCCGCCATGTATACGTGACGAATATAAGCAAACGCGGGAATCGTGAAGGCAGCCAGCAAAACGACGAAGCGGAAGCTTTCCGTGCTTAGCAGGCGCCCGAAGAGCGGCCTAGCTTTAGCCAAAAGTGAGGACACTGGGGACTCCGAGGTTGGACTGGTCGTGTTCGTCATATTGGGGCTGGAGTCCCTAAATGAAACCTTTCGCCGCGGACCTGCAGTGCAACCTCCCCTGGAATACGCCTGCTTCTTCCGCTGCGAGGTTTCAGGTTACCGTGAGACCCCAAAAACCCCAGATTCACCCTAAATGAGGTTTCCAGAACTGCATCTTTTCGCTCCCTAAAACATTGGCACCTAAACCGTTTAACTGGCCGAAAACCGACGGTTAGGGCCTCATTGAAGCTCGTGTGACAAAAAACGTCTGTTCTTTAAGGCAAAAATCGTCGAACTGAGCGTTATGGTACCCTGGAAACGGCCGTTTCGGGCTCAAGTTGAGTCTTCCAAGTCTGTAAGTCATTTATTATCTTATTTTTGGCATTTTAGATGCTTTTGGAGTCTCGCTTGCACCATCTTTGGCGTGCTCTGGCACCACCAAATCCTTAAGGAGATTGTATGAAGAAGCAGCAAAAGGGTTTCTCTCTTATCGAATTGCTGATCGTCGTGGCGATCATTCTGATCATCGCGGCCATCGCAATTCCGAACTTGATTAAGTCGAAGATGGCGGCAAACGAAGCAGCCGCTGTTGGCGCTCTCCGTACGTTCACCACGGCGGAAATCGCTTATTCGACCGCTTGCCCGAACATCGGTTTCACGCAGGTTCTTGCTGACCTCGGAAATGCGAACACCTGCCCGGGCGGCAACAACCAGATCGACCCGCAACTTCAGACCGGCCTCAAGAGCGGTTATTCTTTCGCTTTGACGGCGACCACGAGCGGTAGCTCTACGTCGAACGTTCTGTTCACTGCGAAGGGCGATCCTCAGGGTCCGTCGTCCGGTACACGTCACTTCTTTGTCGACCAGACGGGTGTGATTCGTTACAACCAGTCTGCTGCGGCAACGAACGCTGACAACGCATTACAGTAAACTGCAAGCGGGTGTGTAAGTTCAACGGAGGAAGCTTCGCTTCCTCCGTTTTTTTATGCACTAAAACGTGTTCGCTTTATCGCTGATTTAGCAGCCAAAAACTGTCAGATCTTATGACACAAAGGGTCCACTTCTTTCCTCGCTTCAGGCACAATAATTTCCCGTCGTTGAGCCTGCAAAAGCCCCTTTATTTTCAAAGTCTTAGAGCTTCCAAAATCAGTTTGAGATACAATGCGCCGGATTATAGGTGTCCCTCTTGGTAATCAATGTGCTCTAGTATACGCATAGGATTGATTCCGAAGTGCGACCCGCAACAAGGCGGGCGTCTTTGCAGAACAAGATAAAGTTATCGAAAATAGTTCTGACGGAGAAGAAGTTCGAGGGGAACATGAACGGCAGCTACCAGCCAAAAACTGCTGTACAACGGGGCCAGGCACGAGGATTTTCACTCATTGAGTTGTTAGTCGTCGTTGCCATTATTTTGATCATCGCTGCGATTGCGATTCCGAATTTGATCAAAGCGAAAATCTCCGCCAATGAGGCGGCAACCGTAACTTCGATCCATGCCATCAACACCGCCGAAATTACGTATCAATCGGCCAACCCTTCCATCGGGTTTTCTGCGCTCCTAAGCGATCTTGGTCCAGCAGGCGGGGGCTATTTGGACAATGTGCTCGCCGGGGGACAGAAAAGTGGCTATCAGTTCACATACGCACCGGTCGGTACGACTCCATACCTCCAATACACAGTAACCGCTGATCCATTGACACGAGGTGTGACGGGTCAGCGTGGTTTCTATTCCAGCGAATCGAACGTCACACGGTACAACCTAACGGGCACCGCGACAGGCAACGACAACGCCTTGCAGTAGCTGCCTCGCGCAGACTCCTTCGCGGCTAAATTTGAGTGTTAGACTCGATATATGAGTCTGGCACTCATTTTTGTTTTTCTGCTTTCGCTCCCGTCGCCGCCTGCGGTCACAGACTCGCAAATCTTCGTCAAGAAACTCGAGGATGCGTATAAGCACGCGCGAACTCTGCAAGCAACATTTCTTCAAGAGTACAGCGAAGGCGACCGCACAACGCGTACTGAATCGGGTACCGCGTACTTCCGCCGTCCGGGGAAAATGCGCTGGGAATACGTCTCTCCGGAAAAAAATTTGTTTGTCGTGGATGGAAAGTTCGCCTGGTTTTACGTCCCGGCGGACCACACTGTCTCGCGCGTCGCAGCAAAGCAGAGCGAAGACTGGCGAACTCCGCTTGCCCTGCTCGCCGGCGAAATGAAAGTAAGCCGCGTTTGTGCAAAAGTGGAAATGGCTGCGGTGCAGCCGCAGGACCCCGCATTGGTCAGGCTTGAATGCACGATTCGCGGCAGTGATAAGCAAAGTAAACCAGGAAAGCCGCGCGACGCATCCTATTTTGAAATCGTCAGAGCCACGGGAGAGCTGAATCGAGTCGTTGTTTTAAGCGCAGGTGGCGTACGCATGGATATGCGCTTTTCGGGATGGAAGTTTGACGCTCCTGCGGGAGAGGAACTATTCCATTTTCAACCCCCAAAAGGTGTTGCGATTGTGGACGGAGACCAACTCATGGCGGGGCCCGGGTACGAAACGCGTTAAAGTCCTGCCTCTATATTGCAAAGGGCTGATTACAGGCTGGTTAAGAAATATCACCCTTGCGTGTGGCGAAACGTACAACTCTTCTGCGCTACCCTGCAACTGTTTGAGTTGAGGTAAACTGAGGGCATGGGGGAATTTGTCTGCCGCGTTGCGGATGCCAACGGGCGTGTCTTTTCCCACGTCGAGGCAGCCGGGACAATGACCGAAGCCCGCCAGAAACTGGCGGATCGGGGCCTCTACGTCTATTCCGTCGAAGCTCGGAATAGCCTCGTCAGCGGCCTGCTCAGCCGCGAGAGCACGAAAAAAGTGGGCGGCTCCGATTTCCTGATTCTCAATCAACAGTTCAATACGCTGATTAAGGCCGGGTTACCGATTCTAAGGGCGCTCGATTTGCTTGCCGAGCGCGCGAGCTCCCCCAAATTGCGGCCGATTGTTTCCCAAATCAGAGACCGCGTCCGCGAGGGCAAGTCGCTCTCTGAAGCTGTCAATGAAGCAGGGGTTTTTTCCAAAGTCTATTCAACAGCAATTCTTGCGGGCGAAAAGAGCGGAAATCTCTCTGGTGTGCTGGACTACTACATCGCCTATCAGCGGGTAAGCACGAGTGTTCGAAAGAAAATTTTGGCCACGCTCGTCTATCCCATCTTGCTCGTAACAGTTGCGTGCGTCGTCGTTACTTACCTTGTGACTGTGGTGATTCCGAAGTTCGCTCTACTCTATCAGGACATGAGAGTCCCCTTGCCGACGCCGACTCGAATCCTGATTGCTTTGACTGTCGATTACCGGTATTTCTTGCTTGGTGCGATCGCCGCTGTGCTTCTGATTGCACTGGGATTATTTGCCTGGTCGCGTTCGGAAGAAGGCGGCATTGCCGTTGACCGCATGAAATTCAAGACTCCCGTTGTCGGAGAGACGATTTTGAAATTTCAGGTAGCGCAGTTTACGAGAACGCTAGCTACACTGTTGACTGGTGGAACGCCTCTTGTAGCCGGGCTCCAGACCGCCGGAGACGCGATCGAAAGCAAGCTTCTGCGCGGAACCGTGGCGAATGCAACACAGAAAGTTCGCGAAGGAGATTCGCTGCACGCTGCTTTGGCATCCACTGGCATCATGCCGGAACTCGCCCTGGACATGATCGAAGTCGGCGAATCGAGCGGTGCCCTCGCGCCCATGCTGACGAGCGTCTCCGAATTCTACGAAGAAGAAGTGAATTTGAGGTTGTCGGCGCTCGTTTCGTTGATTGAGCCTGCAATTCTGATTTTCATGGGTTTGCTCGTAGCGTTCATCTTGATTTCACTTTATTTGCCTATCTTCTCTATCTCGGTGACGGGAACGGGCGGCCCCAGCTAGAACGGAAACCATGAGTACGACACAACAAAATGCAACGCTTGCCGGCGCACCGAACTTGAGCGCGGAAGAGCAACACGAGCGGGAGCACTCGCGAAGGCTTGCGGAACGCTATCGCTGCGGATTCATCAATCTCCGCGAGCAGAGAATTGATCCGGAACTTTTCCGGACGATCCCTGCCGATTTGATGTTTCGCTACAACTTTGTGCCGCTGGAGGTACAGAACAACGCTCTGCTGATCGCGGTAGCTGATCCTAGCCAGGTTTTGTTGAGTGATGAGCTGCCACTCTTACTCGGCAAAAAGCTCGTCATCAAAGTCGCCACGGCCAGGGAAATCGGAGACCTGCTCAAGCGCACGGAGCAGTCGCAGCGCGTGCTCGAGCAAGCGACAGAAGCTTTCACGCTCCAGGTTGGCAAGGCGGAAGAAGACGGCGACGAAACTCTTTCGGGCGATCGCGTAACACGCGACACGACGGCAAGCCCCGTCGTGAAACTCGTGGAAACGGTGATTTTTACCGCACTCGAACGCAGAGCAAGCGACATTCACATCGAAGCGCGCGATGCCGAAGTCGCGGTGAAATACAGAATTGACGGCGTGCTGCAGCATGCCATGCAGCCGATTTCCAAGGAATGGCATTCGTCTGTGATTTCGCGTATCAAAGTGCTCAGCGATTTGGACATCGCCGAGCGCCGCGTCCCGCAGGACGGCCGGTTCCGTGTACGGTACAAAGGCCGCTTCATCGATCTGCGCGTCTCCATCATGCCCGCAAGCCACGGGGAAGACGCCGTGCTACGCGTCCTCGATAAAGAAACACTTTCGGAAAAATTTCAAAGCTTGAGCCTGGATGTCGTTGGATTTTCCGCGGATGAGATGCGCAGATTCCGTCGGTATATTCGAGAACCGTACGGAATGGTGCTGGTAACCGGACCAACTGGGTCGGGTAAAACCACCACGCTCTATGCCGCGATCAACGAAATCAAGACCGACGAAGACAAAATCATCACCATTGAAGATCCCGTTGAATACCAGTTGCGCGGAATCACGCAGATCCCTGTAAACGAAAAGAAGGGCCTCACTTTCGCGCGCGGATTGCGTTCGATTTTGCGCCACGATCCGGACAAAATCATGGTCGGCGAAATCCGCGACCAGGAAACGGCGCAGATCGCGATTCAATCGGCGCTTACCGGTCACTTGGTGTTTACGACCGTCCACGCGAACAACGTAACGGACGTGATCGGCCGGTTCATTAACATGGGCGTTGAGCCGTACAACTTCGTTTCCGCGCTGAACTGCATCATGGCGCAGCGGCTTGTGCGCGTCATTTGCACCAACTGCAAACAGCAAAAGAAGCTGACGCCAGACGAATTGCGCGAAGCTGGATTGAAGCCGGAAGAGTGGAACGGCGTGCCGCTTTGCGAAGGCGCAGGCTGTCTGGAATGCTCCGGCACTGGATATCACGGCCGGACGGCAATTTGCGAATTGCTTGACCTCACGGACCGCATCCGCGAAATGATTATTGAGCGGCGGCCGACTTCGGAAATCAAGCGTATTGCGCGCGAAGAGGGGATGATTACATTGCGTGAGAGTGGCTTGAGCAAGATCAAGCAGGGACTTACAACCTTGCGCGAGATCAACAAGGTGACGTTCGTTGACTGAAACGGCTGCATTTCGCAAAGGCATTTATCAGAACGAATTGGTGCGCAAGATCGCCATTTGGCTGGATGCTTCACCGCATCCTCCTCTGGCGATAGAAATTGCGCCGGACCGAATCGCGGGTGCAAGACTTTCGCGCACGGGTGGCCTGGACGGATATGCAGTGGAACCGTTGCCGCCGGGCTCGATCGTTCCTTCTGCCGTCGAAACGAACATTATCAATGTCGTCGCGGTAAAGAACGCATTTGAGGCCGTATCCACGCGCCTGCGCGCGAGAAACGAAGAGATGGCTATTCTGTTGCCCGATCCTGTGATTCGCGTGTTCGTGCAGCACTTCGATGAGTTTCCACGGTCGCCGCAAGAAGCGATACCTATGCTCCGCTGGAAACTGAAAAAGAGCGTTCCGTTCGAAGTAGATGAAACACTCATTTCGTATATGCGGCAGGCGCCTCGCGAAGGTGGAGTCGACGTCGTGACGGCACTCGGCCGGCTTAGAATTGTCCGTGAATACGAAACGCTGGCGGAAAATTTGGGTTTGCATCCGGGTGTCGTAATGAGCTCGTCTCTCGCCGCGGTTACGCTGCTGGAAGATCACAAACCAACCCTCCTGGCGCGGGTTTCCGGTTCCGCGCTGACTACGGCGATTGTGCGTGAAGGAGTTTTGTGCGGTTATCGCTGCACGGAATTGCCTGCATGGGGAATTGGACTGACACCACAAATGTTGCTCGAAGAAATTTATCCCGTGGCAGCCTACTACCAGGACACATGGCAGGAAGGGATTCAAGGAGTGCGCGTTGCCGGTCTTGGCGCACGTTTGCCGGAGTTTGTGCGCCCACTCGAAGATGAATTTCGCTGCGAAGTCCGTTCGTTGTTGCATACCGCCATTTCCGATGGCCGGATCTCGGATGAAGCGAGACCCCTGGCGGACCGCGAGTTGGAGGGACTGGTCGGTTGGATGGTTCAGAGAAATTAAGGAGAGCAAGGAAAGACGAGAATGAGGGCTAGGCTAAATCTTGCAACGAAACCACTGGTCACGCACCGGCGGTTTTTGGTTGGCTCGGCGGCCATCGCGGCGGTCTGCGGAATCGTTTTCCTTGTTCTTGGATTGCACGTGTACTCAGCGAATCGCGACGCGCGAAAACTCCAGGCCCGATTGGAACAGATACGCTCCGAACGAGTGGATTTGCAGGCGCGGCGTGCGCGGCTGGAGAAATTCTTTTCACAGCCGGAAAATGCAAAACTGAGCGAACGAGCCGCTTATCTGAATTCCGTCATCGATCAAAGCAGTTTTCTTTGGACGCAGATGTTCATGGATCTGGAACATGTGAAGCCGGCAGGAGTGCGGGTCTTGAGTATTTCGCCAAAGATGGTGAAGGGAAGCATGGAAGTGAAGTTGAAAGTCGGCGCGGCTTCCGACGAGGCAAAACTCAACTTCTTGCGGGCACTGGAATCGTCAAAGGCCTTTGAGAAAGTAATGTTGCTGTCCGACCAAGTTGGCACGCAGGCCGGCGGAGACCGGCAGGTTATAGAATTGTCGGTGGTTTATACGAGAGCGGGATGAACCAGGATTTCAAATTCAAGAAAAGGGCGATCATAGCGGGTGTGACGCTGCTCGTCCTTGCTGACGTTGCGCTGGTGGTTTACTCCTGGTATTTGTCGACTTCTCCTAGCATTTCCCCGCAGCGTATTGCCGAAGAGATGGGTAAGCTGAAGTTGCAGAGAGCGGATATCGACTACGCGGAAAAAATTGCTGCGAATTTTCCGAAAACTGTAAAAGACTGCGATACGTTTGAGCGGGAATTGCCCGCTGCAGCTTCCGCTTCTTCCACAATTTCCGCTGAGCTTGGCGATGTTTCGAAAAAAGCCGGTGTGCAATTGACCGGAGTTGCGTTTCACGATAAGGAGATTGGCGGTCGCAATGTCACCGAACGGGAAATGGAAGCAACCGTTTCCGGTGAATACTCCAATGTTGTGAAATTTCTGAATGGGTTGCAGAAATCTCCGAATTTCTACGTCGTGGACTCTCTGGACCTGGGAACGGAATCGACGGCGCCCAATCTGGTGCACGTCAGCGTTCACATGAGAACTTTTTTCCGGACGACGGGCGCATGAAACAGAAAAAACAAATTATTGTTTTGATCGCGCTGGTCCTCGTTGCCGGAGCAATTTGGGGCTGGCAATCGTGGTCTCCGGGAGGCGGAAGCAAACCGACTTCGGCCATGCTGTTGCAGAATTATCAGACCATGTCCGTTGCGAATCCGGAGATTCGCTGGTGGGAAATCGAACTGCGCCGCAAAGCCGAATACAAATCGTCAGGCGGAAGTTTGTTCTCTACGATTGTCCCACCGAGTGAGGCTGAAGTTAGGAAAGCTGCTGCTGATGCGGCGAAAATCACTGACGCGCACAAAAACGATCCACCTCCGCCCCCACCGCCGCTGGAACTGCCCATGAAATTCTTTGGATACGGCACAGTCCCGAACGGTACTCCGCGTCGTGCGTTCCTGTCCGAGGGCGATGAAGTTTACATCGTCAGCGAAGGCGATACGCTGATGGGGCGTTTTCGCATCCTGAAGATCAACAATGCGAGTCTGGAATTTGAAGAATTGTCCTCCGGCAGGCATGGGCAGAAAATGCTAGAAGATCAGGGGCCAACGACGTGAGAACGCGAATTCACAATCGAACGCGGCGCAGCGAGCGGGGTTATGCTCTGCTGCTGGTTGCGTTTGCCGCGACGCTGATGCTGATTGTCGCGATGGAAGCAGCACGTGGACAAGCGTACGGCAAACGCGAGCAAGAACAAGAAATGATCTGGCGCGGACAGCAATACGTTCGCGGAATTAAAATGTATTATCGGAAAACCGGAAAATATCCGACATCGCTTGAAGATCTGATGAAACCGCAAATGGGTGACATCCACTTCATGCGGCAAGCGTACAAAGATCCGATGAACAAAGAGGATGGATCCTGGCGCCTGCTTTATGTTGGCCCCAACGGACAACTGATTGGAAGTTTGAAGCCTCCGCCTCCCTTTAGCGCGCCCACAGGAATTCCAGGTACAGGCGCGGTTGGTGCGCCGGTGGGTGGCCTGAATGGAATTGGGACGCAGGGCACTCCAGGGCTTACAGGGACTAGTGGTGGGTTCGGAAGCATGCAGCCGAGCGGTCCGGTGACAGGACAAGGAGCAGGAGCAACTTCGACGGACACGGATGCCAGCGGGAATCCAGCGCAATATACGCCAACGGGGCCGACGACAATTGTGGGCGGAAATATTGTTGGCGTGGGAAGCAAAGTTGATGGCAAATCGGTGATGGTCTACGAAACTGCGACGAATTATCACTTGTTTGAATTTTATTGGGACCAGAGCAAAGATGCGGCGGGGTTTGGGCCGCAGCCGAATATTCCTGGGACGAGTACCCCGGGGACTCCAGCGGGAACGCAACCGGGAACGACGGGAAATCCTGGAATAATGAATCCGCCGGGCGGAACGAATCCGACTCCGCCGCTGAGCAATCCTCCGCAGAATTAGTCAGACGAAAAATAGAAACAAAAAATTAAAAAAGTAAGTTGCGCGATCCGCCATGGTTAGCCGCGGGATTTGGTTTGGGGCACCGGGTTGGCGGAAGTCTTTTCCGCGGATGACGAAGGGGTGTGTGTGGCAGGCGAATTTTGCGCGGGTGCTGAGGATTTGCGCGCCTTGTAGGTTTGCTGGACTCGGCGAACGTAGGAGATGGTTTCGCGGTAAGGGGGAACGGATTTGTAGAGTTCGACGCGCTGTGGGCCGGCGTTGTAGGCGGCAAGAGTGAGCGCGAGATCGTTGTTGTAACGGTCGAGGAGTTCGCGGAGATATTTTGTGCCGGCTTCGATGTTTTCCTGTGGGTCGAAAATATTTTTTACGCCGAGGCGCGAAGCGGTTTCGGGAAGAAGCTGCATGAGGCCGCGCGCGTTTTTGCGGGAGACAGCTTTGGGATTGAATTTGGATTCGGCGGTGATGACGCTGACGATGAGGTCCGCGTCGACGCTGTGATTTTTTGCGGCCGAGGAGATGAAGTTGGAGAAGGGAATTCCTTCGAGCGCGGGTTTCGGTTCGGAGTGGAAGATTTCTTCGGGCTCGATGGCGACGACTTCGCTGGCGGGGAGTTCGGCGGAGCCGCCGGAGAGCGTGAGCTTGTAGATGTCGCCGACGAGTTGGTAGCCGGTGACGACGAGGCGCTGGCCGCTCTTGAGGACGACGTATTCAGCGCGAGAAGTCTGCGCGA
Source organism: Candidatus Dormiibacterota bacterium (assembly GCA_035569555.1). Taxonomy (GTDB): domain Bacteria; phylum Acidobacteriota; class Terriglobia; order Acidiferrales; family UBA7541; genus Acidiferrum. The sequence continues at coordinate 200,925 of DATMMW010000008.1, read as the reverse complement.
AAAGCAGCAAAAGGGCAGAGGCAGGTATCAAACGCTTAGCCAGTTTCTGCAGAAACGAAAGCATTTCTTCAGGGGCTAAAGCCCCTTTTCTCAGCAGCCTTAATGTCGGAGCTAAAGCTCCGACCCCCAAAAGCATTTGCAAGAGAGAGAGGCGGGTTAGGCGCATGCGGCCTCGCTGAGGGCGAAACGTTCGATGGCTGCGGCCACGCCACTTTCGTCGTTGGAGAGAGTTTCGTGCCAGCCGTGGGTTTTGAGTTCGGGGACGCCGTTGGCCATAACGACAGGGATTCCGGCGAAGTGGAGCATTTCCAAATCATTGTGATTGTCGCCGACGGCCAGAATTTCATCGCGTTGGAGGCCGCGATGTTCGGCCCATTCGGCGAGGGATCGGCCTTTGGTGCAGTGCGGCGGAAGAACGTCAATCATGGCGAAGTTGGGCGGCTCGTAGAGAGTGACCGCAAGAGAGTAGCCTGCGGCGAAATCGGCGTTGCGAAGAACGGATTCGGCGGCACGCATTTCCGCGACGGTGCCGGTGAACATGACTTGAATGGGGTCCTCGATGACTGCATTTTCGAGCGGAGAAACGATGCCGATGTGTTTGAGATTGCGTTTGTAGTAGGCGTAGCGGCGGGAATCTTCTTCGCGAAGCGTTTCAAGCATGAGTTGATTGGCGACGGGGCGATCGAAGATGACGGCTGCGCCTTCGCGCCAGGGTTTTGTGGCTTCGAGAACGTTACGGGCAATTTCTTTGTCGAGCAGATGGCGGAGATGAGTTTCGCCGTCGGCGGTGCGGATGAGGGCGCCGTTGTTGACGATCATGGTGATGGGGCAGTCGAGCTGGTGGGCGACGGGCATGGCGAAATCGTAGCGGCGGCCAGTGACGAGGGCGACTTCGATGCCGCGGCGTGTGGCTTCGGTGACGGCGGCGCGGTTGGCGTCGGAGAGCTGCCGGCGGCTGTCGAGCAAAGTGCCGTCAATGTCGAGAGCGATGAGGCGGACAGGCATGTCTTTTATTCTACCGTGAAGAGGGCGGGGAATTCGCCTGTTCGGAGGGGCAGTTCCAAACTGGGAATAGTTTGGGTACACCCCGGCTGTTTCTGTAAGAGTGGCAAATACAAGACTTAGGGACGCGGAAGTTGCTCTTGAACGGGTTGAATACCCCCACCCCCAGGGTTTTGTATGAATATCAAAACAAAAGAGATGTGGGAGGAGGGTTTTGCATGGATATCAAAACAAAGACGATAGGAATTGAAGACAGGGGAAGGAAGTTCGGGGATGGGCGCGCCAAACATAGGGAATGGTAGCATTCTTGTGTTATCAAGTCAATAGATATTCAGTAGGTAATTCGAATGGATTGTGGAAAAGAGTTCGAACGGAAAGAAAAGTCAGATACAAGAGCCGCCCACCTTTTGCAAAATACAAAGGCGCAAAGGGTAGGCCACCCGAGAGGTTTTCCCGGATATTGAGCGCCACCAGCGTGCGTATGAAATCGAATTGAAGTATAGATACAGAATAAAGAATTGCCTTCCTTCATAACGGACCGCTGAATTAAGATGCCCTCCAATGGCGGGGAATTACGACAATCCAATGCGATTGATGGCCTTGGGAACGGCTTGCCTTTGCATGATTCTCATTGTCGGAGGACTTCTTCTTTTCATTCTGAGGAATCCCGGTTCCGAGCAAATACCGCAGATCATAGGCTCTTTTAAAGGCGGGGGCGTTGGCTTCGTCGCAATGCTGGTCGTTCTTTACAAGATTATCCGAGTGGCTTTGGAACCTGGCGCGACACGGCGTGAAAGACGGCCCAGAAAGGAGAACACAAAATCGACATCGAGCGAGGACTGAACCAAAACGACAAGGGCCTAACCGGCGCGGAGCCACGGGCGCGCGAACCCATGAGTTCGGACAGCTTGCGAAGGTTAAGAGCTATGACCTGGCTGCAGATACCTCTCATCGCGCTTTGCGTCATTGTGTATGCCGTGATCTGGTTGCGCGTGCAGCCGCTTCTTGCGACGCGCCAGCAGCTTTTGCTGGAGATACAGGCTCAAACAAAGCAGCGCGACGAATTGCAAAAGGAAGTCGCATCTCTGAAAGAGCAAAGAGATTCCTTAAATGAAAGCGTCACGGCGCTAGCTGGAAAAATAGGCGCTTTGCAAGGGACTGGTAAGCAAGTACAGGAACTGAAGAGTGAAGCGGTCCACGCGTGGGAAAAATTCCCTCCAAAACAAGCATGGTGTTATCAAGAGCGCGATTTCAAAAAGCCGGCGGAGAGTCAATATTCTGTTCACTGTCACTGGTCGGAAGAGCGCTGCAGCAAAGCAAAGGCGGCTTCGAAAACGGCAAGCCCCTGCGCGTTTGTCCCGAATCTTGATACTGCAGATTGGAAGCCCAGCTCAAAAGGGTGGATGGACTCCTGGTATCAGCTCGACAGGCCCAAGCCTTTGCCGGCACCGTTCCCCCAGGATCTTACGTCACAAGGAACTGAGGTGACAGCGGTTGTAAAAAAGACTCCAGCAATCGAGTCGGAGCATCGTACCACAACAATCAACAAGACGAATAGGTCCGAAACCAGGCGTTTCAAAGTTATAGGTCAAATAGAAGCTATTTTGCCTGATGGAGGGAAAAATGAACTCGGATTGTCAGGAAAAAAACTTCCGGATTTTCCCGAAGAAGAGCTGAAGCAAGGCGTCGGAGGAACTGTCCATCTAAAAATTGTGATCGATAAAGATGGCAGAGTCAGGGACGTAAAGGCGGTTACTGGAATTGAAGACTTTAAGAACGCTGCCGAAGCTGCTATTAAGCAATGGCAATTCAAACCTTTCGTTTCACGCGGTGAACCAATAGAAGTGCAAGCAGAGGTCGAAATCTCGTTCAAGGTCCAGTGAAGGTGGATAGTCCAGCCCTGATTCAGTTCCTTGCGGAATTCGCATCTGCCCTTGTACATATTGTGGAATGAGTGTGGCAGCCGAGCGCAAAAAAAAGCGGAAGGACTAACCTTCCGGCTCCGACCAGGGTAAAAAGTCCTGCCCTACACAAATGCAAAGGCCAGATGACGCAGTGGGCGGGCTGCCGCCGGTCTTCGCAATTGACAAGGTGAATCGTTGAAAAGCAGGCTCGATTGGAATCTTGCGAAGAGGGCAGAGCGATACCGCCAGTAGAAGCCATCCCTGTGTAAGTACTAGGACTACTAGACTATTCTTGGGTTTGTTTGTCTCTTTATATTCTGATGATGCCATTCACTTGTCCAGTCGGCCTGGAAAAGTGCGCAACGCGCTTTTCGAGATTCGACAGGTACAGGTATGCAATGAGCAGTGCACAGCCGCGCCTTTGTCTTCATTGATCAGAGAGGGGCTGTGCGAAAGGGCCCCATGTCCACGGCAACGGCAACCAGAAAGATTCTCCTGGTGGAAGACTCCGACACGACCAGGCTGACGAATCGAATCATGATCGCGAAGCGGACCGGCTACACGGTGATTCCTGTTGCCAATGGAGCGGAAGCGCTGAAATTGGCCAGCACCGAGAAGCCTGATCTCGTGCTGATGGATGTGATGATGCCGGGAATGGACGGGTTAGAGGTGTGCCGTCGCATGAGGAAGCAGGAAGCGACCGCAAAGATTCCCATCATTCTTCTTACGTTTCGAGTTGGCGAAGAGTCGGTCACTGCCGGATTTGCCAGCGGTTGCACGGCATATCTGAAGAAACCGATTGAGACGGACGAACTCATCGACACGCTGCGCAAGCACTTAGAAGGTTGAGCCAGAGCCGCTATGGCCACGACACCAATGCACAAAAAAACAGTGCAAAAAAAAACAGCGCCAAAAAAAATTGGCCCGTGGCTAGCCGTTTTATTTGCAGGAATGTGGCTGGTTGCAGCTGCGCTGGGACAGCGCGTGATGCTGAATTACGACTATGCCGCGGGCACTCCAGGCGCTGCGCCTAAAAAGTGGCCGGTTGCAACGCAAGTCCCACGCACTCCGGGTCTCTTCTCCATCGTGGTATTCGCCCATCCGCACTGTCCGTGCACGCGCGCCACTGTAGAAGAACTCGCCCGGTTGATGGCGGTTTTACAGAACAGGGCGACGGCTACCGTCGTGTTCGTTCGTCCGGCAGGACTTTCTGAAGAGTGGGAAAAAACCGATCTCTGGCGGGATGCCGCGCGAATACCGGGCGCCAGCGTGGTCAGCGATGTTACAGGGATGGAGACATCCTTGTTCGGCGCTCAGGCTTCGGGACAAACGATGCTATACGATGCCGCTGGTAATTTGCGATTCAGCGGCGGAATCACCGCTTCGCGCGGCCATGCGGGAGACAGCGCAGGCCGCAGCGCCATTCTTTCTGTTGTGTATACCGGGGATTCAGGCACGAGCCGAACGTCTGTCTATGGGTGCTCGCTGCACAATCCTGAACGTGCCGAGAAGGAATAAAGGAACGAACTATGTCTGCACTGGCTATGTCTGCTCTAGACGCCGTCAAACTCACATCTGAAGAAAGCCAAGCTGCGCGAGCTGACTTTTTGTTTCAGCAAAAACGGAACGCGAACTACAAGCGGATCGACCGCCTCTTCGCAGGACTCATGTGCTTCCAGTGGGTTGCCGGCATCGTCGCCGCGCTGGTGATTTCTCCGCGCGCCTGGGCCGGCAGCACCAGCCATATTCACATTCACGTTTGGGCCGCCCTCATTCTGGGCGGCATCATTACCATTTTCCCGGTGGCGCTGGCGATTCTGAGGCCCGGAGAGGTGTTGACGCGCCACACGATAGCTGTGGCGCAGATGTTGATGTCCGCGCTCCTCATCCATTTGTCCGGAGGGCGCATCGAGACGCATTTTCACGTTTTCGGTTCGCTCGCGTTTCTGGCGTTTTATCGCGATTGGAAGGTATTCATTCCGGCAACGATTGTTGTTGCCGCGGATCACTTCGTCCGCGGAGTGTACTGGCCGCAGTCCGTTTTCGGCGTACTGGCTCCGAGCCAGTGGCGCTGGGTGGAGCATGCCGCCTGGGTTCTTTTCGAGAATATTTTCCTGATCCAGTCTTGTTTGCAAACCACGAAAGAGATGCGCGAAAGTGCTGCCAAACAAGCCGAACTCGAGGCTACGCGCGCAACTGCCGAAGGCGCGAGCCGCGCCAAGAGCGAATTCCTGGCAAACATGAGCCACGAAATTCGTACTCCTATGAACGGCATCATGGGCATGACGGACATTTTGATGGCCACGGAGCTGACGTCGGAGCAAAGCGAATATCTTGGCATGGTGAAGAGCTCCTCGGATTCGCTGCTGCAGGTCATCAATGACATTTTGGATTTTTCGAAGATCGAAGCCGGCAAGCTGGAGCTCGATCCTGTCCGGTTCAACATTCGCGACGTTCTACAGGATTCGATCAAGTCTCTCGGCATTCGTGCGGCGCAGAAACGGCTTGAGCTTGCTTGCCACGTTGACAACAGCGTGCCGGACGATCTTTTCGGCGATCCAGTGCGTCTACGCCAGATCGTCTTGAACCTGGTGGGCAATGCTTTGAAATTTACCGAGCGCGGCGAAGTTGTGATTCGGGCTCGGGTGGAGCTGGTCTCAGGCCGGGATATTTCATTACATTTCTCGATCCGCGACACGGGCATAGGTATTCCGGCCGAAAAACACGCTGCCATTTTCGAATCCTTTACGCAGGCTGACGGATCGATGAACCGGAAATACGGTGGGACCGGCCTGGGGCTGACCATCTCCGCGCGTCTCGTTGGGATGATGGGGGGCAGAATCTGGGTAGAGAGCGAAATGGGCAAGGGCAGCACTTTCCATTTCACTTCGCGCTATCGTTTGATCAGCTTTGAAGAGCATCGCGCCGAAGCTCCCGCAGTGATCGCCTGGAACAATCTTCCTGTTTTGGTGGTCGATGACAATGAAACCAATCGCCGCATTCTCTACGAAACGCTTCAGCATTGGGGCATGAAGCCCACGCTCGCCGAATCCGGGAAATCCGCGTTGGTTGCCCTGCACGCTGTTAGGGACATGCCAGCCCCGTTTCCTCTCATTCTTGTTGATGCGCACATGCCAGAAATGGACGGATTCGCTCTGAGCGAGCATATTGTGGCGATGCGTGAGTTCCGGAATTCTTCCGTTATCATGCTCACCTCCGCCGGGCAGCCTCGTGACGCACAACGATGCAAGGAGTTGGGTCTTGCAGGCTATTTGACTAAGCCGGTCGGCCAATCCGAGCTACTCGACATTATTTCCAGCGCACTTGGCCGCACTGCCGGTCGCACGCTGCCGAAGAGTCCGGAATCGAAGCTGCCGTTGACGCCCGTAAAACGCAGCCTGAAGGTTCTGCTTGCGGAAGACAATATCGTTAACCAGAAGCTAGCCGTACTTCTTCTGGAACGACGCGGCCACACTGTGACCGTTGCCGGCAATGGTAATGAGGCACTTGCGGCTCTTCAGAAACAAAGCTTCGACGTTTGTCTGATGGACATCCAGATGCCGGAACTCAACGGCCTTGAAACCACTGTGACCATTCGCTCACGCGAAAACGGCACCACGCGGCATTTGCCGATTGTGGCGATGACAGCTCATGCGATCAAAGGCGATCGCGACATCTGCCTGCGCGCAGGCATGGACGCCTATCTTTCCAAACCGGTGCGCGCCGACGAACTCTTTCAGGCAATTGAAAGTCTCGTGCCCGGCCTCCCCGCCAGCTTCGCGGTAGTTTCCGCCGACCGCGTTTCCGATGCACCTTTTGATGAACGTGAATTTCTGGCGCGCATGGACGGTTCATACGAAGTGTGCGCTCAAATCGCTGAGGCTTTTCTGGCCGAGTGCCCCAGATTGATGTCCGCATTGCGCGCCGCGCTCAGGCGGAAAGACGCGGCAGAACTTGCAAGCGCAGCTCATGCCCTGAAGGGAGCAATCTCCAACTTCACCGGCTGCACCGCTTTTCATTCCGTCGTTCGGCTCGAACAACTGGCAAAAGAAGCGCATCTTCAATTGGCGGCAGAGGTTTTCAAGTTGCTTGAAAGGGAAGTCAGCGAACTTTTGCAAGCACTGAAGTCTTTCGCGAGCGCAGTACCAAAAGCGTAGTTTCTCTCTCCACCAGGGATCGCCATTGGGAGCGATGCGGCGTGGGTTGGATCCATTTGACTTATTTGGTCAACGGCCGTGCTCATGAGTAGCGGATCAGTTTGAATTTTCACTTATTGTGTCACGATCCAAAAAATTCAAACTGACCCACTACCTGTTCATGCTCATGCTTGAACTTGGCGATTTTTCGTGCAGGCTTGCGGCCAGGCACAACAAGGCTCCACTCAATACGAGAGTATCTGCGGGGACATTCAGTCCCTTTCCTATGTCAGAAGCGTACTGGAGCATGTATGGCACACAAAAAAAGATCACAGCAAAAAGGACGAACAATCCGGCCCATGTGGCCGCCGTGCGTGCTTTCTTGTTGATGAGCAGACAGATGCCGGCAAGTACATAGACCACACCTGTCAAATAGCCCCAGAGCGAATGGGCTGGAATGAAATTGGGCGTGAGCTGCTCGAGGGGAACCCCCGGAAGGAGTTCGGGGTGAAGAAAGTGCTCCACGCCGAAGAAAACTAAAGCAATTCCAAGAACATTGCGCGCAACAGAGATCAGCCAATGCGTGCCTTTCATCCTCCATTGTTGTGTGTGCATTGCGGCTAACGACAGAGCGCCCCAACTGAAAGAAAACTCCCTTACGCACAGCGACCAGATAATTCGGCTGTGAGGGAGGGCCACTACTCCGGGAATATTCATGAGCGCCTCAAAACAGAGGAGCATGACTCCGAAAAGCCCGGCGGCCAACCAGGCGTGTTTCTGGAACACGATGCTCAAGCCGCCCAGGATGAGACACGTTCCGACGAAATAAACCCAGAAGGCGTGGGCCGGAATCCAGGCAGGTATGATCTGGCCTATCTCTGCGGGAAAGAAGTAGTGGTCCAAGCCGAACACAACCATAGGCATGGCTATGAAGACAGGGCCACAAAGGACGATTTTGTCGAGCCAGTCTGCCTGCGGCGGGGCTTTCTTGATCGCTATGCCCACGCCGATAAGCAGCAACACAACTGCGGCGAAATAGGATAACAACGGATTCCAAGAGAACCAGGCAGGCAGAGCCAACAAGGCTGCGGGCGAGAACTGTAGAAACTCCGGCACACGGGTTACTGCCAGCTGTGGAAGGTGAATCGCGCCACTGCAAAGTGTTCCAATCATTCGACTGCATCCTTTTTATTCGGTTGGCTAGCGAAGAAGGGCACGATATATCGTGCCCCTACACAAACGCAAAGGGGAAAAGAGATGCCGCCCTAAAGGGACGACGCTTCACGAACGCAAAAGCGAAGAGCGAGTTGGCAGATAGGGAGTTAGATGTTCTGGGCAGGGTGATGATTTGCGGACCAAGTTTCCGTGGGAATGCTCAGGAAGACGTTCACGACTTGCGGGTCAAAGAGGCGGCCCGACTCTCGTTGTATCGTTTCGCGGCCGAATTCCAATGGGGAAGCGCGGCGATAGGGCCGATCGGACGTTATTGCATCAAAACTATCGGCAATTGCGAAGATACGGGCTCCGGGCAGAATCTCGTCCGCCTTGAGTCCATGGGGATAGCCACTGCCATCGTGACGTTCGTGATGCATGAGGACAATGTCGGCAGCAGTGGACAGAAACGGGATGCCTTTGACGAGTTCAAAGCCGATCTGAACGTGGGTCTGCATGGTGGCGCGTTCGTCAGGAGTTAAAGGTCCGGGCTTGAGGAGAATTCCGTCAGGAATTCCGAGCTTTCCGATGTCGTGCAGATAGGCTCCCCTGGCAAGATTTTCGAGATCCTGATCCGACCAGCCCATGGCGCGGGCAATTTCGACCGAGTAGCGGCAGACACGCTGGGAGTGCCCCTCGGTTTCGCTATCGCGGAGATCGATCGCGGCACCAAGCGCTCGCAGCGTGTCTTCGTAACTGCGTTGGATTCGTAGAAGAGTTTCGCGCAGTTGCTGGGTGCGTTCGACGACCATCTCTTCGAGATGCTGGCGGTAGTTCTCGACTTGCTGTTCGAGGCGCCGCTTATGGAGGGCGCGTTCCAGGCTCGCCGTGACGACATTTTCCAGAAGCGGTTTGACGAGATAATCGTCCGCGCCGGATCGCATAGCCTGCACGCCGACATCGACGTCATCCACGCCGGTTGTGACAAGAAAGGCGACGTAAGGATGCCGGCGGCGAGCTTCCAGGAGAAGGTCCATGCCGCTCATTCCTGGCATCTGAAGATCGGAGATGACGGCATCGAATCGCTCGCGTTGCAGGGCAGCGAGGGCATCCGCACCGTTGCTTGCCGTATCGCAAGAATAATCCGGCTGCAGGATAATCGAGAGGAGTTTGCAAGCGGCGGGTTCGTCGTCAACCACGAGCACGCGCGCGACAGGGTTCTGGGCTGATGCAATTTGCTCGATGGCACCGCCGCTCATGGAAAGATGTCGGTCCGGATTGTTCATCACAAACGTCCCGCGAAGATGCTTATTGAAGGACCCATGGTCCAGTCTTCTCGAGGAAGAAGCATCCATACCACCGCAAAGGCAGATGTTTGAAATCCGCGTGAACGATCTTCGCATTGCCAACGTAGTCCGAGCGGCCAACAGTCAAATAGACACTCACGACGGAATCGACAGCGAGTTCTTTTGTGCAGGCGCACAGAAAGCCGCTTAAACTTACGTTCTCCGTTGTCGCGGTCTCTTCGAACTCCATTCCGCTGCTGTCCTTGCCTCGAAGCTTCAGCGGAACCTGCAACCGAACACGAACCTCAGATCGCGGGACAAAGCGGCGGGTCTTTGCAATTTGGCGGACGCAGGTGCGCAGCGCGTCGAAGTCAATGGGCTTCTCGAAATAGCCTGCGGCGCCAAGTTGTTTGCAATGTTCTTTGGTTTGTCCGCCAGCCTCACCGCTTACGATAATCACGGGGATTGTCTGTGTACGGCTGAAGGAAGTGAAGGTCTGAAGCAGTTCGTAGCCGGAATATTTGGGCATGCGCAAATCGAGCAAGATGGCGTCCGGCTTGTGCTCAAGGGCAAGGGCCAGACCCTGTTCCGGTTCGCCCGAGTCAATGATTTCGTAGCCGTCGTCCATCTCAAGGCGAATCAGACGGCGCAGTGCCTCGTCATCGTCCACGACCAAAAGTTTTGCCATCGCGCAGATCCTCCTAGCGGCTGGGAGAGATTTCACTTGTTTTAGATTCGGGCACCGTGCGTGAATCGGCGGGCGGCTTCTTCCCGCTATCCAGCACCTCGCGAACCTTACGAAGAAGAACCTCTTCCGTGAATGGCTTATGGAGAAGATGGGTCTGGGGATCCAGAACTCCATGGCCTGCGATAAAAGAGTCGGTGTAGCCAGACATATACAGAATCTTCATTCCAGGCTGGCGCGGCGCCAATTGTTCCGCCAGAACGCGACCATTCATTCCGGGCATTACGACGTCGGTGAGCAGGAGATCAAAAATGCCACCGAAACCTGCGGCCACTTCCAGGGCGCGCTCGCCGCTCTCTGCCGACAACACGCGGAACCCGACTGCCTCAAGAAAGGTTTGGGCAAGCTTTCTCAGGGGCTCCGCGTCCTCAACGAGGAGAATTGTTTCCGAGCCGCGCAGTTTTTCTCCAGAATCGGATTTCTGTTCGTCTGTCTCCGGCTGGCCTATATGCCGAGGGAGATAAATTTGAAAGGACGCGCCTTTCCCTGGCGCACTGTCTACCCAAATATAACCGTTGCTCTGTTTAACCACTCCGTACACGGTCGCAAGCCCAAGGCCCGTCCCTTTGCCCCGCTCCTTAGTAGTGAAAAAAGGTTCGAAGATATGGGTGAGCGTTGCGGCATCCATTCCGGTACCCGTGTCGGTCACCGTCAACAGCACATAGCTGCCGACTTTTGCGCCCGGATGGTTCCAAGTGTAGGCTTGGTCCAGTTCCACGTTGCTGGTTTGAATCTTCAGTTTGCCGCCCTCCGGCATGGCGTCTCGAGCGTTCACGGCCAGATTCATGATGACCTGCTCGATCTGGCTCTGGTCGGCTTTGACATTTCCGAGGTCGGGGACCAAGTCCAAGGACACTTCGATGTCCTCACCCAGGAGTCGCGGCAGCATTTTTTCCATGTCGCAGGCAAGAGTGTTGAGGTTGAGGACGGCAGGGGTCAAAACCTGCTGGCGGCTGAACGCCAGCAACTGTTTGGTCAATGAGGCGGCTCGCTGCCCCGCTTTCTCAATTTCGAGGGCATGTTCACGCAAAGGAGCATTCGTGTTCAGAGACTTAGTCAGTACTCTGCTATACCCGATGATTACGCTGAGGAGGTTGTTGAAGTCGTGGGCGATCCCTCCTGACAGCCGCCCGATTGCCTCCATTTTTTGCGCCATTCGCAGTTGGCGCTCAAGCACTCGTTTCTCAGTCACGTCCTCTGCAAACACCTCGAAGTGAGTTGGAACGCCGTTTTCATCGTTGACGCGTCGGCCGGAGCATCGGACCGTAATCGGAGTGCCATCAAGACGCTTCCACTCCATTTCAATATCTTTCACGTCTTCCATGCCGGAGAGGGTCTCGGTCAAACGCCGATATTCGCCACTGTGGCGAAAGATATCGGTTGCCAAGTCTTGCTTGAGAAGCTCCGCCTGGGATTCATAGCCGAGCATTTTCTGAAGCGCCGGATTTACTTGCAGGAATTGTCCGGTGATGCTCGTTCGAAAAATCCCGTAGGGCGCGTCTTCCACCACGGAACGAAATCCTGCCTCCGAGCGGCGTAGAGCTTCCTCCGCCTTTTTACGCTCCGTAATGTCCCGATTCACAATGACGAGTTTTTCCGGATCGCCTTTGGCGTTGCGGATGACGCTGGAAGTTGATTCCAGAACCAGCCACATACCGTCTTTGCGGCGAATACGGTATTCAAGCGTCTTTCCTATTCCCGAGTGGCGCGCCTCCTCGGCTGCCTTCATGACACGCTCACGATCATTCGGATGAATTTGCTCAAACGCCGATGACGCTTTCAATTCTTCGGCCGAATAACCCAGTGCCTTTTGGTAGGAAAGGCTGTTGTAAATTCGTTTCCCATCCATATCCACAACCGCGATCATGTCCGCCGCATTTTCACTAATGAGGTGAAAGAGTTCCTCGCGCTCCATCAACTGCTTGCGGATTCGATATATGAGAAGGTGTTGGTAGATTGTGTAGAGATCGAAAAGGAAAACCAGGGCAACCAATCCACGGAGGGCCTGCGGCAACACGTTGACAGAGTAGAAGTCATTGTGTAGACCGGCGGTGTTGGGGAGGAGAAAGGAGGTCAGCCCAATGGTGAGCAGCAGTGTGATGATTGCAGCTGTTGCCCACATCCACCATTCACGCCGCTCAATCCGCCGGAAGTTTGCGCGAAGGACCTCAACTTGGGCTTTTCCCTGATCGTTTGGAGGATTTGGTTTGTGCGGCCACATAAATTACACCTATGGGCCCGCTTTGCGATGCAGCCCCACGTTCCTACGCTATCGGCAAGTTTATCGGCGAGTCAATAGTCCCGGTGGCTAATGTTCCAAACGGGCTATATCAGAAGTGAGAATCGCGGTTCCCAGATACGGTCGTTGGGGGAACAAGTGAGCGGCATACCTCTCCGTGGTGAGGCCAATCCAGTCCAATGCCGGAGGGGATTCCGGTTGCGGTGAAACGAAAGGCAGGGAGGGCCGTCAATACGTATAGTTTAGCGGTCCCTGAGGAAGGGCCGATGTGAAGATCGGCCATTACTCACGAAGCCGTTGTCAGGGTCAATTGCCTTCGGTGAGAATTTGGTTGTAGGCGGGGACGGTCAGGAATTCGGTGAATTTGGGTGCGCGGATCAAGTCGCGCATCAATTGGGCTGATTTTTCGTAAGCGGCCGAACGCGTGGGGTCGCCGCTTGGCTTGGCTTTGGCCAGTTCTTCCTGAATCATCTGCTCGCACAAGGCTACGTCGATCTTTCGCCCGTCCTGCAGGTGCGCGCCCTGATGAATCCATTGCCATAGTTGCGCGCGGCTGATCTCTGCGGTTGCCGCATCTTCCATCAAATTAAACAGCGGAACGCAACCGATGCCGCGCAGCCATGCTTCGAGATAGCCGAGTCCTACAGCGATATTTTGGCGCAGACCCGGTTCCGTGATTTGCCCTTGCGGTACCATGAGCAGATCCGCTGCCGTCGCGTGAAAATCCTGCAGCTTCTTGGCAATTTGATTGGGCTCTGGCATCAGGCGATCGAAAATTTCCATCGCAACTGGAACCAGACCCGGATGTGCTACCCACGTACCGTCGTGGCCGTCTCCTGCCTCGCGCTCCTTGTCCGCCCGCACCTGCGCAATCGCTTTTTCATTTGCCACCGGGTCACTCTTGATCGGGATGAAGGCCGCCATTCCGCCCATCGCGTGAATATTCCTTCGATGGCACGTGCGGATCAGAAGTTTGCTGTACGAGCGCAGGAAGTGCGTGGTCATGGTGACCTGCGCGCGGTCCGGCAGTACGGCGTGCGCGTCGTTCGAAAATTTCTTGATGAAACTAAAAATGTAGTCCCAACGCCCGCAATTCAACCCCGCCGAATGCGCTCGCAGCTCGTGGAGGATTTCGTCCATTTCGAATGCGGCAAGGATCGTTTCAATTAGAACTGTTGCGCGAATGCTTCCTTGCGGAATTCCGAGTGCATCCTGCGCGAAAACAAAAATGCCGTTCCACAGACGCGCTTCTTTATGACTTTCCATTTTTGGCAGATAGAAATAAGGACCGCTGCCGGAATCCAGCAACGTTTTGGCGTTGTGAAAAAAGTACAACCCAAAATCGAAAAGGGAACCGGACATCGCTTGGCCGTCCACCTGAACGTGCCGCTCTTCCAGATGCCATCCGCGCGGGCGCACGAACAGCACCGCAGTTTGTTCGTTCACCTTGTAACTCTTTCCGCTAGACGGGTCGTTGTAGGTAATGGTCCGCCGCACCGCGTCCATCAAATTGACCTGGCCATCTATCTGATTCGCCCAAGTCGGCGTGTTGGAATCCTCGAAGTCTGCCATGAACACCTTTGCGCCGCTGTTCAGTGCGTTGATAATCATCTTGCGGTCCACTGGTCCGGTGATTTCAACGCGACGATCTTGCAAGTCAGCCGGAATCACAGCGACGGTCCACTCCGTTTTGCGAATTTCCAACGTTTCCGGCAAAAAGTCCGGCTTCTCTCCTGCGTCCAAGCGCTTCTGCCTCTCGGCCCTTGCGGCCAGCAATTCTACGCGCCGCGCATTGAACCGCCGCTGCAGCTCCACAATAAATTTCAGCGCCTCCGGAGTCAGGACACGTTCGCGGCTGGCATGCTCTGGGGCCGTAATTTGCACTCCGCTTAAAGCATTCGTCGCGCTAGTCATGATCTACCACCTCTCAAAAGCCTTGCTGCTGTACTAAAGCCAATCCGTTCGAAACGCCCATCCAGAGCAAAGTAAACCGCGGCCATCCCGATAGCAAGCGATTCAAAAAAAATCTCCTCGCAAAAAAACGCTCTAGATTGCGGACCACGTTTGGAGCATAAGAGGAATTGGTGACACTATTGGACGGAAGAGCTGAGGCTGTGACATGAAGGAGACTGATTGGCACTGATTGAGCTATTCGGATGGCTAAAGTATTTTCGCGAGAAAAGACAAAGGGAAAACCTCAGTCAACGCGAATTGCTCAAGCAAGAATTTATACAGATCGCTTGGGCAATTGTCGCAATCATCCTCATCATGGGAGCCCTAGTGGTTCTAGCCTTGTGGATTCTTAGATAGTTCAAACTGACCCACTACCGCCAAGACTCCTTTCTTGACTTTGCGCAGATAAGAATGTATTGGAAGCGCTGCACAAAGGTTGATCCGCCCGCTGCAGGAATGTTTCGTCGCTTGCCTCGCTGCGTAAACAGAGAGATCACGCCAGGGTGCCCTTAAGACCTTCCGTCCGGAGGACTTCGTATGACCTGGACACAAGTTTACGACCCTCTGCACCACCCGTGGCTCTCGACACTTGTCGCGGCGCTCCCTGTCATTGTTCTTCTTGGTTTGTTGGCCGGCTTCAAGGTTCGCGCGCATCTCTGCGCAATCGCCGGCGCTGCAACCGCGATTCTTTGCGCCATTTTTGTTTTTCACATGCCGGCACAGATGGCGATCAGCAGCTTCGCTTATGGCGGCGCGTACGGGCTTTTGAAAATTGTGTGGATCGTCATTGCCGCCGTTTTTCTCTATGACATCTCTGTAGAAACGGGCCAGTTCGAAATTATGAAGCAGTCTGTCGCAGCCATCACGCCGGACCGCCGTCTTCAACTTCTCCTTGTGGCGTTTTGCTTTGGCGCGTTCATTGAAGGCTGCGCGGGGTTCGGCTCGCCCGTCGCCATCGCAGGCGCTTTCATGATCGGACTCGGCTTCCGGCCGTTCCAAGCGGCTGCACTGAATCTGATCGCGAATACGGCTCCGGTCGCCTGGGGCGCTATCGGGACTCCTGTGCACGCTCTCGCGTCGGTAACTGCATTGCCGGAGAGTGACCTGAGCGCGATGATTGGCCGCATTCTTCCGCTCACCGCACTGATCGTTCCGTTCTGGCTCGTCCGCTGCATGGTTAGTTGGGCCGAAACGTTCGAAGTGCTTCCCGCGATTTTGGTCGTCAGCGTCTCTTTCGCGGGGACGCAATACTTTTGGGCCAACCACGTGGACAGCAATCTGGTGGACATCGCTGCGGGCGTGGTTTCGCTGATCGCAACGATGCTGTTTCTTCGCGTCTGGCGACCCAAACGGATATGGCGTTTTGAAGAGGAACGCGAAGAGGATGCCGCCAAGATCAGCCGGCAGGATGTCGTCAAGCACTACACAGCCGGCCAAACCGCTAAAGCCTGGCTGCCGTTTGCGATTCTTTCCATCTTCGTTCTCTTGTGGGGATTGCCTGCCATCAAGCTGGCGATGAATAAAGCAACGACTCCGTCGTTTGCAGTGAAGATGCCAGACGGCAAACCTCGCCCCGGCCCCGCGGGATGGGACTGGCCCTATTTGCACAACAAAGTGTTTCGAACCACGCCTGTCGTGGCAAAACCCACTGCCGAAGCCGCGCGCTTCGATTTCAATTGGCTCACGGCAACGGGAACGGGTTGTTTCCTGGCGGCCATCTTTGCGGGTCTGATCCTTGGCCTCACTCCTTTCAAGATTTTGCAAATCTTCGGCCGCACACTGGTGCGTTTGCGCTTCGCTATCATTGCCATGACCTGCATGCTCGGCTTGGGCTATGTCACGCGGTACTCAGGCATGGACGCCGTTCTCGGTCTCGCTTTCACTGGCACAGGCAGGCTCTTTCCATTCTTCAGTTCATTCATCGGCTGGCTTGGCGTGGCGCTGACGGGCAGCGACACTTCTTCCAATGTGCTTTTCGGTGGCCTGCAGAAAATCACCGCACAACAACTCAATCTAAGTCCCATTCTGATGTGTGCCACGAACAGTGCTGGCGGCGTGATGGGGAAAATGATCGACGCGCAATCCATCTGTATCGCTACGGCCGCGACGAATCAAGTCGGGCAGGAAGGCTCCATCTTCCGATTCGTTTTCTGGCATTCGGTGGCTCTCGCTGC
This sequence comes from Candidatus Dormiibacterota bacterium, assembly GCA_035569555.1. Taxonomy (GTDB): domain Bacteria; phylum Acidobacteriota; class Terriglobia; order Acidiferrales; family UBA7541; genus Acidiferrum. The sequence continues at coordinate 184,334 of DATMMW010000008.1, read as the reverse complement.
CATAGTCGGTGTCATCGTCATGCTCTACGCATATGTCTTCCCTCAATTCATTCCCAATGGATTGAATTTTATCCACTGAGCTTCTCCCTGTTGCAGGGCGGACTCGGAGAATTGGGCAAATACTGCGGCGCAATAGGCAAGTGTCCGCCCTGCGGGCAAGTTACACTTTCTCATCGCTAAGGCTATTTGAACGGCGCCATCGCTGAGCGCGAATACGAAGCGATTCAGCCAACCAATTTGAGACGCTTTCGAAGGAGAACCAATCATGCAAAAACGCAAACTTGGAAAAAGCAATTTGGAAGTGTCGGCTATCGGACTGGGCTGCATGGGAATGAGCTTCGGCTACGGTCCAGCTGTGGACAAGCAGCAGGGAATTTCCCTCATCAGGGCGGCGGTCGAACGTGGCGTAACGTTCTTCGATACCGCCGAGGTTTACGGCCCTTTCACCAATGAGGAACTTGTGGGCGAAGCGCTGGCTCCACTTCGTGACCAGGTGGTGATCGCCACCAAGTTCGGGTGGAAGCCTGATCCCAATGGTGGGCCGCGCTGGAGTGGGCTGGACAGCCGTCCAGAACACGTCAAAGAGGTTGCCGAGGCCTCGCTCAAGCGCCTAAAGACCGATGTCATCGACTTGTTCTATCAGCACCGCGTGGATCCCAACGTGCCGATCGAAGACACAGCTGGAGCCGTGAAAGACCTGATCCAGCAAGGCAAAGTGAAGCACTTCGGACTTTCTGAAGCAGGGGTGCGGACGATCCGTCGCGCACATGCGGTTCAGCCTGTGACTGCACTCCAGAGCGAATATTCGCTTTGGTGGAGAGAGCCTGAAACGGAAGTGATACCGACCCTCGAGGAACTCGGGATCGGGTTCGTTCCATTTAGCCCTCTGGGAAAGGGCTTCCTCACCGGGAAGATCAGCGAGGACACGCAGTTCGACAAGACCGACTTCCGCAACATCGTTCCGCGCTTTACGCCGGAGAACCGCAAAGCGAATCAGGCGCTGGTTGATCTGATTGGCAAGTTCGCGGAACAGAGGAAAGTGACGCCTGCCCAGATCGCCCTTGCATGGCTGCTTGCGCAGAAGCCGTGGATCGTTCCGATTCCAGGCACGACCAAGCTGCATCGGCTCGAAGAGAACATCGGAGCTGCTGCCGTTGAACTTACGCCCGAAGATCTCCGGCAGCTGGAAACCGCAGCCTCAAAGATCGCGGTGCAAGGCGCTCGGTACCCCGAAGAACTGCAGAAAACGGTGGGCCGCTGAACATACGAAAGAGCGCGGGAGTGAAAGAATGGAAATAAAGAGAGCTGGGTCGCAGGCATCAGGCAAGGGACCGTCAGATTGGTTCACCGGGACGGTACGGATTGATCCGCTCTTTCAGGCACCCGATCCTGCGTTTGTTCAAGGCGCGAGCGTGACGTTCGAGCCGGGCGCGCGGACTGCGTGGCATACGCATCCGCTCGGTCAGACGCTGATTGTAACGGGTGGTTGCGGCTGGGCACAGCATTGGGGCGGGCCGGTCGAGGAAATTCGCCCCGGTGATGTGGTTTGGTTCTCGCCAGGTGAGAAGCATTGGCATGGTGCCACGCCAACGACGGCTATGACGCACATCGCCATTCAGGAAAAGAAAGACGGCAAGGTGGTCGACTGGATGGAACATGTTAGCGACGAGCAATACCGGAAGTGAGAGACTTCCATGAGCATCGTCGCCGATTGCTCCTGCCGGGCGTTATTATGATTCCCTAGGGGGGTATTCTCGAGGGCGTGAGGACTAACAGCAAAATTGCGACTCTGCGGCCAAACAAGGTTGGCGGATCAAATGAAGCTGACATTGCGAAGCTGGCCCGTTGCATTGCTGCGTATGCTCCTCACGACGGTACGTTCGACCTGAGCATCCCCGGTTTGCACGTTAGCCGTTTTTCACGAATAAACAGAGAGTGTGTGCACGGCCTTCGGTTGCCTTGTTTGTCCATCATCGCGCGAGGCGCGAAGACCGTCATCGTGGGGCAAGAGGTCTTCGAGTACGATCCCTCGCGTATGCTCGTTTATTCCGTTGCTCTACCCGTTGCTGCCCAAGTCACACAAGCCAGCTATTCCGAACCTTACCTCGCTCTAAGGCTGGACCTCGACCCGCACAAGATTGCCGAGCTGGTCCTAAAGGTGTATCCACAAGGCTTGCCACCCATTCAAGAGAGAAGCGCCGTTTACATTACCCCCGCCGAAGAAAGCATTGTCAACGCGGCGACCAGATTAATGGATTGTCTCGCGCAGCCTGCGGACGTTGAACTAGTCGCTCCTCTTGTTGTGGATGAGATTTTGATCAGGCTATTGCGCAGCACCATCGGTGTTCGCGTGGCTCAAATGGGCTTTGCAGAGTCCAGCGTGCACCGAGTTGCGAAGGCAATTTCCTGGCTGCGTGCGAATTTTTCTCAGCCCATGAAGGTCGAAGAGCTGGCCGAATTGGTACACATGAGTGTTTCTTCTTTCCACGAACACTTTAAGTCCGTCACATCGATGAGTCCGCTGCACTATCAAAAAGTGTTGCGTCTGCAGGAGGCGAAGCGCCTCATGTTGTCCGCGATGATGGACGCGAGCACCGCAAGTCAGCGCGTCGGTTATCTAAGCGCTTCGCAGTTCAGCAGGGAATACAGCCGTTTTTTTGGGAGCGCGCCAACGAAGGACATCGCCAGACTCCGCCAAGATACCCAAGCCTGGGCTTAAGAAGATCGCAGTTCAGACGCGGTCGGCTTCCATAGATAGTGAATCGAAAATCAAAGGTTGACACCGGGGCCACGACGGAGCATTATGGCGTTACGCGATATGTCGCGTAGTGACATATGGAACAACGATTGCCTTTGACCGAACCGGTGTTGCTACTTTTGCTGAGTCTCGCGGAACAGCCGCGGCACGGATACTCCATTCTGAAGGACGTGGAAAGGATGAGCGGCGGGCGCGTGACGCTCAGCACCGGCACACTCTACGGTGCGCTGCAGCGACTACTTAGCCACGGGTGGATCGAACGGTTCAAAGAGGACGAAGCGGCGCGTGACCGGCGAGCGTACCGGCTTACGATGCAGGGACGGAAGATCTTGCAAGCAGAAGTTGAACGGATGAAACATTTGACCAAACTGGCGGGCCTCCGCACGGCGAGGAAGGAGGCGTGATGCTCATGCTGGCCTTGTACCGACGTCTGCTCTATCTGTATCCCGCTGGGTATCGCTGTAAGTACGGGGAAGAAATGGCTTGGGTGTTTCAACAGGCGCACGCTGAGATTACGAAGGGAAGAGTTTTTGCGCGCGCAGAGTTCTGCGCGCGAGAAATTGGGGGACTGCTCTTTGGTTCCGTGCGGGAGCAGGTTCGCAGACTTTCGAATTCGTACGACTGGATGTCACGGGAAGGAGGAAGTATGGAGTCTAAATTTCGTTTTCCGCGTGCCACGGTATTTCTGATGTTGTTGAGTCTGGCTGGCGTGGTGCTTTCGCTCGAGGAAGCGAGAGCTATTCAAATACATTACGGTGTGGGCAGTAGTATCCCACCCGAGTGGCCGGCGATGCTGTGGATATTCGGGCGGCTACTGCTGATTGCAGCGGCAACAGCCGGGATCGTTTGGGGGATATTTTTCGCATTGCGGCGCACCGGTGTTCACCGGCTCGCAGAGTTGAAGCCGTGGCGTGAACAGAAGTAAAGCTGCAAGCCGCCGCGGCACCATGCGATGCGCTCTATTCTGCATGGCTCTGGGGACAAACAGGTAAAAGCGGGGCGCCGTACAGACAAGATATTGCCAAGGTGCCGAGGAAAAGAACGGGTCTGAAGACCTGTCACTACAGCTGTGAAACCAGCAAGCCGCGCTGCTCTTCGCTTTACGCTCCACTTCAAAATAACCACAGGGCAAACCGAGTAAAAAAAGCGAAGGCCTACTCAAAGACAAACAAAATGGTCGCGGCCGCCCTTCTAGGAAGAGGGCACGATATTCCGGCTGCTGCCCGGAATCTCCGATATCGTGCCCCTACGTCTTAAGCAAAAAAAAGAAGGCGCCCACGTTTCGGGGAAACCAACCCGGAAAATGGGGACTCTTAGTTGTTCTATAGATAGAGGCGCGATGCGGAGGCCCATGTGAGTGACGATTCCGTACCCCTGGCGCTGCCGCTGCTGGCCGCCGGCACCTCGGAGGTCACGACTCTGTATCGTGAACTACGTAAACCGTTGCTGCGTTATCTCGTGTGTCTCGGGCTTACGAGTGATGAAGCTCAGGATGTGGTGCAGGACGCGTTTCTTAGTTTACAGCGGCATCTGGCTTCGGATGGAACGCAGGAGAACATTCGCGGCTGGCTGTTTCGCGTCGCACACAATCAGGCACGGAATCGCCAGACGAGCTATCACCGGCGATTCAGTGAACCGCTCGACGGCGAAATGGATTTTCTGACGGACGATGCAACGCCGGAGCAAGCGGTACTTGAGAAGGAAAAGTTCCGGCGTCTTGCAACCGGAATTCGAATGCTGACGGAATCCGAACGGGAATGCCTCCTGCTTAGGGCGGGAGGGCTGCGTTACCGGGAAATCGGAGAGGTGCTGGGAATAGCAACTTCCACAGTGGGAGACACAGTAGAACGCGCGATCAAGAAGTTAGCGGAGAAATGCGATGTGTGATGTTCAACCGAAATTAATTGCCTGGCTCGACCGCGAGCTTTCGGCCGAGAAAGCGGCGGGCGTGGAGCGCCATATCGAAAGATGCGAGGAATGCCGCAGCCGACAAGCGGCATACGAACAGGTGGATGAGACGTTCGATGCCTACTGCGATGCGGTGATGGCGGCGAAGTTGCGCCCGCGGATTCCTCGTTGGGTGCCTGTGCTTGCGAGCGCCATGGTGGCCGCAGGCGCGCTGTTTTTGATTTTTCCGCGGACTCGCGTTGAACCGCCGCCTGTTCTTACTCCGACGATTGCGGCAGCTTCTGTCCCTGTTCCGGTTTTTGTTCAGACGCCGTCGGCGCAGGAGCCTGCCCCGCGCAAGACGATTCGCAAGCGGCGCGTAGTTGCGCCCATGCAAGTGCAAGCTGCGAATTGGCAGCCGACAGAAACCGCGGTGCAAATCGCCATTCCGGCGGAGGCGATGTTTGCACCGGGCGCTATGCCGAAGGGAATGAATTTCATCGCGGAACTGAGTATTGCCCCGGATGGGTCGGTCAAACAGATTCGTCTGCGGCAGTGAGTTCACCGAGTTACGAATTAGGAAAAGGAGAATCACTATCATGAAACGCGTATTGCTTGTTGTGCTCTCGACTGCATCGTGCGCTTTCGCGCAGGAAAAAGGGAACGTGATCTATCAGACCACTGGCGCCGCGGGCGCTGTTTTCTCTGCCGGATTCGACAAAGCGGCCGGTCCCGTAATAGGTGCGCCGTACTCGGCGACGATTACGAATGAATCCACTCAAACTCTCGCGGATGGCAATCGCCTTGTGCGGACGAGCACGGGAACCACCGCGCGCGATTCGCAGGGCCGCACAAGGCAGGATACGGTTCTGCCGCCGCTTGGGAATTTATCGGCAGCGAATGCGCCGCATTTGATTTTCATTCACGACCCGATCGCGCAGACTTCCTACACGTTGAACCTGACGGAAAAGACGGCGCAGAAAATGGTTGTGCCACCTTCACCACCACCTCCTCCTTTTCCGGCCAACGGAGCGGGTGTGGCGGGCGCGACGGTCACCATGAGAGTTGTCGAAGGGAACGAGGGGCAGTTGCCTCCACCCGATGCCATGCCGGTCACCGTGGCTGCACCTGCGGCGGGAATGGTCCTTGAAAAACATTTGATTTCGATAGATCAAAGTCAGAGCAACACAGAGGAACTTGGTTCTCAAACCATGGAAGGTGTCGTCGTGAACGGAGTACGAACGACACACACGATTCCCGCAGGGCAAATCGGAAATGAAAGGCCTATCATGATTGTTACGGAGGTCTGGACTTCGCCTGAACTCAAGACCATCGTTTACAGCAAGCGGAGCGATCCGCGCATGGGGGAGCAGACGTTCCGTCTCACGAACATCGTGCGTACTGAGCCGAGCCCATCGCTATTCACAGTGCCGTCAGATTTCAAGATCGTGGATGGCCCACAGACAATTTTCTATAAGACAAAACAGTAGACTAGCTCTCATGCAGGTTGAGTTGGACCACTTATTCGTTTGCACTGCTCCGGGCGCTCCTGAAGCTGAAGAACTCGTTCGATTCGGCTTGCGTGAGGGACCCGCAAGTCGGCATCGCGGACAAGGCACAGCGAACCGGCGCTTCTCCTTCGCGAACGCGATGATTGAGTTGCTCTGGGTAAGCGACGCAAAGGAAGCTCAAAGCGAATCCACACGGTGCACTCTGCTTTGGGAGCGGTGGTTTGGCCGGGAAAGCGGGGCGTCGCCGTTCGGTATTTGCTTGCGCCCAGTTGATTCCGAGAGCCAAGAGTTGCCATTTCCAGCGTGGGAGTATCGACCTGCTTACTTACCGGATCCGCGCGTTATGCATATTGGCGAAGCGGGAGTTGAAGAGCCGATGTGGGTCTACCTGAGTTTCCTACGGCGGCTTGAGCGCGAGCAGCACTTTGTAGAGCATCCGGCGGGCATTCGTGAGATTACCAGCTTAGCCCTGACGACGCCCGTACCGCTTCGGTCTGCCGTGTCTCAGAGATTGCTCCAGAGTGGAATTTTATCAACTCACAGCGGACCAAAATCTCTCCTCGAAATTGGGTTCGACTATAGTCAGCGCAAAGAGACCGTGGATTTCAGGCCGCGTCTGCCGCTCGTCTTTCAACTGTGAACACGACGAACTCGAGTTAGACGCTGCTCGCCCCTATTCATTTATTTAGCTACCCAGGACCTGAGGGAGGGTTACCGCCTTTAGGTTTGTTCGGAAACGCATGGTGAAATCCCATGGCGCGGGTCTTGAGAGCTTGTAATTTGCGGAAGAAGCTGCCGAAACCCAACGGAATGGTGCAGCCGGCGGCGGGTTCAAGATTGCGGTCAATGGAAAACTTGGAACGAAACGTAGCGACGTTTCCGTTGCTGCTATTGATGACGCGGGCCAAGGCCTGGCGCCACTGGACGACATTGCGCCCATAGATATCATCGACCTGCTTGGCGGTGAGGCTGTGCAGAAGTCCCCAATGAGGAATGCCCATGTGCGCCGCGGCGGTTGCATGCAGGCGCGAATAGAATTCATCCTGGCCGATCAAGCCGCGCAAGCAGTCGATTTCGACGTGGGCGGTGCGATCGGATTGCTGCATGCCGATGAAAGCGCTGGTCCCTCTGGTGACGCGGACGGACATGCCGAAGCCCTGGGGCATGTTTTTGTCCTTGAACTCCTCTGTGAGAGCAAACACGGCGTTCATGAAGTCGAAGAGGTCGGTCTGGCCGGACTGAAGGCCAAACTCGAATTCGAAGCCGTCCATGTGGCGGAGGCACTCTGCATCGGGAGTGCGCGGAGCGTGCGGTATGGATCTGTCGGTTTGAGAGGTCATGAGGCGGAAGCCGTCGTCAACAGTATCCGGCGTGCCGGGCGGCGTAGGGGATCTTTGCTGGGTCATAAAGGCACCAACTAGTGCGGGAACGAGTTCTTTAAACCCCGCTAATGTGGCCATATTGCAGATGCTGGCGATCTTGTCGGAGAGACTCGAACCTCCTGCGGAGAGGGCCGTGGCGAGCGCGGTTTCGAGAGTAACAAGCGCGGTCGTAGCCGCGGCGATGACTGTTGGCGCCGCAATTGAAAATGCAATAGCGCCCACAATTGGAATTGCGAGCATCCACGAAATGCTGGCTATGGCGGCTGAGGTTGCGGTAGCGATGAGGATCGGAAGCGTGCCCATGAGCGCTATGAGGGGCGGATTGAGCCCACCCTCCGGGCAGACGAAGTGAAGAAAATCAAAAGATGCTGGTTGTGGATTCAGAGGGGCTGTGGTGATTTCCCTGGTTGTAACCATGCAATCGTGAGTGCCCGCACCATTTGCATAGGGGCTTACGATGATCTCGCGGAAGTGGCCCTGGACGGGAGTAGTGCCGGGGACGGCAGCAGTGTTGCTAAGCCACATAGCTTCGCCGGTTTGGCCTTCCCACGTGGAAGCGGCGATATGTTGGGTAAGCTTGAACGCGGGAACCGCTTGCAGGACTACGCTGTAGATGACGCCAAAGCGTCCTAAGGAGACCATCGCCGCCTGAAAAAGTTGATCGTCATATTCAATCGTTATGTCGGGGCAAAGAAGCGTGGACGTGGGGTCTGCGGCGATGGCCATCATGCGCGTTGGATCCGTAATGGAATTGGCGCCTGAGCGTTCGAGCCACCACTCTTGCCCGCCGGGACCGACGAGATGTATCGCGCGGATAAAATCGGCAATGGGAGGAAGATTGAAATCCGCGCCGTGAACGCCCGTGGAGATGACGCCGGCAAGCGTCTGTCCGTTGGAACCTCCGAGAGTAGGCATTGCGAGACGCGGCGAGAGATCGTCCAGCAGAAAATTCAGGTCGTAAATGGTGATGCCTGCTTCGACGTGGACAAAATGGGGCGGCCGCGGGTGATGGAAGGGAGGAGGGGGTGGGTCCGGCTTCAGCGCAGATGGAACGATGCTGTTTTTCTCTCCCGCGAGGGGAAGATGATGGTTGAGCATGGAGATGTCTATGACGTGAGTAAGGGACTCATCCACTGCGGCGGGACTATAGGACCAACTGCTCCCCACAGCTTTGACAGAGCCGCTTGACTTTTCGACTTGCTGAACGGCCGTGACGAGCTCTGCCTTGGAATTTGGTTTGAGCAAAGTGGGAACGAGCACCGGCCGGGTTCGGGCCCAATTCAGATAGAGCCAAGGCGAAGAGCTGGCGACTGAACTGTTGCTGGGACAAGTCATGTTTCTCCCTCCGTTTTTCGCAGCAGAGCCAAGTGAACGGCCCGCTGCAGATCGTGCGAGCTAACAGATATGCACCAAACTATTTGCTGATCGGAGGGAGAGAGAAAACGACCATGAAGCGGACGAACTGCATACCTGGTAACGAATCTGGGAACTAGATACCCAAGTTCGCCGGCGCTTGTCAAGTTCAAATAGAATCAATCGGCAGGCAGAAGAAAGCGAAGGGCCTTCGTCACCCGCCTAAAATTCGTAAGTTATTGTTTTTTCTGATCGGTGATTAGCTGGGCTACTTTTGAATTAGGTCCGACGGATTCAACGAAGACGATTTGATTGGGGTTGAGGTACATGCGATCGGGTTCGTGGAGTTCTTTACCGCGTTTGATGAGAGAACTGGTGACCTGTTTGGTGTCGGGATTGGTTTGGCTGAGGACATAGTAGACGTTCGTGAGGACTGGGCGAGAAGTGCCGTAACCCTCAAGCTGGCCGAAGTAGACGGAACCGTTCGACAAGAGGACTGCCTGGTATGGAGTATCGAACCGGATCGAGTTGCCGCGGATGGCGTGATAGATGTGAACTCCGAGTGCGGCTACGACCAATAGACCTGCCAAAAGCCAGATGACCCCAGCCGGGGCTATTCCTCCTCGCTCCTTAATCTTCACAATTCCGCGCCTCATATGGAATCTCACCAAGTATTGAATCGTTTGCAACAGTCAAAGTAAACGGTACAGACAAACTCCATCGGCGGAATTTTCAGACGAAGGAGCTTTGACAGTCTACTATGGCGGCTATTTTTTCCGCAGGGCAAAGGCGGCGAGAGCAAGGGAGCCAATAGCGAGGAGAAGTAATGAACCTGGTTCGGGTGCCTGAACAGCGGTGACGTCAATCTCATGCTGGCCATAAGTGATGTCCCACAAATAGCCGTCGTCCCAGAAACTCAGGCTGGCAAATTGACCCGTGAGACTGGAGAAATCCATAATGCTGAAAGTCTGGCCAAGCGGATTGAATCCATCGAGCAGCGAAATCTGAAGAGAAGCGCCGGGGTCCAGCACTACATTCCCGTGCACGTCGAAAAATGAGTGTGCAAGCGGGCTCATCAACTCTTCGAGCGTTCCTTTGCTGGTCTGTTCGTAATTTCCGAAGACTGCCAAGGTGCCTGGAGCGTCGCCAGGCATCAGAGTCCCAGCCATCAAGACATTGCCGTTGATTGTGCCTGTACCGCTAAGTATGCCGCCCTGGATGTTAACGATGGCTCCATTGGTGGCGGTCAGCGTTCCGTTGACGGCGGTGCTGCCTGCTGCCTGAGTGTAATTTGTGCTAGTGGTGAAGATGCCGGAAGTAGAGATGGTGACGGCGCCGGAATTTGTGAACGTTCCGGTGTTAGACATCTGTCCCGCGTTGAGGAACGTGCCAGAATTCAGGAATGCGCCAGAGTTGATGACTTGCGTGCTGAGACTCGCGCTTGTAGTGATGGTGCCTGAATTAATCAGCGAGCCAGAATTGTTGAGAACGCTTATTACGCCCAGACTTACGTTGCCGGAATTCGTGAATGCTCCCGAGTTTTCTATTGAGCCGAAATTGCTGGCGCTAATCGTGCCGCTATTCACGAAATTGCCCGAGTTAACAATACCTCCATGCGTAAAGCTCATAGAACTGGCGTTGGTCACCGTGCCGGAGTTTGAAAGCGTGCTGTCAGCACTGGTATAGGTACCTGCATTCGTGAGCGTGCCAAAATTGTTGAAATTGCTCATTTGATCCATGACCGTGCCGGTGTTGGCGAACGTGCCGTTGTTGTTGACTCTTCCGACTTGATTCATGAGGATGCCGGAGTTGGCGAAGGCTCCATCATTCGTGAGTACGCCCCTGTTGTTGATCGAGCCGGAGTTTGAGCTCGCGCCGGATACCAAACTTAGCCTGTTGCCGAAGCCGATGTTCAGCGACGTTGTGGTGCCGAGGGTTAGATTGTTGATGGTGTCATCCAAGACGTCCATCGTAACGGCTGAACCCGAAGAGGAAATTCCTACATTGTAGGTGGTGCTCCCGCTGTTATTGGGAACAGTTGCCGGATTCCAGTTCGCGGAATTGCTCCAGTTACCTGTGCCGCCATTCCAAGTGGCAACTACCTGGCCGTAGGTTTGAACAGTGTAAACTCCGTGAAACAAAAAGAGGAAGGCTACTAACGACCTGCACCGCATAGGGACCCCCGCGTTGCGAATACACCAAGAGAGACGAAAAGTTTCGAGCAATTACTTTGCCAGCTTTCGATTGAACTGTGGAAAAGTTAAAGCACTAAGATAAAGGCATTTATGCTTCCAGACTTATGGATCTTTTATCTCGCAGCGAAATATATTGCCAAACTATGGAATAACCATGGACGAATTACTGTGGGAACTATGGCTTACGCACGTATGAGGCTGCTTTTGATCCTCATTCCGGGGTTCGAGGTATCTTGAGTTCCTTAAATGCTAGAGATTTAGAGGCAACAGCATATTGAAAGTGCAAAAATTTGGAAGAGAAGCCAAGACAGCGGAGAAAAGAGAGATGGCTACGAAGCGGATTTACTACGACGATGCATTTGTGCGGGAATTTGAGGCGGAGGTGTTGACTTGTGAGCAACATGCGGGAAACTCGGCCAAACGGTGGCGCGTCCTATTGGATAGGACGGCGCTGTATCCGGCGTCGGGCGGGCAGCCATACGACCGTGGGAAGGTTGGCGAGGCGGAAGTGCTGGAGGTTGTGGATGAAGGGGAAGAGATTGCCCATTTTGTAGATAGGCCGATGGCTTTGGGGAAGGTGAAGGCTGTAGTTGATTGGAAGCGGCGGTTCGACCACATGCAGCAACACACAGGGCAGCATTTGTTGTCGGCGGTGCTGCAGAGTCGGTTTGGGCTAGAGACGGTTTCGTTTCATTTAGGCGAGGAGATTTGTACGATCGATTTGCGAGGGACTGAACCGAGTGCAGAGGCGCTAGTAAGGGCGGAACAAGCTGCCAACGAAATCATCTTTGAGGACCGACCGGTGAATGTGAAATACGGCACGATTGAGGAGTTACGCTCGCTGGGAGTAAGGAAAGAAGTAGATCGCGAAGGGATTTTGCGGGCGATTGAGATTGAAGGGGTGGAATTGCAGCCATGCGGCGGAACGCACGTGGCACGGACCGGGCAGATTGGAATGATTCAACTGCGGCGGTGCACGAAGATCCGGCAGGATTGGCGTCTGGAGTTTTTGTGCGGCGGGCGCGTGGCGAAGGTAGCCCGGGACGATTATGAAACGAGGCAAAGGATTGCCGAGAAGCTGCAGTGCGCGGTGGAGGAAGTTGATGGAGCCCTGGAAAAGGCGCTAGCGGAGCGGGATGCGAGTTATAAGAGCGCACGGGCGAGGGGAGAGCGGCTGGCCAAGCTTGAGGCGGAGACTATCGTAAGGGATACGCCCGATGTAGTCGGAAGAATAAAAATTATCGCGCGCGTGATTGAAGGTCTGGAGGCGAGTTTTGTGCTGATGCTGGCACCGGCGATTGCGGGACACGAGAAAACCGTGGCACTGCTTGCGAGGAAAGAGTGCGGCCAGCTTTTTTTTGGGCAGCACGCGTCTGTAGGCAAGGATATGAACGCGTTGCTTAGGAAAGTGGTGGGCGAAGTGGGCGGAAAAGGCGGCGGGACGAAAGATTTTGCGAGGGGCGGATTGAAGGATCCCGCGACGGCACAGACGGCGATCGATTTGGCGGTGAAGGAATTGGGTTTGTAAGACTGGACGGACTGAACGATTTTTAGAGGCTCGTTCAGAGGTCAAGGAAAGCGAGGAAATATGCTGGCACTGGCGTTGTTGGTTTTGGCATTTCCTGCAAGCGCACCGGCGAAGGCTGCAACCGAGCCGGAGACGGTGAAAGTGAAAATAGAAGCGTCTGAAATGGACCGGCGAATGCTGCTGGAGAAATTGAACGAGCACGGCGCAGAGCATCAGATGAAATTTGTCCTGGATGACAGGGAGTTCAGTTACCGGATCAGCTTTACGGTGGAGCAGGGCAAAGGCTGGAACACTGGAGCAGGATCGGGAGGCTCGTACAATACGAGCGAAGCGAAAGCGACCGTCTACGATTCCAAAGATGGGGAGCTCTTCAGCTTCAAGCGAGCGCAGCGGCGGACGGATTCCGGCGCGACGAATGCGGCAGCAAAAGAGATCATCAAGAGAATGCTGAAATTGAAAGAGCCGCCAAAAACCTGAGTGGGCGTCCCGGCGAACGAGGAGGGCCGTTTCAGAAAGCGGCCCTTACAGAAGACCAAACTTGAATTAGTGGACGTCTCAGGTCTAGTTTCGAGAAAGCCTTCAATTTTGAAACGTTTTTGAATTCCCGCTCACTAACCCTCAAAGACGGTTGAAGTCTCACTATTCCGTCCCTGGAGGGGGGAAGAATGAGCTCTATTTCAGGTCGTGTTATTTTGAAGGAGTCCGGCGTAGGCATACCGAATCTTCTTGTCGTTTTATTTAGCCCAATACCTATCGTACCTTCGGCACCGCCGGTCCCTTCCGCACCACCCCCGAGTTCTGCTGCGCTTCCGCCAAATCGTCTGGGGTCGGTTCTAACCGCCAGCGATGGATCGTTCACTCTGACATTTGACGACACGAGTTTTCAAAACAGCACGACAAAGATAGGGCGTCCGGATCTTCACATGACAGTGCTAGCTCCAGAGGAGCCAGGGGTGCCTCCAGATGCGCTTGTGCTCTATTCAAGTACGGTTCCGCGGCAAAATGCCGGAGAGACCGAACAGTACGTAATCCGGCTGACTATACCGCAACTACAAAAAGCGGAAATTCCCATTCCTTCCGAAGTATCACAAGACTTCGAGCCGTCAACGAATTTGACTGGAAAACTGAAGGCGATGGCCGCGCGCCAAAATGATTTTGTATCTGGTGCGGTGGATGCTGCAAAGGACGTAGTAGGCGCGCATCGAACGCGAGTTTCGACGTTCAACCAAAACTTCAAAGCCACCTTACAGAGTGCGCTTTCAAATGTTGCCGCGACAGCAGTTGCGCCGGAGCGCTTTGTCGGTCCCGGCGAGAGCGTTTTCACCAAGAGTTCTGCATTGATCGCGACTACAGTTACGGGGACGATTAACGATCCCACGAAGCGCGCCAAGGTTCATGGATTCATATCGTTGACCGATGCTGAAGCGAACACCTTACGTGCTCAGGTGGGCTCAGACGGGACGGTGAGCGCCGATGCGGTGAGCTCCGCGACGGGGACTAGTGGCGCTCCACCGACAACTTACGTCCAAGCGCTTGAACGGTTGCCCCTTTGCCAGCCTGCGACGCCAAACGTGGATTGCACCGACGCGATATTGAATCCCAAGCCGCCTTCGACAGGCAACCCATCTCCGACGCCCGGTTCCGGCGATACGAAAATTACGAGCGACGACGTACCGCGCTACCTTGGGCGAGTGATGGAGCCGCTGACTGCACCGGAAGAACAGCTGGTGATTGGACTGATGCCTGTAGCAACGCGGGATTCCGTCCAGGATAGTGTGCAATCTTTTGTATTCAATCCGAGCCCGGCGGATGTGCCCGCGTTCCACGACTTCAACAACCTGCAAATTGCGTTTGAATATGTGTGGCAAGAGGCGATCGATCAGGGCGCATTGAACCTGGCGCAGAACGCCTACGAGACGATCGTGGGATTGGGCGGCGACCCGGACCACACTGACTACAAGGGAGTTCATCCACTGCAGACGCTCTCACTAGAAGGAAAGCTTGTCCTGAACGCACACGCAACTCCGACTGTCGTCGTGCGGGATCACCGTGGGGAAGGGCCGGGCACACGGATTGCGCCCCCTGCATCAGGGGAGGGAGGGGTGACGGTCACCGTTACCGGATTTGGTTCCGATGGAAATTGTCCATATGCGAATGCGTCGAACGTTCGTGACCATCGCGCGGGTGTGGTCAACCCGCTGACGATTGACGATCCCGTGGAACGGCTGCCGGCCTTGCTGGAAGCACTTAACAAAAAGCTGCTCGAAAACTATAACTTTACAATTTATGCGGCAAATTCGAAGGAACGCAGCGTCAATTTTGGAATTCTGAATACCTTTCGCCAATATTGGACGCCTCTCAGCTATCAGGCCGGCCCACTGGTCAAAACCATTCCGCTCGCTCCCAAGCAGACGCAGAAGCTTGTGATCACGCGCAAAACCGTGAAGAAACGCACCCAGAAAGAACTGGAGAACAATCTGCGCGTACTGAAACAGGAGTCGAGCGAGACGAATCGCGCGGAGCAGCAGATCGCGAATAAGGCTTCGAATAGCACGAGTCTTTCCATAACCAATGAGGCCAAGCTGAATTATGAAGTCGACAGCGATACGCTGACGACCGGATTCAAGCAGGACACGGCGAAAAGCTCGGAAGATGCGAAGAAATCGTTTCACGAGGCCGTCTTCAAATCCGCCCAGGAGTTTAAAGAAGAAAAGACAACGGAAATCAATACGGAGGAGACACACGAGTTCGAATCCGTGGAGACGACGGAAATTACGAATCCAAACGACGAGATCGCCGTAACCTTCCTGTTTTATGAATTGCAAAGAAGCTACCGGATTTTTGAGCGCTTGTACCGGGTTACGCCGGTTGTGCTGGTCGCCCAGGAGTTTCCGCAACCGAGCGATATCGATCAGGCATGGCTCGTGCGGTATGACTGGATTCTGCGGCGCGCAATACTGGACGATTCTTTTTTGTCGACGCTGAGCAATCTGGCCCAGACTGCCGGAGACGAAATCGCTATCGAGGAGATGAAGGCAAACGTCAATCAGCAGCGCTGCATCGTTCAGTCATTAAAGCAGGAGCTCGCTATAGCGAGCCAGCAAGCGACTGCCCAACGTGCCGTGATGGATCAAGCGGTGTACCAGAAGGCCGGTGGCTCGGGGCTCTTCGGATTGGTGGATAACCTAGCGAGCAGCGCGCTCAGCCCGATTGGCAATTTGCTTTTCGGAAACGACTCAGGACAAAACCAGAGCAATCAGCAAGCGTTACAGGACCGGGCGAATCAAGCGGCGGATCAGGTTCGCGATTTGACATTCCGCTTGGAACGGGAAGTGACTGCGCTCAACGCCTTGACAGAGACGTACACGAAAGCTCTTCGCGATCACAACAATCATCTGACCGAAATTGCGCGGCTTCAGGTCCATGTCAAAGACAACATCATGTACTACATGCAGGCAATATGGGCTCATGAGCCGCCGGATCAGCGTTTCTTTCGTTTACACAACACGCCAGTACCGGATATGACTCACCAGAACAGGGGATTCCGAATCAGTCTGGACGGGGCGCTCGCCACGACGATGGCACCGCCGCATGCGTCCCTACCGAGATTTGGCGGACGGGACGCGAAAGTATTTCCTTACGAGTCCGTGACGACGATCAATCCGCAGTTCAACTTCGTGCCGCTTTCCGAAGTGGCGGATGTGAGCACACTGCTCGGCTTTAAGGGAAACTATGCGATTTTCCCGCTCTATCAGTCGAACCCGCTGACCGATTTCATGATGGATCCCTATATCGACCGCGCGACGGGACAGCTTGTCGACCCATCGGACCCGCTCAACTGGTCACTCGATGAATTTTCGCAATATGTGTGCTGCTTGAAGAACAAGCTCACGGATGATGAATTCCAGAAGTTGGTGCCGCAACTACAGACACTGTACCAGGCAATTTTGACGAACCCGCAACGGGATAATGACGTCTTGATTGTCCCAACGAACTCACTGTTCATTGAGGCGCTGCCCGGAGAACATACGCTCCTTGAAAGGTTCAAACTGGACCATCGCATGATTGATGTGAAGAAGGCGCAAGCTGAGACGCGCGAGAAAGAGTTGGACAACATTCGCATGACCGCGCGAATTCTATCTGGCGAACGCGGCGATCCACACATCGACAAGAAGGTTCTTATCGAGGGCGGTTCCGGCTTTGTCATACCGACCGGAGATCAATGAGCGAAACACAGCATTGATGCGCTGATCCAAGCGATACACGACAATGGGAATCACTCCGAGCCAAGAGGAGTTTGTAAGCCGCTTCAAGGCTTACACGGCTAACTCTTCCGCATACGGCAAGCTTTCCACATACATCAAAGGACTCAACGCGCGGGATGTTCGTGACTGCCTCGACATCTATTTTGAGGTCGCGAAGCCCTATGGCGGTAGAGACGAGCACAAACGGGCGGTAGGAGTTTTCTACGACCTCTCGCTGAAGGCACTGCAATCGAATGACGTCTATTTCGCCCTGCGATTTGAAGCGCTCACGCAGTCCAAAGATCTGGCTTGGCCAAAGATTTACTCGGAACTTGATTCGACACAGCAGAGAAAGCTGTCCTCGCAGGTTAATCAACAAAAGGCCAACCTCTCGTTAATACAAAGAGGCTTCATGACTGAGTTCTTGAAGCACATGGACCGCCCGAATCAAAAAGCGGTTTCCGAATACACGGCAAAACTGAAGAAAACGGACCAGCTTTACGATTGCCTGCGGGTGTACGTGGAGGTTTCCCAAAAGTACGTGGACAGCGATACGAATTCGCTGATCATTTTCTTCGGGGTGTCATACCAAGCGCTCGTGCTGGGTGATTTCAAATTCGCTGCCGATTACGAAGCTCTGGTCACCTCGGCGGGGACAATCTGGAAGCGGCGATTTGACGCGCTGGATACCTGGCAGCGGGACAAAATGCTGAAGCCGGCGATTGCGGAAAAGAAAAAAATTGTCACTGAAAAGAAAGGAACGATAAAAGTCGGCGACAAGGAAAAGGAAGTCACAGCGCAGGAAAAATTCACGGTCCCGGACTCCCCTAAAGTGCCACCGGACTTGGAAGGGCCGCGACCGACACCACCGAAGAGTGAAATTCAGCGCAAGTTCGTCGCGGATTACAAGGCGCTCATGGACGTTCCCAGCAAGAAGCCGGCGGAGCTTACGGAGAAGATATTCAAACTTTCCGGCCCGCAACTGGTGGAGTGCGTCGAAGCATATCTGCAGGCTTCAACGGCGTACGGCGATAAAAACGAGCGTTCGCTTTACATTTTTTACGGGACGGCGTCGCTTGCGATTCGAAAATCTGACGCGTATTACTCATTCCGATTCGCGAGCGGTATTAAAACGAAAGGAACTTTAGTAGCAAAGCGTTTCGATGCATTGAACTCCACGCAGCAAGCTGATTTAAACAAAGATATCGCGATCATGAAGAAGCGAGCGCGAATTCTGGATGATCTGAAGATCGCCTATTTCGAAAAAGAAAAAAGAGAACCGACGCTGCGGGCGCTTCGCACATTTGAGTTTGTGGCCAAATCGGACCAGTTCGATGCTTTTTCGAACGTTCTGGATGATCTTAACCGGGCATTTGAGGTCGGCCAACCCGATGACCTTTCGGCGCGGTTTGACGCGCTCAGCGCAGTAGCGTTCGCCAAGATGGAGCCCTTGCTCTTCATGACATTGCTCAAGCACTGCAGGGAAGCTAAAAGAGCGGGCACTACGTTACGGCATCAGGTGTATTGGTTCATGGTGGGCGTTCTCTATCTGCAAACCCTGAAGGTGAGGCCGGAAGCCTACAAAGACGGTTTCAAAGAAGAAGAGATGCAATTCTTGTTTGATACCGACGACACCAGAGACCCGTATTTCGCGGATTTCTCGATTCGGCTCCAATACCTATGGAGGCATACGGCGAATGTCGCGGACTACGTCAAAGCATGTAAAGGATATTTAGGTCTCCTGCAGTTCGCCGGAAAAATCCACGCTGCCTTAGTGCCGATGGTAGAGATGGCCATCGTGCGCGGCATTGTGGAGAAGCTGCAGAATGAAAAACCTCAGGTCATTGAAAAGATACGGATTCCCATCAACAGCCGGTATGACGCGAGCAAAACTCTGAAGATTTATCAGACGATCGGGAAAGTCTTTATTTTATGGTACGACCCCAAACTTGGTGCTTACGTAGAGCACGAAGGCTTTGATGGAGTGTTGTTCCGCGTAGACAGCTATAACTGGCTGGGACAGGTTTTTGACAACGACGCCATTTGGGGTGAGGTCTACCGCAGCACGGCGTTTATTCAGGCGTTCATTCCGTTTCTGTTTGAGCTTATCGGATATTTGCCCGACCTCATTACGGGTGGAATTACCGGTCTCGCAAAATCCATTGTCACGAACATCGTCATTGAAAAAGCGACGGAAGAGCTGGGGTTAAATTCCACCGCGGTTCAACTGGCTCTTTTGGGGGCCGGGCTGATTGCGCATCACGTGTCGCCGGGAAAAGAAGGGTCCGCCGCCTCGCATCTTGATTCGGAAATTTTGGAAAGCGAGCGCGGGACTGCCGGGAAATTTACGGATGGCGATGGAGTGCGGAACCGGCAGACCGAACCGCCCCCCAGCGGCAGGCCAGAGTACACCGCAGATCGCGACATAAGAGGTACGGCCATCGGCGGTGGGAACGTGATTGGCGAACATGGTCCGGTGCCCTACGAGACCCTTACTGAGATTGAAAACAAAAATCTCGTTTCAGGCGTGGAGACAGGAGGTGGCGGCAAGGGTGGGAAGCCGCCGGGCGGTACGAATTCTGGGGCGAGCGCGCCATCATCACCACCTCCCTCTCCGCCACCTGCGCTGAACGTTCCTCCTGCAACGCGGCAGGATTTGACTTTAGCCGAGGAGCAGCTTCACGATGCGGACCAGCGACTGAAAGATGCTGCAGACACGCTCGAGAGGAGAAAGCGTAGCGCCGGTGGCATGGAAGATTTGCTGAATGACCCATCTCCAAAGACAAAGATCGCCGAAGTGAAAAAGAACCTGGCAATTGAACAGGGAGAGGTCGAGAAGGCGCGAGCGAGATATAAAAATCGGAAGTACGAAGTGAGAGCGGCGGAAGCAAAAGTAGACCGATTGACAAAGGAGTTGGCGGCAAGAGGGGAATTGCAGCCAAAACTAAACATCGAATGGAACCTGCCCGATAAACCGACAAAGTTTCGCTATAAGAGTGTCGAGGCAAAATCCTGGCGGCCGGACGCCTATGTGGGGACGAATGATAATCGGCAAACCGTCGAGAAAATTCTGAATGAGGATCCAAACGGAGAGCTTGGGAAGCGCCTTCTCCAGAACGGGAGACTCTTTCCCGCGAACGTTGGTGACGAGAACTTCTGGAAGGCACACCCTGAGGTATTCGAAATGGCTCATGTTCTTTCGAAAAGGGAACGCGGTCGGGAAGTGTACATCGTTATGACAAAGGCGAGAAACCGGACCTTCGGCGGGGATTTTGAACGTATTGGCGGAGTTTTCAAGGAGGATGCGATTGTGCTTCAAGGCATAGCGATCGACAAGCAGTCGGCTGTGGCATTGGGCGTACCACAGTCTGTAATTGACCGCGCCCCTGTGATTAAATTTTCGAAATAGGCAATTCAGTCGAAGACATGGTAAACGGGGAGATGATTGGTGGACGAGAAGGGGTTCGAACCCTCGGCCTCATCGTTGCGAACGATGCGCTCTCCCAGCTGAGCTACTCGCCCACTCGCGGGATACATCTCAATTATACATGAAGCGGTTGATGAGTTTTCAAGGAGCGCCTACCGGTGCGGTTCGCCCATTTTGTGAAGAAGTAACAGCGGAAAAGAAGGGAAGTTCTCCTGATAAAAAAACAAAACGCCCGCGGAGAGCATGTCGCGAGCGTCTTGTGAAATTGCTGATGAGCTGAAGAATCAGGGTTGGTCGAGGGAACCACCGTTGCGCTGGGCTACGATCTTGCGCGCGTTTTGGTAAAGGGCGCGGGCCTGGGGAATAGAATCGATACCTTTTTGGACTTGCGGGTCGGCTTCGAGAAGAACTTTAAAACCTTCCTGCATGCCGAAGGTGGACATGAAGACTTCCTGCTTGATCTTGCGTTTTACCCAATCCAGGTTTTCGGCGAGTTCGGATTCCGAGTAACGCACGTTGTGCTTTGACAGGAAGTTGCGGAACTCGTGCATGACGTTATCGTCGACGTTGAATTCGTGCGTGATGGTGGGGCGCTCGCCGAGATAGGCCCGTGCGAATCCGCCGACGCCAGCTTCCGCAGGATAAAAGACGTCATAGCGGAAGAGATCCTTCTGGAACTTGGTGAGCTTGGGTTCGGAGATAACGATGTCCGGCGTGATGCCGCCGCCGCCGGTCACCTGGCGGCCGCTGTCAGTGAGCTTGATCTCCGTTGGGTGCTCGGGAACTTTGCGCTCGTAGTGATATTCGTAAAGTGAGACGGATTTGTAATCACGCTGAATGAGGCGGCCGCTAGGCGTGTAGTAACGCGCGGTTGTCAGAGCGAGGCCAGTGCTTTCGCTGAGCGGCTGAACGGTCTGCACGAGACCCTTGCCGAAAGTGGTCTCCCCCACGATGAGGCCGCGGTCGTGGTCCTGCACGGCACCAGAGACGATTTCCGTAGCCGATGCGGAGTTGTTGTTTACGAGAATGACGAGAGGAACTGTGACGCCCTGATTGCCGCGGACAGCGTAATAACGGTGCTCCTGCGAGGCGCGGCCGTGATGCGAAACGATGAGCTGATTCTTTTCGAGGAACATGTCGCCGACAGCGACAGCTTCGTTAAGCAAGCCGCCTGGATTTCCGCGCATATCGAGAATGAGGCCATCGAGATTGGAGACGTTTAGTTCTTTCAAAGCGTCAGCGATTTCGTGGTCTGTCGTTTCGTTGAACGACGAAAGGCGAATGTAGCCGACGTTGGGCTTGATGAGGAAAGCGATGTCGACGGAGTGGCGGGGAATTTCACCGCGCGTGACTGTAAAGGTGAGCGGGTCTGCGTAGCCTTCGCGCGTAACAACGATCTTGACGACGGTGCCTTTTTGGCCTTTAAGCATGTCCGCGACTTCGGTGGTCGTGAGGCCGTCGGTGGCTTTGTCGTCGACCTTTACGATAACGTCACCGGGGCGGAGGCCCGCGTTGTAGGCGGGAGCGCCGACATAAGGAGCCATAACAACGGTGTGATTTTCTTTAGGCGCGACGATCATGCCAACGCCGTAGTAACGGCCGCGTTGATCTTCGCGGAGAAGAGCGAACTGGCGGGGATCAAAGAAATTCGAGTGAGGGTCGAGGACGCGGAGCATGCCAGGGATGGCGCCCTGATAGACCTCTTTATCCACGTCGACAGGCTCGGCATAGTTGGACTGGACAACATCCAGGACGCGAGTGAACTGCTTCACGGCGGTTTGATAATCGTCTGCGCTCGAGGTGGTGGCGCGGACGGAAGGTCCATAAATAAAGCCCAGGAGGGCACCAAGTGGGAGTACCGCAGCGATTAAAAACGCCCAACGACGTTCTGATTTCATTCTGACCTCACGCTAGCCAGCTATTTCCCATTATAACATGCGAACGGAATATCGCGCTGGAAAGTCCGGTTTGACACGTATCTAAGCACTTCCTATGATGCCAGTAGGTTCGAAAGGGTCGTTCCGACGTATGTTCAGCATTCCCCATATGATTGTGCTGTTTGTTGTGGTGCTGGTCGTATTTGGACCGCACAAACTACCAGAATTGGCGCGCGGTCTGGGGAAGCTGATGGCGGAGTTCCGCAAGGCATCCACCGATTTTAAGCTGGCGTTTGAAGAAGAGATGCGGAACGTGGAGCGGCAGGCTCGGGAAGCGGAGCGGAAGAAGCAGGCTGAAGCTGCTGAGGCGTCCGCTGCTGCGACTGAAACCGCGACAGCAACGGCAGTTGAGCCAGAGACTCCTGCGCAGTTGCCGGAGGCGATTGAGCCAATTGTGGCGCCGGTGAGCGAAGCTGTGGCGCGAGGTGAAGAAGAGAAGAGTTCCACACCTGACTTGGACGCAGGGGCGGGCGAAACTGCTTCCGGACAAGAGCTACAAGAAAAATCGCTTCAAGATCCTCTACACGACCACGGGCATTCCGCCTGAAAACATGGATACGGAAATCACCCAGCAGACAAAGCAGGAAGAGACAGGTGGTCAGATGACATTTTTCGAGCATCTGATCGAGCTGCGGAAGCGGATTATCAATTCACTGATTGCGGTTGCGTTGGGTGCGACGGCAGGCTGGTTTGTGGCGCCGAAGTTTGTGAATGTAATTGCGAAACCCATTCAGGCGGTGCTGGCGGCGCACCATTACGATGCGAAGCTTTACTACACAGGGCCGACGGATTATTTGGGACTGCTCATCAAGTTGAGCATTTACATTGGGCTGGTACTTGCTTCACCGGTGGTGCTGTATCAGGTCTGGATGTTTGTGGCGCCAGCGCTATACAAACATGAGCGGAGTGCTGTAACAGGGTTCGTTTTTTCGACTGTGCTCTTGTTTTTGGGCGGTATTGCATTTGGATTTTTCCTGGCGCTGCCGCACATTTTGGGGTTCTTGGTGGGATTCCAGGGGCCGGTGGCGCCGCTCATTCGGATTAACGATTACTTTGACTTGGTGCTGTTGGTGCTGGTCGCGCTGGGGCTCGTGTTTGAACTACCGGTGCTTATTTTCTTGTTGTGCTATTTCGGGATTGTGACCCCGAAGTTTTTGGTGCAGAACACAAAGTATGCAATTTTGGCGATAACGGTGGTGGCGGCGATTGTGACGCCGACGCCGGATGCTCTGACAATGTTGCTGGTAATGCTGGTGATGCTGGCATTGTATTTTCTGGGAGTGGGAGTTTCGTGGATTGCATTGCGGAAGCGGACGCAGCGAATTGCGGCCGAGGCGAGAGGGACTACGTGATGAACCGGATGGAAAGAACGAAGGCTGGCGCAATTCTTGGGGCAATTGCGTTTTTGTTTGCAGGCTGCAAGAGCAATGCGGACGCAGAGAAGAAAGAGAATTCGACGCAACCTCCGTTTATGAGCGCGGTTACTGCAACGCCTCCGCAAGTAGTGGAAGACGGGCTTCCTGCCGAAAAAACGGGCGGGTTTGACGGTAAGGCTGCGTACATGCATGTTGCGAAAATGGTGGCATTCGGGCCGCGACCCTCTGGATCACAAGCGATTGCACAGACGCAGGATTATATTTTGTCGCAACTGCAGAGCTTTGGTTGCTCTGTGGAGACCGATGCTTTCACCGCGCAAACTCCTGCGGGCCCCATCGGAATGAAAAATATTCTGGTAAGGATTCAGGGCGAACAGCCCGGAGTGATTTTACTGGGGACGCACTACGACACCTTGAAAAAAGATAATTTTGTCGGCGCGGATGACGGCGGATCTTCGACGGGATTGATGCTGGAGATGGCAAGACTGCTTTGCCCGACCCATGGGAAATACGCCGTGTGGATTGCGTTTTTTGACGGCGAAGAGGCCGTGCAAACCTGGAGCGATACGGATGGCCGCAATGGAAGCAAGGAGATGGCGGCGAAATTTGCGTTGTCCGGAGACTTGAAGCGAATTCGCGCGTTCCTTTTGGCGGACATCATCGGTGGCAAAGTGATGACCATTAAGCGGGATTCGACTTCAAACCAGGCGCTGACGAATATGGTTTGGGGAATTGCGAAGAAGCTGGGTTATGGGAGCGTTTTTGTGGATGAATCATTTCCGGTTGAAGACGATCACGACCCGTTCATGAAGAGGAATGTGCCATCAGTGGATGTAATTGCGGACTTTATGGCGAATGGGTATTGGCACACGCCGCAGGACACGCTGGATAAGATCGGCGCAAAGTCTCTAGGAATTGTGGGGCATGTATTCGTTGAGTCAGTGAAGGCGTTGCAGGCGAAGTAGCCGAATTACTTTTCAAAAGAAACTTCTGCGTTTTTTCGCACGATTGAGTGTTTCTGGAAATCGTCGTCATCCCTGTATGGAAAATCGGAGCGGTAATGGCTGCCTCGGCTTTCTTCGCGCGCGATGGCGCTGCGGGTGATGACTTTGGCGAGAGAGTGAAGATTTTTTAGTTCGTTGTCTTCGCGAGTAGACGATCCAGACGGAATTTGAAGCGATTCGAGCTGTGCGAGCGTAGCCTTTAGTTCTTTTCCATTTCGTAAAATTCCGACGTGACGCCACATCAGGTCGCGGATTTGCGTGCGCAGCGGAGATTCTGTGTGTGGCGGATGCGCGTTTTTCTCCGTGTCTTGTGAATCGGGTTGTGGCGCGCGCTTACCCGGAAGTTGGGTGGAGCTGCGTTTCGAGACAGGAGCGTCTTCAATCATCGCCTGGCCACTGCGCGCGCCGAAGACGAGTCCTTCGAGCAGGGAATTGCTGGCTAGGCGATTGGCGCCGTGGACGCCGGTATCGGCGGTTTCCCCCGCGGCATATAGGCCGGAAATGGAAGTTCGTCCCCAGAGATCAGTTTTGACGCCGCCCATCATGTAATGCGCCGCAGGGCAGACCGGCGCGAGGTCTGTGGCCAGATCGAGGCCATAGGTCATGCAGGTTGCGTAGATTCGGGGGAAGCGCTTTTCGAGATATTCCTTCGATTTTGCCGTCATGTCCAGATAAACGTGGTGCGCGTTGGTGCGGTGCATTTCGCTGACGATGGCGCGGGCGACGATGTCGCGCGGAGCGAGTTCCTGCGCTTCGTTGTAGCGCTTCATGAAACGCTCGAGATTGATGTTGCGAAGAATGCCGCCTTCGCCGCGGAGCGCTTCGGAGAGAAGAAAACGCGGCGCGCCTTTGACGGCGAGCGCGGTTGGATGGAATTGGACGAACTCCATGTCCGAGAGAATGGCGCCGGCTTCGTAGGCGATGGCCATGCCGTCGCCGGTGGCGACGTCGGGGTTCGTGGTCTCGCGATAGATTTGGCCGAGGCCGCCGGTGGCGAGAAGGATGGCGTTGGCGTGGAGTTCGTGGAGCGAGCCGTCTGTTTCGTCTATGAAGCGGACGCCCACGGCTTTGCCGTTTTCGATGATGAGGCCAGTAGTAAAAGCATGTGCGCGTAAATGAAGATGCGGAATCGAATTGGCGCGAGCCAGCAATGCCCGGCTGATTTCCCGACCGGTCGAATCGCCATGCGCGTGAAGAATGCGCGAACGGCTGTGCGCGGCTTCGCGAGTGAACGCAAGCTTCGTGCCGGCGCGGTCGAATTCTGTGCCCCATTCGATGAGCTGCGTGATGTACTTGGGGCCTTCTTCAACGAGCAGCGCCACGGATTCGGGCCTGCACAGGCCGTCGCCCGCGTTAATCGTGTCCTGCTCGTGGAGGCCGATTTCGTCTTCGTCACTGAGGGCGACAGCGATGCCGCCCTGCGCCCAGGCCGTGGCGGAATCGCTTAAGAAAGATTTGGCAAGGACGAGCACACTGCCCGAGTCGCTCAGTTCGATGGCGGCGCGGAGGCCTGCGACACCGGAACCGACGACAGCGTAGTCTGCGCGATAGATTTTTTCGGAATGTGCCATCAAATGTTGGCTTTAGCTGGGCGAATGTGGCCGCAGAGAAATGGTATCACGAAGGAAATTGCGCTTGCTAAGACACCCAGATCGTTGTCTTAGAAACTATTTTCCAGCGTCCGTAGACTCTCTTTAGGAAGTAGCGAGTGCCGCCCCCGCAGAGGCCGCCACAATGGAAAGACGTAGAAACTATAGCTTCATCAAGCAGCTTGTTGAATCCAACGTGCGAAAATCCAATAACGCCCGAGGCTCCCGGAAACAGCCGAGCAAACTTGGGATCCTCTGCACTAGGGAGTATCCGGTCAGACGAAAGATCGCCGACAAAACTGTGTGGAACATCGGTGCGAAAAGATCGAGAGAGCGAACCTCCGATGCAGCTTCGCTGGAGATAGTCTTGAACGGCCTCACTCGCTGGCGGTGTGTCGTGCCAGACCCGCGACCAGAGTCGGAATGCTTTTTGCGTCTCTGCGCTAGACATAGGCGCATCGCCAGTAATTAGGACTGGTGCGCCTGATGCTTCCCGGCAGGCAGTAGCGTCTCCTCCCGGAAAGTCTCCGACAATTAGATTGTCATCGAAGACCAATCGCATTCCGGGGTTCTGGCCGAGCTTAGGCACGATGTCACGCACAACTGCTTCATAAACCTCGTCTTCCGCCATGGCTATTTGTTGTTCGTTGGGACCCGGTTGAAAATTCCACGCCTGATGGATCGAGAGGGCCCCGACCGCAAGGCACATTGCAAGCGCGAGCCAGCGAGAACGTGGTCCGCGGGGCTTGCCAGCTTCATTCGGCAAGGAGTTCATAGCTTTCGTCGAATCGTACCACGGAGAAAGTAAAGCAGGTGGCTGGCGCGTCTACGAAGAACGTTCCCTTACATCGGGACGCGCAGCCAAGAGTGGCTACGCCACCTGTGCTAAAGTCGAAAGAACCCAGATGAGAGCGCGGCGAATAAAAGTGAAGGCGTCCAGCGGGGCGTATGAGGTTGTGTGCGCGGCGGGGGCTTTGGCGCGTCTGGACGAGGAGATTTCGCGGCTGGGGAAATTTACGAGCGTTCACGTGGTTTCGTCGCCGAAGGTTTGGCGTGCGGTTGGGAAAACGATTCTGCGTGGGTTGCGCCGACACAGGCCCGATGAGGTTCATCTGTTTGACGACCGCGAGATGAAGAAAGAGATGAAGAGCGTCGAGCAGATTTCCCGATTACTCGCACGAGCGAAAGCGGATCGCGGGTCGCTGATTTTGGCGGTGGGCGGCGGAGTGGTTGGGGATGTGGTGGGGTATGCAGCAGCGAGTTATTTACGCGGCGTTGCGCTGGTGCAGATTCCGACGACGCTGGTTTCGCAGACGGATAGTTCCGTGGGCGGAAAGACCGGCGTGAATTTGCCGGAAGGGAAAAATCTGCTAGGCGCGTTTTATCCGGCGCGGCTGGTTGTGGTCGATCCGCAACTGTTGAAGACGCTGAGCAGGCGCGAGTTTCGCGGCGGTCTTGCAGAAGTGATCAAGTACGGGATTATTGCGGACGCAAAGCTGTTTGAATATCTGGAAGAGAATTTCGAGAAGGCGCTGCGGCGGGATGAAGCGGTGCTGGAGCACATGATTCGGCGTTCGATTGAGATTAAGGCGTGGGTCGTCAGCAAAGACGAGCGCGAAAGCGGCTTGCGCGAGATTTTGAATTACGGGCACACATTTGGACATGCGCTGGAGAGTGAGACGCGTTACCGGCGATTTCAGCATGGCGAAGCGGTCGCGTGGGGAATGAAGTGCGCTGCGCTGTTGGGGCACAAGACTGGACTTACGAAGGCGAAAGATGTATCGCGGATTGTGACGTTGATTGAACGACTGGGGCCGCTGCCCGCGTGGCCGAAGGTTTCCGATGCGAGTTTGATTGAGGCGATGCGGACAGACAAGAAAACTCGCGGGAACAAGCTGCGCTTCGTTTTGTCGAGGAAGATTGGGAAGGCAGCGACTTACGAGAATATTTCGCTTACGGCAGTGAAGCACGCGCTGCATTTTGCGCCACGCCTGCATGCGTTGACGGAGATTGCCCGTGGCTGACGTTTTGACAACCGAGAAAGCGTCGCCGAGTAAGGGAACGCGACCCGATGGCGTCACAAACGAAGCCGACGCGTCACGCAAAGTGCGCGAGATGTTCACGCAAATCGCCCCGCGCTACGACCTGCTGAACCATTTGCTGTCGCTCCAGCTTGATCGCGTCTGGCGTGCCCGAACCGCGCGGAAGCTCCGTACGATTTTGCAGCGTCCCGATGCCATTGTGCTGGACTTGTGCTGTGGTACAGGAGATTTGGCGTTTGCTTTGAAGAAGAAGGGCCAAGCGCGGGTGATTGGCGCCGATTTTGCGCACACCATGCTCATCCGCGCAAACGAAAAATCCATGGCCGACCTGGGCGGAGCGATTCCGTTTCTGGAATCCGACGCCTTGCAGCTTCCATTCGCGGATGCGTCATTCGACCTTGTGACGGCGGCATTCGGGTTCCGCAATCTGGCCAACTACGAAGCCGGCCTGCGCGAAATGCAGCGCGTACTAAAGCCGGGCGGAACGATCGGCATTCTCGAGTTTACAGAGCCGCCCGCAGGACTTTTCGGGGATTTCTACCGCTGGTATTTTCGAAAAATCTTGCCAAAAGTCGGCGGAGCCATTTCCGGCGATGCCGCAGCTTACAAGTACCTCCCATCGTCCGTAGCAAGATTCTTTCGCCCCGAAGAACTCTGCGACCTCATGCGCACCGTCGGCCTGAAAAACGTCGAGGCCTCCGTCTGGACCGGTGGCACTGTAGCCCTCCACACCGGCGCGAAGCAGGTCGATTAAATCTCACTGTGTAAGTACCATAACTGTCCCTCAGCCCTGTTCTGTCCCAGCTGTACCTCTTAGCTCTAGACGCTTCTACTCCGCGCGATAAAATTGCTTGTCAATGCGGCGAAATAGATCGCCGCCAGTGCGTGCAATTCTTGTTTACCCTGTAAGGGGCTGCGCCGGTGTGGGCCAGAATCTCACGTCCAAGGTCTCGGCAAGATCGGCAGGATAGAGTGAGGAAGCGAGCAAAAAAGTACTGGAGAGTAAGTGAAGTCGAGCCGTTTGTCGCAAGCCCTTTGGATAGAACACTTCCAAAAGTGCATGAAAACAAGCGACTTTAAGTTGCGCAGAATGAACACTTACAAAAAACAGGGAGGGGGTGGGACTGGCCGGCGAGTAACATTTCTCGCTGAAACGGCCAGATCTGGGTGTTTACGATTCGAGTCCAGCGGACTTCAATTTTGCAGCAAGCGTCTTCGCGGAAATGCCGAGTTTTTCCGCCGCACGAGTTTTGTTCCAGCGGCAATCGCGCATCGTGTTTTCGAGCAGAACGCGTTCGGTCGCTTGCACGGCGCGCGCAACAACCTCTTCCAGCGTTCCGTCCCACGAAAAATCGGCAGGCAACATTCCCGCCGGCAGCGTTTGCGTTTCCGGCCGCTGCGCCTGCAGTTGCAACGCTTCCGGCGAAATTTCGGAGCCATCGCAGAGAATCACGGCGCGCTCGATGGCGTTTTGCAGTTCGCGAACGTTTCCGGGCCAGCGATATTCGAGAATGCGATTCTTTGCAGCCTCGGAAAGATGGACACCCTGCTTGCTGAATTCGCGTCCGAACTTGTCGAGAAAATGTTCGGCAAGCAGAAGGACGTCTTTGCCACGCTCGCGAAGCGGCGGAATCGTCAGCGGAACGGCGGAAATTCGGAAATAGAGGTCTTCGCGGAAAGATTTGTCGGCGACTGCTTGCAGAAGATTCCGATTGGTGGCAACAACGATGCGGACATCCACTTCGATGGATTGCGTGCCGCCGACGCGTTCAAAACGGCGCTCTTCGAGAACACGCAAGAGTTTTGC
Organism: Candidatus Dormiibacterota bacterium; assembly: GCA_035569555.1. Classification (GTDB taxonomy): domain Bacteria; phylum Acidobacteriota; class Terriglobia; order Acidiferrales; family UBA7541; genus Acidiferrum. Next base: position 154,294 of record DATMMW010000008.1, on the reverse strand, counting down.
CTGAATGCCAATAGGCAGTTCGCCGATTTCGTCAAGAAAGAGCGTTCCTCGATGGGCGAGATCCATCTTGCCGGCTTTGCGTGCGCCTGCTCCGGTGAACGCGCCGCGTTCGTGGCCGAAAAGCTCGTTTTCCACGAGGCCTTCGGGGATGGCTGCGCAATTGAGCGCAACGAAAGGCTGTTCGCGGCGCGGTGAAAGATGATGGACTGCTCGTGCGAAAAGCTCTTTACCTGTGCCGCTTTCTCCGAGGAGAAGAACTGTGGAGTCAGTCTGCGCGACCCGTTGAAGCTGCTGGCTGATTTCGCGGATCGAAGCGTGTTCGCCGACTATGCGCGGGAAGCCATAGCGTGCAGCAAACTCTTCTCGAAGCAGAATATTTTCGCGAAGAAGTTCCTGTTGCCGTGCAGCACGCTGCACGAGGACTTTTAAATGGTCGAGATCAACGGGCTTCTGCAGAAAATCGAACGCGCCTTCCTTCATGGCGCTGACGGCTTCTTCCACGGAACCGAAGGCAGTGAGCAGAATGACTGGAATTGTGGCGTCGGCCAGCTTGGTTTCGCGAAGAACGTCGAGTCCTGATGCGCCAGGCATCTTTAGATCGGTGAGGACGAGTTGGTAGCGGCGCGCGCGGATTTTTTGAATCGCTGCAGTGCCGTCCGGCGCTTCTTCCACGGCATAGCCGTTGCGCTCAAGGGCTTTGCGCAACATGGCGCGCAGTTCGTTCTTATCCTCGACAAGTAGAAGAGGTTCCATCTACTTCGTTTTTAGCATGGATGGTGCCGAGGGCAGGGAAGCATCTCGGCGGAGTGTGCGGACAATAGAACCGCCAGTATTAACTAATTAGCGCGCCCAGCCCGGGTCGCCGCCCGCTTTTCGAAGCTGGTCTTCCAGGTCGTCCACTTGCTGCTTTAGGGTTTCAATTTCCTTCTTCTTGGCCTGAACCTTTGCGGCCTTTTGATTGATCTCGTCGCGCGTGAGCTGCTCTTTCATTGCTTTGGTCGGATCAGAGTAATATTGAAGGCCTGCTTTGTTCTCTTCGCGTTGGAGGACGTCGAGTTCCTGCTCGGCGCGAGCGATGCGGGCGCGAATATCCGCGAACTGCTTGCGCCACTGCTGTTCCGAAGTCAATCCGCCTTTGCCAGCGACCGTTGTTGAAGCAGTGGAAGCGGTTGCCGTGGTGGAATCGGCTTGCGGCTGCGCATTTCCTACGACCGAAATATCGTCTTTTTTTGTGGCGATGTCGTCTTCGGTATAGACCTTTTTAGGCTTGGGCGCGTCTTTTTTTTCTTCCTTGGCTTTGCGGGCGGCTTCGGCGACAGGATCGCTCGAGCCGGATTGCTGTGAATTCTGTTGTTGTGCGCGGGCAGGGAGCGCGATGAGGAGGGCCAGCAGTGCGAGGCCAGTTGCGTTCTTTAGATTTTTGCCATTCATGGAGACACCTCCAACAGCAGTGGTCAGGCTGTCTTATCTTTAGATGCGCCTTGCTTTAATTCTACTGCTTCTGGGGCGCGGCGGCTAAGGGGTAGCGTAACGATAAATGCGGCGCCGCCTTCTTCACGGTTGCGAGCTTCGACCTGCCCGCCGTGTTGGACCACGATTTTTTGGACGACCGCGAGGCCGAGGCCGGTGCCATTTGGCTTGGTCGTGAAAAAGGGGCGGAAGAGTTTGGGCAGGGCATCGCGCGAAATTCCCGGCCCGTTGTCGAAGATGGTGATTCGCTGATAGCCCTGGCCTTCGCGTTGCAAATTTTCGCTGCGAACGATGACTTTGCCGCCATTGGGGGCGGAGCTGCAGGCTTCGGCGGCGTTGCGGGTGAGGTTGAGAAAGGCTTGCCGAAGAAAGCTTTCGTCGCCGGCGACTTCACCGAAAGGGCCTTCGAAACGCAGACGGACTGCGGGAATCGCTTCCGAGACTTCCGAAACGACACGCTCAATGACGGGTTCGAGAGCGACTTCTTCGTGGGAGATATCGAGCGGGCGAGCATACTTCAGGAATTCCGTCACGACCTTAGTGATGTTGCGTGTTTGTTCGAGAATTTTTTCCGCGTTGTCCGCTGCTTCGGGATTTGAAGATTCGAACTGAATCATTTGCGCATAACCGGAAATGGTGGCGAGTGCATTCTTGAATTCGTGGGCGATTCCGGCGGAGAGTTCACCTAACGCGGCGAGGTTTTCTTTGAGCTGCATCTGCTTTTGGAGCGAGGCGAGTTCGGTGAGGTCGGTGAGGAGGCAGATTACGCCGCTGACGTCCTCGCTGCCTTTGCGAATGGGAGAGATGGTGACGCCGAGCTGGCGGATGTCGCCAGCAGTGTCGCGGTGCTCAATCTGTTCGCGGCGGAAGATTTTTCCCGTGGCGAGGCACTCGGCGATGAGTTTGGAAAGATCCGAGCGATCTCCGAGCGCTTCGCTAAAGCGACGAAAGCCGAGGCCGCGCTGGCCGAGAGTTTGTTCGGCGGCGGGATTTGCGCTAGTGATGATGCTCTGTGCGTTTACGACGATTAATCCCGCCGGCATGTTGCGGGTGACTTCTTCGCTAAGGCGTTCGGTGAGATCAGCGCGCTCGCGTTCTTCATGATGCAGACGTTCGAGTTCTTTTTCCTGTTCTTTCAGTTTTTGAATGACGGCTTGCATCGAAGCTGTCATGAAGGCGGATGCGTTCTCTGTGCGGGCGGGAGAATTTGTCGGACCCGTGTTGCGCTCGGGTGAGCTTTGAAAAACCTTTCGCAAAAGAAGAATTGCACCAACAAGGATGGCGAAGAGCGCGATTCCAGTGCCGGTGAGGACCGTCCAGGGAATTTCGACGGATTTGGTTTGAAACACCACTCCGTTACCTCATGAACCGATACGCCTGCATATCGAGCCAGTGGTTGAAGAAGACTACTAGAAGCGCGGCAATGCCAAGAAAAGTTCCCAATGGGAGCTGATAGCGGCTGGAGATGGTCCAGCGCAGACCGGAAACAGAGCCGAGGCCTTTGCGGCTCGCGCGTTCTGCAACGCGGGATTTCCATCCACTGGCGAAGAGAACGATGACCATAAGTAGTCCGATAATGCTGCCGAGCAGCGTGCCGAAAAGTAGCGTGAGAAACGTGCCCTGAATTCCGAGAAATGTGCCGACCATAAGCATCATTTTGACGTCGCCCATGCCCATCCCTTCACGGCCGCGGACAAGTTTGTAGAGTGCAGCCGCAGCAAGAAGCAGAAGACTGCCCGCTGCAGCGCCGAGCAAAGCGCACGAAACGCCGAGGAGCGAGGGGCTTTGGGTGAGAAACGGAAGATGATCCATGAGGCGCAGGCATGAGGGATCGATGGGCCCAATTCGTACAGCGAGAGCGAGGCCGAGACCGAAGCCGAAGAAATTTACGGCGTCCGGAAGAATGCGGACGCGAATATCGGTGATGATCAGGATGATGAGGAGGCTAACGAAAAAGAGCCATTTGAAAGTTTCCGGCGTGAGTCCGAACGTGAGATAACAGGCGACAAAGAGAAGTGCGGTAAGAAGCTCGATCGCCGGATACATGGAAGAGATGGGGTTCCCACAGGCACGGCATTTTCCTCGGAGCCAGAGCCATGCAAGCACGGGCACGTTGTCATAGGCCTTGATAGGAGTTTCGCATCTGGGACAGCGCGAACCGGGAGACACAATGGACACGCCTTCTGGAATCCGCGTGATGCAGACGTTCAGAAAGCTGCCAATGACGAGACCGAAAAGAAAAAAGAGGGCTATGACCACAATTCGACTTTGCCATAGGCAATGACGGGTCTCAATTACTGGTATGTGATGCGTGCCCGATGGCTAACAGGTGACGCGAATTTGGCGGCAATGTCGTGAGGCTTGTAAACTGTTGGAGGACAAGATCTTGTGAGCTTGTAAACTGACCTCATGAATTGGTTTGAACAGAGAATCAGGCGGTACGAGCACCGTCGCTGGACGACGGACGATAACCGTATGGTGCGGCCGTTTGAGTGGGGACTTGAGCACATCGGCGGTGACCCGCGGCTGGCGGATAACGAGGCCCGTGAGTTCGTACGCGAATATGCGGCTGCGGCGATCGAGAAAAGCAGAGAGTGGTATGAGCCTGCGCCCGCGATGAACTACAAAGTGGACAGCGAGGGCGTACTGACATTTACGAGTGCGATCCGCTCGCCTTATCCCGAGAACAATACGGTCTACGGGCAAGTATTTCGGGGGAAGAAGAAAGAACCGGCTGTCCTCCTGCTGCCGAATTGGAATGCGAAGTGGCATGGGCAGCGCGGACTTTGCGAATGGATCCAGCGCATGGGAATCACGGTGCTCAAGATGAGCATGCCGTATCACGACCGGCGGATGGCCGCGGGGCATGAACGAGCGGATCAGCTTGTGGGGCCGAACGTTGGATTGACGCTTCAAGCGAATCGGCAAGCGGTTCAGGATGCGAAGTTGTGTCTTCGCTGGCTGGAGCAACAGGGCTACACGAAGATTGGAATTTTGGGGACGAGCATCGGATCTTCCGTTGGTTACATCACGATGGTGCACGATGCGGGCGTGCACGCGAGCGGATTTTTTCATGTGTCCACGTATTTCGCGGATGTGGTAAGCGGTGGTATGACGACGAATCACGTGTGGGAAGGAATGCGCACGCACGTGAGCGTGGATGAGTTACGAGAATACTGGGCGCCCGTCAGTCCGATGCCATATGTGGAGCGTGGGCTGGGTGCAGGAAGAAAATCGTTCATGGTATATGGAAAGTATGATCCCACTTTTCTGCCGGAACTGACGTCGCAAATGATCGAGGCGCTTCACAAGCACGGAGCGAATCCGAAGACACTCGAGCTTTCGTGCGGGCATTATTCGCTGGAATTGGCGCCGTTTTCGTATATTGCGGGGATTCGGATGTTGGGATTTCTGCGGTCTGCGCTTGCTTGAGCGCTCTAGCGGACGAGCTTGGCGAATTCTTCGCGGGCGATTGATTCACTTACAGCATTGATTTCGGCGGCGAGGGGGCGGTCTTCGACTACCTTCGGGGACTTGGCTCGGACGGACTCGTACGCTTTTGTCGAAATGGTTCCTGTCTTGAGTGGGGCGAGCAGGTCAATCCCTTGACAGGCACACAAGAGTTCGATTGCCAGAATATGGCGAAGATTCTGCAGCATACGTTCTAGTCGGCGCGCGCCGCTCATGCCCATTGATACGTAATCTTCTTGATTGCCGCTGGTGGAAATGGAATCGACGGAGTGTGGTGTAGCCAGAGACTTGTTCTCGCTCGTGAGCGCTGCCGCGGTGACTTGCGCGATCATGAAACCGGAGTTGAGGCCAGGTTCGGGTGTGAGGAATGCAGGGAGCATGCTGGTGAGCGGATTGGTCATCTGCTCGATGCGGCGTTCGGCGATGCCGCCGAGGGTAGCAATCGCGATGGCGACTTGATCGGCGGCCATGGCGAGCGGCTGGCCATGAAAATTTCCTCCACTGACGATGTCGCCTTCCCCTTTTTCACTTACAAAAACCAACGGATTGTCGGTGGCGCTGTTGAGTTCGACTTGGGCCATCGCGCGCGCTTGCAGCAGGGAATCGCGAACCGCGCCGTGAACTTGCGGCGTGCAGCGGAGGCTGTAGGCGTCCTGCACGCGCGGGTCTTTGTCGGATGAACGGTGGGATTCGCGGATTTGGCTGCCTTCGTTAAGGTGCGCTAGGTTTTGCGCGGTGCGCGCAGCGCCAGCGTAGGAGCGGGCGTGCATGATGCGCGCATCGAATGCGCCCGGGCTGCCACGAAGAGCATCGAGTGAAAGTGCGGCGGCGACGTCGGCGGTGTCCACAAGAACGTCCGCGCGATAGAGCGCGATGCCGAGTAAAGAGAGCATGCCCTGCGTGCCATTCAGCAGGGAAAGACCTTCTTTTGCTTCGAGGGATACTGGAGAAAGGCCAGCCTGCTTCAGCGCGTCAGCTCCAGAAAGAATTATCCCGCTCACTTCGGCCTGGCCTTCACCGATGACGACTTGCGCGAGATGCGCGAGCGGCGCGAGATCGCCGGATGCTCCGACGGAGCCTTGCGAAGGAATTACAGGATGAATTTTGTGATTGAGCATGTCGCAGAGCGTCTGCACGACGGACGGACGCACACCGCTAAGACCTTTTGCGAGTGCGTTTGCTCGAAGGAGGATCATGCCGCGCGTTTCGGCGCGGCTGAGCGGTTCACCGACGCCGCAGGCGTGGGAACGCACGAGATTTACCTGAAGCTGGCGGACTTGCTCGGAAGAAATGCGGACGCTGGCCAGTTTGCCGAAGCCGGTGTTGATGCCGTAAGCGGTTTTGCCGGAGGCGACAAGCTTGTCCACAACTGCGCGCGAAGCGTTCATGCGTTCGATGGAGGATTGCGAAAGCGAAACCTTTTCGTCGTGTGCGACGACGGCATGCATCTGTTGGAACGTCAGGTCGTTGCCGGTGAGCGTGATGGTCATCTAGCTTTGCTTTCGTTGGCCATTAGGGCGGATTTCATTCCGAAGATAACGCGGTATTTTTCGGGAAGAAGTTTAGGCTTGCCGTTTTTGCCACAGATAACGTGTGTCGTTTCTCCGGAAGCGAGTAACGTGTTATTCGATTCGCAATAAATTTCGTAGCCAAAGCGGATGACACGGTTTCTCGTTTCTGTAATGCGGGTTCGAACGCGAAGCACGTCGTCGTATCGCGCCGGATGGTGATAACGGCATTTCGCATCTGCCACGACAATTTGGCAATCGTCTTCCGCTTCCATGCGTTTGTACTCGACACCAAGAGCGCGCAACATCTCGACGCGGCCGACTTCGAACCAGATGAGATAGTTCGCGTGATAGACGACGCCCATCTGGTCGGTTTCTGCATAGCGAACGCGCACACTCGTATCGTGAAATTCAAGCATGGGGCGGGCTAGTCCTCACCTTGCCAGACAGGTTTACGTTTTTCGAGGAAGGAAGCGACGCCTTCTTTGAAATCTGGCGTACAGCGGATTCGCGCGTTTTCGAGCACGGCGCGTTCGAGATCGGCGTCGACGGAAGCTGCTGCGGCCGAAGTGAGAAGACGTTTTGCGCGTGTGAGGCTGCTGGGGCTGGCGGCGATTAATTGTTCGGCGATCTCTTCGGCGCGCGCCATGAGGCGATCCGATGGAACAATCTCTGTGACGAGGCCCAGTTCTTTTGCCTCTTTGGCTTCTACCATACGGCCGGTGAGCAGAAGGTCTCGAGCGCGCTTGTCGCCGATTTGCCGAGTAAGAAAAACGGAAACGATGGCGGGAAGAAATCCAATTTTTACTTCGGTATAGCCAAATTTTGCTTCAGGCACGGCGATGGTGAAATCGCAGAGCGTGGCGATGCCGCATCCGCCGGCGAGGGCGTGCCCGTTCACTGCTGCGATGAGCGGTTTGGGGAAACTCCAGATCCGGCGGAACATCCGTGCCATGCGGCGGGAGTCTTCCTGATTTTCCTGCGGAGTTTGTTGCGCGAGGGCGGAGAGCATGTCCAAATCCATGCCCGCGCAGAAGGCACTGCCTTCGCCCGTCAAGATTACGACTCGCGCCCGCGTTTTTTCAATTTCATCGAAGGCCGTCAGCAGTTCGCAAATCATTTTTGGAGAAATCGCGTTGCGTTTATCCGGCCGACTAAAGGTGATTTTCGCAACCGGGCCGTGGTCTTCAAGAATCAGTGTCGTGAACACAATTGCCCTCCTAATTCACCAGCGGCGCGTGGGCATACGTCGCGCGAACTTCATTCGTCAGTTTTACGACTTTTTCGAGTTTCAATCCAGTTTGCTCTTGGCTGTAGCCGGCGAGGCTGAGTGCGGCGAGGACGTCTTCGGTGGCGATGTTGCCGACGAGTTCGTCTCCGGCGAAAGGGCAGCCGCCGAGCCCGGTGAGCGCACTGTCAAACCGGCGGCAGCCTGCATTGTATGCCGCAAGTATTTTGTCGGCAGCGCCCATGGGCGTGCTGTGCAAATGAACGCCGATTTCCATTCCAGCGACGCAACTGCTGGCGCGGCGAAAAATTTCGTTGACGGATTCGGCCGAAGCGCTGCCGGCAGTATCCGCGAGCGAAACCGTTCGCACGCGACTATCTTTGAGCCATTCGAGAGTTTCTTCCACGATTTCCGGGCCCCAAGGTTCGTCGTAGGGATTGCCGAAGGCCATGGAAATGTAGACGACCAGATCGCGGCCAGCGGCTTTCGTTTCCTTCTGGAGAATTTCGACGAGTTTGCGGGATTCGCCGCGGGACATGTTGGCATTGGCGCGGCGGAAGTAGGCGGAGATCGAATACGGATAGCCAACCGTAGTGACACCTGGAGTCTTCAAGGCGCGTTCGAGGCCCTTTTCGTTGACGACGATGCCGATGATTTCTGGCTTTTCAATTTCGGGTGAAAGGGAATCATTGAGACGCGCCATGACTTCTTCGCTGTCGGCCATTTGTTTAACGTGTTTGGGCGAAACAAAACTCACTGCATCAATGTGCTTGAAGCCGGCGAGGACGAGTTCTTTCAAATAGTTGGCTTTGAACTCAGTAGGAATAATATCAGGCAATCCTTGCCAGGCATCGCGAGGGCATTCAATTATTTTTATGCTTGTTTCTTTTTCCATCGCCGCCAATCCATTAAGAGCGAAATAGGTGCTATTAAAATCGAAATAGCTGCCAGAGCAGCTAGTAGTGCCAGCAAGGAACCGCTGATGATTCCGTCATGGCCGCAGAAATCGAAATAGGAATCGCCACCGCCGCCGGGCTTCCTCATCTTAGTCCACACCGAGCAAAGCGAAACAAGAAGCCCGTAGAACATCATTGGAGAAACGATGGCAAGACAGAGGAACTTGGTGGCCTTACCGATGCCCGATGGAAAAAACGAAGTCACGTCTGGAGAACTCCGGTCTTGAATTCGCGGATTTCGGGATTCAGAGCGGCGACTTCTAGCGCCGTGATCAGTGCGTCGCGGGTTTGGGCGGGGTCGATGATGGCATCGACCCACAGGCGGGCAGCGCCGTAGCGCGGGTCGGCCTGGTGCTCGTAGGTGGCGCGGGTGGAGTCGAACAGTTCCTTCTTTACCTTCTCGTCGACCTTCTTGCCTTCGCGTTCGAGTTGCTTGAGTTTGATTTCGACAAGCGTACCGGCAGCTGCATCGCCGCCCATGACGGCGTAACGCGCTGTCGGCCAAGCAAAGATGAAACGCGGATCGTAGGCTTTGCCGCACATGGCGTAGTGACCCGCGCCGAAACTGCCGCCGCAAATTACAGAAATTTTCGGCACCACACTGTTCGACACAGCATTGACCATTTTTGCGCCGGCTCGGATGATGCCGCTCCATTCGGCGTCTTTGCCGACCATGAAGCCGTTGACGTCGTGGAGAAAAATGAGTGGAATCTTGTTTTGATTGCAATCCAAGATAAAGCGCGCGGCTTTTTCGGCGGCTTCGGTATAAATCACTCCGCCAAACTCGATGCGCTTTTGATCAGAGCCACGGGCCTGCGTCTGGACGTGTTTCTTTTGATTCGCGACGATGCCGACGGCCCAGCCGCCGATGCGCGCGTAACCGCAGAGAACTGTCTCGCCGTATTCCGCGCGATACTCCTCGAATTCGCTGGCGTCCACAATGCGCGCCATGACTTCGCGCATGTCATATTGCTTGCCGGGATCGCTGGAATAGATGCCGTAGATTTCGTCGGCAGGGAAGAGCGGGTCGCGCGAGGCGCCCTTGTTGAAGATTGGGGAAGGCGCGTTGCCCATTTTGTCTACCAGCGCGCGGATTCTCTTGAGGCATGCATCATCGTCCGGTTCGCGAAAGTCCACCGTTCCACTGATTTGCGAATGCATTTTTGCGCCACCGAGATCTTCAGCCGAAGTCTTTTGGCCAATCGCGGCTTGCACGAGTGCAGGGCCAGCGAGGAAAAGCCCGGAACCCTCGGTCATCAGAACATGGTCGGTCATCACGGGCAGATACGCGCCGCCAGCGACGCACATTCCCATCACGGCGGTGAGTTGCGGAATGCCCATCGCGGACATAACCGCGTTGTTGCGAAACACGCGTCCGAAATCATCAGTGTCCGGAAAAACGTCTTCTTGCAGTGGTAAGAAAATTCCTGCTGAATCAACGAGATAAATCACCGGGATGCGGTTTTCCAGAGCTATATTTTGCGCGCGAATCACTTTCTTCGCAGTCATCGGGAAAAACGCGCCCGCTTTCACAGTCGCGTCGTTAGCGATGACCATAAATTTCCGGCCGCAGACCGTGGCGAGACCGGTAACGGTTCCGGCGGAAGGCGCACCGCCCCATTCTTCGTACATTTCGTAGGCGGCGTAGAGTCCAAGCTCGAAAAATGCCGAGCCCGGGTCGATCAATTTTTCAATGCGTTCGCGCGCGGTTAGGCGGCCCTTTTTGTGCTGTGACTCGATGGCCTTCGCGCCGCCGCCTTCCCGGATTTTCTGCTCTTCGTTTTTGATTTGCGTGAGGAGTTCAATGACGCGGCGTGTATTTTTTTCGAAGTCAGGAGATTTACGATTGACGTTGGAATTCAAAGTGGACGCAGGCACGCAGCTTCCTCTTGGCGGGTGTCCGCCTCAATTGAGTATAAGGTTTCAGAGAAAAATCTGCGAGCGCGGCAGACGGAAGCTGTTCTTAGAGTACGCCCAGTTCCAAATATGCTGCGCGAGCTATGAATCATCCGTTGCTCGCTGTAGCGTTGTCGCGCCGCTCGTGAATCGAATTCCAGACGTCACTAAAATCTACAAATTCTGGCCCCGCAGATTGATCACAAAGCTGGTATAGCCAACATCTAAAATTTACGAAGTTCTTGGGATTGAAGAGGAATTCGCAGCTACAAAATCATTCATGAAGGAACTTCATCATTAACTCCCGCAGGTACACCTCGTTGAAGCTGAATCGCAGTGCGTAGTTGGCAGTCCTTCATGCAACGAATTCCTGGCTCAGGACACTATGTACATGTTGGCTAAAGTCCCAGGCTTTCCCGAATGGACGCAGAGGAGTTAATCATGGGAGAGATAATGCGATGGCGGCTGACGCGCGCAGCCCAGCGGCGCATTCCAGCGCCTGAGACGCTTGTGTACCTTGGGGGAGGCTCTTATCGGCTCAATGCCAGCACCCTTAAGAACATCCAAAGCTTGCAAAAGGGTCCTGATCTTAGCGCCGCATTCGCCTCCTATTCGCAAGTTCTATCGGACACCTCGGCGTTGCGCCAACATCTGACGGTCGGAACGCAATTCTCCTCGCCTGTAATTCAGGCGTTCCTTGCCCTGTTGCAACTTGACCTGTGGCTGGCATCCACCCAAAACAGGCCTAGTGTCGCGGCTCTCAGCTCGGAAGTGAATGGTTTACTTGGTTCGTATCTAAATACATCCACTTGGAAAACTGTTCATACGATCCTCAGCGAATTATACTATGCGGCTCTGACACTCAGCGCCTATGGGGTTAACTTCTCCCTTACTGAGGTGCTCGGATGGCTCACGCGCCTGCTCCTTGTTGTGGCTTTGGTGGACACGCTGGAGCAACCTGTAACTCCAATTCAAACACCGGATGACATATACGCTGCACTTCGCTGGCGCACGCTTGTCCTTCCAGACCTCATTGCCCTGCTCTTGCTGACAATTCGCTTGCTTGTCAGAAAAGCCGTGCTCGTTCGCAAACCAGGGTTCGCGGATCTCTACATCACCCGGGAAGAGTGGGATCACTACGAAGAAGCGGAGATCGCGTCCATCGAAAATATCCTGGGGGGCGAGCTCAAGAGTCGCGTACATATACTTGTCAATCAAACGCAAATAACGACCACGACGGACACAACCACGACCTCGGTAAAAGAGCAGGACAGCACGACGACGGATCTGTCCCAATTGCAGCAACAATCAACCTCGGACATCTCGATTGCCGCCCACATAGACGGGCAGGTCGACACTTCCGGGCAGTATGGCCCCACGCAAGTCAACACACATCTCGGAGGATCTCTCGATTATTCGAATGCTACCACGAGCTCTAGAGCCACAACTCAATCGCACGAAACCGTTTCCCGAGCCGTCAGTAAAATTGTGCAATCGACACGCCAAGTGCGAACGGTCAGTACCCTCACGCGCGCGACTGACAAAGAGAAACACGAATTCGACAATACAAAGCAGACCGATCCAGTTGTCGGTGTATATCAGTGGGTAGACCAAATTCAAAACGTGGAATTGGATCGCTATCCACACCGCTTTCTGATGGAGTTCGAAATCCCAGAACCTGCCGCTTGGACACGCTGGCTGCACCTTAACGATCTCGCACGCAACATGATAAACAAGCCGCCCGTGCCATTAACTCTCTCGGGACTTTCGACCGCCCCACCCCTTATGCCCAGCGACATAAATGCGGGCAACTACCCATTGCTGGTCTCCAGGTACAATGCAGCTGGCGTCAGTCCACCTCCCATGCAGCTCGTCGTCGCCGAAAACGTTACTTATCCTGCGCCCCAACAAAGCGCAACATCGCAATCATTTCAGGCCGATTCAAACATCAATGTCCCAAGCGGGTATTATGCGGCGTGCGGCACTGTCAGCATCATGGAGTTCACGCAGACTTCGTATACTCCGCCATCCCCGGCGGGATTGAATATTGCGCTAGGCGCCGGACGACCCCAGCAAATCACGTCTCAACCAAACATCGAAAGATTGACGACTTGGCAGCTTCCGGTAGGCCCAATTTCTCAGGGCACGGTTCCCATTGCAATCTTCGCAGCTCAGTTAGAAGGATTTTCTATCAACGTTGAAGTTACTTGCCTTCCCTTGGATCAGACCTACAACCAATGGCAGAACAACACCTACGATTTGATCGTCGCTGCGTATAACGCGCAGCTACAGGCTTTCAACGATGAAAAAGCCGGTTTGACAATCCAGCAGACGAACCTCGTGGACGCCAATTCGCCCGCGCAGAATGCCCAGGTCATCAATCAAGAATTGAAGCGCCAGGTGATCGAGATGTTGATCGGCACGCCTTTCTCGGGTCTTTCAGCGATCAACTGGGATCCTAACGGTGTAAATCCTCCCACGACTAGCTTGAGTAAGGCGGTCAGTGTTGCGCCAGAGGTCCAGTTCCTGGAGCAAGCGTTTGAGTGGGAGACCCTCTCCTATATCTGTTATCCGTACTACTGGGCAGATTCGAGCCGCTGGAAGGATCTCGCAATCATAGAAGGCAACGACAGCAATTTCGCGGATTTCCTTCGCGCAGGGTCTGCACGAGTGGTATTGGCTGCGAGGCCTGGTTTTGAAGATCAAGTCAATATCTATGTCTCTTATGGAATTTTATGGGGAGGGGGACCTGTACCGGCGCCCGGTGATGAAAATTACTTATCCATAGCCGATGAAATTAAAGCGCAGCAGCAGCGACCTCTAGACGTAACGGTTATCGACGCGTGGCAGGTCCGTCTGCCCACTACTTTGATCTGGCTGAAGAATAAAAAAGCGGGACTCCCAAGCAATCCAAGTCCCACGATTGTCGTTATAACTCGTGTCTACCCGGCCGCTGGAGCAGTGGGGGCGCTCGTGACTATTACGGGCTCGAACTTCGGGTCGGTACAAGGCAGCAGCGCCGTCATGTTCAATGGAGTGCCAGCTGTGCCTTTGGCCGCCAATTGGACCCCGTATTCAATCACAGTCCCTGTGCCCGTTGGGGCAACGAGTGGCGACATCGTGGTGACCATAAATGGAATCGACAGCAATGGAGTCAGATTTACGGTCACTTAGCCTTCAGAAGCGCAAAGCCACTTGATTATTGCGAGAGATTCCGGGCGTCGAAGTGCCCGAAGGTGCCGTGTCCTGAAAAAAGGACGCAGAAACCTGATTGGCTTCGCGCACCGCGAAGGTCCTAAGGTCAAGGAGGCAAAACTTGGCTTCTGCAAGTAGCCCTAACCCGCAAGGAGTAAAACAACCAAAACCGCACCTGGAACCGAAGGACATTAAGTACCTTGCTCTGGAAGGTGGCGGAGGGAAGGGCTTTGCATACCTGGGGGCGTTCCAAATGCTGGAGAAGAACCAGAGCAACGTCAATATCTTGCAGCAAATTCAAGGCGTCGCAGGTACTTCCGTTGGGGCCATCACAGCCTTGTTGGTTTCCCTGGGCATGTCCGCAGCCGACATCCAGAAGGAGATGGAACACCCATCGGGGCTAGCTGATTTCAATGATTTTTTTGATCCAGCTACGCCACGTCTAATCCCAAAGCCAATCGTAAACACAGGAGATTTCTACGACACGAGGAGCGATAATGCTTTGGAAACTGCATACCTCACGGGCCTCAGCGCGACCAAACCGGACGAAATGCTGAAGCTGGCAAACAAACTACAGGAATTGGAACCGCCTCTGGTAAAAGATTTCTTCCGTGGATGGTTGCTCAATCTCGGTCCACTTGGAATTCTCCAATGGCTAAGCGAAACCTCGGGAGGCCTTACTCGCATTGACGATAGGGTGTCGAAACTGCTCCCGCCGCTCAGCAATATCGTGTCGGATGCTCGATACTTTACGTATTGGCTGCGTGACATGGGCTTTTTTTGCGGCCTGACAGCACGAATGTATTTCGATAATTTGATCGCGAATCGGTGTGTAGGCCTCTTCGGGGGAAAAAAAACACAGTATAAGAACTTGACATTCGAACAACACCATAAGCTCTTTTGCCCGGATAATGCTAAAAAGCGGGCTGGTAAGGATCTATTGGTGTGCGGCGCCAATTTTTCGACTGGCAAATCTGTTCTGTTTTCCCATCGCCCATGCCATACCCCCGCGTTTCCTGTTGCCGATGCGGTGCGAATTTCTATGAGTCTGCCGTTTGCATACAAACCTTATGTCTTTACAAGACCGGTAAAAGGGTGGCCACCCTGTGGAACGTACATCGACGGAGGGCTTTGGAACAACCTGCCGTTCCGTGAGGTTGATCCCACGAAACAGACCAAGAATACGCTTGCACTGAGGTTGGAGATCGACGAGCCAAAGAGTATCGACAATTTATTTGGCATCATGGGTGTCATGCTGAGTGGTTTCTTTGGTAGCGGAGAGTCTCAGGTTCTCCGAGAGTTCGAAAAGTTAACCATCGTTCTGGACATTCGTGACCTAAGCCTTTTCAAGTTTGAGCCAGACGCGAAGACGAAAATAACCGTGACCAAGCGTTCGAGACGCACGGTTTCTGATTACTTCGGCTGGCAAATAAGCACCGCCGATCGTGATAAGGAAGATGAAGAAAAGACCGCGAAATTGCTGAAAATGTCAGCTTGCGACAAGCTAGCCCAATAGCTCTTCAGGGCAGCCATCTGCCAATATCCCGTCCGGCGTTCAGCTTCCGAACCACACGGCTACTGGGTTTGCGTAATTTTCTCGTGAATGAAGTCCACAATATCTTGCGTGGACGTGCCGGGGAGGAAAATTTGGGAAATCCCAGCGGCTTTTAGAGGGGCGATGTCGGCTTCGGGGATGATGCCGCCCACGAGGACGGTGACGTCGTCCATACCTTTTTCGCGGAGGAGTTTCATGAGTTGTGGGCAGATGGTGTTGTGTGCACCGGAGAGAATGGAGAGGCCGATGACGTCGACGTCTTCCTGAACGGCGGCAGAAGCGATCATTTCGGGGGTTTGGCGGAGGCCGGTGTAGATGACCTCCATGCCGGCGTCGCGGAGGGCGCGAGCAATGACTTTGGCGCCGCGGTCGTGGCCGTCGAGACCGGGCTTGGCAATCAGTACGCGTATTTTTTTTTCGGGCATGGAGTTGTTTGAGCTTTCTACGTTATTGCCACTTCTTCGTAGGTGCCGAAGGTATCTCGCATGGCGTCGCAGATTTCGCCAAGTGTAGCGTAGGCTTTGACGGCGTCGTAGATGAATGGCATCAGATTGTCTTTGCCTTTGGATGTTGCCCGCAGAGCGGACAGGCGACGCGCAACTTCTTCGCTGGACCGTTCGGTGCGCAGTTTTTTCAAACGAGCGGCCTGACGGTGGACGACGGTTTCGTCAATTTGCAAAATGTCGAGTGGCTTTTCTTCTGACACAAAAGCGTTCACGCCGACCATGAGCTTTTCTTTGTTGTCGAGCTCGCGCTGATATCGGTAAGAAGCTTCGGCAATTTCGCGCTGTGGGAAACCGTGCTCAATCGCAGCGACCATGCCGCCGAGTGCGTCGATCTTGCGGATGTAGTCCCACGCACCGCGCTCAACTTCATTGGTCAGCGTTTCGACAAAATACGAGCCGCCGAGCGGGTCGACTGTATTCGTTACGCCAGTTTCGTGCGCGATGATTTGTTGCGTGCGCAATGCGATTGTCGCCGCGAATTCCGTGGGAAGCGCCCAGGCTTCATCGAGCGAATTTGTGTGAAGCGACTGCGTTCCGCCAAGAACCGCGGCAAGCGCTTGGAGCGCTGTACGAACAACGTTGTTGTACGGCTGTTGCGCAGCAAGAGAGCAACCTGCCGTCTGCGTGTGGAAGCGCAGCGCATACGAGCGAGCGCTTTTTGAGCCGTAGCGTTCCGTCATTGCCTTATGCCAGATGCGGCGCGCTGCGCGATACTTAGCAATCTCTTCGAAAAAGTCGCTGTGCGCATTAAAGAAAAACGAAAGCTGGGGAGCAAACTCGTCTATTTCCAGGCCGCGGCGTAAGCCCCACTCAACATATTCCATGCCATCGCGCAAAGTGAACGCGAGCTCCTGAATTGCAGTCGAGCCTGCTTCGCGGATGTGATAGCCGCTGATCGAAATCGTATTGAACTTCGGAGTGTTCTTTACGCCGAATTCAAATGTGTCAATCACGAGCCGCATCGAAGGTTCGGGTGGGTAGATGTATTCCTTCTGCGCAATGTATTCCTTCAGGATGTCGTTCTGCAGCGTGCCCGAAATTTTCTTCCAGTCAGCGCCTTGCTTTTCCGCGACCGCCAAATACATCGCCCAAATCACTGCGGCGGGCGAGTTGATCGTCATCGAAGTCGTGACGTTCGCGAGCGGAATCTGATCGAACAGAACTTCCATGTCTGCAAGGGAACTGATCGCAACGCCGCATTTGCCGACTTCACCTTCCGAAAGCGGATGGTCTGAGTCGTAACCCATCAAAGTTGGAAGATCGAACGCAGTAGAAAGCCCGGACTGTCCCTGCGAAAGCAAATAACGGAATCGCTGGTTCGTGTCTTCCGCGGCGCCAAAACCCGCGAACTGACGCATTGTCCAGAGCCGGCCGCGGTGCATCGTGGCATGAATGCCGCGAGTGTACGGCGGTTCGCCTGGTTTGCCGAGGTCTGTATCCGGATTCCATCCAGGCAGATCAGCCGGCGTGTAAAGGCGCCGAATCGGGTGAGCAGAAATCGTCGTGAATTCAGCCTGGCGCTCCGGGTTTTTCGCGAGCGTAGGCTCCAGCGTGTTCTTTTCCCACGCTTGTTCACGCTCCGAAGGATTGCGCTTAATGGCAGAATCGGCGGGAGCGATAGTTTGCGTTTTTGTTTGCGTGGGATCGGTCATGGCTATGTTTTGGAAAGAAATGCCCTTCGGCACTGCCATCCATAACAATTTCTAATGCTATGCGAAAGCGGAGCTTGGGGCAAGAATTGGCCGCCGAAACGTTTCGCCAAAGTGGCCCACAAACAAAAAGCCGGCCCGCTCGCGGCAGACCGGCCCTGTTTTGTGAAAGACGAAAGAAAGCGAACTACTTCTCGGCGTTTTTGCTCTCAATGTCCCGATACACCTTGTCCATGCCAACGACTTGGCCGTTAATCGTGCCGGGGATCAACGTGGCTTGCTCAACCTTACCGGTCTTGGCGTCAGCAATCGTCACGCGATTCACTTCCAGAGTGCGGCCGAGTGCGCGCTCGTAGTTGGCTTTGGCTTCGACAAGATCGGTCAACGCGCGAAGCTCCGTGCCTTGCGCCGCGATCAAGTCGCGCTGCGTTTGAATCACGAGATAAACGGTCGACGCACCGAGTTGATATTTCTTCTGCTCGGCGTCGAAGGTCTGCTGTTGCAACTCGCGAGCTTTCGCCGCGGCGTCCACACGTGCGCGGTCCTGCTCCAGCGCGATGTAAGTGTTACGCACATCCAGCAGAGCGCTGTTCTTAAGTTGCTGCATTTGTGCTTCGAGCTGACGCTGCGTCAGGATGGCGCGCTGATTGTCTGCCTGTGCCGAACGGTTTCGAATCGGAATCTGCAAATTCAATTGAACGTTGTAATCCGGAAAGTCGCTGCGGAAGACGGAACTCATTGCGTCACCGAAGCCCCCCTTCACTACTTGTGTGGTAAGCGGCACACTCTGTGGAAGGAATACCTGAACGGGCTGGCCATTCACATCCACCAGCTGAGTTCCAGCAACGGTCTGCGATGTCAAAACCTGCGTTTGATTACCCGCAAGGCCAACCGAACCGTACTGAGCGCTCAGCGTTGCAGTGGGCAGCAGCGCGTTGCGCGTCGCTTTCACATCGATCTGTCCGTTCAGAAGGTTGATCGCAAGCTCCTGCACGTCCGGCCGCTTGGCGAAAGCTTCGCTCACGGCTTGTTCGAAAGACGGGGCTTCGATGGCTTCAGGCTTTGACGGCAATTCCGTGGGAATAATTTCAAGGTTGATCATGTTCGCCGCAAGAGGGTTCTTTGTGATGGCGTTCTTGAGCACCTGCTGTTGCTGGAGTTCCACAGTTTGCGCAACGATTAAATTCTGACGGTCTGTGGCCAATTCGGATTCGGCGCGCGTTACGTCGAGCGGAGCCATCGTGCCAATTTCAAGCTGTTTTTTATTGTCGTTGTAAAGCTTTTCCGCGACGGTAACTGCCTGCTGCTGCACTTTTACGTTTTCTCGGGCGAATACAAGCTCCCAATACGCCGTGATGGTGTTCGTCACCGTGGTGATGGCCTGCTGCGCGAAGGCAAGATCCGCAATCTTGCGGTTGTTTTTCGCGATGCGGATGTTCCGCGTATTCACGGCAGTTCCGAATCCATTGAGCAATTGCTGTTGGAAGCCAACAAAAATGGACGACTGCACCGACGGATTGAAAAGGTTTGCGGGAGACGTAGAAGAACTGCGCGTATTGTCCCATGTGGTAAAGAACGTGGTGCCGGTATGGAATCCTTCAGAGAACTGCGTGTTGAACGTCGAAGTGTGCAGGCGCAGCGAAGCGAGCGCAGAGAGGCCCGTGCCGGTGCCGGAGGTGAGCGGGTTATTCACCGGAACGCTGCGACTGTCGACGCTAAACGTTGAAGTGATTGATGGATCAAAATTCAGAAATGGAATGTTGGCCGAAGAACCGGCAAAAAGTCCGCCCGGAGGTACGCCGCCAATGCCACCCGCCTCTGCCTTCAAAATCGAGGTGTCGGCTAGCCACGGGTTGTAGCGCTGCACAACGATGTCGAGGTTGTTTTGCAGCGCCAATTCGACCGCATCCTGAAGACTCACGTTCAATTTGTCGCCCTGAATCATTTGGTCGATGCGCGGCGAATTGGTCATGGCAAACGGCTCGACGGAGATCGGCTTATACGGCGCGATGAGGTTCGGAAAGGGCTTTGGCGCGCGCGTGTAGTTGTACTTCGATACGCCCAGCGAAACCGCCGGCGCTGTGGAGTTTGGCGTGGGCGCAGCGGGGGCCTGGGCAGCCGGTGCATCTTGGGCGTACGTCAACAGAGCTGGGCTAAACGCTAGTGTACAGGTCAGAGCAGCAGCAACCAGCGGTCGAACAAACGTCTTCATCATGTTTAAGGCTTCCCCTCGCGTTGGAGTCCTACTTAGACCAATAAATTGTTTCTCAATTCAATAGAACGTTGGCGGAGTCGAATTTGTTTCATCGAAAAGGACTTACAGCTGCCCCACACGTCCCGGTGGCATCGCGGTCCACGCCAGAACCACGGAAAAAGCAGTCTAGCAGGCGCTCCCATTCCTTGACAACGCAAACGGCCACGGCTAGGCTGCTGACATTTCGACGGTTAGGGGCGCCCCACGGTTAGCGGGGAGAGAGGGAATAACCAGATTGGACTCGCGGCAGGAGTGGCTGAAGCTTTTTGAGACGGCTGGAGCCATCCGGAAAGGGCATTTTGAGCTTTCCAGCGGATTGCATAGCTCGATGTACGTCCAGTGTGCCCAAGTGCTGCAATACCCGCGGTTTGCCGAAAAATTGGGGCATGGATTGGCAGGGTTGTTCGCCAATGACCGTATCGAAGCCGTTGTTTCGCCGGCAATGGGTGGGCTGATTATCGGACAGGAAGTCGCGCGCGCCCTGCCGGAACCCGCCGGTTCCATTGGCGGAGGGACGCCTGCGTTGTTTGTAGAGCGCGATGCCAGCGGAAACATGACCATGCGGCGAGGGTTTCAGTTAAAGCCCGGGCAGCGCGTGCTCGTAATTGAAGATGTTTGGACCACGGGCGGGTCGACTTTGGAAGCGATGAATGTTGTAGAAGAAGCGGGGGGCTGCGTCGTTGCCGCTGGAGCTTTGATCGATCGTAGCGGCGGCAAGATTGAGTTTCCGGTAGAAGCTCAGGCGCTGTTAGATCTTCCAATCGCGAGCTACGAACCGGAAGACTGCCCGCTCTGCCGCGAAGGCAGCGCCGCAGTAAAACCCGGCAGCCGTTTTGTGCGAAGCGCGTAGTAAATCAGCTTGGCCCGCGCCAAATCCCGGAGTATTCTCACCGATAGAGCTATATGCAATTTCTGTTCTGCCCATGCTGTGGAACGAATTTGCCGCGTCGCAGGCCTGGCTTCGTTCGATTTTCCTGTCATGATTGTTTCGCTTTGCTGCGAATCGAGTATCGTAGCGATTCGATCCGTCATTTACGGCGAGTGGGTGCCGTACTGTTCTTAGGAATTTACATGTACTTGCTCTATGAGGCTCTCTGGGGATACGCCATTCTTCTAGCCCTAATTTGGGGCCGTTTCTTCTACGAAGTCATTGCATTATTCTCGCCAAAGCGCAAAGTCATCGTCGTTTCGCCACCGCTGCTGCAGTGTTATCGCGAGATGGCTACAAACCAGGCGCTCTTGTCAGAGGACTTGGGCACGACGATCCATCCTCTGGGGCTTTTCTAGAGTCGCCTGATAAAATCTCCTCGAGAGCATAAAGCAATCTTTCACGGAACATATTAGAATTCCTCGCTCGAATGCACTATTTCAAGCTCACCATCGCTTACGACGGCACGGATTTCCACGGCTGGCAGATTCAGGCGGAAAAGCCCACCATTCAAGGCGAGATCGTCAATGTCCTTCGCCGCATCACGCAGGAGCAAATTCACCTGCACGGCTCTGGACGTACCGACGCGGGGGTACACGCGCTCGGTCAGGTTGGCAGTTTCAAAACGTTATCGTCGCTGTCGGCCGGCGAATTTCAGCGCGCATTGAACGCGATCCTGCCGCCCACAATCCGCATCATGGGAGCTGAAGAGACTGGACCGGATTTCAATGCGCGATGGTCGGCGCGAGCAAAAATCTATCGTTATCGGATTTATCGAGGCAAAGTCGTGCCACCGAGCGAGTGGCGCTACGTGTTGCACTATCCATTTCCACTAGACGAAGAAAAAATGCGCGAAGCCGCAACGAAATTTGTCGGCATGCACGATTTTGCTTCGTTTGCAGCATCGACCGGTTCCGAAGAAGACGACAAAGAACGCAGCACGGAGCGGGAGATTTATTCGACAGACTTGGCACGAAGTGCGGACAACGAAGAACTCGTCTTCACCGTGTGCGGCCGCTCCTTCTTGCGCTACATGGTCCGCAAAATGGTTGGCACCCTGCTCGATGTAGGCCGCGGCCGCTTGCAGCCCGAAGACATCGATAAATTGTTCGAACTCCGCGACCGATCAAAGTCGGGCCCGACCGTCCCCCCGCAAGGCCTCTGCATGGTGAAAGTCGAACACGAAGAAGCTTGGCACGTCGGCAAGCCTTAAGTTATGTGGTAGGGAGTTCGCAACGATTGGACTTTCAGGTCTTAGCGGTAGACCGGCGACAGAAGCGATCCGTTCGCCTATCATTTCCTGCCTTAGGGTTCAGGTGAAGTTCTTCCAATCGCTGGAATACCCTGTCATGAAATGCTTTGGTCCGAGCAACGATACTCACAGTCGAGTCGTGACTTATGTGTAGAAAGAACTCACTGGTGCCGTACGACCAGATCGGCAAATAATAGCTATCCCATGCGAATATCATCGGCTGCAGAAGCATTCCAATCGCATCGGGAAGTTCATCTGCTCTGAATTGATGCCCCAGACCGACTTCGAATGACTTTGGTTGACCAGCAGCAGCATTCATTTTTTCAACGATACGATAACCAATGCCTTCGTCAAATAAATTCCAGACACCCCAGTTGTGAAACCAAATCAAAGCACCATTGAAGTGTTGATCCTCATATCCGATTGTAGGGACGCAATGAGCAAAGAATGGAAGTCGTTCAAGTTTGGCTGGATATTCAAGATCGATGCATGCGGCCTCGGGATGTGTGAAGAACAATCCGTCCTTATCGGCATGCACATAATCAGATCCTAGTTCATCAAACGGCTGGAACCACTGAGTCACTTCCCCGGCACTGAGAACATTCATATGTCTGATTGTCCTTTGCGCAGAATCTTAGGCCAACACGAACATAAACCAAAATGAACTCTTGCCTAGTGCCTAATGTCTGATGCTGCGAACTGACTCACTAGCACAGCTGCGTTGCGTCTTCGTCGCGCGGCGTGCAATATACTTTCGCTGCAATGACACCTCATCTTCGGGAAAACTTTCGCTTCCAGGCCGCGAGTGACCAGTCGCTGCTCGTCTATTTTGGCGAAAAAATCTCAATCGAGACGCATAGGAGAATCGTCCGCTTCTTAAAGTTGCTGGAAGCGAAGCGGCTGAACGCACTCCAAAACATTCATCCCGCCTATTGCTCCGTGCTCGTGAAATTTGATGCACTGAAATTTACTCACAGTGAAATCGAGTCGCTGCTGACGCCGTACCTAGCACGTTTGGAAGACGTGAAGCTTTCTGAGCCTCGCGTGCGGAAAATTCCAGTGTGCTATGGCGGTGAATTCGGCCCGGACATCGTTGAAGTTGCTTCGCTCCGTAAAATTGCCGTGGAAGAAGTGATTCGTTTACATTCCTCCGCGGAGTACACCGTCTATTTCCTCGGCTTCGTCCCGGGCTTCGCTTACCTCGGCGGATTGCCGGAACAACTCACCACGCCGCGTCTTGACGTTCCTCAAAAAAAAGTTCCGGCGGGAAGCGTCGCCATCGGCGGCGGCCAAACGGGCGTCTATCCCGTATCCACACCGGGCGGCTGGCGGTTGATTGGCCAAACGCCGCTCAAACTTTTCCGCCCTGATGCTCAAGAGCAGAGTTTCCTCGCGATCGGCGATGAGGTGCGCTTCGAACCAATCACCAAAGAAAAATTCGCTGAACTGGCTGAAGCATGAGGAAGACGCATGGGGACGCTTCTTGTAAATAAACCGGGCTCGCTCACGACAGTACAGGATTTGGGCCGTCCTGGATTTGGCGCAATGGGCATTTCTCCCTCAGGCGCAGCGGATCCAGTCTCGCTCCGCATTGGCAATAGGCTCGTAGGCAATTCGGAAAACGCCGCCGCACTCGAGATGACACTGCTTGGCGGCGAATTCCAGTTTTCCGAAGATGCGTTGATTGCAGTGACAGGTTCCGATTTTGGCGCGACCGCAGATGGCGCCGGCCTTGCGTTGAACGCGGCGGCATCCGTAAGAGCAAATCAGTCAGTAAAATTTGGGCCGACCAAGTCTGGCGCGAGATGTTATTTATGCGTGCAAGGTGGAATTACAGTGCCGCAACTTTCGGGAAGCCGATCCACACACCTTCTGAGCGGGTTAGGTGGCCATGAAGGAAGAGCCCTAAAAAAAGGAGACATCCTGCCAATCGGCGATGTCTCCCGAAGTGTGCGGCAAAGAAAAATCTCTCCGAAGTTGTGGTCTGAGCTCGCGCCTCGCAAAATGCTGCGAGTTACCGAGGGGCCTCAGTGGCCGAATTTTTCGGATTCGATGAAACAGAGGTTTCTCGCGCAAAAATATGCGATCACGGAAGAGGCGAATCGGATGGGGATTCGGCTACAGGGGGACACTCTGGATATGTCTCTAACAGGTGAGATGATTTCGGAGGGTGTTTCGCTCGGGGCGATACAAATGCCACCGTCGGGCCAGCCGATTATTTTGTTTGTCGAACAGCAAACGACCGGCGGATATCCAAAGATCGCGAACGTGATTGCAGCGGACTTGGCCAGTGTCGGACAATTGCGGCCGCGGGACGAAATTCGTTTTGAATTGGTGACGATGGAGGCAGCGCGAAAGCTTTTCCTTAAACAAGAGACTATTCTTGCTTCATCGGAGCTGATCGAAGAATGACCCGCATGGATTTAAATTGCGATATGGGCGAGCTGCCGGAAGCGATTGCCGACGGCACTCAGAACCGGATTATGCGATGGCTGACTTCAGCGAACATCGCATGCGGCGGTCATGCAGGTGACGCGCAAACCATGGAAGCGACAATCCGGCAGGCTCAAGCATGCCGCGTCGCAATCGGAGCGCACCCTGGATATCCGGATCGCGAGAATTTTGGTCGGCTCGAACTCAATCTCTCGCCGCAGCAGATCTCAGACACAGTCTTTGAGCAAGTTTCCTCCCTTGACGAAATTGCACAAAAAGTCGGAGCGAAAATTGTTCACGTAAAACCTCATGGCGCACTCTACAACCAGGCGGCAAAAAATCGAGATCTTGCTTCTGCAATTGCCGCCGGAGTGGCCCGTTGGAACAAGGATGTGATTCTCGTCGGCCTTGCGGGCTCTTCCATGCTCGAGGAGTTTCGCGTCGCCGGTTTTCGCGCGGCGGCGGAAGCGTTTGCGGATCGCCGATACGAAGCGGATGGAACATTGCGCTCGCGCAAGTTTCCGGATGCGTTGATTGACGACTCTCTGGCCGCATCCGTGCAGGCCACTCGGATTGCCACCCAAGGGAAAGTGATTTCGGTGGATGGGTCTGAAGTCGCGGTGGTCGCCCAAACGATTTGCATTCACGGAGACGGTCCCCACGCCGCTGAATTTGCAGAAAGAATCTGGCAAGGGTTCCGCGTCACCGGTGTCGAGCGCCTCTCCCTCGCGAGGATCATGGCGCAGGCTTCCGGCGCTTAAAACCATTCTGCGCTAGAATCCACCGCATGGCGTCTCAAGCCATCTCCGCCGGCAAGTTGCCTTCCTACAATCCCGCCACGGGAGAAGTCACCGAGCAACTCTCCAGAACCAATCCCGAGGACGTGGAGGCGATCGTCGGCGATGCTCGAAGCGCGCAAGTGCAATGGCGAGCAACGTCCATCTCTCAGCGTCGTGCATTGCTGGATCGCCTGCGCGAGAAGATGTTAGCTGCGCGAAGCGAACTTGCGGACATGGTTGTCCGCGAATCGGGCAAGCCGCGAGTGGAAGCCCTCTTTGCAGACGTTTTTGTCTCGCTCGATACAGCCGCGTACTACATCAAGAATCTGCCGAAACTTTTGCAGTCTGAGCGAGTCCCGCACCACAACTCTGCCGCAAAACTCAAATCAGGTCGCCTTTTCTACGAACCAATCGGCGTCCTGGGCGTTATCAGTTCCTGGAACTATCCCCTCGCCATCCCTCTCGGGCAAATCATTGCGGCTGTGGCGGCTGGTAATGGGGTGGTCTGCAAAACGAGCGAGTTCACGCCGAAGTGTGGAGAACGGATTCAGAAATTGTTCAACGAATCCGGATTCCCGGATCGTCTTGTCAACATTATTCAGGGTGGCGGCGAAATTGGCCAGGCACTGATTGATGCTCGTCCAGACAAAGTATTGTTCACCGGAAGCGTTTCGACAGGGAGGCGGGTAGCCGAAGCCTGCGCGAAGCAATTAATTCCCAGCGTCCTCGAACTCGGCGGCAAGGACGCGATGCTGGTTTTGGCCGATGCAAATTTGGAAGTTGCATCGAGCGCAGCACTCTGGGGAAGTTTCACTAACTGTGGCCAGGTTTGCCTCTCCGTCGAACGTCTTTTTGTCGAAGGAACCGTGAGCGAAAAATTTCTTCAGTTTTGCGCTGAAAAAACTAAGACTCTTCGACTCGGCAATGGTGCCGACCCGGCAACCGATGTCGGCCCGCTCATTCGTCCGCAGCATGTACAGCGGATGAAAGATCTCCTGACTGACGCCACAAGTCGCGGAGCGCGCATTCTCTGCGGCGGCAATGCTCGTCCGGACCTTGGCCCTTGTTTCTTCGAGCCTACGGTCATCGCCGATGTGAACACCTCCATGCGGCTATTTCAGGAAGAAACTTTCGGCCCAATCCTGGCTGTGCAAACCGTTTTAGACGAAGAGGACGCAATCCTTCACGCTAACAATTCACCATTCAGCCTTGCAGCCAGCGTGTGGACTTCCGATAGCGAGCGAGGCAGACAAATCGCCACGCGCCTTCGCGCGGGGGCCGTCATGGTTAACGACGCCATCAGTTATTTTGCGATTGCGGAAGCACCGCACGGCGGATGCAACGCCAGCGGCTGGGGACGTACGCACGGCCGCGCTGGCTTCCTCGAAATGGTGCAACCAAAATATGTGGACGTAGACGGTCTTTCTGGCAAAGAAAAACCCTGGTGGTATCACTACAACGAATCTCTCGGCCATGCCGCCGATGATTTCCTGAATTACGAATTTGGCGGCATTGGCGCAAAACTAAAATACGCTCGCGGTGCGTTAAAAACTTTCTTCCGAGATCATGGTTTCGGAAAGCGATAGGGAAAGTTGCGCTCACGCTCCCGCTGCGGTCTACTGATGACTGACGACTGAAAACCGAGGACCATTTCTTTACCCAGTCTATGCCGCTCAACGAATGGATCTACGATTGGAACGCTGCCTCACCGCCGTTAATTCCACCAGGGACGCCGATCCTTTTAAACGATGAGACGCTGCGCGATGGCCTGCAGAATCCTTCCGTCTACGATCCTGGCCTCGATGAAAAAATAAAAATCCTGCACTTGATGGAAGCGCTTGGGATTGACTCCGCAAATATAGGACTGCCCGGAGCAGGTCCGCGAGCCTACGAACACACCGAAGCCCTCGCACGTGAAATTGCGGCGAATCGCATGCGCATCAAGCCCAACTGCGCCGCCCGCACGCATGAGAACGATATCCGCCCCATCGTAGAAATCTCCCAGCGAGTGGGAATTCCTATCGAAGCCGCCACATTTCTTGGTTCAAGCCCGATTCGAAGGCTCGTCGAAGATTGGACGGTCGACCATCTGGTCCGAACCACGGAGAGCGCGGTCAAGTTTGCGGTAGACCATGGTCTCCCGTCGATGTATGTGACGGAAGACACGATTCGTACGGACCCAGACACCGTGAAGCGCCTTTATTCAACAGCCATCCGCAACGGCGCGCGAGCCGTCGTTCTTTGCGATACTGTCGGCCACGCTACACCGCAAGGCGCGTATAACCTCGTCCAATTTGTATTCAAGGAAGTCGTTCAGCCAAGCGGCGAGAAAATTCGCGTCGATTGGCACGGCCATAACGACCGCGGCCTCGCCGTCGCCAATTCCCTGTGGGCGTTTGCGGGAGGAGCGCATCAAGTTCACGCCGCAGCAAATTCGCTAGGCGAACGCGTCGGCAACACTGCAATGGAACTCATGCTGGTCAACCTCACCTTGATGGGATTAATCAAACACGATCTTTCGCGGCTGAAGGAATATTGCCAGACTGTCGCTGCCGCCACCCGCACAACAATTCCGCCCAACTATCCCGTTATCGGCAAAGACGCGTTTCGAACGGCGACGGGAGTTCACGCGGCGGCGTTAATTAAAGCATTCAAGAAAGGCGACATCGAGCTCGCCAATTCGGTATACAGCGGTGTTCCATCTCATCTCTTCGGTCTCGACCAAATCATCGAAATCGGCCCGCTGAGCGGAAAATCCAACGTGCTTTTCTGGCTCGAGCGCCACAAAGTTCCAGCCGATGACGCCACCGTCGCTCGAATCCTGGAAGCAGCAAAGCAATCGGCGCGAGTCCTTACCGACGAGGAACTTCAGGCGCTCTGTGCGGGAGCAGCCCGCCCCTGATGCACAAACAGCCGCGCAAACGCGCTCCGCAACTCTTCGTGAATTGCTCACTGCTTTCCGTTATTCTCTTGAGCATGCCGGCTCGCTCCGCCATCCCGTTTTCGTCCAATCGAGCCGCCCATTTTGGGCAAATCGCGCAAAACCCCCAAGTTCAATCCGCGCTCGACTGGTTCAAAACTCATCTCACCTGGATTAACGACGAACAAGCACGCCTCACCGAAATTCCGGCGCCTCCCTTCGGCGAAGAAAAACGCGCAGAGGCTGTGAAAGTTCTGCTTGCCGCAGTCGGCCTTGAAGTCCATCTCGACAAGGCCGGAAATGTAATCGGCGCACTTCGCGGAACAAACGATCGCGAAATCGTCTTGATCGCCGCACACCTCGACACCGTTTTCCCCGCCGACACCGACGTCAAAGTTCGTCGCGAGAAGGATCGCATGTACGCGCCGGGAATTTCCGATAACGGCACTGGACTGGTTTCTCTTGTGGCGATTGCGCGAGCAGTTCATGAAGCGCGAATCAAGCCGCAGCGCACGATCCTCTTTGTCGCGGACGTTGGCGAAGAAGGCGAAGGCAATTTGCGCGGAATGCGCTCTCTGATCGACGCATACAGGGAAAAACTGAAAGCCGTGGTCGTATTGGACGGCTCTGGCACGGATCACGTGACTACGAAAGCGCTCGCCTCGCGACGCATGGAAGCCGTCATCACCGGTCCCGGGGGGCACAGCTGGTCGGACTTTGGAATTCCTAATCCCATCAACGCTTTGGTTCGCGCTTCCGTGCGTTTTCTAAACACGCGCGTTCCAGCAAATCCGAGAACGACATTCAATTTAGGTCAAATCGAAGGCGGAACATCCGTAAATTCGATTCCACATGAAGCGCGATTAAAAGTTGACGTTCGTTCCGAAAGCGAAGACGAACTCTTGCGCCTCGAAAATGCCCTGCGCGAATGTATGGCCGCAGGTGTTCGCGACGAAATGGAATCCTCGCGCGACCGCTCCAAAGGCAAATTGGAATGGAAAGTGGAAACGCTCGGCAGCCGTCCAGGCGGCGAACTTGCTGGCGATTCACCGTTGCTCGTCGCGTTGCGAGCAGCGGACGACTTCACTGGCAACTCTTCGCGTATCGAACGCGCTTCTACCGACGCGAATATTCCACTCTCTCTTGGCATTGACGCAATAGCAATCGGAGCAGGCGGAAACGGCGGCGGCGCCCATTCTTTGCAAGAGTGGTACGAGCCAAGCGGCCGCGAGGTTGGACTCCAACGCGCGCTGCTGACAGTTTTGGGCACGAGCGGAATTGCTGCAGAGAAAGGGAAGTGATGGAGCGAAACGTTTTTTCGCGATCGGTGTTTGGCTTCGGCTTTTTACTTTTTGCTTCCATCGCGCCTCTGTCTCTTTCCGCGCAGGTAGTGGACCTGGATAAGGGCGCCCCACTCACTCTCTACAAGAACGGCCATATTTATACGAACGATTCCGGAGCGCCGTGGGCGTCCGCCATGCTCGTCCGCGGCGAAGTAATTCTCGCTGTCGGCGATGAAGATGAAGTGGCCGCTCTGGGTGAGAAGGGCACACGCGTCGTGGACCTCGAAGGCCGCTTCGTGATGCCCGGCTTCAACGATGCCCACGTGCACATTGGAAGCGCGGGGCAAGACGCGCTCGCTATTCGGCTACAAGGCGTCGCGACAATCGAGGAGCTGCAGAAACGCCTGAAAGACGCGGTCTCACAAACAAAAGAAGGGGAATGGGTCACGGGCGCAGGCTGGGACCACACCCTGTGGCCAGAAAAGAAATTTCCAACTCGAAGCGATTTGGACAAAGTTTCTCCAAAGAATCCAGTTCTCCTGGTTCACATATCAGGACACGTAGCCGTTGCCAACACACTCGCGTTGCAACAGGCAGGAATCACAGCGAAAACACCAAATCCCACTGGCGGTGAAATCGAACATGACGCCACAGGCGAGCCTGACGGAATGTTAAAAGAAGGCTCCGCGATGCACCTTGTGGAATCGAAAGTTCCACCTGCCTCGCACGAGCGCCGCCGAAAAGGAATTGAGCTTGCCCTGGCCGATGTTGCCGCAAACGGAGTCACGTCGCTGCAGGACAATTCCGCCTGGGAAGATTTTCTCGTCTATCGCGAGCTGAAGACGGAAGGTCAATTGACGGCGCGTATTACCGAATGGCTTCCGTTTCCTGCGCCACTCGAAAAACTGGAAGCGCTGCGCCGCGATGGCGGAACTACGGATCCGTGGCTCCGTACTGGCGCGCTGAAAATGGTTACGGATGGCGCGTTAGGTTCACGTACTGCGGCAATGCTCGCGCCGTATTCTGATGATGCCAAGACAAGCGGAATCCTCACGATGGAACCAGAAAAATTGCGAGCTCTGGCCATCGAACGCGATAAAGCCGGCTTTCAATTGAATTTCCACGCCATCGGCGACCGCGCGAATCGGATTTCCCTCGATGTTTTCGAAGCAGTCGCAAAAGCAAATGGGCCGCGCGACCGCCGCGACCGCATCGAGCACGCTCAAGTCGTTGCGCCTTCCGATTTTGCTCGATTTGCTCGTCTCCAGGTGATTGCGTCCATGCAACCCTCGCACGAAACAACGGACATGCGCTGGGCGGAACAACGAGTCGGTCCCGACCGCGTCAAAGGCGCTTATGCGTGGGCCACGATGCAAAAATACGGCGTGCGATTGGCGTTTGGCACGGACTACGACGTGGAAGTGATTAGCCCATTCCGCGGCTTGTATGCATGTGTCACGCGTGAACTTCCCGATGGCGGTCCAGCAGGCGGATGGCAGCCGCAGGAAAAGATTTCTCTCGCCGATTGCATTCGTGCCTACACTTCCGGCTCCGCCTACGGCGAATTTGAAGAAGGCAAGAAAGGTGAACTCAAAGCCGGCGAACTTGCGGACTTCATCGTCCTTTCCGACGATCTGACGAAAATTCCGCCGTCCCAGTACACAAAAATAAAAATAATTACAACGATAGTCGGTGGCCGCGCTGTATACAGCGCTCCTCAGTAGTTTCCTTCATTCCCGAACCTCTCAATGAAATTTTCCACTTTGCAAAATTAAATCATTTGCATTGACACTCCGCCGAACACGGGCGTAGGGTGTTGGCAACAGGGGCCAATTTGGCCTACGGGGATTCCTTTTCTTGTTTTGACAAGTGAATGCAGTCGAGGCGCCTGCTTTTTAGGCGAGGTTTTTCATTTGGGGAAGTGGTCGGCTTCTTCAGGGCCACAGATAGCAGTTATTTCCGCTAGGGGGGTGTTGTCCATGAAACGATTGTTTTTCGCTTTGCTGATCACTCTCGCATTCGCAGTCGCTGCCAACAGCCAGACGTTCCGAGGTTCAATCAACGGAACCGTTTTAGACCCGTCTGGAGCCGTCGTTCCAAACGCCGACGTCAAGGCCACGGAGGCCAATACTGGAATTGCGCACACCACCGTCACCACATCAGAAGGACAGTTCGCCCTCCAAGACATTCCGCTCGGTTTTTACAAAGTAGTCGTTACCGCTTCCGGTTTTCCGGTATACACCGTTGACAAAGTAGAAGTCACCGCGGGAACCGTTTATAACCTCACCGTTAAACTCACGCTGCAGCAGGCCTCTAGCACGGTCGAAGTTTCTGCCGCTGCAATCACTCTGGACACGACGACGCCGTCGCAAACAATGACGATTTCCGATGACGTCGTGCAAAACGCGCCTTTGAATGGACGGGACTTCACACAGTTGATTGCAGTCCAGCCCGGTTTTGGCGGATATAACGTCGGTGGATTCGGCTCTCTGAACGGCACTCGCCCGAATCAGATCAACTGGCAAATTGACGGCGTGGATAACAACGATTTTTGGCACAACATTCCGGCTGTAAATCAGGGCGGCGTTTCGGGGATCGCTGGCGTTGTCCTTCCCATGGACTCTATCGTGGAATTTGCCGCGCAAACGCAAAATGGTTCCGAATCGGGCCGTAACGCAGGCGGCACCGTAAATGTCGTCACCCGGTCGGGCGGCAACGAATTTCACGGTACCGTTTACTACTACAATCGAAATGAATTTTATGCCGCGCACACTCCATTTCTACCAGCAGGAACGAAACCGCCACCACTTCGCAATGAAAACTATGGCGCGTCTCTTGGTGGCCCAATTCTTAAAGATAAGCTCTTCTTTTTCGCTAACTATGAGAAGCAGGATTTCATCATTGGACTTTCGGGCATTGCTACGGAACCCTCCGATGCCTGGGTAACGCTCGCCCAAGATTTGCTGGCGAATCCTGGCGGAAAGTACGGCGCCTATTCTGCCGTTACGCAGAGTACCCCTTCCACAAATGCGGTTAGTGCAACCGGTGGTTTCTGGCCGAGATCAGGCACTGGCTCCATAGCTGCTCTTCCGGCGACCCCCAACAACTATTTCGCACCGATTGCCGAAACCGGTTATAGCTACAACGGAGTCGCTAGAGTCGACTATGAAATTTCGAACAAAGAACATCTTTACCTTCGCTGGTATGGCGGCCAAGGCAGTCAGACAGCACCGCTTGGAGGCAGCCCTGCTCTAGGAACAGCAAGCTCGAACCTTAAGGACTATTTCGAAGTAGCCCCAATTCACGTATTCAACTATTCGGCGGTACTGAATTCCACCTTCACTCCGAGGCTCACGAACCAGCTGCTCTTCGGCGCCAACTATTTCAACCAAGTCTTTAGCGACTTCAATAACGGCTTCAACACCCAGAGCATGGGAATCTTCCTCAGCCCAGATGCTGTAAACAAGGGCTCCTACATTCTGGGCGCTCCCAACATAGTGATTGGCCCAGGTAGTGGCACGTTCGAGCAGATTGGCTTAACGCCGCCGGAAGGCCGCAACGATTTAACTTGGCATATTACTGATGTTATTTCTCACAACGTCGGTTCGCATTCCCTTCGCTACGGCTTTGAGGTTCGTCAAGCGCACCTCGATGAGTTCTACCATCGGCGCGGCACCGGAAAGTTCCAATTTGACGGCTCCCAGGGCCCTTGGGCCGTCGGCTGCGCGAACGCGACCAAGACTACGGGACCAGCAGGCTGCCAATCCCTTATTAACAACAATCAATTGGTCGGCGCAGAATCTCTCGCCGATTTCCTCGCAGGAGATGTTGCCTCTTCGACCATCGCTGTTGGCGACCCTGAACGCTTTGTCATCGTCAACGCGTTCAGTCTCCATTTCCAGGACAGTTGGCAGGTAACGAAGCGCTTGAATCTCACTCTCGGCCTGCGCTACGAATACTTCGGGCCGTTGCACAGTCAGCACCAGGACATCGCCAACTTCATCCCCGGGCCTGGTTTCAAAGTAACTGGTACGGGCCCGCTCTTCTCCTCGGACAAAAATAACTTTGCGCCTCGCATTGGCTTTGCCTATCAAGCCAGTCAAAGCGGCGACTTGGTTGTTCGCGGAGGCTTCGGCGTCTTCTACGACCAGATTAACTTGAACCCATTCCTCGACTTTCGTCCCCCAGTTTCAGCTCCGCAGGGAATCGAGGGTAATCCTTTTGGTGCAAGCCCCGTAACGACCTATGGTACGGATTTCTGCGGCAACGTTACATACAACTGGCAGGCTGTCCAAGTGCCTGGTGCTGTATGTGGAGCTGGCACGCCAAATGCCGGTCAAGTCAATACTGCCGGCTCCATTTTTGGTCCCAAGCTCGCTTGTGCAGACCCCAATTGTGCGGATCAGAAGGCGCTGCAGCTCGGCGTCTATTCGGTTAGCCCGAATTTCCGCACACCCTACTTCTTCAACTACAACTTGCAAGTCGAAAAAAGCTTCGGCAAGGCCGGCGTTTTGCAAGTGGGCTATGTAGGTAGCGAAGGCCGCAAGCTGAACATCGTTTCGAACATTAATCAGCCAAATTCAGCCGGTCAGGTCTTACAACCGAATTTGGGGGCGATTCTTCAACTCAATACGATTGGGACGTCCAATTACAACGCGTTGCAGACCACTTTCCGAACCAGGGCCTGGAAAGGTTTGTCGTCGCAAATCGCCTATACTTGGTCCCACTCTCTCGACGAAATAAGCGAGTATCGCGCCGCTATTCTGGATAACGCGTTCGATAAGCGCGCCGACTACGGAAACAGCGATTTCGACACGCGTCACCTGTTCACACTCAATTTCACCTACGATATCCCCAAAGCCACATGGGCGTCTTCGTGGTGGGCAGACCGCCTCGTGAATGGCTGGCAGCTCAGCAGCATCATGAATTTCCACTCCGGCCAGCCCTACGACGAAGTCCTTTCTGGACTAAATCTGATTGGAAATCCTTTCAGTGGCGTTTCACACAGCTTCGACAAAACCATTCCAGGTGTTCAGTGGCTCAATCCAACCGCGTTTTGCAATCCATCAGCCATCAACAAAGCAACCGGACTAACTGACCCCGGCTGCACGGGTTCACCAGTGTCCCGGAACAAATTTTTCGGACCGAATTTCAAGGACGTCGACCTGTCGGTCATCAAGAATATCCCGATCAAGGAGCGCTTCTCCTTGCAACTCCGTGCTGACATGTTCAACCTATTCAACCGCAACAATTTCGCATCAGGTGTCGGCTCCGTTGGCACAGGGTGCTCGGAAGACTTTACAAACCACCATTGCTTGCCAGGCTTTGGCCAGGTAACTGACACAATCGGCGACTTCAACGGCGCTCCTGGCCTCGGTCCCGGCGAACAGTTCAACATGCAGCTCGCCGTTAAGTTGCGCTTCTAAATCGCTAGAATTATTTTCTCTTTCCCGGGAAGCGGCACTAGCCGCTTCCCGGTTTTCTTTTGCACGTCAGTCTTTGCTTGCGAAGCCTCAGGCAGGTACAAAAACAGAGGCGCAGTTGTTGGACGAAATCAGCGCATAGCCGTTGAACAGGAATTTGCTGGCAATCTGCTACTGCAACTCAATGCTCTTCACTTCGCCATTCGCAGTTCCTTGTGCGGTAGCTTCGTAGACGATGGTAGCCTTTCTGTCTTTCCACTTTGCGCAAGGCGAAGCGGCCGCTGTCGACGCCTGGCCGGCATCGCGAATTTCGATTTTGGAAATGTCTCGCAC
Source organism: Candidatus Dormiibacterota bacterium (assembly GCA_035569555.1). Taxonomy (GTDB): domain Bacteria; phylum Acidobacteriota; class Terriglobia; order Acidiferrales; family UBA7541; genus Acidiferrum. The sequence continues at coordinate 119,255 of DATMMW010000008.1, read as the reverse complement.
GTGAAGCAACGTGGATTGGCCGCCAGTTGAAAGCGTGAAGAGAACTTCCGGCGGGTGGCCGCACAAAAGCTCGGAGATCTGCCCCTCCAATTTTGAGGTTTGAGCGGCGGGCGTCGCTGCCGCTGTTTCTCCGGGAATTGTGTCGGCCGTTTCGCCGGTTGGAGTCTGTGCCGCGGATGGGTTGCGTTTCGCCTCAACCTGGCGAAGAAAAAGAGTAGCCATAGTGCGATCGCGCGGAAGCGTGGCAACTTTTTGCGCGCGTTCCGCTACTCTTCTTGCATCGTCCGTTTTGCCTTCCGCCAAGAGCGCCTTGCCAATATCAATGTAGTAGGCAAGATTCCCGGGCTCTAGCTCAGCAGCTCGCCGCGCCTCCGCAAGAGCTTTGCTCTTTGTTTCCGTCATCTGCGAGTATGCGATGCACAAAAAAGCATGCGCCGGCGCAAAATCCGGCTGCAGAGAAATCACTTTTTCCAGATTCGTCCGGATTTCGGGCGTCGTTTCGGGTTTGTATCCCTTCTGCCGCAGAAGTATGTTCGCGCGATACTGATACACCATGGCGTCGTTCGGGTTTAGGGCCAGCGCCTCGTCGTACTCTTTCGTCGCATTGGCGTAATCCGCTCGAGCAAAATGGTAGTAGCCGAGTGCATCATGCAATCCGGGCAGTTTGGGATCGACGCCTTCGGCTTCGTGGAGCAGGGTGATCGCTTCTCCCTGATGACCGCTTCGCAGCAAATAATCGGCCTGCGCCACCATTGCTTCCGCGCGGCTGAGCGCGCGGGCAGAGAATTCTTTTTCAGAAATCTCCAGATGCAGCGGTACACGCTGGTAGGTATACGTTTGTTGCCGCGAGTACCATTCCAGTTTCTCGTCGAGCTTTTTCAAATCACCGAACGATTGATTCGCCGCTGCAATCGGATCGTCCGTGCTTTGCAGCGCAGTCAAAAATTTGTTGAGAAGCCCCTTTTCGCGCATGCCCTCGCCATTCTGAAAGTAGTGCACCATCAGCCAGGATTGCGCGTAAAAGATCCCCGCGTGGTCCTGCGTATTGTAGAGCGGCGAAGATCCATCCAGCGTGATCAGCGTCGAAACAGGCAGCATTCTGTTTTGCTGAAGAATACGAATTTGACGGGCATCGACAAGTCCGACGTTGGCTTGCTTGTTTTCGATCTGGGAATTGCCCCAGTATTCCGCGAGACCCTCGTCCATCCACAATGGCAGGCCTCTGTAGTTCAATCTGAAAAGCCCGTGCGCGTATTCGTGATACAGGGCATGAAATTCTGTCGCGCCCGTGCCGGTCACGTCTGTACGAATCACGGCGTAATTCCTGTCGTAGGAAGTCTTGTAAAGACCGGCAATCTTCATCGCATTTTTGTTCTGCCCGTAGCTCGGTATCAAAAGCTTCAGTGAATCTTCGTTTTTTAGCGCGAAAACGATGGTGGGCTTTCCAAAATCCACCCGTAGTTTCGGAAAGCTTTGTTCAAACATCCCCCGTACATCCTCAAACTGCTTCGCGATGCGCCTGCCTTCGCGCTCGCCTGCGTTGGAAATCACGATGAAATGCGGCGCTTTGATTTCGACCCAATTGTCAAAGTGGTCTGCGGAGACCGGCAATCCGCTAAAGAGGACACCAACGAAGATGAAGAACGCAGCTTTTAAGCTTCGGTTAATTATTCGATTCATGATTTCAGATTTTTAATGCGGACTACGCTTCTGTCAACATGACGCGCGCGGATTTGCAACTAGTTCGGATAAACTACGACTCATCGCGTCTATGACCTCAACTCCCGTTCTGGGTAACAAACGCTTCCGCGCCGATCTCGGTTTGATGTTCTGTACAATTCTGTGGGGTTCGACGTTCGTTGTAGTCAAAAACTCTCTCGACAACTCTTCCGTTTTTCTTTTTCTCGCGTTGCGTTTCACTCTTGCCGGCATTTTGATGGCGTTGTGGCGGCCGCAAGTATTTGCTTCCATTGAAAGAGAAGAGATTTTTGCGGGTTTGCGTTTGGGATTTTTCATGTTCGCAGGCTATGCGTTTCAAACGGCAGGCTTGCAATATACAAGCGCATCCAATTCCGGATTTGTCACCGGCTCCAGCGTGGTTCTCGTCCCGCTGCTCTTCGGAATCTTTTGGGGACATCGTTTAACCATTTGGGTCTATGCAGGTGCGCTCGCCGCAGGATTCGGACTTTACTATTTGACGATTCCTGCGGAAGGTGTCGCTCATCTTAATAAAGGCGATGTCCTTACTTTCGTTGCGGCTGCGTCTTATGCCGTGCACATTATTCTGGTCAGCGAATATACGAAGCAGCATTCCGCGTCGGCATTGAGCGTGCTGCAAGTGATCGCTTGTGCGGGAATGGCATGGATCATGACGGGAATCGCCGCTGCGATTCGCTGGCAGCCAGTACGGTTTGTTCCCAGTTGGTCTCTGCTGCTTGGCATTTCCATCTGCGCCGTTTTCGCGACGGCGGTTGCGTTTTCGATTCAACTTTGGGCTCAGCAATACACGACACCGGGCCACGCAGCGATTCTTTTTACGTTAGAGCCGGTGTTTGCGGTTTTGACTTCGTATATTTTTCTTGGCGAGCGGTTGGCGATGCGCGCGATTTTCGGCGCTGCGTTCGTGCTTGCTGGAATTTTAATCGCTGAACTGCTCGGCCCCGCTGCTGCTCCGGAATCTTCTGAGCCGATGAAGACGGCCTAGCTGTAATTTTTCACGTCCACAGCTTCAAACATGGTAGCGGTGGCCGCGTGTTTTTTTTCGTAGTCATCGATCGCCGAAACATGCTGCAGCGTGGTGCCGATGTCGTCGAGGCCTTTCAGCAGGACTTCCTTGCGCGAAGGCGCGATTTCAAATTTGTACACGAGGCCGTGGTTGTCGCTGACGGTTTGATTTGGCAAATCGATGCTGAGCGCGTATCCCTTTTCCGAGTCGGAACGGCGGAAAAGGTCATCGATTTGTGCTTCGGTGAGTTCGGCAGGAAGAATCCCGTTCTTGAAGCAGTTGTTGTAGAAAATGTCCGCGTAGCTGGGGGCGAGAATGACGCGGAAACCGTAGTCGCCGATCGCCCACGGAGCATGCTCGCGGCTCGAACCGCAGCCAAAATTCGCACGCGTGAGAAGAACGCTTGCGCCTTTGTATTCCGGCTTATTCAAAATGAAATCGGGATTCGGTATTTCGCCCGGCTGCGTATAGCGCCAGTCGTAAAAAAGAATTCGGCCAAAGCCTTCGCGTGTGAGCGCTTTCAAAAATTGTTTTGGCACCATTTGATCGGTGTCCACATTTACGCGATCCAAAGGAAGAACCAAGCCGCAGTGTGTGATGAATGGTTTCATCGCTGAGAATTCCCCACCTTCATTTGAATGTCAGTCGAATTCCGCCCACGGTCGCGCAAATAACGGACGAGTGTAATAAACACCCAGTAGGTAACGAGCATAACGATCGAAAAGACTGCACTGCGAAAGTCTTTCCACCAGTTCCTCTGTGGATCGAAGAAAGTAATCTTAACAAGCACAACAGCGCAAACTGTCAAAGCACCGAAGAAGACGGCACTCAGTCGCAAAGAAGGCTTGCGGCTACTAAACATAAAAACAGGTTCACCGGGAGTGGTGCTCGCCCATATATAAAGGCCCAAACCAAATGTTGCCAGCGCGAGTGCGACGACTGTCCAGACCATCGATTTCGCGATGTGGCCGGAAGCAAGATCGGCATAAATGATCGCTCCAGAAATAATTGGGAGGGCCCAGCCGATCCATCTAATTTTGCGAATCCTAGTCACAAATGCTCCGATTGCTTCACTCCACGTGGGCGACGTCGTAGGAGCGGACGTCGACGAAGTGGCCGGCTAGAGCAGCGGCAGCGGCCATTACGGGGCTGACGAGGTGTGTGCGGCTGTCGCGGCCCTGGCGGCCTTCAAAATTGCGGTTGGAGGTGCTGGCGCTGCGCTCGTGCGGCGGAAGCACATCTGCGTTCATGCCGATGCACATGCTGCAGCCTGCGTCGCGCCACTCGAAACCGGCGTCGGTGAAAATTTTGTCGAGGCCTTCTTTTTCGGCGGCGGCTTTGATTCCGCGTGAGCCGGGAACGATAAGCGCTTGTTTGATGGATTTCGCGACGTGCTTGCCTTCGACGAGATGCGCCGCAGCGCGAAGATCGTCGAGCCGGGAATTGGTGCAGGAGCCGATGAAGACGCGGTCCACGGGAATGTCCACGATGGGTGTGCCGGGTTTCAGGCCCATATATTTCAGCGCGCTTTCGGTGGCTTTCCGATCGTTCGGATCCTTGAAGTCGTGTGGATCGGGAACGCGCGACGTTACGCTGGCGACCATGCCTGGATTGGTGCCCCAAGTGACTTGCGGCGCGATCTGTTCGGCTTGCAGTTCGATGGTCATATCGAACTTTGCGTCGCCATCGGAGTGCAGTAGTTTCCAGCGGTCGACTGCTTCCTGAAATTCCTTGCCGCGTGGAACAAACGGCCGGCCTTCGAGATAGGCGAACGTTGTGTCATCCGGCGCGACCATTCCAGCGCGAGCGCCGCCTTCAATCGTCATGTTGCAGACGGTCATGCGTCCGTCCATCGAAAGGTCGCGGATGGCTTCGCCGCCGTATTCCGCAACGTGTCCTGTGCCGCCGCCGATGCCGATTTTGCCGATGATGGCGAGAATGATGTCTTTTGCAGTGACGCCTTTCGGACGTTTGCCGTGAACGAGAATGTGCAGCGTCTTCGATTTCCCTTGCACGAGGCATTGCGTCGCGAGAACGTGCTCGACTTCGCTTGTGCCGATACCGAAAGCGAGCGTTCCGAATGCGCCGTGAGTGGATGTGTGGCTGTCGCCGCAAACGACAGTCTGGCCAGGCTGCGTAATACCAAGTTCGGGTCCGATGATGTGAACGATGCCCTGATTTTTGCTGTTCATGTCGAACAGACGAACGCCGGTTTCGCGGCAATTTTTTTCGAGGGCTTCAAACTGGAGGCGCGCGTCGGTGTCCACGATGGGGAGCGTACGGCTTGTGGTGGGGACGGAATGATCCATTACGGCGAAGGTGAGATCGGGACGGCGAACTTGGCGGCCTTCGGCTTTGAGCCCGGCGAAGGCTTGTGGGGAAGTGCCTTCGTGAATCAGGTGCCGGTCGATGTAAATGATGGCGGGCTTGCCTGCTTCTTGATGAACGAGGTGTGAATCCCAGATTTTTTCGTACAGAGTTTTCGGTGGCATGTCTTTTCTCAAAGGGAGTTTAGCACCGAGACGAGGCGACGGCAAAAATGGAGAGGGAAGAAAGCGGTCCCACGAGTTTGCTCGGGGTAAGAGTGACCAGTGGCGTTCCAGAATGGGAATAATTGGGGTACACCCCGGTTGTTTTCGTAAGAGTGGCAAATAGGGAACTTATAGCCGTGGATAAGGCTAGGATTCGGCTGCAACATGCTGAGGTCCTTCGGCTCCCGATGGTCGCTCAGGATGAGCATCCTTCGTCGGATGCTCATTTTCGTAAGAGTGGCAAACAAAAGACTTATTAGTGAATTTTCTCCCTCAGAGTGTTGAGGTACCCCCACCTCCGGGGTATTTTGCATGATTATCAAGGGAAAGGAGATACAGGAAGAGGGTTTTGCAGGAATATCAAAACAAAGGGGATAGAAAAAAACGATTCGAGAGGAAAACTCGCAGCGGGGCGCCCCTAACATGCGGAATGGTAGCATTCTTATGTTATCAAGTCAATAGATATTAAGTAGGTAATTCGAGCAGTGAGTGAAGGAGAGTAGCCCCTCCCTATCTACTTCCAGTATACGGCACACCGGGGGACTTGCGGCAAGACCCGAGTCGTGCTGCATACTCCCCAGCCCAGCGAGAACCTACGGGATGGGAGGCACGAAATGACCGAACATGCGGTAGTGATTGCAGGAGGAGGTCCGACAGGGCTGATGTTGGCGGGCGAGTTGGCGTTGACGGGGATCGACGTCGCTATTGTCGAGCGGCGCGCCAGCCAAGACCTCGCTGGTTTGCGCGCAGGCGGCCTGCACTCGCGCACGACCGAGGTACTCGATCAGCGGGGGATAGCCGATCGCTTTGTTTCGCAAGGGCAGGTGGTTCGCAGAGCACCCTTCGCCGATACTACTCTCGACATCAGCGACCTGCCGACTCGCCACAACTACTTTCTCGCGCTCTGGCAGACGCGCATCGAGCGCATCCTGGCCGACTGGGTCGGCGAGTTGGCGGTGACGATCTATCGCGGACATGAGGTGACGGGTTTCGCACAGGAGGACACCTGCGTCGATATCGAGCTTTCCGACGGCCGATCGTTACGAGCGAAGTATCTCGTCGGGTGCGACGGGGGGCGCAGCCTGATCCGCAAGAAATCCGGTATCGACTTCCCAGGGTGGGATCCGTCAACCAGCTACTTGATTGCCGAAGTCGAGATGGCCAAAGAACCCGAGTGGGGCATCCGCCGAACTGAAAGGGGCATCAACGCCTTGGCCAAAATCGAGAACGGCAAGTGCGTGCGCGTCGTGGTGAATGAACAGCATGTTGTGCAGCACGACGAGCCGACCCTCCGCGACGTCCGCGAGGCGCTCATCGCGGTCTACGGGACGGATTACGGTCTTCGTAGCGCCACTTATATCTCCAGGTTTACCGATATGGCCCGGCAGGCAGCATCCTACCGGAACGGACGCGTGCTTCTCGTCGGCGATGCCGCACACGTGCACTCCCCAAAGGGTGGACAGGGACTCAACATCGGCGTCCAGGACGCAGTAAATCTGGGTTGGAAGCTCGCCCAGGTGGTTCATGGGACATCGCCGGAGAGCCTTCTGGAGACATACCATGCCGAGCGGCACCCAGTCGGTGCCCGCGTGTTGCGGAACACCATGGCGCTCACCGCGGTCGACCGCAGTGACGATCATATTGGGGCCTTGCGCGAGATGCTGTCCGAGCTGCTGCAGATGGATGGGCCTCGCAAGCAATACTTCGCGATGATGTCCGGTCTGGACATTCATTACGATCTCGGCGAGGGGCACCCGCTGCTCGGACGCCGCATGCCCGATCTCGACCTGGTTACCGCCGACGGCCCGCTGCGGGTCTTCACACTGCTGCACAATGCCCGGCCGGTGCTACTCAACTTCGGTGAGCCCGGCGGCTTTGACATCACTCCATGGGCGGATCGCGTAAAGCTGGTCGACGCCAAGTACATTGGCACGTGGGAGCTTCCGACGATCGGGGCGGTCACCGCTCCCACCGCCGTGTTGATTCGGCCCGACGGATACGTGGCCTGGGTGGGAGACCTGACTCAGATGGGGCTCGCCGACGCGCTGACCACTTGGTTCGGACCGAGCGCTTGTCACACAGAGCCTAGTCGAATTTGACCAAGGGGCGTATGTTCGAGGCCGATAGCAGGAGTTACGGTTTGAATCCCGCCTGGGGCCACAGGATTCCAAATACATGGAGGAGGATACGATGCAGCCCGAAGTTTTGATTGTGGGAGCCGGGCCGGTCGGAATGACTGCAGCCTCCGAGCTTGCACGTTTCGGCATTGCAATTCGCATCGTCGACAAGGCGGCGCGGAGGACCGACAAATCCAAGGCCCTGGTTGTGTGGAGCAGAACCCTTGAGTTGTTGGACCGCGGACCCGGAGGAGCAGCTCCATTTGTAGAGGCCGGATTCAAAATGCGGGCGGTGAATTTCGTGGCGGGGGAGGGCCAGCCCATGGGCCGCGTCACTACGGATTCTGTCAAAAGCCCCTATCCGTATGGCTTGATGCTTCCGCAGTCTGAAACCGAGCGTCTTCTCGAGGAACGTTTACAAAGGCTTGGAGTCGCTGTCGAACGCCAAGTTGAAGTTCTCGAGTTCAAACGAACGGAAGCAGGTGTCGAAGCTATCCTCCGTCATACCGATGGACGGAAGGAGACGGCATCGGCGAATTGGCTGCTCGGATGCGATGGGGCTCATAGTGTCGTGCGGCACACGATGGGCGTGCCCTTCGCGGGCGAAACCCTCAACAGTGACTGGATGCTCGCGGACGTTCATTTGAAGGGCTATCCGTTTCCCGACACCGAAGCTTCGATCCATTGGCATAAAGACGGCGCGTTCGTCATCTTCCCCATTTCACCGGGGCGCTATCGAGTTCTCGCCGATTTGCCTGTGACCTCCGGTGCGCTCCCTCCGACTCCGACTCTGGAGCAGGTCCAGTCGATCATTGATCGACGTGGACCGGGAGGCTTGACCGCCTTCGATCCGATTTGGCTCGCTGGTTTTAGGATTAACGGCCGCAAGGTTGCCGAGTATCGCGCGGGCCACATCTTCCTCCTTGGTGACGCTGCCCACGTTCACAGTCCAGCCGGTGGCCAAGGCATGAACACCGGGATGCAGGACGCGTTCAATCTCGCGTGGAAGCTAGCGCTGGTGATCCGCAATTCCTGCGGCGACCGTCTTCTGGACAGTTACAGTCCTGAACGCAGTCTGGTGGGCGACGAAGTACTGAAGCTGGCCGGTCGGCTGACCGCTGTGGCAACAATTAAGAATTCTACGCTCCAGAGCATCCGCAATCTTGCCGGTCACTTTATGTTTGGGCTGTCCGCGGTCCAACATGCCCTCGCGGATTCCATGACTGAAGTGGCGATCGGCTATCCAAGGAGTCCATTAAACGCACATTTGGCGAATGTAGGCGGCGGCCCGAAACCTGGTGAACGCGCGCCGATTCGCGACGACGAGCCGGCAGTGGGCTCGGGAAATAGCCCTCGCTTTGCGTTGTTCGCGAACGATACGCCAGCATCGAGGTTATTACTTTCGAAGTATTCGTCATTTCTTGAATCATCGCCGCGGACGCCCTATGCGGATCACGGCATCTGGTTGGTCCGTCCCGATGGCTACGTGGCCCTTACCGCGCAGCAAGATGCTTTGAATGAGGTTGATGCTTATCTCGCGAACCTCTCGAAAGCGGCTGCCGCTTCAGCCGGATAGGCAGCCAAGAGCCTCACGCTTTCAAAACCCGAAAGCGTAGATTACCCTAGAAATCTCCAGGCATTAAGGCTGCGCTACCCGCCCCTGTTCAGGCTTTGAGTAGTCGGCTTGGTCGAGATCGGCAATTAGCCCAGGCTGCTGCGTTGGGTGCCATCCCAGCCGTTCCTGGGTTTGCGCGCTTGAGGCCCGGGAGTCGAGACCTGCGAAGCCCTCGAGCCAACCAAAATGACTGGCAGCCTCCCCGGGGGATTTGGCGACAACCGGTACATTCAGGCGGCGGCCAATGACTTCAGCGATGTCTCGAAGCGGCACGCCCTCTTCGGCCACCGCGTGATACCGGGCTCCTGCGGAATTTTTCTCAAGCGCAAGCCTGTAGAGACGAGCAGCATCGAGCCGATGCACTGCGGGCCAGCGGTTGAGCCCGTCGCCCACATACGCCGAGACACCCTTCTCACGAGCCATTGCGATCAGGTAGGTGACGAGACCTTGCTTCACTCGGTCGTGGACTTGCGGAAGGCGGACCACCGATGCTCGCACCCCGTTTGCCACCAGCGACGCGGCCGTCACCTCCGACGCGCGGGGATACGAGGCGGAAGGAGGAACAGGCGCATCTTCCTCGGTCGCAATGCGGCCCGACGCCAGGAGCGCGAGCCCGCCGGTGACGAGCAGCGGCCGGTGGGAGCCGGCAAGCACTGTGCCGAGCATCTCAATGGCACGCCGGTCTGCCTCACAGTTTTGCGCGAATTTCGAGAAGTCGTGGTTGAAGGCCGTGTGAATCACGCCATCCGACATTGCTGCTCCACTGCGCAGACTTTCCAGATCTTCAAGATCACCACGGTGCACTTGCGCACCAGCAGCGATAAGAGACTTGGCGCCGGCATCGGAGCGAGCAAGACCGAGCACCTGATGGCCCGATTCGATCAACTCCTGAACGATGGCTGAACCGATAAAGCCCGTTGCTCCCGTAACAAATACTTTCATAAATCGCTCCTTCGCCATTTTTGAAAGTGGGCGAGTGACCTTTAAAACGATTCTCCAACCATTTCTTCGCTTTTCTTCCAGAGCGCTTCCGCAGTGTTCGAATCGAGTGCATAGGCGCGCACGCCTTCGCTGACCACGGTGATCGTAGCGTCGTCCGGAACGATATTGCTGGCGTGGCAGTTCTCGCAGTAGCGCCCGCCGATCTCATCCGCTAAGGCAACGACCCCGGCCCACACGGAAGTTGCGGCTCCTTGAGGAATCGTCTTCCACTGGAAAGGCCCCTTGCCCTGTGCCGCAAGCTGCTCATTGATTTGCGCGACCAGCTTCTCAATGCGCCCCGGGTCCGCGTAGCGCCCCAGTTCAGTCTGTATGCCGCCCGGATGCACGGCCGCAGCGCGCACGCCACGTCCGCGATGCCGCTTGTCGAACGCAACTGCAAAAAGAATGTTCGCCGTCTTCGAGCGGCCGTATGCAACGAAAGGTTCGTACGGTGTGCGCTCAAAGTTGGGATCTTGCAGATCTACATTCGAATAACGGTGTCCCGCGGACGACAAGTTGATTAGCCGCCCTCCGTCGCGGATAAGAGGCGCAATCCGGTTAACCAGAACGAAGTGGCCCAAATGATTCGTTCCGAACTGCATCTCGAAGCCGTCCGCTGTGTAGGTAAACGGCGTTGCCATCACTCCCGCGTTGGCGATGACCACGTCGAATGGTTTGCCCGCCGCCAGCAGTGCGTCGGCGCAAGCGCGAACGCTTTTGAGGCTGGCCAGGTCGAGCTCGATCAATTCAAAACTTCCGCCGTTTGCCGCCGCATCTTTCCGCACCTCACCCGTTGCCACTTCGGCCTTCGCTAAATCCCGTGCTGCGCCCACCACCTGCGCTCCGTGCGCGACCAGCGACCGGGCCGTCTCCACGCCGAGTCCCGCCGAAACGCCCGTAACAAGAATCCGCTTGCCACGCAAATCCACTCCTGACAAAACCTCATCTGTTGTAGATGTAGCCCCAAATACACTTGCCATTTTCTTACTCCCTGTGCTGGCCATGCCTGCCTCCTTCAAATTCCGTTCTAGCGCAATCGACATTGACGAATCACGACGATTCCGGTAAAACGGAGAGTGTCTCCGAATAGTTAGATAATCGGAGATAGTCTCCGGTTACATGGATTTTTTGCGTATGCGAAAGAAGCGTTCCCAATCTGCTCAGCGAAAGCCCCGCACGGATGCGCAACGCAATCGCGAGCGCATTCTGGAAGTGGCGAAGGAAGCGTTCGCCCGGTCCGGCGCAAGCACGAGCCTGGACGACGTCGCCAAGCAGGCGGGTGTTGGGGCGGGAACGTTGTATCGCCACTTTCCCACGCGCGACTCGCTTCTTGAGGCGGTCTACCACAGCGAGGTAGAAAAGCTAGCCGCAGCCGAGCGTAAGTTCGCTCAAACCATGCGCCCGATGGAGGCGTTGCGAGCCTGGATGTTGTTGTTCGTAGACTACATCGCGGCGAAACACATCATCGCCCCTGCGTTGAATACGCTCGTCGGAGGCCCCTCGAAACTGTATGAAGCTTCCCGCGGTCAATTGAGCGGGGCGATTGAGGCACTGGTAGAGCGTGCCATCAAGAGCGGCGAGATACGAAGAGACCTCGCCCCATTCGATCTACTTCGGGCTTTGATTGGCGTCTCCAATGTGGCGTCCGGCCCGGACTGGCAGCAAAGCGCCAGGAGACTGGTGGACATCCTCATCACCGGTTCGCGGCCAATCAAAAGCAAACAAACGACGATTTAATTCCTGAATTGTCGTCAAATCCAAGTTTCAGGCACGCCGCTCAGGCGATTTTGGTGAGGGGGATTGAGGCGCGGCGGCGACGTTCGCGTGATGGGAGCTTTGGCCTGAATTCTCCGATGGCGTCGTCCCACCAGACCAAGAGAAGGAAGAGAACGGCTCCGCTGACGACTACCAAAAGAGCAAACGCGAAGAATTCGAAGAGGGTTGTAAGGATTTCGAATTGGTCTCCCATGGATGCTGCTCCTGAACTAACTCGCGGGAGTAAGTTATGGCGGCGAGCATAGGTTGAGGGGAATCGGCAAACAACCGGGTGAATGCTGTATCTATGGGTAAGGTGGTCCGAGGGGATCAGACGAGAAGATGCCGCCCTAAAGGAACGGCGCTACAAAGCCAGGCAGCGAAGAGGGCACGATGTATCGTGCCCCTACGCAGACAGCAGAACGGCGCTAGATTTTTTGGCGTTTCCAGTAGCCTCGTTTGAAGAGAATGATGCTGATGGCGGCCATGGAGGCTTCGGCCACGACGACGGACCAATAGACGCCATGGGCTTGCATGGAAGTGTGGATGGCGAGGAAATAAGCGAGCGGAATTTCCAGCATCCAGAAGGCGAAGAAATTGACGATGGTGGGCGTGATGGTATCGCCGGCGCCGTTAAAGGCTTGCAACATGACCATTGCGTAGGCGTAGCCGATGTTGCCGTAGCTGAAGATACGCAGTGCGGAGACGGCCAGGGGAACGACTTCCGGGTCGTGCGTGAAGAGACGAATAGCCGGTTCGGCGAAGAGGATGAAGAAGACGCCGACGACTCCCAGAAAAATCATGTTATAGAGACCGGTGCGCCAGACGGATTTTTCGGCCCGCTCGGGCTGCTTAGCGCCGAGATTTTGGCCGACGAGTGTGGCGGCGGCGTTGCTGAGTCCCCAGGAGGGAAGAATGATGAAGATGAGGATGCGGATGGCAATGGTGTAACCGGCGAGCGCGGCGGAGCCGAATACGCTGACGATGCGGACGAGGCCGATCCAACTGGTGTGGGCAATGGCGAATTGGAGAATGCCGGTGAGCGAAACGCGCACAAGGCGGAAGAGAACTGCGAAATCAAGATGGAGTTGTTCGCGGAGAATGCGAATGCGTTCGGAGCCGCGCAGCAAGCGATAGAACTGATAAAGCACGCCAATGCTACGGCCGGTGAAGGTGGCGAGGGCGGCTCCGGTGACGCCGAATTTGTGAAATGGGCCGAGACCGAAGATGAGGCACGGGTCGAGGATGAGATTGATGATGTTGGAGACCCAGAGGAGACGCATGGCGATGGCGGCGTCACCTGCTCCGCGGAAGATGGCGTTGTTTAGAAAAAGTAAGAGAATTGCGCCGCTTCCGCCGAGCGCGATGCGGGCGTAGCCTGAGCCGGTTTGGACGATTTGTGGCGATGCGCCCATCAGTCGAAGAAGATTCGGGGCGAAGAAAATGCAGGGAATGCCGACGAGGAGAGAAACGGCGAGTCCAAGAGCGATGGCTTGCACGCCGGCGATGGCGGCGGCTTTGGGGTCTTTTTCTCCGATACGGCGCGCGACCATGGCTGTGGTGGAGAGGCTGAGACCGAGGCCGACGGCGAATACGAGACTGAGCAAAGATTCAGTGAGGCCTACAGTTGCAACGGCGTCTGCGCCCAGGCGGCCGACCCAGAAAATGTCGACTACGGCGAAGAGCGACTCGAGCGCCATTTCCAAAACCATGGGAATGGCGAGGAGGATGATGGCGCGATTAAGATTGCCTACGGTGTAGTCCTGGTGTGAACCGGCAAGGCCCTCCCAAATGGACTTCCAAATCGACGGCACGGGCAATGCTACGGATTGTTCAGGCGACGACATGGAGAAACGCATGCTTTCTGCGCGAGCGCGTAGGCTTGCGCGGTTCGAAAGATATTATCTGGTAGAAGCGGGATAAAACGAATTCCGCCGGGAGGCGGTTAGAGTGTGACAGCGACTGGCATGTGGAACATGATTCACCGTTGGCGTGTGCTTGAATGACTGCCGATAGAATGATTCTATACAGCGAGGACCGGGGAAGCCAGCGAAAAGCGAGGAGCTACGATGGGACGAATTTATTACGCGACGATGGAAAGCCCTGTGGGCACGCTGCGGCTGGTGGGCGAGGAGACGGGGCTGCGGACGGTATGGTTTGTGCGCGGAAGGAAAAACGAGGCGCCTGCTGCGGAGTGGAGAGAGGATGCGGCGTTTTTTGTGGACGTGATGCGGCAGCTTCGAGAGTACTTTGCCGGTGCGTTGAGGGAGTTCGATATTCCGTTATTAATGGAAGGGACTGAGTTCCAGAAACGCGTTTGGAAGATGCTGCAGACGATTCCGTATGGGGAGACGATTTCTTACGGCGAGCTGGCGAAAAAAATTGGAGATCCGAAGGCAGTGCGCGCGGTAGGTGCTGCAAATGGGCAGAATCCAATACCGATTATTGTGCCGTGCCATCGAGTGATTGGGAGCGATGGGAGTTTGACAGGATTTGGCGGGGGAATTGAGAACAAGAAAAAACTGCTGGAGCTTGAGAGCGCACAGCGGCGATTGCTTTAGATTCTCGGCGGGAAATGAGAGGCGAGAGATGGGTGCGACGAACCAACTGGCGATTCCAGAGGAAGCCTTGCGCGACGAGAAGTCATTCGAACTGGCGCGAGTGTGGGTGGCTAATAAGGGCCAGCACGTAAGCCTGAGAATAGGCACATGGGAAGACCCTTCGGCGTGGGGAATTGTGCTTGCCGATCTCGCCCGTCACGTTGCCAATGGATACAAGCAGGACATGAACTTGGACCCAATCGAAACCGTGGCGCGCATCAAAAAACTATTTCTCGCAGAACTCGACTCACCGACAGACGAGCCGACTGGCACTGTTCTAAAAATGTAGCCGCAAGACCTCAGTAGCGCCAAGAGGAGAGGTCGGCGCCGGGGGGCGCGGTTTTGGTCATGCGTTCGAGAATTTTGGGTAAGTATTGCGTGTTGTAATGCAGGCGTGAGAGATAGTTCGGCAAGTTTGGGTCGCCATTCCAGCAATGTTCGGCTTTGTCACCGTATTTTACTTCGCCGTCGTAGGGCGGATTCGTGGTGGTCTTCAGAAAATCTTCAAGCAGATAGACGGCGTCGTTGAGCATGTAATTGTCTGCGCTGCCGACGTAGATGTGCAGCTTGCCTTGCAGTTTGGGGCCGAGCTTTGACCAATCTCGCTGGAGAATTGCGCTTAGGTCATAGTGTTCCTTCCAGTACTCGGCGACTTTGTGGTCGATTTCGCCGCTTTCCTTGTTGAAAATTTGCTGCGGGTAACCGTTTGAGCCGACGGGCCCGTACACGGCTTGCCAGATGTCGAATTGTTCGCCGGAACGCGCATGCGAGCCGAGCGCGAGTTCGTATTGATTGACGGACTGCGTGGTGGCGAGCGTTTGGCCGAGATAGTTACGATATGAGGGTTGCACCATCTGCGTATTCGGTCCCTGCAAATAGAAGGCGTTCGTGTCTGTATACAAATTAATGTTGGTGTAGGCGCGGAAGTCGACGGGGTCGGGGCAAGCGACGAACGCGCCGTTGTAATGATCGGGATAGAACATTTGGACGGCGAGCGAAATCCAGCCGCCCGTTGAACCGCCGTAAACGAAGCGCGCCCAGCCCTGGCCGATTGCTCGAAACTGTTTTTCGATGGCGGGAATCAGTTCGGTTTCGATGGCTTCACCGTATGGGCCGAGATTGGCAGAATCGACGGCGTAGGAATCATCGTAATAGGGATTTGCGTGATTGATTTGGGCTACGAGGTAACGCGGAAAATCTTTTGAAATCCACGTTTGGTAAAACTTGTATTCCTCTTCCTGCTGGATGCGGTTGTAGCCGGAGATGTGGAAGCGTTCGGAATAGTCAGGCTTCAGATTCGGATCGGGCGGTTCCGTGCGCAATCCCTCAAAATCATGATTGAAATGGTCTTCGGAAATCATCAACGGAAAGCGCGCATTGGGATGCTCGTCGAACCCTTCTGGAACGAGGACGTTGGCGCTGAGGAACATGGGGCGGCCCCAGAATTTTGTTAGGAGCTGCGATTGGATGTGCAGGTGACGAATGTATTTCGTGTCCTTGGGAGGATCGATGGGAGGAATTTCCTGGTCGAGAGAAATGGAGAGCTTTGTGGAAGAGCTAACGGTAATTTTTTGCGGTTTGCTGTAGAGATTGCCGGGTGCGCTGTTCCAATGCTGGCCTTCGCCGCGGTCCATGGGAAGCTTGACGGTGTGGCCGTCGGCTCGGTGAAACGTTTCGTAGCGGTGCAGCAGAGCCTGCACATAGTATTCGCCGGGCTTCACGTCATGGAGAGAGCGGACGGGATAACCGAAAGCGTTGGTATCGGTGACGATCATGGCTTGGCCTGGCTGAAGCTGGTCCACGTCAATGCCAAAGACGATTTGCGTCTTATAGGAGATGCTGATTTGGTTGCGCGGTTCGCCGGAGGGATCGGTGGAAAGCAAAAGTAAGACGCGGCCATCGAGGGGAACGGCGCTGCGTTCCTTTGGAAAGGAAACGGAAAATTCTGGCGCAGGCACCACTTGCGCGGAGGCGAGATGCGCTATCAGAGGCAGCGATAAGAGTGTGAGTAGCGAGAGACGAGATAGAAACATCGAGCGGCGCATGAAAACCTCTCCGAAAGGGAAGTAGCAGCGGGCGCAGAATGATACTGCGAGATGTGAGATAGTGTCGGACAAAATTTGAACTGACAAAAGGAAATGGGTGATGGGAAACGCAAACAAGGTGAAGTGGGGCGTTCTGGGAGTGGCGTCCATCGCTACGCGAAAAGTGATCCCCGGGATGCAAAAAGGCGATTGGAGCGAGATTAGCGCCATTGCTTCGCGGGATTTGAAAAAAGCGGAAGCCGCTGCGAAAGAAATGAGAATCGCGAAGGCTTACGGCTCTTATGAGGAATTGCTCGCCGATAAAGAGATCGAAGCGATTTACAATCCGCTGCCGAATCATTTGCATGTGCCGTGGACAGCGAAAGCGGCGGAAGCGGGAAGGCATGTGTTGTGCGAGAAGCCGATTGCGTTGAATGCTGCGGAAGCGGAGACGTTGCTTGCGGTACGGGCGAGGACGGGCGTCAAAATTGGCGAAGCGTTTATGGTGAAGACTTACCCGCAATGGCTGCGGGTGCGAGAGCTTGTGCTCAGCGGGAAAATCGGGGAGTTGAAGACGATTGTGACGGTGTTCAGTTACTTCAATCGCGACGCAAAAAATGTGCGGCACAGAGTGGAATGGGGCGGCGGGGGATTGCTCGATATCGGCTGCTATCCGATTACGCTGTCACGGTGGATTTACGGCGAAGAGCCAAAGCGCGTTGCGGGCACGGTGGAAAATGACCCGCAATTTGGAACAGACAGGATGGCGTCGGCGGTGATGGAGTTTTCAGCGGGGCAATCCATTTTCAGTTGCGGGACGCAGACGAATTATTTTCAGCGAATGACATTGCTTGGAACAGCAGGACGGATTGACGTGGAGATTCCATTTAACGCGCCAACAAACAAGCCGCTGACTCTTACGATTTCTGATGGAATGGAATTTGCGGGTGGGAAGAGCGAAGTGGAGATGATTCCTGCGGCGGACCAGTACACAATTCAAGGAGACGCGTTTTCGAGAGCGATTCGCGAGAACACGGAAGTTCCGGTGCCCCTCGAAGACGCAATCGCGAATATGAAAGTGATTGACGCGATCTTCAGATCAGCCGCAAGCGGCATGTGGGAAAAACCGTGACTCACGGATTTCGGATCAGATGGCCAAAGTGTTGTCTTTCACCTGAAAGTCGGCGCACCTCAACCGTACGTTTTATTTAGAAGGAGAGTCAGCGTTCCGATAATAAGGAGAGGCGATAGTGCGGAACCCAAGAGAGCACCAAGCCAGAAAAAGGAGGTTTCGCGATCGACGAACAGGGCATTTCTCTGGAAGAGATCTTGCGATCGTGCCCGGATGACGCGATCTAGGGAAGAAACGAACTCAACCCCGGAAAACACAAGAGCGAGCAGAGAAATAAAATAGAAATGGCAGAAAAGCGCATAGAGACCGACTAAACCAACGATTAGAGCCGCGAGAAGTCCCTTGAATAAGTGGCGATGCATAATCTTCAGCCCAAAAGTCAACTGTCAGCTATGGGAGCCGCCGGCGATGGAAGGGACGAGCAAGACACGGTCGCCATCCTTGAGAGAGCAAGATTCGCCGCCGAGGAAGCGGATGTCCTCTTCATTTAGATAGACATTTAAAAACTGGCGGATCTGGCCCTGATCGTCGCGCACGTGTTTCCCGAGACCGGGGAATTGCGTGGTGAGGACGTTCAGCGCCTCGGCAATGGTTGTGGCGCTACAGGAATATTTCGGCGTGCCGTCGGTGAAACGTCGGAACGCCGTGGGGATTTCAATCGTTACGGACATAATTTCGTTCTCCTGAAAATAAAATCAAACTCTTCCAACAGCAGCTGAAGTTGCGAGTTGAGCGTCAAGATATGCTTCGAAGGCGTCGAGGCGTGGCGCGATGGCTTCGGTCAACGGATATTCGGAAACAATTGCGTCTGTGGTTTTGAGTCCGTTTCCAGTGACGCAGACGACGGCGGTTTCGTTCGGACCGATGCGTCCAGCTTGAATTAATTTCTGCGTTACGCCTACTGTTACACCTGCGGCGGTTTCACCGAAGATGCCTTCGGTTTCCGCGAGCAATTGAATTGCGTCCACAATTTCCGGGTCGGAAACGTCTTCGGCCCAGCCTCCTGACTCACGAATTTCTTTCATCGCAAATGGGCCGTCCGCTGGATTGCCGATGGCGAGCGAACGAGCGATGGTCTGCGGTTTTTGCGGCTCAAAGCGGGCGAGGTTGCGTTTTACTCCATCGGAAATGGGCGAGCAGCCTGTCGCTTGCGCTCCGAAGAATTTCACGGGCTTTTCCTTCACCCAGCCGAGAAGAACCAGTTCGCGGAAAGCTTTTGCGATCTTGGTGATGAGCGAACCGCCGGCCATTGGGACAACGACGTTATCGGGAAGCGTCCAGCCGAGCTGCTCGGCGATTTCAAAGCCGTGCGTTTTGGAGCCTTCGGCGTAGTAGGGGCGGAGATTGACGTTGACCAAGCCCCATTGAAAGCGGTCGGCGATTTGCGCGCAAAGGCGATTGACGTGGTCGTAGTTACCGTTGATGCGGACGATGCGTGCACCGTAGACGGCAGTGTTGAGAATCTTTGCCGGCTCAAGATCGGCGGGGATGAAGACGCAAGCGTCGAATCCTTGCTGCGCGGATTGTGCAGCGACGGCGTTCGCGAGATTGCCCGTGGAGGAGCAGCCAACGGTTTTGAACTCGAAGCGGCGTGCGGCGGCGAGAGCGGTGGCGACGACGCGATCTTTGAAAGAGAGTGAAGGGAAGCAGACGGCGTCATTTTTGACATAGAGAGTTTGCACACCAAGTTGTTTGGCGAGATGGCGCGCACGAACGAGTGGAGTTCCGCCGACGGAATTCGGCGGAGTAAAACCCTCAGGGAGAGGAAGAAACTCGGAATAGCGCCACATGCTGAAGGGGCGAGAGGAGAGATTTTCTTTGCGGGCGATTTTCTTTAGAGCATCGTAGTCGAAAGCGACTTCGAGCGGGGAAAAACACTCTTCGCAAAACGATTTGGGGGTGTTGCCCCAGAATTTGCCACATTCGCGACAGCGGAGTTGATAGTGATCCGGCATAAGCCACCTTCGGGCGGACTGAAGTCCTGCCCCTACAAAAACAAGAGTACGACCGCGAAAAACGCGGAGCACATTAAACGTCGTAAGCGAGAAGGGCAGCGCGGAGGGAAGAAATAAAAATCCCTCCGTGCCAAAGAGTGCAGGGAGGGTCTCAGAAAGCTCTGGGAAACTCGACAGCTCTTTAGCAGTTTTTTACGTGGAGCAAGTTGCCCTAAATCGCCACGTGCGCCGCAACCGCGGCTCTTCTATTTATGGGACAAGCCGTCCGGAAAGTCAATAGTGTTTCAAAAGGAGCTGTCCGAATGAGGTTTGACAACACATTTTTGTTCCCGTGCGTCAAACAGATAGGTGGATTGAGATAGAGACGCCACAAAGCCGACCCCGGTCCTTCGTCTACTGAACGTAGGGCCAGTGTGTTTTGAGCGCAATAGGCGGATTGCGCTGGGCAACTCCAGGCAATATGGAGTGTTATAGTAGGGGGAGCATGGGTGTGCTCCCAGAGGGAACCGGTCACGGCGAAATAGGAGCAAGGCACAATGACTGAGCAAGTGCGGGAAGTATCTGGAACGTCGCGGCAAAAGAAATGGATTGCCGGGCTTTCCATAGCATTGACTTTGGTAGTTGGGATTTTGATTGGGACGGTGATTTCCGGCAAGACGTCCGCGATGAAAACATTCACGTTCGCGGGCAAAGGTACACCGCTAGCTGTGCCGGATGCGATTCCTTCATCGAATTCTTTCGCGAGCATCGTGAATCGTGTTGAGCCGGCCGTTGTGAATATTTCGACCACGCAAGTGATGGAAAAAAAGCCTTCCGCAAAGAAGCGCCGCGCGCCACAGCAAGACGATCAGCAAGATGACCCCATGCAGGACTTCTTTGACCGGTTTTTTGACGGCAAGGGCGGCGATGCGCCTCCCGCGGCAGAACGCAGCCTGGGTTCGGGCGTGATTGTGGACAAGCGTGGATTTATTTTGACGAACAATCACGTAGTGGATCAAGCGACGAAGATTCAGGTGCAGTTGAATGGGGAAACCACCAAGTACACGGCGAAAGTTGTCGGCGTGGACGAAGAGACCGATCTCGCAGTAATAAAGGTTGATGCGGGCAAGGACTTGCCGACGGCGAAGCTCGGAAATTCTGAAGGCGTACAGGTGGGCGACTGGGTTTTGGCAATCGGCAGCCCGTTTGGATTGCAGGCTACGGTGACGGCTGGAATCATCAGCGCGAAGGACCGCGGTGGCGTTGGACGTCAGTTCCAGAAATTCCTGCAGACCGATGCTGCAATCAATCCGGGAAATTCCGGTGGACCGCTTGTGGACATGGCAGGCGAAGTGATTGGCGTGAATACTGCGATCATCACCGGCAGCCGCGGTTATGAAGGCGTTGGATTTGCGCTGCCTTCAACCGTCGCGATCAACGTTTATAACCAGATCGTTTCCAACGGGCGCGTGACGCGCGGTTCGATTGGCGTCAGCTTCCAGGAGGATCTCGGCACGAATGCAATCACGCTCAAGTCATTAGGTGCGCCACACGGTGTCGTCATCATGAGCGTCGAGCCTGGAAGCCCTGCGGAGAAGGCCGGCCTGAAGGGCGGCGACGTTATTACCAGCGTGAACGGCACACCCGTAAAGAGCGGCAATGATTTGGTGAACCCGATTGCGCAAGCTCCCATTGGCAGCAAAGTGAAGCTGAATTACGTTCACGACGGACAAACGAAGGAAACGACGGCGACTGTAGAAGATCGCACGCGCGTCTTCCCGAACTCTGCTGGACGTATGAATCTTCAGCCCGATGAGTCCACGCCAGCCGAATTTGGTTTGCGTGTGGATAGCCTGACTCCGGAACGCGCAAGCCGAGTCGGTATGGAAGGCCAGAAAGGCGTGCTGGTCACCGATGTCGAACCCGCCAGCTTCGCCGACGATCTTGGATTCGCTCGCGGTGATGTGATCGCCGAAGTGAATCGCCAGCCGGTTGGCTCCGTTGCGGATTACAAATCCGCCGTTACCAAGCTCAAGCCCGGACAGAACGTAGTGTTCAAAGTTCTGCGCCGGCAAGACAACGAACGAATCCTGACAGTATTTTTGCCGGGTGTAGTGCCGGCGGAAAACGTCCAGTAACTCGAAAACAAAAGACAATGGTCAGCCGAAAAGTCGTTCTCCCAACCCTGCTGCTTGTTTTTGTAGCAGGGCTGGGTGTATCGGCTGAGGCTGCGCAAACGCAGAGTTCTGCGGCAAAAAAGAAAACGCCAGCCAGCTCGTCCGGTGCGCATAAGTCCGCTTCGAAAAAAGGAAAAAAGAGTTCGCGGCGGCAGCCGGGGCAAAAAACGCCGACGGCGGATCGAATTTCTGAAATTCAAAGCGCACTGGCGAGAGATGGTTCGTATGCAGGCGCGCCGAACGGGAAATGGGACGATTCCACGGTTGAGGCAATGAAAAAGTATCAAGCGGCGCATGGATTGAATCCATCGGGAAAACTCGATGCGTTAACCCTTCAAAAATTGGGGCTGGGCTCACAGACAGCAGGCGCAGCTGCGCCGACGCCGCCGATGGGTTCCACTTCAAGGCTTACCTCAAGTAATTCCTCCAGGTCAGCGAGTCGTCAGCAGTAAGATACGAAATCCTCGTGACAATCAGACCCTTCCTCGCATAGAACTTCCAAGGACGAACTATTGTCATTCCGAGTCCGCCGGGGCGGACGAGGAAGCTGCTTTTTCCTTCGGGTTGGCAAACGGGAGAGGTTCATGAAACTTCGCGGCGTGTTTGTGTGCAGACTGACGGCGATGTGTTTGTGCGTTTTGGCAATGGCGGCGGGCCCGTTTTCAGGAACGAGAACGTTGGCGCAGGAGAGTGCGCCGGTAAAGCCGGTGAAGGCGATAAAGTTTGGAAAATTGTGGGATGGCAAGGGGAAGGTGTGGACAAACGCGATCGTGATTGTGGAGGGCGACCGAATTCGCGAAGTGACGACGGACGCGAAAAAGATTCCTGCGGGCGCACAGGTAATTGATTTGTCGAAATATTACGGATTGCCTGGGCTGATCGACGTGCACACGCACATGACGCAGTACACGGAGGAAACGCCCGGCACGCCGATGCTGAACCAGCTGGACAACCCTCCCGGCGTGCAAGTGTTTCTTGCTCGCAAAGGGGCGATGCGGACTCTGGAAGCAGGCGTCACAACCGTTCGTGATCTTGGCGCCGATCAATACATGGACATGGCCATGCGCAATCTCATCAATCGCGGAGAAATGATTGGCCCGCGGATGTTCGTGGTGGGATACGGGCTAACAGTGACGAACACTCGGTATAAGCCTGGATTGAATCCTCCTGCCGGTGGGGTCGCGG
Organism: Candidatus Dormiibacterota bacterium; assembly: GCA_035569555.1. GTDB lineage: Bacteria > Acidobacteriota > Terriglobia > Acidiferrales > UBA7541 > Acidiferrum. The sequence continues at coordinate 96,479 of DATMMW010000008.1, read as the reverse complement.
ACGGAGTGCCGGAAGTGCTCCGCGTGGTGCGGCAGCAGATCGCGGCGGGTGCGGACTTGATCAAAATGTTCGCGAGTACGGGAACGGACGACGATACGACGGGATTTCAGACGTTCAACTATGAGGAGATCAAGGCGGCGGTAGACACCGCGCACCAGTTTGGGAAGAAGATTGCGATTCATTCGTACGGACCGGATGGCGCGCGAGACGCTGTGCGCGCGGGAACGGACTCGCTTGAACACGCGACGGACATGGACGATGCGACGATAGCGGAGATGGTGAAGCGCGGGACATTTTATGTGCCGACGATCGACCACAATCGCTATTACCTCGATAACTGGCAGAAGATTGGGTACACGGATGGTTTTCAGGAAAAGACGAAGGCGTTCATTGCACGGAATTTAGAGACGGCGAGGAAAGCGCACAAGGCTGGTGTGAAGTTTGCGATGGGATCGGACGCGATTTATACGATGTTTGGAGAGAACACGCGGGAGCTGGCGTGGTTTGTAAAGGCTGGGATGACGCCGGAAGAGGTGTTGAAGACGGCGACGACGAATGCAGCGGAGTTGTTGGGGAAGAGCAATGATCTTGGTGCTGTGGCGACGGGATATTATGGAGACATCGTGGCGGTGGAGGGCGATCCGCTGGCGGACGTGAACGTGACGATCAACAAAGTGAAGTGGGTCATGAAGAGCGGCGCCGTGGTGGTAGAGAAGACCGGACCATCGGTCCACTGATTAGGGACGGAATCGGGAAAAAATCCGTTCCGCCCGCTTCATCGCCCCCTTCATCGCCATTGATATTGGACTCAAAGAGCTCCAACCGGAGGTGTGCAAATGCGGTTGAACATGGTGCGGCGATCAAGCGTGGCATGCGTGCTGGCCTGCGCGTCATTTCTCTGTTCCTGCAATTTCATGCATGACGGACGGAAAGCCTTCCAGGCGTCACAGAAAGAGGCGATGCATACGAAGCATTTCACCGTTGAGCTTGATGAACCGGCGAGGATGATGCATGTCAAGCGCTCGCAGGTGCTGGACTGCGATGCACGATATTTTTATGAGCATGAAGCGTTAGACCGAACTCCGGAGGGAATCGAGACAGGAGGCTCGCTTTCCCAGGGTCGCCCGAGCGCCCATCAGGAGAGTGACACGCTGTTCGTAAGCGGGAAAACGTACGGGAAGAATACGAGCAGTTGGGAAAATGCATCCGCCGACAACTCATATCCGGACTGGCATCCCCTCAGCGCGTCGCGGGCTCCAGGCGCGGAATGCGCGGCTATGTCAATCGGAAAGAGCCTTGGCTATGTGGACTACGGCGCGATCCTGGAAGAAGGACACATTGAATATCTGGGAACGCAGCGGGTGAATGGCCACAGATGCCTGGAGTACGACGTGAAATTTGCGAGCCAGGTTTTGAAGGAGACAAAAGTGTGCCTGGGATCGAGCGACGATCTGCCGTACCGAGTGATGCGAGAGGATTACACGGCTACCTATGGTTACGAACCGGTGGCGCTGCTGCCGGTTCCGGAGCAAACGCCCAGGCAGAGTACTCCATAGGCGGACAAGAGCACTAAGGTCAGTGCTGGGGTCTCCTACAAACAAGACGCTCAACGAAAGAAGCTATCTGCAATACGAAGCCAGATTGCCGACCGAGAATTGTGGAGGCCCGGTTTCCATGGCTCCAATGGAGCCGTCGCGATTGTAATTCGTGACGACGTACTGGTCGTCCGCATGTTTGTCGACCTCGTGGTTCCAAACCACCGCCACAGTAAAGGCTTCATCGTCTTTGCAGACGTGATAGTTGGCATGGGACGCGTAGAAAGCGCGGACATTGTCGTGAGTGCCGCCCAGGACCACTTGGCCGTCCTTTAGTTCCTTGTCGACATCTTCCAGGGAATAGATCTTGGCGGCGGTGCCTGAGGAGGCGTCCGCATTTTCCTGTTTGGATTTGCCACAGCCGACGAAAGAGATGTACGCGCAAACTCCGAGAAAGCATATCCACGTCCGCGCCGATTTGCTCATTTGACCTCCAACGAAAAAGAGTCCCAAGAAAAGAAGCATCCTGGAAAGAATGCCCAGGAGAAGAATCAAGAAATTCGCGAGAAATCTTTCCTGCTTGTTATCTTCAATGGTATTTCATTGGTTGGCCCAGGGTGCATCGGTTCGCCGTCCGCGTGTGCAAATATCTACGATCCGTAGATTGTGGTAGAGAAGAAGGAGGGGCGCGACGATGGAACCCGAGCGCGTCTTGTGAAACAAATATCAGAAAACGTCCCGTCTGTCCCCGAGTTTCCGTGCCAACTATGACGCGTGCTCTGACGCCTTCCAAAGAAAGTACATGCCATCCAACTCAATTTGATGGCTTTCTTCTAAGCTCTTACTTGCGGCATTGCTTGTCCCTGCAAGACAAATGGCGGTTCCAGCAGCCAAGGCGCCAGCGGGGCCCAGTCCGGCCAATAGTCCACATGTCGCTCCAATCGCTCCTAAGAACATAGACACGCCCGACTTCTTGGCCAACGCTTTTTTCGAGACCTCTAGCCTTTGTCGAATGGCGAAAAGTGAAGGCTCGATAACATCTTGGCGGATCTCTTCAGCAAGCTCGTGAGGGTTGGTTTCGGAAGATGTCTTGAGTCGATCCGCTACGGCCTTCTTGAGGCTATTGCGGAAATTAACGAATGATTCTTGCTCCTCCTGCCTTAGTTTGATCAATTGCTTAGGAGAAAGTCCATTTAGGATGGGTAAATCGAGCTGAAATACGACCTCAGCGATACTTGGTGCGGAACTCGCAGCTAACAGCTTACTATGGAGGGGTCTAATTGTTCCGAGTGGCATTTTTAGTTCTCTCGCGGCCGTAATGTCTGCAGTCAAGTCAGCTACATACTCATCAAAACTTCTTTCTACAAGGATTTGCTTTATTACTTCGGGTGTTTCCCTGAAATTGTCGCCGAATTTCATTAAAACGTTATCTGCAAACGCCGCGGTCTGAAGACGGTAAGTGATTGTTCCAGCGCTTTCCTCCACTTTGAACAATTGTGACCCAGAGCATATTTCCTTAATAAGAAGCTGTTTCTTCTCGAGAATTCCTTCAAGTCCTGCGTCTTTCGCGTGCGCGTCAGGGTGTTCATAGCAGACAGTTTTGGGGACGAATTCTATAAGATGTTCAGCGCCTATTTCACGAAGGTATAGTAATGGTGCCGAGTGAACTATGATTGTCTCGGTAAGATGCTGTAGGGGAATTTCAGCGGATTGTAGGAGCGCGGGCGTGACAGCGTCGCGTACGACTATTTTCTCGAAATAGTGCCACACATGCTTAAAGAGCTGATCGACTTGGAATCGCATGCAAGTCGGCGATGGACATGCGGTATGTCCACCCGTGAGGTCTATGCCTGTTCCCGCGAGAATTGAGGGGGCAGCAGCTACTTGCGCGCCTGCACTCGTCGCCGCAGCCTCAGCCCGGAGCCGCAGATCCTCGATAACCCCATACTTCGGCAGAAGGGAAACGACTTCTTCCTGAGTCGTTAAATGGTTGTCCTCTAACCAGTCAAACATCCAATAACCGTGGCCCATGGTGCCCCCATAACTAACGAACTAAGAGCCAACTGATTTTGAATTATTAATTTTATATCCTATCTTGTAAATAGAGGACGACGGGGGACGAACAGGAAGTTTCCCTCTCTCAGATGGTGAGCGAAGCGAGTCTTCTCAAAGAAATATCAGAAAACGTCCCGTCTGTCCCCGATCTTCTATCCCCGAGCTTCATAATTCAAGTCAATGATCTTGCTGAAAAGACGATGGCCGCAGCCCCTGCCGCTCGCTGGTCTTCAAACGTTCGGTGATACACTTCGTTTCGGGAAAACGACGAATCCGTGAAACCATCATCGAACGTCAAGACGCCAGCGCAATACATCGCTTCACTCCCCGCCGATCGTGCGAAGACGATCGCGACGGTGCGCGCACTCGTGAACAAGCACATTCCACGCGGCTACGATGAGTGCCTTGTCTGGGGCACGATCGGCTGGACGATCCCCCTATCTCGATATCCAGACACTTACAACAAGCAGCCGATCTGCTACGTCGCGCTCTCGTCCCAGAAGAACTACTGCTCGCTCTACCTGATGGGCGCATTTTGGAGTGCGAGTCAGCTCGAGCAGCTGAAGGCGGCGTTCAAGGCGGCGGGGAAGAAGCTCGACATGGGAAAGTGTTGCGTTCATTTCGAATCGCCGGACGATTTGCCGCTCGAAGCGATTGGCAAGCTGATCTCGGCGATTCCGAGCGAGAAGTGGATCGAGATGTACGAACAATCGCGCTTGATGACCAAGGCGGGGCAGGCGCAGAGGGCGAAGCAAGGCGCCCCATCGGCGAGCAAGGTGGCCGCCAGGAGAGAGTGAAGCCCCGCCGTGGTCACACTACGGCGTTGGGTAGTCCCAAACGTCGGGCGGCAGCTTATCCTTGAGCGATGCATACATGGCGTCGCGGAACAGTTTCAGAGCCGGATACGGCCGGAGAGCAATAGTGCGCTCCACAATCAACCCCTGCTCGTTGTCCACAATGACTTCCAAGCTCTCGAACTTGTGGCCATCCATGGTCCCCACCCAGCGCAAAAAAGTGGTGCGCTCATCGACCTTAAACTCGGCTGTGTAGGTGCCGGAACCACGCGTTGCGCTCGACTGAGCGAAAATCGCCGCGCAGACTTCACGCCCCTCAATCGACCGAACCAGGATCGGGCTGTTGAATACGATGTTTTCGGCAAGCAGTTCGCTAATCTGGGCGGCGGTAGGCTTACCGGATTCCCGTAGTTTGCGTAAAGGATGCACTGTGATTCCTCCTATGCTGCGTTATTTGCTGCCGGGGGGACGGGGGAACAGACAGGAAGTTTCCCTCTCTCTGATGTACTGGTAAACGAAACGAGTTTTCTCAAACAAATATCAGAAGACATCCCGTCTGTCCCGAGCTTCGCAAAGGCACTAACTGCCCGATTCCGGTGCTCGCCCACTTGTCCGGTAAGGCGACTAACCAGGAGTTCGGCCACAATTGTGATAAATCCTCTTGGGAATAAGGGAATGGCTCTCAGCCTTGCAACAAGGTCGCCACTGCCGTAATCCACATCGGGAGACCGATCCCTGCGCACGCTATGACATTGCGAGTGCTGCCTTCGGGAATGAGAAGCGAGCCGAGCACACACACAATTATGGCCGTCCCCATAATGTAATAACGAGGTGCTCTCAGTATCCACGCCAGCGGAAGAAAATGCAGTCCGATGATGACTCCAAGAGACTGCGGGATTAGGGCGTAGTGGCCAAAGTGAGCGAGTGCCGCTACCGCGCCGGCACCCAGTACCCATTCCGCTGTGGTGTCGATCCAAAAGAGAGGCGCGATAGACGCCCAGCGTTCGCGGTCGGCGGCGGAATTCTTATAGCGGCGAGCTACTCGTACACGCGACGCCGCCCAGCCCATAAGGAAAGTCGCGATTACGGTGACTATCACCAGAGAGGCGGTCCTTGCGGTAGGGACGAACACGGCGGCCCAAGACATCCAGGCACTGCCAAAGATGGCGCCAACCATTGCGCCCCGCGCGCGACCCTTCAATCTGGCCTCGCTGGATACCACGGGTGTGGCGATTACTGTTTCAGTCATCCGTTCCTCCGACTATCCCTGGTCCCAAGTATCCTCTACTGGCGGTCAGATGTCCGATTAGGCGACTTACCAGGACTAGGCAAAAAGCTGTCATAAAGTTCGGATTCATCCGTTAGATATGGAATAACTGCGCCTGGGACTAAGCGCTGGTAAAATGGCCCATCGGTTCTGTGTCGGAGTGCATGCCGTGAAACGTCTTTTCTCAGTTGTGTTAATTCCACTTATCGCATTGCCTGCTTTCTCCCCCGCGAAGGTTGCCACTCCCGAATACTCCATTCAGGCAATTCGCTACGCCTCGGCTGAAGATGAGGTTGCCGGCCTCGTTATGGGCGCTCCCAAAGACGAAAAAATCTCCATCGCCATGGTCGTCTGGCTCATTCGTGGCGGCGGTCGCAATATCCTCTTTGACAGCGGCTATCACCGCGATACCTTCCTCAAGGATTTCCCTTCGACAGAATACATTCGCCCCGATGAAGCGGTGAAGCTCGCCGGCGTCCAGCCGGAAGAAATCACGGACATCGTCGTCAGCCATTCTCATTGGGATCACCTGGGCGGTATCGATCTCTTCCCCAAAGCGACCGTATGGATTCAGAAGGAGGAGTTCCGTTACTACACCGGCGACGCCTGGCAGCCCGGCGGCAATCATGGCGGCATTGATCCCGAAGACGTGCAACAACTCGTGAGATTGAACACAGCGGGGCGGCTGCACCTGGTCGATGGCGACGACGTCGAGATCTTTCCTGGCATTCGTGCTTACACCGGAGGGCGGCACACCTACGCATCGCAATACCTGCGCGTCGACGGCAATCCTCCCTTCGTCATGGCATCCGACAACTGCTATCTCTACCGCAATCTCTCCGAACACAAAGCCAGCGCTACCTTCTCAGATGCGGATCACGCCGCCAATATTAGGAACCAAGAACGCATGATCCAATTGGCGGGCGGCAATCCTGACCGAGTTATCCCTGGCCACGACGCCTTGCAGTTCCAGAAATATCCCGCCCAAGGACGCATTGCCAAAATCAAATAACGACCACCGTCGAAGATTCACCGGAGTCGATCAAACGCCAGTGCCTGATTAACGCGGAAATCGTCGATATGGATTTTGACTTTTCCGATTAGGCGACTACACGGCCAAGTGGCCTCCATTTAGGGAAGCATGGACGAAGAACTTCCCTCAGTGCGATGCGATGCAAGGCACCAAGGGAGATTACCTGGGGGCGGGCGGTTTTTCCGAGTCAGCCTTAAGGACATTCGTTGTGCAACGGGCTAGGCGCTGGCGGGCCTGCGACGCACGGGATAGCGCCCAGATATTCGTAGATGGCGCGGAGGTCATGGTCAGTCATGTTTTGAAAATTGATCCATGACATAACCTGCAAAAGATCTCCGTCAAAGGGCTTTGGCACGCAGCCCGCATTAAGGACCCCCGGTGGACAGGTTGGATGCAGATGATCCATATCCACGCCAGTTCTCATGATCTGAGCGAACTCGGCAAACGTGTGGCCCCCTTCAGGCCGCCCAGTTTTGTCCGGCGTCAAGTTGCGGGAGATGATATGCGCAGTACCACTGCCTGGCGGAAAATCGCCGAAATCTCGTCCTCCACCCAGATAGGTTGCCGGATTGATCTTCTTCGGCTGGCCAAAGAATGGGTTTCCGCCCGGTAGGAACTGATTGTTCCCAGGGCCAGGGTTGTGGCAAGCGTTGCAGTCGCCTGGCCCGTTGACGAAGTAGCTGCCTAATCCCACCAATGCCGGATTTTTCCCCTCCAGGTTCAGCGGGACCGGCGCAATCTCGAATCCCTGCTCAATCCTCGAATCGGAGTCGCCACCTCGGTCATCAGCCCTTCCACGCGGCGAATCGAACAATATTCCGCCATCGCAACTCCGGCAAATGCCATGGTCGCTCCTACAACCTTGAGTCTTTGTCCGCGTGTCATTGGATTTTCCTTTCATCTTCCCGCTTTGGGCGCAGCCTGGAATTTTCAGTGGGACACAGAATCGTTCGGGATCATTTGCAAACTATCTTCCTGGGGAGGTCGTGTCTGTCCAAAACCGTACAGGTCCTGCTAAACGCGGTAATCGAAGAAGTGGAGGAATGCCTTTGCTACCCGTTTGAAAGGCGGTATCGTTCTTTCCGGTGTTTTTGTGGCGACCACGAACGACTCTCGACGTTATCCTCGGCATTGCTCTCCCAAAGGAACACTTCTTGCTTGGCAGGCTGCCAGCGTACGCGACGTATCGCGGGTCATGAATCTTTCCCTCGGTGGAATTTATGCCCGCACCGCTGAACCCCTTCCGGTGGGCACGTCCATCCAGTTGCTACTAGTTGCGCCTACGGTAGAAGTCAGGGCCCGCGCCATTGTGCAACGGAGTGACCCCCAAAAAGGCATGGGAATTAAGCTGATCGCGATGCAACAAGACGACCGAGCGCGATTTGCAAGCTGGCTAAAACGATTGCCGTCCTGAGACTAAAATTGCTTCGCGAAATACTCAGGCCCCGATTAACGCCGAAACCGTCCATCTTGGCGCGTGGCCGCGCCTTAATTCCGAAATCTCTATTGCGTGGCCTACCCTGACGGTTTGCAAGGGTGGGCTGCCGTTTGCTAGCAAACTACTTCTGTCTGGGAAGTGGCGCATCACGAGAGAGCGGACTGGCGACGCGCAGGCTATTTGCTGACGAACCGGCTCGAATCAATTTGATGTCATGGTGAGCGAAGCGACTTCCGAAACAAACATCAGAAAACGTCCCGTCTGTCCCCGAGTTTCGCGTTCGCAAAAGTACTAACTGCCCGATTCCGGTCCTTGCTCACTTGTTCGGTAACGCGACGTATCGGGAGTTGGCGGAAATTTCTAATCGTCGAGGTAGCAATTTCCTGCGCGTTGCCCGCTCATTTTGACAGCATCCTCAAGATTTCTTTTTCTACGGGTGGCCATGAGGGAGGCAGTGGAGTAGCGATTTCGAAATGTCCGATGCCTTCGAATTTTAGTAAGTTGACGTTTTCATTCCTTCGCCTTGCGGCTTTCACATAGGTCTCGCCTAGCGAAATTGGCGCAATTTCGTCACGTTCTCCCCAAACAAGGGTTTGCATTACACCTAGAGGCAGCATGCTGATTGCCGAAACCGCTGCATATCTCTGTGGAACACGGGCTGGAGTTCCTCCAAGCATCTCTTCAACTACCGCGCGACCACCACAGTTGCTTCTTTGGAGCGGGAAAAACGCCGTCATGTCGGGAGTTCCCGCTAGGTTGATGACCCCGCGTACTGCCAGCGGATTTGCTGAATGTATCGTGCTGCCCTCGGGAATTTTTTGGCGTGATGCGACCCACATCGCCAAATGTCCACCCGCAGAATGGCCAAGGACGATAACTCGCGAGAGGTCTAGACCATTCTTTGCGGCGATTATCCGCAGATGATCAACTCCTCTTCCGACATCGAGATACGTTCCCGGCCAGCCCGCTCCCGCTTGGCCAAGACGTCTGTACTCAAGGTTCCAGGTAGCGATTCCTTTGCGCCTGAGTGCTTCCGCGATCGGTCCCAGTTCGTGCAAATTTGAAAAATCCGCACGCCAACATCCTCCGTGGATGAGAATCACAACCGGGTGCGGCCCAGAACTTGCGGGAACTCGCAGTTCGCCGAACTGATCAAGCTCGTGGCCATAGGCAATCCGTTGGTCGGCAGGCTGACTAGGTATGGCTTGGAATTGCTGGGCCGTCATCAGTTTGATTGGATCTTGGGCAAAGTAGCTGCCACAGAAGATCATCAACACAAAGAAACGAATCATGTGCGCACCTCATCCAACAGCCAAGTCCACCTGAATACAAATACGCGACAATAACCAACCCCGTAACGCGAATCCGGCCAAAGTGTCTGCACTAGTATGCTCCGTGATCCGGTGGGCCCAAGGCGACCACCGGGATCGACCGCTTTACGCACCTGTAGATGAAGGATGCAATCTTTATTGGGATTTTAAAATTCATCGGTTCTCCCAACGCGGTGGTGGCTGTTGCAGCGCAAGGGTATACGAAAAGCCTAGGCGCCCCAAATACCTGATTAACGCCGTTACCGGACAAGTGTCAGGGATGGCCCTTTTTCGCGGGCGTATTCGCCATCCCATAACAGGCAGTGGCGGCCCGAGTGAAGAAACGACGGCAAAGTACGCGCAGGCTATTTGCTGACGAACCGGTTTGAATCAATTTGCGGTATGAGTTTTCCAGCCTTGAGCGCCCGCAAAGCACTATATCGGCTCTTCAATTCGAGACTGTTCAGTTTCCCTTCGCGAAAGAGCCAGCGGAGAAACTCTTCGGCCGCACGGTCGGACTTCTTGGTGTTGCAATCTTGGCAGCACGAAACCAGATTGCGATAGGAATTCAGGCCCAGACTGGCTCGCGGCACAACATGGTCCAGGCATCGGTTGCGCCGCGCCATACGTCGCAAACAATAGAAGCATCGCCCGCCTTCGCGATCATGAACCGCCTTGCGCAACGCCGCATTTTGCAGGAAGTCCCGCTCTTCGAGACTCACCTCGGGTTCCGTCTGAGCGCGCACGTCACTTTTGTTCACCCGCAGCGCGCGAATTTCGTCCGGCAATCGGACCTGCACCAGATGACCGTTTTTATTGCATTCAATGAGTCGCACCGCCCCGGTGTGAAAGAGCCGGCGAAGCGCCTTTCGTACCGTACCCGGGCAGAGACGCGTTCCGCTCCCGAGCCAACCGAGCGCAAATCGAATCCGAGGCTTGGCTTCCAGTCGGCTATGCCGGAATAGATGCGAGTACACTGCGTGGTCGATCGATGATAGACGCAGCTTGGGAACCATTTCGTCTTCAAATTCTTTCCACACTTGTGCGGCGTTAAATTGTTTATTTTTCATTGTTTCGGTCCTGAATGGAAATAGAGGGAAGAGAAGCGTATTGAAAAAGAAAAAGCCCCGACCGGCGTCGGGGCGCATTTTCCTACTCGGTTAGAATACCACAGCGATAATGGATTCGTCAAGCGAAAAGTGCATTACTATAAGCCATTGAAAAAAAGTGGTTTAACAAAAATACTATTCTGCTAAATCGTAATCGGGGCGAGACTCTGGCAGCGGGTCACTTTCCGGATAGCGGGCTTATCGGAAGTCAATTGCGACTTAACGATCATGCGGCCCTCGATGGTGAAACAAAGCGGGCGCGATGCTGCAGAGAAAGCAATGAGCACCGTGCCGGTGGTCGTTCAGTTCGCGCTGGCGACCGGAGGTTGGGGCGGAGCGGTTCGGCGGATAATTCTGCAGCAGCTTCTCTACAGACTTCTGGATCTTCGTCTCACTGCTACCTAAATTTAGACTGAGATCGAACGCATTCGATACGGCGCCGCGCCACACCAGTTTTTTTTCTGCTGCCGCATATATGTCCAGATCAAGCTGGCCGACATGGACGGACGCCTCGGCAATCGATGCCAATCCGCCGCCCCACCCTGGGCCGTAGCCCCAACCGTCACGATAGGCCATCCACAGAGTCTGCCTGCTGAGGGCCGTCTGGTAGCCGATGTAAAGGTCAGCGTAGTCCGAATTTGTTTTGAACAGGCCTTTCTTGGCCAGCTCAGCGTCAATCACAATGGTGATTTGCTGCGTGGTGAGGTAGTCGACCTGCTGCTCGCCCTTGATGTCTACCCATTTATAGCTGAGGAATTTGGAGAAATCCGTGTCTCGGTCGAAGTTGTAGGTTGCTTCCTGGGCCGCCGCATGACCTGCCGCAAACCCCAGAACCAGCGCTACCCGCAAAGCGATCCGTTTCATCCCAGTGTTCCTTCCTGGGACCGGGCAGCCACCATGATGCGCCGTCCACCACAAATTTGAAAAGGTAATTGTGCTGTGAAGTCCGGGAGGGAACAAAACTCCTAGTTAACGCGCTTTAGCCCGCGACACGTGCAGGTTTTAAGTAACGAAGCGCAACACATCCTGATGCAAGAGTCTTTGTTTCGACGAGCTTCAATCGCAATTTGTCTGGAAGGCTGGCGCCCTCCGCCAGCCGCGTGCCTGCTCCTGCAAGGATTGGCTGAACGACAAAACGATATTCATCCACCAGGTCAAGCTCGATGAGTTGCGAAGGGACATTTACACCACCGGCCAAAATACTTTTACCTGGTTGTTGTTTCAACTTAAGGATTTCGTCCCGAAGCCCCGACCGAACAATTCGCGTATTTGTTTCAGCGCATTCCAATGATTGCGAAAAAACAACTTTGTTGATGGAGTCAAATGTTCGAGCAAATTCGTTCTCTGCTTTTGTCTCAGACTGGTTTTTTGCGATGTCAGGCCAATAAGGAACCATCAATTGATACGTTTTGCGCCCGTAGACGAACAGGTCAACGTCTCGCAGGAGGCGAGTGTAATGTTCAAGTAGTTCTTCATCAGCAATCATCTTGGTGTGGTCGCAGCAGCCATCCAGGGTGACGTTGATCGCGTAGATTACATTTCTCATTTCCGCCTCGGATTGAGCAGCATAGTGATCGAACATAAAAACAGTAACCGTGAACCGCGCGTCATTCCAACATAAAGATTAGGCGCATCCAACTGGAAAGGCCGTTCCGGTTTGTCCGGTTCTCGGAAACTGCGTCACGACATCAAGCTGAGTCACTACCGATCTGCTCGATGCTTATGTCGGTGGACCGTTATGTGGAAGACGAGCACGGGCGCGAATTTAGTCGGACCGCTGGGACTATTCGGAGATGATGCGGTCGGCCCATTCGACCAGAGAAACGAAAATGGCAGGATTGCCGAACTTTGCGTTCCAATTTGCAAGATCGTTTTCCGTGACCCCACGGGCCCGGGAACAAGCTCCTCAAGCAAAGACAGGAATGTGTTTGGCGACGACTTTCTCGCGCAACTCGCTGAGCGGCGGCCAACCGATGGGAATCACTGCGTCCGAGGTAACTTTGCGCATAAGATTGTTCGCGTCAGCAGTCAGGAATATCTGAACTTCGTGGCCAGCCTCCGCCAACGCCAGTGCATGCGCGAACACGAACGACGCTCTGGTTGGGTCGTCGGTGCCCCACGAACTTCTCATCAAGATCCGCAAAGTCTTTTTCGATTCCTGCGCCTTCGTTCCTAGTGCCAGAAATGGGAGACCCAACAATTGCGACAAGAATCTGCGCCTGGCCATGCAATTTTCTCCTGAGTGGGGATGCGCCTAGCGGAAGGCATCCGAGACTCGAGACAATACTCCGCGCTACTAGCGGTGTCAAAGCTCAAATTACGCGAAGCATCGCCGCTTCTAGGGCGCGTCATTGCAGGGATGTCTGGTAAGTCGCGTTACCGGAAACTGACACCCAATATTAGAGCCTTGTTTGACGATGTTTCGAACTGGATGCTACTGTTGAATGTCTCCGCAGGCGAGACTCACACGATAATTCCAGACGGAATCAGACGGAAAAAGGGACCAGTTTGAAGGATTCAGGAGGAAGTATGGCTACGGCAGCGGCTCCGCGCGTTTACAAGAATTTTATTGGCGGGGAATGGGTGGATTCGAAGAGCGGGAAGACGTATGAGAACCGCAACCCGGCGAATACGGATGAAGTGATTGGGCATTTTGTCGCTTCGAATGAGGCGGATGTGAACGCGGCGGTGGATGCTGCGACCGAGGCGTACAAATCATGGCGGTTGGTGCCGGCGCCGAAGCGCGCAGAGATTTTGTATCGCGCGGCAGAAATTTTGGTGCAGCGCAAAGAAGAATATTCGAAAGACATGACGCGCGAGATGGGGAAAGTGCTGGCCGAGACACGCGGCGATGTGCAAGAAGCGATTGATATGACGTACTACATGGCAGGCGAAGGGCGGCGGCTCTTTGGGCAGACGACTCCTTCGGAGCTGCCGAATAAATTTGCGATGAGCGTGCGGCAATCGGTGGGCGTGTGCGGGCTGATTACACCGTGGAATTTTCCGATGGCGATTCCGTCGTGGAAAATGGCGCCGGCGCTGGTGGCGGGAAATACCGTTGTGCTGAAACCGGCGGAGGATACACCGCTGTCGTCGTATCACTATGTGCAGGCTTTGGTGGAAGCGGGATTGCCGAAGGGTGTGGTGAACATTGTGAGCGGAGATGGGCCGGATGCGGGCGCTCCGCTTTCTCAACACAAAAAAGTTCCCGTGATTAGTTTTACCGGATCGAGCGCCGTGGGAAGAATTATTGCGTCGGCCTGCGCGCCGGATTTCAAGCACGTGAGTCTGGAAATGGGCGGCAAAAACATCATCATCGTGATGGATGATGCAAATCTAGATTTGGCGATTGACGGCGCGGTGTGGGGCGGATTTGGTACGACAGGACAACGCTGCACGGCGGCGAGCCGCGTGGCGGTGCACAAGAAAGTGTATGGCGAGTTCGTGAAGCGGTTTGTGGATCGCGTGAAAACGCTGCGAGTTGGCGATGGGCTGGATCCAAAGGTGGAGATGGGACCGTGCATCAACGAGCAGCAACTGAACACGGTGATAAGTTACGTGGAAATTGGGAAGAAAGAGGGAGCGAATTTGCTGACCGGAGGGAAGCGCTTGAGCGGTGGCGCGCATGCAAAGGGCTGGTTTCATGAGCCAACGGTGTTTGGCGATGTGAACCCGAAGATGCGAATTGCTCAGGAAGAGATTTTCGGGCCGGTGGTAAGCGTGATTCCGTTCGAAACGTTTGACGAAGCAGTCGAGATTGCGAACGGCGTGGCATACGGCTTGTCCGCTTCGATTTACACGCGAAACGTAAATCAGGCCTTTACAGCAATGCGAGATCTCTATACCGGCATCGTTTATGTGAATGCGCCGACGATTGGAGCGGAGACGCATTTGCCGTTTGGTGGGACTAAGCAGACCGGGAACGGCCATCGCGAAGCGGCCGTAGCTGCGATTGATTTCTTCACCGAGTGGAAGACGCTGTATATCGATTACTCGGACAAACTGCAGCGCGCACAGATTGACAACAACTAGTACGGCGTCCGAAGCATTTGAAAGACTGACATTTGAAAGACTGACATTGGCAAACAGCAAGTACACTTGCATTGACCTGACTTGACAGCATTCCTAGAATGGTAGTTAGCACTGCTGGGCACAGAGTGCTAATCATGAAGAACGCCGCAATCCAAGAGCGACGCAACCGGCAGGTTCTGGCCGATGTTGTTCGCATGTACATCGAAACAGGCGAACCCGTGTCTTCGCGTTCCATTTCGAAACGTTTTGAAGAAACGCTTAGTCCGGCGACGATTCGCAACGTGATGGCTGATCTGGAAGACGGCGGATTTCTGTACCAGCCGCACACTTCGGCGGGAAGAGTTCCGACTGCCGCGGCGTATCGTTTTTTCGCGCAGGAGATCGCGGCTCAGGCGACATTGAGCGTGCACGACCGTGACTGGATTCGCGGGCAGATGTCTTCCGCGAAAACGACGGAAGAGATCACGGAACGGGCAGGGCACGTACTGGCGGAAGTTTCCAATGGACTAGGAATCATTGTTGCCCCGCCGTTGCGCCGCATCGTTTTAGAACACGCGCGTATGTGGTTGCTTCCTGATGGCCGAGTGGTGGTTGTGCTGCTTTCACCGGGCGGAACTTCGCGCGACAAGATCGTGAAGCCTAATCGCTCGTTCACACAAGCGGAACTCGACGCCACTGCCGACTTTCTGAACCGGCAATATTCGGGCTGGACGCTCGAAGCGATTCGCGAGGATTTGCTGCTGAAACTGGCTACGGAACGCGAGCGGTATGAGGGGTTGATCCAAAGTGCGCTCACGCTTTGCGATCCGGTTGCACTGGAAGATGGCCCGGTTCGAGAGGTGTACGTGGAGGGCACGGCCCAGATTGTAGGGGCGCCGGAATTTTCGAGCCAGGCACATTTGAAAGAGCTGCTTGAGGCGATTGAAGAAAAGCACCGTCTCGTCAGCGTGCTCAATGCATGCATTGATGCGCCTGAACCTGTGCTGGTACAGATCGGCATCAAAGAGATGTCGCAGGCGGGCGAAAATCTCGCGATGATCAGCGCGCCTTATACGCGCGGCGATCTCGCGCAAGGATCAGTGGGAATTCTAGGGCCGACGCGCATGCAGTATGAACGCGCGATCAGTGCGGTGGCTTATGTGGCTGAACTTTTCGGCGAAGCGCTTGGCAAAATCTAAATTAGCCGATCCACGGGAAGGGAACGAAGCAATGGCAGCAGAACGGGACAATCAAGACGAGAAACAGCGAGGCGCGACGGAATCCGACGCGATGGCTACAGAGAATGCACGCGCTGACGCGGATGTAATGAAATTGACGGCGGATCTGGATGATTTGCGGCAGACTTTGCTGCGCCGGCAGGCGGACTTCGATAATTACCGCAAGCGCATCGAGCGTGAGCGTCTCGAGGAAAGCAAGCGCGCTACAGCTAGAGTCGTGGAAGCCTTGATTCCAATCGTAGACGGATTCGAGCACGCTTTGGCGGCTCATCGCGAAGCGGAATACGAAAACTACCGCAAAGGTTTCGAGCTGATTTACAAACAGATGCTCGAAAACCTCGCAAAACTTGGCGTGGAACGCATTGAACCGGTTGGCCAGCAGTTCGATCCTCATCAGCATCAGGCGATGGACCGCACGGAAACAACGGACAAAGCCGATGGCACAGTGCTTCAGGTTTTTCAGGCAGGGTATCTGTTTAATGGCCGCGTTTTGAGGCCTGCGATGGTGCGTGTAGCCGTGCATCCGACTCACGCATCGAAATCGTTAGCGAACTAGCGCTTTTGGGGGCGAATAAAGGGAAGCGAATGGCAAAGGCTAATCAAAGAGATTACTACGAAGTTCTCGGCGTCTCGAAAACCGCGACGATCGAAGAGATAAAGGGCTCTTATCGCAAAGCAGCACTCAAGTGGCATCCGGACCGCAATCCGGAGAACAAGGAAGAGGCTGAAGTTAATTTCCGCGAATGCACGGAAGCTTATAGCGTTCTGAGTGATGGAGAAAAGCGGCAGGTGTACGACACGTACGGCCACGCAGGACTCAGTTCGGCCGGCGGTGGCACAGACTTCAACGGCACGATCTTTCAAGATTTCCACGATATCTTTGGAGATTTTTTTGGTTTCGAGGATATTCTCGGCGGTGGGCGTCGTGGCGGGCGGTCGCGCAGCCAGCGGGGCGCGGATTTACGCTATGACATGATGCTGACGTTTGAAGAAGGCGCGGCGGGCGTCACGACCAAGATCAAAGTGCCGCGGTTGGAATTTTGCGGCACGTGCAAAGGCACAGGCGCAAAGGCCGGAACGGGCGCGACTTCCTGCCAATCCTGCGGAGGCCGCGGGCAGCTTGCATATCAGCAAGGATTTTTCACCATTACGCGGACTTGCCCCGCCTGCCAGGGCGCAGGCCAAATCATCAAAGAACGCTGCCTCGATTGCCGTGGTCAAGGCCGCATCGAAAGAGAAAAGACGATTGAGCTGCGGATTCCGCCCGGAGTGGACACGGGCACACGGCTGCGCGTTCCCGGTGAAGGTGAAGTTGGCGTCAATGGTGGTTCGCCTGGCGATCTTTACGTAGTACTCGAAGTAAAAGAGCATCCGTTTTTCGAGCGGCGCAATGCGGACCTTTATTGCACGATTCCCCTGAGCGTTGTTCAGGCGACGCTGGGGACGGAACTGCAAGTACCAGGATTAAATGGAGAAGAAAAACTCAAAATCCCGGAAGGCACCCAGAGCGGTGCGGTGTTCCGGATTAAGGGCAAGGGTTTGCCTGATCCGCGTGGTGGGGGCCGTGGCGACTTGTACTATCACGTGCAAGTGTTGACGCCGACCAAGCTCACTCGCGAGCAGCGAAAATTGATGGAGCAGCTCGGCGCAACTTTGAAAGTGGAAAACAAGCCGGCCGAACGGGGCTCTTCGTTCTTCGAAAAAGTAAAAGACATCTTTGGGTAAGGCGTAGCTTGCGAAGGCGATTCTTCGTCGACCACTTCGATCAAAACAGCGCTGCGATGACGGGCGATGCAGCTCATCACCTTGGCAAGGTGCTTCGCGCGGAAGCTGGACAACTCTACGAACTGAGCGATGGCGAAACCGCCTGGCTGGCCCGAATTGAGAAGGTCCAGAGGGATCGAATCGAGTTCGCGCTCGTAGAACCGATCGCCGGCAGAGAATCCGCACTTCAAACAACGTTGCTCCTCGCAATCGTAAAATTTGATTCCTTCGAATGGGCCCTTGAAAAGGCTACGGAGCTTGGTGTCCACACTATTATTCCTCTGGCTGCTGCCCGGAGTGAAAAAGCTCTTTTGCACGCGGCCGAAAAGCGAGCCGCGCGCTGGAGGAAGATTCTTGTCGAATCATCGCAGCAATCCCGGCGTGTGCGTATTCCAGAGCTGAAGGCGGTTGCTAAGCCAAGGCCGGCTTTCGAGCAGACAGCCGGTTTGAAAGTAATTTTGTCTGAAAGAGCAGAGGCCCAACCGCTGAAAGAAGTCCTGACGGGCAGTGCGGCAACACAAGCCGCTCTTGCTATCGGGCCTGAAGGTGGTTGGACCGACGAAGAATTCGGCGAAGCAGATTTGGCCGGCTTTCGGCAGGCTTCGCTGGGAAACTTGATTCTTCGTGCGGAAACAGCCGTGGTCTCCGCACTCTCGAATCTAAATTATGCTCTTGGCTAGTGATTCCAGTTTGCTTAGGATACTCGTCATGCGGAAGTTGCTATTTGCGCTCGGCGTTGTTTTCTTTTGTGCTGCACCTATGTTCGCGCAGGACCGTCCGCTCCGCACTACTGACGTCGAGACCGTTCCTGCTGGGGTTGTGCGAGCGGAAGTTGGCTTCGATTTTCTTCAGGATGCAGGCTTTCCGCTTTCCGGTCTGCGTGGTGATGAAACTTCCGCAGGCGTTCTCAATTTGCGCATGGGCATCAGCAAAATCGCGGAGATCGAAGTCGAAGGCGCCATTCAGAATTTTCTGGATGTGAAATCACAAGGGGCGTCGTTCGTCCCGAATCTGCAGCTTACCGGTGTCAACTCCACACATGATACGGGTGACTTCGCTCTTTCGACGAAAGTTCGTTTCATCAAGCCGACCGGGAAGAAGCCCGGGCTGGCATTCCGCTTCGGCTTCATCATGCCGAATTCGAATCAGGCGCGCGGCATTGGGACGAACACAACCAACGTTTTCGCCATGATCGCCATGGAAGAACAGCTTCAGAAATTAAAGCTTATGGGCGATCTTGGCCTCGAAATTCTTCAGGCGCCAAATGCGCTTTTTACGCAGAACGATGTCCTGATGTATGGAGCTGGCTTCAACTATCCGGTTCACAAACGCGTGAACATCGTCGGCGAAGTGAGCGGTCTCTACTCTGACCGCAATATCAATGCCGCTCTTATAGGTACGCAGAGCACAGGCCAAGCTCGCCTTGGTTTGCAGATTTTTGCGGGCGGCTTTACGTGGGACGTTGCTGGAATCCGCGGGTTGAACAAATATGACCCGCGCTCCGGCTTTACATTCGGCGTGACCAAGGAGTTTCACCTCTTCGACTACAACCGGATGCAGTAGTTGCGGCATCAAATTTTCCAGACGCTCGAAGTGTAATCTGGCGCAGCGCACGACTCGCGTGATATAACTATTAGGCAATACAAATGCTGAGTCCGGACGAGAAAGTGCAGTATTCCGCCTCCGAGGCAGCTTCTTCAATCTCGGATCAACCCGCAATTGCCTCGGAAACAAAACCAGCCGCTGGTCATTCCCTAAAACGTGAAATCCGGGTTTGGACGCGCGACCTTCTTATCGCTATAGGCCTTGCCCTGGTCATCATTGTCTTCCTCTATCAGCCCGTAAAGGTGGAAGGCACGAGCATGGCACCGCTCCTCTCCGACCAGGAGCGCATCTTCATCAATAAATTTGTTTACCGCTTTGAGCCAATCAAGCGTGGTGACGTCGTTGTCTTCTGGTATCCGCTCGACCGCAGCAAATCGTTCATCAAGCGCATCATTGCACTACCCGACGAAATTGTTCAAATTCGCGGCGGGGTGGTTTATGTTGACGGAGTAGCGCTGGCTGAGCCGTATGTTCCGCCGCAATACGAAGATTTAAGCGACTACGGACCCGTTCGCGTTCCGCGCGACATGTATTTTGTGATGGGAGACCATCGCATCAGCTCAAACGATTCCCGCGTTTTCGGCCCTGTCCCCAGCCGGTTCATCTATGGCCGGGCCGTTTTCGCATATTGGCCGGTCGATCATTTCGGTTCGCTCTCATCGTCCGCCGAGGCCAAAGAAAAATAAATATGAATCACGGAGGCTCCACTGACGGAAGTTCATCACCGACCTGCAATCCTCGCGCTGGAAGACGGGCGCGTATTTAACGGGAGAGCCGCGGGCGCCATCACGCGCCGCGGCGGCGAAGTTGTTTTCAACACAAGTTTGACGGGCTATCAGGAAGTTTTCACCGACCCGAGTTATGCAGGGCAGATTGTCTGCCTGACGTACCCGCACATCGGAAACGTTGGCGCAAATGTGGAGGATGAAGAATCCTCGCGCCCGTATATCGAATCACTCATCGTGCGAGAATTTTCGCACATCTCTTCGAACTGGCGCTCGTCAGAAACAGCGCAGCTTTATTTGAATCGCCACAAGATTCCTGTCATCTGGGACATCGATACGCGAGCACTCGTTCGCCACATTCGAAAAGTAGGCGCTCTGCGAGGAATTGTTTCGACGGATGGCACGTCTGCCGAGCAGCTGATTCATGAGGCTAAACAATTGCCGAGCATGGCGGGCCAGGAGCTTGCAAGCCGCGTCAGCTGCGCCAAGCCCTACGATTGGGCGCAAGGCTCGATCGATCTCGCAACGTCACCGTGGACGGAGCAGATGGGCGAAGCGGGAGCGCAGGGCGATACGAGAAAATTTCGCGTCGTGGCATTTGATTTTGGAATTAAGCAGAACATCTTGCGGTTGCTCGCAGATCATCACTGCGAGGTTGGCGTGGTTCCAGCAAAAACTTCTGCTGAAGATATTCTCGGTATGCATCCCGACGGAGTGTTTCTTTCAAACGGACCGGGCGATCCCGAACCGATGGACTACGCGGTAGAAAACGTTCGCAAGCTTCTCGGTCGTGTTCCGGTGTTTGGAATCTGCCTCGGCCATCAGGTCTGTGGGTTAGCTCTAGGCGGCAAAACCTACAAATTGAAATTCGGCCACCATGGCTCGAATCACCCGGTAAAGAATCTGCTTACCAATCAAGTCGAAATTACCGCGCAAAATCATGGTTTTTGCGTGGACCCGGAATCGCTACCGTCGAGTGAAGTGGAAGCGACGCATATCAACTTGAACGACCAGACCAACGAGGGCATCCGTCATAAATCGATGCCGCTTTTCAGCGTGCAATATCATCCGGAAGCTTCGCCGGGGCCACACGATTCGCATTACTTGTTCGCGGAGTTCACGGACATGATGAAAGAGTTTCAGCGTCCGGGCAGTTCGCGAGGATGAAGCAGAGAAGCGGATGCGAAGATTCAGACAAAGAACGACACTGATTGCAGGAATTGTGATGGGGCTATGCGTTTGCGTGGCTGGGGCCGAAACCCCGAAATTAAATATTAAGACGAAGCATGGGTTGCCGGGTGAGGAGCAACGTAAGGAGCAGATGGAACGTCTCGCGAAAGAATACGATTTGTCGAAGTATACGATCACGCGGGACATTGAGATTGACCGAGGAGCTATGAATCATTCCTCGCCGACGTTGACGTTGAATCTGCGGTTTCTCGACAACGATGATCTGGCTCTATCCGCCTATGTGCACGAGCAAGGTCATTGGATTTTGATGACTCGAAACAGGTTTGATAACCCTCAATTGCTTGCCGATTTGGAGCGTACTTTTCCGGGCCTGCAATATGAACGGCCCGAAGGCGACGGGGAATTGAAAAGCAGTTACTTCCATATCGCGGTGTGCATGCTGGAGTGGCAGGCTATGGAACAGTTAGTTGGGCCAGAGCGTGCACGCAAAGCGATGGAGTGGAAGCGAACCGATCACTACAAGGCAATATACGCTATCGTTTTAAGCCAGCGTGAAAGAGTGGAAGCGCTTCTCAATAGTCATCAAGTGAGATGGTAATTCTTTTTCGCGGCAGGTGTTTGGAACGAACGAGAGATCAAATCTTTTTACGCTAACGACCGGAGACCAGTAAATTGCCGAAGAGGAAAGACATCAAGAAGATTCTCATCATCGGGTCGGGGCCGATCATCATCGGCCAGGCGTGCGAATTTGATTATTCTGGGGCGCAGGCGTGCAAGGCGCTTCGCGCGGAAGGGTACGAGGTCGTTCTCGTCAATTCGAACCCGGCAACGATCATGACCGACCCGGAGCTTGCTCATCGCACGTACATTGAGCCGCTCTCGAAGGAATATGTAGAGGAAATTATTGCAAAAGAAAAGCCGGACGCGCTTCTTCCTACGGTCGGTGGTCAAACCGCGCTGAATCTTGCTGTAGCGCTCGCGGAAGAAGGCATTCTGGAAAAACACAAAGTGGAAATGATTGGCGCGTCGCTTCGCGCGATTAAAGTTGCGGAAGACCGCCTCTGGTTCAAGGATGCCTGCCGCAAAATCGGTTTGGAAGTTCCTGCTTCAGCGCTCGTAAATAACGCGCAGGATGCCATGCGCCTTTGCGAGCAGTTAGGCTTTCCTTTGGTGATTCGCCCGTCGTTCACACTCGGCGGCACGGGCGGCTCTATCGCCTACAATCGTGAAGAGTTTGCCGATTCGATCGCTCACGCGCTGGACATGAGCCCTGTGCACGAAGCGCTCGTTGAAGAATCGGTACTTGGGTGGAAAGAGTACGAACTCGAAGTGATGCGCGATTTTCGCGATAACTTCGTGGTGATTTGTACGATTGAAAATTTTGACCCGATGGGGGTCCACACCGGCGATTCCATAACAGTTGCACCCGCGCAAACGCTTACAGATAAGGAATACCAGCGCATGCGGGACGCTGCGGCAGCTATTCTGCGCGAAGTTGGGGTGGAAACCGGCGGTTCGAACGTGCAATTCGCGGTAAACCCGGATACGGGACGAATGACGGTCATCGAAATGAATCCGCGCGTCTCGCGCAGTTCGGCGCTCGCGAGCAAAGCTACAGGCTTTCCGATTGCGAAAATTGCGGCGCGGCTCGCGGTTGGGATGTCGCTCGACGAAATTCCCAACGACATTACAAAAAAGACGCCTGCCAGCTTCGAACCGTCGATCGACTACGTGGTCACAAAAATTCCGAAATGGCAGTTTGAAAAATTCCCCGGTGCGGACAGTACGCTCGGAACGCAGATGAAGTCGGTCGGCGAGGTGATGTCCATCGGCCGCACGTTCAAGGAGTCATTGCAAAAAGCGATTCGTTCGCTCGAGCCACACACGCCGTGGCGTGCGCCGGCAGAAACTCCGGACTCTCTCTTGCGCGAAAAACTGGCAACGCCGCGGCCCGACCGAATCCACTGGATTCTTACGGCTGTTGAGCGCGGACTCCCCGCGGTCGAGATTTGCGATCTAACTAAAATCGATCCGTGGTTCATTCAGCAGATTCAAGAGTTGACTGCAGTGAATAAGCGCGCCGCCGGCGTTACGGTGGAGACTGCGTCGAAGGAATTACTTCGCGAAGTGAAGCGCCAAGGCACGAGCGACGAGCAACTTGCGCAAATGTGGAAGACCACGCCCGCTGCCGTACGTTTGCAGCGTGCGCGTTACGGTGTCTCCCCAGTTTTCAAGCGCGTAGACACTTGCGCTGCGGAATTCGAATCGTTCACGCCGTACATGTATTCAACCTACGAAGATGAAGACGAATCCGACGCGCAGCCCCGCCCGAAAATCATGATTCTGGGCAGCGGCCCGAACCGCATCGGGCAGGGAATTGAATTCGATTATTGCTGCTGCCATGCGTCGTTCGCGCTGCGCGAAGACGGCTACGAAACGGTCATGGTTAATTGCAATCCGGAGACCGTTTCAACCGATTACGACACATCTGACCGTCTCTATTTCGAACCGCTTACACTCGAGGATGTTCTCGCGATTGTCGAACGCGAAAAACCGCAGGGAGTCATTGTCCAATTCGGTGGACAGACGCCGCTCAACCTGGCGATGGAATTGAAGCGCAACGGAGTGCCCATCGTTGGCACGACGCCTGAATCGATCGATCTTGCGGAAGACCGGCGTCGCTTTGGTCGTGTGCTCGAAGAACAAAAAATTCCGCAGCCCCGTAACGGTACGGCGCTGGTACCCGAAGAAGCCGCTCGCCTTGCTGGAGAAATCGGTTTACCCGTTCTCGTGCGGCCGAGCTACGTCCTCGGCGGCCGGGCGATGGTGATCGCATACGACGCGAACACTGTTCAGGAATACGTGGCACAAGCCGCGCTGATGGGCTCCGCAAAACCGGTCCTCATCGATCAATTCCTGGAAGAAGCCACGGAAGTGGACGTGGATGCGCTTGCCGACGGCACCGACGTCGTCATCGGCGGCATCATGGAACATATCGAAGAAGCTGGCGTACATTCCGGCGATTCGAGCTGCGTCCTGCCGCCGGTCAGCCTCTCGCCCGCCATTCTGGAAACAATCCGTGACTACACCAGGCGTCTCGCGCTTGCGCTGAAAGTTGTTGGATTAATGAATGTGCAATACGCCATCCAACGCGATACGGTCTACGTCCTTGAAGTGAATCCACGCGCGTCGCGCACCGTTCCGTATGTCAGCAAGGCGACAGGTGTTCCGCTCGCCAAGGTTGCCGCGCGCCTCATGGTCGGCAAAAAACTGAAGGACATGAAGCTGCCGCTGGTTCATCACAACGGCGTCGCCGAAATCGCCGTCCACGATTTCTATTCGGTGAAGTCGCCCGTTTTCCCGTTCAACAAATTCCGCGGCGTGGACACGATCCTTGGCCCAGAGATGCGCTCGACAGGCGAAGTCATGGGAATCTCCACCTCGTATGGGCAGGCATTTGCCAAAGCGCAGCTTGCTGCCGGTCAGCGCCTGCCGAGAAAAGGCACGGTTTTTATCAGCGTGAACGACCGCGACAAGCGGCATCTCGTCTCGCTCGGCAAGGAACTCTCCTCGCTCGGATTCAAGCTCGTTGCGACGCGCGGAACCGCTGCGACGCTTCTTGGCGCCGGAATTGAAGCGGAAGCCATCTTCAAAGTAAACGAGGGCCGCCCGAACATCGTTGACCTCGTCAAAACCGGCAAGATTGATCTCGTCATCAACACGCCGCTCGGTCGCGAATCCTTTTACGACGAAAAATCCATTCGTCGCGCGGCAATTCGCTATAACATTCCGTGCATCACGACGCTCGCCGCGGCAAACGCAGCTGCGCGCGGAATTCGCGCCATGCTCGAGCAGGGAACAGAAGTCTCCGCGCTGCAGGATTTGCATCGCGGACAAGTCGCCGCTTCCGGCTCTGCTGTTTCAGGAGACTGATTCGTGGATCTTTCCGGCATTTATCCCGCGTTGACCACACCGTTTGACGCAGACGGCAAGTTCTCTGCTGCCGATTTCAGGCACAATCTCCATCGGTACAACCAGACCGATCTCGCGGGCTATGTCGTTCTCGGCTCAACCGGCGAGTCGGTGTTGCTCTCCTCGAAAGAGATGGAGGCGATTCTCGCGGCGGCAATGGAATCCGCTGCACCTGAAAAGCGCATGCTCGCCGGAACTGGTGCGGAATCGACAGCCGAAACCATCGCGCGAACCAAGCGTGCCGCCGAGCTCGGCTATCAGGCAGCGCTCATCAAGACGCCGTATTACTACAAGCCCGTATATAAACCGGAAGTTTATTTAACGCACTATCGCGCCGTTGCGGACGCTTCTCCCATTCCCGTTTTGCTTTATTCCGTGCCGCAATTCACTGGGGTTACGCTGGAAACGCCCGAAATCGTCGCGCTTGCTGAGCATCCCAACATTGTCGGGATGAAAGACAGCTCTGGCGTCGTGCAACGAATCGTTGAAGTTGTTGCAGGTGCGCCCAGCGCATTTCAAATGCTCACAGGTTCCGCGAGTGTGATTATGCCCGCGCTCAGTGCAGGAGCCGTAGGCGCGATTCTGGCGTTGGCGAGCGCGTTTCCTGAGAAATGCGTCGCGGTCCATCAGTTATACCGGCAGAAAATGTATGAGCAAGCGCGCGAACTGCAAGGCAAACTGGCTCTCGCCTCAAAGCGCGTTGTCTCTGAGTGCGGCATCGCCGGCGTAAAATTCGTGATGGACCTGCGTGGTTATCGTGGCGGAGTTCCGCGTGCGCCGCTTCTTCCGCTCAGCGACCATGCAAAAGCCGCCATCACCAAAATCGCGGCAAGCCTGGAACCTTCTGCTGCGCGAGCATAGTCAAGCTAAACGCGGGATTCGACCCCAGCTCACCATTTGCATATAACGAAGCCCCTCCGAAGGGCGCGTTTTGTTAGTTTGCTGGGGCCAGCAACTTTCCCAGCGGGACAGTCACGGTGCCAATTGCTCCGGAAGCGGCGTCATGCACGAGAACTCGAATTTCCGACGCACTGCGGTCCGCAGTGACATGCCTCTGCAAAATAATTCCCGATTTAACGAGCGCTTTATATTGCTCATCGGTAAAGTCGAAACCGATCCGTTTTTGTTCTTCCTGCACTGCCTTGCCACCGGCGTCGCGCTGCAGGAATAGGAGGTCGATGCCTCCTTTGTGGTGAGCATTCTCTTCCTTAAGACTGAGTTGAAGCGTATCCAGGCCGATTTGAAGGGTAATGTTTCGAGCGGCAGCGGGCTCCGTCGGAACCGCGCTAACCATCAGACCAAGCGTCGTTGATTCCAGCGGACTCAACGCGGCGGACTGAATTTCGATCTTGGCCTCGGGCGCACTCTGTTCTGTATCGGAGTTGGCAAAGTATCCTTTCCTATACCGAAGCTTAGCGCCGGATACCGATACTTTGACTTTGACGTCGCGAAATTTGCCGTCCCATTTTCCGTGCGAAGGGTAGAAGCCGAGAGTATAAGCGTAACGTCCGTCGTCAGAAGCCTTTCGCATCGCTGAAGTAACATCATTCGAACCATAAAAAGCGATTCCGCCGGTGCGCTCAGCGGTCTCGTTCAATGTGTCCCAGTTATTGCGTCGCGCGAAAAACTCGGAACTCCCGGCGTGAGTCGACGTCTCTCTTGTGCTTACGTCAGTCGTGCCCTCCACCGTCACTCCCTTGGCATCCACGGGATAGACCGCGACATTGGCGCGATTCAGCGTTTTCGTGGCACGCAAGATCTCATCCTGAAACGTTCGGGATTCGCGCTGGATCGGCGCAAATTGTCCGCCTTCTTCGGCTGCTCGTGTTGCGGCGGTGCTCCCCGCAGAAGGCCCCTGAGCCTGCGCAGCAGAAGGCAAAGCAGGAGCCAGCGAGCCGAGCGAAGAAGCCTCCGAACTGTTCAGGTCGGCCAGCCCGAGTTGAAACGGGAACCCGCCGGAAACCCAGATCAGATTCTTCCGGCCGCTGACGGAGGCGATGTGATTGCCAATCGCTTCTAGGGCAGATGTGGTCATTTCCACGCGGTTCAGCGTTTTGCGATCGCTAAGGACGGCATTGCCGCGATTGATCGCGTTCTGCAAATCGCCCCAATAGGGATTCCCCGTCATACCGACCAGGTCAACTTGTTCGACCGAGGATGCATCCAGCGCGGCAGTGCTTTTGGGGAGAAATCTCTGCACCGCATTCACCAACATCGAGGAGTCCTGTGTGAAGTCTTGTAGGATTTGCAGCTGGGTTGTGAGCGCGTAAATCGCCACTCGGTCTTCAGGACGGAGTTCTTTGAGAAACCCCAGAATTTGCAAACGAACGCTGGACTGGTCCTGCGGCTGGGTATTCAGCGCATCAAAGAGAATTACCGTTGCGGTGGAAGGCGCTCGTCCGAGTCGATCGAAGCGGTTCGTGAAGATATTGAAGGGCAAAGAATCCGCTTTTTGTTCCGCAGGAGGAGCCTCGGAGACGAACGTGGCTATGTCCTGCAGTTTGCCTTCGTCATACAGTCTGAAATCTTCTCGCTTGAGGCCGATGACTGGCTGGCCCTTGCCGTCTTGGACGATGACACTGATTTGTACGAACCTCGTCGTCGAGCGGAGCACAGTACTTTCCTGAGGCGCGGTCGATTGCGGCACGAGGGGAATCGGGAAGGCGAGAAAAGTAACAAATGCCAGCAATCCAACATACTTTGAAGCCGATCGCATGAGACGTTTCCCCCAGAGGGTAAGAGTCTACCGCAACGGTTACCCATCTAACTATTAGAGACACCAGCTCTGGAAGCCTCGTTTGCTTCCCTAAGGAGAAAACAGCCGTCTATTTGCTGTGACCTAATCCTATGGGTATCATCTAAGAATCCATGCAATGTCGCGCCTTGGCGTTCCGCGAACTTCCGCACCAACCCCCGCTTCATCTAGCATTCCATGACGATTTCCAGAAAGTGAAAGACTTTTACGCGCACGAGCCCACGCTCGAGAATGCGGCGCAACTTGCGGCCAATCTCCACTATCCGCAATCCAGACGTAGCGCTGTCGCTACAATTCTTCGTGAACAAAACGAACTATTGGGTTCAAGCAAGGATGCGCTCAACAATATTTCACGCCTTGAAAGCGGCGCCGTCGCAGTCGTCAGCGGCCAGCAAGTCGGCCTCTTCGGAGGGCCCGCTTATGCGTTTTACAAGGCGCTCTCGGCGATCGAAGGCGCGCGACTTCTAACCAAAACTGGTATCGAAGCCGTTCCTGTCTTTTGGATGGCCACGGAAGATCACGATCTCGACGAAGTTCGACACAACACGTTTTTCCACGACGGGAAGCTCGTAAAGTTTGAATTGACTGCGCAGCCGGGTGTTCCAGCCCCTGTTGGTCC
Source organism: Candidatus Dormiibacterota bacterium (assembly GCA_035569555.1). GTDB lineage: Bacteria > Acidobacteriota > Terriglobia > Acidiferrales > UBA7541 > Acidiferrum. Next base: position 68,058 of record DATMMW010000008.1, on the reverse strand, counting down.
GCAAAAGCTTGGCCCGCAAGTCGAAGAATTCGTGCGCGCTGCCAGCGTGATGCTCGGCGGCCCTGCCGCGGGCGAGATTGCCACGCTGCTCCGTGCGAGTTACACGGCCGACGAAACGTATGCCTCTGCCTTCGGAAAACTATTCGCGGGACTTTTCTCTGCTCATGGCCTGATCATCCTCGATCCGCTTGATGCTCGGTTGCACCGACTCGCCGAACCTATCTACCGCCAGGCTGCCGAAGACCATGCCCAACTTAACGAAGGGCTGCTTGCTCGCAACAAGGAACTCGAACGCGCAGGTTTTGCATCTCAAGTGAAGGTCACTGGCCGTAGCACCGCATTGTTTTTTCTCGGCAACGGCGGCAGGGAAGCGATTCGTTCGGCAGGCGCTCAGTTCCAGGCAGACACACTAAGTTGGTCGTCCCAGGAACTCGTCAACGCCATCTCGCAATCCCCCGAATCCTTCAGTCCGAACGCGCTGCTTCGTCCCGTCGTGCAGGATTATTTGCTCCCTACGGTCGCTTATATCGGTGGTCCATCGGAAATTGCTTACTTCGCGCAGTCTGATGTTCTCTACTCCAAGCTTCTCCGCCGCGAGCCCGTTTTTCTCTCGCGGACGGGCTTCACGCTGGTGGACAGCAAAGCGCAGCGGCTTCTTGAGCAGTACAACATGACGGTGGAAGACGTTTGGACAGGCAGCCAGACGGTTCAATCGAGACTTGGCGCCGCGAATATCCCCGCGAAGCTCAACACAAAACTGGAAAAAGACGCCCAGAAAATTCACAAGCTGCTGGAAGGCTGGAGAGATCCTGTCACCAAAATCGATCCATCGCTCAAATCCACAGTTGAAAAGGCGCTACGAAAAATTTCGTATCAGACGGAGAAACTGAGGCAAAGAGCAGGCTGGGCGCGTGACAAAAAGACCAGCGTCCTTGCCGGCCATGCCGAATTCCTCAGTAATTTGCTTTATCCGAACAAGACTCTTCAGTCGCGCCAGTTGTGTCTACTCCCGCTTCTCGCTCGCTGGGGCATGGAAGGTCTTGACGCCCTGCAAAAACATTCCTCCGGAAGATACCTCGGCAAACATTTCCTCGTCCCAATTCCTTAAGTTGTTTTGCGAGACGCATGCTACGATTTTTGGCTAATGGGAAAAATTGAAAATATACGTGTTCGCACCGACCGCCGCACACAGTTTCTCGACGTCACGAACGAAGTCCAGGCGGTTGTTGCAAAATCCAGCGTGCAGCAGGGCGTTTGCTACGTCTACGTTCCGCACACAACTGCCGGTATTACCATCAACGAACACGCCGACCCCGATGTTGCGTCCGATGTCGAAGACTTTCTAGATCGCCTGGTGCCGCACCGCGGCCCGTATCGCCATGCGGAAGGCAATTCCGACTCGCACGCCAAAACAATTCTCACCGGAACTAGCCAACTCATCTTTGTAGAAAACGGCCGACTCGTTCTCGGCCATTGGCAGGGCATCTTCTTCTGCGAGTACGACGGCCCTCGCGAACGTACGATGCAAATAAAAGTTGTTCCGGATCCGAGCGGCCCTTCCTAATCCTGTTCACCAAGAGTTTGCACGTACGTTTTGCCGTACGGATAGAAAAGTTCCTTGCGGCCTTGCTGCCATGCTGCTTTGAGTTCGGGCGTGGTGATGTCCCAGTCTGGACGGCATTTCTTCGTCACGGCACGTAGGTCTTGGCGGAGATCTTCCATAGTGGGACGACCCCAGAACCAGTAGCCGTTATAGGTTTTATAAATGACAAGACCGGGCTCGAGGACAATCACATGGGGGATCATGGGATTATGCAGAGGATCGGTGTATTCGGCGATGTCGAGATCTTTCTGGACGACACGCCCCGCGTCGGAGAGGAAAGGCCAATGGGCATCGACTCCGCTCCGATATTCACTCGTCTCAGTGATATTGTCTGTGCTAATCGTGACAAGTCGGCAATAAGCAACCTCGAGTTCGCGATGGAGTTGGACGAGTCCTTCGGCTTGTCGGCGGTCCTTGGGGCAGAAACCTCCGCGGCTGAGGACGAGAACCATCGGGTGTGGTCCTTGCAGCTCGGACAGTTTCCGGCGTTTCGCAGTGTGGTCGGGAAGCTCGTAGTCGGGGAAGATCGCCCCGGGAACAATGTCTGATCGCATATGAAATCCTCGACAGTTGGATGCGCGGCGCCGGATTGTGTCTCAATCTAGGCGATCACGCGATTGCGAAGGTCTGAACGATATTTTAAGTTGATTGCTCCGTAGTCCAGTTCACATCGTTAGAACCACGCGGAACTGCGCGTTGCCGCTCATCATGCGCGCGTAAGCCTCGGCCGCTTTCTCGAGCGGATAGGTTTCGATCATGGGCCGCACGCCGCTCAGTTCGGCGAAGCGCAGTGTGTCTTCGGCATCGGCCGGTGTTCCCGAGGCCCAGCCTTGAATGCTCCGGCTTCCATTGATGAGCTGAACCGGCGCGACTTCAATGGGATCAAAAGTCGCGCCAATGACCATGAGCTTGCCGTTCGGCCCAAGACCGTTGATCAACTCGGACATCGCTTTCGAGCTTGGAGCAGTCGCTACAATGACTTGTGCGCCGCCCAATTTTTGCAATTCCTCTGCTGCGTTCGTCGCTTTGCTGTCGATGTATACGCTCGCTCCAAGTTTTTTTGCGAGCAACCCGTTTTCCGGGCCCCGCCCGATAGCCGCGACCTTGTAACCAAACTTGTTCGCGAATTGGATCCCGAGATGACCGAGACCACCGATACCTTGCACCGCTACGAGGTCGCCCGGCTTCGCACCGCTGTGCCGCAACGCGTTGAAGGTTGTAATTCCGGCGCAGAGCAACGGTGCCGCTTCGACGTCACTTAGACTCTCCGGTATGGCCGTCAGCGCCTCCACGGGAGCCACCATGTATTGCTGGTATCCGCCGTCGTAGCTAACGCCTGCGATTTTCATGTTCTGGCAATTGCCAAAATCTCCGCGCCGGCACTGGAGACACGTACCATCGTGACCGCCGTGCCAGCCGACGCCGACGCGTTGTCCCTTCGTCCAGCCGGAAACACCTTCGCCGAGTTCGTCGACGATACCTGCGACTTCATGTCCTGGAATGCGGGGAAACTGAATGCCGGGCCACAATCCTTCTTTCGTGAGCACGTCACTGTGGCAGACACCGCAGGCCTGCACTTTGATGAGGACGTGTCCTGCGCCGGGCTTGGGAATCTCGCGCTCGACAATCTCGAAATCGCCTCCTGCCTTGGAAATTTGCGCCACTTTCATCGGTGCTAATCCAACTCTTGTCGTCGCCATAAGTCCTCCTGTGAATCTAAATCGTTTTTTCAAAAGCACTAACTGCCCAAGTCGCAAGTAAGTCCCATAACGGCCCTACGGTTCCCTTTGCCCTCAGAGGGCATGAACCGGTGCCACAATCTTGTTGCTCGCACGGTCGAAAGTTGGATGTCTTGCTCGGATGAAGGATGCTTTTTTCTTGCCACCTCGAACGCCTCGACAGGCGGCGGACCCTAGCATCGTGTTGTACACCCGGCAATACAGTCTTCCATGTAAGTGCCACGGGACCAGACCACAAACCAGAATTCGGCGCCAACTACGGGACTGCATCGCCTGTGCTAAAGTCGTTTCTGGTGCCATGAATCTCGGAATCTACATCCAGGTCCCGTTCTGCCAGACCAAATGCACTTACTGCAATTTCCATACTGGCGTCGTTTCGTCTGAAAAATACGCGCCTTATGCCGAAGCCGTCCAAAAGGAAATCTCGAACTATCGGCAGTTTTACGCTGGCGCAGAAATCGCACTGGACAATCTTGAGAACACGATCGTAGACACGGTCTATTTTGGCGGCGGCACACCGAGCCTTCTTGACCCCTCGCATCTTCAGAATATTCTCAGCGCAATCGGCAAGTCATTCACCTCCAATTGGAAGGAAGTTACGCTCGAAGCCGATCCAGAGACTATCACTGCGGAAAAGGCCGCTGCGTGGGCAGCTTCTGGCTTCAACCGCGTGAGTTTTGGAGTTCAATCCTTTTCAGACACCGAACTCAAAGCTTCCGGTCGTATGCACCGTCGAGAAGACGTTTGCCGATCGGCTTCCGTCCTTCGCGCAGCTGGAATCGACAATCTCAGCTTCGATTTGATCGTCGGTTTGCCGCACCAGACACCGCAATCTTGGCGCAACTCGCTCGATGAACTCATTGCACTGAATCCCGAGCACGTCTCTATTTACATGCTTGAGGTAGATGAAGGCAGCCGCCTCGGCAGGGAATTAATCTCACTGGGCACAAAATACAGCGCTCCCGCTGTTCCATCCGACGATCAAATGGCCGATTCCTATGATCTCGCCCGCGGCGTTCTCGCTTCCGCAGGCTACGAGCACTACGAAATCTCCAATTGGGCAAAACCCAGCCGTGTTTCGCGCCACAACCTAAAATATTGGCGGCGAGAACCCTATCTCGGCTTCGGCGCGGGCGCGCACTCCTTCAACGGTTTCACTCGCTGGGCCAATGCACACGATTCCGCGCAGTACGTAACCGCCATCCAATCAGGCAAACTGCCCGCCGAACAAATTGAGCCGGTTTCTGCGCAACAAGCGCACGAAGAGGAAATCTTCCTGGGTCTTCGTCAGTTGAATGGCATCAATCTTGATCAAATTGAGCCCGGATTCGCCGCATCCTTGAACGATAAGTTTTCTTCGCTTCAATCGTCAGGTTTGATCCAGCGGAAAGGCAATATCGTGCGCCTTGCTCCGGAGAAACTTAGTATTTCGAATGAAGTGTTTGTCGAACTTCTTAGCTAGAAAAGTTCTTCGCGAGGCAAACAGAGAATGTCCACAACCCAGCCCACAAATATCGTCGACCTTCGTAGCGACACCGTAACGCGCCCTACTCCCGCCATGCGACGCGCCATGGCCGACGCCGAAGTCGGCGATGACGTCTATCTTGAAGATCCCACAGTCAATCGCCTCGAAAAACGCGCTGCCGAAATTTTCGGCAAAGACGCGGCTCTCTTTGTTCCGACTGGTTGCATGGGCAATCTGATCGCCATCAAAGTCTGGACGCATCACGGCGACGAAGTCATTTGTGAAGAGCGCAGCCACGTCAATCTCTACGAACTCGCCTCCATGTCCGCCATTGCGGGCTGCATGCCTCGCATCGCGCGCAGCGATGACGGCATCTTGACCTGGCAGAAGATCGAAGCCGTCATCCGACCCAAAATCTATTACGACTCGCAAACCGCCTTAATCTGCATCGAAAACACGCACAACATGGCTGGTGGCACGCTCTATCCCACAAAACAAGTCGGCGAAATTTGCGAACAAGCCCACGCTGCAAATCTAAAAGTGCATCTCGATGGAGCGCGCATTTTCAACGCCGCGGTTGCGCTAAACGAATCCGTCGCACAAATGACCCGCAATCTCGACTCGGTAATGTTTTGCCTCTCCAAAGGTCTCGGCGCACCGGTGGGCTCCATGATCGTCGGCTCGCAGGAATTCATCGACAAGGCCCGCATCTACCGCAAAATGTTCGGCGGCGGCATGCGTCAGGTCGGCGTACTCGCCGCGGCCGGACTCATCGCGCTCGAAGAATCTCCAAAACGCCTCTACGAAGATCACGCTAACGCTAAATTCCTCGCGCAAGAAATCACCAACATCCCTGGGCTCCGCATCGATCCTGACTCCGTCAAAACCAACATCGTCATATTTGATTGCGAAGCAACCGGTCTCAACGCCGTTCAACTCTGCGAGACACTCCAGCCACTAGGCATCTGGGCGCTCGACACCGCACCTTATTCCGTCCGTTTTGTCACGCATTGCGATGTGGACCGCTCTGGCTGCGAGCGCGCCATTCAGGTTCTTCGCGATGTCGTTGCAAAAGCAGTCCGCGTCTGCGCATAGCTTTTCTGTGGTGCCATTTTGACTTCCTCTGCCTCCGCATAGCGCTCGCCGGTTCATTCAGCTCGTTATAAACTATTCTTTGGCTCATCATAGCCAAAACTTACTGCAGTAAACTTTAAAACTTATTTATTCCATGGGGGCAGCGTGGATTTCTCTTTCACCGACGAACAGCAGCAACTTCGCAAGAGCATTCGAGAATTTGCTGAAGGCGAAATCGCGCCGCACATTATGGAGTGGGACGAAGCTTCCCACTTTCCCCTCGAAATCATGCCTAAGCTCGCAGAGATGGGGCTGCTCGGCATCATTTTCCCCGAGCAATACGGTGGCGCCGGGCTTGGTTACATCGAATATGTCACGGCTGTCGAAGAGCTTTCCCGCGTGGACGGCTCCATCGGCATCATCGTCGCTGCGCACAATTCACTCTGCTCGAATCACATCTACAAATTCGGCACCGAGGCACAAAAACAGAAATACCTCGTGCCCCTCGCGCAGGGAAAAAAAATCGGCGCTTGGTCTCTCACCGAACCTGAAGCCGGTTCCGACGCAGGCGGCACACGCACGACCGCCCGTCGCGACGGCGACCACTACATTATCAACGGTTCAAAAACATTCACCACCAACGGACACTACGCCGATACCTGCGTCGCAATGGCCGTCACGGACAAATCCAAGGGCTCTCATGGCATCAGCGCTTTTATTCTGGAAAAAGGGATGCCCGGTTTTCGGCCTGGCAAAAAGGAAAACAAGCTCGGCCTCCGCGCCAGCGACACTTCAGAAATCATTTTCACCGATTGCCGCGTCCCTGCAGCGAATCTTCTCGGACCCGACGGCGAAGGTTTCACAGGCAGCCTCGCAATTCTCGATGGCGGCCGCATCTCCATTGCCGCTTTAGGTCTGGGCATGGCACAAGGAGCGCTTGACGCCGCCCTGAGTTACGCCAAACAGCGCAAGCAATTCGGTAAAACCATCAGTGAGTTCCAGGCCATTCAGTTCAAACTCGCGGACATGGCTACGGAAGTTGAAGCCGCGCGCCTGCTCGTCTATCGTGCCGCTTGGCTCGCCGACCAAAAGAGCGTGCGATTTTCGAAAGAATCAAGCATGGCCAAGCTTTATGCTGGCGAAGTCGCCGTCAAAGTGGCTAACGAATGCGTCCAAATCCACGGCGGGTACGGATTCATCAAGGACTATCCCGCCGAAAAGTTTTATCGCGACGTCAAACTCTGCACCATCGGCGAAGGTACCAGCGAAATCCAGAAACTAGTCATTGCACGCCAGCTTCTCGGCAAAAAATCATAGATAATAGAAGCATGCGTCTCGAGCCCGTGTGTGGGTTCCAAGGAAATCATGTCCGCGCCAATTGAAAGTTGGGCGCAACAGGTGCTTGCCGGCGAAGTACGCGCTGTCTCCCGTGCCATCACTGCTATCGAAAATCACGCGCCCGAGGCGGAATCACTTCTCAAAAATCTGTTTCCGCACACAGGCGCGGCCTATCTTTCCGGAATCACCGGCGCTCCTGGTACAGGAAAAAGCACGCTTGTCGACCGCCTTGCCGCCCACTATCGTAAAGCCGCACAAAAAGTTGGCGTCATCGCCGTCGATCCCACGAGTCCTTACACTGGCGGCGCGATTCTCGGTGACCGCATCCGCATGCAAAGCCACGCCGGCGACGGCGGCATCTTCATTCGTTCCATGGCTACACGGGGCTTTCTCGGTGGCCTTTCGCGCGCCACGGCCGAAGTCGCTCTTGTCCTCGATGCAGCTGGGAAAAAGCAAGTCCTCATCGAAACCGTCGGCGTCGGCCAGGACGAGGTGGACATTGTTCGCCTCGCCGATTGTGTCCTCGTTATGCTTGTTCCCGGCCTCGGCGACGACATTCAAAGCATGAAAGCCGGCCTCATGGAAATCGCGGACATTTTTGTGCTCAATAAAGCCGACCGCGAAGGCGCCGACCGTCTCGAAGAGCAACTTCATGCCATGCTCTCGCTCGTCATGCCGAGAGATGGTTGGCATCCTCCTGTCATCCGCACTGTCGCTACGGAAAATGCCGGCGTTGATACACTCGCCGCGGCCATCGAAAAATTTCGCGCACACTTCGAATCCAGTGGTCAGCGCGAAAAAAAACATCACGCGCACTGGAAGAACCGTCTGCTTGGCCTGCTGGAGTCGCGCCTGCTCGAGCGAGTTCTCCAAGGCGCTGAAGGCGAGAAGAAGCTCGATCGTCTGGCCGCGGAAGTTTCACAGCGCAAGAAAGATCCATTCACCGCAGTCTCGGAATTACTCGCAGGAGCGGACGTTCTCCGATGACTCTTGCGCTTCTTTCTTGTAGTGGCGGGTCTTCAGACCGGCAATTTTGTTCTGCCTTACTATTGTGAATCAACACTTCCGGAGCCTAGCGAATGCCCAAATCTCATAAGAAGCCCACATCGTCCAAGCCACGCGCCACCATCGGCGTCATCGGGGGCAGCGGCCTTTACTCCATGCAGGGTTTAACGAACACACGCGAGGTCCGCGTGAAGACACCATTTGGCGATCCTTCTGACGCGATTGTTCTGGGCACGCTAGAAGGGAAGCAGGTTGCCTTCCTCGCTCGCCACGCCCGCGGCCATCGCATTTTGCCAACCGAAATCAATTACCGCGCAAACATCTACGCCATGAAGCTCCTGGGCGTGGACCGGATCATCTCTGTAAGTGCTGTCGGCTCCCTCCGCGAAGAACTCCGCCCTGGCGAGTTTCTCGTCGCCGACCAGTTCGTTGATCGCACCAAACACCGCATCTCCACTTTTTTCGGCAATGGCCTCGTCGCTCACGTAACCTTTGACAAGCCTACTTGCGTCCAAGTTTCGCGCGTTCTTGCAGACGCCAGCGTCCATTGCGCCGTCCCCGTCCATCGCAAAGGCACCTACATCTGCATGGAAGGCCCGCAATTTTCCACGCTCGCCGAAGCTCACATGCACCGCAAGCTCGAATTCGACGTCATCGGCATGACCAATGTCACCGAAGCCAAGCTGGCTCGAGAAGCGGAGCTCTGCTACGGAACAATGGCCATGATCACGGACTACGACTGCTGGCATCCCGATCATGAATCCGTCACCGGCACGCAAATCATGGCCACGCTCCAACAAAACGCGGATAACGCCCAAAAAGTGTTGCGCGAAGCCATTAAGTCGATGCCCGAGCACCGCGATTGCAAATGTGGCTCTGCCCTGGCGCATGCTCTTGTTACCGATCCCAAGCTTGTTCCCAAAGCAACAAAGTCGAAACTGTCCGCAATCATCGGGAAATATATTTCGTAAAATTCTATTGAGGAGATCCCTGTGTCCTTGCTCGTCGTAGGTTCCGTTGCGTTCGACGCGATTGAAAGCCCATACGGAAAGGAGGATCGCATCATCGGCGGCGCAGCCACCTATTTCGCTGTCGCAGCCAGCTTTTTTTCGCAAGTGAATCTCGTCGGGATCGTCGGCGACGATTTCACTAAAAAAGATGAAGCCATTTTTCACGGACGGCGCATTGATACCACCGGGTTGGAACGCGCCGCTGGGAAGTGTTTCTTCTGGGCCGGCCGCTACCTGCAAAACCTCAACGAGCGCGTCACGCTTACCACGGATCTGAACGTCTTCGCAGATTTCAATCCCAAACTGCCCGAAAAATATCGCGACTCAAAATACGTCTTCCTCGCCAATATCGCTCCAAGCTTGCAACGGGACGTATTAAAACAGGTCAAAAAGCGTCCCAAGCTTGTTGCTCTGGATACGATGAACTACTGGATTGAACGCACGCCCGACGACTTAAAAGAAACTCTGAAGCATATCGACATCCTCGTCATCAACGACTCCGAAACCCGTCAGCTTTCGAACGAACACAATCTCCTTCGCGCCGCAAAACACATCTTCAAAATGGGTCCGTCCGCGCTCGTTATAAAGCGCGGTGAATACGGCGCGTTACTCGTGGACAAAAATGGTGTCTTCTGCGTTCCTGCATTCCCGCTGGAAGAACCGCACGATCCAACCGGCGCAGGCGATGCGTTTGCCGGGGGCTTTATGGGTTATTTAGCCGGAGCCGGGCAGCAAAACGACGCCGCTCTCCGTCGCGCTATGGTTTATGGCACTGTCTTGGGCAGCTTCACCGTCGAAGAGTTCGGCCCGCGCCGCCTCACTCGCCTCAAGCTCAAAGAGATACACGCCAGGGCACGCCACATTCTGAAACTGAGTCAATTCAAACTGTAACGTGTTAATTTTCATCTAACGCACAGGGGTTTGTGCGCTTCTGAAAAAAATGCTTCCGCTGACTACAATTGTGTATCGTCTGCTCTGGGCGGCTTTGCTCGGCGCGCTTGTAGGAGTCGAGCGCATTCGCAGCAAACGGCCCGCTGGATTGCGAACCAGCCTCTTTGTTTGCATGGCGGCAGCGTTGTTCACGATCGTCTCCATCGAATTTGCGAAAATGACGGGCGATTCCGCAACCACCCGCATCGCTTCCAACATCGTTCAGGGAATCGGCTTCCTCGGCGCTGGCGTCATTTTGCGCGAAAAGGGAAGCGTCGTAGGCATGACCACCGCTGCGACCATTTTCCTTACGGCTGCCATGGGCATGGCCGCTGGGAGCGGCCTCTACAAAGTATCCGGATTTGTCTGCATTGTTATGCTGTTTGCCCTGGTGATTCTCGTTCGCGTGGAGAGAGTTTTCAAGCTTCGTTCTCGGTACATACTGTTTCGCGTAACTGCGGAAAATGCCGCCGGCTTTTTGCCTGAAATTCGCCAGCTCTTTGGAGAGATGAAACTCCCGCTCGATCACCTGAGCGTCTCGTTGGTTGACGGAAAACATATCCTCCAATTTGACGCAGACCTCAATGAATCGCAGGAAGAAAAAATCGTATCCAAGCTTTGCTCGCTTGGGCTTGGCTTTGAAGTTCTGCCTGGAGAAAGGCAATCCGCTTGATGCAAGCCTCCACTCCCAAAGCGGAGCGTCTTAGCATCGGGGCCTTGAAGCCATGTGCTCTCCGCAAAGGGGATCGCGTTGCGATTTTTGCGCCAGCATCGCCCGCGCAAGAGTCGCGCGTGGCGCAAGGTCTTTCGGAGTTGAGGTCTATCGGTTTTTCTCCAGAAGACAGTTTTACGCGGGATTCCCAGGCATATTTTTCCGCATCTTCGGATTCGCGGCTCAGTCATTTTCGCTCGTTGCTGGAGGATCCGGGCATCACCGCGCTTATTGCGCTGCGCGGAGGTTATGGCTCTAATTACCTGCTTGAGCAAATTTGGAATCACCCTCCAACTCATTCAAAGTGCGTGATCGGCTACAGCGACGTAACGTCGCTCCAGATTCTTCTCTGGCAAAAGCTGCGCTGGGTAAGTTTTTACGGACCAATGGTTGCCGCAGGCCTGGACGCTGGAGCGAACGCCGCGCATGGTTATGACAAATCTTCGCTTGAGGCTGCACTTTTTGGCGCTTTGCCTCGTTGGAAAATCAATTTGAACGGCGAGTCCATGCTTGGCGGTATAGCGGAGGGAACCGTTTTGGGCGGGTGCCTCACACTCATCGAAACAACTCTTGGCACCCCGTGGGAGCTCGATACGGCGGAGAGCATTCTCCTTCTTGAAGACCGAGGGATGAAACCTTGGCAAATCGATCGCGCACTCATGCATCTAATGCAGGCAGGGAAGTTTCACAGCGTGAAAGGAATTGTGCTCGGTGAATTTCCGGATTGTGAACCGCCCGTCGCTGGAAGCCCAACCGCAAAGGATGTCTGTGAGCGAATCCTGAAGCCGCTTGGCGTACCTATCGTTTTTGGCGCTGCGGTTGGCCACACTCCGCGGCCTATGCTGACGATTCCGCTCGGCATTCACGCGCGTATTTCTGCTGAGGGAAGTGGAACTCTCGAATTTCTGGAGACCGCAGTTATCCTATGACCAAACACATTCACATCATCGGAATCGCCGGCTCGGCTATGTCGCCGCTTGCAGGCATGCTGAAAGAAAGCGGCTATCGAATCACCGGATCCGATTCTGGCGTCTATCCGCCCGCCTCAACCTTTCTCGACAAACTCGGCATCTCGTATTTTCACAATTTCGACGCTGCGCATCTGCAGCCAGCGCCCGATCTCGTCATCGTGGCCAACATCATCGCGCGCGGAAATGCAGAGCTCGAAGAAGTCCTCGAAAAGAAGATTCCGTACCGCTCGTTGCCGGAAACGCTCGAAGAGATTTTTCTGCCCGGAAAACATTCCATCGTCGTTAGCGGAACCCACGGAAAAACAACAACCACCGCAATGCTGGCGTGGATTTTTCACGTCGCCGGAAAGCAGCCCACTTTTCTGGTTGGCGGCGTCGCCGAAAACTTCGGAAAAAGCTACGGCCTCGGCGATGGCAGCGAAATGATTCTCGAAGGCGATGAATATGAAACCGCTTTTTGGGATCGCGGCCCGAAATTTTTTCATTACCACCCTGACGATCTCATCATTACATCGCTCGAATTCGATCATGCAGATATCTACCGCGATTTTGAGACGTACCAGCTTGCATTCAAACGGCTGGTAAATCTTGTGCCGCGCAACGGCATCGTTGTCATTTGGGGCGACACGCAGGATTCCGGCGCGGCGCTACGTGCTGCAGCAGAGAAAGCGTTTTGCCCCGTTCACACATATGGTTTCGCCAGAGACAACGAATGGATTGCTAGCGAGCCTGTTGCTGCGGAAGACGGCATGCACTTCGAGGTGTTTCGCAAAGACAACTCCTTCGGCAAATTTCATCTCGCTGCATCTGGCAAACACAATGTCTTGAACGCACTTGCCGCAATCATCGTTGCGCAAGGACGCGGCATTTCGGCTGCTAAGATTCAAGAAGCTCTCAAAACCTTTCGCAGTGTAAAGCGGCGCCTCGACGTCAAAGGCGAGTTTGGCGGCATTCTTGTCGTGGACGATTTTGCCCACCACCCCACCGCTGTTCGGGCCACGATTGCCGCTGCTCGCGGCCGCTGGCCCGGCCGCCGTTTGTGGGCCATTCTCGAACCGCGCTCCAACTCCATGCGGCGCAAAGTTTTCCAGGAAGCTTTGCCACAAGCGCTCGCCACTGGAGACAGAGTGATTCTGGGCGGTGTTCACAATGCGAAGCAGCTTGGCGACGACAATCGTTTGGACCCCGAATCTGTCGCCGAGGACGTCCGCAAGCTCGGCGTAGACGCCAAAGTCCTGGGCGGTGCAGAAGCCATTGCCGAGCATCTTGCGTCCAATGGCAAGAGTGGAGACCTCTTCCTGATTATGTCCAACGGCAGCTTCGACGGCCTGTGTCAAAAACTCGTGGACAAATTGTCAGTCGCGGTCGAATCGGCACCGGGAGTTTCTTCGCGGTGAGGCTAATTCTTCTGCGGCTTCCGATTTCCCTCATTGTTTTCGCTTTTCTATTCTTTGGTTTTGCTACTCCTTCGTACTCCACCATTCAATATCAGATTTCCCTCGAACATCCCGAGCAGCACACATTTCACATCAAGATGACCGTTCCCAACGTGACAGGCTCGCTGACCGTCCAGATGCCCGCATGGAACGCTCTCTACGAAATCCGCGATTTTGCAAACCACGTCCTGGAAGTGACAGCCGCGAACGAATCCGGCCCTCTGGCGATCGAAAAACTCGACAAGCAAACCTGGCGCGTTACTGGGCAGGGAATCATCACCATTCAGTACGACACCTTCTGGGACGAAATCGGCCCCTTCGCCTCCCAACTTAACGCCGAACACGCCTTCATCAACCCCGCCATGATCCTGATGTACGCCCCCGATCGCCGCAGCGAAGAAATCACCCTGAGCTTCGCTGATGTGCCCGCTGGATGGAGCGTTGCAACCTCCGCGATTCACGCCGCCACTCGCTCGAGCAGTTTCATCTTCTGGAGTATCTTGCCCACTACCTACGATGAACTCGCGGATTCTCCTTTCGAGATTGGGACGTACGAGATCATAAATCTCCCCGGATTTGCACCGCCCATTTCCGTCGCAATACACGGCAAGATTGAGAAGCGGCAGGATTTTGAAACGAAGCTCGCCCAAATTTGCCGATACGAGATTGCATTGATGGGCGGAGCGCCTTTTCCGCACTATCTGTTTATTTTCCATGTCGGTGAAGATGTTGGCGGTGGCGGAATGGAGCATGCCAACGGGACGGCGATTTCCGCTCGCAATGAAACGGTTCTCTTGTCCGTGTCCGCCCACGAATTCTTTCACCTCTGGAACGTAAAGCGCATCCGGCCTGCTTCGCTTGAACCGGTGGACTACACGAAGGAACAGTACACGCGGTCACTCTGGTTTGCCGAGGGCGTGACGAGTACGTATGAACGTTATGCGCTGGTGCGTACCGGCATCTGGGCGAAGAATGCGTTCTATGGTGAACTGGGCCGGCAAATAGCTGGCCTCGAATCGCATCCCGCGAATCGTTGGCAGAGCGCGGAACAATCGAGCCTGGATACATGGTTTGAGAAATATCCCGTTTACAACCGGTCGGAGAATAGCGTTTCGTATTACGCGAAAGGCGAGATTCTCGGCGTTTTGCTCGATTTGTGGATTCGCGATCGGACGAACAACACCCGCAGCCTGGACGACATGATGCGCGCGATGAACGAGCAGTTTGGCAAAACAGGAAAAGCATATCGCGACCACGAAGATCTTGAAATTGTGTGTACGCAAATTGCAAAGAGTTCGTGCGAGGAGTTCTTCGACAAGTTTGTGAGCGGAACGACTCCTTTTCCGTATGACGAGTACTTTGCATTTGCGGGGCTGAAGATACGCCGCGTCGTGCATACATCGGGACAAATGGGAACGCAAACGTCCTATGAGATTTCCGAAGATGATGCGGCCGGGGAAAAACAAAAGCGGATACGCGCGGGAATCCTGAGCGGCACGACAGAAAAAGCGGCTGCTGCAAACTAATCGAGAAAAAAGAAACTTGCTCGCCTGTTCGAGAGTGGACCAGAGTAGATTTCAACCTCATGGTGCGTACGGTCTTCATCGCAATTTTTCTCAGTCTCTACATCATCGTTGTAGGAATTCCTCTCCTGCTTTGGACGGTGATTTCGCGAAATCCGGACGCCTTGTATTGGGCAGGAGTAAAGGGCGTAATGTTTTTTGTGCGCTCCGTTGGTGTGCGCGTGGAAGTATCAGGGCTTGAGCGGATTCCTTCCGGCGCTTGTTTGTTCATTGCGAACCATACGAGTTCGGCGGATGCACCGGCAGTGGTGGGCGCGATTCCGCGGCGGATTGCGATTCTGCTGAAAAAATCATTGTTCAAGTATCCGATCGTGGGGCAAGCGTTTACGCTGGCGCATTTTATTCCGGTGGAGCGCGGGAACCATGAATCGGCGATTGCCAGCCTCGAAAAAGCGACCGCGGCGATGCGGGAGGGGCAGTCATTCTTGATATATCCGGAGGGGACGCGGAGTCCGGATGGACGATTGCAAGAGTTCAAGCGCGGCGCGGTGGTGATGGCGATCAAAGCAGGCTTGCCGATTGTGCCCATGGTTTGTGCCGGCGCACAAAAGGTGATGGAGAAGCGATCGCTGGTGATTCGACCTGGAGTGATCACGGTTGAGTTCCTTGCGCCGATTGATGCGTCGGCATATACGTTTGAGCAGCGCGATGAGTTGAATAAGCGCGTGCATGCGGCGATGGCCACGGCGTTGCCGGAGGACCAAAAACCGCTGGTGTAAATTCTGCTGCGAAAATCATTTTAATTTAAGAGCGGCGAGCTCTCCTTCCAATTCGCGGACTCGCTTTAGCAAATCCGGCAGACGGTTCATTGCTGCCGCAACTTTCAACCACAATTTGTTGTCTATGGCAGGCGAGCCGGACTGAATTGAGTTTGGCGCGGTGTCGCCCGCAAGACCGCTCTGCGCGGTGACAATGGTGCCGTCGCCGACGTGCAGGTGGCCGGAGCTTGCGGCTTGCCCTGCGAAGATGACGCCGCGACCGGTAGTGGTAGAGCCGGCGAGGCCGGTTTGCCCGCAGAGCATGGAATCTGGGCCAACGTTACAGGCGTGGCCGATGAGGACGAGGTCGTCAATTTTTGTGCCGCGGCCGATGCGCGTTTCGCCGACAGTGGCGCGGTCAACGCATGCGTTGGCCTGGATTTCGACGTCGTCTTCGAGAACGGCTGGGCCGGATTGGACGATCTTGTGCCAGGTGCCGTCGCTGCGCTTGGCGAAGCCGAGGCCGTCGGCTCCGATGACGACGCCGTTCTGGAGAAGGACGCGGTTGCCAATGCGGCAGAATTCGCGAACGACGGAGTGGGAGTGAGCGAAGAAGTCGTCACCAATTTGCGCGCCGCGATAGATGGAGACAGAACTGTGGAGGACGGCTTTCTTGCCGATGACGACATTTTCATCTACGAAACAGTGTGGGCCGATGTGGGCGTTGGCTCCGATTTTTGCAGACGCGGCGATGACTGCTGTGGGATGAATGCCGGGCCCGTAGGCGGGAGGTTGGTAGAAAAGTTCGATGGCTTTGGCGAAGGCGAGGTAGGGATTGCTGCTGCGAACGAGCGCGAGCAACGCCAGGTCGGGATCGCGTGCGACAGAGACGTTGTCGTCTACAAAGACGGCGGAAGCGCGCGTGGTTCTGAGCAGAGGAGTGTAGCGCTTGTTGGCGAGGAAGGCGATTTGGCCGGGCTGGGCGTCTTCGAGGCCGGCCACGCCGATGATTTCGGGATCGGCGCTTGCAGAAGCCGAATCAAGGCGGCAATCGAGTTTTTGGGCGAGTTGCGAGAGCTTCATGGAGCCATCTCCTTGGAAGTGAACTCGGAGAATAGCATGGGCTTGCTACAAGACTGGGCTTGGGGAATCGGGTTAACAATAACTACCTTCCTCCCCCTTGCTTTTTGTAAGTGTTGAAAATAAAGGTGGTTTAAGTCCTTTGTTTTGGAAGTGTTCATTCTAAAGGGGTTGCAGAACGATTCTGCAAGTGTTCATTGCAAAGGGGTTATGGGAATTTTGCGGGAGGCCAAGAAGGTGGTGGAACGCCGCGAGGCAGGAAGAAAGCATCGAGCAAACCACAACGTAAGCTAGCACGGAAAGTTTACTTTGTCAATAGAGATACTAGATTTTAAACTTGGGCTTGGGGAAGGAAGGACGATTTTAGTTGGGGTGCTCTACTCGCCCTATCTTGCCAAGGAGCTAAGGTCATGCCACCCGCCTGGCCGACCGTAAAGGGTTTTGGTGTTTGGCGGTTGAGGGTAGAGGGGTCGCACTGTCACGCCGTATTTCAGAAGTGTGCCGCCATCGCCTGCTGTATCCACTGCCAGAGGGCGGCTGGACTGCGGTTGCGAGCAGGCTGCCGATCGCATGTTCTGTAATCATTTCGCAAGGCGTGGCTGGCGTACTTAAAGGCATCCTAAGGATTACAATCCACGCACGTTTGAGGAAGGGATGGTATATGGCGAATAAGGAACATCTGGAGATTCTGAAACAGGGCGTGGCGACATGGAACGAGTGGAGGGAGCAGAATCCTGAAGTCACGGTGGATCTCAGCGAGGCCTTCCTCGCTCGGAAAGCATTCCGTGGGGCAGATTTGCGTGGGGCGAGTCTGCGAGGGGCAGACTTGGGAGGGACTAATCTTTGGCAAGCAGTTCTGCGCAGAACGGACCTTGGGCACACCAACCTGGGCGGCGTGAACCTGAGAGAGACAAACCTCACTGGTGCGAACCTAAACGGAGCCAGGCCCCCCGATGCGGATTTCAGCAATTCAGTCATGGGTTTCACGTCACTGGGAGCCATTAACCTGAGAACTGTAAGGGGGCTTGAAACAGTGCGGCATGAAGGACCTTCCGTGATTGGAATTGATACGGTTTATTTGTCGAAGGGACAGGTTCCGGAAGTTTTCTTGCGCGGGGCTGGCGTCCCGGAGACATTCATTACGTACATGCGATCGTTGGTCGTGGAACCGATTGAGTACTATTCATGCTTCATCAGCTATTCGACGATGGATCAGGAGTTCGCGGATTTGCTGCATTCGTAACTGCAAAGCAAAGGCGCGCGGGTGTGGCTGGCGACCGAGGATTTGAAGATTGGCGACAAGTTCCGGGCGAGGATCGACGAGGCCATACGGATGTATGACAAGTTGCTGCTGGTGCTTTCCAAGGATTCGGTGAAGAGTCCGTGGGTGGAATCGGAGGTCGAAGCGGCGTTTGAGAAGGAGCAGAAGCAGAAGCGGACGGTGCTGTTTCCGATTCGATTGGATGATGCGGTGATGGAAGCTGAGGAAGCGTGGGCGGCGGATATTCGACGGACGCGTCATATTGGGGATTTTCGGAAGTGGAAGGAGCACGATGAATATCAGAAAGCGTTTGGGAGGTTGATGCGGGATTTGAAGGCGGAAGTGAAGATGCCGGGCTGAAGCCGCGGTGCTACATTTTCGGAGAGAGGCAAAACCAGGAGTGAAGATGGAGAGTTGAAATCGCCGCTACAACGGTGAGGTTTGACCAATACTATTCGCTGAAGAGTTTGGGTTGGGCGGCGGTTGCGGCTGGGGCGGGTTTGCGGCGGGCTATGCCTACTACTCCGAGGACGGTGAGGGAAGTGATGGCTGAGCGGGGGACGAAGATGCGGTCGGTATTGGAAGAGAGGTCGGGGGGAGTGAGTTGGACGCCGTTGTCGAGGAGGGAGAGAAGGTCGTTGGGGACGACTCCTTCGAGGGTTTCGCCGTCGGTGTAACGGAGGCGGATCCAGAGACCGTCGAGTTTAGGGCGGGAGAGGAAGGATTTGCGCTCGGGTTCGAAGTCGCCGTTGAATTCGCGAACGAAGTAGAGCGAGCGAATACGTTCGAGAGGGATTTGCTCGTGGGCGCCGTCGGGAGTGAGAAGGTCGAGCGGGTCGATTTGGCCAAGGCGGGACGGGTTGAGGTAGCCCTTCATGGATTTGCGGTCCATGAGAGAGACAACGACTTTCTTGTGAGTCGAGGCTGGGGTGCGGAGCTTCAAAGTAGCCGTTTCTGGCGCAAGTGGCGCAGTTGAAGGTGGCTGCGGACCGCTCAGTGCCCGTTTGAGTTTCCACTTATTGTGTCACGACTAAGAAATTCAAACGGACACAGAACTGAATCCTGCCCCTTTTTCCAGATTTCTAAAACCGAAAGCTTTGCATTACGCAAATTCGACGTATCGTGTCGCGAACGAGAACTTCAAAGGAGCCTGAGGCTGAATTTTGTTTTATTGTGTCACGAACCATAAATTCAAAAAGCCTCGATCGTTGAGTTTTGACTCCTTGTGTGTCGCCGACAAGAAAATTCAAGGGACAAAACATCGATTCTGCCCCAATTGTAAGGAACGGTTTCCGAAACCGAGGCCAACGCGTCAAAATATGCCCGATTTGCGATTTGTGAAAACGTATGTTATGTTAAGCGCGATTTTCCTGTCAACCTATTGTTTTCATTGGGGTTAGGCCTTGGAGGGCCACCCGTTGACCGACAAGAAGCAAATCCTAAAATCGGCTTCGATCATCTCGCTCGTCACCATTGTTAGCCGCATTTTCGGTTACGTTCGCGATCAACGTATTGCGGTCCTCTTAGGAACTACCGAGGTATCGGTTGCTTACCAGCTCGCTTTCCGCATCCCCAATCTATTTCGACGGCTAGTAGCCGAAGGCGCGATGACCGCGTCTTTTATTCCGGTTTTCGCCCGCTACATGAGGGAGAAAGGCAAAGAAGAGGTTTGGGAATTTGCCAACAAGCTATTCTGGACGCTGGCAGTGGTGGTGGCAGGTATCACGGTGCTGGGGATGGTTTTCTCTCCCTCGGTGATTCGTTTGTTCACCGCGGACGTGGGGAGCGCGGGCGGCTTGGACGTGGCCGTAGAACTGAATCACATTATTTTTCCCTACTTGTTTTTTGTCGCTCTGGCAGCGCTGGCCATGGGGATTTTGAACTGCTTTCATGTGTTCGGGCTGCCGGCATCAACTTCGATCTTCTGGAATGCGGCGTCGATCCTATTTTCTATTGCGGCGGTTTGGAAATATTTCAAGAATCCGGCGACGTCGCTGGCTGTGGGTGTGTTGGTAGGAGGCGTTTTGCAGTTCCTGATACAAGTGCCAATGCTGGTGCAAAAGGGCATGAAGTTCGATTTTGGCATTTCGTTCTCCCATCCCGGGATTCAGAACGTAGCACGGCTGATGATTCCGCGGTTGTTTGGCATTGGGGTGGCGCAGATCAACCTACTGGTAGATACGCGTTTTGCTACGGCAAGCATTATGCCCAAAGGCAGCCTCACGGCCCTGTATTACTCGGACCGAGTTATGGAGTTGGTGTTGGGCGGGTATGCAATTGCCGTAGCGACAGCGATTTTGCCGATGATGTCGCATCAGGCGGCCGCGAACGACTATAGCGGGTTGAAGAAGACGCTGGCGTTTTCCATTCGTTTGGTGGCGTTCATTACGATCCCGGCGATGCTAGGGTTGATGATTTTGCGCGAGCCGATTATTCGCGTGCTGTTTCAGCACGGAGCTTTTATCGCGGAGTCCACGCGACTGACAGCAAGGGCGCTGTTATATTACGCGATTGCGCTGCCGGGACTGGCCACAGTAAAGCTGGTGGTGCCGGCCTTCTACTCGACAAAGGACACGAGGACTCCGGTAATCGTAGCAGCGATCTCGATGGTGTTGAATGTGGTGCTGAACATCGTGTTTTTGGAGTTTTTCTTTAAGCGGGTGCAGAATGGCGGACCGGCGCTAGCGACGGCGTTGGCGTGCTACTTCGACTTTTTCGCGCTGCTCCTGATTTTTCGGCTGCGCTATGGGGCGCTGGGAACGATGGAGATCCTGCGGTCTTTCGGAAAGATTTCTTTGTGCGCGGGAATCATGGGGGTAGGGTGCTGGCTGGGCGGACACTACACGGAGTTCACCATGCACTCGCGATTTATCGTGCAACTCGGTGTATTTGCCGGATTGATTGCGGGCGCGACGGCTCTCTATTTGGGATTGGCCTGGATTTTCCGTTGTCACGAGATTGAAGAGATTTATGGGATTGCGACGCGCCGGAAGCGCGGCGGGGAAGCATACGTGGAATAGGCATGGAGCTGGCAAGCGCGATTTCGTCATTCTTGATGCACGTGAAGGTCGAAAAGGGCCTTGCCATAAATACGCACGCGGCTTACCGGCGCGATTTGGCGAAATTCGAAGAATTCGCGAAGAAGAGAAAGCTTGAACTGGCGAAGATAACGCGCGATGACCTTGTGGATTTCCTGGCGGCGCTATATAGACAGAAGCTGGAAAGCAAGACCGTGGCGCGGCACCTGGTAACGCTGCGGAATTTTTTTCGTTACGCACAAATTCAGGAGGCGATTGGGGATGATCCAGCTGCGAATCTGGAGTCACCCAAGATCCGACGTTCACTGCCAGGGTATTTGCGGTTGGAAGAAGTGGAGCGTTTGCTGGAGCAGCCCGATGCGAGCACGCCATCAGGGATGCGGGATCGGGCGATGCTGGAGGTTTTGTATTCGACAGGGCTGCGTGTTTCGGAATTGACGGGTTTGAAGGTGAGTGATCTGGACGCGAAAGTCGGTTGTGTGCGGTGTATTGGAAAGGGCGACAAAGAGCGCGTGGTCCCGGTTGGGCGGAAGGCGCTAGGAATGGTGGAGCGGTATTTGCGGGACGGACGGCCAGAGTTGGTGCGCGGAGCGCGGGGCGGCGCGAGTGCTTTTCTTTTTGTGAATCGAAGGGGCGGGCGGATCAGCCGCGTTGGCGTTTGGAAAATCCTGTCGGGATACGGACGACAGGCGGGGTTGCGAATTGCGTTAACGCCGCACATGTTGCGGCACAGTTTTGCCACGCACTTGCTGGAGCGTGGCGCGGATCTGCGATCGGTGCAGTTGATGCTCGGTCATGCCGACATTTCGACGACGCAGATCTATACCCATGTAGTTGAGGAACGATTGAAACAGGTCTACAAAGCGCATCATCCGCGCGCGTAGCTTGGGGCCCGAAGTGATCGCGGGTGCCGCCGAGAAAGTGGAGGCTGCATCTTTACCTTGAGGGAGAGCAATGCCTGATTACATGTTTTTGCTGGAAAGCCGGCTGCTGCCGGAGCAAAGAGCGGCGCTGCTGCGCGTGCAGGAACTTTCCGCGGCGCTGGGATACAACGTCTACCTGACGGGCGGGACAGTGCGCGATCTGATTACAGGCGCGTCGCTGCGCGATTTGGATTTTACGGTAGAGGGAAACCCATCGAAGATCGCACGTGAACTGGAAAAGGGCGGCGCGAAAGTCGTCATCGAAGATGAGAAACTGCGGCACGTGGAGATTTTGTTCGCGGGCGATTGCGAGGGGAGCATTGCGGCGGCGCGGGACGATCACTATGTGCGGCCGGGGACGCGGCCTGAAGTGCGGTGGTCGACGATCATGGAGGACCTGCGGCGGAGGGATTTTTCGCTGAACGCGATTGCGATTTCGCTGAATCCTGCGTCGCGTGGATTGCTGCTGGACCCGACGAATGGACTTTCGGACGTTGAGCGAGCGGAAGTGCGGGCACTGATCATCCATAGCTTTACGAACCAGCCGGTGCGGTTGTTGCGCGTACTGCGATTCGCGGCCCGGATGGGATTCAAGCTGGAGCAACGGACACAGGAATGGTTCGATCTGGCGATTGAGCGAGATTTGCAACATACGATCACGCCGGAAGACGCGGGAGCTGAGTTGCGGGCCTTGGCACGGGAAGAAAATCCTGCTGCGATCTTGAAGTCGTGGGAAGAGCACGATTTGATGGAGACGGTTCATCCGGTACTGGCGAAGAAGCATCCGGACTACGATTCGATCAACCGGCTGAGCAAGGTTCGGGACGATTTGTTCATGGCGGGACTGCGGCCGCGACTGGCGACGCCGATGATGCTGGCAATTCTGGGGAGGCTAAAGGATCGTGAGCAGGGAAGTTTGCTGAATAAATTGGGATTCCGGTCGGCGGAAGTAGAAAGCATTTTGGAATTTGAAGAGGAGACGGTGGCTGCGGCGAAGGAGCTTGCCGGGAAAAAACTGGCAACTCCGATTGATGCATACCGATTCCTTGAGAAAATGCCGGTGGACCGGCTGGCGCATTTGCTGGCATTTTCTTCGAATTCGGGAGCGGTGTCGAAGATTCGGGCCTATTTGAATAAATGGCGGCCGCTGCGACAAGGGATTCCGGCTGTCGCAAATGAATTGACGGCGATCGGTATGCCTGCGGGGCCAAAATTCGAAGCGATCGTGCAGCAAGTGTTCGCGATGCAATTAACTGGACGAGGGAAGACACCGGAAGAGCGAGAAAAAATCTTGCGGAAATTGTCCGGGATCAAAGAGCAGCCCAAGCCGAAGGAAACCAAGGGCAAAGAGAAAAAAGGCGCGAAGGTTGTTTCGAAAGCGGGGGCAGTGGCGACCAAGCTCCCGGCGCCCGCGGCAAAGACAGTAACGCCAGCTGCGGCTCCGGCCAAAGGGCAGAAGGCTGCTCCTACGAAAAAACCAGAGAAGAAAAAGAAGAAGTAAAAGCAAGCGAATTGGGCAAAAACGGCCTGACGCTCAGAATCATCTGGGCGTTCCTCGGCAATAGATCATATCCCAGAGAGTGAGTCCGAATTTTTTGAGGGGGTATGGCTCAAAGTGTTCGATATTCAAGTGCCTTTCGAACAAGGAGCGCCAGTGTTCCAGGCGGCGGGGGAATTTGCCGCGGTCTGCTTTTGCGAGGAACTGAGGGATTGAGGGTTTCGGCGGATAAACGAGCTCGAGAATATGTATGAAACCGTTCTCTGAAACCCAGAGATGCATGCGAGAAAGAATGGCGTTAGTGGCATCGTCATCCACGTGGTGAAGAAAACTATTCAATAAAACGAGATCGAATTTTTCTTTCGGCACGTCTTCGTAAGTAGTGACATCCGCGACAAGAAAATCGCGTTTGAATCTTTTTCGTGCGCTTTCGATGTAGCGGGGATTGATGTCCACCCCCAGGTAGCCGGTTTGAGAGAAAAGAGCGGTGTTTGTACCGGGGCCGCAGCCGACGTCAAGCACGCTTCGAATGCTTGCAAGATTTGTGTCTCGCAGGACTGGGGCAAATTTGGGTTTTACGAATGGGGCCTGCCAGGTGGAGTAGACGGCAGTGCGTTCGAGGAGAGAGTCCAAAAGCCTCATCAGTTAGTGAAAACCCCTGCCTTGTGAAATTCGCTGCGAAGATTGTGCACGAGTGCAAATCGAATTGTAAGAAATTCACAGGGGAACTGACAGTGAGCAAAGAGCTCTGCTGGTTCAAAAGGTAAATGTGAATTAGAATCGGGATTCATGGGACGCCCTGAGTTTGTTCACCTGCACGTACACACCGATTACAGTTTACTGGACGGAGCTTGCGAGACGACGGAGCTTCTGGATGAGGCGTCCCGGCAAAAGATGCCGGCCGTGGCAATTACGGACCATGGGAATTTGTTTGCGGCAGCGAATTTTTTTAATGAAGCGAGCAAACGAGACGTAAAACCGATTATCGGCTGCGAAGTATACGTGGCAAAGGGAAGCCGACACGACCGTGGTGATAAGACACCCGTCACAGCAACTGAGCGCGATGATATGGAACCCGGGCCGCGCGGTAATAATCACCTGGTGTTGCTGTGCGAGAACCTCGAGGGTTATCACAACCTAATTAAGTTAGTTTCGGCGGGATTCCTCGAAGGATTTTATTATAAACCGAGAATTGACTACGACCTTCTGGCAAAACATAGCAGAGGATTGATTGCGCTTTCGGCGTGTTTACAGGGCGCCGTCACGGAAGCGGTCGTCGAGGAAAAATACGATCGGGCGAGAGAAAATGCGTACCGACTGCGCGATGTTTTTGGAAAACAAAGTTTTTTTCTGGAGATTCAGGACCAGGGGCTGGAGATTGAGAAGGGCGTGAATCCGCAGCTGGTGCGGCTTTCCAAGGAGACGGGGATCCCTTTGGTGGCAACGAATGATTGCCACTATCTACATCACGAAGATGCTCACGCGCAGGAAGTGCTGCTCTGCATTCAGACCGGCAAGACGATGAGCGA
This sequence comes from Candidatus Dormiibacterota bacterium, assembly GCA_035569555.1. Classification (GTDB taxonomy): domain Bacteria; phylum Acidobacteriota; class Terriglobia; order Acidiferrales; family UBA7541; genus Acidiferrum. The sequence continues at coordinate 43,165 of DATMMW010000008.1, read as the reverse complement.
CGAGCGGCGCATGAAATTTCCAACGGATCAGTTTTATTTCAAAACCGCGCAGGAGATGGCGCAGATTTTTGGAGAGATTCCGGAAGCGATGCAGCGGACGGTAGATATTGCGGCGCGCTGCAATGTGAAGATTGAACGTATACCGAATCCGTTCCCGGAATTTAAAGTGCCGGAAGGGCATACAGCGGGAAGCTATTTTGAAAAGGTGGTGCGCGAGGGATTTGCCACACGCGTGCCCCATCTGGAGCGGCTTGCGAAGACTGGTGCGTTGGCAAACCCGCTTGCGGAGTATGAGCGACGACTAACCAGCGAAATCCAGATGATTCTGAAGATGCGGTATGAAGGATATTTTCTGATTGTTTGGGATTTTATTCACTACGCGCGAACCCAGGGAGTACCGGTGGGGCCGGGGCGGGGCTCGGCCGCGGGAAGTTTGGTGAGCTACGCGCTGCGGATTACGGACGTCGATCCGCTGCAATACAACCTGCTGTTCGAACGCTTCCTGAATCCAGAACGCGTTTCGATGCCGGATATTGATATTGATTTTTGCATGCGGCGCCGCGGCGAATTGATTGAGTATGTAACGCAAAAATACGGCCGCGAGAACGTGGCGCAGATCATCACGTTCGGTACGATGGCGGCGAAGGCCGCAATCAAAGATGTTGGCCGCGCAATGGATATTTCGTATAGCGAAGTAGACCGCATTGCGAAGATGGTCCCCACGACGCTCGGAATCGAGCTGGACGACGCGCTGAAAGAAGCGCCGCAATTGAAGTCGGCGATCAATGCGGATGAAAAGCTCAAGGACTTAATGGCTGTGGCATTACGGCTGGAGGGATTGGCGCGGCACGCATCCACGCACGCGGCTGGAGTAGTGATTTCGCCCGCGCCGCTTACGGACTTGGTACCGATTTACAAGACGAGCCGAGACGAAGTTACGACGCAATATGACATGAATGCGCTGGAGCGGATCGGCCTGTTGAAGATGGATTTTCTTGGGCTGACGACGCTGACGGTTCTGCAAGACGCGGTACGGATGGTGGAGCAGAACCGCGGAATGCAACTGGATTTGGAAAACCTGGTGCTGGACGACGAGGCGACGTACAAACTCTTTTCACGCGGAGATACGACAGCGATTTTTCAGTTTGAATCCCACGGCATGCGGGATATTTTGCGGCGATACCAGCCGACGCGAATTGAAGATTTGACGGCGCTGAACGCGCTGTACCGTCCTGGACCGATTCAGGGCGGAATGATTGATGATTTTATCAACCGGAAGCACGGAAAGACGAAAGTTGCTTACGAGTTGCCCCAATTACAGGACATTTTGCAGGAAACGTATGGCGTAATTTTGTACCAAGAACAGGTGATGCAAATCGCGAATCGTCTAGCGAGTTTCTCGTTGGGAGAAGCAGATATTTTGCGCCGCGCGATGGGCAAGAAGAAAAAAGAAGAGATGGCGGCGCAGCGCGCAAAGTTTTTGGATGGATGCGCGAAAAACAAGATCCCAGAAAAGAAAGCCGAACGAATTTTCAATTTGATGGAAGAATTTGCCGGGTACGGGTTCAACAAATCGCATTCTTGCGCGTATGCACTGCTGGCGTACCAGACGGCTTATATGAAGGCGCATTATCCGGTTGAATTTATGGCGGCCCTGCTTACTTCGGAAACGGGGAACGCGGACAAGCAGGTGAAATACATCAACGAAGCGCGGGGAATGAGCATTTCGATTCTGCCGCCCGACGTGAACGAGTCTGATTTGTATTTCACGCCCGTAGGTGAATCGATTCGGTTTGGGCTAGCCGCGATCAAGAATGTGGGCGAAAACACCGCAAAGGCGATCAGGGATTCGCGGACGGAACAAGGAGAATTCAAAGCGCTTTACGATTTTTGTGAACGGATTGAATCGCGGTTTTTGAACAAGCGTGTGTTTGAAAGCTTAATCAAATCAGGTGCGATGGATTCAGTCGGCCCGCGAGAAGCGATGCTAGCGAGCGTGGATGATGCTATAAATGCGCTGCAAAGGGCATCAAGAATCAGGGAATCCGGGCAACACGGACTTTTTGGCGGAGGCTCGGCACCGGCAGCGGCGCCGTTCGAACTGCGCGATGCTGCGCCATGTAGCGAAGAGGAACGGCTTGCCAGCGAGTACGCGATGCTGGGATTTTATGTATCCGGGCATCCGCTGGAAAAATACGCGTCACGGCTTGAAGAGTGGAAGGTTGTGAGCCTGGGGCAAGTGGAAGGCGAGCGTAATGGCAAAGAGATTCCGGTTGCGGTGCTGATTGTTGGGACGAGGCCAATGCGTTCGAAGAAGGGCGCGCGCTGGGCAATCCTCACGATTCAGGACATGACGGGAATTCAGGAATTGCTGGCGTTCCCGGAAAGTTTTGCGCGTTTTGAAAATACGTTGAAGCCAGGCAGTCCACTACTGCTCAAGGTTCGTGTGCAGGTGGAAGAGGCGGGAACGCGGCTTTCGTTGCAGGAAGCGCGGAAGATTGAAGATATTGTGGAACGGGCGACTACGCAGGAATTTCGAGTGCGGCTCGACGTCCAGTCGCTGAGCGAAGACACCCTGGACACGCTGGAGAAATTGTTCGAAAGTACACCAGGCATGACGCAAGTAGTGTTTGAATTGGTGTCGCCAGATGGAACAGTTGCTACTGTGGCCTCACAACAACGGGTGAAAGTGACGCCAGAGCTTGCCGAGGCTGTGAGAAAACTAAAGGGCGAGCAGGCGGCGGCATAGGAAAAAGAATGAGCGCAAAGGATAAGACGCATACTGTTCCAGAGACACAACGGCAACGTGAGATAGAAAGGCTGGAAAAGGATGTTGAGGATTTGAAGCGTCTGGCGGGAACGGAAGAAGCGGACGCGGAGCTGGAACGAGTTCGGCAGCAGGTTGCCGAACTGCGCCGGGAGTTTTACGCACATCTAGGGCCGTGGCAGAGGGCGCAGATTGCGCGGCATCAACAGAGGCCGTATTTGCTGGACTTCGTGCAATATCTATTCACGGATTTCATGGAGTTGCACGGAGACCGTGCGTTTGGAGACGACAAGGCCATCATCGCGGGGCTTGCGAAATTTCACGGACGACCGGTGGCGGTGATTGGGCACCAGAAGGGCCGCGATACGAAGCAGCGCGTGATGCGCAATTTTGGCCAACCAAAACCGGAAGGGTACAGGAAAGCGCTGCGCGTAATGCAGCTGGCGGCAAAATATTCGCGTCCAATATTGACGTTTATTGATACACCGGGCGCTTATCCAGGGATTGATGCCGAAGAGCGGGGCCAGGGCGAAGCGATAGCAAGGAATCTACGCGAGATGGCGCGGCTTCCTGTGCCTGTGATTGTGACAGTGACAGGGGAAGGTGGCTCTGGCGGGGCGCTTGCTGTAGCGGTGGGAGACAGGATCAACATTCTCGAGAACAGTTTTTATTCTGTGATTTCTCCGGAGGGATGCGCCGCAATCATGTGGCGGGATTCGACGAAGGCTGAGGCGGCAGCCGAAGCGATGAAGATTACGGCCAAGGATTTGAAGGCTTTTGGGATTGTAGACGAAATTGTCAGCGAGCCTGAAGGGGGAGCGCATTCGGATCATGAAGCAGCGGCGCGGTTTTTGGGTGATGTGCTAGAGCGGCAATTAGCAGAGCTCTCTCAGGAGCGAACCAAGGATCTGGTAGAGGCAAGGTACGAGAAATTCCGCAAAATGGGGCAGTTCTTCGATATACAGGCATAGGAGCGGAGTGAAGTGACGGAGAAATTACCCTTAGGAAAATGTTTGGAATTCGAGGAACCGCGCATCCTGTCCTAAGGGGCAGGTGCCAGGCTAAATTCCTCCTTATCAATAAAATAGAAATGGTCATAAAGTTGCTCCCAGTTCTAGTAGAAGGTGTACCTGGTATTAGAGAGCAAGGTGGGCCATGCGTTACTTAATTTTTGCTTTGGGGTTGATTCTCCTGGTTTGTGCGGTGAATTCTCCTGCTTTAGCTGATTCGGTGCAATATACGGTCAACGGCACGTTCAGCCCAGACGTAAACGCGGCTCCATTGAGCGGGGCCAACGGCAACTATTCGATTTCGTTCTCCATTGCACAGAATCCGGTGCCTGATTTTTTCGATGCTAGTGCGGGCGATTTTGCCATCGCCAATTTACCGATTTCCTACTCGTTCCAGTGCGCGGGTTGTTCTTCTGCTGTTTCGTTCAATGGACTTGCAGAAGACATTGATTTTGCGGGGCCAGGCTTGGGAGGCATGTTTGCCCTCGAGTTTCTCGTGGGTGGCCACGATTATTTTCTTCAGTTCAGTGGCGACACGCTTTTCACCGGGTCGGTTGATCAGCCTACGCTAACTGCCGGCGGGCCATTTGATCTCACGAATGCGGGAATGTTCGAACTGGACAGCAACGATTTCGTAAGTTTGGGAAGTGCCACGGTCAATGCCGTCGCAACACCCGAACCTTCCACGCTGACGCTGATGCTCGGCGCGCTCGCTTCTTTGGGCCTCATCGCACTCGTAAAAACCAAGCGCGCTTAAGCAGCGCGAGGTTTCTCACCCGTAGCTGATAAGAAACCCGACTTCAAGGATTGTGTGGGCGCGGTCTGCGTCCGGAGATAGTCTGAAGGTGTCTTCGGAAAGCAGACTGGTTCAGGGACGCTGATTCTGGCGGCAGCCGGTTTGCGGAAAATGGAAACCGTTATGTCCGAACCCTTCCGTCCTTACGAAAAACTGGTGGAGATTACCGTCCAGGGAAAGAAATTTAATGTTCCGGAGCGCAATTCGCTTTTGCGCTGTTTTCAATTTATTAGCCCGGAAACGATTCCGTACGGGCGTTTCTGCTGGAATCAGGATTGCCAGTATTGCCGCGTGACCTGCCAATTGCCAGACGATGATGAACCGAGAGAGATGCTGGCATGCAAGTTTATCGTTATGCCGGGGATGGAAATCTCCGAGTTGAGCCAGGAACTGAAGTGGTGCCTGCGTTCGAAGCTGCCACAAGATGAAACGGTAACGCAGTAGCCCGACAGGATTTTCTTCGTAATAGCCCGCAGCCCTCAGCTATGACCGACACTTCTTAGTGACAACCTCACGTAGATTGCTCTGCGTGAGACGCTGCACTACGATGGTAGTGTCCTATGACGAGCGCACAAGCGACACTCAAAACAGTGATCTGTGACGGGTGTGGGCAGGGAACTGGTTCTGAGCACATCGCGAAACGGCTTTGGCGCCTGGAGCAGACCACGCGTTATCGGCCCATACATATTCAGGCGGTGTTTCTAAGTGCGCAATCGCCTGCAGACGCGAACTCTTTTTTGTACGGTGCAGAGCAAGGATTTCAGGGCGAAGCTGCACAATTGTTGAACGCGGTGCACATTGAAACTGCCGGACGCACTTCAGAAACAGTGCTTACAGAGTTTCAGAGGAAAGGATTCTTGCTGACGCATGTTTTGGAATGCGCGGCTGGGAACGGCGCGAACGAGTTTGATTTGGTGGGAGCGATGAAGAAGCGGCTGCCCAGTGTGCTGCGGCGCTTGAGGGCTTCCTTGCGGCCGAAGCGCGTGATTGTGATTTCGAAAGATATGGCGCCAGTCGTGGCGGAATTGAAATCGGCGCAAATAGTAGCAGAGCTTTTACTGGATGGTGACGCGCCATTCGATTTGACTGATGCCGTGAGCGTAAGACGGTTGAGTTCGGCACTGCAAAGCATGTGATAAGATTTGCTTTACTCGAGGTCTTCAGGTGCGCCCATGAAGAGACAATTCAAATTTGGGATAGGAATCGGGATCATCCTTTTGTCGATGGGATTTCTGGCATGGCTAGGCTATGGCGAAAGCAAGACCTACTACCACACGATTGCAGAGATCGAGACGCTGAAGGGTTCTGCCGCGGCGCATCGAATGCGGGTAGGCGGGACGGTGCAAGCGGGAAGCATACACCATGTGACGGGACGCACTGATTTTGTGTTGCTCGGCGAAGGAAAATCGCTTTTGGTGAGCTATACGGGGAGCGATCCACTGCCAGATTCGTTTGTGGACAATTCGCAGGCGTTGATTGAAGGGCGAATGACGGCTGATGGGCACTTCAATGCGGAGCATGTTCAAGCGAAGTGCGCGTCAAAATATGAAGCGGCGCCGGGGGAAGTTGCGCGGCCGTCAAAGACGGAATCGTCAGCACCCGGACGTACATAAAGATTTTCTAGCACTGCCCAGCGCCCTAAACTGCTAACGGAGGCAGCGTGGACGTATTCGGTTCGTTTGCACTGTTGCTCGCGTTTGTGTGTGCGCTGTACGCATTGGCCGGCGGAATTGCGGCCATTCTCACCCGGCGTCCCCTCCTTATCAAGAGCACGCGACAAGCCGGCATCGCAGCGTGTTGCCTGATTTTCATGGCGACTCTGAGCGTGGTCTATCTATTTGTTACCGATAATTTTTCGATGGCGTATGTGGTGTCGCACAGCAATCGAGACCTTGCGACATTTTTTAAAGTGGTTGCGTTGTGGTCGGGGCAGGAAGGTTCACTGCTTTTCTGGTGCTTCCTGCTGTCGATTTACATCTTTTCGGTGTTGATTACCTACAGAAACAAGCACGGCGAGTTGATGCCGTATGTGGGGACGATCCTTGCGGGCGTGCAGCTCTTCTTCTTGACGATCAGTAATTTTGTTGCAAGTCCATTCAAAACGCTGGCTGCGGCTGGCCCTTCAGGTGGACTGGAGTATTTCGCCCGAGCGGACGGCAACGGGCTGACAGCGGTTTTGCAATATCCGGAAATGGTGATTCATCCACCGAATCTTTATTCAGGGTATACGGGATTTACGATTCCGTTTGCGTTTGCATTGGCGGCTTTACTGGCGCGATATCCGGGCGAGAAATGGATTCACTTAACGCGCAAATGGACGATGATCGCCTGGTGCTTTCAGACTGTGGGAATTTTGTTGGGCGCACATTGGGCGTACGCGGTGCTTGGCTGGGGCGGCTATTGGGGATGGGACCCTGTGGAGAATGCGTCGCTGCTGCCGTGGTTGACCGGAACGGCTTTTTTGCACTCCGTGATGATGCAAGAAAAGCGCGGCATGATGAAAGTATGGAATGTGTGGCTTGTGTTCATCACATTCTTCCTGTGCATTCTGGGAACTCTATTGACGCGGAGCGGGGTAGTCAGTTCGGTGCACGCATTCGCGCAATCGAATATTGGAAATTGGTTTGTAGGATTTTTGCTGATTGTGATTGTAGTTTGCCTCGCGGCTTATTTTAAGAATCGGGATTATTTGAAGAGCGAGAACCAATTAGATTCGATTGTTTCACGCGAGTCGAGCTTCCTGTTCAACAATCTGGTTTTGCTGGTGGCATGTATCGCGGTTCTGTCAGGCACGTTGTTCCCGGTATTTTCGGAGTGGTTTACGGGTTCGAAAATCAGCGTCGGGGCGCCGTTCTTCAACAAGGTGAATATTCCACTGGGGTTGTTGCTGCTATTTCTGACGGGCGTGGGGCCGCTGCTTGCGTGGAGAAAGACTTCCGCGGAGAGCTTACGGCGGAATTTCCTTTGGCCCTGCATTGTGGGGCTTGCAGGCGGAATAGGCGCATTTCTTTTGGGAGTGCGCGATTTCTATGCCCTGACGTGTTTTCTGTTGTGCACGTTCGTTGCGGCGACGATTGGCATCGAGTATTACCGAGGCGCGAAAGTTATCCGCATTCGCAGCGGCATGAACTGGCTTTCGTCCGCCGTGGAACTGACGCTCCGCAACACGCGGCGGTACGGCGGGTACATCGTGCACTTTGGCATGGTGATGATTTTCATCGGATTGGCCGGGCAGGCGTTCACGAAAGAAGTGCAGAAAGAGATTCCGGTTGGCGGGACGGTGGCGATCGGTCCATACGAGTTGCTTTTGCAGGCGATGGATCAGAAGCAGGAAAAGAACTACATCGCCCAGCGAATGATTGTGGAAGTGATGAAAGACCACAAGCCGGTGATGATTCTTTTTCCGGAACGGCGGAATTTTCCCGCGGGCCAGGAGTCGGGAACGATGGTGGCAATCTACTCGACGTTGCGAGAGGACTTGTACGTCGTGTACGCGGGGGTGAATCAGGGCAGCGATGCGCCGACCGTCCATGTTTTCTTGAATCCACTTGTGAAGTGGGTATGGTTTGGCGGAGTTGTTGTCGTGATGGGGACGATCGTAGCGCTGTTGCCGTCGCGGCAAGCTGCGCTGGCGCTTGCGGGAGGCAAAGTACCTGAACGTGCGACGGGATTTGCGAGCGCGGTGCCGAGTTCGGTTGCGTTGAGGGAAGGACATGACTAGAGCACGCAGAAGATTGACGATTGCATTCGCACTGGCAATTGCAGCTGCCCCGGCGGCAGTGGTGCGTGTTCAGGCTGAAATTGATCATGCGCACGAACTTGGAAAGCAGATCAAGTGCTCGTGCGGAGGATGCGAGCAGTCTGCGGGGACTTGCTACCACGTAGGCGGCGCGTTTTCTGGACCCTGCGATTTGGCGAAAACGATGATCAAGGAGATACAAGGTCACCTTGATGAGAGGATGACGGACAAGCAAGTGATTGCGGCGATGATCAAGGAATATGGGCCCGCTGCTTACATGGAGCCGCCGAAAGAAGGGTTTGGTCTGGTAGCGTGGCTGATGCCGGGGCTTTATTTGGTTGCCGGCGCGGCGCTGGTGATCTTTGTGATTAGCAAGTGGAGAAAGCGCGGAGCGGCCGCGGAAACGGCCGTCGGATCTTCAAAAACGGTTTCGCCGGAGATGCTGGAGCGTGCGCGATTGCTTGCGCAGAAGGCGACTGAGGAATGAGTTTTATCGCGTTTGCGCTCGTTGTGTTGCCGCCCGCGGCGAACGATTGGGCCGTACTTGGCGCTTGTTTTGCACTCGGGCTGGCGGCGGTGATTTTTATATTCTTTATCCAACCGGATGCTTCGGACCTGGCACCGCACCGGTCAAAGTTGGACCAGCTACTGGAACGACGGGACACGATTTATGACAATTTGCGGGACCTGCGGTTCGAATACCGGGCTGGGAAATATTCAGAAGGCGACTACGAGGCAATGAAGAATTCTTTGGAAATGGAAGCAGCGCAGGTGCTGGTGGAGATTGATCAGGTGACGGAATCACAGACGAAACGACCGCGTGGGCCGAAAAGTGTGGCATCGCCCGAGGGCGGGCGATGAACTTTTTGCTTAGGCGAGCTTGTGTCGCAGCGTTATTGCTGGGCCTGGCGTGCTCTACCGCGAAAGCCGGAACAGTGCAGGGAAAAGTGGTCAACGCGACAACCGGGAAGCCGGCTGCTTCCGTGGAAGTGATTTTGATTCAGTTGCAAGGCGGAATGCAGCCGGTTGCGAATACCAGAACCAACGCTCAGGGCGAATTCAGTTTTGACAATCCGGGAATTGGCGCGCAGCCCATGTTAGTGCGGGCGGTGTATCGCGGAGTGAATTTTCATCAGCCGCTGCCGCCGGGGCGCCCGTCGGTTCAAGTGGATGTTTACGATCTTTCGGCAGACTTGAAGTCGATCAATGTTCCTTCGCACCTGGTGATTTTTCAGCCGAATGGAGCGACGCTGACGGTTGCCGAGCAATTTCTGGTACGTAACGAAACGAAGCCTCCAGTGGCGTATTTTCGGGCGGATGGAAATTTTCGGGTGACTCTGCCGGACAAGGCGCAGCTGCGGCAGATTGCAGCGTCGGGGCCTTCGGGAATGCCCGTGGTACAAGCTCCCATTGAATTGGGCAAGGGCAAATACGCGATCGCATTTGCGTTTCGGCCGGGAGATAACGAGGTACGGCTTGCGTATGAGGTTCCCTATCCGGGGAATGCGGCGTCCGTAAAGATTTTTCCTTCGTATGGAGAAGGCCGGGTGATTGTTGTGGCGCCGCCGAGCGTGACGGTAAGCGCGGATCATTTGCAATCGGCAGGACAAGAACAAGGAATGAATTTATACGAGCATGACTTTACGGGAGGAGCGACTCCTTTCACTGTGAGTCTTTCCGGAACTGCTCCGCCTCCGATTGAAGCCGGCGGACCAGACGCACAGGGTGCGAATGGACGACAAGCGGGCGGAGAAGAAACTGGAACGCCGATTCAAGTTGTGCCCGGACGTCTGGACTCGTTGAAGTGGCCGGTTCTGGGTGTCTTGGTGGTGGCATTTTTACTCGGAGGAATCTTGCTTTCGCGGAAAACTGTTATTGTGAACGCCGCGGACGGCACAGCAGCGATTCAAGAAAACCAAATTGTTACGAGAACCGCGACCGCCGCACCGGTTGCCACTCAAACGAATACGATGTCAACGCTTGATAAGGCTGCGGCAACCAGTCTCGATGGATTAAAGGACCTAATTTTTAAATTGGAATTGCGGCGCCAAGCAGGAACGATTTCCGAAGCGGAATACGCCGCAGAACGCGCGAAGGCCGAGCAAATCTTGCGGGACCTAGTGCGAGGCTGAGGCAGTGAGCCAGCGGATCGGTCGCCCTACCGGAATCAAATTCACAAAAATCGAAAAACGATTCGGATCGCTGTATGCGTTGCGACGGCTGGACCTGGAGATTGCTCCCGGAGAGTGCCTTGCTCTCACGGGGCGGAATGGGTCGGGAAAGACAACACTTTTGCGCGTAGCTTCTCAGCTGACGCGGCCTACTCATGGGGAACTGGCGTTTCTCGGACTGAACGCCAGCGAAACACCCACAGTGGGATATGTTTCGCACGCCATCATGCTTTACGACGAGCTGACTGCCCAAGAAAACTTGCTTTTGTTTGCGCGTCTGCTTGGAATCCAAGAGCCACAAGAGAGGACACTCAAGCTACTTGAGGCGACGAATCTTGCGGCGAGAGCGACGTCGCTTGTCAGAACGTTTTCTCGTGGCATGAAACAGCGGCTTGCGATCGCTCGTGCGCTATTGCAAGAACCGGGCCTGCTTTTGTTGGACGAGCCGGCGACGGGGCTCGACACGGAAAGCATGGAGTGGCTCACAGGCGCGATTCGCGGCCTGAGAGACGAAGGCCGCACGGTTGTGATGAGCCTTCACGGAGAATCGTCGCTATCGCAATTGGCCACACGCGCGGCGCGGCTGGATGCGGGCTCGCTTGTTGCCGACACCCATGCCGGAGCAACTTTTCAAAATGTCTTTGCGGTGACCGGAGCATAGATGCGGATTCTATCCAACACCGCTGTACTTCTCGGCAAGGAACTGCAAACCGAGTTCCGCTCGCGCGAGCTTCTGACGACCACGATTGTCTTCATCTTGATCGTGATCGTGTTATTCAGTTTTACATTCGATCCGAGCGTTTCGGAGTCTCGGCGCTTTGGGCCCGGGTTGCTTTGGCTCGCTTTTCTGTTTTCGGCTTCGCTCATGTTGCAGCCGTGCTTTTTAAAGGAGAAGACGAACGACACTCTCAGCGCGCTGCGGCTTTGCGTTGCGGACCCCTTTGCAATTTTTCTGGCCAAGCTTCTGGCGAATGCGTGTTTGTTGCTGCTTGTGCAACTCCTGTTGCTGCCCATTTTTGCGGTGTTCTATAACATCAAAGTTGGTGCGGTATTTCCTCAACTGGCGATGGTGTTTTTATTCGGCAGTCTGGGCGTTTCCGTTACAGGAACTGCATTGTCCGCGATTTCGGCTCAGGTGCGCATGCGAGAACTCATGCTGCCTTTGCTGCTATTGCCGTTGCTCGTTCCGATTTTGATTTCGAGCACGGAAGCGACAGCGGCTCTGCTGGAGGAAAAACCAACGCTGCGCTTGGATTGGCTTGGAATCTTGATCGCGTTTGATGTGGTTTTTTTGACGGCGCTATGGCTTTTCGGCGAATATCTTTTGGAAGAGTGAAGTGAATATGGCAAAAACGGGCGTCTATTCCTTCTTGGTTTGTACGCTAATGGGCGTGACTGCGTACGCGGCGTTTTACATAGCGCCGACCGAAGTAACGATGGGTTTGGTCCAGCGGATTTTCTATCTGCATGCGCCGAGTGGCATGACGTCGCTAATGGCGTTCCTCGTCTCGTTTGTCGGGTCCGTGGCATACATTTTGACGCGTAAGCCGCGATGGGATTGGCTGGCGGTATCGGCGGCGGAGGTCGGCGTAGCGTTTTGCACGGTCGTGCTGCTAACGGGGCCGATCTGGGCACACCCGGCATGGGGCGTGTGGTGGGCATGGGACGCGCGGTTAACTTCGACGCTTGTTCTGTGGCTGCTTTACGTCGCGTTTCTTATCCTGCGCACAATGATTGAAGATGCGGACCGGCGCGCCCTCGTAAGCGCGTTCTTTGGTGTCTTTACGTTTCTCGACGTCCCGCTGGTTTATGGTTCGATCTGGTGGTGGCGGACGCAGCATCCACAGCCGGTCGTTTTTACAAGCGCCGGGCTGGATCCAACGATGCGCAAAGTCTTCTATCTGTCCTGGCTGAGCTTGACCTGCCTGATGGCGCTTTTGATCCGACAGAGATACGAATTGGAACAGTCCAGGGATGAGCTGCGCTCGCTTGAGCAGGAATTGGAGGCAAATTGAAGAATTTGAGCAGTGTGTTTGCGGCGTACCTGATTGGATGGGGAGTTTTCTTTGTCTTTTCGCTGACTGTAGCGAAGCGCGCCGCGAGTTTAAAGGAAGAGCTCGCACGGCTGAAAGAACGGATGCAGGAGTCTGCGTCAAAAGGGAAGTAGGCGTGAGGGAAATTCGTTGAGCGGCAAAAAGCGGATTGGACTTGTGTTGTTTCAATTAGGCGGGCCGGATTCGCTCGATGCGGTTGAGCCGTTTCTCAATAATTTATTTTTGGATCCAGACATCATCCCAATGGGGCCGCTGGGCTTTTTGCGCAAGCCCTTAGCGAAATACATAGCAAAGAAACGGTCGGTGCCAGTGCGCGGGCGCTACGCGATGATTGGGCGCCGCTCGCCGATCGGAATTTTGACTGAGCGTCAGCGGCGCGCGTTGGTTGCATCGCTGGAGTCTGAACTGGACGTCGTTGCTGTAACCGCGATGCGGTACTGGAAACCGATGACTGTGGATGCCGTAGAAGCGCTGCATAACGCGACGCCAGTAGAGGAAATCGTGCTACTTCCGCTCTATCCACATTTCTCTTATGCGACGACGCTGAGTAGTTTGAAGGAATGGCGGCGCGTCTACGGAAAGCCTGACGGCGGGCCTAAAGAACACACTATTGGGCAATTTTATAATCACCCGCTGTATATAGAAGCACTGGTGCAAAAAATAGGGGTGTGCTTGAGGCAATTTCCAGATGCTGCGCGGATTCAGCTGGTGTTCAGTGCACATGGGTTGCCGATGAGCCTGGTAGAGAAGGGTGATCCTTACCCAAATCAGGTGCAGGAAACGGTTCGACTAACTTGCGAATTGGGAGCACAGAAATTCGCGAACTGGCCGCGAGAGCATTTGCTTTGCTACCAGAGCCGCGTTGGGCCGGCAAAATGGCTGGAGCCGCCGTTTGTGGGCACGCTGGAGCGACTGGGGCACGAAGGCGTGAAGGAAATGTTGGTTGTGCCGATTTCATTTGTGACGGAGCACATCGAAACGCTCCACGAAATCAATATCGATGGACGAATGGACGCCAAGAAATTCGGCATTGAGCGATTTCGCATGATGCCAGCGGTTGGAGATTCGCGGCTGTTTATCAGCTGCCTGCGCGATTTAGTGCTAACGGCAAGCGGAATCAAGGCCCCTGAAGAGACGCCAATTTCGGCTGCGCGAACCTGAAGTTTTTGTCCGCTTGCGATATACTTTTTAGTCCGCGAGTTGGGCAATGACCACAACCTATAAACCTCTATTGCACCGATACGCTGTCTTCGTCTTTCTCTGGACTATTCTGCTCTTCGTTTTTGGAGCGCTCGTGACCTCAAATGGCGCGGCACTTTCGGTGCCCGACTGGCCGAAATCCTTTGGTACCTGGTTCCCCTCACTGAAGCAGCTGATTCAGAATCCCGGCTCCTTCTTTGAACATTCCCATCGTGTGATTGCCGCCGTTTTGGGAATTCTGCTGCTTGGCGAAGCGATTTTGATCTGGATGATAGAGCCACGGCGCTGGCTACGCTGGTTTGCGGCAATCGCAGTGGGCGGAGTGGTGGTGCAGGCGGTGCTTGGTGGGGAAGTCGTTCGCAAGTTGCTGCAATACTGGCTACCGGAATTGCACGCATGTTTTGGCCAGATTATGTTTGCTGCAATTCTAGGAATGGCGGTGTTCACCAGCAAATGGTGGGTGAGTGACCGGCCGCTTCTTGAAGATCCCGGTACGCCTTCGATTCAGAGTATCGCCGTTGTGAACGCCGCGGTGACGTTCATTCAGGTTTTCTTGGGCGCGGGATTCCGTCATCAAGACATGCCGATTTGGCCGCATATGGTCGGTTCGCTAGCCGTGCTGGGAACGACGATCTGGCTCGCTGCTGCGCTGCGCCGGCGGTTCGACGAATCATCGGCGTTGACACTCGGGCGTGTGTTGCTTCACTCCGTAGTTGGAACGCAAATTTTGCTGGGTGGCGCAGCTTATTGGTCGCGCTTGAGCACGGCAGATGCGCCGCATCCGCAGCCTGTGATGATTTGGCTGACTGTGATTCACACCGTGTTTGGGGCGATTACGTTTGGAGTTTCGATTTTTGTAGCGCTTCTGTGCTACCGGATGGTCTCGAAGAACAAGGCGGTTGTCGTCGCCAAAGGACAGCAAGCAATCGCTGGATGAGTACAGCGCAAACAACACAGATAACGCTGGCATCGCGTGCAGGAGCCTACCTCACGCTGACAAAGCCGGATGTGTCGCTGCTTGTGCTGATGACGACGGCTGCGGGCTATTACATGGGCGCGCGAGGGCCGGTCGATTGGCTGCGACTGGCGCACACGGTGTTCGGCACGATGTTAATAGCGGCGGGGACGGCTGCGCTGAATCATTACATCGAACGCGAGTCAGATCGTTTTATGCGGCGTACAGCTTCACGGCCGTTGCCGAGCGGACAGTTGCAACCGATCGAAGCCCTTTTGTTTGGCGTGGCCTTGTCTGTCGCTGGCGCGGCAGATTTGTGGATTTCGAGCGGCTGGCTGGCGTCAGCACTTGGCGTGATTACGTGCCTAAGCTATTTGCTGGCGTATACGCCGCTGAAAAAACGGACTGTGTGGGCGACGTTTGTCGGAGCGTTTCCAGGTGCAGTGCCACCGATGATTGGCTGGGCTGCGGCAACCGGATCCCTGGATCGCGGCGCTTGGGCGTTATTTGCGATTTTGTTTCTGTGGCAGTTTCCTCATTTTCATGCGATTGCCTGGATGTATCGTGATGACTATTCGCGCGCCGGGATTTTGATGCTGCCGGTGGTGGACCGCGATGGAACTCGCACGTTTCGGCAAATTATTCTGACTGCAATCGGATTAATCGGAATCAGTTTGTTGCCCTCGCTATTGGGGTTGACAGGTGTGCTCTATTTTTTTGGGGCGCTTGTAGTGAGCACCGGATTACTGCAAGTGTGCCTCTGGGCTGCGAGTTCCAAGTCGAATGTGCGCGCTAAGTGGTTGATGCACGCCACGGTTCTGCACATCCCCCTCCTGCTGGGCCTCATGATGTACGACAAGGTAGTGCGTTGATCTCCCAAGCCGCGCTGAACGCAATTCTGAATGGGACCAGCGCCGTTCTGCTCGTGGCGGGCTACTCGGCGATTCGCGCAGGGAAGATGACGATTCATAAGCGGTTTATGGTTTCCGCTTTCTGCGTTTCGACAGCGTTTCTGATTTCCTATCTGATTTACCACTATCGCGTAGGACATGTCGCGTTTGCCGGGCAAGGATGGATTCGGCCGGTTTATTTCACAATTCTGATTTCGCATACGATTCTAGCAGTGGTCATCGTGCCGATGATTCTAGTTACGCTGCGGCGAGCATGGATGGAACGGTTCGATAAACACCGCCTAATCGCGCGCTGGACGCTGCCGTTATGGCTCTATGTGAGCGTGACCGGAGTGATCGTGTATTTGATGGTGTATCAGATTTATGCGCCTCGGCCCTGAAGTGACTACACCCTACCCTGTTTTTTCGTAAGTGTTGATTCCAAAGAGGGATAAAATCCCTTGTTTTCATACACATCTGTAATGTGCTGATTGTGCAAGGGTTAGAGCTACAGGAGTCGGCCGACACGCTTACTTAAGGGCTGAGATCAGCGCGTCGGTGAATTCTACAGTTCCTGCTTTTCCACCGACATCCTGCGTTATGTGTTTGCCTTCGCGGTAAACGGCTTCCAGGGCCGCTTCGATGCGGCGCGCGGCGGGACGTTCGCCGAGGTGGTCGAGCATCATGATGCTGCTCATGAGCAGGGCCGTGGGATTGGCGAGTCCCTTGCCGGCGATATCAGGCGCGGTGCCGTGAACGGCTTCGAACATGGCGGCTTCGTCCCCGATATTTCCGCTGGGAACGACTCCCAATCCTCCCACCAGACCAGCAGCGAGATCGCTCATTACATCGCCGTAGAGATTCGGCAGCAGTAGAACGTCGTACTGCTCCGGCTTCAAGACCATCTGCATGCAAGCGTTGTCGACTATGAGTTCTTTATATTCGATCTCAGGATACTTTTCCGCAACGGCGCGAATCGATTTCAGGAATAGGCCGTCGGAAAGCTTCATGATGTTGGCTTTGTGGATGGCGTGAATTTTCTTGCGGCCTGCGCGCTTGGCGTATTCAAAAGCGAATTTGGCGATGCGGGTGGAAGCGCGTTCGGTGATGATTTTGAGGCTTTCGACGACGCCTGGGACGACTTCGTGTTCGAGGCCAGAGTAGAGATCTTCCGTGTTTTCGCGGACGAGGACGACGTCCACGTTTTCAAAGCGCGACTTCACGCCGGGAAGATTCTTCACGGGGCGCAAGTTTGCATAGAGATCGAGCGTTTTGCGTAGGGCGACGTTGACGCTGGGCGCACCACCGGCAACGGCAGTCGCCATCGGGCCTTTCAGCGCAACTTTGTTGCGCCTTACGGATTCGATGACGGCGGTGTTGAGCAGTGGGCCTTTTCCGCCCGTCTCTGCGGCACGCGCTTCAATCTCTTCCCACTCAAACTTTACTCCGGTGGCTTCCAGGATGCGCTTCGTGGCTGCGGCTACTTCCGGGCCAATTCCTTCGCCCGCGATTAATGTCACTTTGTGGGTCATAGATGCATCCTAGTTTACGGGAAGAGCTGCGCCTTGTGGAACCTTGGCAGGGAAGAGGCGTTTCCGATTGGCAACAACGCGGAACGACTGGTTCACTGCAACGCGCAGCAAGTTTTGCTATACTTGGTCAGTAAGTTCCCGCGAGGCTGAATGCGGGAGGAGGCTAAAGATTCCATGATTCGACTGACGTCGGTTGCAAGCTCAAAAGTGAAGGAAATCATGAGCATGCAGACTCCCGTGCCAACGGCGCTTCGCGTGGCCGTAGTAGGCGGGGGCTGCTCTGGCTTTCAATACCACATGGCGTTTGAAAACCAGACGAATGACAGCGACGAAGTGGTTGATTTTGACGGCCTGAAAGTGGCTGTCGACCAGATGAGTTCCATGTATCTTGAGGGAGTGGAAATTGACTACATCGAGACGCTGGAAGGTGCGGGGTTCAAGTTCAACAACCCGAATGTGAAGAGCACCTGCGGCTGCGGAAGCTCGTTTAGCGTTTAATAACTTTCTGAAGCGATTTGACTCCTGAGATGGAAGCGAGGCCGAAATCTCAGGAGTTTTTTTATGCGTTGGAAACTGTGACGGCTGCCGATTTGCGTGGCTGGCAAGCAGGCGGTATTCTGAAGTTCGAGCATGAAAATAGCTCTCGCCCAGTTCAATCCTACCGTAGGTGATTTTGCAGGGAATTCCGCTCGCATTATCTCCCTTTCTGAAACAGCGAAGCAGCGCGGCGCGGATCTTGCCGTTTTTTCCGAGCTTTGTCTGTGCGGATACCCGCCCAATGATCTTCTGGAACGTCCTGCCTTTATAGACCGAAACCAAAAGGAATTGAAGACGCTGGCGAAGGCGCTTGCGATTCCGTCAGTCGTGGGGTTTGTAGGGCGCGTAAAGAACGGAACAGGGAAGTCCATTGCCAATAAAGCTGCGCTACTTTGTGGAGGCAAGGTTACGTTCGAGCAGAGCAAGATGCTATTGCCAACCTACGACGTCTTCGACGAATCGCGCTATTTCCAGCCAGCGGAAAAGCAGCAAACGCTGGACTTCCATGGCGAATCGCTGGGAGTGACGATTTGCGAAGATGCCTGGAACGACGAGAACTTCTGGCCGAATCGGCGCTATGACCGCGACCCTGTAACGGAATTGATCGAGCAGGGAACTCAGGTGTTGCTGAATATTTCTGCGTCTCCGTACACGATCGATAAGCGAGCGCTACGCGTGGATATGCTCCGGTCCATAGCCGTTCACAACCGGAAATCGGTGATATACGTAAACCAGTTTGGCGGAAACGACAGTCTTATTTTCGATGGTGCGAGCGTGGCACTGACCCCCGATGGAAAGGTAGCCGCGCAGGCGTTGGCGTTTGAGGAAGACCTCGTCTTATTCGACACCGTAACCGGCGAAGGGGAAATCCACGAGCAGCCACGGCAGGAGATCGAGTATGCATTTCGAGCGTTGGTAATAGGCACGCGCGACTATGTCCGGAAATGCGGATTCAAGAAGGTACTCGTTGGGCTAAGCGGGGGAATTGATTCGGCAGTCGTTGCCGCGATTGCTGTGCATGCGCTTGGAGCGGAAAACGTGTTAGGTGTCTCGATGCCTGGTCCATTCTCTTCGGAAGGCAGCAGGAATGATGCGGCCAGCCTGGCAAAGAATCTCGGCATCGAATTTATGACTCTTCCGATTGACGGCGTATTTGACGCTTATCGTACTGCGCTCAAACCGGCGTTTGGACGGCGCAAGGAAGATGTCACCGAAGAAAACATTCAGGCGCGCATTCGCGGAAACTATTTGATGGCGCTGTCAAACAAATTTGGCTCCATGGTTTTGAGCACGGGAAATAAATCGGAGAATGCAGTCGGATATTGCACGCTCTACGGCGATATGGCCGGCGGACTTGCGGTGATTTCCGATGTACCGAAGTTGATGGTCTACGAGTTGGCAAACTGGATCAATCGAGAAAGGGAATTGATTCCCCGCTCGACGATTGACAAGCCGCCATCTGCCGAGCTGCGCCCAGATCAGAAGGATGAAGACAGTCTGCCGCCTTACGACGTGCTGGACCGGATTTTGAAAGCCTATATCGAGGACTTGAAGAGCCCGCAAGAGATTGCCGACAAATACGATTTCGACATCAAGATGGTGCGCGAAATTGCTTTGATGGTCGATCGCAACGAATACAAACGCAAACAGGCGGCTCCCGGGCTTAAGATAACTTCGCGAGCATTTGGATTTGGTCGTCCGTTCCCGATCGCACAGAAATTTATTCCATAGACTGATGAGGTCTACCGTGAACGTAATGAAGCGTTTTCTCTTGATGAGTCTCGTTCTGTTAATTCTTTGCTCTGCAGGCAGTGCGCAAACGCCGGCTCCCGTTGCAGCGCAATCCGACCTTCAAAAAAAGATCGAAAAATACTTGCGACACATCTACGCATTCGGTCCCGAAGTCAAACTCATCGTTCCGGAACCAAAGGATTCAGAAATTACAGGCTTGCTTGTAACCAACGTGGAGCTTACTTCTGGAGAAAACCACGACACGGCCAAAATGTACATCAGCAAGGACGGGAGATTCCTGTTTCGGGGCGACGTAGCGGACATGTCCAAGGACCCGATGGCGGAAACCAGAAATAAGCTGGATCTGAAGGATGCTCCTTCGACTGGAAACCCTGCCGGGACAGTTACCGTTGTCGAGTTTGCTGACTTTGAGTGCCCCGTCTGCAAGAATCTACACGAACAGCTCAGGACGCTGCTCCCGAACTATCCCCAGGTAAAGTTTTACTTTAAGGACTTTCCAATCGAGCAGATTCATCCGTGGGCCAAGACCGCAGCGTTGGCTGGGCGCTGTGCGTACAACCAGAAGCCAACGGCCTTCTGGAAGGTATACGACGGCTTTTATGATGGCCAGGATTTGATCTCGGCCGCGAACGCCTGGGACAAGGCAGTGGACTTCGCGGGTCAGGCCGGGTTAGACCAACCGGCTTTCAAGTCTTGTTTGGCTTCTCCGGATGCTGCCGCAGCCGTTAACGCCAGTGTTGCCAATGCCAAAGCTCTTGAGGTTACAAGTACACCGACCATCTTTGTAAATGGCCGCCGAGTTGTTGGAGCAGATTCCGGAACAATCGAACGATATATTCAGTACGAACTAGCGAATCAAAAGAACGCGGCTGCAGCAAAACAATAACTAAAACCCAGAAGGGGAAGCGGCGGGAGAGGCTTATCCACAGGGCGTCCACAAGCCCAAATCCAGCCCCATTTCCTAGTTAACATAATATAACTTATGGGACGCAGTGTCAAGGGGAATCTTTGGGAAATGAAGGATTCTGTGGATATTGTGTGGCCTTCATTTGACTGAGGGCTTATTCCCTGAGCCGGCGCGGGGGGGTGCGCCGGCTTAGGGGCTTGCTGTGGTTGATTTGGGCTAGGTGGAAGCTTAGGAAGAGTTGTTTTCGTAATAAAGCGAAATTGAGGTTCGAAATTGTTTAGTGTGATTTTGCTGCGATTGCGCCGGCGACTGCTCCAATTGCAAACCACTTAAGAGCTCTCTTTATACGCTGACGCAGGGAACCGCCGCGTGCGGCTTGGAGGGCGGCGTCTCGTTCCCTGCCGAGTACCTGAGTCTTGTTTTTTTCGTCGCTCAGGTCGGCGGTAACAGTGGCCAGTTTAGCCTGGCAAGCTTTGCAATCCACTGCGAAATCATAGAGAGGCTTGAGATCTTCAGAAGGCAAGGTATTGACTGTTGGCTTGGGGGCTTGCGGTGCTCCTGGCTTTGCATTGGCGATCTGTCCAAGACCGGCTGGAACTTCGGTTGCCAACTGCTGGATCGGTTTGGGCAGCGGTAGAACGTCCGGCAACTTAGCCAGAATGTCCGCCTGAGTCTTCACAGTAGTCTTCAGGGCTGCGAGCCTGGCGACGGTGTCCGTGAGTTGCTTGTCGCGTTGCTCCTGGCTTGCCGTGGCGCGCTGGAGGGATTGCTGAGCGTCCGACAACGCGGCTTGGAGTCGTTCGCTGTCACCGCGAGCGGCACGCCATTCCCAGAAGAATGCTAGAGCGATGAGCAAGGCGATTGCGGACAGCACGAGATGAAGGGTAGATCGCATGTGGATACAAAAACCGCGAGGGAATCAGTCCTTCAGCGCAGCGTAACTCCCGCGCCGCGCCAGAACTTCAACTGCGTAATTCGGGTTGCCTCCGCCATTCCAGGAAAGGAGTGCCTTTTGCGTGTCTCCTTTGGCGGAGTCGAGCTTTTTGCGGAGTACGCGGCAGCCGTATTCGATCCCAGCTGCTGGATCGCACAGGCCACTCAGGAAGCGTTCGGCAAAGCCGTTTTCGCGAGCGACTTGTCCCATCACCTGCATGAGCCCCCAGGACATTCCGCGCGCATATGCTTCTGTCGCAGAGACCTTGTTATTTGTATATAAGGACGCGACGTATTTTGCGAAAAAGGCCGGCTCGTAGCGGATCGCCCAGGTGTTCCAGGAAGATTCCTGCTCGATGACGGCGCAGACGAGCGATGGTTCGAGACCGTGGGCCTGGGCCAGCGTGCAGGCGAGTGACACAAGACGATCGGGAGCGGCGCTGGTCATCCTGGTCTCCGGCGTTTCTCGCGGCGTCGCTCGTTCAGGTCAATAAAACGCACGGCGGGCGGGGAATCGAGAACAATTCCCTGTTGCTCGGCCATGGCGCGCAACGCGTCGTATATGTGCGGCAAATGATTTGTGGCGACGTCGTAGACGAATGCGCGATGAATTTCGTCGTCGCGCATGCGGCGATGGAGCCAACGCAGAAAGACAACAAGCTGGACGCCAATAGGAACAAGAAGGGCCAAAAGGTGCGGCCAATAAAGTGACATGAAGCCTCACGAGAACCGAGGTGAAGCGGCAAAGGATTTCAAAACACGAGTGAACCTGACAACGCCGCCTGCTCACATCTGCGACAGGCGTGCGTCTGAACCTAAGAACAACGTGCGCAACCGCTACGTATCACAAGTGCTGCTGGCGACTTTTGGCTTCGGGGTCCTGCTCGGGGTCATCGCCGTCGTGCAGACGCCGGCAGACTGGTCGCGGCAGGGTACACATGCTTCCTCTAGACCGGCCGACTCATCGCAATGCCAACTCAGCAGACCACCAACTCCGTGTGCAGAGACTGCACCCCGGGTGCATCAATCCAACGGTGATTGCGACTTCCCTGCTCGGCTAATGAACAATTAAACGAATTGCTCGACGAGAGCAGACAAAAAATTTTCAGTCAGAGGAACGCGCTAGGCAAAGCCCCAAGCGTGCCGCCAAGAGTTGAACCAAGCGAGGAGAAGAAACCGCTGGGGCGCGAAGCGTTCGCGCGAACGTTGAGCAACTCTGATGGAATGCCAAGCCCGCGCGCAAGAAGATTGGAGTCTACACCGAAGAGTCCGGAAAGGCCTTGCAGGGCGGCCATCTGTCGCTGAAACGCGGTGTTTGTGAAGGCGAGCTGATTTTGCTGAGCCTGATTCCCTTCCGCAATTCCCTTCTGTCGTGCGAGGTCATCCGAGAGTTCGCTGAAGCTGGCGGAATTCCGCGTGCGTGCAGCACGGTTTGCTGCTGCCTGCTGCAGCGAATCGAATGCGCTGGCGAGTGCGCCCTGGGATTGCCCCGTCACCGCGGCTCTGTCCGCGGGACTCAGGCCAGGATTATTCAGAATGCTTTGAAATTGCGGCAGCAGCAGGTTGCCCACCTGTTGTTGCTGACCGAGAAACTGCTGGTTCAGCGAATTGATATTAGCAAGCTGCTGGTCGGTCAGTTGCCGTGTTTGGTCTTGCGCACCGCGTCCCATGGAATCACCTCGAGAGAATTCGTTCTAAAGTTTTGCGTCGTTAGGAACCAATCGTTTGCAGTACGGCGTCCAATCGTCGTCGCGCGTCCATCCGAGTTTCTCAATCCTGCGGCCGAATTTCTGCGCAATGGCCGGCGGCAACCACGCGTGCACGTCTTCTAGTCCGCGCTGCCAAGCGTCGCGTCGCGCCGCCTCGTGTAGAACAAGGAGTGATTGCCAGCGCTCTTTCGGCGTGCCAGCAGCGGGATCGAGCAACAGATACGCTTCCGCAGTCAGCCGAAGGATGGCGGCGCCGCGAATTCGTTCCTCAGCGCCACCGCTCTCCGTCAAAACAATCCTCGTCAGGAAAAGCGGGTTCTGTAGATCGGGAAAGGTATACGGAAAAGTCTGTGCGGCGTGAATGCGTTTCAGCGCGGCAAGATCGCTTTCCCGATACTCGCGGACCATCATGCGAAATTCTCAGATCGTCAAAGTTACCGTAATTGTTGCGTTGTCCGTTTGGGCCAGCGTGACGTGAGGTGTTCGCCCTTGAAGCGTAGTCAGCACCGCCCCAACCGTTTGCGAGTCGCTCGGATCATTCAGGTCGAAGGTGAACGTAGCAGTGACGGTGACGGTATCCGAAGGGTTGAAATCCCAAGAAGCGTTTTGAGTAGTGAGAGGCATAGTTTCTCCTGATTGCCAAAAGCGGCTACAACAATGAATTCCGCACGACACGCGAACCGGGATGAATACCGAATCCGTTCCCGCCAGGCGCAGAGCCGTTGGACAACGCGCCGCTACCTTGCGATGGAAGAGGCGCCGGGCCGGATGCTCCACCTCCCGCAATCGCCGTTGGCGGGTTGCCGAACGTGACCGGTGCAGACGGTAGAGAGCCGATATATTGCGAATAAGCGCGCCAATAGAGCGCCTGATTCCCCAACTGCACATACAAATTCCGAGAAGAGCCCATGAAATAGACACGCGGCGAATTAAACCCGGGCGTGACGTCAGATTCCGCGAAATAGAAAAGCCCCGGGCGCGCGTTAGCTGGGTCCGTCACGGATAAATCGAACCAGCCGTTTGCCGCGCGCACGGTCAGGGAAGCTACTGGAGCGGGTGCAGGCGATGGCGTGCTTGGATCCACTCCGGAGCGCTGGCTGGCCGCATTCACCGCGGAGACAATTTTTACGAGCGTTTCGTAGAGATAGGGATCGCTGTTTTTCAGCGGTGCGAGCTGTGCGACGGTCAACATGGGCGATTTGCAGGTTCCCTATCCTTTCGGATACGCCTGTACCTCAGTGTGATTGACAGCCCCTATAGCGGCGGCCACACTGAGTTTATCCAGCGTGCATCAGGCCGAAGTGTGGGTCGGCCAAGCGATTCAGCTGGACTGGCTTACACAATTTCATGCGGCGTAATTCCCCGACGGACCCTCTCGACGCCGCGGGCCCGACTCTCGCCACGGCCCCCGCGAATTGCACCCTCGCGTCTGCAATCGTTCCCAATGAAGCGCTTTACCGTTCGCTGATTGAGCGCGTGCCGGGAATCGTTTACATCTCCCAATTCGGCCCGGACGCGCGCTGGCACTACGTCAGCCCTCAAATTCAGGAATATCTCGGCTACACGGCCGAAGAATGGCTTTCTAATCCGACTCTCTGGCTGCGCCATGTGCATCCAGATGACCGCGAGCTGGTGCTTGCCGAAGAGCAACGCCTGCACAAAACGGGCAGCGCGTTCTTCGCCGAATACCGCATGGTCTCGAAAGACGGCCGCGTCATCTGGTTTCGCGACGAGAGCATGATCATTCGTCCCGAAGGCTCGGAAACGCCGGTGCTCTACGGAATTTTGTTCGACATCAGCGAGCGCAAAGCTACGGAATCCGCACTGCGGGAATCCGAAGAACGATTGCGGCTTGCGCTGGAAGCAGCGCATCTTGGCATGTGGGAATGGGATCCGGAAACCGACGCGCTTTTCTGGGACGATCGCCACTGCGCGCTTTTTGGACTGGATCCCAGGAATGCTCCAGCCACAGCCGCCAAATATCTCGAACTTGTCTATCCCGAAGACCGCGAATGGGTGCTGCATGCCGTGCGTGAGGCGCTGCGGAGCGACGATTCGTACGGCGCGGAATATCGTGTACGCTGGCCGGACGGCAAAGAACATTGGCTTGCGAGCGCCGGGCGCGTGCTGCAACGCGACAGCAACTCAAAAGCAAGACGCATGCGAGGCATCACTTACGATGTGACCGACCGCCGCGGCCTCGAAGAACACTTGCGCCGCGCGCAAAAAATGGAAGCAATTGGCCAGCTTGCTGGCGGCGTCGCCCACGATTTCAACAATCTCCTGATGGTGATCCGCGGTCACGTGGAGCTGCTGCTCAATCGTCCCGGCGTTGATGCGAACGTCGCTCGTAACGCGGAAGCGATTCAGAAAGCTTCCGACCGCGCCGCGGGAATCACACAACAATTGCTGGCTTTTAGCCGCAAACAAGTTCTGCAGGCGCGCGTAATTGAGATGCGCACGGTCGTAAAAGACATCGCAAATCTTTTGCGGAGGCTGCTCGGGCCGATGGTTGAATTCCGTTTGCAGCTTCCGCAGGAGCCGTTGTGGGTTCGCGCAGACGAAAGCCAGCTCGAACAAGTCGTGCTGAATCTTGCCATCAATGCGCGCGACGCGATGCCACAAGGCGGAATCGTTACCGCAATCATTGATCGCGTACCGGCAGAATCACACATCGTGCGGCGGCGCCCCGGCATGCCGGAGAAGGATTATATTCGCCTGCGCGTGATTGATACCGGCACAGGTATGGATGCTGCGACGCAAGCGCGCATCTTTGAACCGTTTTTTACGACAAAAGAATTCGGCAAAGGCACCGGGCTTGGCCTCGCGACGGTTTACGGCGTCGTAAAACAAAGCGACGGCTGGATCTGGGTCGATTCCGCGCTGGGCGAAGGCACAACTTTTGAAATTTTTCTGCCGGCTGTGGACGAGCCTGTTGGCGAAGACGCAAAGTCCGAAGAAAAATCACGCCAAGCGGGCGGCAGCGAAACGATTCTCGTCGTTGACGATGAAGAAGGCGTTCGCGAAGTTGCGACGCAGTATCTTTCGGCGCGCGGCTATCGTGTGCTCGCGGCCGAATCGGGAGCTCAAGCGCTGGAGACTGCAAAGAGAGAATCCGGCCAGATTGACGTGCTTGTGACCGATGCTCTTATGCCCGGCATGAGCGGCCCTGCGCTGGCAAAGGAACTGCTCCTTCACCGCCCCACGACAAAAGTGCTCTACATCTCTGGTTACGCCGAAGACACTTCCCTGCTGGAAGACGCACGCGATCGCGGCGAAGCATTTTTGCAGAAACCATTTGGGCTCGATGCGCTCGCGGAAAAACTGCGCGTTCTCCTTAGCAAATAGTCTCGAGATTCAAACTCAATTCAACCCGCGAACGGGCGCCCACGGGTCGGGCCGCACGGATGGAATGAATTTTTGCAGGCGAAACCATGCGCCTGACTGGTTTGTGCTGACTTGAAACGCGACACGTTCTCCAAGAATGTTGATGGGCAGCTCGAGGTCTTTCGTTGCAGGTGAGCTCATCGGCAACGGCTGTTGCGCTTGCGGAGCACTCGGTGTGTCCGTGAACGAAGTCAGACCGAGATTGCCTGCGCCTTCCACGTACAGCGTCAGATAGCTAAATAGTTTGCGATGCGCGCCGAGACCGAGCGACTGTTCGACGGCTCGCTCCGGGAAATAGTGCGTCGTGTAGTAGCTCGGAATGGCAGTGCCGTCGTCGGAAAATTGAGCGTCGTTCAGTTGATAGATTTTTCCGGTCGCCCCGCCACCACCGATGCCCGGAATCCCTCCGCCAAGCGCCACAAGGGCGGTTCCATCGTTCCTTTTGAGCAGGGCCGAGCTGTTTGCCGCGATCGTCCACGGCGACCATTTCCGTGTTTTATCGGTCGCAGTTTTTCTGCATGTGTAGGTAATCGTGACTGGCGGTCTGCCGGCGATGTCTTCCGCGGAGTCGAGATCGCGGTAATCGAGCATTAGGATTTCGCTAGGAGAAGTAGCACTGCCCATTGGAGCGCCAATCAGGATGCGGCGTTCTTTGGTATCCACGGTAATCCAAAGCGTGTGGGCATACTGCCAATTGATCTTGTTCCAGGTCGGCTGAATTTCCTGGGAAATTTTGACCGGTTCGCCGCCGCTGAAAATGTAAAGCCCCGTCCGGTGGGCAATCACGACCCAGTCTTCGCCGATGCCAACACCGCGCACGGATGGCGTGCCGACGCGTCGCGTCACTTCTGCGATGGACCACAGCGCTGGCTCGTTTGTGCCATCGTCCTGCGTCACGTGAATCGAGTGCTCCTTCACAAAATAGAGCCGCTCGCGCAATTTGAACGCAGCACGAATCGCTTGGCCGTCGTTTTCGCTCACGCTGAGTAAGCCGTTGATGCCGTCGTAGCTTTCCGGATCCTCGACGCGGCTGCCGCGAACAAGTGAAGAATTGAGCGGCTGCGCGGTGGGAAAAATCTCGATCGAATCGATGTAGAAAGTGCCGTTCAGTGTCGGTGTGCCATCCGCAAAGATTTGCAGAACGAGATCGTTGGGAATTGTCGTGAGCGGCGCAGTGAGCTCTGCCGTGTATTCGACGTAATTTGTTGTTAGTTGCGCGGCGGTAAGCTGCAGGCCGGTAGTGCTCACTCCCCCGGTTGCACTGACCAGATGAATGTGGAGCGTGCCTTGCACCAGAGTCGCATTGCGGGCGCAACGCGCCCGAATCGTGTAGTCCGTGCCGCTTTGAATAAGTTGCGCACCAAATCTATCGTTCACGGCGGTTTGTGCCATCATGCCGCGAATCGGCGTCGTGCCGTTGCCGGCGATTGCATACGCCGCGCCCCACACGACGAAACTTTCTTCGTCTGTTCCGCCAGGCGCCCACACCGGATCGGGAGTCCATCCCAGCGGATAGTGCGGCAACGAGGGGCCGGTGAATCCTCCGTCGAAGCCAAGGTTCACCCAATTGTTCATTTTGTTGCGCTCGCCCCACCAGAAAAGGCGTTGCGCATAGCCAAGCACGCCGGTGCCTGGCGCGAGTTCGATGAGAGTGAATAAATCGTCTACGTTCGTGCCCGCAAGCAGAATCGCGTCGGAGAAATCCACGGTGAGCGTCGTGCTCGTATTGTCGCCGAGAATCATGTTGCCGCTGAAAAGGGTCGAGCCGCTACCGACGTAGAAAAAACTTGCTCCGCCGGCCCCTGTGAAACAGAGAATACGCGCAGTGATGTTTGATGGGCCGGTAGGAATGTTGGTGAGCACAACACGCTTGCTGCCGCTCGCAATCCACGAAGTTGCCGGACCGGGTTGCGTCAAATAGCCCTGCCGCGTTTGGAAAATCACGCATACCTGGTGCACGCCAGCGGGAATGCTCCCGGCAGCCGCAGCAATTCCACCGCCCGAAGCAGCGAGACCGCCTGCCGTAGCGGTGAACGTAAAATGAGTTGAGTCTGGCACGGACGTCACCGCAAATGTGCCGTTGTAGCCTGCCACACCGATGCCGGAAGCTGTGACGAGCTGACCGACGACGAATCCGTGCGCAGATGTAGTTTGAATTGTGGCGGTGCATGACGCAGAAGTTCCGCCGCCTGACGCGGCGAGGCCTGAAACTCCCACAATGTATGTGAATTGCGTGGTGCTCAGCACAGAGACAACTGGAAACGTTCCGTTATAGCCGCTGACGCCTACGCCAGCAATTGTCGTAGATTGTCCCGCCGCAAGCCCATGCGCCACGCTCGTGGCAATTGTGACGAGAAATCCGTTTTGCGTGGCGCCCGTCGGACTCGCAACGATTGCTACCGCAGCAGTCTGTGTTGCGCCCGTCGGACTCGCCGAAACGGAAACGATCACATTTTCTTCAACCGGAGTCGGTCCCGCGCCAGGTCCACCCTGACTCACACGATCGAGATTCGTGTCGTCATATTGCCGCGGCAAATCAATTCCGGATTTTCCATCGCTGAAGGCGAGGTATTCACGGCCGAAGAGAGTCGTCGAATTCGCATAGGCATTGGAGACGAGCCCCGTTGCGATCGACGAAAGCGATCCGGGCGCCGCCTCTTTGTAGAGCACACCGCTCGAATCGAGTGCCATCGAGCGCAAAACGCCACTTGGTGTCTCATACGTTTTCAGATAGTTGACCGTAGGATTTCCCGCGAGCGGTCCAAAGAGCGTTTCCAATCCGGGCCGCGTTGCGACTCCGCCCGAACTGAAAACGACATCCTGGCAATCGGGCGAGACTCCGTGCGGCAAATCCGCTGGAGCCATATCCGTCACAAGCCCGCTGAAAATCTCAATAGGCGCATCAAATGAGCCAATCGTAGACATGAGTTCTCTCGTTGTGGAGTTTCTGCGTTCTTATTTCGCTTGACGGCCGGTGTTTTCTCGCCCCTGCCGTGTTTCAGCTTGTTGATGCTGCGCTGCAATCAATCCGAACTGCGCGGCTTTCTCCTTGTCCAGAATTGCGCCGCAGGATTTGCAGACGGCCACGCCAGGTTTGATGTGTTCGGCGCATGCTGGGCATTCGGTGGCAGGCTTCGGATCGTAGAGCCACGGCTTTTCCAGTTTCAGTTCACGCGCAGCACGCCTCTCCAGATCCGTAATGAACATAGGGTTGTGCGAGCGTTCCCATTCGAGGTCAGCCATGGCGACAAGCCTGCGGTGAAATTCATCCAGCTTGCACCGTGCTTCGTCGAGCTCAAGCTGCGTTGGTTCGAGTCCGGCCGCCACAAACACGCCGTGATAACTTCCCTCGCCCGAATCACTGTTAATCTCCCGCGCGATGTTCTCCGCAATTTCCCGCGCGGTAACGGCAAACTCCATCGTGCGCTTGTCGCCCAAATCCATCATGCCCTTGCAAGAACGCACTGGAGTCAGCGCAAACGCTTCTCCACTTTGCGGCGAGCGCACTTCCAGCGAGCCGAAATAAGTGCGGTGGCGTGGCGGCCACTTTTGTGTGGAAATATTCACCAGAACAGCGACGTCTTTCTGTTCGTTCACAACTCACCTCTTTGCATTAGAAAAACAACCCAGGAAGGAAATTACTCAAGTTCGCTTATTGCATTTTGTACTGCACGACCACGTTTGCATCTGCAGGGCTTGTCGTGCAGCCAGCCGCCGCGGTTTGCAAACTCAACGTGATCGAAGCACCGGCGGCGTAGTTCTGTGCGATTGCGCCGGAATCATTTGCCGCGGCACTGATCGTCAAATTGACAGGCGTTGTTCCGTCAGTGAGGCGAACGACGGCATTTGTTGTGCACCCGCTCGGCGCTGTTTTCGCCTGAACTTGTACACGTGTAATGGTCAGCGCTTTGTCCAGAGTCCACGTTGCACCGGTCCACGTGGAAGTCAGCAACCCCGGCAGGAAAACATTTTGTTCCGCGCGCGGCGAAGCGGAAACCGGTTCGTTGTTGATCTTAATCTGCTGCGTGCCCAGTCCTGATGAGCTCATATAACTACTTCCGGCGACGGTGCTCGTCGGCGGCGGCGTGGCGCACGTAAATCCAAAGGTATCCACGAATGGTGTTCCTGGCGCAAGCGCGAAGGGACAGTTCCCTCCCCCTCCGTTGACCGCGGCTTTTACTCCACTTCGATAGGGAAACCATCCAACTGCTCCGGCAGGCAGAGCTGGAGGAGTGACAGTCACAGTCTGAGTGCCGGAACTCGTGACGGCATTGACAGTGGTGCTGACAATCGTCTCCTTGCCGTCGGCGTCGACCGCCGTAATCGCATAAGGGATTGTCCCAACGGGTGCGCCACCGCCTGAGCTCACACCCACGCTTGGCGGCAACGGAGTCGCCATTCCGTAGGTCAAGCGGCCGCCGTTCACAGCGGTTAGAACGCCACCATCGTATTTGGTGACTGGTCCGTAAAAACTGATGTCCGGCGATTGCCCGCAGGCCGCGCTGACAAAAATGTTGTTCATGCAAATGGCCTGGAGCGTTGAACCGCCGCCGAGAATCGTCGGATTGAAGAGAAATCCTTTGCTGTCCTTGATTGTGGCGATGGTGAAATTTGTCGTGCCAGTCATTTCAACGAGCGCTTGGTGCGCGCCATTCGTCGCGTCTGCCATCACGAGATCGTTGATCGTTAGTCCGTAGCCGAACGCACCATTCTGGAAAAACATGCGCAGCGTAGGGCCGGAGTTCGTCTCATGAAGGATTCCGTTGATAAAAACGTTTCCGCCACCGGTGGAAAAACTTCCCGCTTGTCCGGTGGTCGGCAAGTTGTCTATCTGGATTGCCGTTCCGCCGGAAAAATTTGTGCGATCGAAGTAGATGCGCCCCGGCATCTGACTGCCGCTAGTGTTGAGGAACGTGGAGTTGTTCGTAAAATTCAGGCAGGGATGAGCGTACCACTGGCCGTTTTCCGAGCCGCCCACGTTGCAGACACCGCGAGTAAACCAGAAATCGAAGCCGCCTTTGATAATGGCGGCAGAAGCGTTTGTGCCGCTGAAGCCGACGTCGTCAAACACGAAGCCGACCTGGCCGCCGGCTCCCAGCGTTTCGTCTGAAAGAAAACTGACTTGCCCGTTGCTCGCGGTGAAGAACTTCAAATTGGAGAGGCGAATTGCGCCACGAGTCGCAGCGTTGGCCATAAACTGCGGCGTCGCTGTGCCGCTGATCGCGCCCGGTACAACATAGTCAAACGAAGTACCCGAGATTTGCGGCACGCCTTCAAAGGACGAGAAGTTCGGCAAAATCAGCGGCTGGTTGAGCGTCATGATCGCGATGAGCAATTTCACGCCGGACGCGGTGGGATTGGGGATCGTTGTCAAATCTGTGGTTGCTTCAAACGGAAACGATTGAAAACCGCCGCCGGGAATAATCGGAATGGAGACGATGCCTCCATGCGATGCGTAGGCAGCAGCCCACGCCGCTTTCAGCGCGGACGAGTTGTCGTGCAGAACAGTCTGGCTCGAAGCGGTTGTTCCTGCGGCGTTGGCAAGCATAAGCGAAGCTGTTCCGCCCCCGGAAACGATAGTGGTGACGAGATAGCCAGGCTGAGAGGAGCCCGGCGCGCTTGTCGGCACATAGCTCGGCTGGCCGGAAACTCCCTGGCCGCAGTCAATGTAAAAAGGATCCTGTCCGGGGACGACGCCCGCAAGTGTGCCATTGCGATAGACCCAGTAGCGCAAGATCTTGCTTTCCTGAGTGAGCGCGCCACTCGGCGTCAACATATTGCACGCGAGCACGCTCGCCGTGGCGCTTGCGGTTTCGCCGTAGTCTGCGTAGCCCGTGGCAAATACCGTGAATGTTGTGCCGGTGGGAGTCGTGTTGACGACCACGGTTCCGTTTGTCGTGACATTCGTTCCGCCGGCGAATCCGGAGATCTGCACGAGCGAATTTGCGGTGAGATTGCAATTCGCGGCGCAGGTGTATGTGTCGAGTCCGCTTGCTCGAGACAACGAAGTCAGCGCGATGGTTTTCAAACCGAGTGAAGACTGGCCTGTTGTCGTGGACCCCGACGACCCAGCTGCCGTCAAGCCGCCAAAATAGTCTTCCGCGACCCATTGATAGGTGTAGGTTGTCGAACCGCCTGTGAGTCCAATCGGAGTGACGGAAGCAGGCGCAGGCGGCGTGGGAATAGTTGGCAGCGAGCCAGCCTTGTAAACAACGATCCCCTGCCCGTTCGCGAAATCCTGCGCGGCGCCGAGAGCCAGCGTTGTGCCACCCGAAGTGATGGAACCGGTAGTGCTCGGAGCGGGCAGTGCGGCTGCGTAGCCACCGTAGCGCATGATGTCGAAATAAGGATTCGGTCCTTTGGAATGGACGTCCGCGTCAAAATTTTGCGATGCAGTGAATGTGTTGGTGATGTTCGTTTGCGCGCCGGATGTATTGGCGATCGGGCCGATCTCCGCGCCGGTGTCGTCCTTGTAGTAGAGCCGCTTGTCGGTTTTGCTGTAGAGATTCACAGTGCCGGAGCTGGCTGTGCCTGGAGGGCTCGACTGGTTGGAAAGCGTAAGCGAGCCGCTCGCCAAATTACCGATGACGGTTGTCGAGCCGTTTACAGTGAGGTTGCCGGTCAGATTCAGTGAAAATGCGCTGATGGCACCGGTAAATGTCGGTGACGAAGGATCGCTCGGCAAGAGGACGTTCGGAATCTGTTTTGTCGTGATTCCAGGACCGGAAATTTCAACTTCGTACTTTCCGGGAGCAGCGTAGAAAGAATAATTGCCGAGGCCATCGGTCGTTGTCGGATTGGCCAGCGCCTGCGTTAATCCCGGGTCGGAGTAAATCAACGCCAGTGGCACGCATGGCTGGCCGCTCGCCGGCATCGCGCAAACGCGCACCGTGGCTCCCGCCAATGGCACTCCGCGCGAGTTAAAGACAATGTCATCCTTGCGCGTGCCCTGCCCTTTTGCTACGGGCACCATCGGCCACGCATGGAACATCAGCGCAAGCACTACCCAGAGAAACCCCATCGCCATTTTTGATCGTATCATTCTCTTTACCTGCGATTCGACTTTAAGTCGCCTGATGCTGAGCAATCGTCCAGACACTCACGAGACAGATCGCTTGTCACGAGACCTTTGTGTTTGGCGTGCAATCGGCTCGATCAATGCAGTCCGGTGTCCGGTTTCGCCGTAAACCAAGTTCTTTGGTCTAGACCAAGTCACCGCCCCAACGAATGCAGCGAGAAGCAAGAGGATCGAGCCCGCGCCGATGAATAGGTCTAACCTCTCGTTAGGCTGAACAAGGAATACTCCTAGCGTTGTCAACGCGACGACGGCGTATACCGAACGGAGAAAGAACGACAACGGAGTCTTTACCTCTTTTGCGGAAAACAGGGACAGTATTTTGCGAGTGGCCTTAAACCACCAGAGATGCTGAATTTGAGTCACTCTGCCCCCTGAACCAGCCCGGGACAAGCGATTTGAAAAATCCCAGGCTATAGAAGCTTTCTCGCGGTGATGCTGAGCTGAACGATGTCAGAGGTTACGCTGGCCGGATACGCGCCTGCTGTGAGTTCCGTGCCGCCGCCGTTGAACGCTTTCAACTTGAAATTGTTAAGCGCGGTGCCGGAAATCGCGATGTAGTAGCCGTTGTTTCCGTTCTGCGATTCCGCGAAAACCTGGACGATCTGGTCGGACGCCAGCTTGTCGGCGACCTGCGTGAAGTCCAGTGTGTCGCCGCCTGTTGGATAGCTTCCCGAAAAAGTCAGCGTCGCGATGGCGTAGACAAAATTGCTCGCGCTCGAATCCACATTATTCGGCACGAGAGAAATCGTAATTGGCATTTCGTTGCCTCCTTACCTCATTGCTTCGTTGCTTCTATTTTCAAAATGGGGTGTAGCCGCTGCGCGAAGAAAATGGCCGGCGTCTGCGGCCGGTTTGCTGTTCGCGCTTCACTGCCTGAATGATCAAATCCTCTATGGCGTCGGTCGCTGCGTCGTCCCACTTTTCCGCAAGTGGTGATCCGCGCGCCCATCCGGCCAGGGCAGCCCCGGCAAACGCCAGCGCTTCTTGTGAATTGCGCACCAGTACTGGCGAAGTCGCATCGGTCAGATCGGGGTAAGCCTTCAAATAGCGCAGACGAATCTGCGTGTCCTGCGTTGCGCCCAGGAAATAGATTCCATCCGATCGCCATTCCCAAACACTGAGAACGTTGTCCTGTGGACGCGACGGAAGACCGCCATGGCGCGTCAGGTCCACCATCTCGATAAAATCGTCGCTCGAGCCGCTCACGCGCTCCCACAATTTCAGCGGAAGCAGGTGCGCTCCGCCGCGGAAGCCATGCCGGAAGACAAGTACGGCTATCGCCCTGCCGAAGGAACAACTTTTGCGCTCCGGCGTGTTATACAAAGTGTGCGCCAATAAAAGTTGGAGATTCTTTCTCATTGATCTCGTTTCGCTCGGCCCTGGTACTCCTTGCGGTATTGTTTTCCGTCACGCTGGCCTGTTTCCCGGCAGCAGGCCAGAACTCGCGCCCAGGGCCAGTAACCGGCGTAATTGATGGCGTGCAGTTCGAGAGCGACCAATACTACGTTCACGGCTGGGCATGCCAGGAAGGCCAGCGAGCTTCCATCGAGGTTCACATCTACGCGAACCATGGCGCAGGCGACAATCCGCCCGGAACATTCGTTACAGCGGGAACAGCCGATTTGCCCAACGAACCTGCCGTGGACCACGAGTGCCACGACGCCAATGGCGGCAAACACCGCTTCCACTTCGCGCTACCCAACCAGCTTCTGAGAACCTTTCAGGGGAAAAAACTTTACGCGCACGGAATCGCCGTCGCTGGCCACGTCGAAAATTCCTTGCTTGCCGCCTCGGGCAACTACAAATTTCCGGCTCCCAAATGGCCTCTCGATCCGCCCACGCCTGATTTTCTCGATGGCCCGCGCGTTGCCGCTTTTGATACGCAAAAAGAATCCTGCGAACTGATCGACATTCCCGACGCGGCCGCACGCGCGTTTCGCGACTACAAAGGAACGGTCCACCTGATCGCTTCGCACTACGTCACGCGCGCAGGACTTGGGCCCACGCTCGACACCGCGAAACACAATTGCCAGGTCGTCTACAAGCCCGGCCCCGACGCGAACATTGCGGATTTTAATGACTACACTTGGCTCAACTCCTTTTACAACGTGGACGGCAAAAAAATCGTCGCTCTGGGACATATGGAGTACCACGGCTGGGAGCATCCGGGGATGTGTTCCTCCAAGACCGATACATTCACCTGCTGGTACAATGTACAGACGTTCAATCTATCCGAGGACGGCGGCTACCATTTCTTCCGGCCGAAACCGCCGGCAAATTACTTGCTCAGCCTTCCCTACAAATACGAGCCGAATCAGGGGCCAGAAGGCTACAGCGTGGACTCCAACATCATCAAAGCCGGCGAATGGTATTACGACGCGGTGTTCGCCTGGGCGTGGCCGCCCAATTGTGGCGATGGGAAGGGGCAACGGCCTTGCCTTGTACCCGCCGGCGACTGCCCGATTCGCACGAACAATATTCTAGATCCCTCATCGTGGCGCGGCTGGGACGGAAAAGACTTCACCGTTGCATTTGCTGATCCCTACAAAGGACCGGTTGCGAATCCGTCGTCACACGTTTGCGCGCTGGTTCCCTATCTGGACTATTCCACCGGAATCAACTACTACCCGGCTTCTCATCTGTTTGTTGCGACGCTGTGGAACCAGGGGTCGGCCTCCTCCTGGGGACCGGAAGGCGTCTATTTCACGACCTCGCCCGACTTCATTCATTGGAGCAAGCCGGCGCTGGCCATGACCCAGAACCAAATGCTCAAACACGAACCCGAAGGAAATTGGTCGTACATGTACTTTTCGCTGATTGATCCGAACTCCTCGGATTCCAGCTTCATGACCATCACGGACACTCCTTACCTGTACTACGTGCGCTTTGACAACAATCACGGCCCCTACCAGCGAGTTTTGTTCCGCCAGAAAATCAAACTGGGCTGGCTGTTGGCATCGCACCCGAAACCGGCTGCGCCTTCGATCGGCAAGAACTAGCCTCGGGCTCTTCGCAAGCATCCCAGCCACCAGCCTTAAAACAAAGATCGTTTACTTCCACTGTGTGAGACATCGTTTTGCTTCAAATGCCGATCCTGGAGCTATGATGTTCTCCTCTAACGAATCTTCCGGAGGAGGAATCCCATGGAAATCAATACGCGGCGCAGCTTCTTTGGAAAAATCGCAGCGGTGGCGGCTTTCCTCTCCGGCGCGCCAAAACTTTTCGCTCAGCAACCTGCCCCTGCGGGCACAACTCAAGTCGGCACAACTCAAGCAACATCAGGCGGAGACGCTCCTCCTCGCCCTCGCGGCAATCACACGCACAACGGGATCTACTATTTCTCCGGCACCGGCTCCAATGACGGCTATGGCAAGGAGGATCACGTCCTGGTCACCGACCCCTTCGAGAAACACGTCACCCGTACCATGGACGCGCTAAAAAAATCGGTAGAACGTGCGGGTTCCAACATGGACAGCATCATCCATCTCGATGTTTTTCTCTGCCTGCCTCATGCGGACGCTACCCTCATGCCGGTGGGCAAAGCGCGTTTCGATGCGCACAAAGCGCAGTACGACGCGCTGAACAAAATCTACAAAACATATTTTTCCGAGGGCAAATCGCCATCGCGCGCTTGCATGGCCGTCGAATGGATTCCCGGCGATTCACTCATCGAAATCGTGGGCAGTGCGCTGGTCGTCAATCCTCCAGCAGCGTCCGAAAAATAATTCCGCCAAACTTCATCAAGAGTTCATTTGGCACGCGAAAGGAACCCGTCCGTGAATTTCAAATTTGATTGGACCCGCCGTTCATTTCTAACCGCGCTTGGTGCCGTAACCGGCGGTCTCTTCGCTCCGTCGGAATCAAGCGCCGCAAGCCTCTTTGGCAAAAAACATAAACCGTCAGCTCGCTCACTCGACGGAAATCCCATCGTGCCCATCACCACCGGCCTCGGCTCCACCGGCGACATTTACGCCGAACTCGGAGTGACGCCTCTCGTCAATATCAATGGCACAGTCACGGTCATCGGCGGTTCGGTGATGCGGCCCGAAGTCATGGAACTAATCCGCAGAGGCAACGAGCACTTCGTTTTGCTTGATGAACTCGAAGTCGCGGCCGGCAAATTCATCGCGAAACTTTGCAAATCTCCCGCCGGCTACACCGGACTCGTAACTGGCGGCGCCGCTGCCGCTATTGTCGTTGCCTACGCCGGCATGATGACCGAAGATCTCGAGCCCCGCATGCGCCAAATTCCGGACGTCAGCGATTTCCCGCGCAATGAAGTCATCATCCAGAAAAGCCATCGCAATCCGTTTGACCACCAGATCCGCCAAACCGGCGCGAAACTGGTCGAAGTCGCAACGCGTGAAGAGATGATCGCCGCCATCAACCCAAAGACGCTGGCGATTCACTTCTTGAACATTGTGTCCGACAAAGGCAAAGTCAGCGGCCCCGAAACTATCGAAATCGCCAAAGCGCACAACCTTTACACCTTCAACGATGCCGCCGCCGACGTTCCGCCGAAAGAGCGCCTCTGGGAATATCCCGCGCAGGGGTGGGACTTTGTCGCCTTCAGCGGTGGCAAAGATATTCGCGGACCGCAAGCCTCCGGCCTTTTGATCGGCAAAGAAGAACTAATTCACTACGCCCTGCTGAACATGAGCCCGCAGGAAGACCGCATCGGCCGTTGCTGTAAAGTTGGTAAAGAAACGATTTTCGGCTTTCTCAAAGCGCTCGAGATGTTCGTCAACGAAGACCTGGACGCTTCATTGAAAACCTACGACGCTCGAGCGCAAGTCATCACCGATGCCGTAAAAAAGTTCGGAGTCACGGCGCTTCCCCGCCAGTTCAACCCGCAAGCCCTCGGCAACGTAACGCCGCGTTACAGCTGGCAGATCGATCCAGCCAAATTCAAAATCACCGGGCAGGAAGTCATGCAGAAGCTGGCTGACACGCGCCCTCTCGGCATCGGCAGCATGGGCGCCGGCGCCAGCGGCATGCGCGGGCGCAATCCCGACGCACCCGCCGGCGAAGAGCATCGCGAAAATCGCCGTCCGCCCCGCGACCCGAACAGTTTCGGCTTCGCCGTTTGGCAATTAAAAGACGGCGAAGAAAAATTAATCGCCGACCGCCTGGTCGAAATCTTCAGCACAGCTCCAAAAGCTTAGTCGCGTCACAAGACACTTGTTTTTGTGCGATAGCAGTAGCCAAAGTTTTCTCGCGCACAAGGCCTGCGGCTTAGCCTGTTAGCCGCAATCTTGTGAGACTCTAGAATGCCTCTAGCGAAGAAGGATCCAGGCCATTCGCAATGACTAAAAACGTGGCTTCACGCCCCGGCGAAGTACTGCCCGCCAACTCTGTTGCCGTGCCGCAATCGCCGCTTCGCACCGCGCTCGCCGGGCTGATTGGCAACATGCTCGAGTGGTTTGACTTTGCGGTGTACGGATATTTTGCAAGCGACATCGGCAGCCAGTTTTTTCCTAAATCGAGTCCCAGCGCGCAGCAGTTGCTGGCATTCGCCGTGTTTGCGATTGGATTCTTCGCGCGCCCGGTCGGCAGCCTGGTACTCGGATTGATCGGTGACCGCATCGGCCGCCGTGCGTTGCTCACGCTTTCCATCGCACTGATGGGAGGATCGACGCTGATTCTCGGTTTGCTTCCCACCTATCAACAAATTGGCTTGGCCGCACCGCTGCTGTTGATCACCATGCGTTTGATACAAGGTTTCTCCGTTGGTGGGGAATACACAGGCTCGATGGTGTACACCACCGAGTCCGCTTCGCCTTTAGCGCGCGGCCTGATCAGCAGTTCGACGGCGGCAGGCGTTACTCTCGGATTCATTCTAGGTTCCGGATCGGCATGGCTAGTAAACGTCTCACTCGGCAAAGAAGAAGTCGCAGTCTGGGGTTGGCGAATCCCTTTCATAGCAAGCGTGCTCCTCTGCGTCGCCGGCTGGTTCCTGCGCCGCGGCCTACACGAAACAGCAGAAGGATTAAAGGCAGTTGCGATCCGTCCGCCTCTCCTTCCCTCGCTCATAGCGGACTGGCTGCCGATGGTACGGACATTCGGCATCGTCGCCATGACGAACGCTGCCTACTATCTAACCTTCACTTACGTTGTCGAGCGGCGGAAAACCCTGCACGGAGGAGGGGGATCTGGTTTCCTCCTGGCAAACACCGTGAGTCTGGTCTTGGTGCTCATCGCGAAACCGCTTGGCGGTTGGCTGTCCGACCGCGTGGGCCGGCGCAGACTGATGCTGATTCTCACCGTCGCCACCATGAGCCTCATCTATCCAGCCTTGTGGCTGATGTTGTATGGGATGCCGTGGGAATTCCTGTTCGGCCAATTTCTTCTGGCGGTGCCACTCGGGATGGCGCTCGGCCTTCAGGGCGCGATGGTCGTCGAAATCTTCCCGCTTCGCACCAGAGTCACGTCGATGAGTTTCGCCTACAGCATCACTCTGGCGCTGGCAGGAGGGACGGCCCCGCTCGTATCAGCTTGGCTCATACAGAGGTTCGGGGCGCCACTCGCACCGGCCTACTACGTCATGTTGTACGGAGCGATCGGCTTCGCCTTGCTATGGCCCATGCAGGAGACCAATACCCGCACTCTCAGCGACTGACTCCCGAAAGGCAGCGACAATGGCAGCCGCTTCAATAAGATCTATTTCAAATTAGGCAGCGGATAGTACGTCACACTTTGCTGCTTGCCGTGGTCGTATCTAGTTTCTTTCAGCTTCGTGCCCCAATAGGTCTGATACTCGGTGAAAACGCCGTGAGGCTGGCCTTCCAGATAGAACCCCGTACGCGAGACCACAACGGAGTTTCCGCGCACACCGCGCTCCACAAGCGGGCCGTGCTTAATCTCGCGCCCATGCTCGTCCGTGTACGCGTATTGCACGATGCCCGGATAGGGATAACCTCGCGGTGGATACCACGTCCAATACCACGTTACATCCGGATGCACCCAATGCCCTGCGATTTTGCGCGGAAAACCAACCCAATCCGCATAAAGCGCGCCTATTCCGATCGCAAATATCGCGAATAGAGCCAGAATGCCGAGCAGAATCTTCCGACGCCGCATGCGCTGAGCATACTCCAACCATAGTTTTGTTCCAGACGACTCACAAAACTGCAGTGACTCACGTCTAAACGGCGCGGGGGAAATATATGACAGACAAAAGGCCAGACGAGTCGCAGTCGAAAGATGAATCGGACGTCAAAGCGCTTATAGAGAGATGGGCCAAAGCGGTCCGCGAAGAAAACATCGCGGGAATTCGTGCGGACCACGACTCCGAGATGTTGATGTTCGATGTGCCGCCTCCGTTCCTATCGCGAGGGCTGGATGCCTACATGGCGACTTGGGAAGAGTTTTTGTCTTGCTCCGAGAAACCAGTCACTTTTGACTTTCACGACATGAAGGTTACTGCGGGCAAAGACGTGGCTTTCGCCACGGCGATAGGACGGTGCGTGAGTGTCGGCTCCGGCAAGCGCGAAGAGCTGGAATTTCGATTGACCATGGGTCTCCGAAAGATCGACGGTTCCTGGCGCATCATGCACGAACACCATTCGCTGCCTGCAGAGTAGATATGGACTGTTGACTCCCGCTTCCCTGCGGCGCATAGTTGCCGCCTCCACGGAATGCCCCCTCAAGGAGTCCCCAATGCCGTTCTTTCTTCATCAAGTCAGTTACACGCCGGAAGCGCTTACGCGCCTCATCGCCAATCCACAGGATCGCTTTGAAGCCGTACGCTCTCCGATCGAAAAACTCGGTGGAAGGATCATGAACTCGTACTTCGCCTTCGGGCAGTATGACGCCGTGCTCATCACCGAAATGCCGGACAACGTTTCCGCTGCAGCCATCGCGCTCGCGTTCGCCGCTGGCGGTGCGTTGCGTAATTGCCAAACCACCGCACTCATGTCCAACGCGGAAGGCCTCGAAGCGTTCCGCAAAGCCGCTTCGTGCGGCTATAAGCCAGTTGCCGCTGTCGCCAGCGCCGCAGCGAAGCCTGGCTCCTGATTCCTGAAGCCGCCCTCAAGACATCTCCAGAACAGCGTGTGTCGCGCGGGCGCACTGGTCTTGCGCCTTCGCGCATTTGGGTTGCAACCGAGGCATTCCAAGTGCTGTACGTTTACATACACCTCCTTATATTTGTATTAATTCGTACAAATAACAAATCTTGTATATAAACGTGCAATACGCTATTCTTGCATGGGATGGGTTCAGCTAGACCATGGCCTCAAACTTATTTGCTGTCCTGATCGCCGACGTCGTCGCTTCCAGCGCGCAGAGCGGCCTGCGCAAGCGGCTCTCCGGCGCTCTTGCATCCGCTTCGCACCGCCACATCCAACACAAATGGATCGCACTTCCCTACTCCATAACCGCAGGTGACGAATTTCAAACCATAACCGCAAACCTGCGCGCGTTGCCGCAGCTCATTCTGGATCTGCGCATCCTGTTTCAGCCTCTGTCTCTCCGCATTGGAGTCGGTCTCGGCCACGTCACCGATCGTATCCAGCCACCCGTTAACCGCCTTGGCGGCGAAGCCTTTCAATCCGCCCGTAAAGCAATCAGCGCCATAAAATCCGGCAGCCACACCAAGTTCGACAGCCTCACCTTTTTCGTTTCCGGAAACGATTCCTTCGACGAAACCATAAATCTGATCTACGCGCTTAACGACACTCTGCTTTCGGGGATCACTGCCAAGCAATGGAAAACCATCGCCGCATTCACACAAAATCCAGCACTGGCCACCGCGTCCCGGCGGCTGAAACTCGACACTTCCACCGTTTCCCGAAATCTCAAACGAGGTTATTATTGGCAGCTCAGTGCAACTGCCAAAGTAGTGGAATCGTTAATCGGCCATACTTTTGGTAGCGTGTCAGTTTGAATTTTTCGGACCCCTGACACAATAAGTCAAAATTCAAACTGGCCCGCTGCTACACTTTTTGCTAAATGGAAATCTTCTTTCGCACACTCCTGGCGATTTACCTGGCTCATCTGCTCTCCGATTTCGTGCTTCAAAGCCCGCGGCTCGTGGAACAAAAACGGCGCGGCAAAGTTTCCGGCTACCTTCTGCATGGCGCCACTCACTATTTCGTGACGCTTCTTCTCGTCGCGTTTCTTGTCAAGGCTTCCGCGCTATCCGCGCGCACGTATCTGGTGCTGCTTGTTCTAGTCGTTGTCCACCTGCTCCTCGATGCCGCCAAACTCCGCCTCACCGCAAGTGGCCTTGTGTACGACGGCGCGTTCGCCTACGTCTCCGACCAGATCATCCACTTCCTGACCATCGTTTTCGCGGCGTGGTTGCTGGCACCTGGCTTTGCCATCGGGCAATTGTTCGCGCTGGCCGGTTTGGCGCGATCAATCCAGACAAAATGGCTCGCTGTCCCCGTCGTTTATGTTGCGATCGTTTTCGGCGGAGGCTACTTGATCCGCGATCTCACGCGCACTATGGCCGAAGGCCTCAAAAACCAATCACCGCACAAAACCAGCGAACAATTGCAAAATGCCGGACTCTACATCGGCTGGCTCGAAAGATTTCTCGTCATAACCGCGCTTCTCCTGCATTCCCCTGCGACCGTTGGCCTCATCCTTACCGCAAAGTCCATCGCCCGCTATCCTGAGTTCAAATCCGAACGCTTCGCGGAATATTTTCTCATCGGCACGCTGCTCAGCATCAGCATAGCGATTCTCGGCGGCGCGCTTCTCTCGAAGCTGCTCTTTGGATCCGTCCGTTTTTCGTGAACCA
>DATMMW010000007.1:0-198008 GCA_035569555.1 Candidatus Dormiibacterota bacterium | reverse complement strand
AGGAACGCGATCCCGCGCGCTGCGAAATCTTCATCGTCGAGGGCGAGTCGGCCGGCGGCTCGGCCAAAGGCGGACGCGACCGCAAATACCAGGCCATACTGCCGCTCAAAGGAAAAATCCTGAACGTCGAAAAAGCGCGCTACGACAAGATGCTGGGCCACGAAGAAATTCGAGCCATCATCACTGCGCTCGGCACTGGCATCGGCAAGGACGATTTCGATGCCGGCAAGCTGCGCTATCACAAAGTTATTTTGATGACCGACGCGGACGTCGACGGCAGTCACATTCGCACGTTACTCCTGACCTTCTTCTTCCGTCACATGAAGGAGCTAATCGAACGCGGCCACGTGTACATTGCTCAGCCGCCGCTCTATCGCGTGAAGCGCGGCAAGACGGAAAAGTACATTCGTGATGAGCGCGATTTTGCCCGGGAGTTGATGAAGCGCGCCACTGAAGACCACATCGTCAAGGCTAAAGAAGGTGTAAATCTGGATGGGGCGAAGCTCACGTCCTTCCTGCTGAATGTTCAGGAATACGAAGCCGCCGCGGCAAAACTTGGCCGTCGTCTGCGCGAACCGGCGCTCGTAGAGTTGCTTGCGGAGAGCGGTCTTGAGAAAAAGACCGAATTCGAGGACAAAAAGGCGCTCGAAAAACTTTTGAAGGAA
This sequence comes from Candidatus Dormiibacterota bacterium, assembly GCA_035569555.1. GTDB lineage: Bacteria > Acidobacteriota > Terriglobia > Acidiferrales > UBA7541 > Acidiferrum. Next base: position 197,343 of record DATMMW010000007.1, on the reverse strand, counting down.
ATCGACAAGGCCAAGCTGAAGCTCGAAGGAAAAATTACGTTTGATGAAGAGCATAGCCTCTACGAAATTCAGTTTGGACCGCCACATAACCAGAAAATTAATTGGGCGCTGGCCTCTAACGCCGAATACAAGCGGCTGCGAGCGCTTACGAAGCAGATCGAGGAGTTCAATCATCCGCCGTTCACCGTACAGCGCAATGGCACGAAGGTGAACAAGGAAAAGGCCACGGATGTTTTGAACTACGTTGTGGAGGACGCAAAGAAGGACTTCACGATCACGCGATTCAAGGGCCTGGGAGAAATGAACGCGGAACAACTTTGGGATACGACGATGAACGCGGATACGCGGACGTTGCTCCAGGTGAAACTTGAAGACGCAGTCGCTGCCGAAGACATTTTCACGACGCTGATGGGCGAAAACGTAGAAGCGCGGCGCAAGTTCATCGAGGAAAACGCTCTCGAAGTCGTGAACCTGGATATTTGATCCGTCTATGTTTTACCAGTTGGGATGGTCGACGCTGCCCGGTTTGCGCGGATTGAGTTGCTCGGAATTTCGCGCGGTGGCGACAAATTCGCCAGATTCCGTCAGCGGAGTGGTGATTGATTTTGCAAGCGATACCGAGCGCGACGAGTTTTTGAGGCAACTGGAAGCGGAATTTGCGCCGCGGCGATTTACCAACGCGGCCGATGCGTTCGACACGGTGAAAGCCTACGTGCTCGAGCGCGGCAGTAGGTAGCGCATGAGTTTGCTGAACCTAGACGAGGAAAAATGGCAGACGAGATAAAACAATCGATAGTGCTCCCAATCGATATCGAAGCGGAAATGCGCAAGTCGTATCTCGATTATTCGATGAGCGTGATTATCGCGCGCGCGCTCCCGGATGTGCGCGACGGACTGAAGCCCGTACAGCGCCGAATCCTGGTGGCGATGAACGACCTTGGGCTTGCCTCCAACCGCGGCTATCGTAAGTGCGCGAAAATCTGCGGCGATACCTCCGGAAACTACCATCCACACGGCGAAGCCGTCATCTATCCCGCGCTGGTCCGTCTCGCGCAGGACTTCAACATGCGCTATCCGCTCATCGATGGGCAGGGGAATTTCGGATCTGTGGACGGCGATCCTCCTGCGGCGATGCGGTACACGGAAGCGCGGCTTGCGAAAATTTCCGAAGACATTCTTGCCGATCTCGAAAAAGAGACCGTTGATTTCGTCCCGAATTTCGACCAGACGCGTGAAGAGCCGGTCGTTCTGCCTTCGCGGATACCGAATTTGCTCGTCAACGGCGCGAGCGGCATCGCGGTCGGTATGGCGACGAACATTCCGCCGCACAACCTGCGCGAAATTGTAGACGCTGCGATTGTGCTGATTGAAAAACCAGACGCCACGCTAAAAGAAATCATGAAGATCGTTCCTGGGCCGGATTTTCCGACGGGCGCGTACATCGCGGGCCGTGAAGGAATTGAAGCGGCTTACAAGACCGGGCGCGGTAGCTTTACGATGCGCGCGAAGGCTGCGATCGAAGAGGCCGGTAAGGATCGCGAGAACATCGTCATCACCGAAATTCCGTACCAGGTGAACAAGGCGAAGATGATCGAGCGCATCGCGGAGCTCGTGCAAAACAAAAAGATTGAAGGCATTTCCGACGTTCGCGACGAGTCTTCGCGCGAAGGCATGCGCGTTGTTATCGAGCTGAAGCGCGGTGAAGAATCACAGCTCATCCTAAACAATCTTTTCAAGCACACGCAGATGCAAGAATCGTTCGGCATGATCCTGCTCGCAATCGTGGGCGGGCAGCCGCGCGAACTTGGCCTGATTCCTCTGATCAAACTCTTTATCGAACACCGCATGGAAGTCGTGCGCCGTCGCACGATTTTCGAATTGCGCAAAGCGGAAGAGCGCGAGCATATTTTGGTCGGCTACCAAATTGCGCTCGACCACCTGGACAACGTCATTCGCGTGATTCGTGGATCCTCCAGCCGTGCGGAGGCGAAAGAAAACCTGTTCAAGTATTTCAGCGAGCAGGACGTCACGATCACGGAAAACGGCAAATCGAAAAAGCTGGAAGGTGTGAAGCTAGATGGGCGTAAGTATCGTTTCGTGGCCGCGGCGGAAGTTGAAGCTGCGGGCCGGCCCGGCGCGCTCACTCTGAGTTACAAGCAGATCGACGCGATCCTTGAACTGCAGTTGCACCGCTTGACGCAACTTTCCATCGACGAAATTTTGAGTGAGTTGAAATCTATCCGCGACTTGATCGCTGAATTGAAAGAAATTCTGGCGAGCGAGCGGAAGTTGAAACAGGTAATCACGGCTGAATTGAAGGAAGTCCACAAAGCCTATGGTGACGACCGCCGCACTCAAATTGTGGACAAAGTGGACGAGATCAAGCTCGAAGATCTGATCGCAGACACGGAGATGCTAATCACCGTAAGCCACAACGGATACATGAAGCGGACGGCCGCGGACACCTATCGCCACCAGTCACGCGGCGGCAAGGGACGCATCGGCGCTAAAACGAAAGATGAAGATTTCGTAGAGCATCTCTTCATCGCATCGGCGCACAGCTACATTCTGCTCTTTACATCGAAGGGCCGGGTGTATTGGCTGAAGGTGTATGAAATTCCGGAAGCCGCTGCGGCGACACGCGGCAAAGCCATCTCCAGCCTGGTGAAATTCCAGGAAGACGAAAAGCTGACCGCGCTTGTAGCAGCGCGCAACCTCGAGGAAGCGGATAGATTTGTTTTCATGGCCACGAAAAATGGGACTGTGAAGAAATCCACGCTGACGGAATTTTCCAATCCACGCTCGACGGGAATTATCGCCATCAACCTCGAAGCGAAGGACGAACTCATCGGTGCGAAACTGACGGATGGCAAGCAGATGATTTTCCTCGCCAGCCACGAAGGCCAGGCGATTCTCTTCCGCGAGACCGAAGTGCGTGCGATGGGCCGCAACGCCGGCGGCGTGAACGGTATGGACCTGGACAAGGACGACTATGTCGTCAGCATGGACGCGGTCCAACCGGACTTCGAAATCATCGCCAAAGAACACAAGACAACCTCGCAAAATTTGGAAGAGCTCGAAAACGAGCACATCAAGGATTCGCTGACGACGCTGATGCTGACTGTTGCCGAAAAGGGCTACGGAAAGCGCACAGCGCTCGCGGAATATCGCATCACGTCGCGCGGTGGCAAGGGCGTTGTGAACATGAAGACGACAGACCGCAATGGCTCAGTTGTTGCCACGCTGCAGGTGACGGAGGAGTCCGACGTAATGATCATCACGGAACATGGCAAGGTGATCCGCGTACACGCGAATGAGATCCGCGAGGCGGGCCGTTCGACGCAAGGCGTTCGCTTGCTCAAGCTGGATGGCGACGATTCCATCGCCGCGGCTGCCGTTCTGCAGGAAGAGAACGAAGAAGAAAAGAAGTAGTTTTAGTTCAAACCAAAACGCAGCCCGAGAAATTCGCGAAAGTATCTTTTCGCGCGGCTATTCCTCCACCTGAGTGTTAAAATCCTCAGGCCATGAAAACCTCGCGCCGCGCATTCCTATCTTTGCTGCTCCTGATTCCCTTCATTTTCGCTGACGGAAAAGACAAGAAGCCAGATTCCTCCAAGTCTAAGATGGATTATTTCGCTTTCGTTGGAACATACACGACGAAGACGGAAAGTAAGGGTATCTACACTTTCCGCTACGACGCGAGCAACGGAAAAGTTACCGGATTGCGAATCGCCATAGAAACACCCGATCCGTCGTTTGTGACGATTCATCCTAGCGGAAAGTATCTCTACGCCGTGAATGAAGGCGGCAAGGCGAGTTTCGTGACTTCGTTTTCGCTCGATGCGAAGACCGGCAAACTGACGCAGTTGAATCAGGTACCTGCGCTAGGTGAAGATCCGTGTTACATCGCACTCGATCACACAGGCAAATACGTTTTGATTGCAAATTACACTTCCGGAAATCTTGCCGTGTTTCCGATTTTGCCGGACGGAAAACTTGGGGAAAAGACTTCGCTTGTTCAGGATAGCGGCACGCTCGGGCCCAACAAAGAACGGCAAGAAGGCCCGCACGCACACTGGATTGAAACGAGTGCAGACAATCACTTTGTGCTCGCGGCAGACCTTGGTCTCGATGAAATTTTGATCTTCCAATTTGACGCTGCAAAAGGAACACTGGCACCGCACATACCTCCATCCGCGAACTTGAAAGCTGGTTCCGGGCCACGCCACGCTGTCTTTTCGCCGAACGGAAAGTTTCTGTTTGTCGTGAGCGAACTCGCTTCCACAGCGACGAGTTTTGCTTTTGACACGAAAAAAGGCACGCTCAAGCAAATCAACAGCCTCTCCATGCTCTCGCCGGAGTTTTCAGGACGCAACGATGTTGCCGAAGTAGCCGTCCATCCCAGCGGCAGGTTCTTGTACGTTTCAAACAGGGGAATGGACAGCATCGCGATTTTTGGAATCGATCCGAAAAAAGGAACGCTGACACAGATGGGTAGCGTGCCCACCGGAGGCAAAGAACCGCGCCACTTTACCTTCGATCCTGCGGGAAATTTTCTTTTCGCGGAAAATCAACTCACCGACACGATCGTGGTATTTCACGTGGACGCGAATACCGGGCAACTTACCCCGACGGGCGACAGCTTGTCCGTGCCTTCGCCAGTTTGCTTGAAATTTATTCCTGCCGAGTAGATATAGGGACCAAACCATAGACGCGTTCAGTTTGGTTACTTCGCGTGCGACGCGGTGTGGCTTTCTGCGTTACAATCCCGCCTTTGCGTTAGGTTGCTGAGGAGCCCTTATGAATCGCGGCACCGTTTCTAAATTTATTTTGTTCATACTGTTTGTGATTGGATTCGCACCATTGACTTGGGCAGACGGTGAATCCGTTCCCGCGCGGGATCCGAAGCAGCCGGTTGATGAGGCTTATACAGCGAAAATTCATAAGTACACCACCGCACCCTATTTCTCGTCTCCGCTCGTTGACTACTTACCCGCCTCAAAGAACGTGCCGACGCCTGAGGTTGTACTAGGCGATGTTGCCGGCGCGCCGGGAATTCTTCCGTATCCGGAAGAGGTCTACAAATACATGCGGATGCTGGAGCAGGCCAGTCCTCGCGTGAAGGTGATCTCGATTGGCACGACAGAAGAAGGTCGAGAAATGATTGCGGTAGCGGTTTCTTCCGAGGAGAATTTGAAGAAGCTCGAAGAGAATCGCGCACGCCTTTCGAAATTGTCAGACCCTCGCACGATTCATCTGGATGACACAGAGGCAGATAAACTCGTGGCGCTGAGTACGCCCGTCTACTACATCACAGGCACGATTCACTCGCCGGAAACCGGCGCGCCAACGGCGCTGATGGAACTGGCGTACCGGCTTGCCGTAGATGAGAGTCCATACATCAAGGATATTCGCGACGGCGTGATTACCTTGATCACGCCCGTCGTGGAAGTAGACGGCCGCGCCCGTGTCGTGGATATCTACAAATGGCACCTCGCGCACCCGAAGGAGTTTTATCCGCCACTGATTTACTGGGGCAAATACGTGGCGCACGACAACAATCGTGATGCAATGGGTGTGACGCTCAAACTCACCGAAAACGTTTTGAACACGTACGTGAGCTGGAACGCACAGGTTTTGCACGACCTGCATGAATCGGTTCCCTATTTGTACGACAACACTGTGGGCGATGGGCCGTACAACGCGTGGATTGACCCGATTCTGGCTGATGAATGGAACATGATCGCTTCACGCAACGTTGCCGACATGACGAAATTCGGAATGCCAGGTGTGTTTACGCACGGCGATTTCGATACATGGTCACCGGGCTATTTGATGTTCCTCGCCGCGTTACATAACGGAATCAGCCGCCTGTACGAGACATTTGGTAATGGAAATGCAGACACGCGCGAGCGCACGCTTGAGCCTGAGGAATATGCGCGCACGTGGTTCAAGCAGAATCCTCCACTGCCCAAAACTCTTTGGTCTCAGCGCGACAACAACAATTACGAAGAGACTGGCTTGCTGACTTCACTGCATTATTTCAATGAGAACAAGCGCCTGTTTCTTAAGAATTTTTATTTGAAAGCGAAGCGCTCGGTTAGCAAACCGAGTTCGGAAGGGCCTGCTGCGTATGTGCTGCCTGCCGACGAATCTCGCGCAACTCTACAAGCGGAATTGTTGCAAGTTTTGCAAAAGCAGAAGGTGGAGATTTCGCGCTCGAAATCTGCGATTACGGTCAGCTTGCCCGTGAAGAAGGAAAAGAAAAAAGAGGGGCAAAAAGCTGGCGACGCGAAGGAAGCGAAGGATGCAAAAGACGCTAAACAAGAACCGACGACGCGGAGTTTCCCGGCCGGCAGTTATGTGATTCGTATGGATCAGCCCTATTCGCGCATCGCGGATGCTCTGCTCGATCATCAATATTGGAGCCCTGAGGATCCGCAGAAAACGCCGTACGACGATACAGGCTGGACGTTTGGCGAGCTTTTTGGAGTGCAAGTTGTTCGCGTGACGGATGCGAAAATTCTCGACGCGCCGATGGAAAAAGTAACCGAAGTTCACGCCATGGGCGGAGTGAAGGGTGACGGCGCGATTTTTGCTATCAACAATCACGCTGAGCCGGCGCTAGCGACGCTGCGTTACAAGCTCAAAGACGCAACAATAGAAGCAGCGGAAGAACCCTTTGAGATCAGCGGCACCAAATTTGCCCGTGGAACATTCCTGATTCGCGATGCCAAACGTGCGGACGTGGAAAACGCCGCAAAAGAGCTTGGTCTGCAAGCTGTGGCCATTGCCACTGCCCCAAGCGTGAAGACGCATCCCGTACGCGCAGCGCGAGTCGCCTACGTCCACACCTGGCTGAGTACACAGATGGAGGGATGGTGGCGACTGGCACTCGATTCGATGCAGATTCCTTACGATTACGTCAGTACCCAAACGATTGCGAAAATTCCAGACTTGCACGCGAAGTATGACGTGATCCTCTTTCCTCCAGTAGGCATCAATGCTTCGGCGAACGCGATCATTCAGGGGTATCCCACAGCTTGGGGAAATCCGCTGCCGTGGCAGAATACGGCGCTTACGCCGAACTTGGTCGGCAAGAATGACTCAACCGATGACATGCGGCCCGGTCTGGGATGGGAGGGCGTTGCGAAACTGCAAAGCTTTGTGGAAAAAGGTGGTGTGCTACTGACCGTCGATGACACGGCCCAATTTGCGATTTCGATTGGGATGGGGATGGGTGTGAACGCCAATCGAAGCGAGAAAATGAAAATGGTTGGCGCCGTGGTGAGCACTCAATTGGTTGATGGAGCCAGCCCAATCGCCTACGGCTACGAGGAGAAAAATTCTGCGTATTGCGACGATGGCGTAATTTTTTCGTTGAGCAGCGTTGCTGGCGGGCGCCGACGCCGGCGTCTTGGACCGGATATGCGGGAACGGCCGACAGGGCGCGGGACAAAAGATGACCCAGACTACGCCGTGGGGCGAGCAGGCGCAGAAGCTCCGGAAGAGCCCGAAGCAGAGACCTGGGAGTATCCTCCGGTCACCGACGAACAAATGCACAATAACGCACGCGTGATCCCCACGGCAAATCGAGCTCGCGTAGTAATGCGATTCGCCAACGCGAAAGATTTGCTTGTTTCTGGTCTCGTGGAAAATGGTGGTGACATTGCGCAACATCCCGCGGTACTGGATGTGCCGCTCGGTCAAGGGCACGTCGTGCTGTTCTCGATTAACCCCATCTATCGTGGTGAGACCCGCGGAACCTATTCGCTGGTTCTGAACACGGTTCTGAACTTTGACAATCTGAACGCGGGGCGAAAAGACGCGGCGAAATAGCCTTTCTGGGGTTTCGCTTGCCAATTAGGCCGTTTAGAGTACAATCCCCGCCGCAATGGCCAAGCGGAGAATAAAGAGGGCTACCAGGAAAAGTAAGAGTTCTCGGCGGGCGAGCGCTTCGAATCACGCGAAGCTGCCGAAACACGGCATAACGCTTGTGGTGCTGCTGCGCGCACGCATGGGTCACGAGCCTTTTTTGGAAGCAGAGCTGCGCGCCCTTATTCCACCGACCCGCAAAGAAGAAGGCTGCCTGCAATATGATCTGCATCGTGCAGCAGACGGCTCCGGCGGATTTTTGCTGCACGAGGTTTGGGAATCGCGCGAACATCACACCGCACATACGAAGACGGATCATTTCCTTCGCTGGAACGCGCGCAAAGATGCGCTGCTCGCTTCGCGTGAAGCCACCTTCTGGACGCAGATTCTGTAACTACCCAGGCAATCTCTCCTGCCGTCTGTTACGCGGAGAATTTGAGGCATCCGAGCAGGGCTGTTACTGTTTTTCCGGCTTGGCTTTTACATATTCCGGATGTTCTTTTTCTATTTCCGCACCGACTTCAGCCCCTAGCTTGGCTCCGACTTGCGTACAGCCCCCCATGATTTCACTCATTAACGTCGGCATGACGGTGTTGAGTTTCTCTTTCAAATGTGGAGACGGAGCCGGCGGCTGCGAATCGCTGTTCTTCTCCTGCAACTTGATCAATTCCAGAATCTCATCGTCCGTAAAATTCTTTTCGTAAGCCTTCACGAAGACGTCGAGGAAATCGTCCGCTTTGATCCGCTCATGCATTCGCTTGGTCCATTCCTCGCCAAATTCGGGGCTGCACTGAGTGCATTGTTGCATCATCTGTTTTTTCCCCTCTTCCAGCATGGATGGGAACCCGTTCTCAAGGCGTTTTCTGGCGCCGCTAAGCTCGACTAACTTGAGGACGTCTGCGTGGAGTTTCGGATCGAGTTTGGCAGGCGCTGGATTGGCGTTTTGTTCCGCGGGCTTTTCCGCTTGAGGCGCAGGGGGAGTTGGCGTCTGCGCGCGTAGGGATGGACTCGTTAGAAGAATGACAAGAAGTAGATAATGTCGCATTTAATTCCAATATACACAAACACGCAACTAAGGTGCGAGGGATTTGGCCATACGGATTACGGGGAGGGATTCGCCGTTGCGTAGGGGGACGGCGATGGGTTCGACGACTTCGTAGCCGTGGAGTTTGTAAAGCGGGACGCCAGTCAGTGTGGAACCCATTTCGAAGCGTGTGAAGCCGGCGGATTTGGCGGCGCTTTCGCAGGTTTCGAGGAGCAAGGTGCCTAGACCTCGGCGGGCCCAATCCGGATGGACGAAGAAGGCCCGGATTTTTGCGGCATCGGTTTTGGGATCGAGGAGTTCAGATTCGCGGACGGCGGCGTGGTCGCTGCCGAAAAGAGTTTTGCGTTTGCTCCAGCCGCCACATGAGGCGATCAGTTTTTCTCCGGAAAGAGTTGTGGCTTCGATGACGAAATAGGTTTCGTCTTTAATGAGTTGCGTGTCGAGGCCGAGGACCGTGCCGAGGGCGCCTTCGATTTGTGCGGGGGTGTAGTCGTTCGCCTGGAGGACACGGACGGAGGATTCGATGAGTGCGCGGAGCGTGGGGATGTCGGCTTGGGTGGCTAGGCGGACATGGAAAGTGGGCGGCATTTGATGATGATACGCCGGAGGAAAAAGGATTTTACACAGAGATCACTGAGACAGCAGAGAGCACAGAGAGCCAGAAGCTTCTTCGGTACGGGCTTACTCGTCTGATCCTGCTACGTAGTAGCCGGGGCGGGAGCGGAGTTTTAGATTCTTGTATTTGGCATCAACCAAACTAACTTTGATTTCGTGGTAGCCGGATTCGCTAGTGCCCGTAGGCGAATAACCGATGGTGTATTGCGTGTGTAGCTCGCCACCGATTTCGTCAAGGGCTTTTTCGACTGTACGATCCCTGAATGTGGCGAAGTGCGCTCCGCCGGTCGCTGCTGCGGCGACTTCCAGGGCGTGGGCACTGACTTTATCCGCGACGTGACTAACGGCCCAGACGGCAAGCGCCATCAAGTCCACAGTGTCGTTCAGACGAGGGTCTTCCTCTTCAGGAATTGGAGGTTTACCAGGAATCGGTGGAAGTGGATATGTACCGGGCGGAGAAATGTCTGTGTGGTTTTTTTTCGGTTCCGCTTGCAGCAAAGCCCGCGTGGTGGAAAGTCCCACGCTATAAATGGTGATGTTCGCCAACTGTGCTTTGCGAAGAACTTCGCCCAGTTTTGTCTGGCTTCCGAAGTCCGTTGCTTCAGAAACGACGAGGAGAACGCGGCGGCGGCCCGGCGTCGTGGCGGTGGCTTCCGGCAAGCCGGTGAGCATTTCGACACCGACGGCCATTGCATCATAAAGCCTTGAGCCGGAAGTGCCGGCCTGCAAGTGCCAAACGGAGCTTTGGATTTCATCGGCATTTTTGCTGAATGGCAGCAGCTTATCGATCGAATCGTTGAATCCGAGTACGGCGGCTTCGCCGTTTGCGCCGAGGATTGTTTCGGTAATTATGATGCCGGATTTTTGCACGGCGGGAAGCAAGGGTACGACACGCGAGCTTGTCTCGAAGAGAGCCACAAGCGAAATCGGATCACCACCGACGTCAAAGTGCGTAATGGTTTGCGGGACGCCATGGTCGGTAAGCTGAAAGTCCTTGGCTTCAAGGCTGGTGACGATCTGGTCTTTCGAATCGCGCACAGTAACGGGCGCATTGACCAGGACCACGCGAGCTTTGATTGTCGTTTCCGCTCTCTTTGGAGCTTGCTGGATGGGCACGTCCGGGCGCGGAACCATGGGTCCATCGGGCGTTTGAGCGAACGCGGCGCTAGCGCCCAACAGAAAAAGGGCCCCGAACAGTGAGGCGCGTTTAGCTTCATTACCCGTCATTTGCATACGAAAACCGCCATGGCCAGCACCTCGAAGTGTACTCAATTCGACGCTGAGGCGCTCGCAGACGTTGCCGGGAAGGGCGGCGATTCCTACAATGGAAGTTCTCTTCCAGCCGGAGGCAATGGCATGTCTGAAGGACGTCCTAAGTTGAAACCGCAGCACGCACCGAAAGCGCCGCACGAAGACAGAAGATTCCTCGAAAGCACGCCGGCGCGGCCTTTGCGCATCCTGGCTGAATATATCGATCCACTGGCCCAGCTCAAACGAGAAGGCATCGGCGACACGATCGTGATGTTTGGCTCAGCGCGGCTCGATTCCCATGAGGTGGCCGCCGCTCGATTAACGCGGCTGAAAGAAAAGAAAATCTCAAAACTTGGCAAGGAGGAAAAGGCCAAACATCGGGCAGCATTACGCGCCGCAAAGAGCGCGCTCGAAATGTCGCGCTACTACGAAGAGGCGCGCCAGCTTTCTCACAAACTAACCACCTGGGCCCTTTCGCTTGGTCCTCGGCCTCGGCGTTTTGTCGTTTGTTCCGGTGGCGGTCCGGGAATTATGGAGGCGGCAAACCGCGGGGCATATGAAGCGGGCGGTAAATCGATCGGGCTCTCCATTGAACTTCCACACGAGCAGTTTGCGAATCCTTATATCAGTCCTGAACTGAGTTTTAACTTTCATTATTTTTTCATGCGCAAATTGTGGTTCGCGCAAATAGCCAAAGCGCTCATCGTTTTTCCGGGCGGTTTTGGCACGATGGATGAACTCTGGGAAATGATGACGTTGCTGCAAACGGGAAAACTAGCGAAGAACAATTTGATCCTAATTTATGGCCGAAAATATTGGGATGATGTTTTGAACTGGAAAGCGATGGTTCGCTGGGGCACGATCAACGAAGACGAATACAAACTTCTGCAATTTGCGGACAACGTAGATGACGCGTTCGATCTCGTTCGAGGCGGCCTGGAAAAATACCATATGGACGTAGACCCGTTTCTGCAGGCGTACTAAGTCTTTTTACAATCGGCAAGAAATTCAGAAAACCTCATAAATAAAGGGTTTTTACATATCCGCAACCTTTTGGCGCGAGGGGTGTTTTATGAGTGTCCTGCAGAGGCCAGGTAAGACGGCCCGGAACGCAGGGAGGAGATCATGAACACAATTCTTGCACGCAGTAAGAAGCTGTTTGGGAAAGCAGCGCTCGCGACTGTGGCGCTGGGCGGCTTCCTTGCATTCTTCGGAGCCGGCACTGCGTCGGCTCGACCTGTAGTTTATGTGTACGGGCGGCCCCATGCAGTGTTTGTAGGGCCGAGATATTACTATGGCCCGCGGCCAGTTTTCGTCGGCCCAGTATATGGTCCGTATCGGCACTACCACGCGTACCGCTACTGGGACTATCGCGATCGCTGCTGGCGCTACCGCTAAACGCTGCTGAAATTTACCCCAACGAGCAAAAGAAAAGGGCGCGGGGATTGCTCCTCGCGCCCTTCGTGTTGATGGGGGGCAGAAAATTTATTTTGCGACGAGCGAAAAGTCGTCGGAGAAAACCGCAGCAAAGCGACGCTCTTCATCCTGATCGTGCAAAAGCACAACGGGCACAACACGCAGTTGATGCTTGCACGAATGGCATACAGTTACTTCGCCCTGCAAATCTTGCAAGAAACCGTCGGTAAAACGATAGAGAGTGCGCTCACGGCGAGCATTCTTCTGGTCGCGCGCGCCGCAGTGCGGACATACAAATTCCACGGTGTCCTGCTGCGGATCGCGGTCCAGAGCAGCCCAACCGGTGCGGCGAACCCCCAAAGTTTCGGGATATTGCCGTTCCATAAGATCGGCCCTCCTGTGATCCACGTCCTATAACCATGGATGCGCGAAAGGGCCGTTTTGATACAACTTTCTTAATAGACTGGAATTGCTTGGAGTTAGCGAGCCTTTCTGCGCCTGTCTAGCCCGACAAGTTTGACGTTTACACTCCTTCTACACCGCCGACGACCTAAGCGAAAAGTAAACAGATGGGAACTATGGCTCGTTCCTGGTGTCCAAGCAAGTGAGAGGACGCGCGCACCTCACATCCCTGCGAGCGCTGCGCCGGCTGAGGCAAGGCAACCTGTTTCTGTCGGCGCGGCAAAAATTTCTATTTTGCTCGCGGAAAAATTTTGGAGAGGTGTGTGATGTCTGTCGAAGAAAACAAGGATTTTGCCGGGCAAATCGGCACGTTGGGCAGTTGTTTAATTGAAGGAAATTCGGAACAAAAATCGCGCGAACGAAGAACAAAACGGCGCTCACTGGCGATTTCGATTGCGATTCAATCTGCGGTGATTGTTGCATTCGTGTTGGTTCCGTTGCTTGGGAGGACAGAAAAGCTGCCGTTTACTCTCTTTACGCCAATACCCCAGTATTACCACTCGGCGTCGGAGAGAGTGCAGCCTGCGAGGGCAGTTGCTCCCATCCACCAGCGAGAGTGCGTCGTATGCTTTGACCGCAATCTGTCGCCTCATCCTTCGACGCAAAGTGCCACGCGTCGAGTCGACGGACCAATCGGTGACGTAGACCTTGGCCCGGATGGAGATTCATCGAACCAGCCCACAGGTCTGAATATTTTTGACTCTCGCAACCAACCGACGCCACCGGAAGATCCGAATCGAAATCAGAAAAAGAGAATAAGTGTTGGAGGCGCGGTTCAGCAGGCGATGCTGATACACAGAGTCGATCCGAGCTATCCGCCGCTGGCGCGGCAGTTAAGACTTTCGGGGCAGGTTCATCTGCACGCAGTCATCGCAATGGACGGCAGTGTGGAGTCGTTGCAAGTGATGGACGGTCATCCGTTGCTGGTGAAGTCAGCGTTGGATGCAGTGGGACAGTGGCGTTATCAGCCGACAAAGCTGAACGGCCAGCCGGTAGAAGTGGAAACGATCATCACGGTTGTTTACACACTCAACCAATAGCTGCTTTGCGATTTAGAGCACAAAAAGGCCGCAGACATTTTGCTGCGGCCTTTTCTGCCATCAGTCACGCAAAGGTGCGGAGGCCGTGGCTGCCTATGTTGCTCCGCGGCCTCAAGCGCACCCGGCAACCGAGATCGTTAGAAATGAAAAACGAAGCCTGTCGAAACGCGAAGATTGTTTTGGGTTTCGCGGCTGCTAGAAGTTTCCGGGAAACGCGTCAACAGATATTCAACTTGTGCAGGCCGGAACGAGAAATGATGAGTGAGCTTGACGTCAAATCCGCCGCCAAATGAAGCGGCGAACGCATTGCTTGTGCTGGTAGTGCCAAAACCGCTTCCGCTCGCGTGCGCGACTCCGAAGAGTGTTTGCGCAAAAGGAGTGACGCGCTCGAATTTGCGATACGAAATTCGCGGTCCGAAGAGATAGGTGGAAATTGTGCCGTCAACCCCGGTGCCAAGAATGTTGTTTGCATGATAGCCGCCGAAATCGGCAACCGCGCTAAGCCAGTGATTTGCATTGTACGCAACGGACGCGCTGCCGCCGTGCAGATTGAAACCGCTGACGCCGGATGTACTCGGATTGTCACGGACGTACGAGTATCCCGCGAAGATATCCACTTTTGGCGTGTCCTGCGCAAACGCAGCCGCCGTGAATGAAAAAATTGCGAGTAAACACACTACTGCCTTCAACTTCATACAGCCTCCATGAGGTTTGGTTTTTCCGCAGGTACACGCGCCAGTGGCGCTACCTTGCGTGCGCGGGCCGCCTCAGGCAGAGGAAGCAGTATGCCGCGAAGACTCTCTCGCTTGTGCTCTATAGAGATGCCTCGAAATTCGCGCAGGTTGCAAGGAAATGAATTTCACTAGTCAACGTTACAGGAGAGGTTCGCCGGAAAAGCGCGCAATTGCTTCGCGGCTTGCGTCGCGCAATCGCACGAGTTCCTGCCAGTTTGCAGATTGCGAATTGCCCGCACGTTGCGGATAGATCGGAGGAGAAAGAGTGATAGTCACATCACCAGGGCGCGGAAGAATTTTCCCGTCTCGCAGAAAATTGCGTGTGCCCGCGAGGGAAACGGGAATCAGCGGCATGCCAGTGTCTACAGCTGCCTTGAAAGCACCGAGTTGAAATGGCCGGACGCCAGGTTCCGGAACGAACGTACCTTCGGGGAAAATGAAAACAGAATCGCCGGCGCGAAGAACATCCTCGATGTTTTGCGCAGCCCGACGGCGAGATTCGTTGGCCGCACGGTCAAATGAAAGATGCCCCATCTTTCTCAAAAAAGTTCCGATGAATGGAAACCCGTGCACTTCTTTTTTTGCGACAAAACGATAAGGCACTCCGAGTCCCAGCATTAACGGAAGGACATCGAAATAGCTCGCATGGTTCGAAACATATATTTTCGCGCCAGGAGTATTCATGTGCTCCTTGCCAACAACGCGAACTTTGCTGCCAGCAAGAGCGAAGAGAACTTTCAAAGCAGCGGAAGTGTAGCGGCCGGCAGCCCGATCATCTTTGAAAAAGAGAACGATCGTCCATGCCGGAATAATCCACGCTATGAACAAAAAAATGAAGTAGACACCGCGAATCGTGTCCCAGATGGCGTGAATGCCGGAAGCCACGTTTTGCCCTGCGGTGCGCGCCGTGCTTGACGCGCCGAGACGCGCGATTTGCACCCACGCGGGCGCTTTCTTCGCGGACAGCGTGCCTGCGATATAAAGCTGTTTCGTTTCTTCGCGGCGCAATTTTCCGCTCGATGTCTTTGGAATACTTCCCGATGGAATCAATTCCACGCGATCCGGCGGCAAGCCAAGCCCTTGCGAAACTTGTTTCGTTACCGCCGCAGCTATCGCCGAACGCGCAGCTGCATCCGTCTCGCGCGACTCAGCCACAACGATTAATTTCTCTGTGCCGGTGCCTTCGTCCCTCAACCCAAACGCTACAATGCATCCTTTGCGAATTCCATTCGCGCGGCCCGCGAGCTCTTCCACTTCATGCGGATACAAATTGCGGCCGCCTTTGATGATGATGTCCTTCACGCGGCCAGTAACGTAAATCTCTCCATCGGCACGATAGGCGCGATCGCCGGTATTCACCCAGGCGAACTCGCCTTCCGGCGCGGGACCAAGCGGGAAAAGTTTTTGCGTTGCTTCGGGATTGTTGAAGTAACCGCGCGTTGCGCCTGGGCCGCGGAACCATAGGAAACCTTCGATACGATCGGGAACTTCGTTGCCGGAATCGTCCACGATGCGAACTTCGTGATTCGGAACGGGCATGCCAGAAGAGACGAAGGAAATGGAGGATTCGGCATCTGGCGCAGGAACGGCTTTGCCTTGCGAGGTGAAAATTTCGCGATCGACGTGATCCACGAACGGACCCCGGTTTGGCGGAGGGAATGTGACGGCTAGAGAAGCTTCTGCGAGGCCATAGACGGGGAGTTGTGAAGTGCGGCGGAAACCGTAAGGTTTGAAACGTTCCGCAAAGCGTTCCAGCGTTTCTGGATTCACCGGCTCGGCGCCGTTCAGAGCGGCTCGCCAGGAACTCAGATCAACGCCCTGGATATCTTTGTCTGCAATTTTTCGAACGCACAGTTCGTAAGCAAAATTCGGCGCCGCCGTAATCGTCCCGCGGTGCTTGTGAAATGCTTGCAACCACCGTTCTGGGCGCGTCAGAAAAGCCAAAGGTGACATCACGGCCAGCGGAGTGCCGAAATGCAGCAACGTGAGCCACGCTCCGATCAGTCCCATGTCGTGATAAAGCGGCAGCCAGCTAATGCCGACGTCGTTCGAACTGAGCTGCACCGCTTCGCCAATCGCACGCATGTTCGCGAGCAAATTCGCATGCGTCAGCGTGACGCCCTTCGGATCACCTGTCGATCCTGAAGTGTATTGCAGCAGCGCAATGTCGTTCGGTTTGCGCAGACGGCTTCCGCGGAGGTCAGCGGGCAAGGCTCCGGGCGCAGGAGGCGGCGCTTTGTCCGCTGCTTCGAGAAGCTTCTCTGCATCCATCACCGTTTCCAGAGAGCGCACGCGCGGCTTCAAGAGTTTTGCAACAGCCTCCGCGCGGCGAAACGTAAGCAACAAGCAAACTTCTGCGTTATTCAGGATTGCGGCCTGTCTGCCTGCGTATTCTTCAATGCGATCCGCGCGAAACGGAGGATAAATCGGAACGGGCACCGCTCCCGCCAGGAGAATCCCCGCGTATGAAACAAAAAAGGAGCGCGAAGTTGGCAGCATCAGCGAAACGCGACCGCCAGGTGGCACGCCGAGTCTCGCAAGCTCTTCCGCGCATCGTTGTGCTGCGGCATATAGCTCCGCAAACGTTAGCGTGAGATTCTTTTCGCCAGCTTCGGCGTCTTCCGTAATGTCGAGGTGTATGCGAGCCGCATCGTGCAAGGCGCGATAACGCAGCATCTCATTTAGCGTCTGCACGGCAGAAATGCCTTTGTCTTCCGTTTCGAGATGCAATTTCTGCGTGTTTATAGCCGCTCGTAGTGCGGATGGAGATTCCTCAAAAGGAGTCGCGCCTGCGGGAGTTCCGTCGATAAGCGCAGCCAAAGTTTCAGGTGTACTGGCCTCTGCCGCAGTCAAGTCCGGTAGGCGAACCCCAAATTCTGTTTCCAACCGAGCGATCAACTCGACGCGCTCAAGGCTGCCAAGCCCCAGATCGCGGTCCAGATTCGAATGCAGAGTTAACAACGGCACTACGCCCTGGCTTCCAAGTTCGATCAACAACTGACGCACAACTTCCAGAACGCGCACGCGTAAGGCCGAGCTATCGATTTGTGTCGTTGGTGTAGCCACAAGGTTTCTGTTGGAAACTTGCGTACTTCTGCGTGAGGCTATCACGCGAGGTTACGGATTGCCACTCAGCCAATCAAGCTGTGGTCTTTTTCGCAATGCCCGCTGCATACCCGCGTGGCAAGAGCGTCGTGGATAGATCGATGCCGGACAGATCTACCTGAGAAAGGTCCGTTTCACGAAGAATCGCCACACCGAGGTCCGCTCCAGAGAATTTCGCACCATTCACAGTTGCATTGCGAAAATTTGTGTTGCGCAAATTTGCCTTTTCAAAATTTACGTTGGTCATGTCGCAACGGAAGAATTCAATACCGCTCGCCTGCGCTTCGGAAAGATTCGCGTTTGGCAGGACCGCCTCCGTCAAATCAGCATTGCGCAAGTCAGCCTTATGCAAATTGGCGCCGCTCAAATCCGCATGGGCCAACCTTGACTTGCGCAAATCCGAACCTTCCAGATTCGAATTCTGCAATATTGCGCCCGTCAAATTTGCGCCGCTTAGATCAGCGTCGCTCAGGTTTGCGCCAGCCAAATCTGCGCGCACGCCCCCCTCCTTGCCCGAGAAAAACTTGTCGTGAGCTTCCAGAATGTCCGAAAGTCGCTTGCCGTTGTGCTTAATGGATTTTGGTTTGTTAAGCCCCATAGTTCATTCCTCTGCGCTGGATTCAATCTTTATTTTACCGGAACCTGCCGCACATGCGAAACGCGCAATCTCACCATTGGAATGTGCTACTGTGCCTGTATTGTGGGCCATGGGCACTTCGCGCGTCACCTTTCCGGCCGCCAGTGGGCTGCTAGAATCGGTTTAGCCCTCGTATTTCTGACGGGCAGCGGCCTGCTGCAAGCTGTGTTTGCCCAAAATCAGGAGCGCGACGACGAGATTGTTACCAGTCTCTCCGGCGGCCATGTAATCATCCATTTTGCAAAAGACGTTATTTTCTTCGCTGCCGTTGACCAACCCGTGGAGCAGGGCGCAGCACCTCCCAGGCTCGTGGACATTGACAGCCGCCACGTTGCCATTTTATTTGGGGCCTCAGAGTGGCGTTCCCCTGCCGACCCAAGATCGATTCGCATGGATCGCAATATCCAACGAATCTCCGGAAGTGATCCACGCTATGCCACCACTTACAACGGGGACGCCGACCCGGATCTGGAAATCATGGGGACCGCTTTCCTCGAGAAACTACGTCCGCTTGCCGCACAGCTTCGCCACAAGATTGAGTTCCCTTCAGACCAGCCTATCTTTGAAATAGTCGTAATCGGCTACGGTCCGCAAGACTATGGTCCGGAAGCCTGGATCGTGGAATATCGCATTACTCAGGAGCTTTTGACTACACGCGAGAATTTTTGGCAGACGCGCGTTTTGCGCCCCCGGTTCACCCAGATTTATCCGCCGGAAAAACATTCTCCAAAAACCATTGTTGAAACATCGTTTCCAGCGGATGGGCAAGGGCCAACTCTCCAGACGCTCTTGGAAGGAAACGACCCGCGGTTTTCTTCCTTTCGAAACAACCAGAAAATGGCGAAGGCGCTCGATTTGATTATCAAGGGTCAAGCGCAGAAAGTGGAACCAATGGAAGCGGGGGAATTTCTCCGCGCTGCCGTGCCGCTGCTTTATCCTAAGCAGCGCTTTTTCATGGGCAAGATGGAAGATCAGCGTGGATTTGATTGGATTTTGCCGCCGGAAGAACCAGTCGAAAAGGTGGACAAAGACGATAAGAATCGACCACCTGAAGCGCCTTCTCTCCGCAAACGGCCCAATAATTAGCTAATCTTTGAAAGGACGCAAACCTCAAAGCCACTCGATAGAATCCCCCATGCTAATCGTTCCACCCTCGATTGCTCGGCACAACATTCCGCGCCTTCCATAAAGCTCTCTTCGCAGGCCGGGCCTAACTTTTTCGAGTTGATCGCACGGTGTGCAAACTGCACTCACTTCGAGAAGTGTTCTTCCAATACGCAGGCGCTGACCCAGCGCTAATCCGTTGACGTTGAGCCCTTCGGTTGTAATGTTTTCCCGGATCACTCCAGGCCGAAGATCCATCGCGGTCAGAGTTTCTAGATCCACAATTAGGACTTGCCGCTTGCTGTTTGGACGAGCATGAGCGCAGCCCTCTAACCCGCAGTTCTTCACTACGACCGCCCTATCGAGAGGCTCCATGGGGAGCCGCCTTTTTGGCGCGCGAAATAGATGCGTCACTCTAGCCACAGGCTAATTCCCAGCAGATTGCGCAAATCCAGCTTTCATACCAATGTCGCGGCGAAACTGCATTCCCTCAAATTTGATTGAGTTCAGGGCTGCATATGCTGAAGCAACAGCCGAATCCAAATTTGGTGTGGCGCTCGTAATCCCCAAGACTCTGCCTCCTGCGGTGACCGTCACATCGCCGACAAGCTTCGTGCCTGCGTGTAGGACTTTTACACCAGTAAAGGCAGAAACACCGGTTAGTCCGGAAATGGGTCTGCCAATGGAATATTTCCCAGGATATCCCTCGGATGCCAGGACCACGCAGATGCTTGCCCCCGCCTTCCACTGCAACTTCGCAGGGTCAAAACGGCGAGTCGCTAAGTCGTGGAGTATTTCCGCTAGATCGCAATCGAGGCGTGCAACAATCGCCTGAGTTTCCGGATCTCCCAAGCGGCAATTAAATTCGAGCACTTTGGGGCCGTCTGGCGTGATCATTAGCCCGATGTAGAGAAACCCCTGATAGCGAATTCCGTCAGCAGCTAATCCGCGCAAAGTCGGCTCCACTATCGTCTGTGTAATAGTTTGCTGCAGCTTTTCGGGAAGCAGCTCATCGGCTGAGAATGCGCCCATGCCGCCGGTGTTAGGGCCACGATTGCCATCGAAAATTCGTTTATGATCGCGGGTGGGAACAAGCGGCGCATAACGCTCACCGTCCGTTACGATGATAAAAGAGAGTTCCTGTCCCCCCAACGTTTCTTCCAACATGATCTGGTGCCCGGCAGAACCCAGCTCATTCTTTCGCATAGCACTGTCAATAAACGCGCGCGCTTCTTCTTCATTTTCGGCTAGCAATACACCCTTACCTGCACACAGGCCATCGGCTTTCATCACTAGTGGATACTTCAAATCCTTGAGTGCGGAAACAGCTTCGTTGGGATTTTCGAACACTCCATACATCTGCGCAGTCGGGATTTTGTGACGCAACAAAAACTCTTTTGCGAAAATCTTGCTGCCTTCGAGTTGTGCCGCAATTTGTGATGGGCCCACAATCGCCAAACTGCGCGCGCGAAATGCGTCGGTCACGCCATTTACTAGTGGCAATTCTGGTCCAACAACAGTAAGGTCCGGCCGCATTTTTTCCGCGAATGCGACCAGGGCTGGAACATTCCCCGCATCAATAGCAACGCACTCTGCCTCAGCGGCAATTCCACCATTTCCAGGAGCGCACCAGATTTTTTCCACTTGCGGACTTTCGCGAAGTTTCCAGACGAGGGCGTGTTCTCTTCCGCCACTGCCGATTACCAACACTTTCACGATGGAATCCTTTTGCGAGGACAGAACTACAGTCTTGACGATAGACGGAGCACTACGGGGTGTCAATCCCCGCAGCACAAAGAAAAACGTGATGTACTGTTGCGCTGGAGATGAAGCGGCCTGCTTACGCTTGGCTCAAGGCACGAATGGGAATCGTGACGCTTGTTGCTGCGTCGGAAGATCCAAGCATATGGCAGCGACCATCAAAAATACCGCCCGGATCAATCACGAGGCAAGGTGAATGAACTTCTCCAGTCACAACGCCCTTGGCCTGAATTTCAACGCGGCCTTTCGCGAAAATTACTCCGTCATAACGGCCGGCAATTACAACTCGATTTCCCTCAATCTGGCCTTCGACTTTTGCGTTCTCTCCAAGAATGAGGGTCTGCTCTGAAATGACATTTCCCTTCACATTGCCATCAATGCGAAATGTACCCGTTACCGTCAGTGTGCCCTCCATCGTCACGCCCTGATCGATGAATCCAGTCCACTCTTCATTTTTTCCGCTGCTCGATGTTCCCGGCCACTTCCAAGCCATAGTTCCCCCAATGCTGACTCTCTCACTCTATCCGTGCGCACAAACAAGTCAACGATTCCGACAATGCAAAGTGTCGAATCCGATGACTGAACGAACGGTCAGTTTTTCTATGGAGTTTCGCCTACTTCATCAAGCGATCGTAAAGTCCCATCAGCTGTGCATCGTCGTAATACTCAAGAATGAGTTGCCCTGGGCGCACTTTTGTCTTGTGGTGCAGCACGACTTTCGTTCCGAGGTGACGCTGCAAATCCTCCAGAGCTGCTTTCACGTTAGCGTCTACACTCACTTCCGCAGCAGCCCGTTGCCCACGCGCCCGCCGCGATGCCAGACGCTCAATCTGACGCACTGTCAGTCCGCCACGCGCCGCTCGTTGTGCATAGCGCATACGCAGCTGAGGATCAGCTACTGCCAGCAAAGCACGGCCATGACCGGCACTAAGTTTGCCTTCTTCGATCCATTCTTGAATCGTCGATTCGAGTTTCAACAGTCGAATTGCGTTAGCGACTGTCGTTCGATCCTTGCCAGTCCTTTCTGCAACCAGATCCTGCGTGAGCTCAAATTCATCCATTAGGCGTTCAAACGCGCGTGCAGCTTCAATCGGATTCAAATCTTCGCGCTGGATGTTTTCGACTAATGTCATTTCCAGCGCTAATTCGTCTGGAACGTGCCGAACGATTGCAGAAGCTTTGCTCAGTCCGGCCCGTTGGGCTGCGCGCCACCTCCGCTCACCAGCGATTAATTGATAGCGATTCCCGATGGGACGCACAACTAGAGGTTGAATGATTCCGCTCGATTTGATGGAGCGCGCAAGTTCATCCAACGCTTCTTCGCGGAAACGCGTGCGAGGCTGGTAAGGGCTTGGCTCAATCAGGTCAATATCGATTTGCTGAGGACCACTTGCGACAGGTTCGCGCGCAGGAGCTGCCGCGGTACCTTGAGTGGTTGTGCTTACTGGCTTTTCTGGAACCGGAGCGTCTTGAGCCTCAGGCTCCCGAATGAGCGCTCCGAGCCCCCGCCCCAACGCGTTTCTCGGCATTGCTGATGACCTCCTGGGCGAGCTGCGTATAGCCTTCTGCGCCCTTGCTGTGGATATCATAGAAAATAATAGGTTTACCGAAACTTGGCGCCTCCGCAAGCCGCACATTGCGCGGAATAACGCTCTGAAACACTTGGGCGCCAAAAAAGCTTCTTAGGTCAGTGGCAACTTGCCGTGACAGCGTTGTCCGTTCGTCGTACATCGTGAGTAGGATGCCTTCGATTTCTAATGATGGATTTAGAGTTCGACGAATCCGCATAAGAGTGTCAAGAAGCTCAGAAACGCCTTCCAAAGCCAGATATTCGCACTGAATGGGAACAAGGACAGAGTTTGCAGAAACCAAAGCATTCAGCGTTAGCAGGTCAAGCGCAGGGGGGCAATCCAGAACAATAAACTTGTAGCGATCTTGGACTTCCCGTAGGAATGCTTGCAGGCGATATTCGCGATTTTCAGACGTTACAAGCTCGACAGCTGCGCCAGCCAGGTTCTTGTCGGCGGGGACGACATCTAACCCCTCTACTTGCGACTTCTGCAGGATTTTCTCAAGCGGCTCATTCAAAATCAGCGCGTGATAAAGGGTTCTGCGCGAAGGATCCTTAGGAAAACCAATGGCTGCCGTGGCGTTCGCTTGGGAGTCGCAGTCGACGAGGAGAGTGGGTTGGTCGGCGATAGCAAGGCAAGTAGCTAGATTTACAGCGGAAGTTGTCTTTCCAACTCCGCCTTTTTGATTTGCCACGGCAATGATTCGAGCCAAACGATCCCCCAACCCGCGAAAATTTAGCAAAGGTCGCAGTTGGAAGCAAGATGTTTCACGTGGAACAATTGGCTGGCCTGTGGAAGAACTTGTGTCCGTCTATGTTCCACGTGGAACAGTCGCCCGATTGTACCCTAAGAAGAAACTTGAGGATGGCTGATTGATCCGGCGACAGCGCCGAGAGTTTGCAGAATAGAAAAAACGCAGCGGCGAATCATCTGAACGCGAGTGTTCCACGTGAAACACTTCTACTCGCAATTTTCTCTGAATCGAGAAATTTGACTAGTGAGACTTCCGGCTGCCAACTAGGATGACACGACGTAGTGAGTGCGGAATGGCCTTCGGCTCATCCCAAGACCAAGCTGCGAGTCGGCGGACAGACTCCGCGTCTTGGGCGCCTATCCAAAGCGCCACTTTCTGAGCTCCAATGCCGGGCGAGGACGCCCACTCGAGAAAAGGCGCGAACTCTCCGACAGCTCGGGAACATACAACGTCCAACGGTGCGACCTCTTCAGAAAGCTCCTCGTAACGACTCACAAGCACCCGGACGCCCGTAAGTCCTAATTCTCGAACGACTTCGGTTAAGAACGTTGCTTTCTTCATGTTCGATTCGATCAAGAAAAGGTCCATTTCTGGTCGAATGATCTTCATTGGCACGCCCGGAAAGCCCCCACCAGAGCCCACGTCGGCCAGCCGACACTTTTCCACAGGAATGACAACGACTCCAAACATGGATTCACAAAAATGACGATATAGTATCTCCAGGGGATCACGAATGGCGGTCAGATTCGTCTTCTCATTCCAGCGCAGAAGAATGTCAATATATTGTTGAATTTGAAGGACTTGCTGTGCGTCCACCGTTATCCGAAATTCCGAAAGCGCGCGTTGGATGGCGTCGCTCGATGGAATCTGAGATTTTTCTGTTTGCATAATAGTAAACTAAACCCGTCCGATCTTCGGCCGTTCTCTGTGAGATAAGTTATTTATTATCAATAAGATATCGCTTTCCTGCGTATCCCGCCACAATGTCCACTGCCACATGCCAGAAAACCACGGGAACGAGACTATCGTACAAGATTCGCACCAATCCGAAAACTGTACCGAGAAGCAGGGTGCCAATCGTCCCTCCTTTTCCCTGGTAGGCGTGTGCCAAACCAAACATAACCGAGGAAATAAGAAGAATGCCCCAAGTTGGAACAGAAGCGTGAGAGAGGGCCCCAAAAACAAATCCCCTATACAGAAATTCTTCGCAAATTCCGGCGCTAATCGCTAACCAACAAAAGATCGCTGTCTCTCGGTCCGAATGCGGGAATATCTTGGCGGCTATCGCGCGAATTCGCTGAACGGCCGGATTCTTCGATCGGCCTATGCGGCGAAGATTAAACCAATGAGCCATGCCCAACAGCGCGGCTCCTACCAAAGCAACGGCCAGTAGTTCGGCGGTCGGCTTGAACTTCAAACCCAACTCGGAGAATCGCAGCCCTCGTGCGAATGCCCTCCAAGCAACAAGGGCCGTTATGGCCCACTGCGTCGCGATCGACGTCACGTAGAGGAGAATGCGATCACGGCCTGAAATACTTGGCAAAGCGAGCAATCGCTGCAGTCGCGCCCATCCTCTCCAAGGCACGATTACGCAGAGCAGAAAAAAAATAAGCAGAAAGTCCCAAGGCACCGTGGGATAAGAGCATGAGATATAGAAGCAGTGCAAGCCACGTGCATTCAATGTCGCGGACGTAGAGCAATCAGCATCCATATAATGAGCAATAATAGGAAGCGGAGGAAACGCTTTGACTGAAACTCTTAAGTTGACTGCTATGGCCAAAGCCGCAGGTTGTGCGGCAAAGCTCAATCCCGCAACGCTAGAAAGCGTACTGCGGAAACTCCCCCGTCAGACAGATCCAAATGTTCTCGTCGGATTCGATACCAACGACGACGCGGGGATCTATCGCGTGAACAACGAGCTCGCGCTTGTACAAACTGTGGACTTTTTTACGCCAATTGTGGATGAGCCAGAACTCTTCGGTGCAATCGCTGCGGCGAATGCGCTAAGCGACGTTTATGCGATGGGCGGCAAACCGATTTCTGCGTTATCCCTGGTTGGTTTTCCGGAAAAAGCAGATCCTGAGATTCTGGAACGCATTATCCGTGGCGGACTTTCTAAAATGCAGGAAGCTCATTGCAGCGTT
Source organism: Candidatus Dormiibacterota bacterium (assembly GCA_035569555.1). GTDB lineage: Bacteria > Acidobacteriota > Terriglobia > Acidiferrales > UBA7541 > Acidiferrum. The sequence goes on along the minus strand of DATMMW010000007.1, from coordinate 171,829 downwards.
GTTGGAGGACATTCGATCCGCACTGACGACATGCTCTTTGGTTACGCGGTCACCGGCACAATTCATCCTGAAAAAATTTGGCGCAATGTCGGCGCGCGCACCGGTGATGTGCTCTTATTTACAAAACCGCTCGGCACGGGCGTGATTACGACCGCACTGAAAAAAGATCGCGCTTCACAGCAGTCATTAGACGCCGCAATCAAAGCGATGACCACGCTGAACTCTGCTGCCGCGGAGGCGCTTCACGAAGTGGAAAAGAGCTCTAACGTCAAAAATGCAATCCACGCGGTGACTGATGTAACCGGCTTTAGCTTTCTCGGCCACGCTCGCGAAATGGCGCTCGGAAATCCTGCTAACGGCGTTGCTCCCGTCTCCTTTGAGATCGAACACTCGGCGTTCACTTATTTGCCAGGCACCATCGAAGCTGTGCGAGAAGGTCACATCTCCGGCGGCTTGAAAAATAACCGGGCATTTATTGGCGACTGTGTCGAATTCGGTCCAAATGTCTCGCTTGAATATCAATCTTTGCTCTTTGACCCACAAACTTCCGGTGGTCTGCTCATTGCCATAGACGCGCGCGCTGCAGAATCGGCGCATCATCTTCTTCAACGGCATGGCGCTTTGGCATCGCCAGTCGGAATCGTCGTTCAAAAGAAATCCCCGCTAATACAAGTAACTTGATAACTCGTCCCTGACTTCACGCGACTAACTTCATGGATACCATCACACACGGCATTGCGGGTGCTTTGATCGCCAAAGCGATTTTTCGTGGAGATGATCTCTTTTCGCGCCGCTTTATGAACCGCGGCCGCGTCGTCACATGGGCCATGATGCTCGGCGCCATTTTTCCAGACTCCGATGTGATTCGCGACATGCTTTCGAACAACGACATGCTGATGATCACCTGGCATCGCAGCATTACGCACTCATTGCTCTGTCTGCCGATATTCGCAGTAATTCTCGCGGCTCTTACACAGTGGATTGCTCGCTGGCGAAAATGGGAGTCACCTTCGCTGGCCATGCTCACAGGAATTTACTCGCTCGGAATTCTCAGCCACATTTTTCTGGACCTCGTTACAACGTTCGGCACGATGATTTGGTCGCCGCTTGAATGGTCGAGGCCCGCTTGGGATTTGCTATTCATAGTCGATTTTTCTTTCACAGGTATCCTTCTGGTTCCGCAGCTGCTTGAATGGGTGAACCGCGACGTACTTCACGCCAAGCGCCGCGCCTTAATGATGTGGGTGATCTTCGTTCCATCACCTTTTTTCATCGCTGCGATTGCTCGAATTGTCGGCGCGCCGATTTCTGACGCCGCTGTCATCACAGCGTGCCTGGCCTTTTCCCTGATTTTTCTGCTTCCTGCGTTTCGTGGTTGGGGTGCGCGTATCAAGCCCGCTGCCTGGAACCGCGCTGGCTTGGCGCTCGCGTTTGCCTACCTTGGTTTGACGATGTATGCGCACCACAGTGCCCTTGAACGCGTAAAGAATTTCGTCGCGCTCGAACACATACAAGCGGATTCGTTCGGCGCTTTGCCTTTCCCACCTTCGCTTTTGAATTGGGACGGCTTGGTGCGCACTTCCCACGGCGTGTACGAAATACAAATGGATTTGAGCAAGAAGAATTCGTTCAATGCGCGTGCAGACTCGGCCATTTCTGATCCGTCCGTCCCGCCCATTGAATACAAATATTTTCCAGATGCGCCGCAGAATCCCTGGGTCAGGCGCGCCAACGAATTGCCCGAAGTTCAAAAAGTTTTGTGGTTCGCGCGATTTCCCGTCACGCGCTTCCACATGGAAAATGGCGATGCGATCGTGGAGATTTCCGACCTGCGTTTCCCAAAGATTCGCCCAGACCGACCTGGAGGTTTCACCTATCGTGTACGATTTGCCGCCGCGGGCAATGTCGTTTCACAAGGCTGGGAGGGTCGCTAGAACGCGAGCCCTTATTTGCTTACGCCTTCTTGGCTTTCACCGGCTTGAGGGTCGGATTGATCGGATGAGTCCGATTCAGATACCACTGCTGCGCAATGCCCACGAGACTGCTTGTCAGGATGTAAACGGCAAGTCCAGAAGAGATCGGGAAAATGATGAACATGCCCGCAAACGAAAGCGGCATGAACTTCATCATCGCCTGCTGCTGCGGGTCAGTCGTGGTCATCGGCGTCATCTTTGTTGCCAGATACATGGAAACCGCCATTATCACAGGCAAAATGTAATAAGGATCTTTTGAGGATAGGTCCGTAATCCAGCCAAACCACGGCGCGTGCCGCAACTCAATCGCGTTACGTAGCGCTGTGTTCAAACCAATCCAGATTGGCATCTGCACGAGCATCTGGAAGCAGCCGCCAACAGGATTGATCCCCTCCCGCGAATAGACGGCCATTACTTCCTTGTTCATTTCCGCCTTGCGCGGGTCGCGCATCGAATATTTCTTGTATCGCTCGTTAATTGCTTTGATTTCCGGCGCCACACGTTGCATTTTCAGCGTCGTCTTGTAACTGGAAATTCGCAGTGGGAAGAGCAGCATGTTAATGACGAGGGTCATCACCACGATCGCCCATCCCCAGTTGGAGATGCCTTTTTGCTGCAGCCATTTCATGCCGTGAAAGAGTGGGTCTGCAATAATTTCCAGCCAGCCGAAATTCACGAGCGAGTGAAGCGGTGGCGTCATCTTTTTCAGAACATCGTAATCTTTCGGCCCCACGTAAACGCGCAGTGAAGTTTGCGGAGTGGTTGCCGTAGAAACTTGCGGAACTGGCTCTGGCACGTCCTTGCCGTCAATCTGGACGGGATGCCACACTTTCCAATATCGAGTTTCGAGCTTGCCGGGTGCGGTGCCCGTTTCAGGCAGAAAGACCGTGGCAAAGTAGCGATCCTCAATGCCGGTCCAGTCTTTTCCGCCCCACCAAACTCCATTGCCGACCTTGTCCCAGTCCTCGACCTTCTTGTACGGCAGAGCGTTTAACTTCCCGTCTTCGCTGTAAAAAATATTCACCGTTTCGATCGGTCGCGGGTTGGTCACAGTTAAGTCGCCAAAACCGCCAAGCCATGCAAGTCCGGCCGTTATGGGTTTTCCATCGTATTTCGCAACAACTTCTACTTTGGCTACGTAGCTCTGATCGAAATGAAAACGTTTCTTGATTTCCAGATGGCCGTCGCTCCAGGAAAAACTCACGTCGGCCGGCGCCGTCAAATTGTCGGACGCCGACGAAACATAGAGCGCTGAATTCGCGGTATTTTCCAGCCCGGCATCATCCAGCGTCACAGCAAATGGCCAGCCGCCCACTTCTTGTGCTGTCTTCGCGTGCACCAGATCAAGCATCTGGCGCGGCTTCGCATCGTCCATATACTTCTTCAACTTCCAGCTCTTCACCACGCCGCCGCGATTGGAAAACTCAACGCGATAGAAATCGCTCTCCACGACGATTGTTCGCTCCTGCGAATCGCCCCTTACTTCAGCAGGTGGCATTGCGGAAACAGTCGAAGGCGAAGTCGTATTTGTGGAAGGTGCTGAGCTCGGCGTGTTGCCGTTCGCTTGCGTTCCAGCCGTTGCTGGCGCGCTTATCGGAGGCTTGTTCGCTTGAGGAGGTTGTTGCGGAGGCTTCGGCGCAAAAAATTTTGCCCATAGCAAAATCACAATAATGGAGAGGGCCGAGGCGATAAAGATTCTTAACTCTGGCCTCAGATTTTTTCCTTGAGAAGCGTCGCTCACGAATGTACCTCTGGATTTCTGCCAATATGATTCGGATTCATTTCTTCCCAAGTCTCCGGAACAGGGTCATAGCCAAATTTTTTGGAAAGCGGATGGCAGCGCAGCAGGCGCTTCGTGCCGAGCCACACGCCGCGTAACACACCAAACCGCTCAATCGCTTCATACGCATACATCGAACAGGTGGGCTCAAACCGGCAGCTTCCCGCGAACAGCACGGACAGATACGCCTTGTAACAGCGAAGCGCAAACAGCGCCAGACGCACCGGCAGTGAACGTAAGGGCACGATAGTTTGTGCTCCTACAGCTTCAGAAGCCGTAGAAAGTCCGCCGTCAGCAACTCGAACGGCGCCTTCGCCACCGAGCTTTTCGGATGAATGACGATGTCCCATCCCGCTGGTATTTCCTCCCGGTGCAGCCGCGCGATCTCTCGCATGCGCCGCCGGATTCGATTGCGCACAACCGCGCCGCCAAGAGCCTTCTTGATGCTGAAGCCAAACCGGCTCTGCGGCAGATTGTTCGCCTTTACGAAAGCAGTGAAGTGGGAACTCGAGCGGCGCTTCCCGGCGCGGTACACGGCATCAAACTGCGCCTTTTGCACCAGCCGCGCTTCGCGCGGATACTCCTGCCCGGATTTATTCGGGCGTAAGGCGATGGCGTCCCTTCTTGCGGCGTGACGCAAGAACCTTGCGGCCGCCTACGGACTTCATGCGCGAGCGGAATCCGTGCGTCTTGGCGCGACGGCGCTTGCGCGGTTGATATGTGCGCTTTGGCAAAGCAATCCCCCTATTTGGTTACGCGTCGCGCGAGGCAAATCTTTCACGAAAAGCCCAAACGACACCGTACTGGCCGCTTTCACGGCAGTTTTCGAATCTACAAGTGTACTTTGGCCGCTCTCACACGGTCAAGAAACGACGGGGGTAGGCTATAAGGCGGGGAAAAGTGATACACCATCAGTTGCTCGCTTTCGCTGCTCACAATGCGGAATCATACGGCGAAATTGACGGTAAATGGTCAAGAACAAGCTTCGCTCAGGCATTCAGCGGGTGACAGTGTTCTATCGCTTCTCGGATTTCCACCTAGTTGGCCAAATGGGTGGTGGGTCCAATATCTCATATGCGCTTGACGCCTTTTTTCGAGCCGTCACGAATGACACGATCGGCGGAAGGTATTGAGCTGCCATGAGTGCTTCGTTAATTTTGGAGTCATTCGCTGTTCGTGGTCCAATAGCTGACAAAGAAAGCTCGCCCAAAAGTAAATCACTCACATATTTTGGAGTTTGCACAAATTCTCTAGCAATCTTTGAGAATTCCCTTTCAGCTTCCGCGACGAGTTTGGGGAATCCGAAGGAATTGGCATGACGCGAAATCGACTGGTAGTGGTGATCGTCGACAAACTCAGAGAACAGTTCTATTGCTCGTCCAGATGCCGTCGGTCGCAATTCCACGCAATCCAGTTTCAGAAGTTTGTAAGACCTTAGAATTCCTTCGATAACCGCAAGGTTAATGCGCCCCTGAGGATTTTTTGAGCTCCTTCGCACAGTTTCAATAGCTGTTAAGAAATCTGCCAGATCAATATCGATTTGAAGGCGGTTCTTGATTCCCAACAAGAAGTAGTAGAGATTTAGAGCAATAACGGGGATATGTCTACTGATCTCGGTACTGCCACCATTCATCATGAAGGAGGCAACTCCGTTTGCTTCGACCGCGAATTCTTCAAAGGTGGGTCCAAGAATCGAACCAACAAGCCTACCTGTCTCTCCCGCTGGGGATATTGACACTATTCGATTGCTCAGAGGACGGGGAATGTGTTTCTTAAGGTTATCGACATCTTCCGTACCAAGATCGACCGCTAATTCAGTTGCCCCAGCCGCAATTAGTTCTTCAATAGTGAGAAGTACTACGGAATAGTCAGCGACATATTCAAAAGATAGTCCATCCTTTGATTCAGTTGTCTTACGAAACTTTGGCTCCCACCGAAGGAGAAGTCTACTTTGGATGCGATCTATGCTCGACGCCGATGTTGATGCGAGAGCATGTAGAAATTCCTCTACCTTTGCTGTTCGGTGTTCTATTTTTTGTAAATCTGTAGCCAATCCTCCACCATACCAATTGTCTGCGACAGTCGGATGGTTAGCGAACATCAGCAGGATTTCATCCCAAGTTTTCAGAGTGACTGTGAACAACTGCTCTCTTTGGTGTTGCTCGTTAATCGCCAAGACCTCCAACTGGGAGTCCGTCGACTTCTTCGCAGTCGTCATAATCCAAAATTCGGAAAGGTGTGGGACGAATTGCTTCGCCTCGCGGACGGCATCATGAATGTCCTTCGGGAGAATGGCGTCAAGTGGCTCGTAGTTCTTGCACTGAGCACCTCTTGGGTTTCTAGCCCCGCTCAAATCGAGGATATCAACTCCATTTTGCCTCTGACCACGTCGACCAAAGGTCTGTAGGTTTGAATTCTTCCATTCAGCTCGAAGTAGTTCAGCACACAAATCCTGAAAATCGTATTCACCGCGTGGAGGTTCCGGCCTTGTCGTTATCTGTGGCATACAAAATTAGATTGCTTCAAATGTGAAAGTCCCTAGGTAGAGCCGCTTGAAACTTGCACTCTGGCTATCCCTGAATCTTTAGTACGTCGAGTTCAAAACCTAGTTTAGTCAATTCTTCTAAGGCGCTGGAAAGCCCCGTTTCAAAGAAACTCATGGCAGCTTTTTCTTGCGTCCAGAGGCCGTATTTTGTCGAACCAGGGATATTCACCGGTGGATTGTTTTGAACCACCGGATTTGTAACCAATCCCCCACCGAATCGCCCTCCGACATAACGTCCTGCATACTGACCCGATTTGATTTTGATTGTGTACGCCTTCATAACTGATTGTTTTTCTGTGGCCATAAATCACCTTCTGTCATTTAAGGATGCAGCATAACTATGAGAGTCGTAAGCCGCGATCTGATGAGACATGGAGATCAGTCTTTCTAAATCGTAAGATCCTCACTTTGTGCCTTGAGTTGATTGATACGCGCCATCTTCGCTTCCCATTCTTTTTTCAGCATGTCTGCCAGTTTCTTTTCCTTTTCGACTTCGTCGAGCTGTCGAGTTAACTCCGAACTCTTTTTCAGAATTAGGTCTCTGATCTTTGCCACTTCGTCGGCAGGTTTTTGGTTTCGTTCAACCATAACCTCCGCGATAGCTTCTGCGATGTGCCAAGTTGCGTAAAAAACATGATCCTTAGTGTTCGCAAATGCTGGGAAAGCTATATTCGTAAAAACCTGAATTCCTTTCTCTTCATCCACAGTCTTGTCCTTTAGGACATGATCGGTCTTGAGGTCTACGAAACTATGCTCAACCTTAAACTTCTTTCCATTAACCGTAATAAAGTAGGTGCGTTTGATTTGAGTTTTCTTTGGCTTTCGTTCGTGCTCAGAAGTTACTTGAGGTTCCTCGACAACAGTAACCATGCTCCTCGGATCGCGTTTTTCGATTTCCGACGCTGAAACGCCGTCATTTTCCGCAGCGGTGCCTCTGATTTTTTCATTGAGATCAGGGAAAGCGTATTCTTTAAGTTCCGGAATCCCCTTGAGTGCCTTCATTATGTTGTCTTTTTGAACTAATACTTTGTCCACGATTCCTTGATCAATTTGCGTCTTTCGGACCGAAGAGCGCGCTTCTTTCACAAGTTCCCGCATGAATTCCCAGAAAATATTGCCTTCTGTCACGATTTCCTGGTAAAGCGGAGACTCTTGCATGAACTCTCTCTTGTTATGTGTTACCGGAACATGGTCCAGATGAATTTCGCCGACGATTTGGCGCGCCTCAGGGTGTGGATTGAATCCTAACTTTGCAAATTGCATGATTAGCCGACCACGCCTGAAAACTCTAAATCCATATTCGCCTTTGTCAGACCCTTGTTTCAGCAGCCCCCGCCATCCCCATACTTCGTTACCGCTCTCAAGTTTTAGGCGGAATTCCTCTTTTCCGTCCGGTGGGTGATACTCCGCCTTTAACATCAGCGGTTCAGGCTCACACCATTTCGTATTTACTCTAATTGCGACTTCACCATTTTCGATGAATGGAGCAAAACGGGTCGCGAGATCTTTTCTAATATTCCCCGGCAAGTTTGGATAAATCCGGAAATGGAGAGCCGTAATAGAAATCGTTGTACCGGATCTGCTTTTTTCGGCTCCGGACCTGACGCTCATTTCATGCTTTGTCCAATCTCCTTCCTTAAGCCACTTATCTTCGTCATATTCAAGAGAGTATTCTTCGGGGCTGTTGAACTCCTTCGTGGTGATCCGGAATTTTTTCCCAAGGCTAGTCGCTGCTGTTTTAAGACCCAGTCCAAACTCTCCAAGCTTATTTCTTTTGGCAGAGTGGGCTAGCCGGATGCTATTTGCTGCGGTGCCTTCGCTCATTCCGACCCCATCGTCCGCTACTTGGACAAGATCTTTTTCAGCGTTCAGGTTGATCTCGACCGTAAGAAGCTTTCCTTCTTTTCTGGCGTCAATCGAGTTGTCAACCAGCTCCGCTATCGCTTGGCTTACGGAATAACCAGTCTGCCCGATCTTCGGCATGAGGCTGCGATCTGGCAGGATATTGATTACTTTGGTTTGAGTCTGTGTCATATAAGAATCTCCAAATTGCTATACTGTGATCCGTATATGTACTATACTTGCGCTAATCGTGGGTGTCAAGCCTGTGGCTGGAGGCCAATCCTGCAACAGTTGTTTGGACATGCCGGTGATTTATATCAACGCATAATTTACTCATGAAGAATTGGCGAATGCTAAATTAAATTGAATTGGCATTATTGGCGGGCCTTGAAGTGGAGGATCGATGAGTCAAAATCGAGAGAAACTTGGCAAAACGATACTCGGACTAAGAGCCGAACCGGAGGGATTTCATTGGGCGGTAACTACCGGTACGCTCCAACAGCCTGTCTTAGAGGGATCCGGATCAGAAACAGCTCCTAAATCCTTCACCGAAGGCCAAGCGTTAGCTTGGGTTAGACAAAAGGCCGCACACGTTATTGAGGTATATAAGCCAAATGCTGTTGCTGTCCGATACCCGGAACGTATTGCGAGGGGATTCAACAAAGATTCCGCTAAGTCACGGTGTCGGATTGAAGGAGTGCTTGTGGAAGTTTCAAGCGCAAAGAACCTTCACGTAATTACCGGTGCGCTCAACACTTTTGGGAAACATTTGGGCAGCAAATTTCCGAAGGAGGACTTGGCTTCTAAGGATCTGCGGGGTCTAGATTGGTCTCAGTATAAAGATAAACTCCGAGAAGCGATCTTGGTCGCAGCTGCGCTGCTTCCAAATGAATGAGGCAGAACATGTTCGAAATTACTGGCACCATCCGCTATCAACAAGGTGGACTCATCGGAGTTGGGGAGGGAATGAACTCTACGGTTTACCGCGCGTTCGATCCCTACCTCAATCGGGATATCGCAGTAAAAGTTGTCAGCAAGTCAAAATTCGGAAATGATTTCGATTCCTATTGTAACGAAGCGCGTGCAATTTTTTCAGCGAACCATCCAAGTATCGTTAAAGTTGAATACGTTTGTGAGACCACTGACGAATTTCATCTAGCTTTGCCTCTGTATTCGAATGGATCACTGCTATCGAAAATAAGGCAGCACCCGCTGGGTTTATGCGACTCTTTAAAAATTGCTCAGGGAGTTCTAGCTGGATTAGCACGTATTCATGTAAGCCGTTATCTACATCTGGATATTAAGCCCGCAAATATCTTATTTGATGATGACAATCAGCCTTTGATTAGTGACTTTGGTCAGAGCCGCAAAATGTCCCCCACCGGAACAGTCAACTATCCACCTATGTACAAATGGGCAATGCCTCCAGAAGTCTTGACCTCTCATGTTGCGACAGTTGAATCCGACATTTTTCAAATGGGCACGCTCCTCTACAGAACCGTTAACGGCGATCCCTTTTACAAGTTGCAAAAGAATGCCATCAAAGACGATAACGAGCTACAGGCCAAGATTCTGGGCGGCCGATTTCCTGATTCGAGATTGTTTCTTCCTCACGTACCCAGGCGAATGAGGACTCTCATTCGGAAAGCTCTGCAAGCTGACCCCAAAGATCGGTTTCATTCGGCGACCGAATTTGCCGCCTCCCTAGGGAGAATGCGCGTTGCCTTGGATTGGAAGACAACTTGTCTGACGGCGGGAGCATACCGTTGGCGAGTAGATCGTCCGGGTAAGTCAGACTTGGAAGTCGAATTGATCAAAAACTCTTCGGATTGGGACGTTGAAGTCTGGACACTCGAAGGGCAGAAAAGAAGAAGACGTAACGTAAGCAACTACTGGAGAAGCGGATTAAAATACCGTGATGCAATGAGACAACTTAATGTGGTTTTTGCTGATCTAGATTCGTAGGTATGAAGTACTCACCCACGCTACGCCACGCAATTAAGCCTAGGTGCTTCGCAGATTCGGAAATTCTTTCAGACAAGCAATTTGAGCAGAATGGGTTTTCTGCATAACTCAACGCAGAACTTAATACTTCCAGTCCGCAGTGCCGACATTTGCGCAATCGCTCCCACATGGACGGTAGTTGGTTTTTGGTTTCCACCACAGAAACTGTCTCGCCCCTACATGCAACTTAAGTTGTATCATAACTTAAGTTGTATCTCAATTGATTCTAATGTTTTTTAAGATCGCAAATGAAACAAACTCTTGAAGACAAGCTTTTCTCTAACCGCTTCGCTGATGCTTTGGCGCCTCACGTTGCGCGTGAGCGCAAAAAGGGGAGAACTCTTGCAGATGTGGCATCGAGTTTGGGAGTGACGGCAGCCGGACTGCAAAAGCAACTGTCTGGTGGAACGCCCAGCATCCGAACCATTGCGCTCGCCTACGAACTCTTTCGCGTTTCGGTTCCGTACAAATCTGTTGAGATTGCGCGCATAATGTCTGCAAAGCAAAACAAGAAACGTAAGGGCGCGAATGAAGAACAGCTGTTTCTTCCCTTTGAGATTAGTGCCCCAATACGCCCCAAACGCATGTCCCTCAAGCTCGTTTCCACTAATGTTCGACGCTACCAACTTCAACTCACAGTTGGCTTATCTCGGTAACGAATTGTTCTGACATGCCTTGAGATATAGATTGATCTAACAAATGCCCTGCGAGGTAGACACTAGCGAAGTTGGGTTAGTTGAGCCAATGCCAGCCAGTGTCTCTGATGGGGCACTTTTCTCCCCGAGCGCACATTTGTAGCGTATCCCTTGGAAACACCCAGCGCTTTTCGTATTGCAGGGACAGTCAGTCGAGACAACCGCGGCTGCACTCCTTGTTTGTACGCATTGATGTCCAACCAAGCTGGCAGTAACGATGAGTCCCAATTCTTTTGGGCTGCTAAGTGCATTCGCCTGCTTGCAGCTCGCTTTCTCTCTGCCTCTGCCGAATGTGCGGCAAGCCGACCCTTCTGCGCTGCTTTAATTAGCGCTTTCGTCGTCACTTCAACTTTGCAATGGGAACAGTACCGATGCCCCAGTGTGACCTTTCCACCGCAAGTCAAACAAACGTGTGGTGGGCGTTGTGGAATCAAAACTTTGATCTTTGGTGTTCCTTTCGCGTAACGACGACGGCTCTGCGTCAAATGAGTTGGGGCCAGCACATTTCTCTTATTGTTTCGAATTGTGGACCAAAGCATTCGAGAGATTTGTTCAGCGACTGGGGCAACGGAATGACGCCAAGTTAGTGAAGTCTCCGTAAGCATTTCGCACAAGCTTGCCATCAATCGACATGAGCCATCGCGCTTTTCAAAAAACCATTCGCGCTTCAGACATTCCCTTGTGATCCAGTTGAGAAAAAACGCATCAACCAAAGGCCTTACAGGTTCCATAATGTCGCACGCCAAACTGTCGCGAGCATCCGTGTCCACATGTAAGAACCCGATTCCTGGGTCCAAGCCAACTGCACAAGCGGCAAGTCTCGCTTCAGTTTCCAAAAGCGAGTAAGCGTAATTCAGCATTGCGTTTAGAGGATTGACAGCGAGCCGAGGTGAGCCTGTTAGTGGGGAAGACCTAGTTCCAAATGTGCGCCAAAGCTCTGGGACGCGTCGTAAATCCGCAGTCGGAAAATTGACCGGCAAACTTCTCCACCTCGCCCAATATTCTTGAGCAGCAAGAGATTCGACATTTCGAATCGCCTTTATGGACTTGGCTTTGCCCAAAGATTCTCGCGCTGAAACAATTGCGTCGGCGACTATGCCATCCTGAAAAACGTCTCGAATGACACGCTCTTGCGCGTCGAGTTTTTGAGCAATTAGCTCTCTGCCGATTTCTACTGCGAGTCCAGATTCGTGGGCGAGCGATTGTGAACGGCGCACGCGAGCGTCGGATGGACCAATTGGACCGGCGACGGCGAGCGTTGACCCATCACGTTCAAGCATCGTGAATGCCGCACCCTGATCTGCGAGCCATCGCAAAGCAGCCAGAGAAACGCATCCCTCAGATCCAATCACCGTCAATCGTTTTAAGCCGTGACCTATCTTCGGAAAAACTGCTTGGCGATGTCGGGGTCCAATATTGTCTTTCAGGATTAAATGACCGTGATCAACAGTTGCAGAAATTCCGTAGCCGAAAAGAGTGATCACTCCCTTACGAGGGATGAGCTTTTCGACGAGTGGTGAAGGCTGGCTTTGCATGTGGCTCTCACTTGGCGGGGACACATAACTATTTGTAAATGAAGGAATTACAGCCATTTTACACTATGCCCGCTAGCGCATGAAGGTGCATTTCTTGCCCTCGCGTGCCCTTGACTGTTGATTCGCTTTTGACCATAATTTTGTTACCGCGGGGTCTTAGTAGATATGCCTACGGCGGTGAGCAGTAACACCGACCCGAAGGGTACAGTGCCAAGTAGACCCTGCCTCAAGGTGGCGGTAGGAAGTAGCACCGACCATTAGTCCTAGCAAGTAGACCCGCTCCCCGCATCGGGAGAGGGATGCGAAAGCTGGGACGAGGCAGTGGACGCAAAAGGCGCATGGGCTCAGGCTGAGCAAACGGATTCCGGCAGATGACACTTCTTTGGGAGTGTCTAATGTCGGACACGCTCAGCAACAAGTTACTTCTCAGCCGGAAAGAATCTTCAGCACTTACCGGCCTCTCTCTTAGAACAATTTCAAAACTGATTGCATCTGGTGAGTTGCGATCCACTTGTGTTGGCAGACGCACGCTAGTCCCGCACTCCGCACTTAAGCGGTTTGCACAACGTAATCACGCTACATTGTCGGTTCCGCGAAAGAAGGTGGGCCGATGAAATCGAGAAAGCGGAAGTCCACCAAACACAATAAGTCCAAGAAAAATTCCTTCGGAAAGAATTCGCGCAAGCGACAGAAGATCTCAAAGCGCGTAAAGCCTCGTCGAATTCGGCAACGCAGCACAATCGCTTTGAATCCACGCGAGGCTGCTTTGCAGCGTAGGGTCTTTCTAGCCCTGAGAAGAATGCGTGAAGGCGACTCGCTTGCGAAAGCAACCCGCGAAGCGAGCGTCAAACGAGGTACGTTTATTCGGTACGCGAGACCGGCGCTACGCCGCAATGGTCCTGGCAAACCGTGGAAGGCGATTCCAGAAGATAAGCTCAAATCGGTAATGAATGTTCTTACTGAGTTTGGGCCGGTAGCTGAAATCATATCCAACTCAAGAGAGAGGAAACTCCTTGGGCGCTATAACCGAGCGAGGAGAATGCTCCGTGCTGATGATACAGGTGCAGAAGCAGAACTTCTGAAACTAAAAGGCAAAACGGTTGCTGGGCACGTTCTCATTACTGATGTCCAAAAGCTCATTGAGCTTGAAGAAGCTGGCATACTCGACTTTGACGATCTCTACGCGTCGCTTGGTGAAGAATCGTGAAGCCAGCGTGCGTAATTTGTGGATCGACCAAGATCGTCGAGAAGAACCACATCGGGGGCAGGAATCACATTGCGTGGTTCACGATGCCTTTCTGTAAAGCGCACCATGACCGATTTCACGAATTGCTGCGAAATGCCGGTGTTGATCTTCGATACACACCTAACTTGCTTGAAAGACTAAATAGGGCGTCTCAAGCAATCATTGCTTGTCAATGGATCATCAACGAGACCGCAAAAACAGCGCTTTCAGAAAACGCCCAAAGCTAAGTGATTTAGCGAAACTGGGTCAAGCAGAACCGCATGACATTTACGTGCGGGCGCACACACCTGCCAAACCCAAGAAACCATGGAATAGAGGGTGGTCTCCGAAATGGCCTAGCTACTGCTTGGTCTTTGATACGGAAACCACTGTCGATCCCAAACAAAAGCTAACAATTGGCTGCTATCGACGCTGCGAACTGGATGGTGATACGTATCGCTGCATAGAAGAGGGTCTGTTTTACGCGGACGATCTTCTGCGACGCGACATGAAGATTCTGGAGTCGTATGTAAAAGACAAGGGAAACGCCGCGAGCGTCGAACGCTTGCCAGCTCGCACATCCCTAAGACTGATGAAGCGCTCTGCGTTCATCGATCAAATATTTTGGAGAGCAATGCAAAGAGGCGAATTGGTTGTCGGATTCAATTTGCCTTTTGACTTATCAAGAGTCGCTGTTAGACACGCAAAAGGCCGAAAGAATAGTTGGTCCCTCGCGCTATCCAAACGCAAAAGCCGGAAAACAGGTGAACTGGAGACGAATCCAGAACGCCCAAGGATTCTAGTCACTTCCCAGAACAGCAAAATGGCATTCATAAAACTTGGAAGCATTTTGCATCGCGACGAATGGCCGTTTGAGGGGCGTTTTCTTGATCTAAGGACGCTTGGGTGGGCACTCCGAAATGAGTCCTTCAGTTTGAATCGAGCGTGCAAAGCTTTCGGAGTAAAAGGCAAAGACAAGCACAAACCGTCTGGGCGAGTGACTCCAAAAGAAATCAAGTACTGTCGCGGCGATGTTGGAGCGACGGCGAGGCTTTTGAACGCTATGAAGCTTGAATTTGCCCGGAACCCAATCGGATCATATCCCGACAAAGTTTATTCACCGGCTTCGATTGCAAAGGCGTATCTCGATGCAATGAACATCCGTATCCCGAAAACTCACTTTAAGCTTCCAAACAAAACGCTCGGGATTGCGATGCAGGCATATTACGGAGGACGTGCAGAGTGTCGGATTCGAAAAACCAAAGTCCCTGTGATTCACACAGATTTCACCAGCCAATATCCGACCGTAAATGCGTTGCTGGGGAATTGGGATGTTCTGAAGGCTAAGTCCATACGTTTCGGGGATTACACGAGGGCTGCGAAGGGCTTAGTTTCGAAAGCAAATCTCCAAACTACGTTTGACCGTGAGTTCTGGAAAAAACTGTCTTTCTTCGCGTTGGTCAAACCCGAAAACGACATTTTTCCAATCCGAACGGTGTATGGAGAAAAGACCCAAAACATTGGACTAAATTATCTCAACTCAAAGAGACCCGTCTGGTATGCCGGTCCAGACGTTATGGCTTCCAAGCTGTCGACTGGCAAAGTTCCCAAGATCATTAAGGCAGTACGAATGGCCCCTAAAGGGACTCAATCAGCCCTTCAAATTACAAATCTTGGCGGCCTGGTGGCAATTGATCCAGAGAAAGACGATTTCTATCGGAAAGTCATTGAGCAAAGAATTGCACACAAGGCTGAAAACAAACCGTTAGCGGATTTCTTAAAGGTGGTCGCGAATTCTGGTAGCTATGGCCTTTTTGTCGAGGTAAATACAGAAACAAATAACAAAGAAAAGCGCGTTAGCTATTTCTCCGGCGAGAAATCTGGACGAACTCCCACGAATTACGTTGAAACTCCAGGTGCTTGGTATTTTCCTCCACACGCATCGCTGATTACGGCGGGTGGGCGATTGTTGCTTGCAATGCTCGAAAAGAGCGTTCAAGACCTCGGCGGCTCTTACTTGTTCTGTGACACAGATTCGATGTGTATTGTCGGCTCAAAAGAGCAACAACTCGTTCCATGCGTCGGAGGTTCTTTCAAACTCAATAATAAAGATGCTGTAAGGGCGCTTTCTTTAAAACAAGTCGAGGGAATCGCTAGGAGGTTCAATAAACTCAACCCCTATGATCCGAAGTTAGTCCGAGACATCCTGAAGATCGAAGATGTGAATCACGTCGATTCTGATCCGAAAAAGCCCTATCGCCAATTGTTCGGCTTCGCTGTTTCGGCGAAGCGCTACGCCCTCATAGTTGAGGACGGAAGAAATCTTTCAATTGAGAAAGCCAGTGGGCACGGCTTGGGCTATCTCTTCGCGCCAAAAGAACGCAATCCGGACGACGAGGGGGACGATGAACCCGAAGAAACGCCAGAATGGATATTTGAAGCATGGGAGTTTTTGCTTCGCAAAGAATTTGGACACAAACAAAAGAAACCATCCTGGCTAAAACTACCGGCCATGATGCGAATGGTGATGAGTTCGCCAAACGTGCTCAAAGGCCATCGGCCAGAATGGTTAGCGCCGTTCAACTTCTTTTTGTTCCCGATTCTGTCTGGCATTGAGGGTTATCCTCGCGGCTATGACAAGAATAACTTTCAGTTCATAACCCGCCCAGAGTTCAATCGAAGGAAGTGGAACAAGCTAAAGGGCATCAATCTGGTAGATGGGCGTACTTTCCAAATTTCTATGGTTTCCGATACCAATCAAATGAAAGTCTTTCCAGATTCGTTTCAGATCATATTGAATCAGTATCTCGGAAAGGCCGAGGTCAAATCACTTGCCCCGAATGGAGCGCCTTGCGATGGAAACACCAGAGGTTTGCTAAGAAGATCCAACATTATTGCGCGACAGGTAATTCCCGTTGGAAAGGAAACAGATCGTCATTGGGAACAAGGGGAAGACCCGAGCATGCTCGACGCAAAGATGCAGATATATGGCCGGACCCGTAAATTGGTTGTTGCTGACAAACAAGAAAGAGATGAGTGGCGAAAGATCGGTTTTCGGAAGCTGATGCGAGCCACGAAGCTCACTCAAAAAGCTATCGACGCTATCCTCTCGGGAAAAGGTGTCCGAAAACAGACCCTGCAAATATTCCTTACAGGAGTAGCAAATGCTATCAATCGTGAAATCCTTAAGTCTTGAGCTCGGAAATATGTCGGGTTGCTTCTGTATTCTTTAGTTTGACTTGAAAACATATGTTCGCAAGTCATTTTGAATTTCACGCGCCTTCGGACTCAGATTTTTGAAGCAGTCTACCCATCGATTGTTAATCCAAATGTCTGAGGCCGGATCAGAGGGTTGAGGGTAGCGCTTGGCAAACTCAGATGCAGAGTCGTTCAGAACATCACCGAGAATAGTCGTATTTTCATCGACGAGAGAAAGATATTCGGCAATGAGCTTGCGGGTATGCTCTGTTAGAAATAGTGAATCACCAAATTTTTTGAATATGGCGGTCCGTTCGGTATAAGCACTTGGAAGTATGAGCCCTTTTACAAGCCGATTGGATTTGATTGGATGCAATGTACCGGTTTCTTTGTCTACAGTGCCGCCCCCTCCTTCTAAGATCTTGATGGTTGTCCCAGTCTTCAAAAAATGTGCAACATCACATTTTTCGTGAAAAGCTTTTTGTCGATACGAGCATAGAAGAAATTGGGTGTTTGTCTTAAATATTTCCCCAAACCCAAACGCATCTCTTAGATCGATCTCAGTCTTTCCATTGAAATTTTCTGATACTTGTTGAATTTCTTGAAATTGAAAGGGCAGCACAGCCTCTGTTGGGCGATGATTTGCTTCGTCGACGAGCCTAATTGTTAGGGGCAACGTAAATGAGACTTCTCGCTTTTCCGTCGTAAACTCGATAGTAGCGGGTCCGCCCTTAGCACCACTTGAAGGCTTTACGGTCCAAATAAAGCTAAATAGACCTGAATCGTTTACCCTCTCGATGCTTGGCGCTTTTTGAATTTCCACAGCGTCTGGCACATGAAGAATCGCGAAAAGCTGTTGATATTTTCCCGCTGCTCTGAAAGTAATCGAAAGATTGCCAGTTTCGTCTACTTGGAGCGGCACCGACCCAATGTTCGAACTTGTGCTCCAAGGTGTTACTTGGAGGATTGTGATGAAAGGGCTGCTCGACCTTGAGAACGCGGTGTCGGGAAACTGTGTCGCAGGCCAAGTAGTAGGTGGAAACGATTTATATGATGGTGTCTGTCGTAGGGCACTGGAAATCACATCCACTGGAATAGCCCAACTATGAACGCTTCCGCTTGAGGGGTCTCCACCCTCCACCATCCCTACTAACTCAACATCGTCATTTTTGAATTGCGATTTGCTGAAAAGGACTGGACCTCCACTAAATCCGTAAGTAACTTCGAGATTCTCAAGAAACACCAGCGAGATATTGCTCAGTTGCGGGTTTCTAGCTAAAGAAATCAGCCTTTTGCCCAGTTCGCTATATTCGCTAACAGTAGCCTCTGCTATGTAATTGAGCGGAGTTATTTCCTGTTCAAGTATCTTCAAGGCAGGATTGCCAACAGCAACGACGCGAGCGCCGTCATATGTTTGTGGTTCAGTCTTCAACATAACAGGACGAAGATTTATTGGAATTCCATTCCAACTTCCTTGTAATCTCGCAGATCCTTCCGGCGTGCATCGAAAAATCGCAAGATCATGCAACGGGTCAAGGAGGGCAGATGTTCCAACAAAATCGGACAAAGGAATTTGGTTACTACCCTTTTCATCGAAAGTCAGGTTCAGTTTTAGTGTCCTGAATACGTTATGGTACGCAGTAACTACGAAATTTGATTGTGCATAGCTAACGTAAATGACTGTACCGACGTGCGTGTTCCCCTCAATGTCGCGCGCTACAATTCGAGCTGCATAATCTTGAGGTTTAGAAGCCGAAGCAAGCACTGGGATCGATGCTGCGATTGCAGTCAAACTCAAAAGATAAACAATTTGGCGAAGCATAGCGGGGCACGAACTCCACTTTTAGGAACTTGATTTCGACTTCGCGTTACCAGAAGCGTCCGAATTGTTGTTCTTGCTTGCGGATTTCCCAATTTTGCTAACCAAGGCCTTTACAGGCACTTCGACTCCGAAGACGGGTTTGGCGACACGGTCATACTTAGTGGCAATCTTTAGTTGGTCAGCAGTTGTGGGATTACCGTCCACTCTTGCAGTTTTCATATAAACAATCCCAGCGAAGAAATTGATACCTACGGGAAGGCCCAACTTTTTTTGGAATCCATGCCACCCTGTGAGATTTTCTGAAACTCCAAAAAACGGGCGATAAAAAGTTTGACCTGTAAGAGGAAGTCCCACAACTAAGTGCGGTATCGCAGAATCTTTCGTCCATCTGTAGCTGAGTGGATAAATATCAAACATCCCATAGAGGTCCGTATGGGTCTTTACACTTGAGCTTAGAGAATTGTTAGCGATGCCATATTTTGTCTCCCGTACACCTGGAATCGTCACTCCTATACTGACATCCCACCATTCACGATCTTCGCTGGTAAATTTTCGACTCAGTTCGCATTTTGCCCCGCTCGAGAGGTCCGGGCAATCTGCAACGCCCGCTAACGAGCTTTGCTTTGGATTATCGGCGGCGTTCGCCTTAACTTTGCCCGCGTCGTACGCTGAAACGGCAACATTTAGTTCGAACGGTAAACGCTCGGTTCCCTCTTGAAAGGAGACGGAAGTCAATACCTCGCAACCGAGTTCACCCGCAAACTGAATGGAAGGAGAAGCCAAACCCAACAGTGCAGAAATGAGTTGACCCAGAGCCTGAGAATTTGCAGGAGTACCTTGAACCACTGAAGTCTTGTAGTTGATCTTTACAGCTCCAGATTTCCCGCCGTCGTCAAAGACTTCAATTCCGATTATCGTCGCTCTTTTTAGACCATATAAAAGCGGCTCTCCTTCAGATGTAAACCCAGTTTGTTTCAATTTCCCATCCTTAGTCAGTCGATAAACATACCAATCGCTAGAAATTAAGCTATGAGGGGGGCCAGCGGCCCAATGATCAACGTGAAAGACATAAGCGCGCTTCGTATCGATACTATCGACAACGGCGGGATCCTTCGCGGCATGACTGGCTATTCTATACAGCTTAGTCCGATTCCATACCAATTCAGTTCCGTTCATCAAATTGCTGAGATCAGGCGCGATCTTATCTAGTGCCAGATCCTTTGTGGTGTCATCCGGGTCATTACAGCTCGCTACGACAGTATTCGAGACAGTGTCATGCACACTGCTTTTCTTTGTTTGCGCAAACAGCGGGATGCAGAGCACAGATGTAGTTATGGTTAGTAGACCAATAAGGCGCCGCGCAAAAGCTGGCATTTTCGAGCTCCTTCTGCGATGACGACAAAATCTTGAAGAACCCAAATAGAAGAGGAAGTGAATCTAATGTGGCGTTGAATAACAGTCAAGTCCTTTTGGAGTCAACGCCACACATTTGATCGTTGGCAAATTTTCGCATATGACTTTGGCGATTCCGAATCTCTTCCCATGTTGTTTGCCCTATTTTCTTGTAACGACATGGCTGGAAATTATGACGAGAAGTGTTAAAACGATGAGTTTGTTGTACAAATCTGTGAGAACGGATCTCTATTTCGTAAAAATGGTGCAACGAAATCGACGGTAAATATCGAAACTCGCAAGCCCTTCATTTTCAGTTGGTCTAGCACGGAAAATGAGGGTGAGAGGTCTCAACTTTTTGCAACAGCCCGCAAATTTCATTGCGATCACAACGGAAAGCCACAAAGAACGCGAATGCAAATGGCAGGGTGTATTACTTTTCCCCGCCTTGCAGCCTACCCCGTCAAGAAACGACGGGGGTAAGTTCCCGGCACACATTTGAAATTTGACTGTTTTTGGCGAGCATTGCTTTGCCTCACAATGGCTTACTTCACTGTGTGGAAGCTTCGACTTGCGACAAGGGGTGCGACTATGAATTCAACTTCGGTTCCCTCAACTATCGGGAACGCGTTGAAGACGTGGACTTTCTTCCTCCAGGACTACTCACTTCTCACCGTACAGTCGGTGCGCAACATCTTTGCCTCCACCCGATATTTCTCCGCCGATTTAGTCAAACAGATGGACCAAATTGGCGTGGGTTCGGCTTTGATTGTCGTCGTTGCGCTCTTTTGCGTCGGCGGCGTAGTTGTCTTAAATGCCGCATCACAATTTGAGCGTTTCGGCGAAACAGTTTTGACCGGTAACGCCGTCTCGCTCGCGTTAATGCGCGAGCTTGGTCCTGTGTTCACAGCACTTCTGGTGGCAGGCCGTAACGCCACCGCGATGGCATCCGAGTTGGGCTCAATGGTGGTGACCGAACAAGTAGATGCGATTCGAGTGTTCGGCATTGACCCAATTCGCAAGCTGATGACGCCGCGCGTGCTCGCGACTGTGTTAATGCTGCCGTTACTCGTGGCAATAGGTGTAGTTGCGGGACTCCTCGGCGGTTTTTTAATCGCGAATTTCGTACTGCACCTTGGCCCTGAAGAATTCATGAGCCACGCCATCAAAGCGCTAGTTTTCGGCGACCTCTGCATGGCATTCATCAAGGCGGTAATTTTTGGTTTCATCATCTCGACCGTGGGGTGCTATCAAGGGTTCCGTGTGGAAGGGGGGACGGCAGGTGTGGCTCGTGCAACGATTACCGCATTCGTCGTGGGTTCCCTGGGCGTGCTGGTGGTGGATCTGTTCATAACCAAGCTTCTGCTTTACGCGTTCAATTTGTGAAATGCAGAGAGCCGCTGAATTCAGAGTTTTCAGGTCGCTGCGGTGCCATGTGAAAGCCGCAAATGTGCGCCACAAATGACTCGCATAGCGCGTATCACTTTTTTCCGCGTTGTAGGTTATGCAGTCAACAATGGGCTCAATGCGGCTGGCCTGAGTCTGTGGTGGAAGCAGGCATGGCGAACTTCGTGTCGTCCACGGGATCGTTGAATTTCACCTCTTCAATTTTGATGACTAGAGAAACATTCGGAGCTTCAATGCGAATCGTGCGAGCAAGTTGGATGTCGCCTGCAGCGCGGTAATCCTCGAAAAGCAGGTGTGCTTTCACGACAGTTCCCGTTTCGTCCGGGCCTTCGGAATCTTCGGCGATGCGGAGTCCGGTCTGGGTGTCAAAGTACATAGTGACGGTCTTTCCTCCCGGTTCATGCGCCACGGCTGCATAGGCTTCGCGATCGCCCACTTTGGTCCGGGCCGTGACTTTCAGGTCCGGGTAGACCTCTTTCAAGTGCGCATCGGTATCAAAGATCGACTCAACCTTTACCTGCTCCAGTTGGGCTCCTGTTATGGCCCGCAACCCTTTCTGCGGATCGGATGTCCAGCCAGCCTGGCCATTGAAACCTTCTTTTTGAACGAATTGGCCATCCATGACGTTGGTAGTTCGCAATATCTTGTTCGGGCGCTTGGCAAAGATTTCAACCTTGCCCGATACGCCAAACGTGGGGATGTCCACTGTACCCGTTATAACCATGGTGTTCAGCTTGGCCCAGGCGTCCTTTCCGCCGCTCCCTTTGGCGCACTTTTCCGAGAGTTCGTCCGCGGTAGGCAGCTTGGCTTCGGCAGCCGGAGTGTCCTTGGGCGTGGGAGCCGTCTGAGAACGTGCCGGAGCGGTGCAAATAAAGAAAATGGAAGCAAGGCCGAAATAGGTGAATTTGCGGTTCATGCATGATACCTCTTAGCTTTCGGAATGATTCGAGCTGCTGGTTACCCGTTATACGTATTCAGCTCGCTGGAAATATCGGAGCCTTGCCGTATTAAGTCCTGGTGTTCCTATATTCATCGAACGCTGCAAGGAATCTATCAACATCTTTGCGCAGCAAATAATAGGGAGTGGAGAGACGGATCTTGTGTGGCGCTGCTCCGCGAATGCGAATCTTTTTTTCTTTCCACAAGGAGTTTTCAAGGTCAGGCATCTTTACGGGAGCCACAGTCACCGTCGTAATCCCGCAGCGAAGAGCTGCCTCCGGTGAAGTCCATGACTGCGCCCCACGCTTCACCATCTCGGCCAAAATGTAGTCGCCCATCATGCGATGACGCTTTTCGATGCGTTCCATTCCGATCTGATTCGCCAGTTCGATGGAAGCGCGCAATCCGGCCAGCGCCGGTACGTTTGAGCTGCCAATTCTCTGAAACTTTTCCGCGCGAATCTTTACGTCGTCCCAGCCTTCTGTCGCAATCGTGTTCCACACGCGGTCGATCACTTCATCCCGCACGTACAAAAACCCGCTGCCTTTCGGCGCTTGCAGCCATTTGTGCGGGCTTGACGTATACATATCGCAGCCGATGTCATGCACGTCCAGTTTCATCATTCCGGTAACGTGCGCGCCATCAACCGCGCTCAAAATTCCTTTCGACCGTGCCAGTGTGCACAACTCTTTCGCCGGCAGAACTACTCCTGTGACTGTCGTGATGTGGCTGAAAAAAATTACGCGCGTTCTCGGCGTGATCGCATCGCTAAAAAGATTCAACACGGCCGCCGCATTCGGCACGGGTTTTGGCAGCCCTACTTTCTTCACGACAATGCCATACCGTTTCGCGCGTAAATTCCACGGATGCTCGCCGCCTGGATGCTCTTGATCGGTCATGAGCACTTCGTCGCCAGCTTTCAGGTCCACACCATTCGCAATGTAGCTGTTCGCCTCTGTGGCATTCCGTACCAACGCGAGCTCGTCCCGCTTGCAACCGACAAACGCGGCCAGCGGATCGCGGTATTGGTTCCACGAAGCGTAGCCCCAGATCGGATAGTCCTCCGGTTCAACCTGTGCCAGCCGCTCCGATTCTTCATAGGAATCAAACACTGCCTTGAGCACTGGTCGCGGCGAAGAACCAACCGTTCCGTTGTTCAAATACACTTCGTCTGCGGGAATGAGGAATTGCTTGCGCAGTTCCGTCCAATACGCTTCTTCATCTTTTTCGTAAAGTGAAGATGCGGGTAATTGCGGAGCTGCATCTTCACGTAAAGACTCGAATCGCGGCGCAAGTCCTAGCACGCCAGCCACTCCACCGACCGACGACAAAAATCCACGGCGATTCACCATCGCAGCCTCCCGCAAATGTTTCGTGCGAATTCTACGCGCTCCCCAGTCGCCTAACAACTTTTCTCCAACACATTCCAGCTTGCGGCTCTGCACTTGCCGCACTATCGTACCTGTGCTTCAGACACCCGTTCGGAGATATCCATGCTCTCTCGCTTCCCCGGTTTCTTGTTCGTTGCCACAATCTTGTGCGTTTCTCAAGTTGATGCGCAGCAAAATAAAAACGCTCCGCGCAAGAACGCGCCTCAAGCAAGAGAAATACCCTCGACGAAACCGCTCAATCCAGTGGAGGCCGCAATTGCGGCGCTGACCTCCGCGCGCAATTTCGAACAAGTTGCCATGTCTCCCGACGCCAAAAGCGTTGCGTGGGTGGAAGCTATTCCTGGCAAAGACGGCTCAGAAACAGGCAATTCCGCGATATACGTTCAGCCTACAGATGGCAAGACTCCGCCGCGGCGAATCTCTGCAAGCGCCGGTGTGGCTCGCGCTGAAGGTGGTATTACCTGGGCGCCGGACAGCCAGCGCGTCGCATTTCTCTCCGACGCCGCGAAATCCGGCCAGCTTCAGCTTTACTTGAGCAACGGTACGGGCCCAGCCAGGAAGCTCACCAGCGTAAAGGGCTTTCTCGACGCACCGCATTGGTCGCCCGATGGAAAAACGATCGCGGTTCTATTTATTGAAAACGCGCCGCGCGCTTCGGGCCCACTCGTTGCTGAAACTGTTGAAACAGGTGAAATCAAGGACAGTTTTTACGAGCAACGCCTCGCACTCGTGGACGTCGCCACGGGCAGCCTTCGCCAAGTCTCACCCGCTGACATGTACATCTATGAATACGATTGGGCTCCGGACAGCCAGCACATTGTCGCCACAGCCGCGCGCGGCAACGGTGACGACAACTGGTACATCGCTCAGCTCTTTTCTCTTGATACCACCACCGGGGCAATGAATTCCATTTATAAGCCGACACTGCAAATCGCACGACCCGTTTGGTCGCCCGACGGAAAAACCATCGCCTTCATCGAAGGTCTAATGAGCGATGAGCCTTCTGTCGGCGGCGACATTTTTGTCATTCCCGCCTCCGGCGGCACCCCGAAGAACCTCACTCCAGAAAAGAAATTTTCCGCCTGCTGGCTCGCCTGGACCAATCCCCAAAGAATTGTTTTTGCCGCAGAGCTGGGCGGCGATTCGGGTGTCGGATCAGTAGATCCTTCAAACGGAGAAGTGCAGGAAATCTATCAAGGCAGTGAATCCATCTCGGCTGGTCTTTGGAATCCCAACATTTCCCTTGCCGCAGATGGGGAAAGCGCTGCCGTTATCATCAGCGCGTTCGATGCGCCGCCAGAAATCTGGACCGGCAAGCCCGGCCGCTGGTCTCAGCTTACCAATCGCAACAAAGACGTGAAGCCAGCATGGGGACAGGTCAAGAGTATCCACTGGAAAAACGACGGCTACGATGTACAGGGCTGGCTTGTTTATCCAAGCAATTTCGATGCGTCGAAAAAATATCCCCTCATTGTGGATGTCCATGGCGGCCCGGGCGCCGCGGTTTTATCCACGTGGCCCAGCATCGGGAATTTTGCAATGGCATTGCCCGCGGCTGGCTACTTTGTGCTGTTGCCGAATCCACGCGGCAGCTTTGGCCAAGGCGAGGCTTTCACGCGAGCAAACGTAAGGGACTTTGGCTACGGCGATTTTCGAGACATTCTTGCTGGCGTTGACGAAGCTCTTAAAACCGCACCCATCGATCCCAATCGCCTTGGTCTCACCGGCTGGAGCTACGGTGGCTACATGACCATGTGGGGCGTCACGCAGACCGACCGCTTCAAAGCTGCTGTAGCTGGTGCTGGAATCGCAGACTGGCTCAGCTATTACGGCGAAAACCAAATCGATCAATGGATGACTCCGTTTTTTGGCAAGTCGGTCTATGACGATCCGGATGTCTATGCCAAAAGCTCACCAATCACATTCATCAAGAAAGTGAAAACGCCGACGTTAGTTTTGGTCGGCGACAGCGACGGCGAGTGTCCAACTCCGCAATCCTACGAGTTCTGGCACGCACTAAAGACATTGGGTGTCGAAACGAAGCTTGTGGTCTACGAACACGAAGGCCACCACTTCGCAAAGCCCGAGCACAATCGCGACCGCATCCTCCGCGCCGTCGCTTGGTTCAACGACCACTTGCATTGAGCCAAAAAGAAAGTGCGTGTTAGCCTGACAAAATGCTGACTAAACCGAGAATTCTCCTTCACACTGAGGGCGCAGTCGTCTTTCTTGTTTCCATCCTTTCTTATCGGTACATTCACGCAAGCTGGCTGATGTTCTTTCTTTTGCTTCTCGCGCCAGATCTGTTCATGCTCGGCTACCTGCTAAACGTCCGCGTGGGCGCGACCCTCTACAATGCGGTTCATTTTTACGCCGGGCCTCTTTTGTTGCTGACATTCCCAGTTCTCGCGAATCGGATGTTTGTTTTGCCTTACGCCTTAATCTGGATTGCTCACATCGGAATGGACCGTATGCTCGGCTATGGCCTTAAGTATCCAACCCAGTTCAAAGACACCCACCTTCAGCACATATAGCCTCGAGTCGGATTGCCTGAGTCACGAGCAAACTACGGCGAAATGGATCCTGTCTGGATTGAAAGGCTTAACGCATTCACACGTATCCGCAAATAGTTGAGTGCAACGAATCGACTGCGTTTCGTACTCTGTGTTGTGGAGCCACACATGAGTGTTTCGCGGGAGAAAATTTCCACCAGCGCCGCCGGACCCCGTGGGTTAAGTGCGCGCATGGAACTCCTCATCCTTTGTCTGGGGGCGGTTCTCCCGTATCTCGAGACTTTGCGATTTGGCTTTGTCTACGACGATGACGTGCAGGTTCTTGCGAATCCCGCTATCAGGAATTGGCATTATCTTTCCGCGTATTTTCTCAAGCCGATCGCAGGCTTCTACAGCGCCATCGCTTCCGCGCACTATTACAGGCCGATATTTTTTCTCTGGTTCCGTCTGAACTACTTTTGCTGGCACACGCAACCCTGGGGTTGGCACCTATCCAGTCTCTTGCTACACGCCGCGGTCTCCTTGTTCGTCCTGCTCGTGTTGCGCAGCTATTTTCCGGAATCAAAATGGGTCGTCTTCGGTGCGCTGATATTTGCCGTGCATCCTGTACATGCGGAAACCGTTGCTTGGGTTTCCGGTTGTACGGACGCATTGATGGTCCTCGGGTTGTTAGGCAGTTTTTATTTTTGGATGAGGAGTGTCCAAACTGGTCGCGCACTAAACAACTTCATCTCACTTTTCTGTTTCGCATTCGCTCTTCTCAGCAAGGAACCGTCCGTAGTTTTTCCTCTCATCATTTTCGCGCATGCCTTTTGGGGTATCCCCACTCAATCTTATTCCGCAGCAAAACCTGCAGGATTAATCCCCGCTCTTCGTGCGACTTTGCCATACGCTCTTCTTACCGTCGCTTATCTCGCCCTGCGATTCTCAATGTTGCACGGAATTCAACCTGTTGCAGCGTGGATCTCCCTTCCACAGGCGCTCCTCATGGCTCCTTACCTCTTCATGTTTTACCTCCGTCATCTAGTCCTGCCTCTAAACCTGAGTCTTTTTTACGACGTCCCGACAGTCTCCAGCGCATTTAGCGTCTCGTTCTTGTTGCCTTTAGCTTTTATCGTCGCCCTTATTGCCGCGCTCTGGCTTCTTTACAAACGGAGTCAGAACTTGCAATTACTCGCAGCGCTCCAATGGCTGGTCCTGCCTCTACTGCCTGTCCTTTATATTCGATCCTTTCAAAGAGACGACTTCGTTCATGATCGCTATCTCTATCTCCCCGTGCTGGCACTTTCAATTTCAATGGTCCTGCTTGCAGAGCTTTTGTCGAAGACTCGAACTGCCGCACAATCTCCGCACCTACCTCAACTGGTACTGGGCGTGATCGTGGCGGCGTTGGCCGCGACTACTCTCATTCAGTCTCGACCGTGGGAAAACAATCTTGCCCTCTACACCAACGCTTTCCGGGTAGCTCCAAAAAACAGTTTTGCGCGAAACAATCTCGCCAGTGAATACGCAGCCCGCGGACACTTTCTGGAAGCAAACGAAGTCTTGAAAACTTTGACCGTGGACCGTCCCGACCTTTGGCTGGCTAACTATAATTTTGGCTATTCGAACTATCGCCTCGGTAATCTCGATGTCGCCGAAGAATTCTTGCGCCGGGCAATCGACATTGATCCCAGCGACCCCGATCAATACGTCTATCTCGGTTTCACCTATTACAAGGAGAATCGCCTCTCGGATGCTCTTAACCAGATTCGGCTGGGCATCGCCCGAAAACCGGACGGCCTCGGATACCACTATGGCCTCGGTATGGTCTATCAGAAGCTGGGCCAATTGGGAGCTGCCAAGGACGAAATGACGCAGGAGCTGCGGTTCCACCCTGAGAACACCGCAGCGCAAACGCAGTTAAAGGCACTGGATCAGCAAATGCTGACCTTTAAGCCATAACGGCTCCCCAGCCTGGCCACACCTGCCACCTTCCCCAAATCTCTTGTAACCCCGCAACCACCCCGCACGTCTATCCCAGCAACACATCGGGTGTTGGCCGATTGATTCACTCCACTGCTTCGCCGAGGGTACGGTCACACTCTCGCATCCTGCTTTCCCTCGGCGAAGCTCTCTAAACCTTCTTACTCAATCGTTTGACCCTGCATGCCGGCCCACCTAAAATGAAGTGGAAGAAAAACAGGCTGATTTTTAATGTTTGAGAACCTTACAGAAAAGCTTCAGCGTACATTTAAGAATCTTCGCGGCCAAGGCAAACTCACCGAAGAGCATCTCGACGCGGCCCTTGCCGAAATTCGCGAAGCTATGCTCGAAGGCGACGTCGCCGTCAGCGTTGTGGAAGAGCTGCTTACTAACATTCGCAGCAAGGCGCTCGGCAGCGAAGTCATGCTGCAGCTCTCGCCGGACCAGCAAGTTCTGAAGATCGTTCGCGATGAACTCGCTGCACTCCTCGGCAAACATGCCAAGCCGCTCTTTGCTTCACGCCCGCCGTCTGTCTGGATGATTGTTGGCCTGCAAGGTTCCGGCAAAACCACCACCACCGGCAAACTCTCCAAATGGCTCGCGCAGCATGGCCATCGCCCGCTGGTTGTTTCTACCGACGTTTATCGTCCCGCCGCGCGCGAACAGCTTGCCCAGGTTGCAAAAGCAATCGGCACCGCAGTTTGGCCCGGCGCCGGTACTGACAAACCGCTTGAGATTGTTCGCGGCGCCATCAAAGAAGCCACGCTTTCCGCATCTGACGTCATTCTCGTGGACACTGCGGGCCGCCTGCACATTGACGACGAGCTCATGAATGAGCTCTCGATACTCAAGAAAGAATTGCAGCCGAGCGAAATCCTTTTCATCGCGGATGCGATGATCGGCCAGGATGCTGTGCGTTCCGCCGGAGAGTTCCACAAGCGATTGGGCCTGACCGGCGTAATTCTCACTAAGCTCGACGGCGACGCACGCGGCGGCGCAGCGCTCTCTATCAGCAAAGTCAGCGGTGCCCCGGTCAAATTCGTCGGTCTTGGCGAAAAATACGACGCGCTCGAGGGCTTTTATCCCGAGCGTATCGTCTCTCGCGTCCTCGGCATGGGCGATATTCTCTCGCTCATTGAGCGTGCCGAACAGGCTGTTGACAAAAAAGCCGCAATCGAACTCGAGCGCAAGCTGCGCAAAAATGAATTCACGCTCGAAGATTTTCGCGATCAGTTGCGCCAGATTCGCAAGATGGGGCCACTCGATCAGATCGTAGACATGCTTCCTAAAATGGGGCCGCTTCAAAATATTCCCAAAGACGCGAAAGTAGACGAAGGAAAGCTCAGGCAGGTCGAAGCCATCATCAATTCCATGACGAATCAGGAACGAAACGACCACAACGTGATTGACGGCAAGCGCCGCAAACGCATTGCAAAGGGAAGCGGAACGTCAGTGCAGGACGTCAACTCAGTTTTGAAGCAGTACCTGCAGATGCGCACCATGATGAAGCAATACGGCACCATGGCCGCCCGCGCCAAAATGAAAGGCCTCGGTAGACTCTCCGGCCTCTCGTGAGGAGTCATGTCCCGCGACTCTTCGGCTGCAAATTCCCCCTTAGTTCGCATTTAAATTTAAATAGATATCCGCCACACGCATTGCTAACGCGCCTGGATCCAAGTCCGTGCGATTGCAAAGAACGATTACGGTCAATCCATCCTTCGTAAATCGTTGAATCGCGGTTTTGAATCCCATCGTGTCGCCGTAGTGCCACATTCGCTCATGGCCTTTGTAGGGATCGAGAAACCATCCAAATCCATACTCCACCTGCACACCGTGTAAAGCCGCGGGTGCATCATCGGGAAGCACTGCGTTGTCCGCGCCTCCAAATTTCGCCGGCTCTAAAGCTGGCTTCATCTCCTCTTCACTTAGCAATGTGTGATTTCGCAGCGCATCATCCCATTTCGATAGATCATCTATGTTCGAATACACTCCCCCGTCGCCCAGCGTCGCCGAAGTGGAACTCTGGTCCGTCTCGCGGAATGCGTCGTTCTCCTTCGTATATCCGAACGCACGATTTGCCGCTTCGTTTTTCCCCTTCTGAAACACCACAGTATTTGTCATCTTCAGCGGCGCAAAAATCCGTTCGTGCAAAAACTCTCCGTAAGACTTCCCGGAAACTTTCGCCACAACCAATCCCAACATCACGTAACCCGAATTGCTGTAATCCCATTTCCTTCCTGGCGCAAATTTTCCTTTTGTAGCTTTCTCAAGTAACTGCAAGACTTCTGCGTCTTGGATCTGCTTTTCTGGACTCCAGACCGGCCCTTTCACCCTCTCAACCGCCTCCATCAAGTCTTCGTAATCCGGCAACCCCGATGTATGGTTCAAGAGATTCCGCACCGCCATCTGTTTTCCATAAGCCGGAAACTCCGGAAAAAGTTCGCCGAGCGTGGTCTCATACCGCAGCTTATTGTCGTGCACTAGCAACATCACCGCCATCGCCGTAAACTGTTTCGTGACCGACGCCAGCCGAAAATTGGTCCGTTCATCAAGGGCTGCTTTTGTCCGCAAGTCGCGCACGCCGTATCCACCCTGGAACAAAGTCTTCCCGTCACGCCGTACAACTACAGCCAGGCCAGGTTCGCCCGGCTTCACAATGCCCCCCAAAATGGTCTCACCCACGCTAGACTTGTCCCCGCTTTGCAAATTCGCTGCCGGTTCCATCGCCAGACACGTCAGCCACGCCACCGAAGTCGCCACGGCCACCATCCATTTCATGCCGCCCTCCCGCCGCGTCGCAGCATACCATCCGCCAGGTCATTCATCTTCCCGTAACAACCCGCTGGTATCACTCTTCCTCCCCTTCTTTCTTGAGAGAGTCCATGGCCCGCGTCTCGCTTGAAGATCCTCGCTACTACCTCAACCGCCACGTCCAATGGCTTGAGTTCAACCGCCGTGTCCTTGAGGAAGCCCGTGATCCAGGCAATCCCCTTCTTGAGCGCGTCAAATTCCTTGCCATCACGGCCAACAACCTCGATGAGTTCGTCGAAGTTCGCGTCTCCAGCTTTCTTCAGGAAATCGAGCAAGGAACCCAACGTATCAGCCCCGACGGCCTCACTGCCGAACAAGAACTCGCCAAAGTCACCGAGGCAATGCACGTTTTTGTCCGCGACCAGTACAAATGCTGGAACGAAGAGCTCCTTCCAGCCCTCGCAAAACAATCCATTCGCGTTCTCTCCGTTTCCGAGCTAGATGCCAAAGCCGCGCAAACTGCCAAGACCTTCTACGAGCGCCGTGTCTATCCAATGCTCACACCCGTAACTGTTGACCCGTCGCATCCGTTTCCGCACGTACTCAACAAGGCCCTGTGCATTTCATTTCTTCTTCGACGCAAGCGCGGAGGAAATTCGAAGCCGTTCTTCGGTGTCGTCACTGTTCCACGTGCGCTGCCTCGCCTTTTGCGCGTTCCCGCAGCAGGCGATGCAGCTCACTACGTATTTCTCCACGACATCATCTCTGCTTACGCGCCAAAACTCTATCGCGGCTACGAAATTCTAGCTTCCGCACCGTTCCGAATCACGCGCAATAGCAATCTCTATCTGGAAGAAGAGGAAACGCGCAGCCTTCTCGACGCTGTGGACTCTCAGGTCGCCCAACGTCGAAAAGGCTGGGCTGTGCGCCTCGAAATCGAATCCGGCGCGCATCCGGATATCGTGGACCGCCTCGCCGGCACCTTCGAACTCGATCCACCGCTCGTCTTCCGCGTCAACGGCCCCGTCAATCTCCAGCGTCTCTTCCACCTCTACGAAGAGACCCAGCGCCCCGACCTGAAATATCTCCCTTTTTCTCCGCGCCAGGTTCGCATCGGTCGAGATGCAGATTCCCTCTTCAACACTCTCCGCCGTCAGGACGTTTTACTTCACCACCCTTACGATTCCTACGACCCCGTCGTAAACTTCCTCGAAACTGCCGCACACGATCCGCGTGTGCTTTCTATCAAGCAGACTCTCTACCGAACGAGCTCCGATTCGCCCATCGCCCAAGCATTGCTCGAAGCCGCAGGAAAAAAGGAAGTTACCGTCGTTGTCGAACTAAAAGCCAGCTTCGACGAAGCCTCCAACATTCGTTGGGCACGCAGCCTCGAAGACGCAGGCGTGCAGGTCTTTCATGGACTCGTTGGCCTGAAAACTCACGCAAAACTCGCGCTTGTCGTCCGCCACGATCCCGACGGGAAAATCCGACGCTACGCGCACCTCGGTACAGGCAACTACAATCCCTCGACCGCGCGCTTCTACACGGACTTCAGCCTTTTCACTCGTGATGACGCTATCACTTCCGCCGTGCACGACGTTTTCAACTTCCTCACGGCCTATGCTGAGCAACCGCATTACAAACCGCTCATGGTCGCTCCCACCGATCTCGCAAAAACAATCATCGCTCTCATCGATCGCGAAACACGCCACGCAAAACGCGGCCGCTCCGCCCGTATCATCGCCAAATTCAATGCACTCCTCGATCCGCCCGTGATTCAGGCTCTTTATCGCGCATCACAAGCTGGCGTTGAAATCGACCTCATCGTTCGCGGACAGTGCGCACTCGTCCCCGGCCTCCGCGGCATAAGCAGCCGCATCCGCGTGCGTAGCATCGTTGGCCGCTTCCTTGAACACAGCCGCATCTTCTATTTCGAAAATGGCAGCAACCCGGATCTTTACCTTGGCAGCGCCGACTGGATGCCGCGAAACCTCTACGCGCGCGTCGAAGTGCTTTTTCCTGTGAAGGACACACAGCTTCGCGAACGCATCTGCAATGAAGTTCTGGCGGGCTATCTCTCGGACACGCGCAAAGCGCGCCTGCTAGAACCCACGGGTTGTTACGCGCGCCCTCGTTCCATTCGCAACGGCCACGGCTTTTCCGTGCAGGAATACTTGATGAACTTGGCGCAGAGTGAGGCCCTTCCCTTAAACGGGAACGGCTCTGCAAAACGTTCGTCGCAATTGAAAGAGCTTATCTATACTTCCAGAGAAGCAGCGTCCTCCTCCGACGCCACTACAGCGGACCCCCCTTCCCAGGAATCTTCGAATGCAGCCGTATGACTTCAAAAACACCGTTTTCAACTACCCCACCCTCGCCGAGTGCTACAAAACTGCCGCTTTCAACGGCCTGAATCGCCTCTCCTGGCCGCAAGTTTCAGTTTTTGCCCATTACACTCTCGCATTGCCCTAAACCCCTTTCCCCAGTACAATTGATAGGTTCAGGAGGAATGTTTTCGTGTTGATGATTCGTCTGTCTCGTATTGGCAAAAAAAAGAAGCCCTTTTACCGCGTCGTGGTGATCGAAAAAACTCGCCCGCGCGATGGCCGCGTTGTGGATGCGGTGGGTACCTACGACCCGCTCCAAAAGCCGGCAGGCATTAAGCTGGACGCAGAGCGCGTGAAGCACTGGCTCAGCAAGGGCGCTCAGCCGAGCGATACCGTTCGCAGCTTTATCAAATTGCAGAAAATCGCGTAATCGCCTCGTCCCCGGCCACTCCCCGGCTCTCACAGTTCGTTTTCGTGGAGGTGCCACATGAAGGAACTGGTGGAAACCATCGCCAGGGCCCTAGTGGACCATCCCGAAGACGTGCAAGTTACGGTCGTGGAAGGATCGCAGGGCGCCGTCCTCGAACTCCGGGTGCATGCCGAAGATTTAGGTAAGGTGATTGGCCGTCAGGGCCGCACTGCTAAAGCCATTCGTACCCTGCTATCCGCCAGCGGCGTGAAACTTCACAAACGCTACACTCTCGAAATTCACGAAGACTAGTTTTCGCTTGGCCGCTTTTCGTGCGGGACAACCAATTTGTGCCTGTGCGGCTGTTACCCATAATGGCAATTAGACAAACTATTTGTCATCCTGAGAGCCGCGCTTCTTGCGGCTCGAAGGACCTCAACCGATCCTCAGCAATGGCTAGCCCGATCACTCCGAAATTTGTCACCGTCGCCCGTATTCTCCGCCCCCGCGGCAACAAAGGAGAAGTTTCAGCCGAACTCCTCACCGATTTTTCCGAGCGCCTTAAAGAGTTCCGGGAAGTTTTTCTAGCCGACCAAAAATCTGCCCCATGGTCCGTCCAACTAAAGTCCTTCTGGATCGACCGCAATCATCCCGGCTTTGCTGTTTTCCATTTCGCAGGCGTCGCTTCTATCAACGAAGCCGAAAAACTTCGAGGTCTCGAAATCCAAATTCCTTTTGAGCAAAGAATCACCCTTCCCGCCGGAAAATATTTCGTCACCGATCTCATCGGTTGCTCGGTCTTCGAACTTTCTCCCGCTCCACCTCCAGTTTCTTCTTCACCTTGCTCGCTTTCGGAAGCCCCTGCTCTGCTTGGCAAAGTCCGTGACGTTTTCTTCCCCGGCGAATCCCAACCCGGTACGCCCCTCCTCGCCGTAGATACATCCTCTGGCGAGCTCCTAGTCCCTCTCGCTGAAGACATCTGCACCCGCATTGACGTCGCCGCCCGCCGCATCGAAGTCCTTCTCCCGGAAGGCCTCCGCGATACGGATAAGGCCGAATAAATCATGAGCCGTTCTTCACAAATTCTCTGGGTACTCTTCAAGACTTTGCTTTTCACAATTTTTGTTCCAGGCACAGTCGGCGTGTGGGCTCCATACCGAATGGAAGGACCGACTGACCTGCGGCTCGTTTTCGAATACACTTCGGTACTGCGACTGGCTGTCGGTGCCGTCTTATTTTGGCAGGAGCTTTGATTTATCTCTGGTGTGCTTGGGATTTTTCCGTAAAAGGCCTCGGTACGCCTGCACCAATCGGCGCGCCGAAGTATCTTGTCGTAAACGGACTGTATCGCTTCGTCCGGAATCCGATGTATGTCGGCGTGGCTTGTTTAATCGCAGGACAATCCATTGCACGGTCGTCCGTCGCGACTCTCTATTACCTGTCTATTTTTTTGATTTGCGTGAATCTCTTCATCTTGTTTTATGAAGAGCCTCATCTGCGCCGCGCATTTGGCGAACAATATGAGGATTATTGCCGCAACGTCCCAAGGTGGATTCCGCGCATCACTCCATATCAGCGGGCATCCACTACTTAACTTCGATCGTCGTCACGCTCAGCGCTGGCAACGTCACTTTCAGCGAATTTCCGATCGCTACCATCGTCCCAATTGAAACCGGATGCACGGGATTCTGCCCCTGCGCCGAAGCCGCCGTCATTTGATATAAGTACGCCGTTCCCGAAAGCGTTACGCCGTTAATCGCAGTCACCTGCGAAGAAGTCGACCTGTTAATTGCCACAAAAATGTAATGGCCGGCCGTTGTGCTGTCCGAGCTCGCGTACACCATCACGTTTGCCACGTTGCTCGAAGTCGTTTGCAGCGAAGTATCGCCAAACACCGCACTTGCGCCATCAAACCCACGATAAGCACGGAATCCTGCCGTCGCGTAGTCGTACGTCCCACCCGGCGGCCAGAAACTCGCGGCGAAAACATTCTGTATACCAAAAATTCCCAGATAGTCCGCTTCTGCAATCGTTCCCGCAATGTGATTCCATCCACCGCCCTCATATTCCGTGATGGAAATCTTCATTCCCGGATTTTCAACATCAATCTTCGCCTGCAGACGCGGCAGCAACTTGATTGGCGAATTTCCCAGCTCTTGATAGATCCAGGGATTGCTGTTGCCGTTTGCCGCGTCATTGAAGGTGGAATCCCACAACACACGCGGGCTTTGCACGATCAATTGCACTTGCGCGTCGGAAAGCGTCGTGCCGGTCAAGTTCAAAATTCGCGTATGAGAGCTCGTCGCGTCGTATTCCTCGGGATACCAGTGAAAGTCATACACATCTACGAGCGGCTTGCCGTACGAAGTCGAAGCCGTCTTGATCGCCTGCAAATATTTATCGGGGAACCAATTCGTTCCCGTTGGCGTTGCCGCAAGTTCTCCTTGCCAGTTGTAAAGTCCCTGAAATCCGTAATGTACTGGTCCAAAAATCTCCATGTTCGGGAACTGGTCCTTCAGTGCCT
Source organism: Candidatus Dormiibacterota bacterium (assembly GCA_035569555.1). Lineage (GTDB taxonomy): Bacteria > Acidobacteriota > Terriglobia > Acidiferrales > UBA7541 > Acidiferrum. Next base: position 135,592 of record DATMMW010000007.1, on the reverse strand, counting down.
TCGTCAGCGTAATTGTCTTCGCAATGTACGCATCGGAGGTGACCATGGTCGTTCCCTGAATCTCTGCGTGCGTGGAATTCCAGAGCTCCGGTTCGTTATCAAGGCTCACGAACGTCGGATGAGTCGGATTCGTTCCGAAAATATTTTTGCCGGAAAATTTCTGATCCAGCGCCCACGCAAACTCGTCCATATACACATTGTTATCGGTCGAAGCCGCCGGAGGAGTCAGCGTAAATGGTTGCGCGGAAGCCGTGCTCTTCTTGTCCACCACGGGCCGGAAATAAGTAAGATTCGGAAACGGTTGCGACACTTGCACGGTTTGCGCGTCTTTTGAAACGTAGCCTTGCATCTGCACTGTGATGAGGCTTGCAAGCCCGGCTTGCTGATCATCGGCGATGAACATTCGTACCGCTTCCGCTGGAAGCGCCGTGGTGCACGCGTTGTTGCAGAGGTAGTTGTCGTTCTCGTAGAAATAATCGCTGCCCGCATTCGATCCGTTATTGATCCAGTTGTACGCCGTCCAGCGATTTCCGCCGTCGCGGTCAAACGTCAAAAGCGTGGGCGCATTCGTAGTCCCCGAGTAAAAATTCGTCCCGTAAATGTAGGGTGAAATCGCGTGTGTCTTCGTCGGATCTACCGTAATCGTCACGTTCACGGCCGCAGCTGCTGGCGTCGCGCTCACTTGCGAAGAATTCCCACTCTCCCCCGCAGAATTCACCGCGGACACTACATAGAAATATGTCGTCCCATCCGTCAGACCGGAATCCGCAAAACTCGACGATGTCGGTGCGCCCACTTGCGCATAACCGCTCCCGCTCGTGGTCGAGCGTTTCACGTGATAACTCGTTGCTCCGCTCACCGCCGTCCAAGTCAAACTCGCCGTTCCATCTCCCGCCGTTGCAATCAGTCCGGTTGGCACGGCAGGAATCGACACGGCCGCCTGCGGTGTTGCATTCACTTCCGCCGAATTTCCGCTCTCGCCCGATCCGCCTACCGCAGTCACAACATAAAAATATTTCGTTCCGTTCGTGAGCCCTGTATCAGTAAATGCGTTTGTAGTCGGAGCCGATACCTGCGCCTCCGTGCCGCTGCTGGTTGAACGCTTCACGTGATAGCTCGTTGCCCCGGTAACCGCGTTCCAGGCAAGTACGACTTGTTTGTCCCCCGCTGTTGCGGATATGCCTGTCGGTGTTGGAGGAGGCGGGGCGGTTGGTGTCGCATTCACTTCAGCTGAATCTGTGCTTGTGCCGTAAGAGTTGTATGCGGCTACTACGTAAAAGTACTTCGTCCCGTTCGCAACCGAATTGTCCGTGTAGCCCGTTCCCGCTTGCGCTGCAATCTGCGTTTCTGTTCCGCTTGTCGTCGAGCGCTTTACGTAATAACCCGTCGCGCCGCTGCTCGCGTTCCACGTCAAATTCACTTGCGCATTCGCACTGGTTGCCGCAAGTCCTGTCACTACAGCCGGCGTCGAACCACCGCCTCCTCCGCCACCGCTCCCGCTCGAATATCCGCCGCAGCCCGCCACCGCACACAACAGCGCAACCGCCACTGCACACGGAAAGGTTTGCGCTCGTTTCATTTCAAAGCCTATCTTCATAGGTCTTCGCTCAATTGAACTCAGTTGAAATAGCGTTGGACTTTGGTTCGATAGATTACGTTGTTTGCAACCATTTGCAACACTGGCCATACGTACAGAATTGGTGCGGACGCCAGGGTTCGCTCTTTCTTCACGGTCGAGGCGCCGTTTCGCTAAACTAGCTCTGCCAAACGATGCGCTTCGAACTCATCACGATTTTTCCTGAATTTTTCACGGGCCCGCTCGATCACGGCATCCTCCGCCGTGCACGCGAAGCCGGAATTGTCCATGTCCACGTTCAGGATCTCCGCGAGTTCACCAAAGACCGCCACAAAACCGTGGACGATCGGCCTTTCGGCGGCGGCGAAGGCATGGTCCTCAAGCCCGAGCCTTTATTTGAAGCGGTTGAATCGCTTCTCGGCCATTTCGTCGGCGATTCGTCCCAAAAGTCTCTCCTCGACGAAAAGACTTCCATCGTTCTGCTCTCCGCTGCAGGAAAACGCTTCACCCAGGAAACTGCGCGCCGCTTCGCCCAACAGGACCGCCTCATTTTCATCTGCGGCCGTTATGAAGGAGTAGACGAGCGCGTCGCTGATCACCTCGCCACAGAAGAAATCTCCATCGGCGATTTTGTCCTCAGCGGCGGTGAACTTCCGGCGGCACTCGTGGTCGATGCCGTCACACGCCTTCTCCCGGGCGCTCTCGGCAACGAAGCCTCCTCCCAAAACGAGTCCTTCAGCCTGCTCGAGCGTGCCGAACAATCCGAAACCGCGCAAATCCACCGTACCCTCGCTATGAGCCGCTCGCTTCTCGATTTCCCGCACTACACTCGCCCAGCCGATTTCCGTGGCTGGACAGTTCCCGAAGTCCTCATCGGTGGCAATCACGCCGAAGTCGCCAAATGGCGCCGCCGGCAAGCCATCGAAAAGACCCGCCGTAATCGCCCCGACCTGCTCCCATGGGAATAAAGCAAGGGATATACTGGTCACCTCTTTTCACGAGAAATGGCATCCAATCAAGTTCAGTTCGCTTAGGGGATTTATGGCTGTCACCGGACAAGCAAGCTCACTCAAGAAACCAATCGCCATCTACTACGAACAACAAAGCTGGTTCGTACCCTTGTTCAATCAACTCGAAGCGCGCAACGCAAACTGGCTTCGCGTCGACGCACGTAATCACCAATACGACCCCGGCGCAGAAGTCGAATATTCGCTCGTCTGCAATCGCATGAGCCCGTCCGCTTGGCAGCGCGGCAACGGCCACGGCATCTTCTACACTCTGAATTATCTAAAGCATCTCGAAGAAAAAGGCGTTCGCGTCGTAAACGGCTCCCGCGCCTTCGCGCACGAAATTTCCAAAGCCATTCAACTAACCAATCTCGATTCGCTCGGCCTCGACTATCCAAAAGCCCGAGTCGTCAATCAGCTGTCGCAAGTCATGGAAGCCGCTGAAGCCATTGGCTATCCGCTCGTCGTCAAACCCAACATCGGTGGCAGCGGCGCAGGCATCGAACGCTTCGACTCGCCCGATCAACTTAAAAAAGCCGTTGAAGAAAATCGCCTCAGCTTCGGCATGGACCAAACCGCTCTTGTTCAGGAATGCTTCACGCCGCGCAACGGCATTATCACGCGCGTCGAAGTCCTCGGCGGAAAATATCTCTATGCCATCAAAATTCGTACTGAAGGAAAAACTTACAATCTCTGCCCAGGCGATATCTGCCAAAGCACTGGCGGTGAAGAACTCGAGCGCCGTCCCGGCTGTCCTGTCGACGCCGTGAAAAACGGCCTCACCGTCGAAGCCTACGAACCCCCGCGCGAAGTTATTTCCGCCGTGGAACGCATCATGCATCTCGCCGGAGTCGAAGTCGGCGGCGTCGAATACGTGATCGACGACGCTACCGGCCGTCTTCTCTACTACGACGTCAACGCGCTTTCGAATTTCGTCGCCGATCCCGAACGCGTCATCGGCTTCAATCCCTATGGCCGCCTTGCCGATTTCTTGATCGCCGAAGCCCACGCGAGTGAGCAAAAATCCGCACCATCGCATCTCGCCGGTGCAGCCCGATGAGGTTCGGCTACTGGCTCCCCGTTTTCGGCGGATGGCTTCGCAACGTCGCCGACGAAAACATGGAAGCGTCCTGGTCTTACGTAAAGCGCCTCGCCCAGCGCAGCGAACAAATTGGTTTCGACCTCACGCTCATCGCGGAATTAAATCTCAACGACATCAAGGGTGTAGACGCGCCATCGCTTGACGCCTGGTCCACTGCCGCCGCGCTCGCCGCAGTCACAGAACGCATCGAACTCATGGTGGCCGTCCGCCCCACATTTCATCAGCCCGCGCTACTCGCCAAACAAGCCGCCAATATCGATCACATCAGCAACGGCCGCCTGACGCTCAACGTCGTCTCTTCCTGGTGGGCTTCCGAAGCTCACAAATACGGCGTCGGCTTCGAACAGCACGATGACCGTTACGCCCGCACCAGCGAATGGCTCGATGTCATCGATGGCGTCTGGTCAAAAGACAATTTCTCGTATTCGGGAAAGTATTACCGCGTGGAAGACAATGTCCTCCAGCCAAAGCCGGTTTCCAAACCGCGGCCCACTCTCTACGCTGGCGGCGAATCTCCAGCCGCCAAAGATCTCATCGCTGCAAAATGCGATGCCTATCTCATGCACGGGGATCCACCCGAACGTGTCGCAGAAAAAATCGCCGATCTCCGTCAACGCCGCCAGCAGCACAATTCTATTCCACTAAAATTTGGCGTTGCCGGATACGCCATCGTCCGCGAAACCGAAAAGGAAGCCCAGGACGAAGTCCGCCGCATCACGGACGTCCAGCAATCAGCCGCTGGCTACGCCAATTACCAGCAATGGTTGGCAGGTACACAACTCGAGCAGCGCGTCTCCCTCGAAGACTATTCCGTCTCCAACCGCGGCCTCCGCTCCAGCCTCGTCGGCACCGCAGAACAAGTCTCCGAACGCCTCCACCAATTCGAAAAAGCCGGCGTCGACCTCGTCCTCCTCCAGTTCAGCCCCCAACTCGAAGAAATGGAACGATTCGCCTCCTCCGTCATCAAGCGCACTAGCCACTAATTGTGTTGCCCGCGAAACGCAAGGAAGCACTCGCGCCAATCGACTTTTCCATCCCCTTAAGTTGTCTGATGAACTCATCAACGGAAGCGGCCTCGATGGGTACCTGAAGCGCGACAGACTGCACCTCGCCGAGGCCCAATGAGGCATCGCCGCGCAGTTTGACGTCGACCATTGCGTGGCCCGATGAATCCGTGCAATAGAAGCGCATGCGCACGCCGCCGTCAGCGTGCTGTGGATTGAATGTTCCCATTTCGAATTCGCGAGTATCAGATGGACTCGTAGGAAAACCCTGTAAAGCGCCAGCAAACTTTGAGGGGGTTTCATCATCGAGATACATCTCTGCGCGACCTGAAAAGAAACCGTTCGAGCAGCTAAAGAGAACCTCAAACATGTGTTCGTCGGACCAAATGACTTCGAGACTGATTCCTTTTTCCACAAACCGCCTCCGGGTATCCAAAATCCTCTCACTATACTTGTCTGACTTCTTAACCAATAACGCATGAGCACAAGCAGCCGAGGCACCCATAACAATATGGACGTATTTCCTCATTTCCCGTATAATTGCAGTTTGTCTTAGAAGAGCTGGCCCCGCCTGAGTGGGTCTGCAGGGAATAAAGAACATGCATCCGGTAATACGTAAGCTCCATGAAGCGCAGCTGCGCAAAGACCTTCCCGAGTTCCGTCCGGGCGACACCGTTCGCGTCAACGTACGCCTCCAGGAAGGCGAAGGCGAAAAGGTCAAGGAACGCATTCAGTCGTTCGAAGGTGTTGTGATTTCTAAAAAGGGCCGAGCCTCTAGCGCCACCTTCACCGTCCGCCGCGTCAGCTTCGGAACCGGCGTCGAGCGTATCTTCCCGCTGCACTCGCCTTCCATCGCATCGGTCGAAGTCACCGGCAAGGGCAAAGTTCGCCGCGCGCGTCTGTACTATCTCCGCGACCTCAAGGGTAAGGCCGCTCGCATCAAGCGCGCTGCCCGCGAAGAAGCCGCCCCAGCCGCTGCTGAAGCCAAAGCTTAGTTTTCCTTTGCTCACAAAACAAAAGGCGCTCTGGATGCCCAGAGCGCCTTTTGTTTTGAAGCTATCGTGTCAGTTTTTGCCCGGCGATTTCATCCAACGCGGCATGGCGAATCGAAAGAACTTCTCTGAATCTGACTCCAGGCAAACCGACACGTTAGATGTTCCATGCACTTCGCGCGTAAATCCATCCTTGTCCACTTCAATCCGCAAATTTGTTACTGGGCAAAGCTCCGGCTCGATTACGTATGCTACCGCCATCGCATCGAAAAGCGTCGGCGTAGGCCGTTCTGATTCGTGATAAAGCAGCGTGAGTATATCGGTGAGTGGCGTCCCTTGCCGGAACAGCACCTCGCGTTTCACTTCATCCAGTTTCAATTGCGTCGAATCCAGCGGCATCATGAAAATCGGCACCCCGCTTGTAAACAGTTTCTGTGCTGCTGCGATGTCGCTCGCAATGTTATATTCTGCCATCGGCCCGCGGTCCGGCTCGTACCCCACGTCGCCATAGCCTTTCCGGACGGATCCGCCCATCAGCACAACTCGTTTCAACTTTCGAAACGTTGCAGCATCCCGTTCAATCGCAGCACCCACGTTTGTTAGCGGCCCAATCGCCACCAACGTAATCTCGCCGGGGTTTTTTCTCAATTGATCCAGCAAAAACTCCACGCCATCAATTCGCGCTTTCCCGTCCGGCCCACGCTCCGCCCAACGAGCCTGAGAAAATGTCGTCTTGCTCTTCGTCACAATTCCTTCCGCAACTGGAGTCTCAGTCCGCCCTGTTTCCAGAAGCATTCGCCGCACCATCCGCGCCCGAAGTGCTGTATCGCCCCACGCCGTCGTCACGCCAACAATTTCTATTTCCGGACTCTGCAGCGCCAATCCCAATGCAAACGCATCGTCCACGTCGTCGCCAATGTCCGTATCCAAAATTATTTTTATCTTTTGCGATGGAGCGGCTGCAGGGGCCGGACGCGATTGCGCCACTAGCGGCAGCACGGTCGTCAAAAAACATCCGACACCGGCCATCAAATTGTAGAAAGCTCTTTTACCCCGAACCGCTTTTTTCATCGAACACAATTCCTTTCTTCTTCTTGTCAACTCATTCGAGCCCGCATGCTAGAATTCCCGCGGGCAGCTTGTCTATCTCTCAATCTCGTCTATGACTCGCCTCTGTTCTTCTCGGTTTGAGCGAGCCGCGCGCAAGCTCGGCTGGATGCGCATCGCCGGCATCGACGAAGCCGGCCGCGGTTCTCTCTTCGGCCCCGTGGTTGCCGCCGCCGTCATTCTCAATCCCAAACGCCGCATCGTCGGCCTCGATGACTCCAAAAAACTCGTCCCCGAACGTCGTACCGAACTTGCCCTTCGCATCCGCGAACACGCGCTAGCCTGGGCCGTCGCCGAAATCGACTCTTCCCGTATCGACGCCTGGAACATTTATCAAGCCAGCCGCCAAGCCATGACCGCCGCGCTCCAACAGCTCTCCATCACGCCGGACTATATCCTCATCGATGCGATGCAACTCGACGTTCTCGTCGAACAAAAATCCCTGATCAAAGGCGACGCGCGCAGCATTTCCATCGCCGCCGCTTCCATCCTCGCCAAAACGCACCGCGATTCTCGCCTCGAAGAATACGATTCCACTTATCCCGGATACGGACTCGCGCAACATAAGGGTTATTCCACTCCCGAACACATGGAAGCCCTTCGCCGCCTCGGCCCTACTCCGCTTCACCGCTTCTCCTTCGCGCCAGTCCGCGAATCTATCTGCTGGGCTTCCGGCGCTACCCAAACCCCGCTTCCTATCTTTTCCGACTAACCGCGCGCCGCTGCCGCCTTTTTCCAATCAGTTCATCTCTTCTTCGATTTTCGTGAAACGTTTTCTCTATATTCTTCACTCTCTTACCAGAACGCTCATCTCCATCAACTCTTTTCGCATGCACTCGGGAGGTTTTCGTGTTCGGTTCACACGTCCTCGAAACAGTAGCTGGGCTCTCGTTCATCTACTTCGTCCTCAGCACTTTCGCTTCTGCGATCAGCGAATGGATTGCTGCGCTCCTCTCTTTGCGTTCCAAGGATCTGATCAAATCAATCCGGAACCTCCTGGCAGAAGACCAACCACCGGCCACATCAACGCCGGCAGCGGGAAGTGGGCAAGGCCTTGCCACCGCTTTGATGAACCATCCCATGATCCAAAATCTCTCTGCACCAAAGCTGCTCGGTACCGGAGTTTCCAGTCCGGCTTACTTAGACGCCAAAACATTTTCTGTCGCCTTGTCGGACCTGCTTGCTCCGGGACCAGGCCAGCAATCGCTCACGAGCCTCCGGCTTGCAGTTGACGCCATGACTAATCAGGACCTCAAAAAAGCTCTTCTGCCGCTGCTGGATCGCGCTGGCGGCAGCATAGACGCCGCCCGCCAAAATATCGAATCCTGGTACGACACCGCAATGGACCGCCTTAGCGGCCTCTACAAAAGGCGGATCCAGTGGATTCTCTTCGCATTGGGCCTCGCCCTCGCCATCATTTTGAACGTGGATACTCTGCGAACCACGGCGCAGCTCTGGAAGGATCCCGCCCTTCGCGCGGAACTAATGAACGAAGCCGGGCAAGTCGGTGCCACGCAAAACCAAACCGGGGCCGATCAATCGGCAGCGATAAACATGAAAATGGCAGGCCAAGCTCTCGCGAATCTCTCTTCCGAAAAGGGTATGCCGATCGGTTGGGATCAATTCGCTCGACACGCATGGACAGTCAACGGCTTCTGGACAAGAGCTTGGTCAATCCTCAATGTGTTCGTCGGATGGATTTTTACCGCGATTGCCATAAGCTTGGGCGCTCCCTTTTGGTTCGATTTTCTGAACAAGACCCTGAACCTGAATGCACGGCTCAATGGTCCCAAGCCCTCAAAATCAACTACCACAGGACAATAAAAGGATCTAACCGCACACTCTTTCGGTGAAGTTGTCGTTGATTGGTTTGGTTCTCTCACGGAACCTGCGCAGGTTTGTAAGCTGCGCTGGAATGCGGGAAACCAGCCGGGACCCTGTCCTTCGCTCCTTCCTACGTCATCCGCTGATTTCTTCAGCCACGGCTTAGTTCCGTCTGAGTTCTTTCTTGTCTCCAATCCACCCTTCGCCTCGTTTTCGCCGCTAAGTTTCCTATCCGCTACGGGGATAACTGCATGTTCACAAACCCTCGCACCTTCGTTGACTCACCCTCGCCCCGCCTGTAGCGTAAATGATGTGTTGGCCTTTATCGGCTGCGCGCCGGATGGCCGCGTTCAGGTCATCTTGTGTTTTCGCAGTTTTGCCTAGCCGCGCTGAGACTTAGGAGAAAGTCTCGGAGCGAGTCACTGCGACTCGTCTCCGAAACGTAAGCATGGCCTATAACAAGAGTAAATTCGTCGAATCTGCGCAGAAGCTCCTCAACCAGGGCAAAGTCGCGCAGGCCATCGCCGAATATCAGCAGATCCTGAAATACGAGCCCAAGGATCAGGTCACTCTTATGACCATCGGCGAACTTTACATTCGCCAGGGCGAAACTTTTCAAGCCATCGATTATTTTGAACGCCTTGCGCAAATTTTCGTCGGCGACGGTTTTCTCACCAAAGCAATTGCTGTTTACAAGCGCATCGCCAAACTTGCCCCGGAAGAAATTCGTCCTCTTGAGCGCCTCGCCGATCTCTACGTTCAGCAAGGCGTAATGAGCGAAGCGCGCCCGCTCTTCCTTCAGCTTGCGGAAATTCATCTCAAGAACAATCGTCAGCCGGAAGCCGTTTCTCTTCTGAAGAAGCTTCTTCTTGCCGAGCCGGACAATCTGCGCATTCAGATTCGCCTCGCCGATCTCTATCAGGCGATGGGCCAAAATGCCGAAGCGATCGAAGCATACGTCTCCGCCGCTCAGCGAGCACTCGCTCGCGCGGATCACGCTGAATGTGAAAAACTCGCTGACAAAGCGCTCAAGCTCGACGCCGCAAATTTCTCTGCAATCACCGTCAAAGCCCGCTCCTACTCCGCGCAAGGCAATCTCAAGCAAGCCGCTGATGTTCTAAAAGGCCTTCCCGGTCTCGAAAAAGGCGGCGAACAAAGCGAATTTTTGCTCGATCTCTACATCAAAGCTGGCGATTGGGAAGACGCCACGAAGCTTGCGTTGAAAGTCTTCGAAGCCGACGAAAAGAATTTCACGCTCGCGCAAAAAGTCGCCGAAGCTGAACTCGAATCTGGCCAGGCCGATCGCGCTATGGCGCTCATCTCCAAGCTTCGTATCCCCATGATTGACGCAGGCGAGCACGACGTTATTTCACACCTGCTCACCGGTCTAGCCAATCACATGCCGAACAGGCTCGAGCCGCGCGAGTGGCTCGTAGACACCTACGGCCGCACTAGCGACTCTTTCCGCCTTCCGGACGCCCTCGCGCAACTGGGAGATGCGCTCGTCGCCGCCAAGCAATACCCGCGTGCAAAAGAAGTTTTCGAACAGCTCGTTGACCGTCAACCCGAATCCGATTCTGCAAAACGCAAGCTCAACGGTGTGCTTGTGAAAATGGGTCTGATGCAGCCGGAAGCTGGCGCGCCGGAGCCTTTCGAATCTCTTCAAGCAGAAATCGCCAAACCCGATGCTCCTAAGGTTCGTCACAGTGCGCCCGCAGTCATCGAACAGGAGCCGCATGCCGTCGGCAGCGCGCCAATTTCTTCGTTCATGGAAGAACCCATCGATGAAGAAACGCAAAAATTTATCGCTCAGTCACTCACGGATGTTGACCTCTTCGCCAGCTACGGCCTCACGCAAAAAGCTATAGGCCTTCTCGAAGCGATTCTCCGCCGCGCGCCGCGCCACACGCCAACTCTTGAAAAGCTTCTCGATTTCGTTCTCGGCGCAGGAGATGATCGCCGCACCGCAGAACTTGCCGCACAGCTCGAACAAATTCACAAGGAGCGCGGCGAAACCGCAAGCTCCGAACGCTTCGGCGAACTTCGCCGCCGTTTTCAGCGCGCTGCCGGTCTTTCCGACGAAGAACTCCTTTCCCAGCCATCCGCCGCACCGGCCGAAGCCGAGTCCGTGGAAGCGGTTTCCGCTCAGCCGGAAGAAATGGAAATTCCCGTTGCGGAAGCGGAGCCTGAAGTAGCCGCCACTCCTGCGCAAGTAGCAATTCCCGAAGTTCAAGAAGTGGATCTCTCGGACGAGTGGAGCTCGATGCTCCAGGAAGCAGCAACAGTCCACGCCGAACCTGCTCCGCCTCCTCCAACCAAGATCGAGTTGCCGTCGATCGAAGATATTGCGCCAACGCCTTCTCCTGCACCGGCTGCGCATACCCCTGCCCCAGTTGCCGCCGATTCTCCGGCTGAATTCGAAATTCCTCTGGAACCTGTAATCGATTCGCCTTCCGGTGCCGCAAGTTCCTTCGAAGATCTCTCTGCGGAGCTCGCCTCCGCTCCTCGTCCTGCGTCAGAGCCTGACGAGGAACCTGTCGCGATGTCTTTCGAAGAGCCACCGGTCGCTGCAGCGCCGCCTCCTCCGCCCGCTAAGCCAATGTCTGTGCCTCCCGCTGCTGTGCCGGTGCCGCAACCTGAACCCGAATTCGAATTGCAGCAGGACTATGAACTCGTCATCACTCCCGAGCCGCTCGTTCCCGCATTCGAACAAAAGCCGCCTGAACAGCCGGTTGCAAAAGCTCCTGCATCCATGTCCGCTGACCAATTCCTCGCGGACATGGTGAGCGAACTCGACGAAATGGGGATCGACCAGCTCGCTCCGATTCAATCCAAGCCGGGAGCTTCGGCACCGGCACCGCCCGCTCCTCCTGTGCAGCCTCCGCAACCGCCACCAGTTGCCGCCGCACCTCCTCCGGAACAGCATGCCGAATCCGGCCCTCTTAAGGAAGTCTTCGACGAATTTCGCGCCGAACTTGGCGAAATGGGTGGCGAAGAGGAAGATCTCGAAACGCACTACAATCTCGGCATCGCCTTTCGCGAAATGGGCTTGCTCGAAGAAGCCATCAGCGAATTCCAAAAAGTTGCCAAGGCCAACGACAAGGGCAAAGCCTTCCGCTACGCCATGCAGTGCTGCACTCTCCTCGGTCTCGCCTTCATGGAAAAGGGCCAGCCCAATATCGCCGCCATTTGGTACGAGCGCGCTCTTCATACTCCCGGCGTCGACGCGGAAAGCACTCTTGCATTGCGGTATGATTTAGGTGTTGCCCAGGAATCTGCCGGCGATGTGGAAGGGGCGCTCAAGAGCTTTTCTCAGGTCTATGCGGCCAATATCGACTATCGCGACGTTGCCGACCGCATCGCCTCTCTTCAGAAACCCACTCGCTGAGCGCTTCTTCCCCGGGCGCGCTAACTCTCGTTCATGAACAAAACACTTCGCGTAATCTTGATCGTCCTTTGTTTGGAGATGGGCGCGTTTCTCCTTTATCTCCCTTGGTCCAATTTCTGGGAACAGAATTACTTCCTTGGCCATCTGCCCACCGCCGTCCGCATGTTTTTGCTTCACTCATCGTTCCGAGGTATCGTCAGCGGCCTCGGCGTCCTCGACATTCTCGTCGGCATCAGTCTGATTCAATCCAAGGCAGGCCCTTCCAATGTCCCTCCCCGCCCCTTTTCCTGACCCAATTCTCTGCTACGTTACCGACCGGCGCAGCCTTCCGCTCGCTACGTCTTCGGACGCCATTCCCATGCTCTTGCACACAGTCGTATCCGTCGCCGCCTCCGGTGTGGACTGGATTCAGCTTCGTGAAAAAGACTTGTGTGGTGGAGAAAGTCTGAGTCTGACGCGCTCGGCGCTCGACGGCGTTCGTTCTCGTGCCGCTCGCACCCGCATCATCGTCAATGATCGCGTTGACGTTGCTCTCGCTGCCGGCGCCGGCGGCGTTCATCTCAGTGAAAACGGTTTCTCCGTTTCAGACGCGCGCCGCCTCGTCGATCGTTTCGAGAAAGACTCCGGTAAGACCCTTGATTTTCTAATCGGTGTTTCCTGCCACTCGCTCGGCGCTGCCCTCGGCGCCGCACGCGATGGCGCCGATTACATTTATTTCAGTCCAATTTTTCACACGCCTTCCAAAGCCTTCTATGGTCCCCCGCAGGGAGTGGAGCGCCTCCGCCAAATTTGCCAAGCCGTGCGGATTCCGGTCATCGCCATCGGAGGCATTACTCTCGAAAACGTTGCCTCCTGCTATGCAGCTGGAGCTGCCGGCGCCGCAGCCATTCGCCTCTTCCAGGACGCCACCGATCTTCCCGCAATCGTCCGCACCCTTCGTTTTCCGGTTTAATCCGCCCCCTGCAATCTTCGCAACAATCGAATCTGCCCCGCATGATAAATATCGTGAAAAGCCACGCCATAAATCAGCCGCGCCACTTTCTCACTCTTTCCATTCTTCAAAATTCTCTTCACCGCGTTGCGCAAACGCTCGTGCTCCGTTTCCAGAATCTCTTTGTCAGTTTTCCAAGCCCTTTCTGTCGCCAGCCCTTTCTCAGGCCTCGCAAAAAAATTGCTTCCTTTCAACACAAACGATCCGCGCTTCCCACCCTCTAAAATCCGCCGCACATCATATTTCCAGTACGCGGCATGCAGTGTCTCTTCCCAAATGTTGTGCCGTCCTGTCGCAGGCCGCCAGGACGCTTCCTTTGCCGTCACTCCCTTGAGCGCCTGCTTCAGATTCGGTCCATGCCACGCCTTTTTCCAATAACCTTCTTCCAGAATATCCAGCAGCAACTCCATTCCCTTCATTTTTACCCCCGGTCAGATGCACTTGTGCGCCAGCTTCGCGCCGCTGGCGAAGCCTGTCAACCAATTCTCAAACCTGGAAGTTTTTCAGAAAATGAAACAAGGAAATGCAGAGGAGCCTCGCCAGGCGTCTTTATCCTGCCGTCAGCAATTTCTTTCTCGCATCTTTTTTCTGTTGATAGAGCCTCTGGTCCGCGGCTTCCAGCAATTCTTGTCCCGTCCGTCCATCTGCGGGATACGAAGCAACTCCAATGCTCACTCCCAGCGGCGCCTCATCCGATTCTTTCTGCAAGCAGGTTCGAATGCGCTCCGCAACTTGTTCCGCCATCGCCGGATCGGCGTCAATCAGCACAAGTGCAAATTCATCTCCGCCATATCGCGCCGGTACATCGATCGACCGGCAGTGCTCTCTCATCGCGTTCGCCAGCCGCTTCAACGCGCGATTCCCAGCTAGATGCCCGTTTCGATCGTTAATCTGTTTCAATCCATCCAGGTCCAGCAACAGCACCGCAAACGAATGCCTCGACCGGTCCGCCCGTTTCACTTCGCGCTCCAGTGTCTCCGCAAATTCCCGGTAATTCACCAGCCCCGTTAGCGCGTCATGCGTCGCCTGATACAGTACCTCCTCTTCCGACCGTTTCCGCTCCGTAATATCCAGTCCAACTCCCATGCAGCCAATAATTTCTCCTTCCGGAGATCGCAACGGTTCCACTTGTATGTCCAGCACGCGTTCGCCACGCTTGTATTCGAACCGCGACGCCATCCCGCGCATCGCATCGTAATGCCTCATCACGGGACCCGCTCCCATGTCATCGCACCGCAAAAACTCCGGTACAGTGCGCCCTACTAGCTTTCCCGAGCCAATTTTCGAAAGCCGAAATCCTGATCCCCAATTCGACGTAATTCGCAAATGCCGGTCGGTTGTCCACAGCATCACCGGCATCTGCTCTACCAAGAGGCGCAGCTGCTTTTCCGCCGGCGAATCGCTTTCCCTCGGTTCCAGCGCACGGGCGCTTTCAATCATTCCCGTAACTTGTCCGTTCTCATCCCGGATCGCTGTCCGCCGTACCGCCACACTCACGTGGCTTCCATCCTTCGACAGGCGTTCTGAAGTCTCGCTCCGTCTAATCTCCCCGCGCCGCAAATCGACCAGAAATGCTTCGACCTCGGGCACCTCATAAATTGGCACCAGGTGCGCCAGGGATTGCTCTCTCATCTCTGCCTCGGCATAGCCATACAGCCGCTCGGCGCCGCGATTCCATCGCAAAATCTTGCCGTCCAAAGACACCTCAACGACTGCGTCCTCAGAGGTTTCCAGCAATGCTCGCAGCAAGGGTTCTCCCCGCGCGCAATCGGACATGACTTTTCCGTCTGCTCTCGAACGGGGAAGACGTTCAGGCGTTCTAAACTTGCTCCGCGCAGTTAAGAGGGGGTGCGGGAGCGCCAATCGGGCCACTTGCTGGTCCGACTTTGCTCAGTCTACCAAGCATTCAAAGCGCGAACATTAATTTGTTTTCATCTCTACCGCGCTAGTAACGAGCCGTTACGCACTCAGCCATTTTCCAATCGGCTTCCATCCCTCTGTGTGGTCGCAAATCACCCGCAGCGTTGCCGTAATGGGAATCGCAAGCACCAGCCCCATTCCACCCCACACCCAGCCCCAAAAAAGTAGCGCCACCGTAATCGCCACCGCGTTCAATCTCACCTTGCGTCCAACAATCTGCGGCGCAATCAGGTTCAACGCAAACACGTGAATTGCCGTCAGCCCGCCTGCAATCAGCACGAACATTCCCAGCGTTTGCCACTTTGCCAGAGCCAGCAAAAACGCCGGCAGCCACGCCAGCACCGCCCCGATGTAAGGCACCATATTCAGGAACCCGGAAACCGCTCCAGTCAAAATTGGATACTCAAGCCCCAACGCCCAGAAGAAAAGACTGCTCATCGCAATTACCAGCAGCGTAAGCACGATCATTCCCGCCAGGTAATCGCGCAAAACCTCGCGCAAATCATCCAGCGTTTCCTTCACTTGGGTTCGTCGCGACGGTGGAAATAATTGGAGCGTCCCATGCCAGGCTTCCCGCTTTCCCGCCAGCATAAAAAAAACCAGAAATGGCACAAACGTAATTTCCAGAACCAGCGCGTACAGCGATCCCATCCCGCGCAGGATCATCGTGTGCACCAGCCCCGAGTCCGTCGTCGAAACCCTCGTGACACCCGGCGCTGGCGCCGGTCCAATTTCCGAAACTTGTCCCTCAATCCGCGAAATCTTCGCTTCCACCGCGCCCGCCGCTTTTTTCAAAACGTCTTCATATTTGGGCCAGTTCTCCGCAAAATCCGAAGTCCGCATCCACATCGCATATCCCATTGCCACAAGCACGGCGCACATCAGCAACACAGTCACCATGGCCCCGATCGTCCGCGGAATTCGCAACCTTTCCATCAGCTCAACCAGAGGGTCCAGGCAGTAGGCCAGCAAAATAGACAAAATCAGCGTAATCACCACGCCTTGCGCGTAGTACACAAAAAGTAGCAAAATTCCCGCCGCAATCACGCGTAGGCTGAATGTAGACCCCTTCAGCCGCACGTACTCGCGTTCTTTGGGCGTCGCCTGCATTGCTGTCGTTCGAATTTCTGTTTCGCTCACGCCAAATCACGCTCCGTCCGCTACACGTTAGCACATTCGCCTTTGGCCTCTCCGGCTCTCCTCGATCGCTGTGCTAAACTTTTTATCGGTCAGTCCCTGGCGGCCTCTCACCCTATGCCTAGACAATTTTTTGGTACGGACGGTATCCGCGGCCTACCCGGAACTCCTCCCCTCGACGACGCCACTCTTTTCGCGCTTGGCCGCTCTGTCGCGGAGTTTCTCCACCGTGATCACGTTTCCCCGCACGCACTCATCGGCACCGACACCCGTGAATCCGGCCCGCACATCGCCTCAGTCGTCGCCGCTGGACTCGCCCACGGTGGCGCTTCCGTTTCTTTCGCAGGCGTGCTCACTACTCCCGGTGTTGCCTGCCTTGTCCGCCAAAATGATTTCCATGTCGGTGTTGTTGTCTCCGCATCGCATAATCCTTATCAGGACAACGGCGTAAAACTCTTCTCCCACGAAGGCATGAAGTTCCCTGATTCTGTCGAAGAAGAAATCGAAGCCGGGATTCTCAAGCATCGCACCGAAAAGCCGGCCATTGTTTCCCCCGCGCTTAAGGCGGATGATTCACTCCACCAGCAATATTTGGACTTTCTCCGCAGCCGTGTGATTTCAGGCGCGCCTCTAAACGGACTTCGTATCGTTCTCGATTGCGCCAACGGCGCCGCTTATCAACTAGGCCCGGAACTTTTTGCTTCACTCGGTTGCGATGTGCTCCGTATGGGTACGGAACCCGACGGCCGCAACATCAATGCAGGCTGCGGCTCGCTCTATCTCGAAAAATTGCAGCAGCGCGTTCCTGCCGAACGTGCAGCCTTTGGAGTCGCCTTCGATGGCGACGCGGACCGCGCCCTGTTCGTCTCTTCCGACGGAAAAGTCATCAATGGTGACGGTGTTCTCCTCGCCGTCGCGCGCTACCTCAAAGCTCAAAGCAAACTTCCCGGCGATCGAGTCGTCGCCACTTCCATGTCCAACCTCGGCCTCGAACGCATCCTCGCTCGCGAAAATATTTCTCTTGCGCGCACCAACGTCGGCGACCGCTACGTCCTTGAAGAAATGCTCAAAAGCGGCAACGTCCTCGGCGGCGAACAATCCGGCCACGTCATTTTTCTCGATGACTCACCCGCAGGCGACGGTCTCCTTACCGCTGTAAAAATTGCCTCTCTCGTTGCGCTAAAAGGCAGCCTAGATTCCCTCGTCTCCGGCTTCAAGGACTACCCGCAAACCATCGTCAACGTAAAAGTAAAATCCAAGCCCCCGCTCGAATCCCTCCCCGAAGTCGTCCGAGCCCTTACAGAAGCCAATTCCGCCCTCGGCGAAAACGGCCGTATCGTCCTCCGCTACTCCGGTACCGAGCAACTTGCCCGCGTCATGGTCGAAGCCGAACACGATTCCGATGTCCAGCGCTTCTCCCATTCCATCGCCGCCGCCCTCCGCTCCTCCATCGGCGCCTGATCACCCCTTTTTTCTCGACGTATTGACCTCAACGTTTAGTCCATGCGCCAGCGCTCCGTTTTGCGCTTCAAAAATCCTGCAAGAATTCCCGCATCCCCCGTTCTAACCCCGACCGAACAGGAGGCATTCCAATGAAAGGTCCGTGGCATTTCATTTCTCAAGAGTTCGTGGCTCTGTCCCCGGCACGCCGCAGGATACTTCTGGTCGCAGGCTCATTGGTCGTTCTCTGCCTGCTGACTGTCCTTACCTCACAGCACGGCATGAGCAAGCGCATCCTGATTCCTCCCCAAGCCCTCGCAACACATGAGTTCGAGAACTATGCCAAAAGCCAAACCGATACTTCGAGTTCGTTCATAAACAACGACGCGGCTATGAAATCACTCAACGCTGCGGAAGCCCTATCTCGAGGTCAATATCTTTCAGCCACCGGCGCGGAACCTCGCATCGCCTATTCCGCCGAACTCGCCGTCATCACCAAAAATTTCGTCCACGCTCGCTCTTCTATGGAAGACATCCTTGAAAAGCACCGTGGCTATGCTGCAAAACTTCGCATGGTTGGACAGCCTTCTGGCAGCACTCTATCCGCGACGTTGAAAGTTCCCGCGTCCGAATATCCATCCGCACTCGCCGATCTCAAATCCATAGGCAATGTCGAGCAGGACGAAGAAGCGGCCGACGAAATCGTACAGCAGCGTGGCGACATCGAAGCCCGCCTGCAAAACGCGCAAAACAACGAGCGCCGTCTTCAACTCTTGTTGAAAGACCACGACGGAAAAATCATCGATCTCGCTTCCATTGAACGCCAGCTCGCAACTCTTCATGGCGACATCGTTCAGATGGAACTCCAGCGCCACAGCTTCGACAATCGCGTCGTCTTTTCCAATATCCATTTCTCCCTTCGCGAAGAACGCGACGCTCCCGTCGAAACCATTTCCGCGCAACTGCGCAGCGCCGCAGGTTCCGGTCTTGCCGACGCCATCCATGGCCTTTCCGCTCTCTTGCTTGTTCTCGTTAGCTATGGCCCCTCTTTTGTCCTTTGGGCTGCTGTGCTCTTTTTCCCGGCGCGCTATCTCTGGCGCCACTCTCGCGTCCCTCTCGTCCGCGAATCCGCATAGTTTCAGTTCCTCTGCAAACTGAGATGAACCACATCGTTGTAGGGGCCGTTTTCCGAAGCGGCCCCTTTCAGTTGATCCCTGGTGGGAACTATTTCTCTGTTGGCGCCATTACAGTAGGCAAAGGCTAGAGTGGAGTTGCGCCACAACCGAAACCATGACAAACGCCCCACATTCTTCCAACCAAACCGACGAGCAACTCATGCTCGCTTTTTCTCACGGCGACACCGCTTCTTTTGACGAACTCTTCTCCCGTTACCACCGGCGAATTTTTGCCTTCATCCGCCGTCGCACATCAGATCCTTCCCGCGCCGAAGAGCTCGCGCAAGAAACATTCCTCGCCCTTATTCGCGCCGCTTTCCGTTATCAACCGCGCGCGCTCTTCCGCACTTACATCTACACCATCGCTTTCAAAATTCTTCGCGACGACCGCCGCAAGACTACCTTCCGCTCCTTTTTCTTCGGCTCGAATGAGAAGTCCGAACTCGCCCCAGACGCACCCAGAAACAACGACGAAATTCTCTGGCTTCGCCAGGCGCTCTCCCGCCTGGACGCGACCGATCGCGAAATTCTCCTCTTGCGCGAATTCGAACAACTCAGCTACTTGGAAATCGCTGACTTACTAAAACTTCCTTTAAATACCGTCCGCTCCCGCCTTTTTCGCGCCCGCCTCTCACTTCGCGAACATCTCGAGCCGACCGCTGCCGCGAATTCCGTTCCCCTCGGAGAACTTTCATGAACACGCATCCTTTCGATCCCGAAACCATCATGTCTTTTTATGACGGTGAACTCTCGCCTCCCCAGGCCGATGAAGTCCGTGCCCACATCTCTCATTGCATTCAGTGTTCTGACCTCGTCGCAAAGTTGCGCGATACATCCTTGTCTCTTTCAAAGTGGACTGTCACCGAAGCCCCGCACGATGTTCGCACCCAACAACAGCTTTCAGTCGCCGTTCAACAATTTCATCGGAGGAATTCCATGCCACTCGCTTCATTCTTTCGCGTCGTAAAGCCACGTTACATCCTCGCCGTCTGCATGCTCATCCTGGCTTTTGGGCTCTGGGCCGAACTCAGCCCGTCCCGCATCACTCTCGCTCAGGAAGACATGCAGGCAAAACTCATCAAAGAATTTTCTCCCAGCCCGCGATATCCGCAGGAAGCCAAGGACAAGAACATTCAAGGAGTAGTCAAACTCCAGGCGATTGTTGCCAAAGATGGATCGGTGAAGAAACTCACCGTAATTTCCGGCGATCCGCTGCTTGCGAAATCATCCTTGGAAACAGTCAAGCATTGGAGGTACCAGCCAACCCTCGTTGATGGAAAGGCTGTTGAAGTTAAAACTGTAGTTGAGATCAATTTCTCATTGGCTGATTAGAGATCCCGCCCATTTCCACTGGAACTCGCCCATAAATCGGGGATTCACTCCCAAAGAATGGAGCGAATCCCCACCTCCTCTGTGGGATTTTGTAGAATTCCCAACTCCCATCTGCCAGCTTCACAACCCTGCACATCCCTAACTCTCACCTTTTCAATTCACTAAATGAATCTTTTGATTTTTTCCTGCACTGGCACACCAAGTGCTCTCTTCTGTAACAACTTATAAAGATTGGCTTCCCGGGGTGGCCGGAACCCAACCTCGACTGGGTCCGGTTTGGGGGGTCGATTAAGAGAAGGGGGCTTGCACCAGCCCCCTTTTTATTTTCCAGCCCATCTGAATTCCTGCACAACTCTTTCTCTTGCGTTAACCAGTTAAAACTGACGACTCAAAAAATTGAGCCGCCAGTGGGGGCACTGGCGGCTCGGGCGTGGGGGATGGAGGGCACTACACTGGAGTTCAATCTCTTGTGCGTTGACTCCGCACTTCTTGGGGTCCTTTTGTTGCCGCCGCGCTTAAGAGCACCAGCACTGCGCAAATCGTAAGAATCGCCAGGACCATCATTCGCTCCAATTTCGACTTCCTCTTACACCCCAATCCTGCTCCTGGCCTCTGTCCGCGTCACTAGTCCGCCCGATTCATTTCATTCGGTACTTCCTTGGGCTCCGGCTCGCCGTTCGTTTGGTACCCCCGTACCAACCCTCCCTAAAGCCTTCGCCCGTTCCATCCGATATCTCCTTTGGCCCCCGAGCGGCCACTTATGAATGGTGTGCGCAGAAGCGGCCGCATCTCTAAGGAAATTCCAATCGTTCTCCTCGGCACGGACACTTCCGGCCGCGTCTTCTCCGAAGAGACCCGCACTCTCGTTCTCAGCCGTCACGGCGCCGGCATCCTCTCCCGCAACAAATTCTCCCCCGACGAAACCCTTACCATGCGCCTTCCCGGCACTGGTCGCGAAACTGAAATTCGCCTCGTCGGTCATCTCGGCGAAGACCCGCGCGGCAACGTCTACGGCGTTGCTTTCTCTAATCCCACTCTCGATTTCTGGCAAATCGATTTTCCGTCTCCCCAACAGGAGCATCTCCTCCCGCCCAGCATTCCCCTCGAGTGCTGTTTTTGCAGCGAGCGCAGCCTCGTCCAGCCCACGGAAATCGAATCCGACGTTTACCTCGCCAGCCAAACCGTCCTGCGCTTTTGCGACTCCTGCGGCCAAACCACTCCCTGGAAGCACGCCAACGGTGACGTTTCTGACTCCCCGCGCAAACAAGCCCCAGCGCCGGCATGCGAACCCGCCCCACCGCTTTCTTTTCCAACTTTTGCGAACACTCCTTCGCTCACTCCGCCAGCCGCCGCTCCGCAATCCGCCTATGCAGCCACCACTGTTCTCGACGAAATCGTCCACTCCAGTTTCCTTCCTCAACAGCCCGCCGCCACTGCGGTCGCGGTTCAAGAAACTCACCCTGCACCAAAGCCCGCTCCGCCTCCCGCATTCGCCGGTGGCGGAAAACCGAATCGCCGCCGCCACGTCCGCACCCGCGTCGGCTTCACCGCTTGCATCCGCCTCGACGCCGCAACCGAAGAGCTCGTCGAGTGCGACAACGTCTCCAAAGGCGGCCTCTGCTTCCGCAGCCGCAAACGCTACGAAGAAAACGCCACAATCCAGGTTGCCGTTCCGTTTTCTCCCGGCCACCCCGCCATCTTCGTCAACGCTCGCATCAAGCGCGTCGAAGAACTCCCCGGCGCCAACCTCTTTCGCTACGGCGCCTCCTACGTCTAGTTCCAACTAAATTTGTCCGTGCTCCACCCGGCCTACCCAAAATCACTCTGTCATCCCGACCGGAATAACCCGGTTTCTTCCTGCGTGCGGTGTTTGCACGCCGGGCTACGGAGTGGAGGGATCTCTCTTCGATGTCAATGCCCTCGCCGCTCGCTGAAGCAAATCCCTTCCTCAATTGCTCTTTTCCCGCTCCTGTTACAGAATTCCCGCGCCGTGCATTCTCCCGATGATTTTCCTAAACCCGACAAATTCTCTCGCCCTCATTGGATCATTCTTGAACTCCTGTTTCTTTCCCTCTTCATCTCTTACATCGATCGCGGCGCACTCTCCATTGCTGCGCCCACGCTCGAGCTCGAATTCTCCCTCTCTCCTCAAAAACTCGGCCTCCTCCTCTCCGCCTTCTTCTGGACATATACTCCGTTCCTGATTCTCTCCGGCTGGCTTGCCGACCGTTTTCAAGCCGGCTATGTGCTCATCGCGGGCTTTGCCGTTTGGTCCGCCGCCACGTTCTTCACCGGCCTCTCGCATGGATTCGCCGCGCTCCTCCTCTGCCGCCTCTTCCTCGGCGTCGGAGAATCCACCGCCTATCCGTGTTTCGCGGGAATCCTCGTGCGCCATTTTCCTGCGCGCAATCGCGGTTTCGCCAACGCCTGCATCAACATCGGCGTTTGCGCCGGCCCCGCATTTGGATTGCTTCTCGGCGGCACGCTCATGCAGCGCTATGGATGGCGTCCGTATTTCGTCGCGCTTGGCGCTGTGGCCTTCCTCTGGATTCCATTCTGGTTCCTGGACATGCCGCGTTCATCCAGGTCAACGGTTCCCACAGCAGCGGCAAACGAAACCGAGTCCTCTCCCGGCATCGTGGATATCCTCGTCCATCGCTCCGCCTGGGGAACTTTTCTCGGCCACTTCGGCGGCAACTATTTTTTATATTTTCTGCTCACCTGGCTGCCCTACTATCTCGTCCATGTGCGCCAGTTCTCTCTCGCGCGCATGGGAAAAATCGGAGCGCTCGCTTACGCACTCATGGCCATCGTCGCCATCGGCAGCGGCTACGCTTCCGATCGCCTCATCAATTCTGGCCGCAGCGTCACGCGCGTTCGCAAATCCATGATCGCCGCTGGCCAGGCTCTCGGTGGACTAGCCCTCGCCGCCTGCGCCATCGCAAACACTCAGCTCGCCATCGTTCTTCTTCTGCTCGCCGCCGCGTTTTACGGCTTCAACATTTCCAACACGTGGGTCATCCCGCAAATTCTCGCTGGCCCTCGCGCTTCCGGCCGCTGGACCGGCCTGCAAAACTTCATCGGCAATTTCGCCGGAATCTCCGCTCCCGTCATCACCGGCCTTCTCGTCCAGCACACCGGCTCTTTCGTTTACGCTTTCCTACTCGCCGCTCTCATGTCCATCCTCGGCGCTGTCTCGTGGTTCTTCCTCCTCGGCCCCATCGAACCCGTCTCCTGGCGCCGACCCTCAACTCTCCCGCCTTTGTAGAGGCGATTTCACATCGCCATCTTTTGGTTCGGTTTTTTCCGTCCCTGTAGGAGCGGCGCTTTAGCGCGCCCTTTTTTCTATAATTTTTCTCCTGTTGTAGGGGCACGATATGTCGTGCCCTCTTTCTTTTTCCTGCCGTTGAATTTTCTGTCATCCCGAACGAACGTGAGGGACCCCGGCAACACCGCTCCGCCCCTCCCAACACGGAGACACAGTCCAGCTCCTTAGCGGACGATTCTCTTCGCTAAAAGGTGCTTCACTATTCTTTTCTTGATTTGGGAGGGCGCGGCTTTAGCCGCGCCGTAACCGTCGCTCAGCCGCCCGCATGCGTCGCGCGTTCAATCCCTTCGGCCGTTCGCAGCTGAACGATAGCCAGCTCCAACAGCAAACGCGAGAGCAGCACCCACACAAAAAAAGCCACAATGCCCGCCACTAGCGCCACCAATCCCTGCGACTGCGATTGCTGAAATCCAAGCACCACTTCCGCCACCACCGTGATAAATCCTCCAAGCACCGCAATCACATACAGAATTTTCACGAGCCGCCGCACTTGCTGCTGCCGGAATCCGAAGTCGACGAGCCCAGCAAAAAAGTTTTTGTCCTGGGACCCCATGAGTTCGGCCATGGTTCCTCCTGATTTTCTTTGGATTTGCGCGCTAGCAGGCTGGGTACCTGCCTTCCCGCCTAGGATACTCCTGGTGGCGTTTTTCTGCGGCACATGCTGACACATGTGCAACGTTTCTTGACGGAACAGCACAATTTACTGAAGAACTATTCGGCGGACGTATTTGGAACGCCGAGTATTGCTCCGGAAGTCTGAACGGCAAGCAGGAATTGAACACCGGAGCTGTTTTTTTTGCGACGCAACAGAGCAATAGAACGGAGAGGAGAAAACACTCATGGCCGCGAACAACAGCGTTCCTGGTTTCCTCCCGAGCACATCTGGCTTCCACTTTTCGAACTCAACTTGGCCTAACGTCCCCCTGCTGACGATCAGTGTGCTAGGGCAAAACATCCCGATTGGGAGTGCTTCCAATGGGCTGTGTGGCGGCATGGTTTACGCAGCTCGAGACTTCTTCCAATCCGGCATCTCCATGTGGCCCGATGCCACGGCTCCTTCGTCAGGCACCCTGTTCGATTACGTAGTGAGGCGGCTGTTCGAGAGCTTCGACCTCGCTCTTCCTCCCCCTCCTCCTCCGCCACCCTTCTTCACCCCCACGCCCCCTTTCGGCCCCGGGCCAGCCACGTACATGTGGTTGATGGACCCGGCCCTGCCGGATCACGAAACGGTTGCGAGCAATACAGGATTGGCTCCCCATGGCAGAGCTTGGGTTATGGTCATGGAGGAATGGCCGAAAATCCAGGCCGATATCGATGCGGGTATTCTCTCCCCCATCGGGCTGGTCGAGATCAAGTCGACTGACCCCACTCTAATGGGCAAGAATCATCAGGTCCTTGCCTATGGCTACGTCACCGTTGGCACTAAAGTTGGAATTCACATCTACGACCCGAACCACCCCAACGACGACACCATTTGGATGCGTTTTGATACTGCGGACCCGCAACACACAACCCCCGTCACCTATTCGTCGGGTGAGACCATATTGTGCTTCTTCCGCAGCTTGTACACCTTCGTTTCCCCGCCACCGCCGCCGCCTCCGTCGAAGTGTTTCATCGCGACGGCATGCGAGGCGGACACAGCCGAAATGTCCGCACTGCGTACCTTCCGGGATCAATGCCTGATGACTGACTCGCGCGGGCGCATCCTTGTGCAGCTCTATGAAAAAGTGTCCCCGCCGCTTGCGGCAATCATCTCCAGGAGCCGCGTGTTTCGCGAGATGACTAGAAAACTGATTGTGTCGCCGGCATCCCGAGTCGCCAATCGCAGGCTCGCAGCCCGCTCCGAAAAGGAACGCAAAACAGAAAACAGTGCTCTTCCACCGCTCTTGTAGCGGCGATTTTAAATCGCCATCTTTTTCCCGGTTTTTGTAGGGGCACGATATATCGTGCCCTCTTCCTTTTTCCGGCTTTTGAATTTCTGTCATCCCGAACGAACGTGAGGGATCTGCTTAGTGAGGAGTGCAAGCGAGTGGCATCAGGAAGCATCTGGTGCTACTCTACGCAAAACTCCGCAGCCTCCCCTCCCAGAAAGTCAGCCATGCCCACGCCTACGTTGAAAGACCGGTTCAAGATTGCTTTGGTCGCCTATTGCGTCTTGGCAGTTGCCGCGATTGTATTTCTTGCTCTGAGCAGGTCCACTGCATCACTCACATTTGCCCAGAAACTGACACTTTCCGCGGTGTCTGCCACTCCAATCGCGCTCTCTGTTCTTTGGGAACACATAAAGGGCTTCAAAGTTGGTGGTGTTGAATTCGCACTAAAAGAAGTTGTGGCTGAAGTCAGTTATGAAATTGCCGCCGCCTTTCAGGAATTACAAGGGTCGGCCACGCCCGAGCTCGTCACCGCGATTACCAAAGCCATGCAGCAAGCGGACGTAAAGGTAGTCGCAGTAAATCTGCGCAGCAGTCCTTACTGGTGGTCCACCAGGCTCTATTTTCTTTCCGCACTGGCGGAAGAATTCACCCGGATCGAACGAATTGTATTCTTGGAAAAGGATGCGTTGCGTTCGTACATTGGCATGGCGTCCCCCGCCGCCATACGGAAAGCGCTCGCAGCCAACTTTCCCGACTATGAGCGCGTTTTTCGAGATGTCATGCGGAATACGACGACCTACCCTCCAGACCCTGCCCAGCAAGTGCAAAATATAGGGTTTCAATGGCCCGCACAAACCTTTCGGGTCGCACTGGAAGCCGGAGTTGCCGGCCCTGCCGCCGAACAATCTCTACTTGAAAAGGACGTGCGAAAACTTATTTCACCCGAGCTTCTTTTGAAGTGGCTCGGCAACTGCTTGGAAACCGAAAGCCGCTCTTGGGATGGCTCGCCCGCTTCGCGCGCGCTCTACGCGAAAATTCTTACCTGCAATGCCCAATATGTGCCGCTCTTGAACGGCAGACGCCTTGAGCAGGTCGTCAATCGAATTGAACTCGCGCTCAAGATCGCGTCAGCTAAACTCGCTTAACCGTTCAGCACGTCGCGAGTGGGACGCTCCTGAAATTCCGAAAAAGATCTTCGGCAGCGGCTCTTACCGTTTACTTTGATTTCCGCGGCCTACCCGTGCGCTTTGGTTTGTAAGCGCGAACTTCACGGCGGTCCAGGAGAATCTTTCCGCCGATTGAATAAACCTTAAACTTACCTCTTTGCACTAGCTGTTTGATCGCCTGGCGCGTTACGCCGCGGAGCCGGGCTGCTTCAGCCTGAGAAATCAGCTCCTCCAGCGGCACTCTTTTCTCGTCGAAAGTCCTTGACATTGTCAATGTAGAACGTTTATTGTTCTTCATGTTTAGTCAGCATGCTGTGCTGCTGACCATGCTCCGTTGAAGCGTCAAAGCGGGACGCATCGTGCTAGAACACCGGAAGCGCCCCCAACCACCGTCGCACTGCTGAGGTGCAACCATGGCTGCCAGAAAAGGTAGCGGGTTCCTGTTTTCCACACAACTCGCCTCCCATCTCCTTCCCCTTTCGTCGTCGTGTCGGTTCCCACAAAAAGATAAGAGGAGAGGAATCGAAATATTCAGCAACCAGAGGGACGACAATGGGTGAGTGGAAAGCACAAGTCGGCTTGCGAGTCCGCCAGGCATTGCGCGCTGACTTAGAGGAGTTTGCCGCTCGCGAGAAGCGCAAGCTTGGCAATGTTGGCGAAGTTCTCTTGGAATGGGCCTTCGAACAACTCAAAGTGGCCGGCTCCGTTGATCGTCTCTTGAAATACCGCGTTCGGCCTCCCGTTGAGTCGCGCCACGCTCAATCCCGCCGGATGCCGTCATAACCCCTAAAAAAACAACTCCGGCGAAACATGAAACCGCACGCTGAGCCGTGCAATCTGCTCTTTACTCAAATCCCTCTTGCCACTCAACACTTCCGAAACTATGCTCGGCGTTCCAAACACGGCCGCTAGATCCTTCTGCAGCAAATCATGCTCTTCCATCAAATAGCGAATCACATCGAGCGGCTTTCCCTTGGGCAGTTTGTAACGCTTCTCTTCGAAATCCTCGATCAGTAGCGTCAACAGCTCCGCCAATTCCTTTTCCGCTGCCGTCAATTTCGTGGCTCGCTTGTCCAGCTCGTAAAGAATTTCCGTATAAGCCTCATTTTCCTTCTCCGTCCGAATCACCTTGGGAGGAATTTTGCGAAGAAGTGCCTCATACTCCGGGTTAATGACCAGTGTGCTCACTTTTTCCAACCTCCCTTGCTGTATTCCGCGTGTGTCAATACATATCGCAGAAAGATTCTTCCTGTTCGGTAGTTGATTTCTGTAATTAACCGGTACGCGTTGCCCTTGATGTTGAAAACCGTGAACTCTTCTACCGCGTCTGCCGTCGGCAATTGCCGGCGCACTTCCATCAAATTTTTCCAAACCGCCTTTTTCGCAATCCGGTACCAGACATCAAGCGCCGCGCCGATATCGGCGTGCTTTTCGGAGGCCTCCAGCAGCTTCTTTCGGCTGATTACGTGCAATGTCGGCTTATCCCATTGAATTCGCAAATTGCGAATTTGTCAATAGCTTCATCGTGAGCGCTGGGCCGCTCTTACGGTGATCAGGCGGGCTGCACCCGTGCTCATCCGGAGGCAATGCCGGGTTTTTCCTTGACAACCCGTACCGTTTCGTTTATAGTACGAATCAGGAAATACTGTCCAGTTTTCACACCGCCGGCACCCTGTCGGCGTTTTTCATTTTCAGGTGACCAAATGTGGCCCGATAGGCTTCAATAGAACCCAAAGCGGAATGTTATGTTTACCTGTAACCCCTGTAGAATGAACACTTGCAAAAACACCTGTAACTGCTGATTCTAAAGCACTTACAGAAAACCAAACTCTTTTAGAATGAACACTTACAAAAACAGGGGAGGGGGTACCCCTAAACCAACAAACAAAAAGAGGGGGGCAAACTTTGCCCCCTCGCCTGACCTGGAAACCTACAAACTAAATCCCTTACCGCCAGGAATTCTGATGGTCTCTATTAGTCACCACAAAATCCGCCCGGCATCCATGATCGACCCAAATCCCGCGCTTGTTCGTGCCCCAGCTGTAGCCTTTAGTGCACGCAGCATCGCTATGTTGTGTCGCCATCCGCACGTCTGCGCCTCGTGTATTCACGGAGCAAGAATGCCTTCTCATGTCGTCGGAGTTGCACGCAATCGTTTGTGCGTTTCGGTCGTCGTGCCTATCGCGGTCGTCAACGCGGCCGTCATGATTCACGTCACGATTCGCCCCACTCTGATCCTGAAAGACGGCATTCCGCCCAACCGTGAAATCCGCTCGGCATCCGTGATCTACCCAAATACCCCGTTCGTCGGAGCCCCAGCTATAACCCTCCGTGCAAGCCGCCTCGCTGTGTTGTGCCAGCAGGCGCACTCCGCCTCGCGTATCAAACGAGCAGGAGTGTCTCTTTTCATCGTCGGAGTTGCAGGAAATCGTTTGCGAATTCCGGTCGTCCTGACGGTTGCGATTGTCATCCCGATTGTCGCGGTTCACATCCTGATAAATTCCGTTCTGATTTTGGTCGTTCCTGTATTCGCCGGCTGCGAAATCCGCGCGGCATCCGTGATCCACCCAGACGCCATTTTCGTCAGTTCCCCAGCTGTAGCCTTCCTTGCAGGCGGCGTCGCTGCGCTGCATCACCAGGCGCACTCCGCCTCGTACATCCACCGAGCAGGAATGTCGCGCCATATCGTCGGAGTTGCAGGAAATCGTGGACTGGCCCAGTGATTTCTGCGGAATGAATAGACAAATACTCAGCAAAGCTAAACTCAAGTAAAGACATCGGTTCTTCATGATCTGTAATTCTCCTTTTGTTTCTGTACTTCTTTTGGAAGGTCATTTGCGCACTCGCCGTCAGGCAGCTCCGCCCCGTGTTATGGGTTATGGCAGTGTCCTTTGCGCCTCATTTCTTTGTATGTGGGAAAGCAGGACATGCTCACAAGGATAGAAGCCCCGCAGACACCCGTCTGCTCACTTCAGGACACTTTCAAGGTTTTCTTGTTGGATTCTTCTCTGGGTGGGCCCAAAAGGTTGGGGCTGTTTAGGACGCTCGACTTCCTGAATGTAGTTTGTTTTCTGTAGAAAAATGAATTTGTACTTTCCGAAGTCTACAACCACGCAGACCAACTAGCCGTCCTATTACTACAACAAAATCCCTATAAACAATCTCACCGCAATCGGGTTCTATCTAGTTAGGAGGACCCGATAATGCGCAAAACCATGCGATTAGGTTCGATAGCACTGGCGTCTGCCATCACGGGAGCTCTATTCCTTGGTGTGACGCCCACGGTGTCTGCACAGCGAATCAGGCATCGCGTCGTATTCGTGGAGCCGGGACCGTTCTTCTACGGCCCGTTTTTCCCTTACGACTACTACTACTATCCTCCGCGATACGCAGCGAACTATGGTGAAGTGAAGATCGAAGCTCACCACCAGCAGAAAGACTCTAACGTCTACATCGATGGAGGCTTTGCGGCCAATTTGAAGGACCACAACAAATTCGGGCTGCGGCCGGGTAATCACGAAATCGAATTGCGTAATTACGACGGCCAAACTATCTATCAGGAGCGAGTGGCGGTTACGATCGGGCAGACTACGAAGCTGCACGTCTCTTGACGGAGCCAACGATAGAGCTATGAATCGCGACGTCAGTCGTTAGTTTCGCTGTGCTAAAACTCGCCGCCTCGATTTCAATCGGGGCGGCGCTCTTTATTTGCCAAAACGTTGTAAAGAACCGAAGGTTATCGAACTAATTCCAATCCCGGATGCGGATCGGAATACGTGCCCGTCAGTTGCACGGGAACCTTTCCGCCGCCTCGTTTTCGTTTGAAAAAGGGATCGAAGAATTTGAGCAGCACGGACTTGAAACCGCCGGTGGTTTCAGAAAATTTCGCGGTCGTGCGCAGGATTCCGTGGAGGTCCACTTTTTCATCAATTACGTTGTACGTGCCGTGCATCGTTGCTTTTGCATCCGGGACGATGAAGCGGAAATCGATGAACGTGGCGATTCCGTCGCGCAGTTCCACGTGGCCGGAGAGATCGGAGACGAGATTATCGGGATCCTCCTGCGCCTCTTCCGGCTTTCTCCCGCCTCCGCGAATGCTCAGCTCGGTAACGCTCTCCTGCGTCTTTGGTTTGGTAAATTGCGCATCTGCCACGCCGAAATCTCCGACGAGTACTACTTTTTTGAGAAAAGGAGCGTCTCCTGGGGGAATCACAACATGCGCACGAAAGCCCGTTGCGCCATTCAAGGGTGGCTTCGGAGCTTTCGAAAACACGCGGAGCACATCCTGGATTCTTCCTTTGTCTACGGCCAAATCGATCGAAGTAAATTTTCCGCCCGCGCCTTCGCGACCAGCAACGCTCCCGCTTGCAATCACTCTTGTTTTGATTACGGTGCTGTCCACGCGCTTCAGTGCCACGTCGCCGTTCATTGCGTTCACTACCGCTTGATACTCACTTTTCACCGGCACGGAATGATTGCTGCGTGTCACTTCAAAGTCAGGAATCGCGATTTTTCCGCGTGCTTCCATCTGGCCGAGCGTTCCTTGAAACTCGCCTTCGGAGGAAAGAATTCCGGCAATTCCCTTAAATACGCCGAGGTCCGCTTTTTCGTAGGAATATTTTCCGCTGACTGGCGTCTGCTTCGGTGCGCTGCTGTTCCACGGCCCGAATTGTCCACTCGAATGGACTTCACCCGGGGGCAACGGATTCTTCACCGCAACCTCATAGAAAAAAGGCGCGCCTTCCTGCACAGACCACAGCCTTAGTGAATGAATTTGAAATTTCAGTGGTTCCCCATCTCTTCGCGCGATCTGCAACAACGCGCCATCTGCAATGACTTCGCCTATCCTCGTTCGAGTGCTGGTTGCTGGAATATCCATCGGCCGCGTGCCTGAGCCCTTGGGCGGCACATGAATTTGCAAATCCTCGAGCACCATCCGCGAAACGTACCCGGGCCGCATTAGAAAGTCCCAGTAATTTGCCCGAATGGTCAGCCTTTTCGCGGTCACAAGCGGCGCCTGGTTCGGCGAGTTTGTTTGCCAGCGGAAAGCCACGTCTTCCGCCACGCCGCCTGGATGGGGGAACACTGTAGTCCGGAAATGTCCGATGGTTACCTTGCCCGCAAACTCCTCTTCGATCGAACGTGCGACACGTTCATTTGAAAATGGCCAGTAAACACAAGCCAGTGTCACTGCTAGAACTAGAATTGCAGCAGTAGCTAGCGCTGCAATTCGCACTGGCCTTCGTCGGTGCCATTCCGCTTTCACATTCTTGTTGTTGGAATTGCCGTTCAGATTCGTCGCTGGTGACGAAACGCTTTTTTCTACCGTCATCCATCTACCCTTTTGCTTCCGTGCGTCGCATCACCACACCTGGTCAAAAGTTAGATGTTTCGCCCCGATTCTTTGGTCCGTTCTCCTCTTCAGCCTTCGCTTATTTCACTTGGCACCTGCCGTGCCACCTCTAGCACTTCATCGTCTTTTTCTTTTTTCCAATGCGTCCCATCTTCTCAATCTTTTCGATATATTCCAGTGCAAAGGGCACCTTGCACTCCGTCTCTCCCACATCCACTTCTACTTTCCCGAGTTCCTTCGCAATCGCTTTTGCTTCTTTCAACAGCGGCTTCACATAGCCGCCCACTGAAATCACAAATCCATTCATCGTGTACTTCACGCGATTCGGCGCTCCATTAATCTCTTTCACCGCACGCCGCATCAATCCACGAATCTCTTCCAAATCCAATTTCTCATCCGGCTGCGTCGAAACGTATCCCGCATACGTGAACCAACCTGACGCCGCTACGGATTCTTTCTTCGACTTCATCCACTCCAGCGCCAGCTCTCGCGCCGCTTCGTTTTCCGTCGCCACCCACGGCACCGTGTATTCAGAAATCATCGGCATTCCGTGCGAACCCTCCGCCCACGCCTGCAACTCTTTTTTGCTCATCTTCGCGCCATCTGCCACCAGCCCGGCCAGGTACATCGGCTCCATCTTCCCCGTTTTGTACAGCTCCATCGCCAGCGCCTGGTCGCCCTTGATCGTTTTCTGAATCTTCTTCAACTCCGAAACGAGCACGCCAAACGACCGCTCTTTCGGAATCCCATGTCGCTCATAAATCGCCTGGTAGTTCGCCTTTCCTTTCTTCTTCAACTCCGCCAGAATTCCTGCCACCGTCGCCATCTCTTTCCTCCCGATTTACTAACTCCACGCCGACCACTGCCGCATTCTTTGCCACCTGCTACACTATTCCTGTGGCTGATTATGGCTCGCCGCGTACTCCAAACCGTTCTGCCTCTTGTCGCCACCATCATAGCTGCGGCCGGCTGCCATAGCACCCACGCCGACCCGAAGAAATCTGCAGTCGCGTCCAAACAAGATCCATCGGAAGTTCACAATCTCATCCGCTTCGTGAAAAATCCGGACGCCGCTCCTGCGCTCGAGGTCAGCGATCTCGATGGCAAGCCAATCTCTCTTGACGATACCAAGGGCAAAATCGTCCTTCTCAATTTCTGGGCCACCTGGTGCGGACCCTGCCGCGCGGAAATCCCCGACCTCATCGAACTCCAGAATAAATACAAGGATCAGCTCACCATCATCGCCCTCGCCACGGATGAGGATGAACCTGCGGAAGTTAAAAAGTTCGTGCACAAACACGGGATTAACTACCGCATTGGCATGGCTACCGATCCACTCCGCATCAAATATGGCGGCATTCCCGCACTGCCTACTTCGTTCATCATCGACCCGCAGGGCCGCGTCGTTCAAAAACACATCGGCCTCAACGATCCGAGTATTTACGAGCTTGAGGTTCGCGCGCTGCTCGGACTTCCTTTCGACGGCAAGGTGGATTATTTCGAGGATACCGGTCAGGTCTTTTTGAAAAACGCCGATCGCGCTACCGAACTTCCTGGCGTCGATCTTTCCAAACTTTCCGCCGCGCAAAAAAACATCGCGCTGCGCCGCTTCAATTCAGAATCCTGCACTTGCGGCTGCAAAATGACGCTCGCGCAATGCCGCATCAATGACACGGGCTGCGGCGTCTCCAAGGAAATGACCGCCAAAATCGTCTCCGAACTCTCTCACTCTCCCGCGAAATCTGCAGCTCCCGAGAAATGAATCCAAAAATAATTTTCTTTGTTCTGCTGATTCTTTCGGCGAGCGGATTCATTTCTCCGCCCATCGCGCTCTGCGCCGGAATTATTTTTGGACTCTCTCTTCCACATCCGTACTCTTCTGACAGCAAGTCTCTCTCTAAATTCCTTCTCCAGGCTTCGATCGTCGCGCTCGGTTTTGGGATGAACCTTCACGAAGTTCTAAAAGCCGGCCGCAGCGGATTTCTATACACGGCCATCGGAATTACATTCGCGATGGTTACAGGTTTGCTCATCGGAAAACTTTTCACTGTCCGCGGCACAACTTCGTATTTGATTTCCACGGGGACCGCGATTTGTGGTGGCAGCGCAATCGCCGCCGTGGGGCCAATTCTTAATGCCAGCGAGGAGGAAATGGCCGTATCCCTGGGCACAGTTTTTATTCTGAATGCGATTGCGCTCTTTATTTTTCCAGTGATCGGAAAATCAGTCGGGCTTTCGCAATCGCAATTTGGCTTGTGGTCCGCCTTAGCAATTCACGATACAAGTTCCGTTGTCGGCGCTGCGTCGCGCTACGGAACCGAAGCGCTGATCATCGCGACCACGGTAAAACTCGCGCGAGCTCTGTGGATTGTGCCTCTTGCGTTCTTCACCGCCGCAATAAAGCATGGAAAATCCAAGGTCGCGATCCCCTGGTTTATTTTGTTTTTCTTTCTTGCCGCCGTCATAAATACGTTTGGTCCGCAAGACGCGGCTCTTTCGCAAAAATTCTTTACGCTTGGCAAACTGGGTCTGACAGCGACGCTCTTCCTCATCGGCACCAGTCTCTCGCGCAGCACGCTAAAAGAAGTCGGCTGGCGGCCGCTCGCGCAAGGTGTTGTGCTCTGGCTTCTCGTCGGTTCACTTTCTCTCTACTTCATTCACATCGGATGGATTTCGCTCTCTGGAACGTTTTGATTGCAGCGCTTCGCGCGACAGACTAAACTCGCGCATCTCTTTTTTGGAGGCGCTCATGAATCGGCGAATCGCAACCGTAGCAGTTGTCCTGTTGACTGGCTTTTTTAGCGTCCTGCTGGCAAATTCGCGGCCTCTGCCGCAAGCCACGCGCAAGGCGATCAATCTTCCCGGCAAAACAATTGCGGCTCCTTTTAGCGACGCTATCCTCGCCGGCAACACCCTTTACCTGGCAGGCCGGATCGGCCTGGACAAAGATGGGAAAGCTCCCGACAAGATTGAGGACGAGATCAAACTACTGCTCGACGGCGAAAAGGATGTTTTAGCGCAAGCGGGTATGACGATGGATGACCTTGTCTACGTCCAGATTTCGTGCACGGATTTGAAG
This sequence comes from Candidatus Dormiibacterota bacterium, assembly GCA_035569555.1. Lineage (GTDB taxonomy): Bacteria > Acidobacteriota > Terriglobia > Acidiferrales > UBA7541 > Acidiferrum. The sequence goes on along the minus strand of DATMMW010000007.1, from coordinate 100,797 downwards.
CTGTTCGACACGTTCAACCCAATCTATAAAACCTACTTCACAAAAGATTTTCCGGCCCGCGAATTTGTAGGTGCGGCATCGATCCTGCGCGGAGGACACTTCGAGATGCAGGCGATTGCGGTGAAGCACTAAGGGGCTTGACAGGCCAACCGAAGCGAGGTAAATTAACGGTGTTAAGTAAGTGAGGGTTGATTAAGTATGGGTGTACGAGAGCGGCGAGCACGGGAAAAGCGCTATCTGCGGCAAGAGATTATGGACGCGGCGAGCGAGCTTTTCGTGAAAGAGGGGTTCGAAAACGTTTCGATGCGCCGCATCGCGGATCGGATTGAGTATTCACCGACGACGATTTATCTGTATTTCAAAGACAAAGCGGAATTGCTGGAAAGCATTTGCCAGGAGACGTTTGCGAAGCTGATTCAACGGCTTACCAAGATTCTGGACCAGCCCGGAGATCCGATTGAGCGCCTAAAACGAGGTCTTTTGGCATACGTCGAATTCGGGCTCGAGAATCCGCACCACTACCGCTCAACGTTCATGACGCCGTTGCCCGACGAAGTCGACCACGAGAAATACGTGAAACCCGAGGCGGCGGGCATACAGGCGTTTGATTTCCTGCGCCGTTGCGTTTACGACTGCATTGCTGCTGGAAAATTCAAGACCAAGGACGCAGAACTGGCCAGCCAGACTTTATGGGCGGGCGTCCACGGAGTCACTTCGCTCCTGATCACTCATAGCCATTTTCCGTGGGTTGGCAAGGAGCAGGTTATCCGGGGAATGATTAATACCCTTGTAGCAGGCCTTGAGGCAGAGAATATATGAAGGAACTAAGATGTTTTTTATCTGTGAGTTAGAAGAGGTGTAGTCCAGAAGGCGGAGGGAAAAAAATTTCTTCTAGATATTAACACTGTTGAGTGAATGAGCGGTGTTAGTTTTTCTGGGATAGTGCGTAGTAGGGAGTGAAAGGCAATTGATTATGGGACTTCTAGCGAGACGAAACCTGTTTCATGACAAAGTGCGATTCGCGGTCACGCTGACGGGAATCGTGTTTGCGCTCGTCCTGATCATCATTCAGTTCGGATTGTTTCTCGGCTTTACGACGACAACTTCCAACAATATCGATCATTCGAAAGCGGATTTATGGATCGTGTTTCATGGCGTCGGATATTTCGATACTGGAAGAACTTTTTCGGAGCGGAAGTTTTATCAAGTGCTGGCGACGCCGGGCGTTGCGCAGGCGGAGAAATACATGCAGGCGTTTGCGCGATGGAAGCGGCCGGACGGGCGAGTGGAAAACATTCAAATCATCGGAGTGCGACCGGGCAGCGAATTGGGCCAGCCGTGGAATGTAACTTCAGGAAGTGTTGCAGCGTTGAAGGAAGAAGACGCGGTTTTAGCGGATGAGTTGTACAAGGAAAAATTGGGAGTGCAAAACATCGGCGATCGCGTGGAAATCGGCGGCCATCGCGCACGAGTGGTTGGCTTTACGCGTGGCATCCGGTCTTTTACAACATCACCGTTCGTGTACGCGTCGTTCAAGAATTCGCTCGACTACACGAATCCAACATCGAATGAGACCGACGTGGGCTACATCCTCGTCAAGGCGGCGCCGGGAATTTCCGCGGAAACGCTGAAAGAGAATTTAAAAAAGCGGCTGGCCGACGTGGACATTTACACGACGCCGGAATTCAGCCAGAAGACGCGCTTCTATTGGATGTTTACAACCGGCGCTGGACTCGCCGTGCTGACTGCGGCGTTGATGGGATTGATTGTAGGTGTGGCTGTCGTGGCGCAGACGATCTATGCGGCGACTATGGACCACATTCGCGAGTACGGCACGTTAAAGGCGATGGGCGCGACAAACAGTTATTTGTACCGAGTGCTGATCGAGCAGGCGGTGTGGAGCGCGGTGCTTGGTTACGCGGTGGCAATGATCGTGGCGCACTTCGTTGTGACGGCGAGCGAAAAAGGCGGCGCGCTGATTCTGATGCCACTGGAAATGAAGATCGGAATGCTGGGACTGGCGATCTTGATGTGCGTAACGGCTGCATTGGTTTCCATCAACAAGGTGACGAGGATCGATCCGGCGATGGTATTCCGGGGATAAAGAGACTTTTCCATGAGCACGAAAGCAAGCAATACGGTCATTCGAGCGGCGGGATTGACAAAGATCTATCGCGAGGGCGCAGCCGACCTGCGCGCGCTAAGTGATGTCGATCTGGAAATCCGGAGCGGAGAGCTGACGCTGCTCATGGGTCCTTCGGGTAGCGGAAAGACGACTCTGCTTTCGATTTTGGGATGCATTTTGCGGGCGAGCAGCGGAACGCTGGAGTTGTTGGGCGAAGCGGTGGAAAAACTGCCGGAGAGAGAATTGCCGCGGATCCGCCGCGAGGCGATTGGATTTGTTTTTCAGGGGTTCAACTTGTTCCCCACACTGACAACAGTGGAGAACGTGGCGCTTGCCCTGGATGTACGAGGAATGCGGCGTACGGAAGCAGAGGCGCGCGCGGCGGAATTGATTCTTGAGGTTGGCCTTGCAGAAAAAAGGAAATCGTATCCGGCGGATTTAAGCGGCGGACAAAAACAGAGAGTAGCGATAGCGCGAGCGCTTGCGGGAGATCCGCCAATAGTGCTCGCGGACGAGCCGACGGCGGCGCTCGATTCGACGAGCGGAAAAAACGTGATTGAACTTTTGCGGCGATTGGCGCACGAGCATGGACGAGCGGTGGTGATGGTGACGCACGATCCGCGAGTACTTTCGTACGGAGACAGGATCATTCATTTGGAAGACGGACGAATTGTACGGGAAGAGACGAGGCAGGAAGAGGCGGTATTTGCGGAAGCGGCAGTCGCATCCTAGGAAAAATTTGTGAACAAGATTCTGGACGAAGAGGTGATGCAATGAACAGAAAAAAGACACTCTATATCGGTGGCGCAGCAGCAGTGATTCTAGCGTGCGCGATGGGATTTGTTTTGCGAAGCCACGGACAGACTGTTTCTGCGGGCTCGACTGCGGCAAAGAGCGTGAGCGACGGAGACATCGCGGCGCCTGGACGAGTCGAAGCCGTGAGCGAAGAGGTGCGCGTCAGTTCTGAATTGAGTGGAAGGCTCAAGAGCGTGAATGTGGAAGAAGGAGATCGCGTGACGCGCGGGCAGGTTCTCGCCGAACTGGAGAATTCGGATTACCGCGCGCGTGTGGCCAGCGCAGAGGCGCAACTTGCACAACGCGAAGCGGAATTGCGCCGGACCGTCAACGGGTCAAGAACAGAAGAACGGCGCGAAGCGGACGCAGCAAAGCAAGCGGGCAAGGCGATTCTCGAGAATGCGAAAAGCGAAGCAGAACGCCGGCGCGGCCTAGCGGAACGCGGAGTGATTTCGCGCGATGAAGCCGACCGCTACGAGCGTGCCTATCGTGTGGCCCAAGCGGAGTACGAACAGGCATCACAAAGGTTTGCGCTAGTAGACGCGGAAGCTCGTGAAGAGGACCGGTCGAAGGCTGAGGCAAATGTTGCGGAAGCTCGCGCCCAACTTGCAGAGGCACGAGCGATTTATGAAAAAAGTTTTCTGCGCGCGCCGATGAACGGCGTGATTTTGAGGAAGCTTCGCCATACGGGGGAGAGCGTTTCGACGCAATTTGATTCGCCGGTGATTACGATGGCGGACGATTCCGTTTTGCGCGTGCGTCTGGATGTAGACGAAACGGACGTAGCGAAGCTGAAGGTTGGGCAGCGCGCCTATGTAACGGCTGAGGCCTATGGCTGCCAGAAATTTGAGGGAAGAGTGATCCGTGTGGGACGAATTCTGGGCAAGAAGAATCTAAGGACAGATGAGCCAACCGAGCATGTGGACACCAAGATTCTAGAGACACTGGTTGAGCTCAACCCCGGCGAAAGACTACCTTTGGGATTACGAGTCGACTCCTATGTGGTAGCGCAAAGGTAGTTATGCTAATATATGGTCATAATAATACGGACCGTATGTAGACATATGCCCATATATTAGCATTTCCCCAATCTCCTTCCCAGTCAAAAAACTAGTATGTCTATTATTATGAGTGATATACAGATTAAACGAAATTCACCTAGTTTGGAGAGTTTCATGCACTATCTATGGGCAGAAGAGAGTGAAGCGATGTTGAGAATTACCACGGAAAAGAAGAAGGGCAGAACGGTCCTTAGTGTAGAGGGACGTTTGTCTGGGCCAAGGGTGCCCATGCTGGAGCAGTGCTGGCGGGAGCTGCGTGCAGGAGCTCCGGACGAGAAATTCCACGTGAATCTGTGCGGAGTGACTTTTATTGATGGCGCAGGAAAGGTTTTGTTGAAGGCGATCCACAGCGAAGGCGCGCAGTTAATTGCGGAGGGGTGCCTGAATCAAGCAATCGTGAAAGAGATTACTTCGGAAGCGAAAACGGGTGGCGGAGAAAAGAAAGGCAAGGGGCCGAGCTTCTTTTTCTATGCGCTGTTTTTTGGATTGCTGATCGGAGCGAAACCCGGATTCGGGCAAACACCGGCGCAGACAACGATTTCGCCGGAGACCGTGAAGCTGACCCTGGAACAATCCGTTGCGTTGGCGCTGAAGCAGAACACGACGGCACAGATCGCAATTTTGCAGGCGGCGGAAGCTCAGCAGGACAGCAACATCGCTCGTGCAGGATTGCTGCCGGACGCTACATTGCAGGTTTCGGACTCTGCACGGCGCCAGAATCTTGCGACGGGTCTCGGCACGACGATTCCTATTTCCGGGTTCCCTCAGCACGTTGGCCCCTTTCAAGTTTTTAACGCCGGCGTGGCATTCGGCGGGCCAGTTTTTGATTTGACACTCTGGAAGAGATACCAGGCTGCAAGAGAGCTGGCCGGCGCGCAGAAAGCAACGAGTTATTCAACGCGCGAGCAAGTGATTTTGCTGGTTGTTTCGCAGTACATCGGCTCGTTGCGCGCTGTAGCGAATGTTACGGCTTCCAGATCGCGCGTAGAACTAGCACAAGCGCTCTATGACCAGGCGGCGGATTTGCAAAAGGAAGGCGTAGGAACGGGAATCGACACTCTTCGTGCGAACGTGGAATTGCAAAACGAAAAGCAGTCGTTGATTCAAGCGGAAAACGACCGCGATGCTTCGCTCTTTATTTTAAGCAGGCTTTTGAATCTGGATCCGCGGCAGAAGATTGAGCTGGGGGATTCGCTCGGCTTTTTCGACACGCCGCAGCCGGAGATGGACCCAAGTATTGATGCGGCCCTTGCGGGGCGGCAGGAATGGAAATCGCTCGAAGAGCAGATCAAATCAGCGCGACACGAGAAACAGGCTTCACAGGCGGAACGGCTCCCTTCGCTGCGCTTTGATGGAAATTGGGCTTATCAAGGCACGAGCTCGAACAACGGAATTCCCGTTTACACGTACGAGGCGGGAATCAACATGCCGCTTTTCACGGGCGGAAGAATTCACGCGGAGATTGTGAAGGCGGATTTGCAGATCAAGGTTCTCGAACAGCAGAAGGCTGACTTGCGGAATTCGATTGCGCTGGATGTGAAGACGGCGTTGCTCAATCTGGAATCGGCACGGAACGAAGTGCAAGTGGCGAACTTGGGTGTTGAGCTGGCGAAGGAAGAAGTGGATCAGGCGCGGGACCGCTTCAAGGCAGGGGTGGCGAACAACATTGAAGTGATTCAGGCGCAGGACGCGCTGGCGCGGGCGAATGATAACCAGATTGTGGCGCTCTACCGATTCAATCAGGCGCGCGCGGATTATGCGCGCGGGATCGGGCAAATGGAAAAGGTTTACGCAAAGTAAGAGAGGAACGTTGTTGGAGAGGAACCGGGGATGAGTATTGAGATCGAAGTCGGGCTGGAGAACGCGACAAAGGTAAAGCCGAAGACAGAAGAGATTCGTCTCGATGAAGCGCCAGCAGTGTCGCAGCCGCAATCGAAAGTGCGCCGGTTGCTGATTTTCGGCGGTGCCGCAGTCGTAGTGATTGTCGCGGGCTTGTTCGTTTATTACTTCAATCGGGAGAGCACGGATGATGCGCAAGTGGATGGGCACATCACCGCGGTATCGGCGAAGGTTTATGGCCGCGTGTCGGATGTGCTGGTGAATGACAACGAGCCGGTGAAAGCGGGACAACCACTAGTGAAATTGGACGCACGCGATTATCAGGCGGCGCTGGATCAGGCAAAGGCTCAACTGGCACTGGCGGAAGGCGAAGCGCAATCGGCTGGAGTGGATATTCCGAGAACACGCGAGAACACAGCGAGCGGAACGTCGAGCGCGGACGCGCAATTGAGCGGTTCACAGGCGGACCTGATGCGGGCGGAAGTGGCTTACGACCAGGCAAAAACGTCGGACCTGGCTTGGGCACAGGCAAATATCGACAAGAGCCGCGCGAACGCTCAACTGGGACAGGCAGATTTGGCGCGGTTCACGCCGCTAATGGAGAAAGGCGAAATCTCCAAGCAGCAGTATGACGCGGCAAAAGCGAATGCGGATGCGACGGCGAGCGCTCTGAAAGCGGATGAGGAGAAATTCATACAGGCGCAACGAAGCGTGGAGATTGCAAAGGCGCAACTGGAAGCGGCGAAGTCACGGGTTCAGGGCGCACAGGCGGGAGTGCTGGCAGCGAAAGCAGACACGAAGCAAGTGGCGATGAAGCAGGCGGATGCCGCGGCAAAAATTGCGAAAGTGCAACAAGCGCGCGCGGCAGTGGAAGCGGCGCAATTGAATCTGGAATACGCGACGATCACAGCGCCGGTGGACGGCGTTGTGACGCACAAGCAGGTAGAGATCGGACAGGTTGTGCAACAGGGTCAGGGACTGCTCGTAGTTGTGCCGCTACAAGATGTTTGGGTGACGGCGAATTTCAAAGAGACGCAGCTGAAAAAGATGAAGGCCGGTCAAAAAGCGGAAGTGAAAGTGGATACGTACGGGAAGACGTTCACGGGACATGTGGACTCGATTGCAGGCGCGACGGGTGCGGTGCTGAGTTTGCTGCCTCCGGAAAATGCGACGGGAAATTACGTGAAGGTCGTACAGAGAATTCCCGTGAAGATCGTGCTGGATCCGATTCCGCAAGAGAAGGCAGTGTTGCGGCCGGGAATGAACGTAGAAGCGACCGTTGTGACGAATTAAAAGCGCACAGGAAAACGTAGTAGAGAGAAGCGAAGAACGAACGTGAAACACAGACTGCTAGCGAAATTGAGAATGCCGGACGGGACGATCAACCCCTGGGTGATCGCTGTGACGGTGACGCTCGCCACGTTCATGGAAGTGCTGGACACGTCGATTGCGAACGTAGCGTTGCCGCACATTTCGGGAAGTTTGTCGGCGGGCGCGGATGAATCGACGTGGGTGCTGACGTCTTATTTGGTTTCGAACGCGATTGTGCTGCCACTTTCGGGATGGCTTTCTTCTCTGATGGGGCGCAAGCGGTTTTACATGAGTTGCGTGGCGCTTTTTACGGTGAGTTCGTTTTTGTGCGGACTGGCGCCGAGTCTGGGCGTGCTGGTGCTATTCCGGATTTTGCAGGGCGCGGGTGGCGGTGGCTTGCAGCCGAGCGAGCAGGCAATTTTGAACGACACGTTTCCGCTGGAGAAGCGCGGGATGGCGTTCGCGGTGTACGGAATCGCGGTGGTTGTTGCGCCGACGATTGGGCCGTGGCTCGGCGGATGGATTACCGACAATTTTTCGTGGAGATGGATTTTTTATATCAACATTCCGGTGGGAATACTTTCGCTGCTTTTGACATCTGTACTGGTGAGCGACCCGCCGCACATGAAGAAGGTGAAAGCGAGCGAAGGATTCCGGGTGGATTACATCGGAATCGGACTGATTAGTCTGGGACTCGGCAGCATGCAGATTATTTTGGACAAAGGGCAGCGCGACGATTGGCTGTCGAGCGGGTTCATCCAGATTTTTGCAGTGCTGATGGTGGTTGGTTTGATCGCCGCGATTTTCTGGGAGTTGCGGCAGAAGGATCCAGTCGTGGATCTGCGCATGTTGAAGAACCGGAATTTCGCGATCGCAACCACGGCGATGTTCTTCCTGGGTTTTGTGCTGTATTCGAGCACGGTGCTGATTCCGCAGATGCTGCAGCAATTGCTGGGATACACCGCGGAAAAGGCCGGGCTGGCGCTGTCACCGGGCGGCGCGGTGATCATGCTGATGATGCCGGTGGTGGGATTCCTAGTTTCGCGAGTGGACACGAGAGCCTTGATTTCGTTTGGTTGCATCGCCTGCTCGGTTTCGCTTTTCGTAATGGCAGGCTGGAATTTGCAGCTGGATTACCGGCATGTGGTGTATGGACGAATGTTGCAAAGTTTCGGACTGGCGTTTCTGTTTATTCCGATCAATGTGTCCGCGTTCGCGTATGTGCCGAAAGAAAAGACGAACATGGGCACGGGAATCATCAATTTGGCGCGGAACATTGGAGCGAGCGTGGGAATCGCGACGGTGACGACAATGCTTGAACGGAAAACGCAAGCACATACGGCGCGGCTGATCGAGCATGTGAATCCCTTCAGCCTGGCGTATCGAAAAATCGAAGCCAGTTTTACGGCGGCGTTTTCTTCGGGAGGATCTACCGGGCCATCCGCCGGAGCGAAAGCGACAGGGATGGTATATGGCATTGTGCAGAGACAAGCGGCGATGCTGTCATTCGTGGACATTTACAAATTTCTTGGCGTCGTATTTCTGATCGTGCTGCCAGTGCTATTGCTTTTGAAGAGGCCAAAGGGAGCGGTGAGCGCGCCAGTGCACTGAGCGTGCGAGGCCCGATTGCACGCGAATTGTTAGAGCAAAAAGAGTTTTGTTCGTAATGGGGGGACAAATGGCTACACAAGCTGCAGTGGGAATGGAACTGAATGAAGCGAAGCTGATCCGCGCGGGGCAGCGTGGCGACGCTCAGGCAGTGGACGCGCTGTTCAAGCGTTACCAGCGGCCGCTGTTTCAGACGGCGTTACGCGTGTTGGGAAACGCGGAAGACGCGGAAGATGCTTTGCAGGAAGGAATGCTCAGCGCGTATCGCAACCTGAAGCGGTTTGAGGGGCGTTCGCAATTTTCGACGTGGCTGACGCGAATTGTGATCAACGCAGCGCTGATGCGCCGGAGAAGCATGAAGGCGCGCCCCGCGGTGTCGCTCGATGAGCCGGCACGTGAGGATGAATTGCCGGCGAGCGAGCGGTTCGCGGACGACGGCCCGGATCCGGAGCAGATGTACGTGGGGACGGAGCTGCGCGAAATGATCAACGAAAACCTGGACGAGCTTTCGCCGCTGCTGAAGTCGGCGTTTGTGCTGCGCGAAGTGCAGGGCTACTCGACTGGCGAAGCGGCGAAGACGCTCGGTGTAACCGAAAATACGCTGAAGGCGCGGCTGTGGCGCGCTCGACATCAGCTTGCGGAACGTCTCGGAAGCCGTCTGAAGCGAATGAAGGACGGTATGACGGGCGGAATAGGCGATGCGGAGTGCAGCTACTGCTAAGGGATGAAGTAAGGCTCCTCGCAGAATTCGCTTGGGGTAAGACGAGGCTGGCGCGCGAGCGCTGGCCTCGTTGTTTTTGAGGAGACGAACAAGAGAGGCACCCCTAACTCGATCAGCGACTTAAAAAGGTACTGCCCTCATAGAGTTTGTTCATCCGTCGAGTTTCAGCAACAAAAATTGTTGGCAGAATTACAATTACTGTTCCAAACCAAAAGGGCCACGGGAGCACCGCGAATACGAAGAGGCCGAAGATCGGCAATTCTAACCACCTCAATAGCCTCAGCGACTCAGGATCGTCGAATTTTTCTGCAAGCTTTTGCCCGCCGATCAAAGCAACCGAATACAAAAGCAGCATGAACACCGAAAATGCAAATAGGCGTGCGGATAGTCCAGTTAGCCCAACGCGCACTAAATCAGTCTTCTTAGGTATTGAATAGGCGCGCTGTAGCAGTGCTACAGTCATAACCAGAAAATAAAACCAGCACAGCCACACGCGCCGTCGCTGTCCTAGAACTGTCCGCGTCGTTCCCATGCGTAACACCGTTTTTGGATTTATCTTGCGGAGCTGGAAGAAGATTACTCCAGCGTCGTCAACTTATCTTTTTATTTCTTTTTCATCGATCTGTGCGCAACCCGCCCAACTACTCGAAAAGTGCCGGTTGGGCACATGCATCGTCCGGTTCGCGAAAATTGCTGAGGCCAACACCGACGAGCCGAAACCGTTGCTGCGAGGCAAGTCCGACACGTTCGCGCAGTGACAGGGCAATGCTCGTCAACTCCTCACAAGACGCAGGTGGAGAGCCGGGTGTATGACTGCGAGTGAGAATCTTGAATTCGCTGGTCTTAAGCTTGAGCACGACAGTGCGTGCTACTCGCGCTTCGTTCCGTGATGCCTCCCAGGTCTTTTCCGCGAGGCGACGAATCATCGGCTCAGTCTCGGCCAACGTCACATCTTGCTCGAAGGTGTCCTCCACCGATATGGATTGTGTTGGTTTGTCGGGAATGACCTCGCTGTCGTCGATCCCTCGCGCCAACTCGTGCAGGCGCACGCCATAGCGACCGAAGCGACGTTCGAGTGTTGCTAGATCCAGCGCTTGCAGATCCGCGACCGTGTGTACCTGAAAGCTCTTCAGCTTTTCTTCCGTGACCTTGCCTACTCCAGGGAGACGGTTCACCGGCAGCGGCAACAAGAATGAATCTATTTCTTCCGGTTGGATGACGAACAGTCCATCCGGTTTTCGCCAGTCTGATGCGATTTTCGCAAGGAATTTGTTAGGCGCTACTCCCGCCGAGGCCGTCAAGTTCAGTTCCGAGCGAATCTGTTCGCGAATCGCTCGGGCCACTTGTGTAGCCGTTGGCAGGGCCGTCTTGTTTTCCGAAACGTCGAGATACGCTTCGTCAAGCGATAAGGGTTCGATCAAATCCGTGTGTCGTTTGAAGATTTCGCGCACCTGACGCGAGATCGCTCTGTAGCGTGGAAAATCCGGGGGCAGAAACACCGCATTAGGGCAAAGGCGCTCCGCACGAACAGCGGGCATGGCGGAACGCACGCCGAATTTCCTTGCTTCATAAGAAGCGGAGCAGACAACCGACCGGTTGCCGCGCCAAGCGACTACGACGGCTTTGCCTCGCAGTTGGGGATCATCTCTCTGCTCCACCGACGCATAAAACGCGTCCATGTCGATATGCACGATCTTGCGCACGCAACTATCTTATTTCTTCCGGTCATAACCGTGCCAGCCTTCCCAAATTGCGAACGCTCGAACACGATCATTTGGGACAGAGGCTTCGTTGTTGGGGTAAACATATTCGACAGTTTGGACACGTCAACCTTACAACTCGCTACCATTCGCTACCATGGAATTTCTGCTTCAATATTAATTTCGGGATCTTCAGTTCCAAGCCCACCGTTCATGCCGCCAAATTGACACGAAACGATTTGTTCTTTAAGCGGTGGAGAATCTAAGTGGATTGTACGGGGTGGTGGAGGATTTCGCGGATTAGGTGCGTCAAGGTGGCGGGAGTGAAAGGCTTCTGTAAGAAGTAAGAGCTGGAATCAAATGTGGGAGCCTGCACGATCTCCGGATCTGTATAACCGGACATGAAGAGGATAGGAATTCCTGGCCAGGATTCGCGCAGCTTTGTAGCCATGTCATGACCGCTCATTCCAGGCATGACCAGATCCGTGACTAGTAAATGCAGAGGCCCTTTGTGCTGATGGCTCAGCTGGAGTGCGTCCTGGGGACACGATGCGGTAAGCACAGAGTAGCCGCTAGTTGAAAGCACTTCACTAGCCAGAGCGCGGACTTCTGGGTCGTCTTCGACGATCAATATGGTTTCGTTTCCGGAAGCTTTTTCCGGCAGTTCCACTTCCTGGCGCGTTTCTTCGACCGGGGCGTCAATGCGCGGAAGATAGACACTGAAGGTCGTTCCCTTTCCGAGCCTGCTGGTGACGCCGATGTAGCCGTTGCTCTGCTTTACGATTCCGTAGACCATCGAGAGCCCCAGCCCGGTGCCTTTGCCCAATTCCTTAGTGGTGTAAAACGGTTCGAAGATGTGGACGAGCGTCTCTTCACCCATTCCGATGCCTGTGTCCGTAACACTTAGGAGTACGTATTGTCCCGCTCGTGCACCTACATGGGCTTTCGCAAATTCCTCGTCCAGCTCTACGTTGGCCGTAACAATGCTCAGTTTGCCGCCACTGGGCATGGCGTCGCGTGCGTTCACTACAAGATTCAGGATCACTTGCTCGATTTGTCCGGGATCGGCCAGAACTGTGCCGAGGCCGGCAGCGGCCGACAAGCTGATCTCGATGTTCTCGCCGATCAGACGCGCGAGCATTTTGCCGGACTCCGAAACGAGAGCATTCAAATTGAGCGGTTTTGGTTGCAGGACCTGCTGACGGCTGAATGCCAAAAGCTGATGGGTAAGTGAAGCGGCTCTCCCGGCAGCACGATTGATGTGAGAGATCCGCGTTCGAAGCGGAGCATCGTTTGGATAGTTGTCCATCACTAAATCGCTGTGCCCTTTGATTACTGTGAGCAGGTTGTTGAAATCGTGGGCTACGCCGCCTGCAAGGCGGCCAATGGTTTCCATTTTTTGAGACTGGCGAAGCTGTTCCTCCAAATATTTTCTTTCTGTGATGTTGATGGCCATCGCGATCACAAACATAGGCTTGCCGGAAGGGCCTTTTTGAAGAAAGGCGCTCAAGTCAACCCACACTGCTTTGCCGTCGCGGCGGATATATTTTTTCTCGCGTCGCGCTTCCATTGTTTTCCCCGAAGCGAGCTCATGAAAAGAAGCACGGTCCTGCTCGCGCGTTTCCGGTGCAGTAAGAGCCATCAGCGTATCGAGATTCAATTCTTCGGTGGAATCAACTCCAACAAGCGTCCGGTACGCTTCGTTAGAAGCGATCTCTTTTCCATCGAGGTCAAGAATGGAAATACCGATTGGCGAGCCTTCGAATAGTGCGCGCAGCCGCTGTTCGCTTGCTGCCAGGGCTTCTACCGCCCGGTCTTTTTCCTCGATGCTGTGCTCTTCCTGCCGATGGCTGAGGATCAGCCGTGCATAAAAAACACTCAAAGAGATGGCGACGGCTGCTCCAGCCATCACCAATTGTCCTTTTGCCACCTCTGCGGCAAGGAGCAGAACAAGGAATGGAAATGTCAGGGGCAGGAATTGCGCGTGAGGCGAATGATAGTCGGGTGTTGTTTCCTGCCTAGCTTCCCCATCGCCACCTTTCCAGGCGGCTGCGGTTAGCAAGGGTATCAGCCATTGCGCGCTCCAAACGAGATCGAACCAATTCGTACGAGTAGAGTCTCTAAATCCCAAAACGAAATACAAATCCGTCAGGAACGCGGCGAGACGAAAGTATCCAATTCCCTGAAATAAGAACCTAGTGGGATCGCGATCGGCCCAATATGCACGAGCGAAAAATCCGGCGGCAATGAGACCATCCGTGACCAGAGAAAGTTTCCAAACGCCAGGACCGCGAGCATGCAAGGGAACATCGGCAAAATACGAATACAACATGACGAGCAGCACACCGGCCTGGACGAAGTCGAGAGCGCGTTCCCACATCCAGCCTTTCGGCTTTGGAGTGGGGCTCAGAGAGAGACAGATCACAAGAGCGGCCGGCCAGGCGTAGTAGAAGACGTCGAACTGCCATCTCTTCTCAAATGGAATGTTCAAGACCAGGCCGAAGTAGGTGTCCAAAGCCTGGCCTAGACACCACAACAGGAAACCGACGCTTGCGAATCGCCAAAAATCGCGGGCCAGACCAAAGGAGCGTTGAGCCGCCTGCAGCGACACGACGGCTGTGAACAATCCGAAGCAAAGCTGGATGAAATGAGAGCTTAGAGGGAAAGGCCCGTACAGAGAAGAAGCTATAGCGACAGCGACGTGAGCCGCAAAAAGGCCCGCCGCGAGAACGAAAACTGTTCCAGCACGCCGCATCGAGACCCCCGAAAAAGGCTGGTCCCAAAATTAGTGATGAAGATGGCCGAGTGGCCTCTACCCTAGAGTGAGGCACATTCTAACAATACGCGGCGAAAAAGCCATGACTAATGCGTCGCGCTGCTTACATGCGTTGGTGAGGAATGATGCTTGAACTCTCTGAAAAAGCTCCGGGAGAAAAAAGATTGGCCTACAAACGGACGGCGGAGGGATAGAGGCCGAGGATGCGGAGGAAAGTGGTGGCGTGCTCGACATCGTCGAGGGCGTTTTTGAGGGCGGCTGGTGAGTCGGCCTCCACGTCGAGATAAAACTGGTATTCGAAGGGGCGGCCGTGGATGGGGCGGCTTTCGATTTTTTGCAGGTTGACTCCGTGTCGAGCGAAGGGTTCGAGGGCGGAGAGGAGTGCGCCGGGTTTGTGGGCGAGGCGCAAAGCAAGTGAGACTTTCATCGCGGGCGGAGAAGTAATCTGCTCCATTCGACGAACCGTCAATTCGGCCATCAAATCAGTTAGTGCGGGAGAGAGAGCAGATGCCGTGTTCGGTCCATAAGGAGAGCTTTCACGCTCAGCGGGAATCAGAAGCACGAATCGCGTGAAGTTTTCAGGATTGTCGTGAATATTTTCGGCGAGGACGATGCCTCCATAGATGGAGGCGGCTCGGCGGGCAGCGATTCCGGCGAAGGATTTGTCGCCGCGGGCGATGACTTCGCGGACGCTGCCGGCGGTGTCTTCTGTGGGAACGCGCTTTAGATTGGGATGCGCGAGAAAAAACTTTTCACATTGCGCGAGCGCGACGGGATGGGAAGAAACAGAGCGAAGATCGTTGAGAGTGGCACCCGGACAGCCGATGAGCTGATGTTCAATATGAAGAACAGTCTCCGCCACCATGCCAAGATTGCTTTCGAGGAGGAGGTCGTAAACACGGACGACAGATCCGGCGAGCGTGTTCTCGACGGGAGCGAGCAGGGCGTCGGCGTCGCCTTCAGAGATGGCCTGAAAAGCGGAGTCGAAGGTGGGCCGCGGGACCGTGGTGATGGAATCGCCAAGAAGCTGAATGGCGGCGGCTTCGCTGAAAGCACCGGGCTCGCCTTGAAAGGCGACGCGAACAGACCACCTACGAGGCGAAGCTGGGTTCGTTTCAGATGCCAATGCGGACTCCGTTTTCGATCTGCAACTGGGATTGTGGCTTGCCAGACGGGAGTATAATGCAGCGCATGATTCCGAAACGCGCCCCGGTAGCCCGCCCGCTGCCCGATGAGTATGCCCCATATTACGAAAAATACGTTTCGCTGATTTCCGGTGAAGACATTCTTGGCGCGTTGGAAGCGCAGCGCGTCCAAACGGGGCAACTGCTAGCGGCACGGAGCGAGCGTGAGGGAAATTTCCGGTACGCGCCGGGAAAATGGTCGGTGAAGGAAGTGATCGGCCATCTTTCCGATTCGGAGCGGATTTTTTCGTATCGCGCTCTTCGTATCGCGCGAGGAGATGAAACGCCGCTGCCGGGATTTGAGCAGGATGACTACGTGGTTAGCGCGGGATTTAACACGCGCACGCTGGCGGACATGGCGGAAGAATTTGCGGTGGTGCGAGTGGCCACAATCACGTTGCTGCAGAGCCTATCAGAGGAAGCGTGGAAAAGGCGCGGGACGGCGAGCGATAATCCGGTGACTGTGCGGGCAATGGCGTACATCATCGCGGGGCATGAGTTGCATCACCGGAAGATTTTAGATGAAAAGTATTTTCCGGCGATTCCGCGAGCGTGAAGCGGGTCGCGATCCTACCTGTACGAATTTTAAACAACCTGCCTATTCGTTGAGTTGAGGTCCTTCGGGGCCACAAAAGCCGTAACCTCAGGGTGAGAACCCTGTTTAATGCGACGCTGCAGCGTTGCCCGGGCCTCCGACGGGATAGAGACGCGGGAGGCGTGCTTCGACTGGCGGGAGCGGAGAGGGAGTGGCGTGGGGTTCGGATTGATACCAGTAGGCGACGGAGAAAAAATTGTCGGAGCGGGCGTTGGCGTGGCCGTGTTCGATGGTGGCGCGCAGGGATTTGGTGAACGGGATGGGCGAATCGAGATGGAAACGATAGACAGAAGAACGGCTGCCGGCAAACTCTTCGCCTTTGACCGGAGCGCCCATCAGGCCGTAAGCGAAGGGATGTGAGGCAAAATCCCAGGCGCCGAGGAAATAGTCTTCGGAACCGGTGCCGTTGATTGAAGGAAGTGATTCGCCGTCCACGAAAAACATGTCGTCGCCCTCGCCCCACCAGCCGTCCTGATTTTGCAGGATGGACATGGTAACGCCGACGAAATGGCCGTGGCCGGTAGCGTCAAGCCAAACGTAATTTCCTTGCCCGTCAAGATTCTTGCGCGCGTTGATTTTTTCATCGCCGTTCGAAGACCAATCTGAAGTCCAGCCTTTAGCCGGTGTCTGCTGGCGATATTGCGCGTGAAAATAGAAGGTGTCGGCCGGAAGTGGCTTGGCGCAGGCGCGGTAGTCAATGTTGAAGTAGAAGGCGTATACCTTTTCTTTGCCTTCGTTGGTGACGGTGATGTGCGCGTGTTTTTGGAACGGCATCGGAAAGAATGAGTTGAGCGCTTTGTCTGATGCGACGGCGAGCGGAACGGATTGATAGAGAAAGTACTCTCCGAGACCAAGACCAAAGAAATCGCCGATGGGTGTTTCCACGCTGGGAGAAGATTCGCCGTCCCAGTTCATGCGCAAAACAAGTTTTTTGAGGTGGAATTGCTCCGAGGAAGCGATGGTGATCCAGATATGCGTAATGATGCCTGGGCCCGAGACGTCGAGAAGATCGAGCGTTGCGCCAGGAGCTATTGCGCGAAAATCGGCATTGCCGCCGGTACGATCATAGCTGGAAATGCGTTTTTGAACATAATCGTGTGGTTGCGTGAGCGAGAACAGCGATTCGGCGGCGCCAGAGCAACTTTGGGCGCGAAGCGATGCGGGTTGAAACAGGCAGAGGGCGAGAAAGAAAAATTTGCGCATGTAACCTCGCGAAGAGGATTGTTGTGCAGACGCCAAGCGATTGGAGCGAGAGTGTAGCACCGATTGCGAGATGCACTCAGCGCGAGATACGCGCGCTGTCTACGTAGAAGCGGTGGAATGGGCGCGGCGGGGGCGCATGGGGGAGGGTCTTAGTGCGCCGCGAAACCGGTTGTGAGGCTGGTTGCTCCATGAGGTTTTCGTCCGCGCGCGCTTGCGGGCTTTTAAAAATACGGATCGAACGCAGCAGATAAGAAACAAGAAGAAACCCGCAAGCGAGAATCACGGAGCCGAACAAAATCGAGGCGGCGTCCGATTCCAGCGGATGAGCGATGGAACGCTCCAGTTGGAAACCACCCCAGATAACCAGGATGACGGCAAGAGGAATCAAGAGCGGGCCGAACGTGTGCAGTACATCGGCCTGGACGCGAAGGGTTCTGTGGCGCGGGCGAATTGAGGTAGCGTCGTGCATTGGCACTAATCCTGTTCCGACTTTTTGACGGCGACCATGGGCGGATCCAATTTCAAGAAATCGAGATACGAAAATACGGGGGACTTGAATTCCTTCTTCATGATGGAGCCGCAAGAGCAGCGAGGGTTGGCGCCGCCGAGTGGCGTACCAGACTCGACGATGACCGTACATCGGCAGGAAAGATTCGTGCAATGCCAACGGTCGCCTGGGTGCATGACCATGGAAAAACGCCTCCGTCCCTTCGCCATCCGATCTGCAGTCCCGTGGCGATAAAAGGAAGCGCAATATACGAAGTAGTAAAATCGTTTGCAAGAGAAAAATTACGAATTCTTAATAGGTAATAGAACGACATATCGCCAAAGTGTGGATATTCGCAAAAACTTCGCCTGCAGCAGGGATACGTAAGAGTTCCCAGCTTGTGGCTGTTTTGAGGCTATGGGGATAACTTTGGTGGTGCAAACTCACTGAATTCGATTCACTCCACCCGCGATTTGCTACGGAGCAATACGGCTGATAAAATTTGGAGTTTGTTGGGCTGCCGCCATTTGGACTGGGTAGCAAGTGGTGCGGCACAACAACCTCCAAGATGGGCTCCAAATGAGCGGGTGACCGCACAAGAGTTTCAGCAAAGACCTATGCCGGGCGCCTTGCGGGGCCGGGCGGCGGGTTCTGAACCAGCAATGGGTTCCAACCGAAGGGAGATTCAGCGTGGCAAAGTATGATGTGGCGATTATCGGGAGCGGTCCCGGAGGGTATGTTGCGGCCATTCGAGCCGGAGAGTTGGGGCTGAAGACGATTGTTGTGGAAAAGGATCCGTATCTTGGCGGCACTTGCCTGCACGTCGGCTGTATCCCCACCAAAGTGTTGCTGCATCACGCGGAGATATACGACCACATCAAGGATGCGTCGGAGTACGGGATTGAAGTGAACGGCGTGAAGTTGAATTGGGGCGCGACGATGATGCGCAAAGACAAGATCGTGAAGAAGCACGCCAAGGGCATCGAGTTCTTGTTTAAGAAGAACAAAGTGGAATGGAAGCAGGGTTGGGGCCGATATGAAGGGCCAGGCAAGATTAGTGTGGAGAAGGACGGCAAGAAAGAGACGATTGAGGCGTCGAACATTTTGATGGTGAGCGGGTCGGAGGCAAAGTCGCTGCCGGGAATTGATCCGGATCACAAGACGATTCTGACGAACCGTTCGATTCTGGAGCTGCCGGAGATTCCGAAGACGTTGATCGTGGTGGGCGCAGGCGCGGTTGGAGTGGAGTTTGCGTCGATTTATAACTCGTTTGGGACGCAGGTGACGATTCTGGAAGCGCTGCCACGCGTAGTACCGGTGGAAGACGAAGAAATTTCCGCGGAGCTGGAGAAATCGTTCAAGAAGAAAAATATCGCGATTCAGACGGACTGCAAGGTCGAAAGTGTGAAGAAGGATGCGAAAGGCGTGACGGTCACGTTCACGGATAAGGATGGGAAGACGCAGACGTTGCAAGCGGAAAAGCTGTTGCTAGCCGTTGGCCGCATGGCGATGACGGATGGATGCGGGTTGGAAAAGTCGAAGGCGAAGGTCGAGCGCGGATTTGTGCACGTTGGGCCGACGATGGAAACGGCGGAAAAGGGTTTGTATGCGATTGGGGACATCGTGGCGGGGTTGCCGCAACTGGCTCATGCGGCAATGATGGAAGGCATCGTGGCAGTGACGACGATTGCGGGAAAGCCGACGCAACCGATTCGCAAGGACCGGATTCCGAATGCGACGTATTGTGAACCGCAGATTGGGTCGATTGGATTGACGGAGAAGCAGGCGAAAGATGCAGGCTATCAGGTGAAGGTGGGAAAGTTTCCATTTGTGGGGAACAGCAAAGCGACGATTCTGAACAATCACGGCGGGTTCATTAAGGTCGTGAGCGACGAGAAGTACGGCGAAGTGCTTGGCATCCATATTATTGGGCCGCTGGCGACGGAGATTTTGTCCGAGGCGGCGACGGTGCTGAATTTGGAAGGCACGATCGATGACATGATGAACATGGTTCATGCGCACCCGACGGTCTGGGAGGCGCTGGGGGATTCGTTCGCGAGCGTGCGCGGGCTGCAGATCAACGTTTAAGAAATTGCCAAACGTGCTCCAAGTCGATTTGGGATTGATTCCGTATGCGGAAGCGTACGAGCTGCAGAAGAGGATTGTAGTGGCGCGAAAGCTGGGCGCCATCGTGGATGTGCTGCTTTTTTGCGAGCATCCGCATGTGATTACGCAGGGGCGGAATGGCAAGCGCGAACATCTGCTGGCTAGTGAGAATGTATTACGTCAAAAGAGCGTCGAGTTTTTTGAGACAAGCCGCGGCGGGGACGTGACGTATCACGGGCCGGGACAGATCGTGGCTTATCCGATTTTGAATTTGGGCGCGATCCGACGGGACGTGGTCTGGTATGTGCGGCAGTTGGAAGAAGCAATGATTCGCGCGACGGCGGAGTTTGGGATTGTGGCGGGTCGCGAAGAAGGAAAGACGGGAGTTTGGGTTGGTGAGGGCAAGAAGTCGGAGAAGCTTGCCGCAATCGGCGTGCATATCAGCCGGTGGGTGACTTCGCATGGATTGGCTTACAACATTTCGACGGATTTGCGAAATTTTGAGCTGATTGTGCCGTGCGGAATTGTGGATCGGAGGGCGACTTCGTTGGAAAAATTGCTTGGCCGGCGGGTTGATGTGAACGAAGTCAGACCGAAATTAGCAAAACATCTCGGTGAAGTGTTTGGGTTTGAACTACGGGAAATTAGCCGCGCGGCATTGACGGAAAAGCTCGAAGCAGCAGAGCAGCCGGTCACAGCGACGGTGTAAAAGTTTGCAGCGGAGAAGCGAATGGCGAAAGCGCTAACGAAACAGCAGCATCTGGACCTGTACTACTACATGCGGCTGAACCGCGCCGTGGAAGACACAATGGTAAAGCTGTTCCGCCAGAACAAAATTGTGGGCGGACTCTATTCGAGTTTGGGGCAGGAAGCGGTTTCGGTTGGGACCGCGTTTGCGCTGGAGAGAAAAGATTGGCTGGCACCGATGATTCGCAACATCGGCGCATTGCTTGTTAAGGGAGTTCCGCCTCGCGACGTCTTTATGCAGCATATGGCGAAGTATGATTCGCCGACGAAGGGTAAGGACGGCACCAGCCACTTCGGGGACTTGGAAAACCTGCACATCGTTTCGCCGATTTCGATGCTGGGCGATCTGATTCCGGTGATGACGGGCGTGGCGATGGCGGGGCGCTACCTGGGCCACAAGATTGTAGCGATGACTTGGATTGGCGACGGGGGAAGTTCCACGGGCGTGTTTCATGAAGGCCTGAATTTTGCTGCGACACAGAAAGCGCCGTTTGTGCTCGTGCTTGAAAATAATTTGTGGGCCTATTCGACGCCGGTGAAGCGGCAAGTGCCGGTGGAAAATCTGGCAGACCGCGCGAAGGCATACGGGGTGAAGAGTTTTGTGGTGGATGGAAATGACGTCGCAGCGGTCTATACAACTTCAAAAGAAGCCGTCGAGCTTGCACGCAAAGGCGAAGGGCCAATTTTGATTGAAGCGAAGACGTTCCGCCGCTTGGGCCACGCGCAGCACGACCCAGCCGAGTACGTACCCGTAGAAATGAAAAAATATTGGGAAGAGCGAGATCCGATTACGCGGCACGAGAAGTTCCTGTTTAAAGAAAAGATGCTGGACGAGAAAGGCAAAAAAGAGATTGAAGCGAAGATCGGTTCGCTGCTCGAAAAAGAGCGCGACTTCGCGGAGAACTCGCCGATGCCGCCTGCGGAATTTGCGGAGCACGGTGTTTATTGCACCGGCGACGATTGTCACGCGATTCGCGCGAAGTGGGAGCGTCCGGTAGCGGAAGTGACGCCGCCGAAGTCCAGCGTGCCCGCGGTATGGACCGTCGAGGGATTCGGGAGCGGGAAAGGTTCTGGCGGCGGAAGCGCGCCGATTCATTTTGGAGATACGGAAAAGCACGAGCAGAAAGAAGACGTGGCGGCCTCAAGTAACGGCGCGAAGAGCACAGCGAAGAAGCCCGCGAAGAAGCCGGCGGTCGCAGTTGCGAGAAAGGCAAAACGCTAATGGCTCAGGTAACCTTTCTCGACGCGATCAAGCAAGCGATGTACGAAGAGATGGAGCGCGATCCGACGGTTGTACTGATCGGCGAAGACGTCGGCGTTTACGGCGGCGCGTTCAAGACGAGCGAGGGGCTGCTGGCAAAATTCGGCTGGGAGCGCGTGATCGACACGCCGATCAGCGAAAGCGCGATTGTGGGTGCAGCGTGCGGGATGAGTTATTTGGGATTGCGGCCGATCGCGGAGATGCAATTCATTGATTTCATCGTGTGCGCGTTCAACCAGATTACGAATTTCGTGGCGAAGGGACATTACCTGTGGGACGCGCCGGCACCGATCGTGATTCGCGGGCCGGCCGGTGGCGGCGTGCATGGCGGGCCGTTTCACTCGGCGAATCCGGAGATGTACTTCGTGCATACGCCCGGTTTGAAGGTCATTTATCCTTCGACGCCATACGATGCAAAGGGACTTTTGAAGGCGGCGATAAGAGACAACAATCCGGTGCTGTTTTTTGAGCACAAGTTTTTGTATCGCCGGATTAAGGAAGAGATTCCGGAAGACGATTATGTGGTGCCCATCGGCAAGGCAGCTGTTCGGCGTGAAGGCAAGCATCTAACTATCGTGAGCTATGCGGCGATGATGCACACCTCGCTGGAGGCCGCGGACGAATTGGCGAAAGAAGGAATCGAAGCGGAAGTGATTGATCTACGCACGCTGGCGCCGCTCGATTCGGACACGATTGTGGAGTCGGTGAAAAAGACGAACCGGTGCCTTGTCGTACATGAAGATACGAAAACGGGCGGCATCGCCGGGGAGATTGCGGCGATACTTTGTGAACGCGCGTTCGGGCATCTGGATGGACCGCTGATGCGCGTCACAGCCTTAGACACGCCGGTACCCTACGCACCGACGCTGGAAGAGTACTTCTTGCCGAATAAAGAGAAAGTGATGCATGCGGTAAGAGAATTGGCGCGATATTAGTTTAAGAAACATAGGAGAACGCAATGGCAGCCGATGTCGTAATGCCCCAGATGGGGGAAAGCATTTTTGAGGGAACGATCACCAAGTGGCTGAAGAAGCCCGGTGATAAGGTGGAGCGGGACGAGCCGCTGTTCGAAATCTCCACGGACAAGGTAGACGCGGAAATTCCTTCGCCTTCGGCGGGCGTGCTGAAGGAGATCAAGGTCACCGAAGGCCAGACTGTCCCCATCAACACGGTCGTCGCCGTGATTGACGCAGCGGGTTCTGCTGCCAACGCCTCCGCGCCGGCTCCGGCGAAGGCAGCACCTGCCCCGGCCGCGGCGCCAGCGCCTGCAGCTACTCCTGCGCCAAAACCACAAATCGTGCCACCGCCTCCGGCTTCACAACCTGCCGCCGCTGCTCCTGCGGCGAGTGCGCAAAAAGAAGGCACGCGAATTCACTCCTCGCCGCTCGTGCGGCGGATGGCGAAAGAGCACGGCATCGATCTCGCGAGCGTTCCTGGAACCGGGTCGGGCGGAAGGGTGAGCAAACAGGATATGGAAGCGGCGATTTCCGGCGGGGCGCCCGCACTCTCAGCGCCGGCAGCTTCGGTACCCGCACCCGCGCGAACTGCGCCACCGCCGCCGGTTGCTCCAGCGCCGTTGGCGGGAGGCGGAGGCGCCGCGGGACACGGGACGCAATACGTGCCCTCGTTGCAATTGGGCGTGCCGCGCGAGCGGATGTACTTCGGAAACTATGAGGTGGAACCGCTTTCGAACATGCGGCAGAAAATCGCCGAACACATGGTTGCGTCGAAACATGTTTCGCCACACGTGTATTCGGTGGACGAAATTGACATGACAAAGATTGCCGCGCTGCGCGCGAAGTCCAAAGACGAATTTGAAAAAAATTACGGAACGAAGCTGACATTCATGCCGTTTTTCGTGAAGGCCGTAGTGGCGGGATTGCGGGCGTATCCGACGCTGAACGCTTCGCTGGATGGAACGAACGTGGTGCTGCACCGCGAAATCAACATCGGCATCGCCGTAGCGCTCGATTGGGGATTGATCGTTCCTGTGGTAAAGAGCGCCGACGAGAAAAATATTCTCGGAATTCAGCGCACGATGAACGATCTAGCGGAACGCGCGCGTTCGAAAAAGCTAAAGCCGGAAGAGGTGCAGGAAGGAACGTTTTCGATCACAAATCCGGGCGTGTTCGGCGGGCTGTTTGGGCTGCCGGTGATCAGCCAGCCGAACGTGGGAATTTTGGGCCTCGGTGCGATTGAGAAGCGTCCGGTGGTGATCAACGATTCGATTGCGATTCGCTCGATGTGCTATGTGACGCTGAGCTACGACCATCGCGTGGTGGACGGCGCGATTGCGCACCAGTTCCTCCACAAGGTGAAGGAAACGCTGGAGAATTGGAGCGAGCCGCTAGTCTAGAAAATTCAAGTTTGCGTGATTTCGTGTTTTTTACTGAGGACTGAAACTTTAGAGCTTTTTTCTTACTGCATCATGGCTTTCAGCTTATTGACCCAAACGGCGAACCCCGCCATCGGAATAGGCTCGATCCCCGCGCCTCGCAGCGTGTCGCGCACAAACTGGTGCCGCAAATTATCGTTGTCGAGCGCCACGTCGGTAACCGCAGCAAACTCCGACTTAAACGCCGCCCGCGGAGCGATATATTGTGCCGTGTACGCATATTCCTTGCACGCCATCGGCGATCGGCTCACGCTCAGCGTCTGTATGAATCCGCGTGTGCCGTTGCGCTGGTAGGCGTAGTCGATACGCATTGGATCACCTGGAAAAGTAAACTGAGCGGCGCGCACGGATTTTTCTATTTTTCCCCATAACCGGGCTTCATGCCATACTTGCGAGCAATAATCGCGAATTGTGGCGCGGCTTCCAGGTGTGCCGACGCGCGTTGCGCCGCGCTCCAGAGCAACATGTTCCGAGTACAGACGATTTGTTTCTGCTTCGAGATCCTGGGCATGAACGCCTTTTTGTGGACTGAACTGTACACCTGTCGAAAGCGTGCCGTCCCATTTGGCTATTAATTTCTGAAAGTCCTCGGCGGCACTGGTCGAGCCCGACCGGAATTGCTGCAAAAGAATCTGGAAATGGTCGTCCATATAATCTCGTGTCCTGCGAATGACTCCTTCGTCGGCGGATGGCTGCAGGCGCCGGAGCCGCGCAAATTCACGTTCTTCCTCGATGAGGCGCAGGCTGTGCTCGCCGGTCGCGGGATCAAAGATCAAAATGCCGATGTTGAGCCATTCGTCCCGCACCAGGTCGGACGTATAACGGAGCACGTAATAAACAAATGTTTTTTTGTATTCGTCGGACATATCTTCAGGCTCCTTATAGCCAGTTCGGAAAAGGTCTTCGCGTCGTGTTTTTTGCCGCATAAATCAAATCGGGCACAAGCTTGCGCCGGAGCAAAAGGTGTTCACCCAGCTGCATCACTGAGTCCAGATCGTCCGCGTACCATTCCGGCGGAATTTCGCGAATAAGCTCATCCAGCACGCGTTCAGTCATCCTTTTCTTAAGTCGTTCAATCCAGGGCTCAAATGATTCGTGCCCCGTCACGCCCAAGTACACCCGATTGCGCGCGTAAAGTCCTCGCAGGGGAGCATCGGGAAAAGTCCACTCGCCGGCGTTGAAACAAAAGCCCTGATCGATCATCACGGTCTCGTACTTTGCCCTACAGTGCTCGCTATCTTGTTGGCCGCTGCAGAAAAACAATGTTTGGCGTCCGTTCGTGTTACACGCCCACTTGTCGAATACGAGCATTCCGGCGAAGTCTCCTAAATTCTCGACCTGTGTCAGCATGTCGTCCGGAAGAAAATCCAGCATAGTAACGCAGTGCGGATCGCCCGGATAACGCGACGCAAAGTGCAGTCCCGGCTTGCATGGCACGCGCGAACGCGGCAACTCCACGCACAACTCCGGCGTGAGAAGAATAAGTTCTACGCTTACTTCTACAACGGCCACCGGCGTTGTCGGCAAGCCCAAACGCGCTGCCAATCGCGTACCAAGCATTTCGTTGACCAGGATGCGGGTGTGTTGCGGGTTGTTTTGGAACTTCACTACGTAGTAGTTGTTGTCCGAGCAGCGCATCAGATGAGATTGCGCTCCGCCCCGCATACGACGAATGTGCTCAAGCGCTTGCAACACGAGAGTATAGTAGTGATACGTAACTTGTAAAACAAGAAGGCCCGCGGAAATGATGATAATTTCAAATTGGCCGGAGGGAATTGCAAAAAGGGAAGCCCTATGGCGCGGCCGCCAATTTTATTCGGGAATTGCTCTATTCCAAAAAGAACCGGCTCAGAGGATAATCTGAGCCGGTTCTTGAAATTGACCCACGGGGAACCTGGAGTTACCGTTTCTTCTTTTTCTTTTTAGGCGCCGCCTTCTTCGCCTTTTTTGCGGCTTTTTTCTTTGCGGGTTTCTTCGCCGCTTTCTTTGCCGGCTTTTTAGGTGCGGCTTTTTTCGGAGCAGGTTTTTTGGCCGCGGGTTTGGGCACCGGGCGTGCCGGAGCAGCTTCTTCCTCCGGCTCCTCGTCGGTGATTACGAGCTCTTCTTCCTCGGTCTCGACGATCTCTTCGGCGTCTCCGCCGAGTTCGTCTTCCTCCAGAGGCGATAATTCATTGTCGTCATCAAAGTGGTCTTTATCGAAATCCATTCCATCCTCCCCTGGGGAATGCAGGTATTGGGGCGCGGCCCCTGCGCTTGAAGCCGAAAAACGAAATTCGGCCTTGGGCGTTCGTATCGTATTCAGAAAACAATGTCAAGCATCTGTAAGAGGAGCGAGCAACTTGAGAGGAACATAAACAGAGACCTGAGAAAAACGGTGTGAGTTAGTAGGCTGTTGTCGAAGCATAAGTATTTGAAAAGAAAAGTGTTATTGATTTTTGGCGACCGAAGAGGTTGTACCAGACCTCCGTTTTGCCGCAGAACTGGTTTTCCTCCGGGGCTTCGAACGAGTGGGAGAAGCTTCAGGAGCGCCGCCTATCGTATAGATGCGCAGGACCATTCCGCGGCTCACTCGCGCCGCCTTGAGGTGGTTCCATTTGCGGACGTCTTCCGTGGTGACACTGTAACGGTCAGCGATGCCTCCCAGCGTATCTCCTTTGCGCACGCGGTACTGAACCAGTCGCCCCTTTGTTTCGCTGACAGGTTGCGACGCTGGAATGATGAGCTTATCGCCCGGGTTCAGCTCTGCTCCCTTTCCCAGATTGTTTGCTGAAGCGACTGCGGCAGGAGTGACGCGGTATTTTTTAGCGATCGACGTCAGCGTATCGCCCGGCACGACTTTGTGCCGCCGCCAGCTCACCCATTTTTCAGGTGGAATGTCCGCAATGCTGGCGGAAAATTTTTCAGCGCTACCCTTCGGTAAATGCAGCTCGAAAGACGGGTCGTCCGGGGTTGCGAGACGCAGCAACGAAGGATTTAGTTGATGCAGCGTTTCGACATCTATGTCAATGGATTCGGCGACGAGACGAAGATCAATTGCACGGCCTGGCTTAACGATATCTGTTGGAACGGGATCGTCGCGGTCCACGTGAATGCCGTAATGAGCGGCATCTTTAGCGATCAGCGTCAGCGCGAGAATAATCGGAACGTAGTTTTTCGTTTCCTTCGGCAGCACGTTGCGCCGGTAAAGTTCCCAGAAGTCCGCGTAACCCGTCCGTTCGACTGCCTTTTGCACGTTGCCAGGCCCACAGTTGTACGCGGCCATAGCGAGATACCAGTCGCCGAACAGGCCGTAAAGATCACGCAGATGCTGGGCGGCAGCGCGCGTAGCTTTTTCCGGATCCTGGCGTTCATCCACCCACCAAGTGTGGCGAAGACCGTATTCGTTGCCACGCCAGGCGACAAACTGCCAGATGCCGCGTGCCCCGGCGCGAGAAAGCGCGAGCGGCTGAAAGGCACTTTCCGCTTGCGCGAGATAGATCAAATCCTGGGGAATTCCTTCTTCCCGTAACACGCGAGCGATCATCTCCTGATAACGGCCGCCACGACGCAAGCCTGTTTCGACGATGGCTTTTCCTCGCGGCGTCTGGAAAAAATTCAGGAAGGAGAGAACTTCGTCGTTTACCGTGAGCGGAAGATCGTGGGAAATATTTTTTGCCGCCTCTTCGGCGCGCGCCTTGAGTCCCGGGTCCACGGGGAACGTCATGTCCGCAACTTCATCAATGGCGGCGGGAACGGCGGGGGCTTCGCGGAAGCCATCGCCCGCGCGGAATGCCTGCAACTCGTATCCGTAAACCGTGTCCACGATACGGTGAAAAAGTTCGCCTAGCTTCGGATCGGAATTGGGGTCGTAGCCGCTCTCCAGAATCCAGTCAACGGCTTCGTCGAAATCGCGGCGGGCGGCTTCAAGGTGACCGGCCTTGTATTCCTGTTCCCCGGCGGCAAATTTCTCTTCCACTCGCGCAATCAGCCAGGACTTGCTATCCGGAACGCGGGGAAGCAGTGATTTGGGGGGCTTGGCGGCAGGATTCCAGAGAGGTAGCGGGCCCACGGAGTTTTGATCAATTTGGTGCTGGTTCGCTTGAACGGACGCGGTAGTAGCAGGCTGCAACGCCGGAACCCGAGCCTGCGTGGGTTTGCGGGCTGCATCGCCACACCCGGCGAGTCCTGTGGCGATAAAGGCCGTCGCTGCCAGAAGCGGTGTCAAAGGCCGCATCTCTTCATGGTACGGAGGCTATCCGGGAGGGTCAACGCTTTCAGGAAGGCTCTCCTTCCTTCTGGTAACCACACGAAAGGCCCATCACCAAAAAGCAAAACGGGCGGCTCGCTTGCGCGAACCGCCCGAATCTTTTTTCTGAACCGTGGTTTACAGCGGGTTGACGTTGGAAGCCTGCAGACCCTTCGGGCCACGCACGACTTCGAACTCAACGGCTTGGCCGTCGTTCAGGGACTTGTAACCCTCCGCCTGGATCGCGGAAAAATGTACGAATACATCTTCCCCGGTCTGGCGCTGGATGAAGCCAAAGCCCTTGCTGGCGTTAAACCACTTCACGGTTCCTTGTTCTTTGCTCACTTCGTGTTTCTCATTTCTTTTTTGAAGCTATCTGGTGCCTTGCTGCGAATCCCCTCGCGAGGACTGCCCTCTTCGGCTGCGTTCTGTGGATCCGCTCAGCGGGCACAAAAAAAGGCCGCAAGTTTGACCCTGCGACCGCTTCACAAAACCAAAGGCGATACAAGAGCAACAAACGCAAAATCAGTGTACCAAAAAAAGACGTTGCTTGCAAGGACTACTTTTTCAAATTGTGGCTAGAAAACCGTTTATCTGCAATTAGCTCTTTCTAGTGAACTTAAAGAGGTCAGACTGCGTCTTGCCTCTTTCCAGGTAGGTCCATTGCTGCGTAAAGTGGTCGCGGTCGGGCATCGTTACAACGAGGCCGGTCATGTGGGCTTCATCCGGCGACTTCATTCCCGTTACTTGAAACATTTTGAAGGTCAGCGAACCATTCAGTTCAGTGATCGCTGCGGTCTTCATCTGTGGCTGGTTGCCGGAGCTGCAGTAGTGCGTAACGTTCAGGTGGTCGCCGTCCAGCGTATACAGAGTGAGCATTTCCGGCTCGTTGCCGGATTGTAGGCGTTCCATAAGGGCCGTGCCGCCGGAAACCAGAGTGTACGTTGCCTTGACCTGTCCGGACGAGTTTGTGCCTTCCCACTCTCCAACCAGGGAGATCAGCCTCTCGAAAGCGGCCGCACTCTTGGCCTTTTCATTGGCGGAGGTGCGTGGGGCGCTGGCCGCAGCCAGGATCAATGTTAGACAAATTGCAGAGAAAGCTTTTACCAGGGGACGATAGCTGGTCGACTTCATGGTATTGGGGTGCTCCTTGTCCGTCCAAGGGACGGAAGCATTTCTAAAACCCTCGCGCTAAATTTGCACGGTGTCAAGCATTTGCTCATGGCCAACTCTTAGCCAAGGGCCTGTTTTAGGTCAGCGATCAAATCTTCCGTATCTTCGAGGCCGACGGAAACGCGGACCGTTCCGGGAGTGACGTTACACGCTGCGAGCTCCTGCAGGCTCATGTTGTAGTGTGACGAGTAGATGGGAAGAACGACGAGCGATTCCGGACCGCCAAGACTGGCGGCAAGAAGAAAGAGCTGGACGCGGTCGCAGAACCGACGTGCGGCAGGAAGGCCACCCTTGAGATCGAAGGCAAGCATCGAACCGAAGCCTTTCATTTGGCGCTTGGCGAGCGCGTGATCCGGGTGAGAGTTCAAGCCGGGATAGTGGACTTTGGCAATTTTGGGGTGCTTTTCGAGGAATTTGGCAACGGCGAGCGCGTTGGCACATTGACGATCGACGCGAAGGCCAAGCGTCTTGAGGCCCCGAATGAGCAGAAACGCTGCTTCCGGGTCCATTGAGCCGCCGAGGTCGATGATCATGTGGCGGACGCGGTCCATCCAGCGTTTGCTGCCAGCAGCGACACCGGCGATGACGTCGGAATGGCCGGACAAATATTTTGTGGCGCTGTGGACCACCATATCGAAGCCAAGCTCGATGGGTTTCTGTAGGAGGGGCGTGGCGAACGTGTTGTCGATGATGGAGATGAGGTTGTGTTTCTTAGCAAACGAGATGGCTTTATGGAGATCGACGAGACGCAGAGTGGGGTTCGTCGGAGTTTCGACGTAAAGAACCTTGGTTTTTGGCGTCACGAGGGACTCGATGCCTTCGAGCGAAGTTTCCACACGTCGCACACCGATGCCCCAGTCGGGAAATTCATCACGCATCAGGCGGTAGGTGCCTCCGTAAGTCTGCGCAGTGGAGATGACTTCGTCGCCTTGCTTCACTGCGCCGAGAAGCGCAGAGGAAATTGCGGCCATGCCGGACGCGGTGACCACCGCTGCTTCAGCCCCTTCTAGCGCGGCGATTTTGCCCTCGGCGATGCTAAGTGTCGGATTACCGTAGCGCGTGTAAATGTACGCTTTGCTTTTGCCTTCAGCCCAACGTTTCATTTCCTCAGTCGAGGAAAACGTAAAAGTAGAGGTGCGACAAATGTCCGGGCCGACGCCAACACCGACGCCGTGCTTGTTCGGTTCACCGGCGTGAATCGCTTGAGTCTGCGGTCCCCACGTAACGGGATCGTTTTTGAGACTTTTCTTTGAAGAACGCTGCTTCATAATTCAGCCATTTTGGGAGCTGTTTCTAAGGCAACAAGCACCAATTTGGCGCAAATAGGGCGGTTTCGAGAATAAATCGACGACGTACAGTCAGCGTTTAAGTAGGGTCAGAGATTGCAGCGCAGATTTGAAAGCCGCAAGTTCCTTTTCGCTTGCTTCGGTCTTTCCGGTGTTCATCGAGATGGAAAAGAGGAATTTACTCTTCGGGCCAGGATTAACGTAGGCGACGTATTCGTAAAATTCACCTGACTCATAAAAGACTTTGGCTAGACTTTTGTAGCCGGGATGATTGATAGCGAGATCCTTGAATTGAACTTTTGGATACCGCCCACTGTATTCGCGCATATCCGCCGCCATGTCCTCGGCGATATTTTCGTCTGTCTTCTCGTTGAGAGAGATTCGGATCAAGCCAGCATAGTCGTTTTTGGGCTTTCCGTTCTCATGTAGAACCACGTTCGCGCTAAATTTCTCCGCGTTTTCCGTGTCGCCACTCCAACCTTCAGGTTCTTTCAAACTAAACAGGAAACCATCGCCGTGCACGAGCAATTGGTCGAGCTTTTGCTGCCCATTGCTCGAAGGAATCAAACCAAACAAAACAATCACTAATGTCAGGAACGAGGCTCCCGCAGAGCCTTGTTTTCTGTCCCTGGGACTATTACGTTTCAAAAATTCTGCCATTGGAAAGTAGAAGAAGTTCAGTATTCAAGTTCACCGCGGCCAGAGCTGGCCCGCAATAGTACCCGGATAAATCACCAGTTACTGATTTGCGCGAACTTGTCATACCACGCGTCAGATAGCGGCATCTACTTGACATAGAGCGATTATAGGGCAATGCTGACTGTGTCATGAATGACCTATTGCTGCTGGCGATGCTTTTGGGAGGGCCGACACACGGGTATGAGCTCAAGAAACGTGCGGGTTGGGTGACCGGCCAGCCGAATCTGCATAACAACCTCGTCTATCCTCTGTTGGGCAAATTCCGTAAGGCGGGATGGATCAGTCGGAAAACAAGCACAGGCCAGCGCGGGCAAACGCGCGAAGTTTATTCCCTTACGGCGAAAGGCAAAGCCGAACTGCTGCAGCGGCTGAATGAGTTCAGCGCAAAAGATGCCGCGTCCGATGGCGCATTCCGTCTGCGCGTCGGAATGTTTTCCACGTTCGATGCGGATGCGCGCGGGAAAATTCTGCATGTACGCGACGAGTTTCTGCAGCAGCGGGAAAAGAAGTTTGTGAACCTTGCTTCCGCAATGCAATTGGGCCAATGGGGAGGCGAAGTGACGTCCTTTTTGCTGCGGCAAGTGCAAGCGGAACGCAAATGGATTTCCCGGTTGAAAAGGTTGAGTGGAGCCACAGCCAAATGAATCAGGCTGCGGAAAGAGGAAACAAGCATGTTGTGTCCAAGCGCGATGAGTAATATCTTGCGGCTCAGCGCCATCCAAATCCCGTCAATGGCGGAAGCGTTTCAGCTCTCTTCGAAAATATGGTTCGCATGGTGTGTGCTCTGGCTTCTTATGGCGGCCTGGAGCAAGCCTTCGAAGCGTCGCGAATTTCCGTGGCAACGGCTGGAACACGTCATCCCGATGGTGTTTGGATTTCTACTCATTTATAACCATCAGTTTGCGTGGGGCGTGCTTGGGGACCATGTGGTGCCTCAAAATGCTGCAGCCGCAGTCATAGGATTGCTCCTGACTGTTGGTGGTTTGCTCTTTGCCGTCTGGGCGCGAATTGCGCTGGGCGCGAACTGGAGCGGAACAGTCACGATCAAATCGGGACACAATTTAATTCGCCGCGGACCCTACCGCTGGATTCGCCACCCAATCTATACCGGCATTTTGCTTTCGTTTCTCGGCACCATTTTGCTGCAAGGCGAAGTTCGAGCGTTTCTCGGATTCGGTCTTGTACTGTTAGCGCTTTATCGGAAAGCCAAGCGTGAAGAGAGATTTCTCTCCGAAGAATTCGGGGATGGTTTCGCGGAACACACCAAACAGACCGGCATGTTTTTGCCGCGCTTTTCGTAATCTAAGTGTGAAACCGGGCTTAGGCTTCTTCTTCCACCAGGTGCTCGGCGTGCGGCTTGTGCGCCGCGATCACTTTGTCCGAAAGCTCGCTCGGCACGTAGTCGTAGTGCGAATATTCCATGGAATAGGTGGCACGTGCCTGCGTTTTGGCGGTCAGATCGGTCGCATAGGAAAGCATTTCCGAAAGCGGCACCAGCGCTTTGATGACAACGTTGTGGCCGCGCACTTCACTGCCGGAAATGCGGCCGCGGCGCGAACTCAGATCGCCCATCAAGTCGCCCGAATATTGATCGGGCGCATAAACTTCAACGTGCATGATGGGCTCGAGCAGCACGGGCCGCGCCTGTTTCATGGCTTCTTTGAATGAAAGAGAGCCCGCAATTTGAAATGCCATGTCCGACGAATCGACGTCGTGATACTTGCCGTCGTAGAGCGTGGCGCGGAAATCGGTCATAGGAAATCCTGCGAGGTAGCCGCGAATCGCGGTGTCGCGAATCCCCTTTTCCACCGAAGGAATCCAGTTCCGTGGAATTGCGCCACCGAAGACGTCGTCCACGAACTCGATGCCTTTGCCGCGTTCGATTGGTTCGAACTTCACGCGGCAGACGCCGAATTGGCCGTGGCCGCCGGATTGCTTCTTGTGTTTGCCTTCGGCGTCGGCTTTGCCGCGAATGGTTTCGCGGTATGGAACCTTTGGCGGCTTCAACGTCAGGTCCACGTGATAGCGTTTGTGCAATTTGGCCACGACAACTTCAATGTGTTGCTGGCCGCTGCCTGCGAGTAAGAATTCTTTTGTTTGTGGATCCCGCGTAAATTTCAGCGCGCAATCCTCTTCCATGATTTTGTGGATGCCGACGCCGATTTTGTCCTCATCGGCGCGGGTCTTTGGTTCGACCGCAAAGGTGATGGAAGGTTCGGGAATCTGCGCCGGCTTATAGAAGAGCGGCGCGTTTTTGTCGCCGAGCGTATCGCCGGTGTAAACCTCTTTCAATTTTGCAATGGCGCCGATGTCGCCCGCGTGCAATTCGCCGACCTCGGTGAGCTGTTTTCCTTGAACCAATTGAATGTGCTGGAAGCGCTCCTGCGAGGCGTGATTGAAGTCGGTGAGCGTGGCATCATTTTTCAGGACGCCGCTTTTCACCTTGAAATAGTTGATGCGGCCGGCGAAGGGATCCGCGAGCGTTTTGAAAACAAAGAGGGAGAGCGGCTGGCCATCGTCATATTTACGTTCAACGCGATCGCCTTTGCCGCCAGGATCTTTATAGCCTTCCTGCGCATGCTCATCAGGATGCGGAAAAACGTCTGCAAGGAATGTAAGCAAGCTGGCCGTACCGACGTTATGTGCAGAAGAGACCATCAGTACCGGAAAAATCTTCTCCGCGACGATGGCTTTACGGACTCCGGGAATCAAGTCTTCGATTGGAATTGTTCCTTCGCGGAAAAACTCCTCCATCAATTCGTCGTCGCCTTCCGCGACCATCTCGACGAGTTTTTCGTGAGCCTGCTTGGCATCTTCTTCGAGCGCTTGTGGAATCGGCTCAATTTTTGGTTTGCCATCGCCGCCGGGCGTGTACATATGCGCTTTCATTCCTACGAGATCGATCATGCCGCGAAAACCGCGTTCGCTGCCGATGGGGAGTTGGAGCGGAACCACGTTACGGCCAAATGTTTGTTCAAGCGATTCCATGGAACGTTCGAAGCTCGCGAGTTCACGATCCATCCAGGTGAGAACGAAAGCGCGGGGAATATCGTATTCGGTGCAAAAATCCCAAACCTTTTCCGTGGTGACCTGCGCGCCGGTGTGCGCATCCACGGTAATCAGAGCGGCGTCCGCGGCGATAAGAGAGGCTTTTGTTTCGTTGATAAAGGTGCCGTAGCCGGGAAGATCAATGAAATTTATTTTTACCGGGCTTCCGCCGCAAAGTGTACAGGGCCATTCCGCATAGGCAAGACCCGTTTGGAGTGATATTTTTCGCGCGATTTCTTCTTCGTCCCAATCGGTAACTGCAGTTCCATCCGCAACTTTTCCCCAGCGCGGCGTCATGCCCGCGGTGTGAAGCAACGACGACACCAGTTGCGTCTTTCCGGTGCCGCCGTGGCCGACAATGCCAACGTTTCTGATGTCCTTGGTGGGATAGATTTTCATATAGACCTCCAGTTAGGTTCACCGACTCGCGGTGAGCAGCGAGGTCCGAGCAACAACTCAGTGGCGCGGGCCTGCGCCGTTGGCGAGCAAGTGTTGAGGGAGGAGAGCGTGGCCTCGTTTTGCGCAGCCTGCGAAGGCTGACGGCCTGGGTCCCTCGAAAGAAGCGAGGGGCGAAGGACGAACGAAAAGATCCCTGGTCCGTTCTCCTGACGAGGCGGATGCTAGCACAGGGGGTTTACAACGGCAATCCGGACGTTGTGTGAGAGAGGCTGCGGTCAGGAAGCGGGAACCAGAGTGGCTTTAAGCGAAGACTTACTGCCTTTGAGGACTTCGAGAGTGCGAGTCCAATCCGTGCGGCCAGGAATCTTTAGAACGATAGCGTGAGGGCCTACAGGGAGCTTGAGAGTGGCGGGAGCGTCACCGAAGAATTTTTCATCGACGAAAATTTCGGCGCCGTCGGGGTCGGAAGTAATAGAGATGGTGCCTGTGCCTTCCGGAACAGAAGTTTGCGCGGGCGTTGCGTTCTGCGATTGCGAAGTAACGGGGGTTTCAGCGTGGCTGTCCATTGAAACGGCGACAGTCTCTGGCGCACTGGCGAAGTGCGCGTCGGGATAGAAACGTCGGAGGACAGTCATCAGGTCCGAGGCACTGAGGGCAAAGCCGATACCGTTGACGTTTTTCTTTACGAGCTTAAGCGTGCTGATGCCGACGACTTCGCCATACATATTCAAAAGTGGACCGCCACTATTGCCGGGATTGATGGGCGCATCTGTTTGAATCCAGGTGCCCAGGCCAGCGTTTGGAAATTTTCCCACGGCGCTGACGATTCCTTTTGTAACGCTAAAGAGCATGGCGCCGCCGGGATTTCCGATGGCGACAACATTTTGACCCTGGTGAGTTGCGGTGGCGTCGGCGAGACCGAGCGTCGGGAGATTTTGGCCATCGACTTTGAGCAGAGCGATGTCGAGATCGGGGTCAAGAAAAACAACTTTGGCTTCGAGTTGCGCGCCGGAGGATAAGAGTGCGAGAAGTGTGCCTTCGCCGCGAGCGACGTGCGCGTTTGTGACGATTACGCCCGTGTCCGTTACAAAGAAGCCGGTTCCGGAACGGTCCGAACTCTTTAGATAGAGAACAGCGGGTTTTGCGCGTTGGACTAGATCTTCCAGGCCGAGTTCCGGACGCGAGACTACTGGAGCGGAAAGATTTCTTGTGGACGAGACTTCGCCAGTAAACGTTTGTGCGATGGAATCAAGCTGAACGTCGAAGTGATCGGCCTTTAAGAGAAAGTATTCGCCGTGTTTGTGGCCATTCAAGGAGATCCACTCCATCGGACCTTCCGTGAGTGGAATTTCCTTTGTGGCGTAGCCGTTGAGGTTTAGGCGTGCGACGAGCGGATGTTCCAGGCGCGAACCGATTGAAGTGTGTGTGCGGTGGAAATAGCCGCCGGGAAAATCTTTTTCGAAAGGAGTGGTGCCGACGGGCACACCGTTGATTTCAACTGTGGCTCCGGGAGGAGCGCTTGTAATGGTGAGTTTTTCTGCAGACACACAAAGAGGAAGCAAGAATGCACAGACGAAAAGAGAGCAAAGGCGCATGACAATGACTCGCCGGAGTTTACTATAAGAATAGATAAAATAAATAGAAATAAAGGTGTGCCAGGATGGCTGCGCCCGGGTTATCTGGAAGATTTATTCGTGGGCTGCTCTTCGTAGCCTTTGCACGAGAGTACTGGCAGGCGTGGGTATTTGGGGAATTCCTGTTCGGTAAACGAGCGTTGGCAGAGGAGGAACGAAGAGCTCTTGGCGGACTCAATAGAGCGAGCGTGGAGGCACGAACCGCAAAGGCCGACTGCATCGTTTGGACGACTCTGGCCAGACATTCCGAAAGAATATCGTGATGGGTGGGCAAGATTGAAGCGAAACACGCGGTCGAGCGGATTGCGAAGGCTCGGGCTTAAGAAACCAACCTGAGGCGCGCGAAGGATGATAAGAATTGTAAGCAGGCATATGAAATGGGTTCATGAGTTGGCTGCTCTAGAATGATTTCGAAAATCCGGGGAGGGTTTGTGGTGATGACGAGGGCGCTTTATGCGGGATGTGCACTGTTGTTTGGGATTGTAGCGACCGTGGCACAGCAAGGTGGGCTGTCTGACGATGCAGGCCGAGTGCTAGCGCTGGAAACGGCGTGGAATCATGCGATTGAGACGAAGGACACGAAAGCGATCGACATGCTGCTGGCGGATTCCATGATCGCTGTGGAAAGCGATGGGGCATTTGCAACCAAGAGCGAGTATTTGGCGGGGATCAAAGCGGCAGATTTTCAGCCGTCACAGGCGGTGAATGAAAAAAATGATGTGCACATGTATGGAGATACGGCGGTCGCGGTGGGGATCTTCCGGATCAAGGAAATGGAAAAGGGAAAAACGATCGTTCATCGAGAGCGGACGATTGATACCTGGGTGAAAGTAAATGGAACGTGGAAGTGTGTGGCGGCGGTGGCGGTGACAATTCCGAGTGGGAAGAGTAATTGAACACAAAACGCGCCGTGCCGCCGTTGTTGAACTTCGTGAAGCGTAAAAGAAGAGATTCGCAATGGGCACCTTTGATGGAAGTACGGAATATGCGCCGCAGTTTGTACCGAATGGCCTGGGAGTGCGTGGGAGCTACGGTTCGTTTATGACCGCTGGGGCAAGCCCACTAATGATAACCATTTAGAGTTTCGTAGCACCTGACCTTCGCGCTGCTTGTGGCTCGATTCTCCCTGCCTGAACATGGGAATGGCTCCCTCTCGGACCAAAAAAACTGTGCTGGATGCGCGTTTCCGGCAACACGCCAGATGGAATTCTGCTCGCGTGTCGAAAGTTGTGGGCTCCTGCCTGACTTTCCTTATTCATTTTCAACCCGAGGGCGGACTGCCATTTGCGGTGCGACGCGCTGCAGGTCGGGAGGCGAATTTCATGCGGAACGAGAGAAAGATCAGGCGATTCGCCAAGGTGACCTGCCTTGCTCTCGGTGCCTTGCTGATTGCGGGACCAATTGCCGTGGGTCGCGAAAGAAAGATTTTGCAAAAGAAGAGCACAGCACCCGCTGATCCGCAAACGCGTGCGGCCGACGCATGGATTGACCAGGCGAATACAGGGACGAATCACGGCACGGATGCCACGCTGCAAGTTAGCTCCCAGACCGGAAACAAGAACCAGCGGGCGTTGGTTGAATTCGATCTATCTTCTCTTACTAATTCCGGGATCAAGCTGGCGACACTTTCGCTTTTCATGACGACGGCACCGTCGGCGAGCAGAACGTACCAGGCGCGAAGAATGACAAGCCTCTGGAAAGAATCGGATGTGACGTGGGCGAACCGCATATCCACCTTCGCATGGGGAACAGCTGGCGGGGACAATGACGGGCTAACGACTCAGACCGCAACTACAGGGACGGCGAACAATACAACCATTAGCTGGGACGTGACTGCGGCTGTGCAGCAATGGTTTGGCGCAAACACGCCGATTGCCAATTACGGAACGATGATTTTGGACGCCAATGAAAATAATCTTTTGGCTGCGGTCGGAGCAGTGTTTGCGTCCAAGGAAGCGACGACGGAAGCGAACCGGCCAAGCCTTACCGTGGAATTTGTGCAGAACGTGCAGGCGCTGACCGCGACTGCGGGAACTGCACAAGTGAAGCTGAGCTGGAGCTATCCGAGCGCGATCGGAACAGTATTGTCCGCTACGAATGGAGTTCTGATTGTGCGCCAGTCGGGGGGAACCGTCCCCTCGACGGTGGTGCCGACGGATGGAACGGTTTATTCGCGCAACGCCGGCTGCACGAATGTGATTTCCACGGCGACGGTTGTGTTTGTGAGCAGTTCGTTGGCAACGTCGTTCAACGACAGCGCGGCCGGAGACAACGCAGATTGCCCGCCAGCGAACGACACAGTTTATGCGTACAAGGTTTTTGCGAAAGATGCGGCGAACAATTACACGGAATCCGGTGCGAGTTCGCAGTTCGTGCCTTTCACAGCTGCGAATCCCAGCGCGACTGTAACTTCGCAATGGTCAACGAAATGGGTCGCGCCAACAGGAGTCACTAACCTGGCTGCTCCTGGAATTTCACCGGGAAATGTTGTCGTACTCCCGACGAATTCCAACATTATTACCGGCATCCAGCCGGCGAATGGGACATTTGTGTTCACGCCATTTTCAACAGCAGCGGGAATTTCCGGGCGGCCACCAGTACTCGATTTGGGTTTCAACAGCATCGGGTTTGGAGTTTCCTACACAGCTGACGCACAAGGATTCGTTTACGCGACCGACATAGCGACGGGAAATCTTCTATGGATGACGAATCCGACCGGGAGCACCGCGAACGGTTTTCTGGGAGGAGCGGGCACTTTTGTGGTAAGCACCGAAAATAATTTAGGACTGTCTGCCTACACCCGGACGACCGACCTCGTCATCTTGGGAACAAATAACACGACAACAACGACGGCCAACCAGGTGGATGGATTGGACGGAAACACCGGCACGGTTGCGTGGAGTTACGTCGGTGGTGGGACAAACTCCAACATGGACATCGTAACGTCCACACCGCTCGTGGACTATGCGAACAACGCGGTGTGGGTTACGTCGCATAGCAATGGTGGCACCACACAGCCCAGCTTGTGGAAGTTCAATCCTAACAATACAGGGACGCGGCTGTTGGCGAGCGCGAACCTGAATAACATCAGCAATTCGGCGAGCTTGTCGTACGGCGCTGACCTGCTTTTCGTGGGGAATGATTCGGGCACGTTGTATGCAGTGAATACTTCCATCAGCGGTGCAGGAGCAACAGCAGCCGCTTCGCTTGCAACGGGAGATACACAGGTAATCGGGTCGCCACTAATTTATGGAAAGTCTTCACCTTATACCGTAATCATTTCGACGGCGACGAAAGTGCGCGCAGTCAAATACACAAAGGGAAGCGCAACATTCACTACGACCGGCACGGGAACATGGACAACAACGATGCCCGGGACAACGGCGTGTACGCCCTCTTCGCCGATCGGATACGACGGACTCAGCACCGTGTACGTGGGATGCACCGACGGAACAATTTATCAGCTCGATGTGACGACGGGGGCGATTACCGGATCGCGATTCGTGCGTAACGCGACGACTCTGGGAGATGCAACGATCGACGTCACCTTATCGCTTCTGATTTTTGGAACTTCGAGCAGCCGCGTCTATGCGATGTCATTTCCCTTCTGAGGAGACAAGAGATGAAAAGCAAACTCCACTCAGACGGAAACTCCTTGCGAAAAATTTCGCGACGGCTCGCAGCGGCGACTCTTTTTGCAGGTTGTGCGATGCTGGCATTTGGTTGCGGCCAATACCAGGCCGGTACGCCTACAGTTCCCGGCAGTCCAGCGGCTGCAGTCAGTTTTTGCCAGAACTCTCAAGCTGGATGTGCACCGAATGGATCGTTTCAGGTGAGCGGCACGCGCACAATGAACGTAGTGATCGAGTGGCAGAATCTGACGGTGGGAGCACACTCACAAAAGGTGACTTTTGTTCTGCCAAGCGGCGATGAATACCAGGCGTTTGAGCAGAGTTTTGAAGTGCCGGACGGAACTTCAGGTTCTGTGACAACGACGCAATCGCTTCAAGTTGCAGGCACATGGATTGCGCAACGGCAGCTTACAGGAATGTGGCAGGTGAATTTTTTCCTGGATGGCGCTCCAATGGGAACGCAATCCGTTCAACTGACCCAATAGGCGCGGTTCTCGCTCAAACACCGACAATAAAAGTTCCCGCGCTGTCTACAGAGCCGTAGGCCATGCGCGGCGTGTTGAAAGCGAAGGCGGAGTTGCCTTCTCTATCCAGCAGAATCAAACCGCCTGTGCCGTGGCCGCGTTCACCGAGAAGGCGAACGCAGGATTGAGCTGCCTGATTTGCCAACTCCCCCGGTGAAACAGTTCCTTGAGATGGCCGGCCAAGAAAGTCCACGGCTGTTTTTGCCATGACGATTTTCATGATTGCTTCGCCGTAACCGGTGCAGGAGACACCGCCAGCGGTTGAATCAGCGTAACAGCCACAACCGATGAGCGGAGAATCGCCGACGCGACCTGGCAATTTGCAGCAGGTGCCGCCGGTTGAGGTTGCCGCGAACAGGCGGCCGTCCTGATCGAGAGCAACGGCGCCGACAGTTCCCTGCTCGTGGCCGCGATGATGTTCCGCCGCATGCTCATCCTTGCTACAGCGGAGATACGCTTCCCATTCTGCTTCGCTGACCAATTCTTCGGGCTTGCAGAGCGGCACGCCGTTTTCTTTCGCGAAATTCTCCGCTCCTTCAGCGATGAGCATCATGTGTGGGCATTTTTCGTAAATCG
Organism: Candidatus Dormiibacterota bacterium; assembly: GCA_035569555.1. Taxonomy (GTDB): domain Bacteria; phylum Acidobacteriota; class Terriglobia; order Acidiferrales; family UBA7541; genus Acidiferrum. The sequence continues at coordinate 59,687 of DATMMW010000007.1, read as the reverse complement.
CACGCGCGGCCTGGATTGGATTTTTTACACGCTGGAGGCCGGCAGCGGCGCCGGAGCGTAGCGTAGCGCCATCCATCACAATGGCGTCGCATTCGACTTTGCCATCGGCATTCAAATGGGAACCAAAACCAGCGTCGAAGACAGGGTCGTTTTCGAGCGCAATGATGGAAGCCTCGACAGCATCCAGCGCGGAGCCTCCGCTGGCGAGGATTTTCCATCCTTTGCCGAGAGCTTGAAGGCAGCCTTGCTTGCAGGCGTCAACCGCCTCGTCAGGAATGTCCCACGCACCGCCGTGAACGATCAGAGAGGGCTTCATGAATCGAGAATCGCAAACACTCGAGGGAATTGTCCAGCGGTGAGCTCAAGCGGGGCGCAGTGTGTCAGATAAACAGATCCAGAAAGCAAAGGAGCAGGCCAACGGTAAAGAGAATGGCGCCACGGTTGATCCTTCGCCGAGACATCCGGCCCAATCTACGCAGAAAGCCGGACGGAGTGAGTTTGAAGCGAGTCTCTTCACGGAGCCCGCCAAAACCCCCGACAACCGCATGACGAATCAGGCTGCGGCGAATGGCGCCAATCTCGTCATTCATCCATGTGGGAACTTCGAAGCGGTTGTACCAGAGCAGAATCGAGCCAGAGGCAAATAATAGGTAGCCGAGAATCGTGAGAAAACCCAGAGCCGAACCCGAACCCCAAAACATGCTGCCCTCTCCGGCGGCCAACGACCGATACGATACAGCTATGACGCTTTCTGCGGCGCGGCGGTTACTCGTCCTCGTGAATTGTGACAAGCTTTACGACTTCGAATGCTTTCTTGCCGGCGGGGGTAGCGACATGAACTTCATCTCCGACCTGGCGGTTGAGAAGAGCCTTGCCAATGGGCGAAGTTGTTGAAATGTAACCCTTTTCAGCATCCACTTCCTCGCTGCTGACGAGCTTGTACTCGATTTTGACGTCACGATCCGTGTCCAGGACGAGAATGCGCGAGCCGTAGCCCGAACGGTCCTTTGGAATGTTAGTGAGATTTAACATTCCAAGGTCACCAAGGCGCTTTTTCAGCTGGCCGATGCGAGCGTTGACAAATCCCTGGCGCTCCTTGGCGTACTTATACTCAGCATTTTCGGAAAGGTCGCCGTGTGCGCGGGCGACTGCAATTTCCTTGGGAAGCTCAACATTCAGCTCGTGTTCGAGCTGGTCAATTTCTTCCTGTAGCTTGTGCTTAATCTTCGCGATCGGGTCGGTCATTGCTATCCACCAAAAAAATATGCGCGCGGGAGGGAAGGTCTTGATGGACAAACCGCCCCCGCGCAAGCGCATATTATAGATGTGTCGGAATTGCAGCTACAAGGTGGGAATGAAGAATTACTGAACTTTGACCGTAAACGTCTGAGTGACGGAATGGCCGGCGTCATCGCTAGCAGTTAAGGTGTAAGTAGTTGTTTTGGTGAGACTTACATCCACACAGCGGGAATAGGAAGGCCAAACTGGATTGGATTGAGGCTCCAGAGTAACTTTTTTCGCGTTGGCCACGCCATAGCAAAGTTGCGCTTTTTCACCGCGCCGGACTACGGGATTGCCATAAAAGGATTGAATTGCCAGTTCGGAGCCGCCCATTTGTTCGACAGTGTTCCGGTCCTGCTCCCGTTGTTTTTGTGCAGCCACCTCGCGAGCATGCTGCTCGATGCTACGGTTTTCATTCCAGCGGGAAAAGACGACCCATCCGATGTAAATTGCAACTATCAGAATGATTCCGCCCGTGTAGACGAACGGATTTTTCCAGATGGGTTTTTCATTTGCTGCCGGCCCAGAATTCATCGGTTATTTCTCCGGTTTGGAAGAGTCGCGCATTACGCGAGCGATCTCCCGCCAGGTAATTAGATGAATGTTATTGGCGCGCAGTAACTGCTGAAATTCCGAACTAGTGAAAAAATCAAAATCGCGCTGGCGCCATTCGGCTCCCCAAGTAGAGCGTTCGCGCGTAGCAGCCTTCATTTCATCGTCGGCATAGGCGAGATGGATTACAAATTCTGTGACGCCGGGCTGAAGATGCTGAAGGGCGCTTCTGTAGAAATCGAACCACTTTGCGGGAGTGACTTCAGGCTCGATGGTGATGACCCGATCGATTAGGACATCATTGGGGCCGATTGTCTTTTCAAGATAAGGAAAATCTGCGAACCAATTCCTGGGAATAAGCACGGGAAGATTATTTTCGTGGGCAGCGCGCAAAACGACTTCGAAGAGTTCTTTGTTCGTTTGGAAGAGGCGATTTTGATGGGAGTCGAGATGAGTAGGTTTGACGCCCATGGCAAGGGCGCGAGCAATTTGAGCGCGGATTTCAGTTTCGACATCCTTGGGGTCGATCCGAGTTTCGGCTGACCAGTCGTGGTGGAAATAGCCATTCGAGTCCACTAGAGAAGGAACTTTGTCGCGCGCCGCAACAGGACCCCAGCGGTAATAGACGCGTTCGCTGGTGAGCGTGAGATGTAGTCCAAAATCGGTGTCGGGATGAGATTTGGCATAATCAGCGATTTCCGGAAACCACGGGCAAGGAACCATGATGCTTGCAGAATTGATCCCGTTAGATTCGAGAGCTTTTATGTTGGCGGCATTAACGGAGTGGGTTGCGCCGAGATCATCGCCGTGTACGATCAGCAGTTTGGCATCGCGAGGGTAGCCAAGTCTCTCTTGAAGAGTCTTTTCTTGGGCACGGGCAGACGAGGAGTTCAACAAAAGCAAACAAACCAGCATGGAAAAAAGCGAGACGCGAGTCATGCTGCAAAAACCTTGCGGAAGAGTTGAATCATGTCTGCGAAAGCGAGGTCGGTGGATTCCGGATCGAAGCGCGGGCCTTCATCGCGCATGAAAGCGTGTTCGGCGGGATAGAGCTTGATGCTATGGTTGACGTTTGCAGCGCGCAAGCCGCGTTCGACAGTTTCGCGGCCCACGCCAGGGACGTGCGGATCGTTTGCGCCGAAGATCATCAGCAGTTCACCGCGGATTTTTCCGGCCTCAGCGAGCGAGCCGGCGTCGGCATCTTTGCCGAGTTTTCCGTTGTGAATGCCCGTGCCATAAAAACATACGGTGGCCCGGACGTCCGGTTGGAGGGCGGCGCGGAAAGCAAGATGACCACCGATGCAAAAACCCATGGCGCCGATTTTTCCCGGAGCTACTTTTACATGCGACGAGAGCCAGTCCAATCCGGTACGGCAACTGCGGTCGAAATCGGCAACGGGCGTTTTTGTGGCGTCTTCAAGGCCTCGCGTGCGGCCGGCATCATCGAAAGGGATCACTGTGTTTGACGGCTCGATGCGATGATAGATTTCCGGTGCGGCGGCAACGAACCCATAGCCGGCAAGGCGTACGCAGGACCGAAGCATCGTGCCCGTAAGCTGGAAGATGTCTGAGTAACACCAGATTCCCGGGAAACGGCCGTCCGCGTGAGGCGCGGCGACGAACGTACGCATGGGTTTGGCGTCAGTAGGAATATCCACATAAGAAGTTTCGACGACCATGTTGCATATTCTTTCACAAACCACGTGGGCAATCGCAAGAAAGAGATTGAAAATGTTTTGACAAAATGAGCGCGCTAGTGAAGCAACAAACGGCTTGACAGGGTTTGGGAAATAAGCGAGTTTTTTCGACTGCTGTGCTGTGGAGGAAGTTCATGAGAGCAAGTATTGCAATGATCGCGCTGTTGGGAGTGGTTTTGACGCCGGTGGCGCAGGGGAACTCGGCAGAAATGGCGAAAGCGATGGAAAAGAAAGCATTTGGCACGACTCCCGACGGAAAGAGCGCGGACCTTTATACATTAACGAACAAGAGCGGGATGCAAGTGACGATTACGAATTATGGCGGCGCAGTGGTGTCGATCGTGGTACCGGACAAGAGCGGCAAGACGGGTGACGTGGTGCTTGGCTTCGACACTCTCGATGGATATGTGACGGACAAGAACTATTTTGGGGCTCTGATTGGGCGGTATGGGAACCGAATCGGGAGAGCACAGTTCAAAATTGACGGCGTGACGTACACCCTTGCGAAAAACAATGGCGAGAACACTTTGCATGGTGGGGTCATCGGCTTTAACAAAGCGCTGTGGGAGGCGAAGGACGTTTCGAAGGGAAATGAGCCGGCACTCGAGTTGAAATACACAAGCAGGGACGGCGAAGAAGGATTTCCAGGAAATTTGATGGTAACCGTGGTGTACACGTTGTCGAGCAAGAACGAATTGACGATCGACTATTCGGCGACGACCGACAAAAAGACCGTGGTCAATCTGACGAATCATTCTTATTTCAATTTGGCGGGGCCGGGTAGTGGAGAAACTGTGAAATCTGTGCTTCGCGTGAACGCGGACAAGTTTAGCCCCGTGGATTCGGGACTGATTCCCACTGGAGAATTGAAGAGCGTGCAGGGAACGCCGTTTGATTTTCGAAAGCCCACGGAAATTGGCGCGCGAATTGACGCGGACGATGAACAGATTAAGCTGGGCAAAGGATACGACCACAATTTTGTTCTGAACAAAGAGAAGCCGGCGGGACTATCATTTGCGGCGCGCGTGGAAGAACCCACGACGGGACGTGTACTGGAAGTTTGGACAACGGAACCGGGCGTACAGTTTTACACTGCAAATTTTCTGGACGGCACGGTTCACGGCAAAGGCGGGATCGCTTATGGACACCGAACCGCGTTTTGTCTGGAGACACAGCATTTTCCGGACTCGCCAAACAAACCGAGTTTTCCTTCCACGATGCTGAGTCCCGGGCAGAAATACCACACGACGACGATCTACAAGTTTTCAACGAAGTAGTTTTTCCTTTCGGAAAGAAGAACCATGGGCGAATCAACTAAGCGACAAATGACGTTCGGGATGATTGTCGGGAATCGCGGTTTTTTCCCGGATCATCTGGCACGAAGCGGCCATCAGGAGATGAAGGCGGCGCTTGAAGCAGCGGGAGTTTCGGTTGTCACGTTGACCGAAGCGGAATCGAAATTTGGCGCAGTGGAAACGAGGCAAGAGGCAGCGAAGTGCGCTGCGCTCTTTGCGAAAAACCGGGAAGCGATTGATGGCGTTGTTGTGACGCTACCGAATTTTGGAGACGAACGCGCGATCGCAGAAACTCTGCGTATGTCCGGACTTTCAGTGCCAGTGCTGGTGCAGGCGACGCCGGACACCCCTTCGAAAATGACGATTCGGGACCGGCGCGACAGTTTTTGCGGAAAGATGTCCGCATGCAACAACTTGACGCAATACGGGATTCCCTATTCGCTGACAACACTGCATACAGAAGCGCCGCAATCACAGGAATTTCGAAATGACTTGGATTGGTTTTTGGCCGTCTGTCGGGTAGTGAAGGGATTGCGACGATTGCGCATCGGCGCGATCGGAGCGCGGCCCTCGGCGTTTAATACCGTCCGCTACAGCGAAAAAATTCTGGAACGCAGCGGGATTTCTGTCGAAACGGTAGATCTTTCCGAAATTCTTGGGCGCGTTGAACGGATGAAGGATGGCGATGCTGCGGCCCAGGGAAAGCTCGCCTCGATCCACAAATATGTGGAAGTACAAAATATTCCGGATGCTGCGCTGCTGAAGATGGCGAAGCTTGGTGCGGTGATTGATGGATGGATGAGGGAAACGGAAGTGACTATCAGCGCGATCCAGTGTTGGACGGCGCTGGAGGAATATTTTGGCGTTGTGCCATGCACTGTAATGAGCATGATGAGCAACGACGGGCTATCAAGCGCGTGCGAAGTAGACATCGCGGGAGTTGTAGGCATGCACGCTCTGCGGCTTGCATCCGAAACACCGAGCGCATTACTCGATTGGAATAATAATTATGCGGATGATCCGGACAAAGCTGTGTGCTTCCACTGCAGCAATCTGCCGAAGCATTTTTTCCAAAGTGTGAAGATGGATTTTCAGGAGATTATTGCGGGAACTGTTGGAAAAGAAAATACGTTTGGAACCTGTGTCGGCCGAGTGAAAGCAGGGCCGATGAGCTTTGCGAGATTTTCGACCGACGATTTGAACGGGAAGATTCGCGGCTACGTTGGCGAAGGCGAATTTACAAATGATCCGCTTGAAACGTTTGGCGGCGCTGGAGTTGTTCGGATTCCACAGCTGCAGAAATTGCTTCGATACATTTGCGAAAACGGTTTCGAACATCACGTGGCCGCGAATTTCTCCACGGTTGCAGCAGCGGTTCATGAAGCGGCAACTCGTTATCTAGGTTGGGACGTGCACTGGCACAAGTCATGAGCACGGTTGTCGCCGGGATCGATTTCGGAACGTTGAGCGTTCGCGTTTCCATCGTGGATAGCGAACGCGGACGGCTGGGTTCTGGAACTTCGGATTATCCACTCCATCGAAAAAAAGAAGATCCGGACTATGCAACGCAGAGCCACGCGGATCAAATGAACGCACTGGGTTTGGCTATGCGGAAAGCGCTTGGCGCCGCTGGAGTAAAAGGCAGCGAAGTAGCTTCAATCGCACTGGACACAACCGGATCGAGCGTAATTCCCATGGGCAGAAACCTCGCGCCGCTCGACGATTATTATTTGTGGTGCGATCACCGAGCGTGGCGAGAAGCGGCACAAATTACGGAAGTTGCCCACACCCGGAAAGTAAAAGCGATTGATTGGTGCGGCGGAGTTTATTCCTCCGAATGGGGATTTGCGAAGCTGTTGCATTGGCTGCGAAACAATCCGGAAAAGCGGCGCGAATTCGTAACGGCACTTGAACATTGCGACATGGTGGCCGCGACGCTGACTGGAATTACGGATCCAACACGGATTCCACGCAGCGTTTGCGCAATGGGCCACAAATGGATGTGGAATCACTCCCTGGGTGGATTTCCGGACAATAAGTTTTTTCAGGAAGTGGATCCATTGCTTGGAGGGATTGCTGAGAAATTAGTGGGACGATACGAGACCTCCGACCAAATAGCCGGAGAGTTGTGCGCGGACTGGGCAGAAAAGCTGGGGCTCAAAGCGGGACTGCCTATTCCTTTCGGTGCGTTCGATGCACATTGGGACACGATTGGTGCGGGCGCGCGGCTGCACGATTTGGTGAACGTAATTGGGACTTCGACTTGCATTGTCGGAATTTCCGATACGACAGAACTCGTACCGGGCGTGTGCGGAGTTGTGCCAGGTTCGGTGCATCCGAAATATACCGGAATTGAAGCGGGGCTTTCTGCAACTGGAGATATTTTTGACGCGATTGCCCGGCGCGCTGGCACGTCGTTATCGGAGCTTTTTCGTAAGATTGAAAACTATCGCGCGGGCCAGACAGGATTGTTACGAATGACGTGGGACAATGGCGATCGCACGGTGCTGGTAAATCCAGAGCTTGGCGGCGCCACGCTTGGTTGGAAACTGACGCACGAGCCTGAAGATGAATTGTTCGCTGCGATGGAAGGAACCGGGTTTCATACGCGCGTGATACTGGAACGCATGGAAGAGCACGGAGTAACGATTCGACGTGTGATTCACGGTGGTGGAATTCCGCAGAAGAATCGAAAGTTGAATCAAATGTACGCCGACATTTTGAACAAGCCCGTGCTCGTGCCGGAAGGCGACGTAACGAGTCTTGGCTCGGCAATCTTTGCGTTTTTGGCGGCGGGAACTTTTTCGACAATTGAAAAAGCACAGGATTCACTTTGCCGCAGCTTTGTAGTTTTCAAACCGAACGCGGAAAGCGCCGCAGTTTATGCGGAGGTTTATTCCCTCTATCGCAAACTTTATTTTGCGCTTGGAAAAAAGGACGCGACACCTGCTGTAATTGGGGACGTGTTACCGGAGTTGCGAAGAATTTCCACAAACGTTCGAGGGCCGCAATGATGCTGGCGTCGCTGCGTGAAGAGGTGCTGGAAGCGAACCTGGAATTGGTGCGCCGAGGGCTTGCTGTAGATACCTTTGGAAACGCCAGCGGAATCTCGCGAGAAAAAGGGCTGGTGGTCATCAAGCCAAGCGGCATTCCCTACGAAAAATTGCGCGCGAAGGATTTGGTCGTGACCGATCTCGAAGGCAAAACAGTAGAAGGCGTGCTGCGGGCGTCTTCGGATTTGGCAACACACATTATTTTATATAGGAAATTTTCTGCGATCGGCGGGATTGCGCATACACATTCGCGGTCGGCGACGACCTGGGCGCAATCTGGACGGGAAATCCCCTGCTTCGGCACAACTCACGCAGATTATTTTCGTGGCGCGATACCGGTTACCAACGAATTGTCAGTAGAAGAAATCGAGCGCGACTATGAGTTGAATACCGGACTAGCGATTGTCCGGCGACTCGAGGGAGCAGATCCGCTGCAGATGCCCGCGGTGCTGGTCGTTGGTCATGCACCATTTTGTTGGGGAATATCGCCTGCAGATGCTGCGCACAATGCATGGATGCTGGAAGAAGTCGCTGAGATGGCGCTAGCGACAGTAGCCGCCAACCCTGCAGCGAAGCCACTCTCAAGCACTTTGCTCGACAAACATTTTCTGCGCAAGCACGGGGCGTCCGCAACGTATGGTCAAAAGAAGAGCGGCGCCTCACACAAAACTCAGAAGTGATCAAACTCAGTTGGTGCCGCCTGTGTTCGATGTTGCGGTGGAACCTGCATGCGGAACCGCGCGCACCAGGAGCGGAAAGCGTGGAAATGAGAAACTTCCAGCCAAATCGTCAACAACGTTGACCTGGCAGAGATACAAACCAGGCTTCAAGTTTTGCAGTGGGAAATCGATCTGGAAGACGACCGCTTTGCGATCCGGTGCTGTCAATTCGTTTGCCACAAGAGGTTTGGATTCGTAAATTTTCGAGTTTCCCTGCAAGAATTCGACGCTTGTAAGTACGCGAACCCCATCGCGTGTGGTTTTTGCTGCCGCGGTATCTTGTTTCGTTTCGGATTGTGGCGTGGCCGCAGTCTGCACGGAGATTTTTCCTTTTGCCGGATCATAGACTTCGTAGAGCAAATAAAGATGCTGATCTGCGGTGAACGTGTGCGTGATATTGGGAACGAGCTCCATTTGATCCTGCACCAACGGATTCAAGGCGGATTTTTTGGCAGTGGTGGGCGCACGAAGGCTGCTCAGCACTACGGAACTCATTTTTAGCGGCGTTTTGCGCAAATCCGGGATGCGAACGTCGGTTTCAAAAGAGCCCATGCGGCCCGTTTGATTCTCGCGCACAATGAATTTCAGGTGGTAGTTCCCAGGCGCAAGCATAAAACCGGTGTTGTACTGAACATTTTTGCGGCGAACCTGGCGTGTGCTTTCCACGGCCAGTTTCACCGTTTCGCGCTGATGCCCGACTGGAACTTTTCCGTCCTCAAGCGCAACGCCGATAATGTCTATCGTCGCGTTGTCTGTATCTTTCTCGGTGACGAACGGAATTTGCGATCCGGGAATAACCAGAGAAAGCGCAAGATAATAGTGCGAATCATCTTTCCGAAAATACGAAGCTCCGGCGTAGAGCGGAACGTCCACGCGCGGGAGTTGGGCGGCCAGCTCATCTTCAAGCTGCTGCTCGCGATCCGTGCGATTGAGATGTTCAAAATCCCTGTCGGCATAATACCCGGCGCGGAAATCGAGCTTTAGATCAGGACGGTTGACCACGACTTTCAGGTGACGATAGCGGCCGTCCTTGAGCGGATTGTTACTAGTGAAGCCAAGAACGTAATAAACGGAACTGTCTTTTTGAACCTGTGAGAAAACTCCGCTGAAATCGTTTGAGTCGAAAAAGGCTTTGCCGCCGGTGTCAGCAGAAATTGTTGCGAGCGTGTCCTGGGACGCAGCGTTACCGTTGAGATCGTTGAGCGTGGACGCGCCGGTATAAGCGGATTGCCCTTGCAGGCTGGCGTTTTGCGCTTCCCCGCCCGGTGGAAACGCTTGCAAGCCGCGCACGTCGAGCGAATAGATGGAGGCGTTTGCCTTTACCGCAGCTGCGGTTGCAGCGCGCAAAGCAGACTGATTGTCCACGCCGTTTTGCGTGATTCCGTTGCTGAAGTAGATGACACTCTTTTTTTGCGGCAGTTTGTTTAGTGCTTGCATCAACGATTGTAGAGCAAGAAGTTTGCGATCGGCCGTAAACGTATTCAGGTCGGTATCGTCTTCGGTAAACGATCCGCCGGTTTCCGCCGCGCCTTCGGAGCTTCCCGTCGCGCCGTTGTCGAAGCCCTGGCCCTCGGAAGTCCCGTAGGCTGTGAGGGCGGCGGCTATCTTTTCTTTGTCATCCGTGAAATCGAGATCCACATGCATGTTCGTCGCAAGCGAGACGAGCGCGATCAAATCCGCCGGCTGCATTTTTGTAGCAACGAATTTCTTTGCTGCGTCGACTGCTCGATCGATCTCTTCCGGCTGCATTGAGGAAAAATCGAAAAAAAGAAGAATCAACCGGCGATCGCGGGCATCGAGTGTGGGTGGGGCTTTCTTGGTGGAGTGGAGAAGAGTCCCCGGCGTTTCTGGAGTACTTCCAGACACAGTCTGTGTCGCGTTTTGAACCTGATCCACATCTTCAAAATCGAAGGATGAGATTTGCTGTTTTTTTCCGTCTTCTAGAAGAGTGAAATCCTCTTTTTTCAGGTCGCGAACAGGATCGCCTTTTTTGTCGTGCGCCACGACATTGACGAGAACAAGCTCCGTGGTCGCACGAATGACGACTTGCGGCGCCGAGGAATCCGTTGATTGCTGCGCGGGCAGCGAAGAGTTCAACACAAAAAGCGCGATGGCCAGGAGAATGGAGCCGAGCTTTCTTGGGCTAAGCATCGTCATTCCCTCAGAAGCGGAACCGTGCCTGCACGGTTACCCGGCGCATGCTGCCAGCGGACGTTACTTCGCCGAACGTGAGCGAGTTCACCGTCGTATTGATGGCGGCGTAATTCACATGATTGAAAACGTTGTTGGCAGAGATGCGCAAGTCGAGGGTTCGCGCGTCCTTGATCGTAATAGTGCGATTGAGAGTCATGTTAAAGGTGACGCTTCCCGGCCCTTCAATAATGTTGCGACCCGCATCGCCGAAACTTGAACCGGTCGCATTCACGCAGTTTAGGCCGGGATTGCAAAACGCAGCAATGTTGAACCACTCCTTCGCAGTTGGATCGCTGACGGTGATTGATTGGCCGGGAACAACGTTTGCACGAAGGGATCCGCTTACGCCGCGATTGATGTCCAGCGCCCCTCCGAGCACGTGCGGGCTGAAGTACAAGCCGGAAGCGGCGGTAAAGCTTCCGCTCCATTGCCATTCCCCGAGGAGATGCGAGAGGGCGCCTTTGCGTGCGAGCGCGCGATTTTCCCCGAAAGGCAAGTCATATATCCAGTTGCCGGTGAATTTGTGAGTTTGATTGAAACTGGAAAGTCCACGATCGGCGGAAATGTCGAAAGCATCCTGCGCAACAATCACGCCTCCGCCGCCGATGGAGGACGCATCGTCGAGCGACTTCGAAAACACGTACTGCGCGCTCACGCCGAAACCCTTTGACATACGTTTGCGGACGCGGACCGAAGCGGCGTGAAGAACCGAGTTTCCCTCGGACGACTCGTAGATGAATGGCTGGCCGCCAGAGACCACCAGTGCGCGTTCTGTATCAAGCCGAGTGCCTTTCGATCCGTTATAGCCGATATTGAGGACCACACTGCCGGGCAACTCGCGTTGAATATCGAGATTCCAGACTTGGACGTAAGGCAGAGCGTAGTTGGGGTTGACGCCGAAATTATTTGTTACGGTGTTGGAGGAAGTCGAGGGGAAACCGGTCACTAGAGTCAGAGGAGTAGAACCGGTAAGACCTGTAATAGATGTTGTGTTTGTTGCGGTGTTCGCAAATGGCGGCTGAAACGCGAAATTTTGGATGATTGCGCCGTATTGCGCGAGGTTGTAGTTGATGCCGTAACCCGCGCGCACAACAGTTTTCTTCAGTGGCTTCCAGGCAATCCCAAAGCGCGGAGCGAAATCGTTGCGATCCGGTTGAATGAGCGAAGAATTTGTCGAAGTCAAGAATGTGCCGGAGCCCGGCAGCAAAACGGCGCCAACTGGAATGACGGGCACTGCGGTCGTGAAGCCGGGACCAACCAGCAAATTGGCGATGCGGTTCTGCGCCTCCGTGTACGGGCTGTTGTATTCGTAGCGCATGCCAAGATTCAGAGAAAGATTGGCAAAGATGCGCCAATCGTCCTGACCGAAGAAATCGAAAGAGTTGGAACGAAAATCGTACGAGTTCGCGCCGAATTGCAAAGAGGTCTGTTGTGGAAAGCCGAGCAGAAAATCAGCGAAGTCGTAGCCGGTATCCGGAAGGGGCTGCGTGCTGCCGGAAGTGTAACTTGAGGTAGCAAAGCCGGTGAAAACGAAACTACCCTCTGCATTGCGCGCTGAATGAAAACTCTGCAGGATGCGGCGGTAGTCGCCACCAAAGCGAAAATTATGCTTTTTATGATTCCAGGAAATAGTGTCGGAAACGGTATAGGTCTGATCGAGTTCTCGCCGTGGAGTGGGATCACTCAAACCGCCAAACGAAGTGAAGCTGATTCCCGGCAAGCCCCAATTAAATGGATCGTCTGAGATCCCAGTAATTCCCGCCTCGCCCGATACATTCACAATGTTCGAATAAAGATTCGTGGTTGAAACATGGTTGTGGTTGTAACCGACGCGAAAAATATTCGTAAATCGGTTCTTGCTGTAAGTCCAACCGGCTGTCGCATTTAAACCTTGCGAACCGGAGGTCCCGGCTAGCGAAGGAAATGGATTCACAAGATTGGAGGAGTTGCGCGACCAATTCAACCCGAAATTGATGTTGTTTTGCGAGCGGCGGCCTCGTCCTCCTCCCCGGCCGCCCGAAGTGCCAGGCGCGGGCGGAGTAGAAGACCCAAGATTGTGAATGATGCGAAAGATAATCGCATCGCTGTTGCTGTCGGCGGAAGTGAGGAAATGAAAATTTTGGCCAAACGAATTGGTAGCGATGTTTGGAAGGGGCATGAAATTTAGCAATGCCGTGGCAGCGCTGCTGAAGGTGGAAGGGTCAATCGCGTTCGTCACGCCGTTAAATTGATATTGCTGGCCAGTCGCAGGATTGAAGATTTGGACGGGCGCCCCATCGTTGTAAGTGGCGCCCGAAAAATTCCCGCTGCGCTCAGCGATGGTCGGAACTGTGGAAAACGTATCGTAGGGCGAACTGCCGCGCGAGCCGTTCCAGCCCGCAAAGAAAAACCACTTGCTGCTGCCGTTGAAAATTTTTGGAATGTTCAGCGGCCCGCCGATGTTCGCGCCAAAGTGCGCCTGGTTGTAGTCGGACTTCGCAGTCGGAACTCCTGTGATGGAATAAGGTGTCGCGTCGAGCGCGGACGTATCGTCCGAAAAATAAAGAACACCGTGCGGCTGATTGATATTGAAACCGCGCCCCCCAATTCTGCCGATGCCTATTCCCCCGCCGCCTCCGTCAGGACCCCCGCCCCCCGGACCTCCGCCGAAACCTCCGCTTCCGCCGTTCGCTTGCATGCGCTCGCGAAATTCCTGGACCCTTCCCTGAATGTCTTCTTCGCTGCCATTGCCGAAATCCTGCGTACGTCCCTGCGTCCCGGAAATGCTTACAGATTCGGTCGGCGAATCGGCGCCAGCGCCATTGAACGGCAGCGTACCGAGTTCCGCGCCGTTTTGATTTGCGTTATCTCCACCGGTTGCGCTGCCTGTACCAACGTCTGTGCCGGAAAGTGCGGAGAGTGTTGGGTCGGCGGAAATGCTTTGAAAGCCGCGACGAGCCGCAGTGGCAGCGATGTTTGTTTGGTTTTCTTGCTGCTGTTGCTGCCGAGATGCCAGCAACAATTCAGCATCAATTTTTGCCGATGAATTTTCCGGATTGAGCACAACTTCCTGCGTGAAAGCCGCAAAACTCATGAATTCGATCCGAACGACATATCTGCCGCGCGGAATCCCCGAGAATTCGAACTTGCCTTCCACATTGCTTGCGGCGGCGAATTTTTTTCCGGTCAGAACATTCGCAGCGGTCACTGTGGCACCCGGAAGCGGAGTCTTTCCGCTGCGCACCGAGCCGCTGATTTGATATGTGGGAGCCGGAGGCTCGGGAGCTTCCTGCGCCCGCAATGGCAACGCGAAAAGAGCCGCCAGAAAACTTGAACCGAGAAAGATTCGGAACATCAAACGCAAGCGCGGCTCCTGGAAAATCGTTGATCTTCGTCTATTGTTGCGGTGGATTGGCAGGAGGCGCATTCGATGACGGGCTGTGCGGTTCGCCTTCGGCATTGCCGCGCCTGCGTCCGCCCATTTCCTGCATGCGCTGCCATTGCTCTGCAGAAAGAATCATCACATTTTTCGGAGTGAACACATTGTTTTGCAGCGCGCCGCGCGCAACAACGTGGTCACCGGGCTGAATCTCAGCCATCGTGATACTCTCGCGGCCTTTTCGAAGCGAAGACTCTTCATTGAGTTCAATGGTCTGTGTGACGTTGTCTGGTCGCAGCACCGTGAGTTTTGGCGCATCCACTGACTTCACTTCGCCGGCCACATAGTCTTTGCCCAATTCGCCGAGGGCAAAGCCGCTACCGCCGCCAAAGCCACGCCCACCTTCTTCGACTGCGGGGCCGTTGCCAGTGCGCGCAGCAATAACCGCTGCCGTAACCGTGTTGTCCTTATTTTGATCGCCGCGAACGAAAATCATATCGCCGACCTTGAAATCACTGGCTTTTGCCGGTTGACGATCTTTGCGAAATTCCGTTTTGTCTGAAAAGTTGACGGTCACGGTTGCACCGTCGGGCTTCGCGAGCTGGAGTGAATCGCTTTTGAGCACCATGATTTTGCCAACCAAAGGAGCTGCACCGTCGCCTTGACCTCTTCGGGGAGGTCGCTGGCCTTGCGGAGGCGGGCCTGGTTGTTGATCCGGCGTAGGAGCTTCTTGAGCCTGAGTAGCGGTTCCCGCCCAAAAGAGCAGTAGAGGAAGCGCGAGGAGTGTTTTTGTGGACATACCGGTAATTCCTTTCTGGACTGAACAGCAAGAGTGCCCTTCGGAGGTCTTGTGTTACGACGCGCGGAAAGCCTGGCAAGTAACGCCGGTTTTTTCCCTTCGCAGGTGGCAACTGTGGCCCATTTAGGTAGTTCCTTCCTCGGACGAAGAAAGTTCCCATCGGGCGTGACACCTGGCGCGCTGCAAATGGGGATGACTTGTCTAATGAGATTTTTGCGAAAGCGCAGATCAATGCGAGGCGGGAGCAGGCAATTTGACGGTCGCGGTAATGCCTTGACCCTCGGTGACGGTGTAGATGGCATCTGCGGCGACATTCTTCAAGGTCTCGACATTGCCGTTGGGCCAACGAATCTCGACCTTATCCATGACCGAATCGCCTGCCAATCCGAAATGCAGCCGGGGATCATTCGTCGAAAGATAGCTCGAACCCGCCTTTAGCTCCTCAATTTGCGAACGCGCAGCCGAAGTCACCGTAATTCGAGCACCAACTGCTTCTCGATTGCTCTTAGTTCCTACCAATTTGAAGAGCACGCGATGGTTGGAGTTCTTCGTCTCGTTCAAGAAGACGGACGGCGGCGCCCCCACGTTAAAAATGACCATATCGATCTTGCCGTCGTTATTGAGATCCCCAAACGCCACTCCCCGCCTCGAGTACATCGGCCCGTCATTGAGTCCCGCCATTCCAGCAATCTCGTCAAACGTGCGATCTCCCTTGTTGTAGTAGAGCAGCAGCGGCTCACGGTACTTCACGTTTTTGGGCACCGTATCCACATCCGGATAAACGTGTCCGCTCGCGATGACCAAATCCGGCAGGCCGCTGTTGTCGAAATCAGCGAAGCCCGTACCCCACGAAACATATGCCAGTGAACTTTGCGCAATCTTCGCGGAATACGTGATGTCGGTGAAGCCCTGCGCTCCCTGATTCAGATAAAGTCCCTTCGGCTGGTCTGCGTAATCTGTTATTGCAAAATCGAGTTTTCCATCACGGTCGAAATCGCCCATATCCACGCCCATGTTTCCGACTTCATGTCCCTCGGGACTTAGCGCCACACCCGAAAGCATTCCGACTTCTTCGAACGTGCCATCTTGTTTGTTGCGGTATAAAAAGTTAGGACCGGTGTCATTGGCCACCAGAAGCGACGGCCACCCAGAATTGTCGTAATCACCCCAAACCACCCCGAGCCCAAAACGCATGGTCGGGTCATCCACTCCCGCTTTCTTCGAAACTTCTTCAAACGTGTTATCTCCGCGATTGTGAAAGAGCAGATCGCTTTCACCATCCATCGTCCAGGGATTCTCCACCGGCAATCCTTTGTGAAAGAAATTCTTGGACGGATTTTCCGCCGTGGGCAAATGATTTATGTCCGTGTGAACGTATCGCGAAACGAATAAGTCCAAATGGCCATCGCGATCATAATCTGCCCATGCTGCTCCCGAGCTGAAACCCCCACCTCGCACACCAGCCTTCTCCGTCACGTCCTCAAATTTGCAGTTGCCTAAATTGTGGTAGAGAACGTTGCCGTTGTAGCCCGTCACGTAAATATCGGGCAGGCCATCGTTGTCGTAATCGGCGACAGCGATCCCCATTCCCCAGCCCTTGCGCGTTAGCCCGGCCTGTTCGGTGATGTCTGTGAATTTCAGATTGTCGCCTTGATGATAGAGAGTAACCATCGGGACGCCGCCGTTCCGCGCCTGTTCAATCGTGGAGTCATTCACAACAAGAATGTCGAGTTTGCCGTCGTTATCGCAATCGAACAACGCAACTCCACCGGAAATTGTCTCTACAACGTAGTGTTGTTTCTTCGAGCTGAACGGCACTTTGGTGATGCCGGCCTCTTTGCTGATCTCACGGAAATGAATCGGGGAAGTTTGCGCGCATCCCATCGAAGTCAGAAAAGCGAGCAAGAATAGCGTGACAAGAGAGCGCATGGTCGAGAATTCGTGGAGCTTGGGAAGTTTAGGGGAAAGCAGTCGATTGAGAAAGTGCCAAGAGTGCCTAGTTTGTTCCGGTTGTGTGGGCTAGAATTTCGTTCGAGGGAATGTTTTGAAGATCTGCCGCGCGCAGGGGAGAATACGAACGCGCAAGCGCGTCTGCGCGTCCGCGATATTGTGCGCCTGCCTCTTGGTTACGTTGGCGTTCTTAGCCGCTCCTATAAAGACGAAAGCTCAGAGCTCTGATCTGACCGCCATCGGCAGTTTGATTCAACAGGGAAAACTTCCCGAAGCAGAGCGCCGCCTCACAAGTTATCTTCAGGCGCATCCGCGCTCACCGAAGGCGAATTACCTCAATGGAAGCCTTTATTTGCGGCAAGGCAATTTTCAGCGGGCGGAAAAGTCACTGCAGAAAGCCATCGCACTGGAACCAGCGTTTTTGGACGCGCATGTTGCTCTCGGCGATGCGTATCTTGTGGACGTGAAATTTGACGCGGCTCTGGCTGCATATCAAGCCGCGGCGAAAATCGCTCCCCACGATGCCCGCGTGAACCTTTCCATTGCCAAGTTGTACCTCGGCACCGGCGAATTTCAAAAGTCAATCGAAGCCGCTGAAAATATTCCACCAGAAAAGCGTACGGCGGAAATGCTCCCCACGCTTGCTGCGGACTATTTTGGATTGCAGCAACCGGAGAAGGCAGGCGTTGAGATTCAAGCGATGCTTCAAGTCGCTGATAAACAAACCGATCTTGTGCCGGAGTTGGCCGAGTTTTTTCTTGCTCACCACGATTTCAAAAGCGCGCAACAATTGTTGACCCTGGCGAAGGAGAAGCAGCCGGCAACAGACCGGTTCTTGATTGATCTGGCGCAAACGCAAGCTGGTTTGGGGCAGCTTGATGAAGCGCAGACAACGCTCGAAAGCGTTCTCGCGCGAAAACCGGATTCGGTCGATGCACTAATCGCGGCGGGAAAAGTCGCCATTCAGCAATCGAACTGGGAAGCAGCCGGCGAAGCGTTCTCGCGCGCGAACAGCCTTGCCCCTGGCCGGTCGGATATTCTCTATGCCCTTGTCACCACACAGTTGCGAAACACTCAAACCGATGGTGCGCTATCGAATGCCAAGAAATTGCACGAGTTGGTTCCTGATGATCTGCGAGCAACCTACGTGCTTGCGCTTGCCAGCTTTGGCGCCGGAAAACGGGAAGAGGCTAAACTCTACGCGAGGCAAGTTCTTGCGGCCCATCCCGAAGACCGCGAAATGAACCTGATTCTTACTGACGTTGCGCTGAACGACGAACACGATTTGCCTGCCGCACGGACCCAAGCCAACGCCGTCTTGAGCCAAAACCCGAATGATCCATCGGGCTACTATTATCTTGGAATGATCCAAAAAATGGACGGCGACGTAAAGGCAGCGATTCAATCGCTCTCAAAAAGCGTTGCCCTCAACCCAAAGAACGCCAACGCACAAGGTGCACTCGGTGCCTTGTGTTTGCAGATTGGAGATCTCCTTCACTCAGTACCGGCGTTAGAACAAGCAGTTCAGCTCGCTCCTGAAGAACCTCAAAATCACTACCAGCTCGCGCTCGCTTACACACGCGCCGGAGCACCTGACAAGGCAAAAGTGGAATTGGAAAAGTATCAGCAGATGAAGGCGAAAGAGGCTAAGGAAGCCAAAGACTACAAAGGGCCGTCCACCAGCGAAGTTCCATCTATGGGAATCGGCTCGCGGCCCTGAACGATCGTTCCCAAGAATAGCGTTGTTTACAAAGAGAGCTGCGCTTCGCTTGATTTGTGACTCACATTGACTATGGAAAGCGCCGGAGCAGTGGAAGCGCGGCGCACAAATTCAGGCTCAATCGCGATCTCCGGCACGTACTCCCCTCGCCCTTCGATCTGATTTACTACTGTTTCCGCGGCAATTTGCCCCATTCGAATGAGCGGTTGCCGCACGGTGGACAACGCAGGGTTCGCAAACGCCGCCGCCGGGATGTCATCGAATCCCACCACCGAAATGTCCTGCGGTACACGCAGCCCCGCCTCGCGGAACGCCCAAATTGATCCGATTGCCGAAATGTCGTTATACGCAAACAGCGCCGTAAACGGCTGCTTTCGCGCCAGTAGCTCCTTGCCTACCGGATAGCCAAGCGTCGGCGTCGAATCCGTTCCTTCGATCTGCACAGTCAGTTCCGGGCGAATTTGAATGCCGAGCTCTTGTGCAACCTCACAGATCGCCGACCACCGCGTTGCTGAATCGGAGCTAAATGGTTGGCCTTTTAAGAAAGCAATGCGCTCGTGCCCTAGCTCCTTCAAATGCTCGAGTGCCAGTCGGGCCGCTTTCTTATGATCGAGAATGATATTCGTTACTCCAGCCATAGACTGGTGCCCTGCTACGGCCACCGTCGGGACCGAGGGCACTTCTCGCACCGAGGTATCAACGGTAATAAAACCTTCCACGCCACGCGACAGAAGAAGTTGCGAGTAGCTGGCCATCAAGTTGGGGTCATGTCGATGGACCACAGTCAGAAAAAAGAAATTGCGCGGCTGTAAATATTGTTCGATGCCGTTGATGACCTGCGAACCGTAGTCGTCACCGATTTCAGAGGCAATGACGCCGATGGTGTACGTTCGGTTCAGCCGCAGCGTGCGCGCGAAAAAGTTGGGCCGGTAATTTAGCTCGCGCGCCGCATCCAAAATCCGCTTCTTCGTATGTTCGGGGATTGAACGAGCCGCCGCGGAGTTGTTCAGCGCCGCGGAAACAGTTCCCGGCGTCAGACCTAAATGGTCAGCGATAGTCTTGAGCGTAACTCGCTGTGATGGCTTTCGATGGTGCGGCATCGTCATTCAGTCAGTCTCCGCAGGTCAATCGGATTCCGCGGCCCGATTTGTCGGTTGCTATGCCAACAGGCCAAATCCGAAACCCTAAGCTTACCGGGAACATGGAATAAAACCCAAGCTCGCAAAGAAGCCTGATCGTAAGTTTTCGGCTCCTCAAACCGGCACCGCAACATCGCTTTTTAAAAATATCGTGCCATCGCCAGATTTCCCGCATTGCCGGTAACGTTACCGTAAATGCTGGACCGTGAAAACTCAAAACAGTCCCTGCGAAATTGCGGACGCTGCAGTGACCAAATTCAGTAGACTTCCACAAATTATCATATGTGGAGCTTGTCCGACGGACGGAAGCACTATCGCAAGTTGCTAAAAACAAAGGACCCCTGAAAAAAAGGCCCAAACGAACTTGACGGCCAAGGCCCCTCCCAAAATCCATACATCCTCGCGGCGCGTAGAATATCATTATTTTCCTTAAGAAAATCAATATTTCCGCTTGACAAGCGGTAGCGCTACAGTGATATATAGCTTCATAGTAGAAAACTACTATTTTGACGGTCGTTTCGGGGTTATTCCTTTTTCGGTCTGAAAATTTATCGGGGTGGCACCGAGGTTTCGATTCCATGCGCTTGGGTGAGCGCGCGGAAATCGGATTGAGATGCCGGGGTGAAAATACTTTCTCGAGGTGTTGAGTAATGAAGAGTAAATACAGCAAGATCAATTCGGCGAGTGGATTTGTGAGCGTGATTGCGGGAATGCTGATCGCATTGCTGCTCGTGCTCTCTCCAATTGCTGCGCATGCACAAAGTTACGCAGGTTCGGTTCGCGGCACGGTGACGGATCCTTCCGGTGCAGCAGTTCCGGGAGCGAAGGTTACTCTCCGCGATGTCGGCACGAACGCACTCTTGGATGCTACGACGACGGACTTGGGCGCGTATTCGTTCCCGGTCGTCAACGTCGGCACATATGAAGTCAGAATCAAGGCAGGCAACTTCAAGGAGTTTGTGGTCAAGAGCGTGGAAGTTCACGTCTCGACAGCAACGGAAGTGAATGCCAAGCTCGAAATCGGCGCTTCCAGTGACACCGTCACTGTCGAAGCCAACGACGTGCAGGTGCAGACGACCACCGCGGAAGTCGGCGCGGTTATCGAAGGCACCCAGGTTCGCGAACTCCCGCTGAATGGCCGCAACTTCCTTGCGTTGACCCAGCTTCAGCCGGGCGTTTCTGCCAACAACCAGTTTGACTCGAAAGATAAGGGCTTGCAGGGCGGCTCGGACTTTTCCGTCAACGGCAACCCCAGCACGAACAATTTATTCTTGGTGGACGGCGTCAATAACAATGACGTCGGTTCCAACCGCACGATCTTGATCTTCCCCTCTGTTGACGCCATCGCTGAATTTAAGATGCTCACCAACTCCTACGGTCCGGAATACGGCCAGGCGTCGGGCGCCATCATCAGCATCACCACGCGCTCCGGTGATAACACTTTCCACGGAGGTATGTTCTACGAAGGCCGCAATGACAAGCTCAACGCGGCTGGATTCTTCAACAATTTGAATGGCGTTCCGAAGGCCCCTCTTCGCCGCAATGACTGGGGCTACTACGTCGGCGGTCCTATTAAGAAGGACAAGCTCTTCTTCTGGTGGAACGAGGAATGGAACCGCGATATTCGCGGCGCGCTCATCACTACTTGCTCGCCGACGGCTGCCGAACGCTCTGGTGACTTCAGCGCAGACGTGACTTCTCAGCTTGCTTACTTGAATGGCGGTGGCGATCCCACAAAGAACGCCACAACATGTAACGCTCCAGCTCCGGCGACATTTACTAACAATCCGACGCCAACGCAGGCGAACAATTGGTCCGCCGTTTCGAATATTCCCGCAGGGTTCCGAGCTGCCGGCAACCCGTATGCCATCGCCAATCCTGACCCGGTCGGACAGCTTCTCGCTGCTTACTATCCTCTACCCAATCGCACCGGCGCGAGTTTCATCGACCCCACTCAGTCGAACCTGAACTTCGCCGAGAACCAGAGCGGTCGCGTACCTTGGCGCCAGGAAAATGCACGTGTTGACTTCGACTTAACAAAGAGGAATCGCATCAGCTTCCGTTACACTCAAGAAGCTTGGAGCTTTCCAGCACCGAACAACGCATTCGGTTGGGGTGACGACAACTTCGCTACCTATCAGGGCAACTGGGATCAACCCTCGAAGAGCATTATGGGCAAGATCAGCTCGCAGATTTCCAGCTCATTGATCAATGACTTTGAGTTCGGCTATTCCCACAACGCCATTATCGTTACTCCCGGCGGAACGGACCCAACCTTGGGACCGCAATTTGATGCGGCTATGCCTCCGGTCTGGCCTGCGGCTGGTAAGACGGCAGGGGGCCTTCCCACTGTTTGGGGCGGCTTGCAGAACTACGGTAACTTCGCATCCATCTGGGGCATTGTCGGCTATGGCAACCATATGGACCTCTTCACGTTCCAGGACAACGTCTCCAAGATTCAGGGCAACCACATTTGGAAGTTTGGAGCCCTTGTCAGCCATAACATCAAGCAGGAAAACCAGTTCGGAGGTGCGGATCGCTCTCAATTTTCCATCCCGAACAGCGGTTGGGGCGCAAGCGTATCTACGAATAATGCCTTGGCAAACGTTTTGTTGCCTGGCGCTGGAACGCCCCTGCCGTACACCAATTCTGCCTGCCAGTCGACGATCAACGGTGGAGCTGCTTACACCGCAGGCTGCCCCCAAGTCATCCGTGGCATAGGCGAAACAAACATCAACCCCGTTGACCAGGGCCGTTGGCACGACATCGAATTCTATGTCGGCGACACTTGGAAGCTTACGCGCCGCGTCACGTTGACCTACGGCCTCCGTTGGTCCTTGCTACGCGAGCCCTACGATGCAAACAACCAGATGGCATCCTTCAGCTTGGCTGCCTATGATCCAACTCGCCCTTCCACCGATGCTTGCAACGGCGTCATCCTTGTTCCCGGAACCAACTTCTGCAGCGCCGCCGCTTCTGCACTCGGTCTCCCGTTGAGCGCAGGCACGCCCGGCGTAAACCGCGCGTTGATTGCAAACAACGATCACAATGTCGGCCCCCGCCTCGGTATCGCGTGGGACATCTTCGGAACAGGCAAGACTGCGCTCCGCATCGGCGCTGGTCAATTCTTCCAGCGCGAACGCGTCAGCCCGCAAGTCGGTCTGTCGAACACGGCTCCATTCTCTGTAACCGCTGGCGGCATCAACCGGCCTCTCGACACGGCTGTGCCTCTGTCCGGCGCATCTACTTCTCCAAGCGGCGGCAGATCTGCTCGCGGAGTTTCTCCGAATACTTGGCAGTGGAACGTCTCCGTTGAACAACAGATCGCCCGCAATACAGTGGTCTCCGTGGGCTATGTCGGCAACGTCGGTATCCATCAAACCAGTACGTACGACATCAACCAGGTTCCGAACAGCAATTTCCTGATTGGATCCTTCTTGGCGGGCGGCTCGACTTCAAGCTTCCTCTCCGGGCCGGCTGGTCCGGTCGGCACTACTTGTCCAGGCGGAGGCGTCTTTAATGCTCCCAATCAGCCTGCCAACAGCTGTACGTACACCACACCGAACATTAATACGTTGCGGCCCGCAAGCAACTTCGGCGCAATCAACCTCTTCAGCCGAGATGGACATTCCACCTACCACTCCCTACAGGTAATGTTCCGTTCCAAGCTGAGCAATTTCTCCACATTCCAGGCCGCTTACACCTGGTCGCACACCATCGCCGACATCGAAGAAGATGCCGCAAACGGTGGCGCCAGTCAGGGCAGCTTCACGGATATCGGCAACCTCGGCCTTGATCGCGGCAACGCCACGATCAACCGCCCGAATATCTTCGTCATGAACGAAGTGTTCTTCCTGCCGAAACTCGATAAGCACAACGCGTTTGTTCGCAATACGCTTGGAGGGTGGGAATTCAACACCATCTTCACCGCGGAAAACGGCAACTCCGTCACAATCTATCAACAGGGCATCAATCCTGCGGCCGCAAGCACCCCCACGACGCAGCTTGATCCTAATGCGAGCCCTCTGCAATGCACCTTTAACGGCTCTTCGTTCCCCTGCGCCCTCAATGCGCTCACGGGCACAGGCTTCACCAACAACCAGCGGCCGAACATCGTGCCGGGCACTTCCTGCAACTCCGGCGTCTCCGGCTTGCAGATTTACAATCCGGCGGCGTTCACCACAGTCGGCGAAGTCATCGGACAAGTTGGCAATGCTCCTCGCGGCGCCTGCCAGGGCCCGCACTACGTAAACGGCGACTTGGAGTTCTCCAAGAACTGGCAGTTCAAGGAGCGGTTCCGCCTCCAGTTCAAGATGGACTTCTTCAACGCCTTCAACCATCCGAACTTTGATGCTGGCACGATTCAGAGCATCACGTACTGGAACAACGGCGGAGGAGTATATTGCGGCGCGGGCACATCGGTTGTCGTCGGTACCGCCACCAAGACGCAATATGAACCATGCAGCCCGACGAACAACGTCATCAGCACAGGCTCTGCTGCTCCGCAATTCGGAAAAGCGACGCAAACTAAGCCTGCACGCGAACTGCAGTACGGTTTGAAGCTAACTTTCTAACGAACGCAGCAGTCAGGCGTTTGGGCAACTTTCCGGCGGGGCTTGCAAATCAAGCCCCGCCGTTTTCTTTTCCTCCTCTCCCTTCTCCCCTGTCCTTGCCTCCTTTGCGTCCAATTCTCTTTGCTCAGCGTTTCTCGCATCTCGTCTCGAAAGGGGCGGGTCGCGATAAGTTAGCAAGAATACTGAACATATATTTATTGACTTAGTAAGTTTCCTATGCTATTCTTTTCCATGTTTTTCGAGTCTCCATTCGAATTTTCCATCCCCACTTTTCCCGGACCCTCGTCTTACGAAGTCTCTTCTTGTAACCCTTGCAGAATCAATAGTTACAGAACTGTATGTAAACAAAGGACTTTAAATCCTTTGTATTCCGCATTTACGCAAAACTGGGGTAAGGGTAGGCTGATACGCTAGCCATGTACTCGCCGAAAACATCGCAACACAGCCGAACCTTCACTCAGAATTCGGTTTGTGGTGTCCTGTTCCTTTTTTTGCCTCTTACAAGTTCGGCTCTTGCCTCCGCGCAATCTGCGAATCTGGCACCTGCCGTTGACGAGTTGCAATCCCGTATTAAGGCCGCTGCAAACGCGCGGGAAGTGGGCAACCCGCAGTCCGTCGCGAGCGCGAACTCACTTGTCCTCGCTCTTGCCTACCGTCGGCTAGCCAACGTTCGCGTGGCTCAAACCGCTTTTCTTCAGGCTGCGGAACTCTATCGTCTCTCGTTATCATGGGAAGATTCCGCAGAAACTCACGTCGGCCTCGCGATCTGTTCTCTCTACGAAAATCGTCCCGACGATTCGCTAATCGAAGCCTCCAAAGCGCTATTGCTCGATCCCAACAGCGCTCGCGCCTGGAATATTCAGGGCAAAGCTTGGATGAAGAAGCGTAACTACGCAAAAGCGGCGGAGTCCTTGCAGAATTCCGTTCAGATTCACCCAGAGTTTGAATCTGCTTATGCGTTGGGCGTGTCTTACCTTTCTCTTGGAGATGCCGAGAGTATGAAAAAAGCCGCGGATGTCTTTGACAAGATCGTCGCATCGGTCGGCGATTCCGGCTCGCTCCACGTTCTTTTTGGCCGTGCGTATCGCGACGCGGAAATGCAGGACGATTCCATCCGTGAGCTCCGCCGCGCCGTTGCGCTCGACACCAAAACCCCGCACGCGCATTACTTTCTGGGCCTTTCCCTTCTCTGGAAAAACGAGTGGACCGATACGCCGGAAATCATCAACGAATTTAAGACCGAACTGCAAAACTATCCGAAAGACTTTCTAGGAAATTATTTTCTCGGCTATCTCTATTCCAATGACCGCCACTACGACGAAGCAAACAAATACCTAAATGAAGCCGTTGCGATTGACTCTTCCTGGCCGGAGCCCTGGCTTTTCCTCGGTCTGAATGCGTACTCCCAGGGAGATATGGCGATTTCCGAAAAATACCTTCGTAAATGTATCGAGTTAACGGGCAAGGACGAGGCGCGCGGCAATTACCAGGTTCGCCGAGCGTTTATCACGTTAGGCCGCATCTTGACGGCTTCTGGCCGTTCAAAGGAAGCCGCCCCGTATCTTGAGCGTGCCCGCGAATTTCAAAAGCTATCCCTCGCGGAAGCGCAGCAAACGGTTGCCGGCAAAGCTTCCGACGAAGGCTCCGCTTCCACTGCAGCTATCGTCGCTCTTTTGAACAAACAAGAAGACCGACCAATCGTGCAGCCGGAAGGTTCGATCGATCCCAGCGCCCCAGTGAGCGCAGAAATACTCGACCGCTCCGGCCTTTCAGATGAAAAGAAAAAGGCCGCCTCTGTGGAGGAGCGCCAACTCAGGTTTATCCTCGCTTCGAGTTTTAGCGATCTGGCGACGTCGGAAGCAATTCGCAGGGATTACGCTTCCGCGCTCGCGCATTATCAGGATGCCGAACGGTGGGATTCGTCAGTGCCTGGTTTGCTTCGCAACCTCGGAGTGGCCGCGTTCCGGGCACAAAGATATTCCGACTGCGTGCGAGCACTCTCTCAAGTCGTCGCCACAAACTCTGCAGACAATGCTGCACGCGCAATGCTTGGTTCCGCTTATTTTGCGCTCGACAAATATCGCGACGCCATCAAAACGATAGAGCCGCTTGGTGATCGGGCCGTTCACGATACCGCCCTCGGTTACGCCTGGGCTGCATCGTTGACTCGATTGGGAGAACTTGCCCCGGCCACGAAAATTCTGGAGGAATATGAAAAGTCCGACCTCTCTCTGGACAACATTCTTCTGGTAGGCCAGTTATGGCTCGATATGGCCGACTATTCTCACGCGGTGCAAGCGTTCCATCGAGCGTTAGATCGTGATCCTTCTCTGATGCGAGCCCATTATTTTGCCGGTATCGCTCAGTTGCACTGGGCTCACGAAAACGAAGCGATCGTTGAATTCAATGCGGCGCTAAAGCTTGCTCCCGACGATCCTGACGCGAAAATAGGCATGGGCTACGTCTTGATGCAACAGGCAAAGTCTGCCGAGGCAATGAATCTTTTCCGATCCGTGATTGCCACGCATCCGGAAAGCGGCAATGCGCACTATCAGTTGGGAAAATTGTTGCTAGAGGCGGGTAATACTCGCGAAGCAGTGGAGCAGCTTGAGTACGCATCTCGCGCCTTGCCGCAAACGGACTACGTTCACTATCAATTGCAAGCGGCGTATCGCAAAGACTCACGCGTCGCAGACGCCGACCGCGAATTGCAAATTTACAAAGAGCTAAAATCAAAAAATCGCCAGACAACAATTCCCAGGCCAACGGAGCGGCCATGAATCGAGTGCATTACTGCGAAGTCTCGGTGATTTTCAGCGTTTCGTTTTCGCGCAGATCCTTGGTGAGTACTTGTTTGTGTCCAGACGGCCAATCGACTTCAATGCGATCAATCTTGGAGGCATTACCGAGCCCGAAATACAGGGGCAAAACGCTCTGCGATAAATATCCGGATTTTCCGTCATTATATCGGGTGTAGGTTTGACCATTTGCGTGGACGCGAACAGTAGCGCCAAGTCCGTTGCGATTTGACTTGGTGCCGACCAACACCACTTTCAGCCAATGGATTTTTTTCCGCTTCGCCAAATCGCTGAGAAGGACCATTGGCTCGGAATTGAAATCGTTCGTGACAATGTCCAGGTCGCCGTCGTCATCCAGATCAAAAATCACGGATGATCGGCTGGCCTTCGGCACTGTCACCATAACTTTCTGCGTGTAGTCTCCGCAGACCAGTTTGCCGAGCTCAGCTAGAACATCGTGCTTGGTACAGTCCATGACAAACCAAGGAGTGTAAGGTTTTTCGCGCGGCTCAACTCCAAGCAAAAATTCGGAATCAAGAAAGTTGTCGCCGCGGTTATTGAGCAAAACTGAATTAATGCCATAGCGGAATGGGAAATTCATTCCAGCAGTAACGAAAATGTCTTCATAGCCATCGGCGTTGAGATCGCCCACACTTACTCCCCACGGCCAGAGCTGCTCCACCCCCATGGCATCCGAAACTTCTTCAAACTTGCCTTTGCCGAGGTTGTGATAGAGCGCATTGCCGAAGATGAATTTATCCGCCGAAGCGCCAAGCGCATTTTCCGGTGCATGCATTTTTATCTTATCTTTTTCGTGTGCGGAATCTTGTTCCTCCATCATGTCCGAATGCATATCGGTGACGAGGAGATCCATGCGGCCGTCATTGTCGTAATCAAAAAACTTCAACCCCATGGCACCCCAGGAAGTGCGGGGAAAATAGTCCTGCGTTTTTTCGACAAAGTTCTTGCCGCCCTGATTTTCGTAAAAATGATTCGCGCCTTGCATATTCAGGAAATAGATTCCAGGGAATCCGTCGCCTTTGAGATCGGCGAAAGACGCATCGCCGCACCAACCGCGAGGATTGAGACCTACTTCCGCGGTAACATCCTTGAATTTGTAATTACCCAGATTTTTGTAAAGAACAGGATGCTCAAATCTTTCCGGATGCAGATGGCCCGAAAACGCATCTTTCATCCCGACAAAAGCTCCATCGGAATCTTTCTCGTCGCCGGTATAAACGCCGACGTTGCAGACAAGAAGGTCAACGAGACCGTCGTTGTCGTAGTCGAAGAAGAAAGCCCCTGAAGAGTGCGCAACTAAATCGAGTCCGGCTTCATGCGTGATGTCTTTGAAATGGCCGTGACCATCGTTCTGGAACAAGACATTTCCTTCGTTTACCGTGGTGACGTAGAGGTCCTGGTGACCGGTGTTGTTTACGTCGCCGAAAGAGGCGGAAACGCTGACACGGCCTTTTAAGCCTACTCCTGCTTTTTCGGTGATGTTTTCGAATTTTCCGTTGCCGAGGTTTCTCCAAAGTTCGTTGCCGCCAAGCTGGCTGACGAAATAAATGTCGTATTTGCCGTCGCCATCGACATCCGCAACGGCTATGCCCGTTCCATGGTCGTAATGCACGGGCATGTACTGGCTTGTCGCGTAGCGCACTGCGTGATTGCGGAATGTGATGCCGCTTTCCTTCAGCGCATCGGTGAAATGAAATTGATAAAAGACCTTGAACTGACTGACTGACTCCTGTTGCGCTTTCTTGCGTGCTTCGAGCGAAGCGAGACCGGCGTCATTCTTTGGGAATGGGACTTCCGGCGGGGTCGCATCTTGCGCACTGACGGGAAGAGAAAGCGCAGTACCCAACAATGCCGGCGCGAGAACGGAGAACCATAGCGAGCGACGTGACATTCGACCCCCTGAAGTTATGTTTAACGATGCAAGAATGTTTTGCAGGTGCGAACCAGGAACCGTCTCAACCAGTTCACAAACTTGAATTACTGGACACGGATCCCCGGAACAATTCGATGTCGTTAGGACGCGGCTTAAGCTCCAATGGTTTCAAATAGATTGAGACCTGCCAGAGAAACAGAGCAGCATTCTAGTTCGGGCGGCTGAACTCCCGCTTGGTATACTTGGAGCATCCGAAAATCCTGTTTTTCATGGCCAAAATGCGCGCTCAGACCAAATTCGTCCACACAACGGTGAATCCTTGAGTTATTCCATTCTTCGTAAGCACTTGCGCCTTTTCACGTTGCTTTTCCTTTCCGGCCAAGTTGTATCGGCGCAAGAGGCACATCCGCAGGCTCCGCCGCCGCCTCCCGGGGCTAAGTCGGTGAAATGCACGGGACGAGAGGTGCCACAGTTTACGGATATTACCGCAAAAACGGGGATTCGTTTCAGCCACGTTTCTTCCAGCGATAGCAAGTACGTGGTGGAGTCGATGAGCGGCGGCGTGATTTTGATTGACTACGACCGCGACGGCTATCCGGACATTTACTTTACGAATGCACCGACGGTTGCCATGGCCATCAAGGGAGAGACCGCGCGCGGGGCGCTCTATCACAACAATCACGATGGGACATTTACGGACGTCACGGAAAAGGCAGGATTGGCGACGCCGTGTTTTGCAATGGGCGGCGCAGTGGGCGATTACAACAACGATGGCTGGCCCGATCTTTACTTAACCTGCCTTGGCGGGAACAAGCTTTTTCGGAATAACGGCGACGGGACTTTCACGGACGTAACCAAACAAGCTGGGGTAGGCGATGGACGCTGGTCGACCGGCGCTGCATTCGGCGATTACGACGGTGACGGTTTTCTCGATTTGATGGTGACGAACTACGTGGATTTTCATCTGAACGATTTGCCGGGATTCGGTTCCGCGCCGAACTGCAAATATCGCGGCATCGACGTGCAATGCGGGCCGCGCGGATTGAAGGGAGCCGGTGACGCGCTCTTTCACAACAATGGTGACGGGACTTTTACGGATGTCTCAAAGCAAGCGGGCGTGAACGATCCCAATGGGTATTATGGGATGTCCGTGATTTTTTCCGACTTCAATAATGTCGGGAGGCCGGACATTTATGTGGCAAATGATTCGACGCCGAAATTTCTTTACAAGAATTTAGGCAATGGGAAATTTCAGGAGATTGGTCTGGAATCGGGAACCGCGGTTAGCGAAGACGGCTCCGAACAAGCTTCGATGGGAATTGCGATAGGCGATTATCTACATACCGGACGCCAGTCGCTCTATGTGACGAATTTTTCAGACGAGTACAGCGATCTCTATCGCAACGACGGCGATTGGAATTTTTCAGATGTATCGTACAAGTCCGGAGTGGCTTTGCCTTCTCTGCTTTATGTGAAGTGGGGAACGGTATTTTTCGATGCCGACAATGATGGCTGGCTCGATCTGGTTGTTGTTGGCGGACATGTCTATCCACAGGTGGACACGCTTCCCTCAGGCGCGCGATACAAAGAGCCAAAGGTTTTGCAGTTGAATCAGAAAGACGGAACGTTTTGCGATGCGAGCGAGCAAGCGGGTCCGGCATTCGGGATTCCTCGGGTTTCGCGTGGCGTGGCTGCCGGAGATTTGTTCAATACCGGCAACGTGGATCTTGTGATTGAAGATCTGGCAGGCGAGCCGATGATTTTGAAAAATAACGGAATTGCCGGGAAGCATTGGGTGAGTTTTGAATTGCAAGGCACGAAGAGCAACCGGCTGGCGATTGGAGCGCGCGTGAAAATTGTGGCCGGGAGAATGACGCAAACGGAAGAGATTCATAGCGGTGGAAGTTATCTTTCGCAGAATGATCTGCGAGTGCATTTCGGGTTGAATACGGCGACGAAAATCGAGAGTGTGGAAATTCGCTGGCCCAGCGGAAAGATAGAGCAACTGAAAAATGTGGACGCAGACAAATACTATGCGGTCCTGGAGGGGCAAGGAATCGTTCCTGCAGAGAAGATTCGCCCTTCCTTTGTAAACCTCAACTAAGGGTGATAATACAGTTGACCAGGCTGGGCTGATAAAAGTTAGATTCTAAACAATGTGAAGGACAAATACCCAAAAACATTGCAAGAAGCAGTGGTATAAGGTTCTTGAATGTTCGCTATGCCGCAAGCTTTCACGCGGGGAAACCGAGATTCATTAGTCGCGGGGTACGGATGACAATTCATCTCTCGGAGCAGCGTGCGCGTGCCGTCACCAAGGAGCTCTTGAGCTTCCGTGGTTGGGATTTACGCCCAGTATCATCCGGTGGCCAGTTGCTGGAGGAGTCAGAATATCTTGCTTATGGTCCGCTTTTTGAGATTTTCAAAAACAAATCGAAGACTGGGTCTGGAATCGGCAAGCCCGATTTTCTACTTGTTGACTCACCCGCAGGATTGAACCCGCTCGTCGTTATTGACACGAAACCCAGAATGGCCGACATCGAAAAGTCCATCAGCGACACGAAACACTATGCAGAAGCTCTATTTGAAGGAGGTAGGGATACGCTGGCTGTTGCCGTCGCTGGAGCCGAAAAAGAGTCCTATGAGGTTAGGGTTGAGCGCCGCGTAAGTAATGGAACATGGCGAGCATTAACGATCCATCAAAGGCCGATAGATTGGATCCCATCTCCTCAGCAAACGGAAAAAATACTTCGCACGAGTGGAATGACTGAGGTTTCTCCAGAACGACCTCCAGACCAAGTTCTCGCCGGCCAGGCAAAATTACTTAATGAGATATTTCGTGAGTGCAACATCAAAGATGAGTGGCGCCCCATAAATGCCGCGGCTTTCATGCTGGCCGTATGGTACGGCGAAGTTTCTACCGATCCTACATTGGTGCTCGGGCAGATAAACACTAATGCGGCGGCGGCCCTAAAGAAGGCGAAGAAACCAGAGTTATCGCAAAGCCTGCGCGTAGATACGGAAAACGAAGAACTTGCAAGCCGTGCGTGGCAAGTCGTTGACATTCTTAAGAAGCTAGACATACGGACACTCACCGACCACGATTACTTAGGCCAACTTTACGAGACGTTTTTTCGGTATACAGGTGGTAATACTATTGGTCAGTATTTTACCCCCCGGCACATAGTCGATTTTATGTGCGATCTAGTCGGAGTCACATCAAAAGATACAGTTTTTGACCCAGCGTGTGGCACAGGAGGTTTTTTAATCGGCGCGCTAAAGCGCATGATTCGTCTCGAACACCTTGATTATCAGGAAGCCATCAGTAGGGTTAGGGATAACGTATATGGATTGGAATCAGAAGCGACCACCGCGGCACTCTGCGTAACAAATATGATTCTCCGGGGTGATGGTAAGAGCGGCGTCCAGAAAGGGAACTGTTTTGCGCTTCTAGAGTATCCTAGCAAACCGGTAGACTTTGCTTTATTGAATCCTCCATTTCCGCACAAGAAAAAGAAGAATCAGAAGCCTGCCTCAGCATTCGTGGATCGGGCCTTGCTGAGTGTAAAACACAAAGGCGTTGTGGCCGCAATCGTCCCCTATTCGCTTATGGCGAATGTTGGTGAGTGGCATCACCAGATTCTTAAAAAAAACCGGTTGCTATTCGTGGGCACAATGCCGAAGGATTTGTTCCAGCCTTACTCCAACTACGACACGGTGGTGCTTGTAATTCAAAAAGGCGTGCCCCACGAAGATAACCGCGTCTTTTTTTCTCGTCTGGACAACGATGGTTACCGACTAAAAAAGGCGGCGCGCGTGCCTGGTATCGGCTCGCAGATCCCTAAGCTGCTGGACAACTACGACAGCAAACGAGAAGTGGCGGAGTTTACTGCGTATCGACCTGTGACCGTCAGCACGTCAGAGTGGTCGCCCGAAACGTTCATCGAAAGTGCGCCGCACAATGATTCACAATTCGTTGCAGGGTTCGAGGAACATACACGTAAGCAAGCTTCATTCTACATTCGCCACGGCTACCGACTATTGAAGTCCCAGGTGTCTGTCGATCTTAGTGCGGCCGAAAGGGCGTTTTCAATTGGGTCGACTATTTCTTTCGATGACGTTCAGCAAGGAAAGTTTCGCGTCGAGGATTTTTTTACAGTCAAAATGGGAGGCAAGGACGAAATAGAAGACCTCGATGATGGTGACGACCCATTCGTCTCAACGAGTGCTTGGGACAACGGTGTGTCTGAATGGAAAAAGGCCAATATCCTATATCCGGCACCGGCAATTACTGTGGCTACCGATGGAAGTGCCTATACCAGTTACGTTCAGGAGTTCCCTTTCTATGCATTTTACAAGGTGGCTCTGCTGCGGCCGAAGATGAAGGAAAGTTTTCCGCTGGATGCACTCTATTACGTTGCCTATCTCTTGCAGCGAGAAGAATGGCGTTTTGTTAGGGCGCGTAAATACGGGAAGGCGCGAATTGAGAACACGATACTGTTTGGCCCAACAAAAAGCGGGAAACCGGATTTCGAACAAATGGCTGAGTTGTCCCGCCGTTGTGCCGCCTTTCCAATAATTCAATCATTCCGGGCGGCGAGACAAAAATCCGTCTCGGAAAGGTTTAGTGAGTTAGTCAGACAATGGAAGTCCGCACAACGCAACGAATCATCAGTGGCTCGTATGGCCGCACATCCTGCTTACAAAGAGATTATTCGCATGGGCGAAGCCGCAATTCCTTTGTTGCTTGACGAATTGCGACGAGAGCCAGACCACTGGTTTGCCGCACTGCAAACGATAACCGGTGAGAATCCTGTGCCAAAGGGCAAATGGGGCAAACTCAAACAGATGACAGATTCTTGGCTTGAGTGGGGACGAGAACGCGGATATGAGAGATAGGTATTCAAATGGCAATTGAGGAAGATTTCCCTAATCTTGTTAAATACGGTTATCGTGTCACGAGTGTTGCGACGCGGGAATATAACTGCATCGCTTGGGCCGCGGGCGTCAACGATGACTGGTGGGACCCCGGCGATGGCTACACATGGCCCGAAGGTGCGCCACGGGAATATACGCGAGAAGCTCTTATATCCGCATACAGGGCAATAGGATTTGAGATTTGTGCGGGCAACCAGCTAGAGCCTGGATTCGATAAGATCGCATTGTATGCAGATGGCGACGACTGGACTCACGCAGCCAGGCAATTAGAGAATGGCAAATGGACGAGCAAATTGGGAAGGAACGAAGACATTGAGCACAACACGCCAGATGCAGTAAGCGACACACAATATGGCAAGGTGATATGTTTCATGAAACGAACAAGACAGTGAGCGGCTCGAGTGTAAAGTGCGACCAATACGAGAGCTTTCTGAAGAGCTGAAACCCCAAATCGATGCTTCAACTGGCTCGACAATTTGTTTGGTATTTTTGGAACGCGGTTTAACGAACGTCGACAGATGAGGTAGAAATATTATTTGCCACGCTCAGCCAAGTATATGGTCACTCCAGTAACTGCAAAAACGCCGCACCCTTTTCCCGCCATGTGAATCCAAGTAAACCGGAACGTAGCCGTGGGCTTGTGCCGTTGTTCCGGGGAGGACCGATTCATGAGCGATCAACAAGAAAGCGCATTTGCGAGCGGAGTGCCGCATGTTTTGCGGAAGAGAGTCGAAGCGGATGGAGTGAAAGTGTTTTACCGCGAAGCAGGACCGGCCGATGCTCCCGTGGTGCTTTTATTACACGGATTTCCCGCGTCATCTTTCCAGTATCGCGAATTGATTCCGCGTTTGGCGGATCGCTATCGGGTGATAGCGCCGGATTTGCCGGGATTCGGGTTTACGGAAATTCCCACTGAGCGTGGTATAAATATTCGTTCGACGCTCTGGCGCAGACGATTGCGGCGTTTACGAAAGCATTGCAGCTTAAACAATACGCGCTTTATGTTTTTGACTACGGCGCGCCCACCGGTTTTCGCCTGGCGATGGCGCATCCAGAACGAGTCACGGCAATCGTTTCGCAAAATGGCAACGCGTACGAAGAAGGCCTGGGAGATGCGTTGGCGCCCATACAACGATATTGGCGCAATCCAACTTTGGAGAATCGAAATGCAATTCGTGCCGTGCTCAACGCCGAGGGAATGAAGCGAGAATATGCTTCCGGGATTCCGAATCCGGATTTGATTGCACAGAAGGATACACGCTGGACGCTGCGCTACTTGCGCGACCCGGTAATATAGACATTCAACTGGATTTGTTTCTCGACTATGCGAATAACGTGAAGCTATACCCCAAATTCTATGAATATTTCCGCAAGTCGCAACCGCCTTTGCTGGCGATCTGGGGGAAACACGATCCTTATTTTATCCCTGCGGGTGCGGAGGCTTTCAGGCGCGACATTCCACAAGCCACAGTTCAGTTTCTTGATACGGGGCATTTCGCCACGGAAACGCATGTGGCAGAGATTGCGGCAGCAATGAGGAAGTTTCTGGCAGGTGTTTTGAGCGGCAGTCAGTCCCGTTCGGCCACTGGCGACTAAATCAGATTAAGGCTGCTGCTGTACTGGGGCGGATTTGTGGGAGAGACCCGGCGTCAACTTTCGAATGACAAATTCCTGAAAGACGTTGGCGCCGGCGCTTTCGCCGATGCGAATCAGCGCGGTCTCGAATGTCAGCATCGGTCCATTGCGATCGCTTGAGGGGTAGTAGAGGTTTGAAATCGCACCGGTCGCAAGGCTTCCGAAAATATTCGAGTAGTTCGGCCCCCAGCGCTTGTTGTCTCCCCTGCACATGACCGAACTGGCGAGTGCATGCATCAGCCGAGAGCGAGTGCTGCCGGTGCCCTTGTAAAAGTAGCGCGGATCCTGCTTAAAGGCTGCCGGCAAAATCGCGCTACCGAGGAACGTACTGATGAAAAGGTCGGCATAAGAAGCGCCGTAGCGTTTTCCGTAGCCTTGCGTGCCCTGTCCATATCCGCTGAACGCGTTTTGCGCCTGCTCAATTCCCGCAACGAAACCAACACCCGCCAAAGACAACGGATCCGTGGAAGATTTCCAGGCGAGATTCAGTTTTTGTCTCGTGTTGAGAGGAGCGGGGTCGGGAGAATAGGTAACAAAGAAATTTGGAATGATGCCAAACACACGCTGCTTTTCCTGTTCCTTGATTTCAACCTCGGCAATTTCGACTTGCGAAACACTGACGTGAACTTCGGTAATTTCCGTGGCAAGGGCCAGCGTGATTTGGGGCACAGCGTAAGCTTCTCCGGCGTGCAGAGTTCCGGGAACAGTCTTAGTGGAGAATCCCTCCGCGGAAATGACGATCTGGAATTCACCAGGAGCAACATTGGAAAAAGAGAATTGCCCATCGTCGCCAGTTTGGAGTTGCTGAAGAGAAGATTCGCCTGGCTGTGTGAGTTTCACTTGGGCGCCAGAGACGAAGGTTCCGGTTTGATCGATGATTTTTCCGCTGATGCTACCTGGCGATTGAGGAGCAGGTGTTTGCTCGTTCGAGGGAGGCTGCTGTGTTTGAGCCGAGATAGGAAGCGCCCAGAGCAGGACACAAAGACCAATGGCGAACAGGAGTCCGACGTTGGAAATCGAACGGTGGAAATTGCTAGTCGGCAAACGCTTGTATTGGGCAAGTTTTTGGGAAATCACGGTGGTTTCTTTGTGACCTTCCTGCTTTCTTTTGAGGTGCGAGCCCGAATGCCGGCAGCACCGATGCTTTAAAGTCTATACCTTATTAGATGCATCCCAATTGGAGCCGCCGGCTCGCAATTTGAGGACTTGTGAGGAACGAGTTACGGACTGAGGTGCATGGGACCTCACGCCGGGAACTAATTGGAAGGGTGAGAAGCGGAAAACAGTTGCCCGCCGTAATTCACAGAAAAGGAATAGTTTGCCGGGTCAAAATTCAAACGAAGCGCATAGGTCACTGCACGAGGAAACGTTCGAGCGGGACCGAGGCTCGCGCTTCCGGATTGTAATAATCGTACAGGATCGAAAAGTAGAGGTTTTCTCTTGCAATACGAGTCGAGCGGACTTTTCGTTGACGGATACTGACGAAGAATCAAAAGTTTGTGAATTTTGCGCCGAAACCGGAAAACCGGCAGCACATAGACACAACAAGAAAACCACTCGGTTGAGCAGACTTCGCATTGCCCCACCCCTGAGCCGAATGCGTGCGAACTTCAATTGTGGAGTTAGTTGCATCGGTTTGAAAAATGGTTGTTAGAAAGAATCCGCTGATTTAGTTATATGCGTTCTGGAATATCGAGCTGCTTATTTCAAACATCGATTTGTGGAGCAACTAGCCGCAAGCGACCGGACATCAGAAAACACACAAAGAGGGGAACCGTTTTCTCTGGTTCGGTGTCCATGAATAAGGGCAGGTTCCCGCACCCCGAAAAAACCCGTGCAAGAGATGAAAAGATTTTCGTTCCAAAGCTAAGCGCTTAGGAATGCAGCGTGGGTAACCAGTATTCCTAGTCAGACTATTTGAGGAGAAGCCGATGCAGCCCAGCCTCCGTAAGAAAATCCCAGGTCGAATTCTTGCCGGTACAGTTTTGGCATTGCTCGTATTGACTGTAGTTGTGTTTATACCGACTTTTGCCGGCAGCAACAATCCGACCGGTTCGGCGACCTATTCCCACGGAATGCTGCGGCTAGTGATTCCCTATCGCGCGACTCACGGTGGATCAGGCCGGCTCAACCTTGAAGTTCTGGACCCGGAGGATCATGCACTTGGGCGGAATGAAAAAGCGGCAGAGGCGGTGAACGGATCTTCCGAATGGAGAGCTGAACTTAAGCTGGATAAACCTATAACGCTGGATGACCTGGTTTGGCATCGCGTGCGCTACAGCTTTCACTATGACAACGCACAAATCGAAGATTTGCAGGGAACGGAATCGATTTCCAATATTTTGAGGCTGCCTGTGTTGCGGATTCTTGGGCAGCAAACTTATTTGTCCGGAAGCCGCGCGGCGGTGCGGGTGATCGTGAGCGATTCGAAAGGCGAAGT
Source organism: Candidatus Dormiibacterota bacterium (assembly GCA_035569555.1). GTDB lineage: Bacteria > Acidobacteriota > Terriglobia > Acidiferrales > UBA7541 > Acidiferrum. Next base: position 21,652 of record DATMMW010000007.1, on the reverse strand, counting down.
AATCCCGGGGCGGAGTTCCGTGCGAATCGATTTAGAGACGCAGGGGCAAGAGCGGCGGAAGCTTTTCACAGGGTATTTGAACCATCGCAACACGACAGAAGCTCAGTTCCAATTTCCGGAAGGGCTCGCAGGCAATTACAACCTGCACTACACGGTGGAGACGTCCCTTGGGACGACCGAATACACGCAAGGAATCCGGCTTCAGGACAAAGTAGGCATCCTGCTGACGACGGATAAGACGATTTATCAGCCGGGACAGATGATTCATGTGCGGGCGCTAGCGCTCGACAGGGCGGACCATCGAGCCGTGGGCAAGCGGGACTTGTTGTTCGAAATAGAGGATTCGCATGGGAACAAAGTTTTCAAGAAGGCGACGCAAACGGACGAGTTTGGAATCGGAGCGGCGGAGTTTGGACTCGCCAGCGAAGTGAACCTGGGCACTTATCATCTGCGCGCGATATTGGGAGAGCCTGGAACAGATTCGACGAATACGGCGGAGATTGCGTTGAATGTGGGCAAATATGTTTTACCGAAATTCAAGGTGGAATTGAATTTCACTTCGACGGAAGGAAAGAAAAAGCATGGGTATCAACCTGGAGACCATGTGACCGGCACAGTCCAGGCGAACTATTTTTTTGGGAAAGCATTGGATACGGCGGACGTTTCCGTAAAAGCGGAAGGAATGGACGTCACTACATTTCAAGCCGCTTCCGTTGAAGGCAAAACTGATCGCGATGGCGCTTATCGCTTCGATTTGAAACTTCCCCCGTATTTGGCAGGTCGACCGCTCGACAAAGGGGCCGCGAAGATTCTGATTGAGGCGACTGTCAAAGACACCGCGGGGCATTCGGAAACTCGGGGAGAACCCATCACGGTGAGTGCATCCGCGTTTTTGCTAACTGCAATTCCGGAAAGCGGAACATTGATCCCAGGACTTGAGAATCAAGTGTTTCTGCTGGCGGCCTATCCGGATGGTTCGCCGGTGGAAGCGGATCTAAAGGTGCGGACGAAGTCCGGCGGCGAACAAAGCGTGAAGACCGACGCCGGCGGCGTGGCGGTGATCAAGGTGAAGACACCGCAGAGGGAAGAGGCGCTGCAGATCGAAGGAACGGACAAGGATGGAGAAAGCGTTTCAACGGCGGTTCCATTGCAAGTTCGCGCGGGGGATGAGCAGGTGCTGCTGCGAACTGAAAAAGCTGTCTATCGCGCGGGAGATTCGATACACGTAAAAGTTTTGACGACGAAGAAGCGCGGGACAGTTTATGTGGATGTAGTGAAAGAAGGGCAGACGATCCAGACACGCGATCTGGATATCAACGACGGTCAGGCAGAGCTTTCGCTTGCTGCGGGGCCGGAATTGGCCGGCACGGTAGACGTGAATGCCTATATGTTCGGTCAGAATGCGCAGCCAGTTGCGGACCACAGGCTTGTGTTTGTTCAGCCCGCCGATGAATTGAAAGTGGAGACAGTGGCGGACCGGGCGGTTTATAAGCCGGGAGATGATTCGCACATTCGTTTCCACATTACAGACAAGAATGGGCAGGGTGTGCGCGCCGCATTGGGACTGCAAATTGTGGACGAAGCGGTTTTTGCGCTTGCGGAAAAGAAGCCTGGCTTCGCAAAGGTGTTTTTCTACCTCGAACAAGAGGTTATGAAGCCGAGATATGAAATCCATTCGGTTGGGCTGCCAGAGATTGTGGAACCGGAGCCGGAGTCCAAGGAAGAACAACGAGATCTCGCAGCGCGAGCACTTTTTTCGGCGACAGAGGTTGTGAGACAGAACAGATTTGACGCTGAAACGGGGCGAGAAGTACCTCAAACGAAATACTACGAATACTGGAATCGGTATCAAGCGCGATTCCAAGAGAATGCAAACAAGATAGCGGCAGAGTTAGGGCATGCTCTGGCGAGCGATCCCAATGAGAATGATTTGGAAAGGGCATACAAGAAGCTGGCGGAGTCGGGTAAACCAGAGTTTCGCGATGCGTGGGGAACGAAACTCAAGGTCGAGCATGCGCCCTACGACAACAGCAAGATGATGTATGTGATTCACGGCGCGGGCGTGGACAAAGCTTTCGATACTGGTGACGACCTGCGGGCTTTCATATATTTTCGACGGAGCAAAGTAGTGACGACCGCTGCGGATGGGGACACGCGACTGCACGTGAACATCGAGCACGATCGCGGGCCGAACAACGATCGCGCGGAAATTTCGGGGATTGCGATCGATCCGACCGGTGCGGTGATTCCTGATGCGGTGATCACGATTACGAATATGTCCACGAGGAGTTCGAGAGTTGTTCACACAAATCAGGCCGGAGGATTTCGGGCAACGTCACTGCGTCCGGCGATATACAAAGTGACTGTGAGTAGCCCAGGATTTCAGCAAGCGGAGGATTCGTTTCAGCTGGAAGCACGAGATCGGGCGGAGATTTCCGCACGATTGCAGGTTGGATCGGTATCGGAAGCGGTGGAAGTTACGGGACAGTCGGTTGTTGTGATGAGTACGGATTCAGCCGGATTCGGCATAGGCCGGGGTTTCGGGGCAGGAGTTGCGGGCGGAGCCATGGGGGGTGTGGTTGGAGGAGTGGCCGATGCAAATGGGAGGATGTGGGCTCTTCCGGCTCCTGCGAAACCAATGATGCTACTCAAAGAACTGCCACTTAACGGGCGAAACTTCATGCAGGTAGCGGCGCTTGCGCCCAATGAAAAAGAGACGGAGGACGTTCATGTGCGGTCCTATTTTCCGGAGACGTTGTATATCAATCCGGAAATCATCACGGATCGAAACGGCAACGCGGAGATTTCCGTTCCGCTGGCTGACAACATCACGACTTGGCGCATGTCGATGATCGCTTCCACGCAACACGGCACACTTGGCACGGCGACGTCGAGCGTGAAAGTTTTTCAGGACTTTTTTGTGGATTTGGATTTGCCCGTGGTGCTGACTCAAGGCGATCAGGTGTCGTTGCCGGTCGCGATCTATAACTACACGGATGCGAAGGGCGACGTGAGCCTTCAGTTGAAAGAAGAGAATTGGTTTTCGCTTGTGGATGATACGGCGGAGAAATCCGTAGATGTGGATGCAGGGCATGTTGGCGGGTCGCAGTTCACGCTGGAGGCGAAGCAGATAGGGAAATTCAAATTGACTCTTTCCGCTCAGTTGAAAGGAAGCGCCAAGCGTGCGGATATTGTCGTTCGCGAAATTGAAGTGGTTCCTAATGGGCGAGAACAGAGCATTGTATTTAATGGGCAGTTGGAATCGGCGATAAGGCGCAATCTGGAATTTCCGCCGAGCTCGATACCGGGGGCAAGCAAGATCTTTGTGCGGCTCTATCCCGGGCCGTTAAGCCAGATCATGGAAGGAATGGACGCGATTCTTCGTATGCCAGGCGGATGCTTTGAGCAGACTTCGTCGAGCACTTACCCAAATGTGCTCGCACTGGACTACATGAAACGCACGAAGAAGCTGACGCCGGAAGTGCATGCAAAGGCAGAGGGCTATATAGCGAATGGATATCAAAGGCTGCTGACCTTTGAAGTGAAGAGCGGCGGATTTTCCTGGTTCGGTGAGGCGCCGGCAAACAAAATTTTGACTTCTTACGGGCTGATGGAGTTCTACGATATGTCCAAAGTGCATGACGTGGACCAGCGGGTGATTCAGCGCACGCAGCAATGGCTTGTGTCGCAGCAGCAGCCGGACGGAAGCTGGAAGCCGGATATATCGTTTATTAACGAAGGGGCGACAAACCGGTACAACAAGGACGTACTGCGAATTACCGCGTACATTGCGTGGTCACTGGGAAACACTGGATATCAGGGACCGGCCGTCCAGAAGGCGAGCGAATATATTCAGAAACATCTTTCGGAAAAAACCGATCCGTATACGCTGGCGGTTCTGGCCAATTTTGCGGTGGATTCCGGAAAAGATCGGGAGTTTACAGGGCAAGTGATGCAGATGCTTTTAGACGCGCGTACGGAGAAGGATGAACAAGTGTGGTGGAGCGCGGAGGAGACCAGCGTTTACGCGACGGGGACGAGCGCCAGCGTGGAGACGACAGGACTTGCGGTGCAAGCGCTGCTGAAGTGGGGTCAGGCTGCCGCGACAACGCGAAAGGCGCTGAGCTACATCACGGCGAAGAAAGATGCGAGTGGCGCGTGGGGAAGCACGCAAGCTACGATCATGGCGCTACGCGCTTTGCTGCTCGCCAGCGAAAAAGGGACTGCAGATCTTCGTGGAGCGGTCGAGATCGTGATTAACGGAAAATCTGCGGAAAAACTTACGCTGACTCCAGAAAACAATGATCTGCTTCACCAATTTGTGTTTAAAGAGATCGACGGCAAGGGTGCAAATACCGTGGAAATTCGGTATGACGGCAAGGGGACACTTGGGTATCAGGCTGCAGGACAATATTTTATTCCGTGGGATGAGAAACCTGAGAGCGAGCCTCTTTCCATTTCTGTGGGTTATGACCGCACAAAGCTCGCACAAGATGACATCGTAACCGCGACCGCGACCGTTAGAAACAATCTGAACAAATCCGCAAACATGGTGATGGTGGATTTAGGAATCCCACCGGGGTTCGATTTGTTGAGCGAGGATTTGCAGGATTATCAGGAAAAATCTGCGAGCATGAAGAGCGGGCGTCTAGAGAAGTTCAATCTGACCGCGACTCAGGCGATTTTGTACTTCAATTCGTTCGCTCCTGGAGAAACGGTGGGACTTAAGTTCCGCCTTCGTGCCAAATATCCCATTCGTGCGCGAACTTTTCAGTCGAGAGTTTATGAATACTACGATCCCGACGTGAAATCCGTTGCGAGACCCATCCCGCTTGAGGTCCACAAGCGTTAGTGAGGAGTTTCTGATGTGGAACCGAGAGCTTCTACTTTTGTTCTTGGAAAGTAGTGGCTGAGGATTTCGTGAAAGTCCGAGGATTGATCCGCCATATATCTTGCGCCACGTTGGCAGAGACCGACACCGTGTCCCTGGCCTGTGCCTTCCAGAATGAATTCATCGCCAGCGTTATGAGTGGTGAAGTTGTTGCTTGGCACTGCGTTCCAGCCCAGTCTGCGGCAAATGGTAAGGCGACCACTTTCTCCTTTAGCCGTAAGAAGCGCAGTATCTTCTGCGGATAGCTTGCGCGTCCATCGCGCGGGGTCCTTTGTGCAGTAGTCGCAAGCAACAGAGAAATAAGGATAGTCCGCCTGCGGTAAACCAATCTCCAGCGGTGTACGAGTGCGGCCCCCGCAACTGCGTGCGAACATGGTCGCAATAGGTTTGCCATCGAAAGTGAGGACGAGACTTTGCGTTGCAAACGCAGCTTGCGCTGCCGGGCTTTCCGCTGAGGGCGGTTCGCGGAGAGACTGGCAGTGCGTGAGATCGCAGAAATCGAAATTTTTGTGACGGCCGGCGCCTGCGGTGAGATAGGAACGGCTCACGACGGCTTGTGCCTTGAGCGCCTCAATTGGAGTTCCGGGATTGGCTTCTGCTTGAACGACAGAGGCGACAGCGGTTTCAAGATTCATCGTGACGACGGGAATCAGTTCGCCGCCCTTGGCAGTTACTTCAAGAAGTCCCTCGTATCTGCGACTAATTTTTCCGGGAATAGCGATGACAAATCCGGCAGGTTGTTGGTTGCGCCCCGTCGCCCGTAGCAGATCGGCACGTATTTCATTTCCGCAACTGTTGACAAGGAATTTGTCTCCGGATAAGCGAATCGAGATCATGCTACAAGCCGAACGGGATTGCAGGAAAAACTGACGGCCGTTTATCAAGACGAGCAGTTGTCCATCGCGGTCCGCGGAGAGCGTCATTTGCCGGGGATGAAAAATTCCCAGCACGCCGATTCGAACAGTACGAGTTTGCGTTTGTGGAAATAAAAGAGACGCAAGGGAAAGCAGTGCGGCACAAAACCAGCGCAAGAGCTTACTCCTCCATCTGACGAAGTAGTTTTCCCGCGGTTTCTGCGGTTGTTGCCCCGGTGACGGAGTGGATCCGAACCATGAGCAGAATTTCCGGATCTTCCGCAGGCAACATGACCATCGTAAACCCATCTGCGGGCGCCCAGGGAGTGTGCGTGCACGGCGCAGTACCCGTTTTTACGAGAGCTTTGGTGTGTTTGAGTTGGCGGCCAACTGCCATGCCTGTGCCGCGAAGCGCAGACTGCCGCATCCCCTGCAAAATCTCATTCACGCCTGGCTGTTCTTTGCGGCGGTACAACTCAATGTACGCTTGCGCCGTGTGGAGTGGTGAAAGACGCCATCGATCTCCGAGTCCAGCCAAGTTTTGGCTTTCGAAATTTGTATCGGGTGATTCCAGCCCGAATTCTCGTGTGGTCTGATTGATTTGATCCTCGGTCACATTCTGTGCCATCTGCCGGAAGTAGGAGTTGCAGGAAACAGAGATTGCTGCGATGAGATCGAGAATGCCGTGCGGACGATCCTGCCAGCAGCCGCTTATCTTTCCTCTGCATTCATATTTTGGATAACGAAAATCGTGCGCGGATGCGTATGCCAGTGCCGTAAAGGGTTTTATGAGAGAGCCGAGCGGAATTGGTTTTTCGTAGTTATCCCAGCGTTGTGCGAGCAGTGCTCCGGACTTCGCGTCAAGCAATAGAAAGGACGCATCGTTTTTTGGGAAGTCCCGTTCGAGAATTCTGATGGCGGATTGTGCAAAGAGCGTGTGTGATGCGACATTTTTTGGCGAGCTGGATTGCGCGCACACGATTTCCACCAGAACCAGCAAGGCGAGCAGCAAAGACAGGTATTTTTTGATGTTCACCGGGCCCATTCGTACGTGACTGTTTGTGTTTGGCGGTCAGTGGTGTCACGGATCACAATCTTCTCCGAAGAAACATTCTGCAGAACAAAGCTGAGGCTTGCTATGTTCTCCGAAAAGAAATCCGGAGTCGCTCCCGCACCTCCGGACTGCGCTCCTACATTCAGAAATTTGGTGAGCGCTGCAAAGTTTTCTCGTTCGCCTCGGTGATCAAAACCTGCTGCGAATAGGGCCGCGGGAGCAGACAGATTCTGATTCAGATTCGCAAGCACGTTTGCGAGAAGCGCAGGATTGTCTGAAATGATCAGATATTTACCGCTAACGGCGACTGCGAGCGGCCAAAGCCCGTCAAGCGCGCTGTACCCTGAAGCAGACTTCCATTCCACCCCCAATTGCCCTGAAGTGAGGCCGGGGCGGACAAACTCGGAAAGTGCCGTATGAATTTCTTTCTCATCCCAATTCGCGTCGCTTGCAAATGCAATGGCGGAATGAATGCGAACGAAAACGCCCGATGCGTCGCGTTCCGTTCCTTGCAATTGAAGCTGTGCGAGCACTTTGTGCCGGGAAAGAACATTCTCCAATCCACTGCGATTGTCCGTAGACACGGGATTTTGCGAAGGCGCTTCGTCGATTCGCGTCTCGAGGTCAGAAGCTGATCCGGTTTCGCCGTTACCGAGATTCACTTCCGGGGCGAGCTTTTGCACTGCGGCAGGTCCGAGATGCGGCGCGAGGATTTTGACGGTGAGGAGTTCGAGATTGTCTTTTGGACTTGGATTTGCTTTTGCTTCATAGATACCGGTGTTTGCGGGCACGAGGCGCAACAAGTCGGCCACTGCAGCAGCATCTTTTGTTGTGGAAGGATCTTGAGGCGCTGCGTTCTTTTTGAACAAGAGACGTTCTTCGCGGTATTCGCTGCCAGAGCGAGTGAGGTCTGAAATTGCCGCGTTGTATTGCTTCATGTCCGTGATGTTGCGCTGAATCCAATAAGAGCGAAAATAGGGCGTAGAAGTAATTTTTTCCAGATTTAAGACCATGCGGAGCTCACCGGGAGCACCGGCTGCCGCGACTGGCCTCTGCCACCAGGCTTCCTCTTCCACTGAATGTGCGTTTCCTCCAGCGATGAGTTGCAAGGCGCTGGCCATTAAGTCCTGCCGTGTTGAGAGCAAAAGGTAGTCGCCTGTGACCGCGAAAGAGACTTCGCGGCCGGAATCGGGTTCCGCTCTATAGAAGAAGTTCACGCCGCCTGCGTTGCGCGTTTCAAATTTGGAGCGGCCTTGCCACAACGCGGATTGCATCGCATCTCCCGACGAAATGCGCGTGATGTAGAGAAACTCCAATTTGCCAATGTCGTAGAGTGCGAGAGCCGACTGCTTGCCCGCGACTTGATGCAAGATGCTGTTGTTCACGGGCACTCCAGCAGCGGTTGAGAACTCTCCTGCAGCGTCCTTCAGTCTGAGCAACAAGCGTGATTCGACAAAGACATCGTAGTTTTTGCTCCTCACCCATTTTTCTTTTTCAGAAGATTTGTCCCAGTCCGACAATAGCGAGGAGAAGTCTTTCGCTTGCAAGTAGAGGAGTGCGCCGGCAGGGGCGAAGCGAGACAATTCCGGTTCGGGTGGCAGGGCCGCACGGTAACCACCCCAGCTTACGCCCACCAAACATGTAACGAGCAATGCGAGTTCGACTATTCGCTTCATGGCTTTTCTCCTGCGGCCGCAGGTGCGGTGGAGGGCTTTAGAGTCTTTGCCACAAGCCGTGGCCGCACAACGTGATCCTGCTCCAGCTCAGCGTGAAGGATCGGTTGGCGAGCCGCGTTTTCGCGCTGACGGCGTATCAATGTCCTTGCATTCTGGAGGTGAGCGGTGATTTGTTTTTTCTCTGCGGGAGACCTTTCCAGCTTCGCGGCCATCTGCAGATAGCCGACGGCTTCGTTCGGACGGTTTAATCTCAAGAAAGCGAGCCCAACTTCCCGGGCAGTTTGCGCTTGTTGCGCAGGCGAAAGGACATTACTTGGCGAAATCTCTTCGACTGCGACTTCCGGACCTGAAGATTCATCGTCTGCCAGGATTTCCTGGTCGTTTGGAATATCCGGCGAAGTTCGCAGGAAGAGTTGTCCATGCAAAATCTGCTCAAGTGCAGCAAGGGCAAGTTCGTCGTCGGTGACGGACACAGCCGCATGGAAGAATGGCAGTCTCGCGTCGTCCCGTGATGGCTGATCGGCCAGTGCTTTCGCAAGGATTTGCATCTTCGCGCGGGCGCTTGGCGAGTTTTCGGCCGCCGCCAACCGCGCGGCATAAAAGAACGGTTGATCAGCAGCAGCTGCGGTGATGTTTTTTGGTCCAGCAGCAAGCAGCTTCAGTTCGACGTTGCCCAGTTCTCTCGGTTGTCGCAATGTTCCCAGTACGTTGGCGGCTTGCACGCGGGTAGCGTAGGAATTTTCCGGGTTCGCCGCAATTTTCGCGAGATCTCCTACAACAGTATCTTTGTTCTGGATTGTAGCGAGCCGGGCTTTGGCCAGTCTGAGCCGAACTTGCGAATCCCACGGCGTTGATTTTGACAGCGGTTCGAGAAACGCAATTGCTTCGGCGAAGTGGCTCGTTTTTTCGAGCAATGCTGCGGCCGAATCTTGATTTTGATAGGGGTCGCCGACTACGAGTACCAGCCGTTTGAGCAAGGTTGTTGCCCCCTCGACATCTCCGTCAGCGAGACGAATTTCCGCGAGGCCGAGGAAGTTTGTGGCAACAAGCTGATGCTCTTCCAGAGCCTGCGCGAAGACAAATTCCAGAATTTTTCGGGCGGATTGTTTATCGCCAGATTCAAAGAGTTGCCGGGCCGCAGCACGCAGGCTGTCCGCCGGCGGAGCAGTAAGCGGTTCAACTCGATAGCCGCTGAGAACCGAGTCCAAGGTTCCCAACTTTGCGGCACACTGCATTTCGAAAGGAACCAGAGCGGTCGCGTCTTTTGCAGTGGATTCCTTTCGTGTTGCCGCGAGCAATTCGTTTGCCTGCGTGTACTGCTTTGTTGTGATGAGATAACCGATCCAACGGATCTGCCAATCACGCAATGTGCTTTTCGCGGATTCCTGTTCCATGCCTTGCTTTTTTTCTGCGCCAGCCTGGAGACCTTCCAAAATTCGCTGAAAAATGGGGCCACGATTGGCTACAGGAATCCAAGAAATTTCGGCGATGTCTTGAAGAACGACGACCGGATCCGGAGCAGAAGTCGAAACATCAACCAGCCAGGCTGTGGCTATTGTTGAGTCTTTCTGTGCCGCAAAGGCGCTATGCAATATAGCGTTAGAGCGGTAGTTTCCGTTAATCCGCAAATAGGTGCGTACGAGCTGGTCGATTTGAGGTTTGAGCTCGGCAAACAAAGCGCGCGAACGCACGTGGTCGCAAGCGGCGCCGAAATCCGACCAGAAACTTTCGGGGAGGCGTGACTTGTTTACCTGATTTAGTTGTGCAGCGAAGAAAAGTTTCCATTGCGCGACGGCTTCTGCGCGATTCTTTTCTTTTAAGTAGGCAAGCGCAAGTTTGTCGTGGATATCGGCGCGATCGGGATTTAGTTCCAATGTGTACTTGTATTCCTCTATTGCTTTCTGTGTGTTGCCCTGGTCGAGGTAGTAGTCGCCGAGGGAGCGATACGATTCGGAAGAGGTCGGGTTGTGTTCCGGCCCCGCGGCGAGAAATTCGTCCGGCGAGCCTTGCTTGATGCGATCAAGGTATTCGCCATAACGCGAGCCGTAATAAAACCACAAATCTCCCGCAAGTTGTTTGTTGCGATCTACAGGCTTGCCGATTCGATCGCCGATCGTTTGATCTCCCAGCGTTTCTTCAAACGCCCCATTCACAGTGGGGCGAGTCTCCGCAAAGTACAGACCAACGAGGGCTGTATATGACTTGTCCCAAACAGGCGGACGGCCGTGGCTGCGTGCGTTGACAACGGCCTGTGCCAATTCTGCATCGCCGTTTGCAATGACAAAGTCGGCAGCGGATTGCCCATATACATTCCACACGGCGGCGAGCTGAACGAGCTGTTGAGGATTTTTCTTCAACAACAACGAGAACCATCTCGCTTCAGCTTCACCGCCCAGGTTTGCCGGGCCGAGGCTAGAAAGCAGGCGAAGCTCATTTTCGGTGTCGCCGGCTGAACGATAGGCTTCCGCTGCCATGTGGATCACACTGGGGCGCATTTGTGGGATAGCGTGTGAATTGAACTGTTCGAGCTGTGCAGCTAGTTCGGCAAATTTCAGCCGCTGGCGCTGAAGTTGAACGAATTCGGAAAGCTGGGCAGACAAAGCTGGCTGCGACTGGGGGGTGGTCATTAAGATTTCGAACCGCCATTTTGTTTCGAGGTCCGCCAAACCAGCTGTCTGAACGAGCGGGATTGCAAATTCTGTAGCCGCCGAATCCGACATAGGGGTGCGGAGCTTTTGCGCAAATTCGACGAATGTGGCTTTTTCTTCCGGCGTGAAATACTGCGCCACGGTAGCGCCCATTTCGTGCAGAGCGTTCCGCATGCCGTTCTTTGCGTTTTGCTGACGCGTGGCCAAGAGGTGCTCTCGCCACTCCTTGTCTGTGGCGCTCGCCAGCCCTTGCTTTGCTACTTGCTCTTTTAGAACGGGCAGTGTGTCAGAAGCTGCTTTCAACGCGTTCTGTAACGTTTCGTAGGCTTCCTGTTGCTTACGGAGCCGGGTCATGACTCTGGAGAAGAGTCTTGCTCCTTGATGATTTTCAGGGGTTGCGAGCAATTCTCCGCCGGCAACGTTCAGACCTTGCTCTGCGAATGTTTTTGCTTGTTCCAACATGCCCCAGGACTCAAGGCGTGTCGCAACCTCGAAGTAGTTTCCGGCTCGCTCTGGGCCGGGGTCAATCAGCGCAGTCTTCAGCGCCGCGACGGCATCGGCGGTTCTCCCTTGGCGCGCGCGCACTTCCGCCAGCTTTTCCATCCACTTCGGATCTTTGTACGCGAGTTGGTATAGACGTTCGTAGTCACTGGCTGCATCGTCGAAGCGCTGCAAGCGCTCTTCCAGCGTCGCTCGTGCGATGCGCAAGTCCGTGCGATCCGGCCGAATCGTCAGTGCTTTACCGTAGGAATCAATCGCCCCGGCAAAGTCTTCCTGGCTGCTTTGCATTCTCGCGAGCGCCATCGGCCAACGATAATCGCGAGGGGATTGCCCGATTGTTTTAGTGTAAAAATCAAGCAACTGTTTCTCCCGCTGATAACGCAAAGCGTAAAGCGCTGCTTCGGACGTAAGGCTCTCGTCTTCGGGAAAATTGTTGATTAGCTCGATATATTGATCGACGGCAGCGGGATAATCCTTCAACTGCGTGAGCGCTGGAATCAATCCGCGCCGAAGCGTTGCGATAAGCGGCTTTCGTTCTTCTACGGTGAGCGGCGCGGCGCGGAACAACGCGATTTTGTCGAGATAGAATTGCTTCAATCCTTGCGCGTCGCCCGATTGGGCGTAAGTGTCAGCCATGGCAGCGAGATAAGTGCTGTCGTAGGGCGAGTCTTTTAGAAGCGCATCGAGCAAGGTGCGGGCTTGCTGGAAATCTCTCGCTTCCGTAGATTTTCTTGCGGCTTCGAAAGTGAACTGTTTGCCTAGTTGGGGGTAAGCGTCTTTCGCCGCTTGCCGCAGTACGGTAATTGCTAGTGGGTACTGCTTTGTGCGCCAATAAAAGTCAGCGGTTGCGCGAACGACACCGAGAATTTTGGGATTTGAACGATATAACGCTTCGATATTTCGCTGTGCCCCTGAAAAATCCTTTTTGTCTTCGTAGAAACGCACGAGCGCGTAACGCAGTTGAAGGCGAGTGACGGGGTCGTTCGCCAGGTCTGCTTGTTTCTCGAGCGCTCTTTCGCGAACGGATTCGAGCGACCTTTGCTGTGCCATCGATTCGAGCTCAGCTGCTTGTTCGATGGTCGCGGCATGTTCCACGGCTGCAGCAAGAAAAGCCGTCAGACTCTGCTTGTTGTTTTGCGTTTCCAAGACGCGGACGCGCAGATTGATTGCGGCTTGTGAATAGCTAGAATCCACGGTGAGCTTTACGGTTGCGCTGTTGATTGCGTCGCGGAATTTCGGGCGTCGCGCCAGCTCCAGCAACCGCAAAAGCGCGGGAGAGTCCGTGCCCGACGCAACAGCGGCTGCCGAATATTCGCGAATCGCGCGATCGTAGTCATGCTTTGTTTCGTAAATTGCGCCTTCTTCGTATCCGTAGAGCGCGGGATTATTCAATTTTTTACGGCCTTCGTCCAGAAGACGCAGCGCGTTTTCAAAATCGAAGTAGTCCCAGTAAATCGTGGCTGCTTCCAAATATCCGGCGGACTCGCCGGGTGCTGCCTTCGGGATGCGTTCCCAATAGGGTGAGGCCTGTGCGAACAGTTCACGATCCGAGTAGATATCACCAATTCGGGCAAGAATTTCCGTGTCTCCGGGATTTTTGGCCAGAAGGTTTTCTTCAATTTTCACGGCGACTGCCGTTTTGCTGCCGTCGAAGTAAGCGAGGGAACGATAGATTGAAGACGCCGTGCGATCCAGTTCTCGTTGGGAGGGGTATATCTCCGCCAAGGCTTTGAAGGCCGGCGCGCTTTCTTCGAAGTGCGAGCGCCAAACTTGAGCTTGAGCCAGTTCCATTACGGCTGCGGGATTCTTTTTCGCGAATTCGTCTATCGAGGCTCCTGAGGGTGCTTGTGACAGTACGCTCAACTCGCGTTCCAGTTCTCCGCTAGCGGAAAGATATTCGAAGTACATGCCGCGCAGATCCGTTTCTTCGAACCAATGAGAGCGCAAGAGCTGGAGCCAAGCGGCATGGTCATACGTTGGCTTCGAGTGATACGCGCTTAATAGGTTCCTGATGAAAAAGGAGTTGTGCGGAAAGCGAGCATTCGCGTATTGATTCAGCCGCATCTCCATTACAGGTGTGCCGCCGTAGACAGACGAAAAGTATTTCTGCAGTTCGCTGCCTTCGAATTGCTTTACTGCATCTTGGGTCAGCTTTTCCATCTCCTGGTATTTTCGATACCGCAGATAAAAACGCGCGAGTTTGCTGTACCACGAGGTGTCCGCGAATTGAGCGAACGCCCGGCGATAGACTTCTTCCTGTTCCGAGGTGAGATTGTTTTGCTGCAAAAAACTAGCTAACCGTTCGTAAAGCCCAGGATCGTCGGGATTGTGATCGATCTCACGGCGCAAAACTCCGAGCGCGCGCGGAACTTCTTTTAGCTCCACAAGGCGAGCCAGATATCGTTCAAGAACGCGCGAATATTCCGGCGAGCGCGGACCTCTCTCGGATGTATTTTCAACACGGTTTACCTGCAGGGCTGGATTGTTTGCCGGTGCCTCCGCTGAAGATACTTCTTGTTCCCGGGGAGTTTCTTCATTTTCATTAAATGAAGGCACATTTTCTTCGAATCGACCGGTTCCTCGTACCGGATTGAACCTGCTATTCTCTTCAAAATGTTCTCCCAATGGCATTTTGTCGGCTTGCGTGGCGAGTTCCTGCAGGATCGCGTCATAGATTGCAAATTCATCCTGCGTTTTGTTCAAACGAGCATCTGCGTCAGCCATCAAGAGTGCGACGTGTGTGCGTTCCTCCGATTTTGGAAATGACGTCAGGAACTCTTTTCCGCCTTTCAGCGCCGCTTCGCTTTGGGCGTTTTCCGCATAGAAGTCGAGCAGCTTTGCGTGAAGACTGGCCCGACCTTCAGAGTTGGGGAAATTCTTGTCGAGCATCGTTAGCAACTCGGCTGCGCGCGAGCGGTGAAAATAGGAAATTGCGCGCTGCTCTTCTTCGGGATAGGCATATTCGGGCGAAGTGGTGTTAAGAATCAGGGAAAGAATCCCATTCAAATAGCCGGGGCCCTGATCCATGGTCGCAATGTCTTTGTACATTGAGAGTTCGCCAGTTCCCAGGCGAATGGGCATTTCCGGGGCGGTGAGGAGCATGTCGGTAAGGCGAGTAAGCGCCCGCTCTTGTGAATCCGCGACACCCTTGCTGTTATAAAGAGCGAAGTAGTAGCGCGCTGCTTCGGGGTAAGCGTGAATCTCTTCCAGTAAACGGCCACATGTGTATAGCTCTTGTGGTGTCCACGCCGAATTTACGGCTTCCTTGTGCAAGCGCAGGCTTGTGATGGACTGTTCTGCCGCGTCCATCTTGCCTTGCTGCTGGTAGTAGTAGAAAACGCGCGCGGTTGCTTTGAGGTCTTCAGGATTCTTGTTCAGAGCGGCCCGCGATTCATCCAGAAACTTGCGCAGACTCTGAGTTTGAGCAAGAAGGTCGAAATAACTTTTTACCAGTTCCGGTTGCCACAGCGGCTGGAAACTCTTCTCGTAAACGGCGAGACCCTGCTGAATCGATCCTTTCTTGTATTCGACGAGCGCTTCGGCCTTTACCGGGAAAATGTCGTCGTTTGGGAACTCTTTTTGATGATTTGCGATTAACTGCTTCGCAGTGTCGAACTCTTTTTGGCTGAGGAAATAATCTAGGAATCGCGCGTAGACATCATCTTGTTTTGGGTAACGCATCAGCCAATCGCGATACGTGGCTATCGTTGGTTCTTTGCCGAGCGCTTGCGATTGGATGATTCCGAGGATGCGCTCGAACGCTTTCCATGAGCTTTGTTCGCTGGCGGACGTGAATTTCTCGGTTGGATTTGACGGCGAGGTGCCGATCAATCGCAGAGTTGCGATTTCATCTTGCGGACGCAATCTGCGGTGATAAAAATCCGCAAGATCCCATTGTGCGGCACTCTTGTTGCCCGCTTTGTCGCTGTAGGTCTTCCAATCTTTTTCCGCGTTGACGAAATCGAGCAGTCTTTCCTCTTCGAGTGCTCGCAAAGCATACAGGTCGGCGCTGGCTGGTTTCTGTTGAATCAAACTGTTTAGTTCGGGGCGTGTTTCCGCTGGCGGCCTGCGGAAGAGCACGTCGCCATAAGGCAGCGGCATTGAACGAAAGAACGCTCGCTCGAGTTCGGTAGTGGCTTCGATATTGCTAATCCAGTTTGGCAATTCGCCTTCTGCAGTCACGACAAATCCCATTGCAATTGCTGCCAGCGCTACGCTGCCGGCAAGCCACTTCTTTTTGGGCGCGAAATCACGGAACGATTTCAATTTCCACCCCCTGAGAACCCATGTTGTGCGCGATGTCTTCTGCTGTGACCGTCAAAATGTATGTTCCGGGAATCATCTGTTCGGGTATCGCCAGCGCGCCGGTGTTTGCTCCCGTTTTTGTGTCCCATTTCAAGTTCACGGGCGCTGCACCTTCCAGTCTCGCCACAAGCGTTCTTGTATTCTGAGAAGCAGAAACTTTTAGATCCAGCAGTTCGCCACGATGGAAGCGTTTCTTGCTGAGTTTGATTTGAACCACGGGCGATTTGCTGGCGATTACAAATGTTTTTGATTCGTTGTAGGTTTGCCCGGCGCGGTCGCGCATCACAAAACGAACGGGATACGTCCCATCCTGCAAATCCGTCGGCGCAAAGAATCGAGTCTGCCAAGTATCTTCGCCGGACAGGTATTTCAGTTTTTTCACCAAGCCAAAAGGGAACAACGCAATAACTGAAGTAATGGACGAATCTGTTTTTACCCGGATGATTGGATCGCCTGGTCGTATTACGCGCGGCCGCAGCAAGGCGCGAGGGGCGGCGAGAAACGACGTGTACGGCGTAACAAATTTGTACTGGCGTGAAAGCCGGATGATTTCATCGATCGACGCTTGGTCTTCGCCATCACGTTCAATTTTTTCCAGCAATGCGTCAACGCGCGCCCGCGCCCAAAGCCGAGGGAGCTGCGGGTGATCATTCGATTCGCGCGGCAGATTCGCTTTAGCTGTGATGGCCAGCGGCGTGCCGTCTCTTACACCGTGCAAGGTGAAGCTGACATCCTGTGCCGGTTTTTGAAAACGCCCGACCCAAACTGCTCTCGATCCGGTAAACGCCGCATCTTGCAACGGGTAAACGGAATCTACCGTCGCGTCTGGAGAAACGCTCAGTCCCAATTGTCCAAGAGGGCTGCGACCAATCTTGGACAAAAACGAATTCAGCTTAAAGTCGAGCGGCTCGGTCGACAGCACATTTTCGAGGACGCCATCTTGTCGAGCCAGCAGCTTGAAGAGCGGCAGATTTGCATCGTCACCCACGCCGAAGATATACGTCCTGGGCCGGTTCGCTTCCGATAAGTTTTTCCATTCTGTTTCGTACCATGTGGCGAGTTTTGCGTTTCGAATGACGCCTTCGGTGGATTCGCCATCGCTCAAAAGCACGAGATACGAATTGCCGTTTGAGGTTTTACTTTCCTGAAGCGCCTCTTGCAATGCTTTCTGCAAGGATGTTCCGCCTCGCAAGCGGCTAGCGCGCACGAAATCAAGAGCGCGCTGGACGGCCGCGCTATCCGCTGGAATAGGTGACGGCTGAAATGTTTGGACCTGGCTGTTGAACAGAATTACGTTGAACTTGTCTGTAGGCTTGATCGTACGCAAGAGCGTTTCCATCGCTTGATAGCTGCGCTCCAGCTTCTCCCACTGCATTGAAAGTGAAGTATCAAACAAAATGAGGATGGTTTTCGCCGTGCCTGGAATCCCATTGGGATTTCGGGCTGCCTGATTGCCGGTCTGACCTGTCCCAAGCAACGCATCCGCCGCAAAAAACCCCGGTTCGTTCGTGTTTCGAACGGGGGCCGTTTCGGTTGGCGAAGGCTGGCCGCTGCTTGGATTTCTGTGTGTAAGGATGGCAAGAGTATCGCTTCCAGACTTGTCCAATTCGAAGGTAGCTACAAAATCTTCTGTCAGGTTGACGTTTTCTCCATCGAAAATTCCCTTCACTGCATGCGCTGACTTTTCTTCCAGTTTCAGCGAATACGACTTCGCGGAGGTCTGGAAATTGGCGATTGTATGAGCCGACTTCAATTCAAAGTTGATGCGAAAATGCCGCGCCGCTTGGGCCTGATAAGCATCGGGACGCAGTGGAATGGCGAAGTACGACTTCAGGTTTTCAACGGGAATCGTCTCGTGATATTCGAACTCGAGCCGCTTTGTTCCGTATGCAGGAATGGGGACAATGCGCGCACTGAAAATCGCGCTGCGTTTGGCGTTCTCCGCGTCCCGTTCACCCAACTGCAGCAGGCCGGGATCGATCGATTGCTGCTTTAATTCGTTGTAAATCTCGCCCGCACGTTTGCGTTCCAGAATGACGGCAGGAATGCGAACCGGTCCGTCCCAGACGGCGAAGTCCGAAACCGTTGCGCGGCTGGGCAGCGCGAACACGTAGTTGCCTTCCTGAATTCCCACCGTGTGGTTGGCAAATATCTGACGGACAAACACACGCGCGTCCCCGTTGTCGATCTGAATTGTGATCTCCATCTCTTCGAGCGAAAGAATGGATGGATCGGGCTGCGTTTTGTCTCGCGGGATGAGCACGCCTCCATCCGGGAAAGCGGCAAGCGGCGTGAAAAGCAGCAAAACTAACGTCCAAAGAGCGCGATTCATGGCTGCAGTTTTTTCTCCTCAATCCGCACCAATCCGTTGTCCGTGGCGACGTAAATGTAGCCTCCGCCTTCCGCCAGCGCCGTTACATTTGTTGAAGGCAATCCTTCAATGAAAGAATTCCATCTGTGTTTCTCGCGGTCATAGACGTACAGTCCATTTCCGAGAGTTCCCGCGAAGACGTGGTTTTTGGTGACCAGCATCGCGTTGGGATTAATTTCCATCGCCGCGGTGGCTTTTTCAAAAGCGTGGAATTTTCCAGCGTTGTCCAATCCCATCACGCCGCTGCCATAGGTTCCAATCATCCATTCGTCGTCGACGCGTACGACTGCAGTAACCCAGTTCTGTTTGAGCCCAGAGCTTCCTGCGACGTAATTCGCTTTGACGAGCCCTTTTTTCACATCCGAAAGACCGCCAAGAGTTCCCACCATCAAGTCTTCGTTTGAAACGCCCAGAGCGTAGACGTGATTATTCACGAGGCCATGGAAGCTATACATGCTGCGCGCACCATCAGCGTCAAGAAACGTAATCCCAGCCGGCGTGGCAATCGCTAAACCGTTTTGATAGGGCGCTACGTCCGTTACGTGATTCGCGATCAAGCCATCGGTTTGTCCCAATACTTGCATTGGTTTTCCGGTTGCACTGAATCGCACCAAACCGTTTGCGGTTGCGACTTCCACTGTCTGTCCATGATCGTCTGGCCATATTCGGTTTACACAGAAAACGTGATCATTCTCAATGTGTATAACTCGTCCAGGCCCACCCGGCAGAATGTCCAAGCCCCGATCGAAATAGCCAACCCACAGTTGTCCGCTTTTGTCCGCCGCGAGCGCGGATATGTTCCGATCGGTCAGCGCCGCTACGCGTGATGCAAGCACTTCTTTCCATCCGAGGGCGCTCGGTTTCATTTCGAAAATGCCGCTGGGCGTCAGGACCAGGGCTCCATCTTCCGTTCCAAGTAACTGACGTACTTCTTGTTCTTTTCCGGATTGAGAGTTGTCCCGGGCAGCAATTCGCACGGAGCGTTTTGCTGCCAGCGGCACACGCACGACTCCCTGATCTTCGGACCCGATCCACAGTTCATCTCCGTCAACGTGCAGTGCAGTCGCCAAAATTCCAGCACCCAAAACTCTGGAATATTTTCCGCGGTCAAACTCGGCCACACCCAGCGGCGTGCCCACATACGCCTTTTCTTCAGCCAGTGCGATCGCCTGAACCTGCCGGTCGGGAAGGCCCTGAGCTTCTGTAAATGTGTCTGTGGTTCCGGCGTGCCAATGCTTGACGCCCTGGTTCAGGGTGCCGACCCACAAATCCACTTCGCTGCCTGCAAGGGCCTGAATATATAAATGACCCAGCGTTGGGTGCAGTTCGCGGATGGTCTTTCCATCGCACAAAAGCACGCCGCGCTTTTTCGTGCCGATGAGCAGATGGCCACTCGCAACTGGCAGAATGGCGGTTATGGATCGCACTTCGGCGTTTGCGGGGTAGATTTGGCGAAACTTCCGGCCGTCGAAAATCAGAATTCCCTGGTCAGAGGTGGCGATAATCAATTCAGGCTCAGTGGCATCGGCAATTTGTCCGACGGCTAGTGCCACCAGGGGCGATCCCGGTAGTTCCCTGCCGGTCTGGAACTCGCGGACGAGGTTTCCGCGCAAATCATATTCCGATAGGCCCGTTGAGCCGGCCACGTAGAGGCTGTCTCGAAAGCGCGCGGCCTGTACGAACGCTTCGGTCGAACGCACGGTTTCGAAGCCTACATTCTGAGGAGGAAGAAATGGACGTTGCACAAATTCGATTTCCCGCTCTGCCCGCAACTTTTCTTTAGAACTGTAAAGTGCTTGCGAGGCCCGCCAAATCACCACCGTGCTGCCCAATGCGAGCGTTGAAAGAGCGATTCCGGCTGCCCAACACAACCGTTTTTTCACGGTACGCTCCATGTTCATTCCTTCTTGCACTTCCAGCCGGTTTTTTTAAGTGCCCGCGTTTCCCACGAGTCCCAGTCGATTCTGGTTATTGCAGGAAATGTTCCATTCGGTTTTATCGATAAGTGCCCACAATCTTCTCAATCTTTGGCCAAGTCACAGTGTGTTCCAGTACACACCGTGTCGCTTTCTTTACACTGTCCGATTGGTCTTTACGAAACTACCTGGCAGCGCATACAGCCAATGACAATACCCGCCCGGTCTTGGCAACCGCTTCGTCAAAACACAATTCCACAACTGCGCATACGAGGCGAGCGACAATCAGCAATTTGTGAATGAAAGAATTGTTGTCTGAAGGTGAGAATAAGAAAATCTGGCGGAGAGGGGGGATTGCAACCGTTGTTGTTGAGAGAGAGGTGAGCGTTGGTATGTCTCCTGTTTTCAACGCCGTCTTTCGAGTAGGCGGAATCGCCAGTGCTTATGCGGGCTGTAAAGCACGGCAAATCGCAGAAAATTGGTAGCAAAATTGGTAGCACGTCAGGTGGGCCTGCCTTCATCCGCATCTGAGCCGCGATATTGAGAGAGAGAAAAATGGAGCGGCGGCGGTTTGCTAAATCACCCCGAGCTGTTTGCACGGGCCGATTTTCAATTGTTTTGTTAGCGTTACAAGCCCCTCAGTTGTGCCACAAGCGCTCATTTGCAGTCTATTGTTCAGCAAGAATTCCGGTGGATCCTCGCGACAGCGTCAAGGAAGGCGCGCCATTGCGCCCATGGCCCTACCGAGTGGCTACGAACGCCTGCCTCGAAAGTATGTTTGTGGTGTGGTTCCGAGCATCGTCCGAAACATTTCAATGAAGGCACTTACGCTGTCGTAACCGACTGTGATGGCCACCTCCGTGACAGATTTCCTTTGTGCCAGCATCTCAAGGGCAGCAAACAACCGCGCCTGCTGTCGCCAACGGCCAAATGACATGCCTGCCTGAGCCGAAAACGCACGCATGAAAGTACGGCGGGCCATTCCGGCAACATGCGCCCAATCGTCCAAGGTACGGTCATCACCAACATCACCCAGCAGAGCATCTGCAACTCTGGCCAGTCTTTCTTCTCTTGGTATGGTCAAACGCAAGGGCTGCTGATCAGGCTGTCGAATCTCATCACGAAGCGTTGTGATTAGGTGTTTCTTCGCCGTGTTGAGCGGTTGGCTGAGGTCCCAATCGACCATACGATGAACTATGGCGAACAATAGCTCCGATGCGTTGAACATGCAGGGCGTCTTGGGTAGTCCGCGGCACATCTCCGGAGACAAGTCGACCATCGAGCCAGCAGCACCGCCGACAGAACGCGCCGCGTGCTTACAATTTGGTGGAGTCCATGCGCAACGCTGGGAGGGAAACATCCATCGTTCGTTTCCTGTTTCCACGATGAGCAACCCCTGGGTCAGTGCGACGAGTTGCCCGCGGTGGTGACTGTGC
>DATMMW010000006.1:0-147565 GCA_035569555.1 Candidatus Dormiibacterota bacterium | reverse complement strand
AAAACTCTGCTCAGTTCGGATTGCAGTCTGCAACTCGACTGCATGAAGCCGGAATCGCTAGTAATGGCGTATCAGATCGACGCCGTGAATACGTTCCCGGGCCTTGTACACACCGCCCGTCACATCACGAAAGTGAGTTGTACTAGAAGTCGCCGCGCGAACCGCAAGGACGCAAGCGCCCAAGGTATGACTCATGATTGGGGTGAAGTCGTAACAAGGTAGCCGTAGGAGAACCTGCGGCTGGATCACCTCCTTTCTAAAGATAGTGCTAGCTAACCCGCTATGGTGTGCGGTCTATGCTGGCCAACGCATCGTTCGCTCTCACGGGCTTACGATGCAACGTTCGGTTTACAACTTCGGGCAGATTCTGTCAGATCGTATCGAGTCAAAGAGAAAACAACTTATTTTGTGCGTTTAGGGCCGCGGATTCTTCCGCGGCCCTTTTGTTTTGCGCGTCGGACGCTTGGCTCAAATGTTTTTGTGCGGAAGGAAGGCTAGCCGGGTACCCCATGCATGGGTTATGCGCGTGGGAATTCTGATTTTTCCGTCAGTATCCTGCCGCCGCCCATAGCCATATAGAGTTCTGTTTTGGGACCGCACGACAGAAAGATCAACGCGGATCATGGTATAAGAGAGCAAGCGCGAGGGGCGCATCCAGTTCGCGGAAAGGGCCGTGCCCACCCATCAAAAACAAATGAAGGTTACGAACCTTCTTTCAGCCTGATCCGTGCGAACTCCAGGCATGCATTGAAAGGAGATTCGTATGTCGGACGCACTTCCCCTACCGCCTCATCCCAATCTCGAGCAATACCGCAAACTCGCGAAAGACCTCCAGCGCGCGTGCAAATCGGAAACCGGCGAGGCAATCCGCCAATGGGCTGAGCGCTGGGCCGAAAGAGTCGCAGAACTTCATGGCCGGCCCGCGGCGGAGTTTCAAGCGCACGCGCAGCGTGTGCAGTCGCAGTGGCGCAAGATGCGGGACTCGAATGGCTCGGCTGCCCGCTGCTCGCTTGCCGGTGCGCAGTTCTTTCTGGCGCGTTGTCATGGGTTCGTGAGCTGGCCGAAATTCGCGAAGCACTTGGAGGCGCTCGAGCGCGCTGGGTCTCCGGCGTCTACGTTCGAAACTGCCGCCGATGCGATTATCAGTGGCGATGTCCCGGCTTTGCAGAAGTTGCTGAACGAGAATCCCGGCCTGGTGCAAGAGCGGTCGATGCGCGAACACCGCTCAACGCTGCTGCAATACGTTTCCGCCAATGGCGTTGAGGATTTCCGCCAGAAGACGCCGAAAAACATCGTGGAGATTGCGACGCTGCTGCTGAATGCTGGAGCGGAAGTTAACGCTGAGTCGGATGCATACGGTGGGCATTCCACCGCGCTGAACCTGACCGCCACGAGCTGCCATCCGGAAGATGCGGGTGTGCAGATCCCGCTAATGAAACTGCTGCTCGACCGCGGAGCGGCCATCGGCGCGAACGACGTCATCGCATGCCTCCACAACGGCCGCGGGCAGGCGGCCGCATTTCTGGCGAACTCCGGCGCGCGGCTGGACCTCGAAGGTGCCGCGGGTACCGGACGGCTGGACGTAGTGCGCGCGTTTTTTAGCGAGGACAGCCAACTAAAGCAGCCGGCAACGCCCGAACAGATGAAGAAAGGATTCGCCTGGGCGTGTGAGTTCGGCCGGACGGCCGTGGTGGATTTCCTGTTGCAGCGGGGCGCTTCGGTTCACGAAAAGCTGCCCCATCATGGCCAGACCGGGCTGCATTGGGCCGCCTGGGAAGGGCATGCGGAGACGGTGAAGTTACTGTTGAGCCGCGGCGCCAGCGTCGATGCCGTTGACGACGCGTTCGGCGGAACACCTCTCGGGTGGGCGCTCTATCACTGGGCAAATTCGGCGTCGGCGGCGGAGCGCGGAAGCTTCCACGAGACGGTCGCGCTGCTGGCTCGCGCCGGCGCTAAGCTCGAATCAGACTGGTTCGAAGTGGACGACGACGAGAGGCAACACATTGTCCGCAAGCTTCGCTCCGACCCGCGCATGATGGCGGCGCTTGACGGCAAGATGCTGCAGTGATGCGGTAACTCCGCACCCATTCTGCCTGTCTCTTTGACGCTCACGGGTGGCCTGGTGCCCCCATAAACGGTTTTTGCGCGTGGGGATTTTGATTTTTCCCACCGCAGACCACAACTACAGGACCGGAATTCCAATGAATACGGCCGGAGGATAGATCAAGTTCTATTCCCGACTATCCCGAGTCACCAGCGCGCCGCTTGCCAGAAACGTGACTTAAGGTTTCCAGTCCCGAGAATAGGCCGAAAAATCGGTGGGCCGCAAAACGTCAAAAGCAACGTGCAACGGTACTCCGGATCGGCTGAATTTGAGATCGACGGCGATTTCTCCGCCTGAAACGATTTCCGGAAGCGCCACTTCTTGCCGCTCTATCGGGACGTCCCCTTCGCCATAAAAAATTCCCCTGACTTTGTAGCCCCGCAGAGTGTACATGGGGATATCCTGCCGGGTTCTGAGCCGCAGCTGGAACGCGTTCCCGCGGTTTTCTGCAGTTAACGATTCGATGGGGCTGCATTCTTCCCTAAGGACAGCGTAGGAAGATTTCCGCCGGCCGTATAAATCCACAACGCCGTGAACATTTTGCCGCAGCGCTCCCACACCGGTGGCGCCGACGTGAGAACGGTAGTCGTTGTAGCAGAAAAAAATAGATCCGGCGATGAATTCCTTGGAGCGGAACAATGCATCGTGGGAACGCAGGGCCTCGACGCGGTGTTGGTCCCCCTCGGGGCGGTCGGGCGTGCAGGCGCAATAGCCGTACTCGGAAATGAGAATGGGCTTGCCGGGAAATGCGGCGTGCAGGCTATCCAGATGCATGGCCAGTGCCTCCGGAGATTGCGGGACCCACGTTCCGAAATATTCATTTACTTCGATGAAGTCCATCAATCCGGCTACGTCCCGTTCCGGCGTTTCGACTAAGGAGTTCGAAGCATAGGAACAAAGCCGATTAGGATCCAGTCTCTTCGCCTCCTCCAACATGTGTTTTGCAAATTGATGTGCTGGCGAATGTTGCCCGCCAACCTCGTTGCACACGCCCCAGACCACTACCGAAGGGTGGTTCCGGTCGCGCGCGATCATCTCCCTCAACTGCTCCAAACCGTTTTCCATGATGTCGGCATCGGGTTCGATTCTCATGCCTCCAAAACTGTCCCAGCCCCAGGCAGGCACCTCTGTCTGCATAAGAATTCCGTGCCGGTCGCAGTAGTCGAGAACTCTCTTATCTTGTGGCCAGTGGACGCGCGTGAAAACGCAATTGAGATCTTTCAACTCGTCGTGATCGTGGCCGATCCATTGGCTGGGCTCCGCCATTCCAAATTCGGGATTGCTTCCCGCCATACGCTCGACACCCATCAGCCGTACGCGCTCGCCATTCAAATAAAACCCGTCATCCTTAACCTCTAACTTCCGGACTCCGAATGTGGCTGTGAGCCGATGAGTCTCTTGTCCACTCGTGATTGAAAAAATAAGCCGATAGAGATTCGGGTGATCGAAATGCCACAACTTTGCACTAGGAAGGGTTGCTGCAAATTGTTCTGCCTGCGTCGCGCCGCTTTTAATGGTGAGGCCCGGATGATCTGGACCGGTCACTACTGTCTGCCCGGTTTCTTCGTCGATAATTCGAAAACCGGTTCGCCCCGTCCACGGTTTCGAATCCGTATTGTGGAAATAAGCCGTAATGGCAAGCTTTCCGTCTCCGCCGGCGAGATCGGGAACAGCTTCAACATCGACACGCTCGACAAAAGTTTTCGGGGTAATGAGCAGTTGTACCGGCCGATAGATACCCCCATCATGCGCCCAATCGCTGGAACGTCCCCTGGGCAGCATGTTGCCGTTAAATGCGCTATCAACGCGCACCGTAATTGTGTTGGAACTGCCCCAGTGCAGCAGATGAGTGGTATCAAGCACGAAAGCCGTGTAGCCCTTGCGCGCATGTTCTCCGGCCAATTCTCCGTTTACCCAGATCGTGGCCGTATGGAATACCGCCTCAAACTCGATCCGCACCGCGGAGTTTTGCCATTCTGTCAGAGCGTCGAAAGTTCGCCGATACCAGGCGACACCACGATATTCAACATACGGAGGTTCAACTTGCCACGTGTGAGGCACTCGTACATTGCGCCATGCGATGATCGGCTCGTCGGTTCCGTACCACCGCTGTTCTTCACCAACATCCAGAGGATCGGTCCGAAACCACCATTGGCCGCACAGGTCCACCGTCTCCTGGGCGGCCACGTCCGTTCTTTTCCCGTTTGCCGCAGGAGTACGCGTGCCCATGGCGCCTACAGCCAGCGTTCCTGCCTGACTCAGAAATTTTCGACGCGAATTCATGGCGAGGCTTCGTGCTCCCGCAAGAAACTGGCAGTTAACCAGACCTTCTGGAATTGTGTCAAACCCGCAGATCTGGCCGGATGCCCATACGCGGTTTTCGTGTGCGGGGATTTTGACTTTTCCGGGGATTAGCTAGCACATAGACGCAACACCGCGCGGCCTGTGCCTGTTTCGCCTGGCACGAGTATAATCTTCTGAGAGCCCGGAACGAGTTAACCTTGTCTTGGGAGGCAGCAAAATGCAAATCGAAATCCGAGATCCCGCCCTAGAAGCAAGAATTCAAGAACAACTCAAGTCCACAGGCTCAAGCAGTGTCGAAGATGTCTTGCGCCGCCTGCTCGAAACTCAGGAAGAGCAAGACCGCTGGCTACTTGAAAACAAAAGCGCTATTCAGTCGAAGATTCGCCGCGGAATTGAACAACTCGACTCCGGCCAAGGCATTCCCGAAGACCAACTGGACGCACATCTCGCAAAACTGAAGGCCAAGCCTGAATGAGTTCACGTTATCTTCTCGCGCCGCAGGCCGCGGAAGATCTCGTTGAAATCTGGCGCTATGTCAAGGAACAAGGCAGTCTGGAAGTTGCGGATCGCGTAGAATCCGTCATACGCGATAAATTTGCTTTTCTTGCCGCTAATCCCGAAGCGGGCCACATTCGCGAAAATCTCACGGACGCGAACGTAAAGTTTTTTCCTGTCTATTCCTACTTAATCGTTTATCGCCTTGGAACGAGTCCTCTGCAAATTGTTTCCATTTTGCACGGCCGTCGCGACGTCGAACGCCTTCTTCGCGATCGCCTGTAGTCCCCTCGCATCAAACTAAAGCAACACTGTATGCCGGATGTCTTGGAGGTGCGCTATGAATCCCGCAACAAAGAAACAAACCATCAACCGCAAACCGCTCCTCACTGCCGCCTTGGAACAACTCAAATCAACCCAGCGCGTTGAAATAAAGCAGATCGATTTCGCTCCCAGCCAGCAAACCGGCCTTCACAACCATCCCTGCCCCGTAGTCGGCTACATCGCAAAGGGAACCGTGCTCTTTCAAGTCGAAGGTGAAGAACCACGCACTCTCAACGCCGGCGATGCCTTCTTCGAGCCGCCCAACAAAACCATGCTCCACTTCGACAACGCCTCCAACACCGAACCGATGACCTTCATCGCCTTTTATCTTTTGGGCGAAAAGGAAACCGAACTCATCCACATGCTCGAGTAGACCATGCTTTTCCTTCTTTAGGAGGTCGGGCTTTAGCCCCGACGCTGAATTCCTTCAGCGCCGCGAAGCGTTTACTTCTTTCGTTTCAAAATCTGCTCTATCTGCTCCGTGTGATTAATGTCGTGTCCCGCCATCATTCCTACTAACCGCTCGATGGACTCTTCTCCTCGCTCCGCGTGCATCCCAAAATACTTCCATTGGTCAGGTGTCAGTGTCTTGAGCAGAGCCAGGTTCGCCTCCCGCATCGTGCGAAACGTTTCTAGTGTCTTGCGCGGATCGCGTTTGGAATAATGCCCGGCCGCCGCCCAGGCATCCGGGTCCCACGCTTGAATCGGCGTCCCCGGCGCACCCAGAATCGAGCGCATCCGCCAGCCAACGGCGATCTCCGAATCAGCCAGATGCGCGATGATTTCCGCCGGCGACCATTTCTCGGGCGAAGGCCTTTTCTTCAACTTCGCAGGAGGCACTCCTCTGATCAGTTTGGCGAGCTTCTGCGGAGTCGCGTCCTGCACTCGCATCGGCTTTTTCCCGGCGATCTTCCCTTGAATCCGCTGAATATATTCCTGGACCGTTTCCTTCATTTCAAAAATCCCCCTTCGTGTTTCTCGTCCACGTAAGATGCTCGAGTAGCCTCCGAGGAAACATTGCCCCTAAACTAATTCCTCCATGAAGGCATTTACCTACACTTCCGAACTCAGGCTCCCTCGTCCGCTTTCCGAAGTCTTCCCGTTCTTCGCTGCCCCTGAAAACCTTGAAGTGCTCACCCCATCTTTTCTCAACTTCCAAATCCCCACTCCTAAGCCCGTCGTCATGGCCGTCGGAACGCGCATTCAATATAGAATCAAGATCCACCGCATCCCTGTCCACTGGGAAAGCGAAATCACCGGCTGGAATCCACCGTACTTCTTCTCGGACGACCAAATCCGCGGACCTTATCGCCGCTGGCATCACTAACACACCTTCGAGGAACGCGACAGCGGCACCCTCGTTCACGACAAAGTCGAATACACCGTCCCCGGCGGCGACCAGGTCAACCGTTATCTTCGTCGGCCCGGATATGCACTGCATCTTTGATTACCGCACAGCCACGCTCAAGAAACTCTTTGGCTGATCTAGAGGAGAATAGTTCTCCTCCACGAATGTGCCTGCCCGCATTTACCCTTGAAATTACATAACCATCTGCTATACTTGGGAAATCCAAGCGTCTGCCCGGTGGCAGGCGCTTTTTGTTCTTATAAGCAAACTACTCAAACAAAGAAGGGTTAACTCTCCCAGAATCAATATTTGCGGACATTCTCCGTGTTTTAGCCGAAATCGTCGAGCCACAAGTGCCCTGGAATCAACACTTACAGAAATTCGCTCCGCAAGTCCTTTATAATCTGCACTTGCAAAAAAAGTAGGGGTAGGGGGTGGTCTAGCCTAACTGACTTATTTACATGTACTTGCGATTCACACAAAAGAAAAAGGCGGCCAACGAGCCGCCTTTTCCCGAATCAGATTTTTCTCTACTTACGCTGCCTTTTGTTAAAGGATTCCTTGCTGACGTAGCTTCTTGACTTCCTGCCTCACGCCATCTGTGCCTTTCTCGGAGTAGATGATCGTCAACCGTTCCGCCGAGAAAAAGCTAAAGACAGGGTTCCTAAAGTTTGTAAAGTAGTTCGCATCGGTCGAGTTGTAGCCAAATTCCGGCGCAATCTCCGCCAGAATCACGTTGTCAATGTCCACTGCCGGACCCGAATACGTAAAATCCGCGTCCGACAAATTGTGCAGCGTATATTCTGCAAGCACGTTGGTCTGCCCAGCAGCTACCAGGTTTACGTCATTCCCAAGTTGCCGCAATGCAGGCAAGCGAAAATTCCCGCTCGCATCGGTCGTCAGATAACCATTCGCCACAGGATCAATCTGCGCAATGATCGCACCTGCTCGCAGCCAGTTCACGACCTTATATTCGTTGCCGCTGGTCGGCGCGGAGTGCGCACAAGCCTGCGTAATCACAAACTCCGGGCTCAGTCCACGCGCCATCTCTTCCGCAATCGTAATGATGTGGTGGCCACCCGTCCGCGAATCGCCAGCCGATCCGCCAAGTCCATCGCTGGTGCCCGTCCCGCCAAAATTCAATTCCGTAAACTCCGTCCCATTCGCATTCCACTGAAACACCATCGGCTTCGCCCAGTCGTGCCAGAGCGGTGCGCCAATAATCAGATCCTCGTTGATAAAGATTTCGGAAACATCGGAATCACCATCGTGGCCAGCGAAACCCTGCACATCATCGGGATCCACTGTTGGAAATCCGCCATGACCGCCATTCCCATAAATCTCGCGGTATTCCTTCGCTAGGTGAACGTCCGCCGTCTCGTTGTTCGATTCGTGGATCGGCAAGCCTCCGGGATAGGAGTGATGACCGAAAACCGAGGTGCTTCCAGGCGCCGAGAAAAACTTCTGCGGCAATTGCGGACAAGCCGTTCCATCATTTACCAGAGCCGGAAAAACTCCAGCCTTCGCCCCTCCAACGATGCTTGCCGCATCCGCCGGATTGACTAGCTTCTGTGCAATCAGCGTTGCGAGGATCGCGTCCTTTTGCGCGTCCGTCAAATTCGCACGGTGACGTACGCACGGATTGTCGCCGAGCGCATCCAGCGTTTCCTTTCGCAACTTTGCATCCTTAATCTTCGCCGCTTGGCTCAACAAGAATCTATAAGCGGACTGAACCAGTGGAGACTGCTTCGCCAGTGCAATCGCAGCCGAATTTCCCGCGCCTGTTTTCGTCTAATCATCCGCTTTCGCGTTTGGTACCGCGCAGAGCGTTACGCCAGCCAGCAGCAATGCGGACAGAACTCTATTTGATGCCTTCATACACTTCCTCCCTCAGTTGTTTTACGGACCGGCAAACGTTAGTCCTTAAGTGTTAGCGCGCCGTAAATCTCCCGTGAATTGCTGTGCCATCGCGAGAAAGATTGCCTGGGACAGAAACCTGGATTGCCCAATAAATGTGTCCGCGGCTGTTATCCTAGAGGTGGAATTTTCGGGAGAAAGTCAGGCTTGCCACCGCTCATTAATGCGCACGCGCTATCCAAGAAATTTGGTATCGCGCCGCTCTTTCAGAATATTTCCTTTAGTGTCTCCGACGGCGATCGCATCGGCCTAATCGGTCCGAATGGTTCCGGCAAATCAACGTTGTTGGAGATCCTTGCGGGAAACATTCGCCCGAACACCGGAGAAGTTGCGCTCCGCAAACGCGCGCGAATGGCAAAAGTGGCGCAGGTCTCGGAATTCGCGCCAGGCGAAACCGTTCGCTCCGTCATTGAAAGCGCAATGCTCGAAACCAATGTGCCGGAAGTCGAACGAGCCTCGCGCTTCGCGGAAACACTCGGCCGAACCGGCTTCATTGATCTCGATACGTCCGCCCATGCGCTCTCTGGCGGATGGAAAAAGCGCCTCGCCATTGCTACTGCGCTGGTCCAGGCACCCGACCTTCTCCTCCTCGACGAGCCGACGAACCACCTCGATCTTGCAGGCATCGAATGGCTTGAGTCTCTGTTGCAAGATGCGCCATTTGCGTGCGTCGTGGTCAGCCACGATCGATATTTTCTGGAAAATGTCGCGACCGTCATGGTCGAGTTGAGCCGCAGTTACGAAGACGGTTTTCTTCGCGTGGAAGGGAATTACAGCAAGTTTCTTGAAGCGAAGGAAAACTATCTTCACGCCCAACAAAAACATCAGGAAGCGCTCGAAAACCGCGTCCACACAGAACTCGAATGGCTCCGCCGCGGCCCCAAAGCCCGCACCACAAAGTCCAAAGCGCGCATAGATAAAGCGCACCAGATGATCGGCGATCTAGCTGATATGAATGCCCGTACCCGCACGACCGCCACTAAAATCGATTTCACCGCCACGAATCGCCAGACAAAGAATCTAATATCTCTCGAGAATGTGAGCTACGAGATTCCTGGTCGCACACTTTTCTCGAAGCTTGATTTCGACGTAACGAGCGGCATGCGCGTCGGCCTCGTCGGCCCAAACGGAAGCGGCAAAACGACTCTCCTGAAACTGCTCCGCAGCGATCTGCAGCCTGAGACCGGGAAAATCAAGAAAGCCGATGCCCTTCGCGTCGTCTACTTTGATCAGAATCGTCAGCTCGATCCGGACATTTTGCTCAAGCGCGCGCTTGCACCGGACAGCGACTCCGTCATCTATCAAGATCGCGTCATCCACGTTGCCGGCTGGGCCGCGCGATTCCTCTTCACCGGTGAAGATCTTAATCGCCCCATTGGACGCCTTTCCGGAGGCGAACGCGCCCGCGTCCTCATCGCGCAGTTGATGCTTCAGCCCGCGGACGTTCTCCTGCTCGACGAACCGACCAACGACCTCGACATCCCGACGCTGGAAATTCTCGAAGAGAGCCTCCTCGAATTTCGTGGTGCACTTGTACTCGTCACGCACGACCGCTTCTTGTTAGATCGCGTCTCAACTCTCGTTCTCGGGTTGGACGGCTTCGGTGGCTCGGAACGTTTTGCCGACTATTCGCAATGGGAAACATGGCAGGGAGAACAGCGCGTCGTGCTGGAATCGAAGAGGATTACCTTTAAAGAAAAATCCGCAACTACCGCGCCGTCAGTGCAGTCGTTTGCGGGCAAAAAACGTCTCTCTTACAAAGAAGACCGCGAACTCAACAATATGGAGCAAACCATCGCGAATGCTGAAAAGCTCCTGCACGAGAAACTGGCTGCGCTCCACGATCCCGCAATCGCAAGTGATGGCGCCCGCCTTCACGCCGCAAGCGTCGAACTTGAAGCTGCGCAAAAATCCGTCGACGCGCTTTACGCCCGCTGGGCTGAACTCGAAGAAAAATTGAAATAGCTCAATTCCAGACCTTCGCAAATTACTTTTTTGCTCTCGAGCGGAGGCACGTCAGTTTCAGCTACAGCGCTCTTCCCGCTGCAGCGCCGGACGCCCAGGCCCACTGAAAATTGAAGCCACCGAGGTGTCCCGTAACGTCCACGACTTCGCCGATGAAAAACAATCCAGGCACATTTCGGCACTCCATCGTCTTACTGGAAAGTTCATCCGTATCCACGCCGCCTGCTGTGACTTCGGCTTTTTCATAACCTTCCGTGCCCGCCGGAAGAACGTGCCATTCGTGAATCAGTTTTTCAAATTCTTGCAGTGCGGTATTGGTCCACTCTTTCGGCCCATGAAACTCCACCCACCGTTCCGCAAATCGCTTCGGCAAAATTCCAACGAAAGCATTTCGCAGAGCGGCCTCATTGCGCATTTTGCTTTGAATGACCGTTTCCGTTACGTTGCGTTCCGGCGCCAAATCGATGCGCAGTACTTTGCCCGGCCCCCAATACGACGAAATCTGCAGAATCGCCGGCCCGCTCAACCCCCAGTGGGTGATCAGCATCTTTTCGCGAAACGCGTGATCTTCCGCTTTCGCAATCACTTCCATCGAAACGCCCGAAAGATCGCAGTATTGTTGCTTTTCCTTCGCCGCGAAGGTGAGCGGCACCAGTGCAGGCCGTGTGCTTTGAATTTTCAATCCGAACTGCCGTGCGATTTTATAGCCGAAAGAAGTCGCACCGATTTTTGGGATGGAAAGACCGCCGGTTGCCACGATGAGTGCAGGTGCATGAAAATCTTCCGCTTCCGTGCGCACGATAAATTCGTCCGGGCGGTAAATTTCTTTTACGCCTTGACTCAGAAAAATCTTCACTCCTGCTACGCGGGATTCCTCTTCAAGCATCTGCGTGATATCAGTCGCGCCACGATCGCAAAAAAGCTGCCCTAGCGTCTTTTCGTGAAATGGAATTCGATGTTTCTCCACCAATGCGATGAAATCTTTTGGTGTATAACGCGCCAGTGCCGACTTCGCAAAATGAGGATTGGCGGAGATGAAACTTTCCGGCGTGCAATGAATATTCGTGAAGTTGCAGCGTCCGCCGCCGGAAATCAGTATCTTCTTCCCAATCTTTTCTGCGCGTTCCACAACGGCTACGCGCCGCCCCCGTTTCCCGGCTTCGATGGCGCACATCAGGCCCGCCGCTCCGGCCCCGAGTATGACTGCGTCGAATCTTCTGCTCATTGTTGAAGACCAATTGTCTCAGCCTTGTCCGCTCGTAGTCACACTTTCCTCTTGGTGTTAACCTATTTCATTCCGTTATGCCTGCTGCGTCTGCCATTACGACTCGTATCTCTCGCCGCTTTGCCGATTTGCAGACGCGCGGGGAAATGGGCATCGTCGCGTACATAACCGCGGGTGATCCTTCGCTCGAAGCCTCGCTTACATTTGTGCATGCGCTTGCTGAAGCCGGCGCCGACGTTATCGAGCTTGGAGTACCCTTCAGCGATCCGCTAGCGGATGGGCCGACGATTCAGCGAGCGTCAGAACGCGCCCTCAAAACCGGCGCCACCCTCGCCGGCGTTCTCGATCTTGTCCACAAACTCCGCAATTCAAATTCAACGACTTCGGAAGTCCCGATAGTTCTGTTCAGCTATTACAATCCCATTCTTCAAATGGGTTTGGAAAAATTTGGCGCAGCGGCCTCGCAAATTGGCGCTGACGGCGTCCTCGCCACGGATCTCACGCCTGAAGAGTCCGTCGACTATCGCCGTATTCTCTCCGCAAATCATCTCGACACGATTTTTCTAGGCGCGCCGACCTCGACCGATGAACGCCTCGCGCAAATTGCTGCGGTCTCTTCCGGTTTTCTCTATCTCATCTCGCGCACTGGTGTGACCGGCGCGAAAGACTCTCTCCCGGATGATCTCCCTTCGCTCCTGCGCCGCGCTCGTAGCGTCACACAACTTCCACTTGCGGTTGGGTTCGGCATCTCGCAACCCGGTCATGTTTCCGTCCTCGGTGGACTGGCTGACGCAGCCGTAATCGGCTCTGCGCTTGTCGCGGAAATCGAAAAAGCAACCCTGACTGATTCTTCGCCCGCTGCAATCGATCGCGCCGCCGCGGCTCTCGCCGCTCGCATTCGTTCGCTTAAACACGCAGCGCAAACGGGCCTTTCGAAAAGGGAAGTCGCGCCATGAGTCTCAGCGATTGGCGCCGCCGCATCGATGAACTCGACCGCAAACTCGTGGAATTGCTGAATGAACGTTCGCGCTGCGCTCTGGAGGTCGGCAAGCTCAAACAACAGCAGAATCTGCCGCTCTATCAGCCCGACCGCGAGAAAGAAGTCCTTGAAAACGCGGAGCGCAACAATCAAGGTCCGCTTTCAAACGCTGCGATTCGCCGGCTTTTCGAACGCATCATTGACGAAGCCCGCGCCGCGGAACGGCTCGCCATGCATCACGACGAGGAAAAGGATTCGTAGTTGGTTTTTTGGTTGGACATTCCGGAAGAGATTGCCGCGCAGGTTTGCTTTGAACTGAGAGTGCTGAGACCAATTTGCTGAAGGCTTTATCGTCCGTCAAGGAGAACAGAGCTAATCCATGGTTATCGTCATGCAGGAGGGCGCAAGCGACGCCCAAATTCAGAATGTAATTGACCGCTTGATTGCCAGCGGTTTTGACGTGCATCGCTCTACGGGCGCGTCGCATACGGTGCTCGGTGCAGTCGGAGTGCATCGCGACTTCGATCACCGCGATTTCGAGCTTCTTGAAGGCGTGCGCGAAGTCATGCGCATCACGCAGCCTTTCAAACTTGCCAGCCGGCAGTTCAAACCGGAAGGCACCATCATTGATTTGGGACGAGGAGTAAAAATTGGCGGCACGGATGTGGTAGTAGCCGCGGGGCCATGTTCCGTCGAATCACGCGAGCAAGTTCACTCCATCGCCGAATCCGTGGCCAAAGCTGGCGCAAAGATTCTGCGCGCCGGCGCGTTCAAGCCGCGCACTTCACCTTACGCATTTCAAGGAATGGGTGAAAAGGGACTGCAGTTGATGCGGGAAGCCGCCGATAAATTTGGCCTCTTCACCGTGAGCGAAGTGATGGATCCGTCGCAAGTTGAAATGATGGGGCAGTACGTGGACATCTATCAGGTCGGTGCGCGAAACATGCAGAACTATCACTTGCTCCGCGCGCTTGGAGAAGTTCGCAAGCCCGTGCTCCTCAAGCGCGGTCTTTCTGCCACGATGGAAGAACTTCTTCTAAGCGCTGAATACATTCTTTCGGGCGGCAATTACAATGTCATTCTTTGCGAACGCGGAATTCGCACCTTCGAAACCTACACGCGCAATACATTCGACATCGCTGCCATCCCCGTCATCAAAAAGCTTTCGCACCTGCCGATGTGGGGCGATCCTTCGCACGGGACCGGGCGACGCGATAAAGTTCCGCCTATGGCTCGCGCCGCCGTCGCCGCTGGAGCCGATGGATTACTTATAGAGGTTCACAACGACCCTGAGCATGCGCTTTCAGACGGCGCGCAATCGCTCGAACCCGAAACTTTTACTCAACTGATGGCGGAACTTCGCATCATCGCGCCTGCTATCGGCCGCCGCATGGCCTAGTTCGAAGTGCCTTGCGCGCTTGGGTTGAACACGCTCCCGCTTTCAACTCCGCACCGTTGTCTGTAAACTTTCTCAACCCATGTCGCCGCACCTTATTCAACGCGTCACGATTCTCGGCACCGGTTTAATCGGCGGTTCCTTTGCGCTGGCGCTGCGTAAATACACAACGGATATCCGCATCGCCGGTTGGGACCGCGCCGAAGCCCTCCGCGAAGCGCGTTCCCGCCAGATCATTGACGACGCTCATCACGGAGATCTCGCACCAGCGCTTCGCGGCGCCGACCTCATTTACATCGCGCTTCCTATCGGCGCCACGCTCGACCTTCTTCCGGACATCGCGCGTCTCGCTCCCGGCCATGCCCTCATCACGGACGCGTGCAGCACCAAAGTCCGTATCACTGAATCCGCGGCCGAACTTTTTTCAGACGGCCCAATCTTTCTCGGCGGTCATCCCATGGCAGGCAAGGAAGTTTCCGGCGTCGCCCACGCCGATGCCGACCTATTCCGTGGCAGTACTTATGCACTTATTGCCGACTCGGAACAAAACCCTGCGTCCGCTGCTGAACCGGAATCCGCCGATTCGCCACAAGATCCGCGTATTGCAGCTTTTCTCAAGATTCTGGAAAAAATAGGCGCGCGCCCATTCTGGCTCGGCGCGGACCAACACGACTACGCAGTCGGCCTCGCTTCGCACCTTCCCCAACTTGCAGCTGTTGCGTTGGGTTCTTTTCTCTACGATCGTCTGGACGAAAACGGCCTTCCGATTACGTTGGCGGGCCCGGGCCTGCGCGATTCGCTCCGCCTTGCGGGCAGCCCATACAGTACCTGGCGCGACATTGTGCTCACCAACAAAGAGATGCTTTCTGCCGCGCTCGATCTCTTCGCGCGCCGGCTTGACGATCTCCGCGACAAGCTCGGCTCCCGCGAACTCGAAGCCGACTTCGACGCAGCCAACGAACTTTACAAACTTCTCCGCGGCCTCTAATGAATCTGGGTGTGCTGATTTCCGGAGTCAGAGCCTTTGTGCATAACCTCAATTTTTAGAAAAACTTACAGCGGGCCCTTAAATCCCTTTTTTTCTGGCTGAGCGACCAGTAGACTTTTCCCGGACACCCCATTCATGTTCATCGGCCATTTTGCCGTCGGATTCGCCTCAAAAAAATTCGCGCCGCGCACATCGCTTGCGCTTCTGCTTGCCGCGCCGCTTCTCAGCGATCTGCTTTGGCCAATTTTTCTCTATCTCGGCTGGGAGCATGTTCGCATCGTTCCCGGCTTCACTCGCTACAATGCGTACGACCTTTACGACATGCCTTGGTCGCACAGCCTTCTCATGTGCGTTGTTTGGGCCACTGCGTTTGCCGGGATTTACTGCGCGTTTGCACGCTATCGTTCCGGGGCCATTGCCATATGGATCGGAGTCCTTTCTCACTGGATTCTCGATTGGATCACTCATGTACCAGACATGCCGCTCTACCCGGGCGGCGGTCCTCGTCTCGGTCTCGCTTTGTGGAATCACGTCGCAGCTACGATGGCGGTTGAAATCGTTATGCTTCTCATCGGCGTCTATCTCTACATTGCTGCCACGCGTCCTCGCGACCGCATTGGGACTTACGCCTTCTTTGCTTACGTCGTTGTTCTTCTTGTCCTTTTCATCGGCGACCGTTTCAGCGGACCGCCGAACTCTGTCAGTGACATCATTTTGCCCGGCCTTATCGCTGCAGCCATCTTTTTGGCCTGGCCGGCCTGGTTTGACCGCCACCGCGTTCCGCGACTCGAGCATTCCTGAATCGGCTATTTTTTCTTCCTATTGCATTTTTGAGATGTAAAATCTCGCCGGTCTCCTGATGAGTCAGCCAGTACCCGTCGCACCAAGAAAATCCCGCCTCGGCTGCGCCGCGCAGTTCTGGCTTATCATTGGCGCGGCCTTTCTTTTTCTTCTCGCCTTCCAGGCGATTTTCATGCCGTGGGCCTATTATCTGGGCGGACATTTCCACTATTTGCCGGAATGGGACGGCATGGGCACAGTTCACGCCGCCGATGGACGCGACTACATTATTTTTGTGAGCATTTACCCGAATGTCCGGCATCCGGGACGATACGATACATCGCTGCAGGGAACGGGTTACGTTTGCACACCGAAGGGCGAAAAAATCCAATTGAAAGCAAGCGCTTCGATGGACAAGCATCTGGGCATGGACACCCAGGGAAAAAAGATTCGCATCGGGATGCATCGCACGGGAACATTGGCAAGTGTTGTGAACAGCGATTACCGGCCGTCCATCGAATTTTACGGGATTTGGGGCAGGGACGAGATTGCGGTGGACGATCGCGGTTCTCTGGGCCGCGCGTTTGAGCCGGATGGATCGGTTTACACGGGCCATTCGCCGAAGCGAGGGCCCTCATTTCCGGCGGTTCAATTTACGATTCGCGCGGCGACGTCGGGAGAATTTGATAAGGCGTGTTCGTCACAGATGTAGCGTCACTTCTACGGCCCCGCCCATTCCATTAAGATATTCGTCATGCAACTGGATACACAAAAATTTCTCACGGAGCTTCGCACTATTGCATCCGCGCCTTCGGAACCCCAATTCGCGTTCCAGCAGCTTGCTGATTTTCTGCGTAAAACCGGCAACTACCGTTGGGTGGGCCTTTATGATGTGGACTACGCTGCAGGACTTGTCAAAAACATTGTGTGGAGCGGTACAGGGGAGCCCGAATACCCTGTTTTCCCGTTAACGAAGGGTCTGACCGGTGCAGCAATTTCATCCGGCAAAACCATCAACGTCGGCAATGTCGCCGCTGACCAGCGCTACCTGACCGCTTTCGGTTCCACACGCTCGGAAATCATCGTCCCGGTCTTCGATCGTTCAGGCAAGACCGTCATCGGCACTATCGACGTCGAAAGCGAATCCGAAAACGCATTCGACGCCGAAGCTCAGTCGCTTCTTGAACTCTGCTCCAGCACTATCCAATCTCTTTGGCTCCGTTGATTCATCCTCGTCGCCATCGTTTTCGTTTCTGATGTTGTGAGAGAATCCCTCTCCGCGAGGCTTCTTCTCAATTGCTCAAATCGCTCAAGCTCCTCCACGAACGAATATCGAACTGGAACGATTATCCCTTTTCCGTTTCAGCCATTCGAAACTTGCATTCAATAAACTTTTCGTCTCGCATCACTTTTTTCGCCGGTGAGAACGGAACCGGAAAATCCACACTTCTCGAGGCTATTGCAGCTCATTACGGCTTTGGCCGTGAAGGCGGCAATCGCAATTTCAAGAACGACTCTACCGCGAGTAACGCCTCAATTGATCCATTGGCGAATGCATTGCGTTTGTCTTTTGATAAGCGGACCGGAAAAGGATTTTTCCTCCGCGCAGAAAGCTTTTTCAATAGCGCGACTTACGTCGACGAGATAGGTGCGCAGCAATCCTATGGGGGACGCAGTTTGCATGCTCAGTCACACGGCGAATCGTTCTTTACCTTACTTGATGTCAAATTCCGCCAGAACGGCCTTTTTCTTCTCGACGAGCCGGAAGCTGCCCTGTCTCCTCAGCGTCAACTTGCGTTCCTCATCTTGGTGCACGAAACTTTAGCCAAGCACAAAGACGCACAATTCATCATCTCGACCCATTCTCCAATCCTGCTCGGATATCCGGACTCTCAAATCCTATTATTCGATGCTGGCCGCATTGAGGAAGCCCCGTACGACAGGATCCCTGCCGTGCAAATTGCCAAGAGATTCCTGGCCGACCGCACCTCTTTTCTCGCCAAACTTCTTAATGAGCCACTGCCATTCTTCGAAGATAAGCCGGCTCGCACAAGAAAACCGTAGTTCGAATCTAGTATATGTATTGACAAAGTAAATTTTCTGTGCTATCTTCCGCTGTGTTTGGCCTTCACCATCTCGAATTCTCAGCCCCGGACGATTTTTTCTATCTTCCTTCCTTTCATGCTCTTGCAAAACGCTCCCCCCGTAACTCTCTTCTTTTGATATTCATACAAAACCCCCGGGGTAGGGGTATAGGCTCAACTACGCATACTCCGTTTTCGCTCGTAACCCCTGCATTTGCCACTCTTACGAAAACAACCGGGGTATACCCAAACTATTCCCACTTTGGGAACGGCCCCAATCTTCCTGCCGACCATTCTCCTGCGATACACTCGCCTCGTCACTTCTCGGAGCCGTCTCCCATGGACAAACGCATCTCCTCGCCCGACGCCGCCATCGCCGACCTCAAAGATGGCATGACCATACTCATGGGCGGCTTCGGGCTTTGCGGGATACCGGAAAATCTCATTGCCGCTGTGCAGCGCAAAGGCACTAAGGACCTCACCATCGTGTCCAACAATGCCGGTGTGGACGGATTTGGGATTGGCGTTCTGCTGGAAAAGCGGCAGGTCAAGAAGATGGTCTCGACTTACGTTGGGGAAAACAAACTTTTTGAACAACTGGTGACGAGCGGGGAACTGCAACTCGAATTGAACCCGCAAGGAACTTTCGCCGAGCGTATTCGCGCCGGAGGTGCGGGCATCCCCGGTTTTTATACGCCGACAGGTTACGGGACGATGGTTGCGGAAGGAAAAGAAACGCGCGAATTCGACGGCCGCCATTACGTCCTCGAGCGCGGAATTCGCGGCGATTTTGCGTTCATCAAAGCGTGGAAAGGTGATCGCTGGGGGAATCTCATCTATCGCAAAACGGCGCGGAACTTCAATCCCATGATGGCGACGGCGGCGGATTATGTCATTGCAGAGGTAGAAGAACTAGTCGAACTCGGTGAACTCGACCCGGCAAACGTTCACACCCCGGGCATATACGTGAACGCGATTTTCCAAGGCAAACACGAAAAGCGCATCGAGCGCCGCACCACGAGGAAGTCATGAGCGAAAAATATGAAATGAACTTGCTGCAACCTCACACGCAGTCGCAGACGAGTCTGGCGATTTCGTGGTCCGTGGCCGGAGTCGTTACGTTCCTTTGCTTGGTGCTCGCACTAGCTTCGACGCGGTTCGTACAGCCATTCAATGCGCTTTTTCAGGGTCTCAGCGTTGAACTTCCGGGGCCAACTCGTTTTCTCCTCGCCACGTATTCCTGGCTGCTCCCAATGTTCTATTTTTCTCTTGCAGTGTTCGCGATAATAATTCAGTTCTCCGATCGCGACTTCAGGACAAAGCGCTTGGCTACCGTTCGAGTTTTTCTTGCCGCGCTTGTGAGCGTTGGGTTTATTGTTTTCATCCTGTATCTGCCGTTGCTGACGGTTGCCAGCAAGCTGAGCGATGCGAGGTAAGGTCCGCGATCACGTATGCTACTAACTGAAGAACAAAAGCGGGAACGGATTGTGCGGCGAATTGCGCGGGAATTGCGCGACGGCTTCTACGTCAACCTCGGCATTGGAATTCCTACGCTCGTTGCGAACTACGTTCCCAAGGGAATGGAAGTGATTCTGCAATCGGAAAATGGAATGCTCGGCGTCGGGCCCTATCCGCTCGAATCGGAGGTAGATCCCGACCTCATCAACGCGGGAAAAGAAACCATCAGCGAAATTCCTGGCTGCTCTTATTTTTCTTCGGCGGATTCGTTCGCCATGATTCGCGGCGGCCATGTTGATCTCACCGTTCTCGGGGCGCTGCAAGTGGACGAAAAGGGAACGCTCGCCAACTGGGCCGTCCCCGGGAAAATGCTCAAAGGCATGGGCGGCGCGATGGACCTCGTCGCCGGCGCAAAACGAGTCTTCGTTGCGATGGAGCA
This sequence comes from Candidatus Dormiibacterota bacterium, assembly GCA_035569555.1. GTDB lineage: Bacteria > Acidobacteriota > Terriglobia > Acidiferrales > UBA7541 > Acidiferrum. The sequence continues at coordinate 127,759 of DATMMW010000006.1, read as the reverse complement.
CGCCACCAAAGAGGGCAAACCAAAAATCCTCAAAAAATGTACGCTGCCGCTTACAGGCGTTGAAGTCGTGGACCACATCGTCAGCGAACTCGCGGTCATCGACATTACACCGGAAGGTCTCGTTCTCCGCGAACTTGCGCCCGATGCCACACTCGAGCAAGTTCAATCTGTGACGGAGCCAAAGCTGATTCTCCCGCCGGGCGGGCCAAGAGCGATGCAGGCGTGATCCCGCAATTTGGAAAACGCCGGAATACATGAGCATTTGGAGTTAGAATCAGGGAAATCATGGACCCACATTCGATTGTTGTAATCAGCCTCCACTCACCTAAAGAAAAGATCTGGGGCGAGCTGCTTGGCATCAACCCCTCCGGTGTGACGCTCCGCGGCATTGATTTAAATTCGTTCGACCATTTTGTGAATCAGATCAACGACCCTAACGGCGAACGCACCGGGCTTCCCACGGTTTTCTTTCCGATGAATCGTGTCGAACGTATTTCGCTCGATGAGCCTTCCGGCTCGATTCCTTCGATGTCCGAAATTTTCGCGCGCAAAGCCGGCCGTTCCCTCGCGGACTACCTGGCGCAGTTCGCCTGACACACACGTCAAACTGGGATATTCTTTCTATCAATGCAAGGTCGCATTTGGACGGTACCCAATCAAATTACGCTTTTGAGGCTCGGCTTCCTGCCGTTCTTCCTCATTCTTATTTCCTATGAACAGTACAAGTGGGCGCTGTTGATTCTCGTTGTGGCCGGATTGACGGATGGGATTGACGGGCTGCTCGCGCGGCAACTCAATCAGAAATCGGCGCTTGGCGCGTATCTGGATCCGATTGCGGACAAGCTGTTGCTTTCGTCTTCGTTTGTGATTCTGGCGATGGCGAAAAAGGTGGCGTGGTGGCTGACGATTATGGTGTTGAGCCGCGATGTTTTGCTGCTCGTCGTTGCAGCCGTGATTATTTTGATTTCCGGTTACCGGCCGTTTCCGCCGAGCCTCTACGGAAAACTGACGACGTTTTTTCAGATTTTTTTCGTTTTTGCGGTTGTGCTCGCTGCGGCGTATCCATATCCGCACTGGGAAGAAGTAAATCGAGTGCTAATTTACACCGTTACTGCGTTCACGGTTTTTTCAGGTTTCCATTATTCGTTTGCGATCACACGCAAACTCAGTGCTAGCTGATGGGATCGTGAAAGTGGAGAAGCATTAGGACGAAGCTCGCAATGATTGCGAGTCCGGCGAGCCAGCCCAAAATTTGAGCGCGCAGCTTTTCCGAGTTGTTCATCGGCTCGCGATCCGCAAAAAGTTTGCCGAGGAGGAAGCCGGTGGCGAGTCCGCCACCGTGAGCCCAATTATCAATTCCGATGCCGCCCCAAATTCCGATCACAAACAAAAACACAAGTGAACTGATCAATCTCGAGCGTATCTCTCGCATGTAAGCGCCGCCGCGTTTCGTAGTGATGGCGAGAATTGCACCGATGATGCCAAGCAACGCGCCGCTGGCTCCCAATGAGAAATGTCCTGCGAACGCACTAAACAAAAAACCAACTGCTCCCGTGAGCGTGTAAAGAAAAAGAAAACGCGGTGAGCCATAGACTTCTTCCAGCGTGGGGCCGAATTGCATGAGCGTCATCATGTTGAAGCCGATGTGAATCAAGCCACCGTGCAAGAACATTGCGGTGATCAGTCGCCACCATTGATGTCCAAGAAAAATCGATGGTCCGTAGCTTGCACCAAGCTTATATGAGGAGATTCCATTCAAATGCCAAAGAAGGTTCAGACCGCCGGCTTCTCCGGCTTGAATGGTGAACATGAGCTGGATCGCAAATAGAAAAAAGTTCAGCCCCAGAAAGATGGTAGAAACCGGAGCGTGCAGGCCGGTGATGGCAGAAAGTTTCTTGCTGATTGCAGCGAGGGAGAAGGTGAGACTGGTGCCGCATTCGTAGCAACGTGTAGCGCTGATGCCGACGAGAGAGCCGCAAGCGGGGCAAATTTTGGGGCGAGGCTGGTCGTCGCTTCTGCCGCCGAAGATTCCGCCAAAAGACCTTTTCAGGCGATCGAGACGCAACTGCCAGCGATAGGGAAGTGCCAAGGAGTCTCCTTCAGTAGCGGGCAGTTTGAATTCCGACCCCTTGTGTCACGATCTGTGAAATTCTCCTTGCAAAAAACGCTCGGAGAAAGGAGAAGTTCAAACTGCCGACCAGTCCTTGCGGCCTGCTGTATGCGTTCCTATAATACTCGAATCGTGTACTGCGCTTGATAAGCTGCGAGGTGAGGAAATGAGCAAATTTGAAGAGTTCGGGAAGCGCATCGACGGAGAAGTTTCGAAACTGCGAAGCGTCGACAGTTTTGAGGATTTTGGAAAGCAAGTGGACGAAAAGCTTGCGGCCGTGAAACAGTTTGTCTCGGAAGACGTTGCGCCGGAAACGGAAAAGCGGACGGCGCAATTCCTGCGGGAAGTTTCCGAGAAACTGACGGAAGCGGCCGGATGGCTGGAGGCGAGAAACGCGGCTCGCACTTCCAAGGCGCCGAAGAACGAAGCCTCGTGAAATTCCCATCACCCGCGGATGCTGCGAACCGTTCCAATGCGCGCATTTTGCTTGCAGTTTTCGTGTGCTTTGCTTTAAACGGATTGGCCGCTTGCGGGGGACGAAAACCGATCGTCAGCAACCCGCCGACCACGCCGGTTTCGACACCACCAAGTACGGAAGAAGCGGCGAAGCGATCGACTTCGAGCGAACCGCAACCGAAGCCAGCAGGGACTCCTGCAAAAAGAAGCAAACCTGCCGACATTCCGACACCTTCGATTTACACGGAAGAAGGAAACGCGTCGTGGTATGGCGCACCGTTTCATGGAAGAAAAGCGTCGAACGGCGAAACGTATGACATGAATAAGATGACGGCGGCGCACCGGACGCTGCCGTTCAATTCCATGGTTCGTGTGACGAATTTGAACAACGGAAAAAGCGCGACGGTGCGCATCACGGATCGCGGGCCGTTTGTGGACAACCGGATTATTGATTTATCTTTGGCGGCGGCGCGCGAGATTGAATCCGTAGGGCCGGGAGTTGTGCCGGTGCGGATTGAAGTGCTTTCGGGACCGGATCCATTTTCGGGATTTTTTACAGTGCAGGTGGGCGCTTTCAAGGATAGAGGAAACGCGGATCGTTTGAAGGAACGGCTGAGTGTTGCGTACTCGCCAATTTTCATTCAACAAGTGAATCTGGACGAAGGGAATTTTTATCGCGTGCGGGTTGGGCGAGTTTCCGGGGAACAGGAAGCGCAAAAACTTGGCGATGAGTTGCGTGCGAAAGAAGGTTTCAAGCCTATGGTTTTGCGGCTGGATGAAACAAATTCCGGGGAGAGCACGCCATGAACGCCGATTGCCTGTTTTGCAAAATCGCGGCGAAGCAGATTCCCGCGAAGATCGTGTATGAGGATGCGGACGTGTTTGCGTTCACAGATATCAACCCGCAGGCACCGACGCATTTGTTGATTTGTCCGAAGGAGCATTTTGCTTCTCTTGAAGAGGCAGCGGAACGACACGAAAGCGTGCTCGGAAAGATGGCGCTGGCTGCGGCAAGATTAGCGAGAGAGAAGAACTTAGGCGGCGGGTATCGCACGGTGGTGAATACAGGCGCTGGAGCGGGACAGACGGTTTTTCATTTGCACATGCATCTGCTTGGCGGAAGACCATTTCATTGGCCGCCAGGATGAATCGAGGATAGCTCAAGCAGTGCACCGATAATTAAAGGAATAGTCTGAGTGAGTGACGCAGATATCGTAATCATTGGTTCCGGCTCGCTTGCGACGAAAGTCATTTATGCACTTACCCAGCTTTCCGCGGGACGCTTACAGATCGCGGTCATAGGGAGATCGAAGAGCAAAGTGGCGCGAGTGACGCTCCTAGCCAATGCGCGAGCGAGCGCTTTCGGCAGACGCACGAATTTTGTTTCCGTCGAGCTAATTCAGTTTAAAGCCCAGGCATTTGAGCGCCTATTCCGGTCGCTGAAACCAAAGGTCATTTTTCAAGCTACGTCGATTCAATCCCCTTGGGAAGCGGCTCAAGGACAAACGGCTTGGACAAAATTGATAGCATCGGCGGGTTTTGGGATAACACTCCCCTTACAGCTTCAACTTGCCGTGGAGGTCAGTCGTGGCGCGACGGACGGCAAAGCTGCGATCATTAACGCTTCATATCCAGATTGCGTGAATGTTGTTCTCAACCGATTAGGAATTCGAACCACCTGTGGAATAGGGAATTCCGCAATCGTGGAAGCGTTTTGCCGCTCTCATCAGCTCGGCAAAGGTAACGACGTTCGCGTCGTTGGCCATCATGGCCATCTTGGGGAATGGTTGAAGGGAAAACAGTCCAGCAGCCAACCGCGAGTTTGGGTGAAAGAAAAAGAGGAAGAAAGTCATCGTTTTCGACCTGATTTTGGAGCGGTAGGTGAAGAATTAAACGAAGTGACTTCTTCCACTGCGGTAACCGTGATGACGTCTCTCCTGACGGGAGAACGGATCAATGTCAGCGTGCCTGGAGTGGCGGGTTTGCCGGGAGGCTATCCGTTTATCCTGAAGGATGGAAAATTTAAAATGCGGCTTCCGCCGGGAATTGATCTTGAAGGGGCGGTAGCGCACAACCAAACCGGAGAAAGACTGGATGGGCTCGAATTAGGGGCAGGCGTTAAGTTTGTCAGCAAAGCGCCCCGGGCGCTCGAAGCTGCCGGGTTTGAATATGCGCGAGGGTTTGATTTTGCGGAGTGGGAAGCAGTTCATGACAGAATGTTGCACTTGAGGCAACGTTTGCGCAGGGCAAATCACTTTCGCGATGACTAAGATTTTTTCACGCCTGGAAGATCCTGGAGGAGAGAGATGGATTTAAGAAAATTCGTTTGCGCTGGTGCGATTCTGGCTGTTACTGCCAGCTTGAGTTGGGCACAGTCCACGACGAGCTTGAAACAATTGACTGTGGAACGGATTTATTCGCAACCGAGCTTGAGTGGACGGCTCTACAGCGGGCTAGCGTGGACTCCGGACGGCAAGTGGCTGACCTATCTGGAAACCAAAGGGCGCGGGAAAGACGCACGTAAAGAGCTATGGAGCATTTCGGCCACGACGGGTGAACGAAAACTACTGGTGAGTGCGGAAAAACTGGAATCTGCGCTGTCGGAGGACAAATCGAAACCGACGCAGGCGACGGGACTGGGTCGACGGGCGCCCGCGGAATATCGATGGGCGCCGAACGGATCGGCAATTTTATTTGTGGGGCCAAATTCCCTGGCGTGGTACGACCTGAAGACTGAGAAGTCGCAAGGGCTTTTGTCCGGAAAGGCAGCGATTGCGGACGCGAAGATTTCGCCGGACGGAAAATGGGTTTCATTCGTTCGAGAACATAATCTGTTCGCCGTAAGCACTATGGATGCGAAGGAACACGCGCTGACGACCGGCGGTACGGAGGAAATTCGGAAGGGCGAACTGGATTGGGTGTATCCGGAAGAGCTGGCAATTTCGACGGCGTACTGGTGGGCGCCGGATTCCTCAGCTATCGCGTTTTTGGAGATGGACGAGCGCAAAGTGACGAAATATCCGATGGTGGATTTCGCGTCGTACAGCGGAGAAGCGGACGAGGAGCAGTATCCGGTTGCGGGCGGGAATAATCCGGTCGTGCATGTCTACGTCGTTGCGGCCGGCGGCGGTAAAGCGCGGTTGATGGATACGGGAGCGGAAACGAACAACTACATTCCCCGCGTGCAGTGGTTTACGGATTCAAAGCGGGTGGCCATCGAGCGGCTGAACCGGAAACAAAACCAATTGGATTTGCTTGCAGCGGAAGCCGGCACCGGGAAAAGCGCAACAATTTTTACGGATACGGACGACTACTGGGTCAACGTCAGCGACGATCTCTATTTTTTCAAGGACGGAAAGAGATTTTTGTGGTCAAGCGAACGAACCGGATACAGACATCTGTATCTGTACGATTTGAGCGGGAAACAACTGGCTCAGTTGACGAAGGGCGAGTGGGAAGTTTCGAAGCTAGAAGCGGTGGACGAGGCAAAGGGAATTGCGTACTTCACGGCGACGGAGAAATCGCCGTTGGAACGACATTTGTATCGCGTGAATCTGGATGGAAGCGGATTTTCGCGGATTACGAAAGAAGATGGCGTGCATGGAATCAATATTTCGCCGGATGCAGCGGCGTTTGCGGATACGTATTCGCGAGCAGGAACTCCCGCGCAGCAGTTCTTGCTGCGCACCGATGGGAGCAGCATTGCAACTCTGAATGAGAATCAGGTTCCGGAATTGGCGGACTATCATCTTTCGCCGATGGAATTTTTGAAAGTGAAGGCGCATGACGGGGCCGAACTGAATGCCTGGATGATCAAGCCGCCGAATTTCGATCCATCGAAGAAATATCCAGTGCTTACTTACACGTACGGCGGGCCGGGAGTCCAGATCGTGATGAACTCCTGGAGCGGCGCGACGTTTTTGTGGCATCAGATGATGGCGCAGAAAGGGTTCATTATTTTTGCGCTGGACAATCGCGGGTCGACGGGAAGAGGGCACGTATTTGAAGAGCCGATTCGAATGCGGCTAGGCGCACAGGAGTTATCAGATCAGAAAGACGGAGCGGCGTGGTTGAAAATGCAGCCTTATGTGGACGCGGACCACATTGGAATTTGGGGCTGGAGCTACGGCGGCCATATGACGCTGCACCTCATGTTTGAAGACTCAGAGGATTTCAAAGCAGGATTTGCGGGTGGGCCAGTGACCAACTGGCATTTCTACGATTCGATTTACACGGAACGCTACATGGGCCTGCCGCAGGAGAACGAAAAGAGTTATCAAGACTCGTCGCCGAGTGAAAAAGCGGGCCAGTTGCGTGGGCCACTGCTGATTGCGCATGGAACCGGTGATGACAACGTGCACTTCGCGAACACGCTCAAGCTGGTGGACGAGCTAATCGCGAAGGGGAAGTATGTGGAAGTGATGGCGTTCCCTGGACGAGGGCATGGAGTTTCCGATCCCCCCGCTCGTGTCGTGCTGATGAATCGCGTGACGAAATTCTTTTTGGATAATTTGATGACGCACGCGAACTAAGAGACGCGAACTAAGCAGGAATTACGGAGCGACGACGTCTTTGAGTTTGGGTTTGACTTGAAGCGAGGCGAGGCTGGAAGAATCCCACCCGCCACCGAGTGCCTTAACCAGAAGAACGCTGGTGACGAGTTTCTGGCCGCGAATGATGGCCATTTGCTGCTCATTGTTGAGCAGATTTTGCTGGGCGCTGACGACGTCCAGATAGCTGACGAGCCCGCCGGTGTAGCGGCTTTCGGCAATTTGCAGCGTGCGGCGTGCGGCGTCAACGGTGTCCTGCTGCGATTTCTGCGCGTCGTTCAATACGAGCAGGCCCGTGACGTCATCCTGCACTTCACCGAAAGCGTTGAGCACTGTTTCGCGGTAGCTCGCGACACTTGCGTCATAGCCAGCTTTGGCAAATTGCACCTGGGCGCGGCGCGCACCGCCGGTGAAAATGCTCTCGGCAGCATTTGCCCCAAAAGCCCACAACGTGCTTTGGACGTTCAAGAGCTTGGCGATATCCGCAGCTTGCCAGCCGCCGTTCGCGAAAAGATTCAGTGAAGGGAAGTAAGCAGCGCGAGCGATTCCGACTTGTGCGTTGGCGACGGCCATTTGGCGTTCGGCTTCGGCAATGTCCGGGCGGCGCTCGAGAAGGTCGGAGGGCAGGCCCGCGTTGATTGTGGGAGGTTCATCTTCGAGCTCTTTCGTCGGAAGATGGAAATCCGGCGCGGGTTTGCCAACGAGAATAGCAATCGCGTCTTCGAGTTGTTTGCGCTGCTGCTGAAGAAGAATTGCCTGAGTTCGCGTGGTGTTGAGAAGAGTTTCTTCCTGCGCGACATCGAGACCGGAAGCAACGCCTCCCGCGTGGCGGGAGTTCACGAGATCGAGACCTTTGGAAAGCGCTTCGACGGTACGACGAAGAATGCCGATTTGCGTATCTACCTGGCGGAGAGTGAAATAATCGCCGGCGAGTTCCGCGGTGATAATGAGGCGGGTGTTTTCGAGGTCGGCGGCCGAGGCCTGATATGCGGCTTGCGCACTTTCGATGGTGCGACGGCGGCGGCCAAAAAGATCGACCTCGTAGCTAACGGAGAAGGGCAGCGTGTATGAGGACTGCGTGATCGGGACAGTTGGAATCACACTGCTGACTGACGGACGATTTCCGGAGAGACGCTGCCGCTCAACAGACGGCGAAACGCCGGCTTGCGGGAAGACATAGGAAACTTGAATTGCGACGGAAGCGCGAGCCTGTTCAAGATGCGCGGCAGCGACCTTCAACGTCTGATTTGCCGCGAGCGAATCTTTTTCGAGCGAATTGAGGGTGTCATCGTGAAAGAAGGCCCACCATTCACCTTTTGGCAATGCGTCGCTGGGAGCGCTTTCACGCCAGGGCTCGGGGACGTCCCAGTGCGCAGGCACGGGCGCGGAGGCGCGCTGATACTTAGGGCCGACGGTGCATCCTGCGAGGAGAAGTGCGAGCCCAATCAGGAAATGATAGTTGGCTTTACTGCGGGTCAACTCTTGGCTCCGGGTTTAGCACCGGCCGAGGCGGGTGCTGGTGCGGGCGCTGCAGGCTTTTGTGTGACTTCCTTCACGTTAACCTGCTGGCCGTCTTCGAGAGAATCGGCCGGATTGAGAACGATCCAGTCCGATGAAGAAAGACCCTGCAGGACTTCGAGAGAAGTTCCGTAATCGCGGCCGATAGTCAGCGGCTGTAAATGAAGCTTGTGATTTGAATCCACGACGACAGCGCGCAAGCCTTCTGAGCGAAAGAGCAAGGCGTTCACAGGAACTTGAACGTGTTCGCCGCTGAGCTGCACAGCCAAGTGAACTTGCGCGTAACCGCCAGGAAGGAGTTCGCCGGCGTGATTGGGCACGTCCACTTCGGTGAGGAGCGTGCGCGAAGCGAGATCGATAGATTCGGCGGTGCGCACGACTTTACCTTCAAATTTTCTGCCCGCGTATTGCGTGAGTTCGAGATAAGCGCCAAGGCCGGGATGAATGGCGGGCGCATAGGCTTCGGGCACGTTGACGTAAACGCGCAAGGGATCGGTTTGCGCGAGGGAAAAAAGTTCCTGCGATGCGCCGCCATTGCCGGCGTTTACGAGCTGGCCGATATCCGTTTGTCGGCGAGTAACGACGCCGCTGAACGGCGCGACGACGTGCTTGAAGCCTTCAAGTTCTTCCAAGCGGCGCACGTTGGCCTGCGCCGAATTTACAGTGGCTTCCTTTGCAGCCAGGTCGCCGACGGCGTTGTCCACTTCCTGCTTCGAGACGCCATCTGTTTTGATGAGCTCCTGATAGCGCGCGGCGGTAATCTTTGAAAGATTGGCGTTGGCTTGAGCCGTGGCGAGATCGGCTCTGGCTTGAGAAAGCTGCTGGTCTACTTCCGGAGTATCGATGTCCGCGAGTTGTTCGCCCTGTTTCACGCGCGTGCCGATATCGTGATACCACTTTTTCACGTAGCCGCTGGTGCGGGCATAGATCGGGGATTCAACGTAAGCCTGCATCGTGCCGGGCAGAACGAGATCTTCCTGGCCTTTTGCCGAAGGGGCGTGAATGACCGAGACGGTCGGAACGGCAAGGGTCTCCGTTTCTTTCGCAAGGGCATGGTATTGAGAGCGGCGCTGAATCAACGTAAACGCGCCAGCTACGGCAAGAATTACGGCGATAAAAAAGAACAAAAGAAAAATGCGGCTTTGGCGGGGCCTTGTTTCCTGTTCCATCTGAGCTTCCACTGGAATACACCTTCCTTCAATTCATAAAACTATGCAAGAGCGGGCCGTTCCCGCTTGCGCTCGAGCCGGCTGTGAATGATAGAAAAGACGCACGGCACGAAAAAGAGTGTTGCGAGCGTGGCGAAAAGCAATCCGCCGATGACGGCGCGGCCGAGCGGCGCGTTCTGCTCGCCGCCTTCTCCGAGACCGATGGCCATGGGGACCATGCCGATCATCATCGCGAGAGCGGTCATGAGTACGGGGCGGATGCGGACGAAACCGGCTTCGAGAGCGGCGTCGCGAGCGTTTTTGCCTTCGGCCATTTGCTCGCGCGCGAATGAAACCATCAAGATGCTGTTTGCTGTGGCTACGCCCATGCACATGATGGCGCCGGTGAGCGAAGGAACGTTCAGCGTGGTGCGCGTGATGAGAAGAATCCAGCAGATGCCGGCGAGCGCTCCGGGCAACGCGGTGATGATGATGAATGGGTCGAGCCACGACTGGAAGTTCACGACGATGAGCAAGTAGGCGAGAAGGATAGCGCCAACGAGGCCGACACCGAGGCCAATAAACGAAGTGCGCATGGTCTGCACCTGACCGCGGACTACGACGTGACTGCCTTTGGGAACTTCGTTTTGCAAATCCTTGAGAATTTTGTCCACTTGATCGGAAACGGAGCCTAGATCGCTGCCATCCACGGACGCGTAAACGTTGACCATGGGCTGCGCGTTGTAATGCGAAACGCTGGCGGGGCGAACGGTGTTTTGCAGGCTGACCAGATTCGCGAGAATTTGCGGGCGAGTGCCAGCGACACCGTTGTTGATTGGAGTGTTCTGGAGCGCCTGCAAATTGTCCACGCGGTACTGTGGCGTTTGCACAGCCACGTTGTAGTTGATGCCATTCTTTGGGTCGAGCCAGAAGCTGGGAGCGGTCTGGAAGCTGGAACTGAGCGAAACGAGAACGTTTTGCGCGACGTCTCGCGTTTGCAGGCCAACGTATTGCGCGCGAGTGCGATCGACGTCGAAATGAAGCGTGGGCGCGTCGAAAGCCTGCTGGACGTGGACGTCAACTGCGCCGGGAATATGGCGCATGCGCGAAGCAATTTTTTGTGCGTAAGCGTAGTTGGCAGGTTGCGTGGCGATCGTGCCCATAATTGCAACGTCAATCGGTGCGGGCGTGCCGAAATTCAAAATTTGAGTGACGATGTCCGCGGGCTGAAAGTAGAACTGAACGCCAGGATATTTTTGCGGCAGCTCCTCGCGCAATTTCGTGACATATTCGGCGGTGCTTTTGGAGTGCTCCGCCTTCAACTGGACGAGAATTTCGGCATCGGAAGTTCCGATGGTGCCCGCGTTGCTGTAACTGAGATTGATGCCGCTATACGGAAGCCCAATGTTGTCGAGAACCGTGACGAGCTCTTCCTTGGGGATCATTTCGCGAATGGTCTGATTGATTTGATCGGCGATGCGCGCGGTTTCTTCGATACGCAAGCCGGTACGCGCACGCATGTGCAAACGAATCTGGCCGGCGTCCACGCTTGGGAAGAAATCGCGGCCCAGCACAAGAGCGATCGTGCAGGAGAGCACGCAAAACGCGAGGAAGCAAACAGCGAACATACGGGAGTGTTCGAGCGCGTAGGAAAGAGCGTGGCGATAGTTTTCGCGGAGCCGTTCAAATCCATGTTCAAAGCGTTGCTGATAGCGGCGGAAAAAGCCCTGCTTTTCGCCGACGTGTTCTTCGGGGTGATATTCATCTTCCGAAGAGAGTAGATACATGGCCATCGTGGGAACGATGGTGCGCGACCACATATAGGAAGCGAGCATGGCGAAGCTGACGGCTTCGGCGAGAGGAACGAACAAATACCTTGCGACGCCGGAGAGAAAAAACATAGGGATAAAGACGATGCAGATGCAGAGCGTGGAAACGAACGCCGGAACGGCGATCTGTTGGGCGCCATCGAGAATGGCTTGAATCGTTTCCTTGCCCATGGCGAGGTTGCGGTTGATGTTTTCGATTTCGACGGTGGCGTCGTCCACGAGAATACCCACGGCGAGGGCAAGACCCCCAAGGGTCATGATGTTGATGGTTTCGCCGAGCGCGCTAAGCAACAACACGCTGACGAGAATCGAAAGAGGAATCGAAACGAGAATGATGAGTGTGCTCTTCCAGTTCCCCAGGAAGAGCAAAATCATAATGACGGTGAGGCAAGCGGCGATGAGACCTTCACGCAGCACGCCTTGAATGGAAGCGCGCACGAAGAGCGACTGGTCAAAGAACTGATTGAGCTGCATGCCGGCGGGATACTGGCCCTGGTTGTACACGAGCATGGCTTTGACTTTGTCCACGATGTCGAGCGTGGAAGCATTGCCGGTTTTGTAGATGCTCATGAGCACGCCGCGCTGGCCGTTTGCAAGAACGACGTTTGTCTGCGGGGAGAAACCGTCACGCACGTGAGCGACTTCGCGCATATACGTTGTGGCGCCGTTGACGGTTTTTACCGGCAAATCGTTCAGTTCGTTCACGCTCTGCGGACTGCCGTTCATTTCAACGGTGTATTCGAGCGAACCCATTTTAGCTGTGCCGGTGGGCAGGATCAGGTTTTGCGCGGCGACAGCGTTGACGATGTCCACGGCGGAAAGGCCGTGCGATTGGAGCGCGGCGGAATCCGTGTCCACGGAGACGAGGCGCTGTTTTCCGCCGTAAGGAAAGGGAGTGGCGGCACCCTGAATGGTGGCGAGCTGTGTGCGGATAAAGTTGTTGCCGAAGTCAAAGAGCTGCTGCTCGCTGAGCGTATCGCTCGTAAGGCCGAGCTGAATGACTGGGACCGTGGACGCCGAATAAATAATGACGAGAGGAGGAGTGGTGCCCGGCGGCAAAAAACGGAGAAATGTTTGCGAAATGGCGCCGGTTTGCGCGAGCGCGGTTTGCACGTTCGCGTTAGGCTGAAAGTAAATCTTGATTACGGCAATGCCTGGCAGCGATTGCGACTCGGTGTGCTCCACGTCGTTGACGAGGGTGGCGATGCCGCGCTCAACGTTGCCGGTGATGCGCAGTTCCATTTCCTGCGGTTGCAGACCGTTGTAGGTCCAGACCAGGCTAATGACGGGAATGTTGATCGAGGGAAAAATGTCCGTCGGCGTCCGCATGAGCACGAGGGGAGTGAGAAGAATGATGACGAGCGCCATCACGATAAACGTATAAGGTCTCTGAAGCGCTAAGCGAACAATCCACATAACCGGTTGTGATTTCCTTAGGCGGATCCTGCTTGCTTACCGGAGCCCCGAGTAATTGCCGCGACCTGCTGAGAGTTAGACTCCCAAAAGGGAAGTTTCGGGTACGCCGCGCCTGCTCAATACGATATATCGTAGCGACCGCAAAATAGAGGGCCAATATAAGCCAAAACTATTTTCACTGGTGAATGGATGCCGGAAAAGAGAGTGAGGTCACACGGAATTAGATTCCAAATTGGCCGCAAACTGCGGGGGAGAGTTAACGTTTACTGTGGATTTTCGCTCGCGGTTATTTGTGATCCATTGTGAAGACGCCGTCCCAATTCAAGGGCGGTTCGTCGAAGAGATATTCCTGGCAGCGCTTCCAGTAGGTGCGCGAGGGACCATCGGTGGGCCATTTTTCGAGGATGGATTGAAATGCATTCTGCGCATCCTGCCATTTGCGCGCCTGATAGAGAGAACGAGCGGCAGTGAACTGCGTCAGCAATTCTATTGTTTCAGGTGAAGCGTCGGCTTCCCGACCAATCAATTCGTGAATCGTGACAGGTTGAAGTTTGCCTTTGACGCGAATCAAGTCGAGTTCGCGAAAAAGTAAGCCGGAATTTTTGCTGGCCTCGTAGGTGCTTTCGTTCGCGAGAATGTGTGTGCCGTAATCTTTGTTCAGGCCTTCCAGACGCGAAGAAAGATTGACGGCGTCGCCGAGAGCCGTGTAGGCATAACGGGATGACGAACCCATTCTTCCCACGCTGGCGACGCCCGTGTTGAGTCCAATGCCGATGTCCATGCGCGGTTTGCCTTCGGCTTCCCATTGCTTTTGCAATTCGCCAACGCGCCTCATCATGTCCAGCGCGGATTGGCAGGCCCGATCTGCGTGGCCGGGTTCCTCAAACGGCGCGCCCCAAAATGCCATGACTGCGTCGCCGATGTATTTGTCGAGCGTACCCTGGCGATTGAAGACGATGCGCGTCATATCTGAAAGATAGAGATTTAGAAATGTGGCGAGATCTTGCGCGTCGAGTTTTTCGGAAATTGTAGTGAAGCCGCGAATGTCGCTGAACATGATGGTGATTTCCGTTTTGCGCGGGTCGACGAGTTGCGGATTGAGCAGCAGCCTGCGAACGACTTCCGGGGGCAGATATTGTCCGAACTCGGAACGAATGCGGCGCTTTTCCTTTTCCTCGACTAGGGCGCGGTAAAGAGACACGAGTACGACATTGCCCGTGAGAGTCATGGCGGGCATGGTGAAATTGAGCCACCAGCCGTGAAGGAAAGCGGCGTAATCCACCAGAACAAGAAGAGGCAACAGCGCGATTCCAAACCACATCCACCGCGGAGCGGCCAGCGCCATCCAGATTCCGAGTGGAATACCGAAGGAAAAAATAAGCAGCGCGTCAATCAAGGCCTGCTGCGACCCGCGCTTCAAAAACCGATCGTTCAAAATGTTGTCGACGATATTGGCATGAATTTCGACGCCCGGATAGTTGGTTCCACCGAAAGGCGTGGCGCGCAAATCTCCGATGCCCGTGGCGGTGGCACCAATAAGAACGAGCTTCCCCTGAAACGTACCTGGCTCGAACTTTTTGTTCAAAACGTCGACGATCGAATAGTGATGGAAAGTTCCCCAAGGTCCCTGAAAATTAATCATTAATTGACCGCGCCCATCGGGATGCACAACCGTCTTCGAGCCGAGCTCGATAGTTGTAATGCCGATCGGGCCATAGAAAAGGTTCGTATCCAGAGCGTCATGGCCAAGCAGCGCTCTTGAGCTCATCAGGCCCAAAGAAGGATAGATATCCCAGTCTTCAGGATTTTGGGAGCGTCCGTAAGGAAGAACAAGAGTGGCGCGCCGCACGACGCCATCGTTGTCGGGAGGAGCGTTGAAGAAGCCAGTCCAGGATGTGTCGCCGCTCAGTGTTGCAGTAAGAGTATCAAGATTCGCTTCCGCCCCGCGCGGGAGCAGTTTAGCTCCCGAGAAATCTTCCATGAGGTTCAACTTGTCCTGCTTTGCAAATTGAGTTCGTACGGCGTGAGCGGGCGGATAAGCAAAAAATGAAATCCTGTCGGCATAAGCGGCGAGCGTTTCCTCTGAGAGCCCCTGAAGATCCGCCTGAGTAAATAGGAAGTAATTTCCCAAGACAACCGGCCCGAATCGCTTGATTGATGCGGCGAATTGCGCGTCCGCATCATATTCACGGATGAGACCAGAGACTTCGTTCAAGAGTTTGGGGTCGATAGGCTCGCCGGTTTGCTCGCGTTTTTCCAGGGACGATTGCAGGGAACGAAGCGGGGCGGCGGATTGGTCCGGTTTGCTGAAGGTGATATCGAAAGCGGCGGCAGCAGCGTGATCATCGTGCAGAACATCGAGCATCTTCGCGAAGTACGCTCGAGAGAAGGGCCACCGGCCCAAAACTTCTTGTGCCTGCTGGTCAATGTCCACGATGACTATCCGAGGATCAGGGTGAGTAGACTGAAGCGGACGGAAGCGAAAGCGAGTATCAAGAGTGTTGAGTTCCAGGCGCTGCGCAAATTCGGAGATTGGCGTTCTTTTTTCCTGAAGGAAAACGAGATAGTAAATGCCGAGAGCAAATACCGTGATACACAGGCTCAAGAGGAAGGAAACACGGTGACGCCACCAGGAGAGCAACAGCTCGTAGACACCGAAGCCGCCACGACCCTTCCACCAATTGGCTGATGAAGCCGCCATGAGCTGCGTTATGTCCCTGACTGTTTATGAAAATCCAGCTAGAAAGACCAAATTCTCAAAACTTGGTTAGAAGCGCCAATACTATTCACGAAAAATAAAATTCATGCGGACGCCGCAGACCTCAATGAGGTCGCCGTCATTCAAGCGTGTGGGTCCCGGAATGGGAGTCCCATTCACCGTCGGAGATTTGTCGCCGGGGCCGATGTAGTAGCCATCGTCGCGCTGGCTGATTTGCGCGGCCATTTGGGGTTTGAACCATCCCGTCAAGCGCACTGTAGCCATGCTGGACTTGCCGATGGTGGTGAGTTTGTTGGTGAGGACATATTCCTTGCTGGCCGTTTTTCCGCTAAGAACGACGATCGTAGGAACTTTGATTCGGCCTGACGCGAACTGCGTGCGCTCGCCCATCGCGGCGGCTTGCTGGAGCATATCGCGGCGCGCTTTGGTATCGAGCACCATCGTTTCGTTAATAGATGGAGCGGCGGCTTTGCGGCCCATGTCGTAGGGAACGGGCGCGTCGTGACTGGCGTCCACTTTGATGTAATGCTTGCCGACGTGAATGGAGTCACCATCGTGCAGCGTAGCGCGCTCGACGCGAAGATCGTTGACGAATGTGCCGTTCAAGCTGTCCAGGTCTTCGACAACCAGGCGAGAGCCTTCGTAGTAGACGCGAGCGTGATGATTGGAGACGGCAAGATTGTCCACGGGCAGATCGTTGTCCGGTGAGCGGCCGATGGTGATCGGTCGGGATCCAATTGGAACTTCCTTTACTGTTTTACCTTCGAACATGAGGCTGAGTTTGGGCATTTCAGTGTCCTCCCGCAGAACCGTTCGAGCCTGCGTGTTTACGTCCCCCAGGGAGCAGCCAGGAAAGCCAGCTTCTGGATTCGTTCTCCAGACGGATAACAATTACGGAGATGTTGTCCACACCGCCATTTTCATTGGCGATGGCGATGAGGCGTTCGGCCGCTTTTTGTGGATCGGTTTCAGCTTGGAGAGTGCCGGCGATTTCCGGCTCGGTGATCATGCGCGTGAGGCCGTCGGAGCAGAGAAGCAAAACGTCGCGCGGGAAGAGTGCTTGCTCTTCGGAATCCACTTCGACTTCGGCTTGCGTGCCGAGCGCACGAAGAAGAACGCTTTGCATATCGCTCTGTTCGGCTTCGCTGGCGCTGATGATGCCGCGGCGGACTTGCTCTGCAACGAGAGAGTGGTCGCTGGTGAGTTGCTGCAACATGCCGCTGCGCAAAAGATAAGCGCGGCTGTCCCCGACATGCGCGATGCTCAGCGCATTGCTGTTGATCCAGAGTGCGGTAAGCGTTGCGCCCATGCCGCTTTGTTCGGGATGCGTTTCGGCAGATTTGAAAATGTTCCTGTTCGCGAGATGAACGGCGCTGACGAGCCGCTTGGTTGGCATGGAAAGGTTCGGGGAAGGATTGCCATAGAGTGGCGCAGCCGGATTTGTATCGGCGTCCATGCAGTGCTTAACCACGGTTTCTACGGCGAGCGCGCTGGCAATTTCTCCATGTGCTTCGCCGCCCATTCCATCCGAAAGGATGAACAGATTCAGCGGCTGCACGAGCCGGAAACAGTCTTCGTTGTTCGACCGCACACGGCCAACATCGGTCGCGCCGCCGCCAAGAACGCGCACAGACACTCCCCTGGGTATGTCAGGCCCGACGCACACCCATGCCGGGCAACCCTGATTTAACGCTAGCAGACCCAAATAGGGTGCGAAAGGCAGTGCGCCCAAGTGATTACTCGCATATTGATTACAGGGTGGTAAGGATTGGCTATACTGTTGGCCCTGCGGGAGTTGTCCCAGCCGCCGCCGAAAGAAAAGTGAATCAAATCAGACGCCACGCTTAGCAAAATGAGCCCAAAAACGAAAAAGCGGGTTATTAGAGGCGGCTTGAGAAAGCGGAACGGCCTGAGCGCGTCGCGCATCGGCCATGAGCTGGAAGAACTGAACCGAATTGGAATAGCCCTTTCTGAGACGCGCAATGTAGACCAATTGCTGGCGATGATTCTGCTGAAGGCGAGGGAGATTACTTGCGCAGATGCGGGATCCCTTTATTTGGTGGAACATGCCGAAGGCGAGACGCGGCTTCGGTTTAAGTTGACACAAAATGACAGCGTGGAGTTCCCGTTTAAGGAATTTATCCTGCCTCTGACGGATCAGTCTATCGCCGGATATTGCGCGTGGCACGGGCAGGTTGTCGAGCTGGCGGACGCATATCGCATACCGAAAGGTATGCCATTTCATTTTAATAAATCATTTGATGATCAAGCGGGTTATCGAACAAGGTCGCTGCTGGCGTTGCCGATGAAGAACGGCAAAGGCGAAGTTCTGGGCGTGCTGCAATTGCTGAATTGCAAGCGGTCGCGGAATGCGCGTTTACATGACCCGAAAGCGGTAACGCGGAACGTGCATGCGTTTCCAGAGCATGCGGTGCGATTGGGCTTGTCACTGGCGTCGCAGGCCGCAGTGGCGTATGAGAATTCGCGACTATACCGCGACATTGAAAATTTGTTCGATGGATTTGTGAATGCGGCCGTGAAGGCGATTGAACAGCGTGACCCGACAACATCCGGGCATTCGCAGCGCGTTTGCGAAATGACAGTGGCGCTGGCTGAGGCGGTGGACCGGGAATCGCGCGGCCCGTACGCGGAATTGCGATTTTCGCGGGAGCAAATGAAGGAGCTGCGTTATGCGGCGCTGCTGCATGACTTTGGAAAAGTTGGAGTGCGGGAAGAGGTTCTAGTCAAAGCGAAAAAGCTCTATCCGTTGCAGTATGCGCGATTGATGGACCGCTTTGATTACATTCGAAGAGATATTGAGGCGCGTTGCGCGGAACAGAAAGTGGAAGCGCTGCTAAAACTTTCGAAGAAAGAAGCGGCGCGCCGGATTAAGGAACTGGATTTGGAAACGGACGCACTCGCGGCCGAGCTGGAACGGTGCGCGGAGTTTGTAGCGCGAGCGAACGAGCCGACGATCATGCCATCCGGTGATTTCGGGATGGTAGGAGAGATCGCGCAAAAGTCGTACAGCGATCCGCGCGGTGCGAAGCGGCCGTATCTAACGGCGGACGAAGTGCAATTGCTTTCAATCCCGCGAGGCAGTCTGGCTCCAGGTGAACGGCGCGAGATCGAGTCACATGTGGTGCACAGCTTTCAGTTTCTGGCGCAGATTCCGTGGACGCAGGAATACAAGAAAATCCCGGAGATTGCGAAAGCGCATCATGAAAAGTTGAATGGGAAAGGCTATCCGTACGGATTGAACTCCTCCGAGATTCCTGTGCAGACGAAGATAATGACGATCTGCGATATTTTTGACGCGCTTTCCGCGACGGACCGGCCTTATAAGAAAGCAGTACCGACAGACCGAGCGCTGGATATTTTGAGATTGTGTGTGAAGGAAGAAGAAGTGGACTCTGAGTTGTTTCGATTATTTGTCGAATCGCAGGTGTATCGCGTGGCGGTGAAATCCTGAGAGGAAAAAGAATTTTTCGGGTAACCGGCGCGGGCTTTGGCCTGCTTGCGATTGTATTTTGCTCGGCGGCGGATGCCCAACAGGCGCCGTCCGCCGCCGGGGCACGAATTTTGCTGGTGCCGCGGCGGATGATTTCCGGAGAACGCGCGACGCTTGCCGTACTCGATGTAAACGGGCGGTTGACACCGGGCGTGACGATTCAATTTTCGAACGGCGACAAAGTAACGACGGATACGACCGGTCGCGCACTATTTGTAGCGCCGCTCAATCCGGGAGCGCTTTACGCTTCGATTGCGGGGCGGCAGGGACGAGTGGCGACAGCGATTTTGCCAGCGCAAGCGATACCAAGCGGGACGATTATTGAGTCTGCTCCTCGCGTCGCATCGGTTTTGGATCGATTCGAAGTGACTGGCACTGGGTTTTGCGGCGATGCAGACAAAAACCAAGTAACCATCAATGGCCAGGCAGCGCTGGTGCTTGCCGCCTCACCGAACGCGCTGACGGTGTTGCCTCCGCTCGAACCTCCAACGGGGTTTACGGAAGTTTCCGTCGCTTGCGGCAAACAGGAGCCAGCGCAGTTCAAAATGCTTTTTGTAGTGCTCAAACTTGAGGCGGATACTTCGCCGTTGCAGCCGGGACAGAAGCGGACGTTGCGCGTAGGCGTGGCGGGAACGCAGGAAAAAATTCAACTGGAGGCGCGGAACCTTGCGCCGGACATTGCGGATCTCGAAGGAGGGAATCCTGCAAGGGTGTATAGCTCAGGCGCGCCGGAAAACAGCGCGGAATTCCAGGTGACAGGGAAAAAGCGCGGAAACTTCTTGATTTCGATTCGGCTTGTGCCAGTGATGGCGAGACCTGTGCGTTAAGCGGACTGTTTATTCACTCCGGGCAACAAAGGGCTTTCGTCTGAAGGCAGTTCGAGTTGAACGGCTGAATTCACCCCCAGCATGGAGCCGAGAGTTCCTTCCACTTTGTCCAATCGCTTTTCCGATTCGGTATAGCTCTGCGCTGCATTCTTGAGATGGGTGCCGATTTTCCCAAAAGGTTCGGAAAATTTTTCCAGTTGCAAATGCAGCCCCGCGAGACTCGCCTGGAGGTGCTTGGCGTTTTCCTCGACTTGCATGCCGCGAAGGCCCATCAGGATCACCTGAAGATGGGCGTAAAGAGTGTTCGGTGAAACTGCGACAACATTTTTTGTGCGGCAATATTCATCGAGCGGCAGCGATTTTGCGTCGGAGGTCATCAGCAGTTCGTAATAGACGGTCTCGCTTGGGACGAACATTAACGCGACCGGCAGCGTGCCTTCGTCCGGTAGAACGTACTTTTTTGAAATAACGTCGGCGTGGTTCTTCACGGCGGTAGCAAAAGCACGGCGAGCTTCTTCGCCTTCTTCGGCGATGCGACGATATGCGTCGAGCGGGAATTTCGAATCGATCGGAAGCATAAGATCCCGCAGGTGAATGACTGCGTCTGCGATTTCTCCGCTGCGGAAACGGTATTGGCGTTCGTAACGATCGCGGGGAAGGCAATCTTCGAGCAATCGCTCCAGGGTAACCTCACCGAGAGTTCCCCTCGTTTTTGCGCCGCCAAGAATGCTTTGGAGAGTTTGAGCGGTTTGCGACATTTGACTCCCCGCAAGCTGCACGGCGCCTAGCTGTTTTTGAATGTCGCCCAGCGCCTGCTGCGAATTCTTCAGTTGCTCGACCATACTGGTCTGCGATTGCGCAGCGATTTGCGCGGACTGCGAGACTCCGTCCTGAAGAGTTTTTGTGACGCTATCAAGCCGTTGTGTCACGGATTGACCTATCGAGGCAATTTGACCAGCACTCTGGGCTTGCGCTGTAGCCATGGTTTGCAAGTCGCGGCGTAATTCACTCATTTGCGATTCGACGCCTTGTGCGCGGCGTTGCCCATGAGAATTTTGTATTGCAACCCAGACAACGAGCGCGGCAACCACGATCAAGCCCGCGATAAGAAATGGCGTCATTCGATCTCCGAAAAAATATTACGAAACTTTCCATCTACTTTACTCGCATCACGCGGTTCTGAAAACACGGCTCAAAAAAATAAGGGCTCCCGATTGAGACCGGGAGCCCAGAGAATATTCGCTTCGGTGCTCGCTACCAGACGAGCTTCAAAGCGAGCTGGAACTGGCGCGCATCATAGGCCGCAGTTGGTTGGCCAGCGAAGCAGGTTGCACCAGCGGTTGGGTCGCAGAGTTGGTTGACCGCCGCTACGTTCGTGCGGTTAAGCAAGTTGAAACCGTCCGCGATGAGGTTGAGCTTCAAGCGTTCGCCAAGAGGAATTTCCTTCCCGATACGCAGGTCAATCTGGAAGAAGCCCGGTCCAGTGAATGCGTTGCGGCCAAGCGTGCCATCGCAACCTGCGGGTGGGGCAACACCCGGAACCGAGAACGTTGAGCCGCTATTCGTGAGGCAAAGATCAGCAGGGCCAAACTGGACGCCGGAAATGAACGGCGACGTCGTGCCGCCGCTAGACACGACGGAGGGCCTCGCTTGCGAAGCGCCGAGGTCCAAGCGCGTGTCTGTACCAGTGATGACGTTGAACGGGCGGCCCGAAGAAACTTCGATGATGGGCGAAAGTGTGAAGCCGCCGAGGAAATGTTTCCAGGCGCTGTCGCCGCCTCGCGCAGCGGCCGTCTGGAACACTGCGCTGGTCACCCAGCGATGGCGTTGATCGTTTACGGAATTTCCGCGTTCGAGGAACGGGAACCGGCTGTCCTGCGGTTCGAGGGTGGACTGCAAGTCCGTTCCATCGTCGATAGAATGCGACCAGGTGTAACTGGAGAAGAGTTCGAAGCCTTTTGACATGCGCTTTTCGACGTTCACGGTCAGCGCGTGATACCAGGAGCTTGCGTCGGAAAGCTGCGCGTCCACGCTGTTAAAAGGGATGGGAACGCCAATGCCAATTGGATATCCCGCAGCATGGGCGAGCCCAACCTGAGTGGCGTAACCACCAGGTACGGCAGCGGCAAAGGACGGGTTCGGGCCAGATGGCCGGAAGAAGTTAAAGAAGGCTGGCGTACCAACAAAGCCGACAGCTGCTGCGGGGTTACAGTTCGGAGCGGCGAAGCCCTGACCCAACGCTCCAGGGGCAATCAGGAAAATGCTGCCTGTTCCCTGATTGACGCATGTGTTCGCTGTGCCGGAGGGAACGACAACCGTAACCGGATTGCTGACACTTAGCCCCGAAGCCGCCGCGTTGAACGCATTCTGCGCCAGCAGCTGAGGATCTGTGGAATTGACATCCACGGGACGGTTCAAGTGACTGCCGCGCGTGTATTGATAGCCGACACTCATTTTCCACGAGCCGGCGATTTCATGTTCGATGGTGAGGTTTCCCTGCTGCGCGTAGCCGTATTTGAATTTGGCGCTTACGGGAAGTGTGAACGGAAGAATCGGCAATGGGAAGCCAGCGTTCAAATAATTTTGATTGGCAAAGAGCGAACCGGCGGCAAACGGATCAAAGCGCTGTTGATTCGGCAAATAGCCCAGCGTCAAGGACGTTGGGAACGCCGGATAGATCGAGCTGGCATTGAGAGCGCCTTGAAAGATCGAGGAACCGTTCAGGTTTGCTGGCGTGTCGAACCCAGCGCCACAGGTTGCGGGGGCGGGCGCAGGAAGCAAGCCACAAGCGGAGGGTGTCCCTCCTGCCGAGAGTAATTGAACGGAACGGCCGCCGTCAGCGGTAACGGAGTCAAACGCGACCGCCAGCAGAGGATGATCGTAGAAGAGACCGTAACCGACGCGAACGACGGTCTTGCCGTCGCCGCGAGGATCCCAGGCAATGCCAAGCCTCGGCGAAACGTTGTTGTAGTCCCGCGGAATTCCTTCGACGACGCCAAGCGCTTTTTCCGCAGCGGCGTTGACAGCCGTTGCCGGGCTAAAGAGCGGCGTGATTTCCACGTCGTAGCGAACGCCGTAATTCACCGTAAGCTTTTTCGTCATCTTCCAGGTGTCTTGCGCGAAAAATCCGATGGGGATGTTGTCGAAAGGCTGGTTGGAATTGCCGATTCCTTGAATGTATGTGGTCGGAACGCCCAAGCCATACGACTGCGCGCCGTTAGTTGCGGGAACACCCGCGCCGAAGAGCGAGAGGCCACCAAAATTCACGTCGCCGCCGAAATCCAATTCGAAGATTTGTTGTTTGGCGGAGCGAAGCTGAATGAAATTGACGTCGCCGCCGAACTTGAAGTCGTGTTTGCCCCAGGTCTTTTCAACCACGTCTGTAAATTGGTAGCGGCGCTCGATGCGGTCGACTGTGGAATACGGCTCGCGGCCGAAATAGGCAAAACCGGGGATGTTAACGCCGATTTGATCGCCGCCAGGCAGCGGAGAAAATCCAAAGTGCAAACCGCGGCGCGCAAACTGGAAGCGCGCTTGGTTGACGACAGTGGGATCGACGATCGTATCGTGCTGGAAGGTTACGTTGAAGTCGCGAACCTGATTCAAGCCGACGCGCGTGCCAGCGTTCTGTCCGAACACCTGGTTCTGCGATGTGGACTGAATTCCTGTGACAAGCGAAGGAGAAACGCCTACGCGCAGGAACGAGTGATTATTGCTGTTCCAGTTTTGATCGAGACGCGCGGACCACAGACTGGTTTTTTCCGTGGCTGGAAAGTTCCCGCGTAGAGAATTCAGACCGACGTAGGAAGGTGGAAGAGGTACGAGCCCCGTTCCGACTCCCGCGGCAGCATTTGGTCCGACCGGCAAACAGACGACGCTGTTCACCTGCGTGCCAATGGGACAATCGACGGGAATTGGAAAAAACTTTGAGCCTAATGCTCCGGGAATGCCAAGCACGGCGGAAAGGGGCACAGTCGTTCCATCCGCGTTTACGTTCAAGTCGCCGTTCAATGCGACGTTGGAACCGGCCCCGGTGATGACTGCAGCTTTTGTGAGGCCGCTAATCTGAGCTTGAATCGCCGGATTCGCGTTCGTGCACGCAG
Organism: Candidatus Dormiibacterota bacterium; assembly: GCA_035569555.1. Classification (GTDB taxonomy): domain Bacteria; phylum Acidobacteriota; class Terriglobia; order Acidiferrales; family UBA7541; genus Acidiferrum. The sequence goes on along the minus strand of DATMMW010000006.1, from coordinate 103,572 downwards.
CGCCATTGCCCGTGAGGGCGCCCAGGGCCGCTTGATAAAACGCGAGTTGTCCCGTCGCGCCACCAGTCAGACTGAGAGGAACGGGAACGCAGGGAACAAGTCCCGTGGTCAATCCGAAATTGCCGATGCCAATGCTGGAAAAGCCGGTCTCTTCCCGTTGTGTGTATTCGTACGAGCCGAAAATGAAAGTTTTGTCTTTACGGATTGGGCCGCCGAGCGTGAGGCCAGTCTGCACGCGGGTGAAACCCTGCTTAGTTGGCACAAGATCGCCTGTGGTGGGATCTACTTGACCAGAAAAAGCGTTACGCGCCTGGAAAGCTTTATTGCGAAAGAAGCCGAAAGCGTCGCCGTGGAAATCGTTGCCGCCGCTCTTGGTCACGATATTGATGACGCCGCCCGTGGCGCGTCCGTACTCCGCGTTGTAATTGCTGAGAATCAATTGAAATTCCTGAACGGCTTCTTGCGATACCGTAGCGCGAATGCCGTTTACGGAATTGTCTACGGCGTCGGCGCCGTCAACGGTTACCTGATTTGAACGGGCACGCGCTCCGCTGACATTGAGACCGCTGTTGGGTGCAGGGCCGATAGTGGGAGAAACGTCACGAGTTGTCTTCGAATCGAGCAGCGTGAAATTGATGTAGTTGCGGCCGTTGATGGGCAGAGAATTGATCTGCGTTTCGCGAATCGAATCCGAGACTTCCGTTTTGGAAGTTTCAATATTGGCCGTTTCACTTGTGACGGTGACGGTCTGCTGCACGCCGCGTAATTGCAGCTGCGGATCGAACGTCGCGTTGTCACCGACTGCAATGCTAAGGCTCTCGTTTTTATAAAGGCCGAAATTTGCGCCGCCATCCACGGCCATTTTGTACCTGCCCGGGGCAAGGCTGACGAAGGTGTAGCGGCCATCCTCGTTGGAGGTGACACTGCGCTCGGCGCCGGTGGTGCTGCTAGTGAGAGTGATTTTGGCATTCCGAACGGCCAGACCCTGTTGGTCCATGACCGTTCCGGAAAGAGAGGCGGTGTTCTGCGCTGCGGCTATTCGCGCCGAGCCCAGAATCATCATGACGAGCAAAATCCATGCGCACAGATACTGCCTGCGTCCCATAGGAGCCTCCGAGTTTGTCTTCAGAATCGCCCGCTACCCCTAGCGGTGGCGGTGATGACCGCGCTAAGCGACAAGAGAATGAATACTCGGCTTCTCTTGTCACGTCAACTGGTTTGCAGCCGAAGTTCAGTTATTGCACAAACAGGGGTTGGCAAACGCGGCAGAAGGAAGGAGTGTATCCAAATTCCAAACGGGTAGAGGAAGAGAGGTGGGATTAGAACTGCAAGTGACGCTGGACGAGCTTGCGAAGTTTTTCGCGGTCTTCGTCTTTCATGTGGACGAATTCCACGCCATTGCCGTCTGGACCGATGTTGCGGACGACTGCGGTGAAGTGAATCTTACGGAGGCCGGCGCGAACCTCAAGCTTGATGGAATCGCCAACGTTGAGTTTCTTGGGAGATTCGAGGTATGCGCCACCGAGGCTGATCGTCTTCACGCGAGCAAGGCCCGCTGCGCCCTGCTCAATTTGAGCGCGCAAAGGAGATTCCAGAGGAATGCGGGCATAGCGGCGCGGAACCACGAAGTTGGCGCTCGATTGCGCGGCGGATTCGAATGCCGCGCGCACACGGGCCGAGGTGGGCCTGTTCTCAATGAGCGCCAGAGCATCTTCCGCGGCAGCACGAAGCCCTGCGGGTTCGGCGTAAGTCAGACCTTCGCGCTTTTCCGCCAGGGTACGGAGCAATTCGCAGGATTCCGTGGCGCGCATGCGGCCAAGCGCTTCAATGGCTTTGATGCGCACGAATTGGTCGCGCAGAATGTCGTGCTCGCCGGCGGCAATTTCCATCATTTGGGGCACGGCAGTGGATTCCATTGCCAGGCCGATCTGGTCGATCATCATCGGAACTACGAGCGGGTGGGCGTCGGCCAGAATGGCTGAAAAAACGAAAGCTGCGCTTTGCGACGATGCAGCATTTGCCGGCCGCGAAAGTTCGCTAACCGCAAGATCTTGCAAATTCCATTCCCAGCTTGCGAGTGCACGCGCCAATCCGCGAAGCAGACGCTCCTGATCGGCAACTGCGAGTAGTTTGATCGCGGCGCTCACGCGCTGGCGGCGTGCTTCATAGAGCCGTGTTTCGAGCAAATTCAAGACGGGAACGCCAATCGCGCGAAGCAATCGAGACATAGCGGGGAGAAATTCGTAGCCGCGCGGGTCCGTAAGAAGCAACGTGAGACGATCGAGGAGGCGCTCCGGATCGCGTTGTAGCAAGCGAGGGAGAGCCGGATCAAGCGCGCGATTGGCCAAGGCCGCGTCAATAAGCAGCAGCCAACGGTCCTGCGCAACGAGTCGCTGCGCGAGCGCCTGCATGTGAGCGAATTGCGGTTCGCGGGGAGTTCTCTCCAGACCGACCAAAATGCTTTCGAGGCCCGTGAAGTCGCCGCGTGTCACCGCAATGCGGCCCAGCGTTTCCAGGAATGCGGCAAGCAACGCCGCAGTCTCCGGGATGGATTCTTTTTCGAGTGCAGTCAGTGCGCCGCGGCTCAAGTCTTCAGGGAATTGATTTGGCCAGAGCGATTCGATGATTGGTGAAAGCTCGTTCAGCCCAGCGGCAACTTCACGGCGGGCAGCGGCGTCTTCCACTTCCAGACGGCGCGCGTAATTCAGCAAAATGTTTCGTGCTTCGCGGCGCGGAGCGTCCACGCCGGCATCCGCAAGTTGCGAGAGCGTCTGGCGCAAGGCCGCGACGGGAACGCACCAGACATCCGGTCCCCGGAACACTGATGATTTTTCGCGCGGCGGCAATTCAATCCAGAATCGCTCCACCAATTTTTCGCGATGTTTTTCCGAAGCCCACGCTGTAGCCACCGACGAAAAGTGCTGCGAAGAGTGCGGGCCGCTGTAGGTTCCGGCTGTGACGAGGACGTCCGCCAGTTTGTAAATCGTTGCGCGAACCAACTGGGCGGTAAGCTGGCCGGCGCTGAACTCCGCGCCGAGAAATTCTAGGACGAGGTTTTCCGAAAGACGCTGTAAATATGGCTGCGGTTTTTCCGCTTCGCGAGGACCGTGCTGCGAAACCGCGCTCAGCAGCATGTGCACGGTATCCCGGCTAGCGGCTTCCAGCGCGCCGTGAATCGCGCGTGCTGCATCTTCCGGCGACAGACCGCGTGCCGCTTCGAGTGGCGGAGTGAGCCGAGCCAGCAAGCGAAGCGCAGCGCTCAAGTCTTCAAGGTTGGGAAGCGAAATCGGCGCATCGGCATTTTCTCGTGGCGAATTTCCGCCGTATGCCACGAGCGCAGCAATCAGGCTCGCCAATACCGTGTCCACTTTTCGTTCCGTCTGCGTGTTGATTTGAATCCCTTCCACGCCGTGCTCCAGGAGCTTCGCAGTCCACCAGGAAGTGCTGTTCTTCTTGTTGGAAGACTCCTCCGATTTTAGCAAGGCTGTCTTAATGAGCTGAGCGAGCGTGTCCAGTTCGCCTACATGAAACCGGCGTTCGAAGACCAAAACTTGGATGCCCGCGCGCTGCAATTCGATGGCGAGCGCCTGAAGTTCGCCGCGAACATCCGGCAAAGGGGCTTCGCTGAGCTTCGGCATGATGATGCTGTTCCGTTCGATCCGCAGGGCAATGCCATTCATTGCGAAGGCAAAAGAGCGCAGTTGCTCATAAGCGCATTCGAGGCTTTCCAGCACCCGCGGGTGATTGCGTTGATAGAGGCGTTCCGAACGAAGCAAGATCTGAAAATCTTTCAAACACTGTTGAACTTCACGCGCAGTCGGCTCAGAAGGGGAGTACGGGGAAACGACACTGGGTGCGACAGGAACGGGCGAAGGACCAACAGGAGCAGTAGGCGCTGAGGCAAGCTTCGCCTTGAAGTCCTCAGATTCTTTCGAATTGGCAATCGCCCTCAGAACCAAGTCTTTCACCAGCTTCCACAATCGATTGCCGTTCGCCTGCCCTTACCTGTGCAAGGATCGAACGACGGTGGCCTCTTTTCACCCAATTGGGTAGAGGCACCCTGATAGAGAAGCGAGCAAGCCACCTTCCTCTTTTTGTTCGAAATAAGTGCTTTGTTTACAATAGAATATTCGAATGGTTCTAGAACTACAGTCTTTCTATTGTAACAAATTGTTACAGTTTACGCCTGTTTTGACAGTTTTTGCGGTGGCGAGGTTGATCTGAATGCTACTACTTCGGGCGCAGTTTTTCGTTGACCGCGACGGTTCCACCCTCAGTAACCTCGACTGACCGGCGGGAGATCTGGAATCCGTCCATCCTCAGGGCTATGGTATGAATGCCTGCAGTTATTTCGACCCTGGCTGGCGACTGCCTGCCCGTGTCAACACCATCTACAACGATTGTCGCGCCTGCTGGTGTCGTGTCCACTTGTGCCCAGGCAATGTGCGAAGATTTTTCTCTTAGCTCAACGTTGACTTGCGCCTGCGCGTTTTCCTTGACGGCAATCGTTTCGGAGTGAGGCTCGTAACCCTGCAAGCGTAAAACCAGATTGTACGTGTTGGGTGCAAGAGGAATCGTCAAAGGAGTTTGGCCGGACTGTTTGTCGCCGTTGATAAAGACGTCCGCACCGGCGGGTCGCGAAGTGATGTGGAGCCCCATCGCGGTCGGCTCCAAATTGATTTTTTGATCGAGCGTTTGCCCCGCGCGAACCTGCAAAGCGGTCTGTGTCGGTTGAAAGCCGCTTTTCCTCACTTCGAGGTTATAACTACCAGGATAAAGATTCGAAAAGCTACAAGGGGTTTCGCATTGCTGCCGGGTGTTGTAATCGCCCGTGACGACCGCAGTTGCGCCGATCACATTCGTAAGGATGTGAATTGCACCATGGCCGGAAGTCGGAACGGGATGAGAGCTCGGTTCCACGTTGCCGCCGGAGTTCACGGTTGTGTCGTCATATTGAATGTCGTCCACAACCTGCACACCTGCCGGAGCGTTCTTCAGAAATTTTAAGAGTTCACCGTGTTCCGCTGGATGAAGTTTTCCGGATAGGGTGAGTGTGTTTCCAGTGCCGTGAATTTTTAGTTTGCCGCCAATTCTTTTTTCGGATGCCGCTTCCTCGATTCGTCCTTTATATTCCGCAGCGACGGGAGTTAGGCCAGTATTGCCGCCTGAAGCGTTAGCAGCAGGGAACTTGGATGCCGCGGTCTCTGGCTTCCTTTCCGGCGCAGGATTTGCGATTGCAGGAGGCTCCGAATTGTCCGGCGTGGTTCCGGCCGGAGAGGAACCATTGTCTGGCTGTGTTGATTGCGGATCCTGACCACCAGGCGTTGAGCGTTGAATCTGATTCTGCTGGCGCGCATCGTCGAAGACAGGCTTGATTTTTCTATATCCGTACACAATGACACCGACGAGAATCAGGCCGAGCAAAATGCTCCAGATGGGGCTGCTCTTGCGTTCCGGTTCCGGTGGCTGGATCACGCCAGTTCGACGAATTGCGGGAGTTTGAGATGGAGTTGCTGCGCGGGCCTGAAGCGAACGCGCAGTGTGTGCTGCTTGCAATTCATCAGGGCGGGGCAGGAGCGATTTGGAAGTCGCAATTGTTGCGTCGGGAGAGCCGCTCATTGCAACTGTTGAAGTTGGGCTTTCCATCGCGGACAGAGAGCGATAATTCTTCAAATCCTCAAGCATTTCCTTGCAGGTCTGGTAGCGCGCGGAGGGTTCTTTCGCGAGAGCTTTCATTATGACTGCGCTCAAACCGGCATGAATCGAAGGATCAATCGTGCGCGGAGGAACGGGATCTTCGTTGACGATCTTGTAGATGACCGTCGTAATGTTCTGCCCTGGAAAGGGTTTCTCGCCGGTGACCATTTCGTAGAGCATTACGCCTAGCGAAAAAATATCGCTGCGACCGTCCACGACGCGTCCTTTTACTTGTTCCGGGGACATGTAGCTCGGCGTGCCCATCACGTGTGCGGTTTGTTGCACTGTGCCGAACTGCAAAATTTTTGCCGTGCCGAAGTCAGTGACCTTTACAGTGTCATCGGCTGTGAGCATCAGGTTAGCAGGCTTGATGTCGCGGTGAACGATGTTGCGTTCGTGTGCAAATTGCAACGCGCTGCAAGTTTGCTCCATGATGCGCAACACACGCGCCAGCGGAAAAGCCTGTCCTGCATCAAGCAAACCTTGCAGGCTCTTGCCTTCCACTAATTCCATCGTGATGTAGTAGAGGCCGTCTTCTTCACCGGCGTCAAAAACAACGACGATGTTTGGGTGTGTGAGAAGTCCCGCTGCGCGTGCTTCCGTTTGGAAGCGATTGAGAAGTTCCGGGCGGGAAAGGCCAGTGCCTTCTTCCGAAAGGCGCAATGTCTTGACGGCGACGGTGCGGCCAATGACGGGATCAACGGCTTTATAAACGACACCCATAGCGCCGCGTCCCAGCTCGCTCTGGATTTCGTAACGTCCGGCTTTGGTGATCGTAACCATTTCAAATAAAAAGGAATAGCTGCTGGGGATGCCGCTTACACGGTGAATTGTCCCCGAACCGTTCTGCCGCCATGCTTCATGCGGACAGACACCACTACGCCCTATTCCCGACAGTACCCAGCGAAATTTCAGGCGGTCAATCCGCCCGGAGTACCAGTGTTTCGCACTCGCCAAGCCCCCGGCCAAGTCTGCGGAATTGGGGAGGTTACGGTCACGTAAGGAAAAAGCTCGTTGCCATTTGCGGTACGTTTCGATAACGTACCCGCACCGTAGTTCTCCCCTACGCAGAGCCCATTGAGCGAATTAGTCCCCGGAGGGGTCTGTGCCAATCAAAGAAAAACGTGTGGCCGTTATTGCCATTCATGGCGTTGGCCACCATGAATCTGGAGCAACAGCGCAAGCCGTAACCGACCTGCTAGCCGGTCTGAATACGAATGAAACCGGTTCATCCCACAATCGCTACACTTCGTTTTCATTGAAACAGGTGCAGATTGCTTTGCCGCCCGCTCAAAATCCGTTTCAAGAGTCTGACCCTTCCAAGTTTGCGAGACAGAAGGCGGAAGCCGGGATGAAAGTTGGCTCGGTTTTCGACGAGCGCCGCGGGGTCTTTCAGGAATTCTATAAGCTGAGCGGCTGGTTCGGCCGGGGCAGTGAATCCGAAACGCACCTGCGTGAGCGCGAAGAGAGCGCACGAAAAATTGATATTGCCACGGAGTTCATGAACATTCAGTTGCAAGAATTCGAGGGAGACGACAAGGAAAACAGCTACACGACCTGGCGTCACGATGGGTGCCGTATGGCCTCCAAAGAGGCGTCAAAGAAGGAAGTACATGTTTATGAAATGTATTGGGCTGATTTGGCACGCCCCAATAATTCGCTCGTGCGATTTCTTTTTTCGTTTTATCAATTGTTATTGCATCTGGTCAGTCTCGGCAGACTCGCACTGGACCACGCCTCATTTGAAAATCTTGGCAAGCTCGATTGGTTTCTGTACTTGCGTTCGTACACGTACGCCACGCGCGTGCTTTCGCTGGCCGTATTGCCTTTGCTGGTTCTGATTTACGGAGTAGCGCTCGCCCCTCTGCCCCTGCATTTAACAGGCGATACTACGCGCGCAATTCTTGGTGGCGGCTTGGTGTGTGTAGCCGGACTTTTCAGCCTAGTGTTCGCAACCTTGAGGTGGAAACCGCCGCTTGGTTCAAAGAGTTGGTGGTTTTGGATCGTGCCGTTCGTATTACCCGGCGCGGCGCTGATTTGGTTTTTGAAGCGGTACGCAACGGCGGCGCCGGTCGTGCTCGTGGTTGAGTGGTGGATCATTGGTGCGGCTGTCTCCTACTGGATATTCTTGAAATACGACCAGGTGCGAAGCGGGGCAAAGGAAACCGGTGCATTTTTTATCGGGCTAGTCACGCTCGCGTTTTTTGTAATTCTTTATAGCCGCGGCGCGTGCGATGCGATCGCTCTGGCGACGACTTCAGTTCTCCTCGTTCAATATGTATTCCTTTTGCTGCGCATTCTCGTATTCCTGTTCGTCCTGCTCACTGCTTTTACGTTCCTGATGGAATGCATTTGCAGGGTCAGGCTCTCTTTGCAAAAAGACAAGCAGGAAGCATTGGCTCGGACTCGCGCCACTGCTCGGACAGCGCGTTTTGCCATGGCGATTCCCGCACTGCTGATCCTGCTGCTGGCCGTTTTTACGGGGAGCGCTGCGTACAAATTTGTGAATTCACGCGTTGATCTGTACAAGGACGCCGCTCCGGAGATAATTCGCGTGCCTCGAGGTTTTCAATGGGTTGTGTTGAGTCCACAGGGTACGAGGGCGCTTATCACCTGCGTGCAAGAGCGGCAAAACTGTTCTCCCCAGGAGCGTGCCGGGGCATCGCCTAGTTCACAGGAACAACAACACACGATTCACTCCGCCAAGCGAATCCTGGAGGGAATCATCGTGCAATCTGCGCCGCCGGGGATGATTGTCACGATAAGCCTTGCGGCGGTAGGATTTGTGCTGCTTGGACTGATTATTCTGCCTTCCGCTTACTTCGAAGGTTCTCCCGCACGAAGCGCAACCAATGGTCCAGCCAGAATGCTTGGCAATTGGTTGTCCGGAGGTTTTCGGAATTTTCGTTGGACGATATTGCTGATTTGGACCGCGGTGTTTGCCGTTCCACTCGCATTTACGGTGTACGCAATCTGGGAATATTACAAGCTGCCTTCGCCGCGCGAAACGTTCTTGCTCTTTTTCTACACGCTCCCGCTCATGGCCAAAGGAGAAACACAGTTGCTGACGGCCGGCGGATTGATCGCGGGCTCCGCTGTGGTTCTCGCGGGAATCTTGGTGAAGTATCTTAGCGCCGTACTGGATACGATTCTGGATGTGGACACTTACCTGCGCACAACACCGGTAAATGCAACACCGCGCGCTCTAATCGCCGAACGGTACGTTTCGCTCCTGCGCCACATCCATTCGTGCCGGGAAGAAGACGGCAGCCGTTCGTACGACCACATTGTGGTTGTCGCGCACAGCCTTGGATCTTTGATTACCGCCGACCTGCTTCGCTATCTCCATTCGGGTTGCATGCCAGGGCTTACGCATTTTGCGTTTGCGGGCCCGGAATCGGAAGGCCTGCCGATTTACTTCTTTTCGATGGGCTGTCCGCTGCGGCAACTTCTGAGCCGATTCTTCCCACATCTATATAGGTGGATTCGCGAAGTTCCCGAAGATTCTGGAATTTCGTGGCCCGCGACGCAACCCGGTGCGCCAATACCTGCGGGGACTCCCCCTTTGCCAGCGCAATTGCGCGTGAAGCACTGGGTCAATTTCTATCGCAGTGGAGATTATGTCGGCCGCTCCATTTGGACAAACGATGTGTTTGGACGCACCGCTGGAGCTGACAATGTGGGCGCATATCCGGACCCAATCACGGCCGATACTTTTCCCGATCACGCTTCGTTGGTCAGCGCTCAGCGTTTGGATGCTTGTATTGGTTTAGGCGCGCACACACACTATTGGGACCGCACCGCTCCGGACGTCAGCAACGAACTCGACAGACTCATCGCAATCTGAGTTTCTGCCGCGATTGGCCTAGGGCCGCGGTGAGCCAAGCTCCGGACTCATCGTCCGCTCCGGCATGGGAACGTTTGTTTCGCGGATCGGGCGATCCATTTCGCCCGGCCGCGCAGGTGCTTCAAGTCCATCGGTCAATAAGTAGCCTTGCAGTGCGATTCCGTTCGTCCATAGATTTTCAAGCGCCACGACATATTCCGCATGCAATTCGAAAAGCCTGCGTTGTGTTTCCAGCACGCGTGGAAAAGACGCCAGCATTTCTCCGTGGCGCTGATTCATTAAGGTAAATGCTTTTTTCGCACGGGGAAGGATTTCGGCGCGGTACTGCTCGACCATCAAGCGTGCATTTGAATATTGATCAAGCACCGTCGCTGCCCGTTCGCGCAGTGTAAGCGCGATGCGGCGTTTTTCTTCTTCGGCGCGCTCCCCTTCCGCTCGCGCGGCGGCAATATTTCCTTGATTGCGATTGAAGATCGGAATTTCTATTCCCACTTCCGCCGTGCCTTCCCATCCAGTTGCGTGCGGAACAGCTCCGATCAGTTCATTGTTGTATTCCAATCCGCCTCGCAAGCGCAAATCGGGAATTGCTTCCCGCTGCGCGCGAATCAGTTCTGCGCTGTTTCGTGCAGCCGTCGCATCTGCAATTCGAACCGCGGGGCTATTTCTACTGATGGCATCGAGAACTTCCTGATCCGAAAGCTGCGGCCAGCCTTGTTCGAGATTTCCACTTACGGTCATGCGCTCCATTTCCGGATCGCCCATCGCTGCCGACAAAGACCGCCATTCCTCACGCAAGGTGTTTTCTTGCATTCGCTCGGCGAGATTGAGTCGATGTGCCTCAAGTTCTGCTTCGAGAACTTCCGTTTCATCGGCCTGGCCGGCGTTGCCCAGCCTTTTTGCCGTGATGGCATTTTCGTTGGCAATGCGCGCAAGTTGCGCGCGGACGTCCGCAAGCTCCTGCGCCGCAAGGACGCGATAGAACACCATTTTGACCGCAGTCTCCACGCGGATCTTCTGTTCTTCCGCTTCGATCTCCGCAAGGGAAGTGTCCTTTGCAAATACCGCACGGCTCTTGCCGAGCTTTCCGGCAGTCACAATTCTTTGTTCAACAAAGAATCCTTGCTTGCCTCCGCCGGTTTCGCCGCCCCGGATTTCATCGCCTGAATAGCCGACAATCGGATTCGGCAGCAAGCCTGCCTGTTGTTGCCGCGCTTTTGCGACGCGAATGCCTGCCTCCGCTTGGCGCAGCGTCGGATTTTTCGCTCGAGCAGTTTGCTGGGCGTCTTCAAGCGTGAACAATTTTTGATTCGGATCTTTTTGTGCAAAGCCGAATCGAGGAAACGCAACCTCGTCTGGTTGACCCGCATGATGGTGCATTTCGTTTTCCTGCGCCGGCATTTGCATCGCAGGCATGGACGGTTCCTGAGCAAACGCCGCAGAGGAAAGCACAACGATGCAAATGGATGAGATCACAATGTTTGCAAGTACGCGAAGCATCTTACGATTCATGGTGGTGCTCGCTCTCCTGCGAAGTCGGCTTGCTCTTCATTCGCATAATCTCTTCGTATTTTTCATAGGGTAAGACGCGAACCATCGTCATCATGCCCATCATTCCCGCGCTCCAGTTTTTCGGCAGCCCCCGCGTTTCCGGCTTTTGCACCAGCTCATCCATGCCCATTTCCATAAATGCGTCTTGCGGAAATCCCGGCGTGTTTTGCGCATCTTTCGCGACAGGCGAAGGATGCACGTGAGCAAACTTCGCGCTCGAAGCCAGCGACTGCATCTGCTGCATAGCCGATTCTTCCGTCAGATCTGCGGTGGAAATTTGCCGATCGCGCAGTAAATCCATCATCGAATTCATCATGTGATGCGGCAGGTGGCAGTGAATCATCCAGTCGCCGGGATATTTGGCTTCGAACTCAACGACTCTTGCCTGAGCGACGCCAACAAGAACCGTATTCAGCGGATACCAGGTGGATTGCGGCGCGCGCCCGCCTTCCGTGCCAGTGACGACAAACTGATTACCATGTAGATGAATCGGATGATGGTCCATTCCGAGATTCACGATGCGCAATCGCACACGGCTGCCAAGTCGCGCGAGAAGCGGTGTGGTGAGGGGCGCAGAAACTCCGTTGAATGTCAGCCAATTAAATTCCATCGAAGCACTGTTAGGCACGGAATTCGACGGCAGCACGGCCCATTCCTGTAAAACGATTCCGTAGTCGTGATCCACGCGAGGCGAAAATTCCTCTTTTGGGTGCGCGATAAAAAATCCTATCAGCCCCATCATTTCCTGCATCGCGCTATGCGCGTGATAGAAAAATGTTCCTTCCTGATGGACCGTAAATTCGTAGACGTATTTTTCTCCGGGCGCGATCGGCTTCTGGCTGATCCACGGAACGCCATCCTGTTCGATAGGCACTTCAAGTCCATGCCAATGCATGGACGTGCTCTCTGGTAGGTGATTTTCGAAAACGACGCGCACGCGATCGCCCTGTTGCACCTGAATCGTCGGCCCAGGGCAACTTCCGTTGTAGCCCCAAACGTCGAGCGTCTTCCACGGCACGATTGTCCGTTTCACCGGTTCAGCAACGAGATGGAATACTTTCGTCGCGCCTTCCATCTCGAACGGCAAATCGCCGGCGTCTGGAGTGATCATGCGAATGGGCGGCCCGTTGCGGCTTGTGTCACCGTGCTTTGTCTGCCCGGCCTTCTGCCCGGATACAAGCGCGCGAGTTTGTGCACGCAAGGCCTCGCTCCAGCCGAACAGCCCCGTCCCAAACACCGCCGCATTTCTAAAAAAGTTTCGCCGCGAATTGCCCATAACCGTTTTCTCCTGAATCTGCGCTCCATATCAGTTTTGATTCTTGTGTTTGAAAATGGATCCAGTCCCTTCACGAAAAGGGATGTAGATGTGGTTGTTTTCTATTTTCAGAATTAATGTGCGTGGCGAAGAACAGGGTGCCAAGCAGCCAAAAAATCAGACGCGGAGAATTAGCGGAGCGATGCGCGAAAAACTGTTTCTTGGCGGCCCATTGGAGAATAGAACTTCTGTAGAGCTAGCTGCAAAATCCTGGATTGCAATTGCTGCCTGTGGAATTTCGGTCGAAGGTGAATTCGTCTTCACCGAAAAACCCGGCTTACTGAAAATGGCAACGCCGGTATCGGCCAGCTGGCAAGGACTGTTTTTCGCGCCGAATACAGAGGATTCACCGTGGCCCGACATTCCGTGACAGTGGGTTTTGCTGCCCGTGACTAGAGTAGTTTGTGGCAAGCACGAAGAGCCAGCGCAGAGCGGTGCACAAGACAATCCAAAAACAAAGGAAATCGCCAGCAAGCACGAAATTGCGGTGCCAAGGCGGTTGTATCTCGATTTCGAACCAATCATGGTTTCTATTCTACGCCCAATTCTGGTGGGGCTGGGCGGAGTCGAACCGCCGACACGCAGTTTAGGAAACTGCTGCTCTATCCATCTGAGCTACAGCCCCACGAGATTTCAGTTTATCATTACGCGCGCGGCTCACAGGCAGCCGGTTTGCTCCATCCATCAAAATGCTCAATTACTCCTCGCAACACTCACGAATTGCGCTTGCTCCAGCAGTAAAATAATCCTTGAGCCGCCGCGCCTCGTTCCTTGTGGTATTATCCCTCGCGCCGCTCGAATCCCTTGCCAGCTCGCAATTTTCCGGAGGTTCCTATGGGCAAAACACTTCGCATCGCCCTCATCGCCGTCGTCGTAATCGTAGTCATCCTGTTGATTGCCCCGTTTCTCATCCCCGTCAACAAATTCCGCCCCACCATTGAAGAAAAAGCTTCTGAAGCCCTCGGCCGAAAAGTCGAAGTTGGAGATTTAAGCCTATCGCTTCTTACGGGATCGCTCACTGCAAAGAATCTCTCCATCGGCGACGACCCCAAGTTCAGCCCCTCGCCCTTTCTCACTGCGAAGTCCTTGAGCGTTGGCGTTGAGATCATGCCTCTGATCTTTTCCAAGAGTCTCAATGTCACCGGTATCAGCATTGACGAGCCAGAAGTAACGCTGCTTCGTAATCCTGCCGGCGTGTGGAACTATTCTTCGATCGGTGGCTCATCCAAGCCCGTCGCTGCCAATTCTTCGACAAGTTCTTCGAGTTCATCCCCTACAGATATCTCCGTAAAAAAACTCGAACTGAAAAACGGAAAAATCATCGTAGGCAATACCAATTCCCAGAAGCGCAGCACGTACGATCATGTGAATGTCACGGCCAGCGACGTTTCCATGAACTCGAAATTCCCGGTCACTGTTTCCGCAAGCCTTCCGGGCGGCGGAGATTTCAAACTTGATGGCAATGCCGGCCCTGTCGACAAATCGGATAGCGCACTTACACCACTCGATGCAAAAATCCACGTCGGTTCCTTGAATCTCGCCAGCACCGGCTTTCTCGATCCTTCGCTTGGTCTCGGTGGCCTCGTCGATTTGGATAGCACAATTGCCTCGCAAAACGGCAGTGCGGAAACGAAGGGAACTCTTAAACTCTCGAAAGCGCTTCTCGTGCAAGGGGGTTCTCCCGCCGGTGTTCCCGCTGTGATTGATTACGGCACAAAATACGATCTGAAGAAAAATTCCGGCGTCATCACTCCCTCCACTGTGAAAATCGGTTCTGCCGTCGCGCACGTGAACGGCACGTATGAATCGAAAGGTGAAGAAACTGTCGTTGACGTCAAGCTCAACGGCGAATCCATGCCCGCAAAAGATTTGGAAGGATTCTTGCCCGCAATCGGAGTAAATCTCCCGAAGGGAGCATCGCTGAACGCCGGAACGCTGAGCACAAATCTGAATATCAAAGGTCCGACGAACAAACTCGTCACGGACGGCACCATAGGACTTTTCGCCGCGAAGCTCGAAGGATTCGACCTGGGTTCGAAAATGGCTCCCATCTCCGCGCTCACCGGACTGAAAACCGGCAAAGACCTCGAAATCGAAAAGCTCACCACGAACGTTCATATGGCTCCGACCGGTTTGCAAGCGGAGAACTTCAACGCAATTTTGCCTGCGCTCGGAACGCTAACCGGTGGCGGCACGCTGGACGCAAAGAACAATCTAGATTTCAAAATGGCCGCGACGCTAACGGGAGGCGCGATTGGCGCCATGGGCAACGCCAGCAACGGCATAGGTTCGGTCTTAGGCGCAGCGACGGGAGCAGGGAAGAACAGCAACTGTAAAAACGGCACAACAATTCCGTTCATGATTCAGGGCACTGCATCCGATCCTAAATTTGTGCCCGATGTGGGCGGTGTTGCCGCGGGAATGCTGAAATCACAACTCGGTTGCTCGGGCGGAACTTTGCTCGGCGCAGGACAAAAAGGAGCAACCACTCCTGCAAACGCTGTCGAGGCTCTTAGCGGCCTTTTTGGAAAAAAGAAAAAGCCGTAGATTCTCTATTTTCCTCTACTCGTGGAACAGACTTTTTTTGCATTGGGGCAGTCGTGTTGATTTTTCAACCCGATTCTTGACTCTTTTTGAACTTCCCAGTAGCCTCATGCGTTCATGTTCACGGGTCTGAGGGTACAAGTCCTTCCAGTTTTCCATCCGAGGTGGTCTGCATGAATTCCAAATTCTCTCGTTGGTGCGCCTTGTCGTTTGCCCTTGCGCTGCTGTTTGCCCTGAGCGTTGATTCGCCGCAAGCTGATGCCCAGGGCGGCGAACCGCAATATTTCGCCATCCGCGGCGCAAAGGTTGTCCCCGTTTCGGGACCTACGATCGAAGACGCGACAGTTGTCGTTGCGCGCGGCGTTATTCTCGCTGTTGGCGGAAAGGACGTCGCAATTCCTGCAGACGCATGGGTGATCGAAGGCAAAGGTCTGACCGTTTATCCCGGCCTCTTCGATGCGCTCACTGATGTCGGGATTCCGTCTGCTGCTCCGGCGCAAGGCGAGGGTGGGCCTCGCGGCGGCGGCGGCGGTCAGCCACCAGCCAAAGGTCCGGAAGATCGCCCAAACTCGACGCCCTGGCGTAGCGCGGCAAACGAAGCGAGTCTCAGCGACAAACGCATCGAGACCTGGCGCAGCGCTGGATTCACAACAGTCGTCTCAGCGCCGAAAGGCGGATTCTTTCCCGGCCAAGCCGCAGTGCTCGATCTCGCCGGGGAACGCAATGGCGACCTCGTCGTCAAATCGCCTGTCGCGATTCCCATTTCACTGAATCCTACGGGAGGATTCGGCAGCGGATTCCCCGATTCGAAAATGGGCGTGCTCGGTTATGTGCATCAAGTGTGGCTCGACCTCGACTGGAGTACGAAAGCCGAAGCGGTTTACGAGAAGAATCCGCGCGGAATGGCACGACCGCGTTACGACCGCGTGGAAGCAGCGCTTGCCGATGCGCTCGAAGATCATGCTCTTGTTTTGATTCCCGCGAATAGCACGCTGGAGCTTCGCCGCGCTTCCGTTTTGGTGGACCGCTGGAAAATTTCCAGTGCGGCAATTGTGGGCGGGCAGATGGCATACGAAATTCCGGATGAGCTCGCCGCGAAAAAACTTGCGATCATCGTCAGCCTGAAATGGCCCGAAGCGGAAAAAGACGCCGACCCCGATGATGTGCCCAGTCTGCGCGATCTTCGTTTTCGCGACAAAGCGCCATCTTCGCCGGCAGCCCTCGCAAAAGCCGGAGTCAAATTTGCTTTCACTTCGGACGGAATTGCCTCACCGGCGGAGATTGTGAAAGCCGTGAAAAAATCTGTGGACGCGGGATTGGCGCCCGATGCCGCCATTCGTGCTTTGACACTCTCTCCCGCCGAAATTTTTGGAGTTGCTGATCGGACCGGCTCCATCGAAAAAGGAAAAATCGCCAATCTTGTCGTGACCGACGGCGATCTTTTCGCAGAAAAAACAAAAATTAAAATGATTTTTGTGGATGGAAAAAGATTCGAAATACGGGAGCCTGACCGGCCCAAAGATCCCCCCAAAGGAGATCTGACCGGAAAGTGGAAATTGAAATACACCACTCCCGAAGGCAACGAAGAAAGTACAGTGGATTTGACGATGTCCACGGATGGAACGCTTTCCGGGACGACCACAAGCAGCCGCGGCACAGCCACGATCATCAGCGGCTATGCCAGCGCCGATAAATTCAACTTCACCGTCAACATTCCAATCGAGGGAAATCCTGCCGACGTTACTTTCTCCGGCACTTTTGAAAAGGACACGATGAAAGGCACCATCTCGGTCTTGTCGTTCTCAATTGACTTCACTGGCACGCGCCCGGGCGTAGCTGGTTCTATTTCCTTGGGAGGTGCTCAGTGAAGGCCTTTTCGATTTCACGATTCGCATTGTGCCTTGCGATGCTGTTTAGCGCGGCATGCTTTGGCGCCTCTGCTGCGACTCCTCCAGACGCGCCACCCATCATCCTGATTCAGAACGCGACCGTGCTCACCGTCACCAAGGGAACCATCGAACACGGCTCCGTCCTTATTAAGGACGGCAAAATTTCGGAGGTCGGCGCAAACGTAAAAGCTCCTAGCGGCGCTCAAGTCATTGACGGCACTGGAATGTTCGTCACGCCCGGCATCATTGATTGTCACTCCCACATCGCGGTGGACGGCAGCGTGAACGAAGGCAGCATCTCCGTTTCTTCCATCGCCAACATCGCCGAAGTTCTCGACTCCGACGACATTTCGATCTACCGCGACCTCGCCGGCGGGGTCACCACTGCAAATGTGCTTCACGGCAGCGCCAACTCCATCGGTGGCCAGACGATTGTCATCAAGCTGCGTTGGGGCCAACCGGCAGCAAAGCTCCCTTTTGAAGGCGCGCTTCCAGGAATCAAATTCGCTCTTGGCGAAAATCCGAAGCGTTCCAACTTCTCCATTCGAGGTGGCGAGCGGCGTTATCCCGCTTCTCGCATGGGTGTTGAAGAAACCATTCGCGCAGCTTTTACAGAAGCTCGCGATTACAAAAACGCCTGGGATGCCTACAACAAGAGAGTCGCTGCGGGCGAAAAGAATCTGATTCCTCCTCGCCGCGACTTGCGGCTCGATCCACTTGTCGAAGTTCTTGAAGGCAAGCGCTACGTCCATTCGCACTGCTACCGCGAAGACGAAATCCTGATGCTGCTTCGCGTAGCCAAGGAATTTGGTTTCAAAGTGCGTACGCTCCAACACGTTCTCGAGGGCTATAAAGTTGCGGACGAAATCGCTGCGGCAGGCACGGGTGCCTCCACGTTTTCAGACTGGTGGGCCTATAAAGTGGAAGCGTACGATGCGATTCCCTACAACGCCGCCATCATGACCAAGCGCGGTGTAGTCGTCTCTATTAATTCCGACGATGCCGAAGAAGCCACTCACCTCAATCAGGAAGCGGCTAAGTGCGTGAAGTACGGCGGACTTTCTCATGACGAAGCTTTGAAACTTGTCACGATCAATCCTGCGATTCAGCTTGGCATTGATAAGCGAGTCGGCTCCATCGAGGCAGGAAAGGACGCCGATCTCGTCATTTACAATCATGATCCCTTGAGCGCGTACGCCGTCGTTCAGAAAACTTTGATTGATGGCCGCGTCTACTTCGATCGCCAGCAGGACATCGCAAAGCGCGCGGATCTCGAAAAGGAAAAGAAAGCACTTCTCGAAAAAGAAAAGAAGGCTTCCAAGAAAGACGAAAAGAAAGACGAAGCCAAGAAGCCCGGCGACAAGCCCACGGAAAAGAAACCCGAAGCAGCCAAGCCGGAAGAAAAAAAGCCTGAAGATAAGAAAACAGAACCAAAAAAACCGGAAGATATGCCGAGTATGCCGTCGGATGAAGCTCGAGCTACGAATACGTCGACGGTCGCAGGAGGTGCACAGTGAACTGCGCATCCATCAACTTCTCAAGCCGTCGCTTCCTTTTGTTGGGAGCAGTTGGCGCCCTCTTTGCCATTTCGGCGTCGGCGCAGGAAAAGCCTGCCGCTCCGATTGTCTACGCCATTACGCACGCAAAGCTCTTCACTTTAGCTGGCGCACCAATCGAAGACGGCACGGTCGTCATCAAGGAAGGAAAAATCGCCGCTATTGGCGCTGCCGTAGAAGTACCCACAGGAGCACAGGTTATTGACGCCAAGGGCTTGTCCGTCTATCCCGGCTTGTTCGACCCCATCACGCAAATGGGGTTAAGCGAAATCGGCGCCGTCGGTTCTACCGTAGACACTTCAGAAACCGGCCCAATCAATCCGGACGTGGTCGCCGCCACTGCCGTCTTCCCTTCGAGCGAACACATTCCTGTCACCCGCGCTTCCGGCATCACGGAAGTGCTCACCGTTCCTGGCAGCGGCGGCTTTGATTCTTTCGGTGGCAGAGGTTTGCTCGCCGGTCAGGCATCTGCCATTCATCTTGCTGGTTGGACCATGGACGATATGCAAATCAAAAAGAGCGTCGCGATGGTCGTCAATTGGCCAACAATCCAGACGGAATCTTTCGATTTCTCCACGTTTTCGCGAAAGCACAAGCCTTTCTCGGAAGCCAAGCAGGATTACGAGAAACAGGTCACTCAGCTCACGGAAGTCTTGGACAGCGCGCGCCACTACGCACAAGCGATGGGACACGGCGGCCCGTCCGATTTCGAACGCGACGTAAAACTCGAAGCTCTCGTGCCTGTCGTTCGCGGCCAGCTACCCGTTCTTGTTTTTGCCGACAGAGCGCGGGACATCCGCAACGCCGTCGAATACTGCGATAAGCAAAAATTGCGCATGATTCTCGCCGGTGGCGAAGAAGCATACAAAGTGAAAGACCTCCTGCGTTCCAAAGATGTTCCGGTCATTCTTCGTCCCGTCCTCACCGATGCAGGGGAAGACGACAATCCGTACGACCGTCTTCTAACGCAGCCAGCGGAGCTCTTGGCCGCCGGAGTTAAAATTGCCATCGGCAGCTTCGATAATTCCTTTGCGCGCCGCCTCGGCCAGAATGCAGCCAACGCCATCGCACATGGACTTTCGCCCGAAGATGGCCTCAAAGCGGTTACCCTCTATCCGGCGCAAATCTTCGGTCTTTCCGACCAACTCGGCACGTTGCAAGTGGGCAAGACCGCCAACATCATCGTCACCGACGGCGATCCGCTCGAACTCACTACCGACGTGAAATACCTCTTCATCCGCGGCCAGCTCACGTCCCTGGAAAACCGCCACCACCGCCTTTACGAAAAATACCTGAACCGGCCCAAGCCCGTAGCCTGTGAGTGCACCGTGCCGGAAATGCCCAAAATGATGAAAGACAATTCCAAGCCTTCCGGAATGCTTTCTAATCCAAAACCCAGTTAAATTCTCTTAAACGTTGCAACTTTTACGGCGCTCATGCGTTTCTAGCAGAGAGCGTACATGTTTACTCGAAACCGCAGGATTTTGCTCCTTGCACTGGCGTGCGGTCTGGCGTCGTTCCCTGCCTCAGCGCAGGACGCCGACAAGGTTCTGGACGCTGCCATTAAAGCCTCAGGAGGTTCCGGCAAACTACGCAAAGTCCTGACTCTTTCCGTCGAAGGCACCGTCACTCGCCAAAGCGACTCCAAAACGGGTGCGTACACGCTCAACTTGAAATCACCCAATCGTTATTACGCGGAATTAACGTTTGCAGGCCAGCCGGAAATCCTCGCCTACAACGCCAAATCCGCCTGGCGCGAAAATTCGACAGGCGAAATCGGCACGCTCCTCGGTCCCGAAGCCCTCGAACTCGAAGCCGCGGCGCAGCTTTACAATTCGCACCTGCTAGATCGCAAAAAGAATAAAACCGCCGCCATCGTCGCTGGCACTTCCCAAATCAGTGGCCACGATGCGGTCGAAGTCCAACTCACCACGCAATCCGGAGTGAAGCGTTCGCTGTTCTTCGACGCGCAAACACATCTCCTCTTGAAAGATTCCGGCAATCTCGGCGGTCAACTTCAGGAAACGGCTTATGGAGATTATCAACCGGAGAGCGGCATCCAGGTTGCCCACAAACTGGAAATACATCGCGGCTCAGAAATCTACCAGGTAACCGTCACGCGCGTTGCCGTCAATCAAACCATCGGCGAACGCATGTTCGATTTCCCTAAAAAATCGCAGGTGCAATTGCCGGACTTGAAGAAGCTCTTCGAAGAAATCGACGCCAACCAGAAAGCGATCGACAAAATTCGGGAGAACTATTCCGGCCGCCGTTCCGAAGAAGAAACCGAAATGGACAAAAACGGCAAAATCACCAAGCATGAAGTTCACGACTTCACGTTTTTCTATCTAAACGGCGAAGAAGTTTCCACGCTCGTCGCCAAAGACAACAAGCCTCTGAGCCAGAAGGAGCAGGACAAGGAAAACGAGCACACCAAGAAACGCATTGAAGAAATCCAAAAGGAACAGGCGAAAAAGGAAGCAAAAGAAGAAAAGAAAAAGGAAGAAGGCGCAAAAGGAAAGGACAAGGACGACGATCCTGGAATCGAGATCTTTTTGCATGTCTGCCAGTTCGTGAATCCCCGTCACGAGCGATTCCGCGGCCAGGATGTTCTCGTCTTCGATTTCGAACCGAACCCGGAGTACAAAGCACATTCGCTTGTGGAAGGCATTGTTCAGAAACTCGCTGGCGTCGTCTGGGTCGATGAAAAAGCCCACCAGGTCGTGCGCATCGAGGGCTACTTCGTCGGCGATGCAAAAATTGCCGGCGGCCTCCTGGTGAACTTGCAAAAAGGATCGAGTTTCATCGACGAGCAGGCTTTTCTTAACAATGAAGTCTGGTTGCCCACTTACGAGGAGGCTCACATCGGCGCGCGCTTCCTGCTCGTCAAAGGAATCAAAGTGAACGAAGTCACGCGCTATTCGGACTACAAACGCTTCAACGTCGAAACCCTCAACACTATTTCCAAGCCAAAAGACGTGGACACGCCTGCGAACCCGCAGTAATCGTCAAACTCTCACTTTTAGATCTGAAGTTTGAAAAAAAACTAAATTGGTAAGACAAATCTTCTGCAAATACTGAAATCAGCGGGCTGCTTTCATGCACGCATGCCACAGTTCGTCTTCCGCATGAATATCGCAGAACCACAAATCACATTGAATGCAATGCACTGTGGCGGAAAGATTGCATGGCCTCTCATTTAGCGAAGTCCCTTGGCACTCGCGGTCGGACTTTTCTTCATTTTCGGACTGGCCTAACATTCACGCACCTCGTGCGGGATTGTACCCTGATTTCTGTTCCCGCTTCACCGTCATCGAGCAGGAACACCTGCATCGAGAACTTCCCGCACTTTCTGGCTCAACGCGCGCGGCGTAAACGGCTTTTGCAAAAACGCCAGTCCTTCTTCCAACACTCCGCCCTGCGCGATTACATTGTCCGTGTAGCCCGACATATACAAAACGCGTAACTTCGGATTCCTTTCCGTCAATCTTCGCACCAACTCGCGTCCGCTCATCGTCGGCATGATTACGTCAGTCAGCACCATGTCAATTTCTTTTGAACGCTCTTCCGCGATCTCTTCCGCGCGTTTCGGGCCGTTCGCGCAAATGACTTTATAGCCCTGCGCGGCCAAAACTACCTCTGCCAATTCCCGTACCGCGTCGTCGTCCTCGACTAGCAAAACCGTCTCCGAACCGCGCCGCGCGTTTTCGCCCCGCTTCGTCCGCGAATCTTTTTCCGCCCGTTCATCCACACGCGGAAAATAAACCTTAAACGTCGAGCCTTTCTCCGGCTCGCTATAAACCCAAATATATCCGCCGCTCTGTTTTACGATGCCGTATACCGTCGCCAATCCTAATCCCGTTCCTTTTGTTCCGCCCTTCGTCGTAAAAAACGGTTCAAAAATGTGAGCAATCGTCTCTGGAGTCATGCCCGTGCCCGAATCGGAAACCGCAAGCATCACGTAGTTTCCAGGTTTCACCGAAATATGTTCGCTCGCATACGTCTTGTCGAGATCGACGTTCGAAGTCTCAACAATCATCCGTCCGCCCTTCGGCATCGCGTCGCGCGCGTTTACGACGAGATTCATCAGTACTTGCTCTACCTGTGCCGGGTCCGCCTTGATCGTCCCGAGCCCCGCGGACACCACCGTCCTCATCTCGATGTCTTCGCCGATCAGCCGCCGCAAAAGCTTCTCAAGGCCAAGCACGATCCCGTTCAAATCCAGATTCTTCGGCTGCAGCACCTGCTTCCGGCTGAATGCCAGCAATTGCCGCACTAGCCCAGCCGCTCTTTCCGACGCGTCTTCGATATGTTCAATATCTGCTCGCACCGGCGCCGGAACATCCTTCCGCTGCACGGCCAACTCTGTATACCCCTTGATGATCGTCAGCAAATTGTTGAAGTCGTGCGCGATTCCGCCGGCCAGACGCCCCACCGCCTCCATGCGCCGCGATTGCTGCAGTTGTCCTTCCAGCTGTTTGCGTTCCGTGATGTCAACGATGATGCCTTCCATCACCGGATGGCCTTCCGAACCCTTCACCACCACCGCGCTGTCGCTTACCCAAATCACGCGCGCATCTTTTCGGGTCAACCGGTATTCCGCTTGAAACGCGAGGCCTTTGACGCACGCATCTTCAGCATCGCGAACAGCTGTATGATCGTCCGGGTGCACAAAACGAACCCAGTTCTTCGAATCCGCGAGCCACTCTTCCTGCGTGTATCCAAGTATGCTTTCAATCTGCGGACTCACGTAAATCCAGCGCCCCTCAATCCCAAGCTCCGCGATGTAACTGATCGCCGCAACTTTCTCGACGATCATCTGGTATTTGGATTCAGCTTCAGCCTGCGCTTGCTCGGCACGCATGCGTTCCGTCAAATCGCGGCTGACCAGCACGACTCCGCCGTCGGTCATGGCGGTAATCGCCATCTCGACAGGCAGTTGTTTTCCGTCCTTATCATGGAGCGTCAGCTCGCCGAACCATTTGCCGCGCTTGCCAAGCCCCTCGCGAATTTCCGCTTCGGAACGCGCCGTGTCCTCTGCGTTCGCCACGTCTCGCCACGGTTTCCCAAGCATTGTGTTCGCACTGCTGTGGCCGCACATTCGCGCGTATTCCGAGTTCACGTAGACGTATTTCCCTGTCGCATCCACGATTGCCATGCCGTCCACGGACGAATCCATCGCTTGCATCTGCCGTTGCACCAGCTGAGCGTTGGTTGTCTGCCGGTGTTCGTTGATTGCCATTCGAACTGCGTAGCAGAGGATTGAAATCGCAAGCACCGAAAGCCGAAGCGTTTTCCATTCGCGGCCCAGCTGGGAAGTGAGGAACATCACGATGAGCGGGCCCAGCGCAAACATCGCATTCCGGAAAATCATTCCTGCCGTTGATTTTGCCCGTCGTCTGCTGGCCGCAGTTTGCTGAGCTGCCGGTTTCCATGTCGCCGCCCAGAACGCGCCGCCCAGCAAGGGAAGCGACCAGGCCAGATCCAGAAATGTTCCTCCGGGAGTTTCATGCAAGTATTGGATGTACTCCGTCACTTGGGCCACGGAGAAATAGATCGCCAGAAAAATTGCAAACTTCTGATAGAGAGTTCGTGAATCTGCGGAGCGGGCGATTCCGGCGCGAACTACGCCCAGCGCAATCAGCCCTCCGTCCTGGAACAGCATGATCATCTGTTCCCGCAGCATCGCTCCGTGATGATCCATCGTGAGCGAGGGAACGTAGTACATTCCCGCGTAAATCAGGAAATAGATTGCCGCGATTTGCAGGAAATCCAGAACCGTCGCAAGGTCGAGCCGCGTCGAATCGCGCTCATCATCCAAAAAGAGCGCCATTGCGAAAAACGCACCCTGAATATCGAACAGGAATCTCACAAAGGAAAGCGCCGGCGGCTCAATCCCGAGTACAACTTCGTAGAACATCCATCCGAAGTTGGCGATTCCCCACGTTGCCCATCCAAAACCGACCAGCAGCCACAAAGACCGGCTCAGCCCGCGTCCGCGTCGCGCTGCTCCAAAGGCCATCGCCGCCGCAACCCAGCTCGCCGCGATTTGCAGCGTGTTGCCGAGGAACGACCCTACCGTGCTCGTCCCCAGCGTTAGAATCACGAGAAGGTGCAGCACGATAAACGCGAACACCAATATCAACATTCTGCGAGCCAACGAGCCTCCGGCGCGCCTACGTGGTACTAGAACCATTACAGAATACGGCAAATATGCTGATTTACGGGCCATTCCGTGTGGATTTGTTCCAAAAAGAGAATAGGACGCTCTTGTAGTGGCCGGTCTTTAGACCGTCTCTTTTGCGGCTTTCTCTATTTTTCCCAAACACTCTGCAGGAAAAGATAACGTTCGCGCTGTTCATCCTTGCCCGCCTTTGACGGTGCATTCAGGTACATCACTTCCGCATCCTTCTTCGGTTTGTAGGCCGGCCAGTTTGGCAATCCTGGCCTGTTGGGGTCGCCGTTCTTTGCAAAATTCGACCAGTACTTTCGTATCAATTCGCTCAGCGCCTTGTCCTCGGTCCTCCAGAGCGTCGGAATTCGCCATTCCAGTGTGCCAAACACGTATTCAATTTCCGCCGAATGATATGCACCCATGTCTTCCGGCCTTTTCGGATCGTGAGGTGGTGCCAAATCAAACCGGTAACGATAGGCGGCACTCTTGCCGGTCGTAGCCTGCGCTTCCAGCCATTTCCACGTGCCGAACGCAATAAATCGGTCACTCGAAAAATCTTCCCACGAGCGAACGGCAGTCGCGTCGCTGTCCGCCGGATAAAGTTTGAAAAACTCCGCGGACTTCGTTCCAAATTCTTTCTCAGCCGACTCCTTCACCGTAGCCGCTGTCAATGGAGGCTTTGCAGACACAATCACAAAACTCCCTTCGTCATGATTCCAGCCCGCAAGCAGCGGAACGTCATTCTGCTGGCCCGCAGCGAAAATCTCTGGCACCGGTTTCGGCAGAAAATATCCGTCCACGTTCACGCCGAGTCCCTGCCGCCGCGCTTCCGGCTTGCTCACTTCCGCCAGCAGCTTGTCCGCTGGAATCGCTCGCAGTTCCTTCAGAGAATCGGTCCCCAAATTCTTTTTCGCATATTCTGCGTTTTGCCTCACGCTATCCGCCAGCGATACGAACGGCACGGATTTGTTCGAAAAATTTGCGCCGCTTTCTCCAATGGCTTTGTGAAAAAGCCCTTTAGCAAGCGGCGAGGCCATAAGCTGGCTCACCGAAAACGATCCTGCACTCTCGCCAAAGATCGTCACGTTGTTCGGATCACCGCCAAAGGCTGCAATGTTTCGCTTCACCCATTGCAGTCCGGCCACTTGATCCAGGAATCCGTAGTTCCCCGCCGCATGATTTGAGGATTCTGCAATTAATTCCGGCAGCGCAAAAAATCCAAAAATTCCCAGCCTGTAATTCATCGAAACCACAACTACGCCTTGCTCCGCCAAAATCGCGCCATCCTGCCGCGGCTCGGATGTTCCGCCCGCCGCGAATCCACCTCCGTAAATCCATACCATTACCGGCAATTTTGCGTCCGCGTCTTTGGCAGGAGTCCACACGTTGATGCTCAGGCAATCTTCGTTCGGACCGCTATCGCGGAACACCATGTCGTCATACACGTTGCCCTGCATACAGCGCGCACCAAACTCGCTCGCTTTACGAACTCCCTCCCAAGATGCGGCCGAAGTTGGCGCTTTCCATCTCAGATCTCCGACCGGCGGCGCCGCATACGGAATGCCTAGGAAAGCTCGCGCCGAACCCTGCATCTTGCCTTCAACGATTCCCGCATCCGTCTTAACCTGCAGCGGCGTTTGCGCAGCTACAGTTCCTGAAATAATGGCGATCAAAAACGCGAGCTTAAGCGATTGAATACGCATAGGTCTCCTCTGCGGCGCAGGAGAATACCACGGCCATCTTCTTGCTGCAGGTTGAAACGTGAACTATTAATTCAGATGATTTTTATTTGGACTCAAACGGATAGCGATCCTGCGCCTGAACGGCACTCGCCACGTTGCGCCGCAAGGCAATCGTGTCTACCGTCGCGCGCTTGCCGAACCGCTTCAGCACGGCCATTTGTGTCGTCAGCATGTCGCCTTCATTGACCGCTGCAATCGCCCTCTTCGCGTCATGTTCCACGCGCTCAATGGCGTCCGCGATAAACACTCGCACCGCATCCTGCATCACAGACGTTGCCCCTTCTCCGCGCGTCGCCGCTGCCTTCTGCGCGCGCAGCAAACAGGACTCCATCGCATAAATCTCCATCACCATGTTCGAAAGCGCACCGATCAATTCCTGCTCGTCTGCTAGTTTTTCGCGGAATTTCTGCACCGCTCCGCCCGCCGCCTGCAGGAACATTTTCTTTGCGTTGGCCACCACTCGCGTCTCTTCCGCCAGCACGCCTTCCGGCGCCTCTTCAAACGATGGTCCCGCGAGAATTTCGTCCGCCAGCTTCATCGCCGCCGGAATCAGCGCAAGCTGTCCACCCATCGCCCGCTTCATCAGCATCTGGATGATCAGCATGCGGTTGATTTCATTCGTTCCTTCAAAAATCCGGTTGATGCGCGAATCGCGATATGCGCGGCAAACCGGATATTCTTCGTGGAATCCGTAACCGCCAAAAATCTGTACGCCTTCGTCCACCACGTAATCCAGCATCTCGCTGCCATAAACCTTCGCAATCGAACTCTCGATCGCGTATTCCTCCAGAACCTTCATCTGGTGCGCAATCTTATCGCCCGTTCCGGCAGACATAGCCGCTTCAATATTCCCGGCGCTGCGATACACCATGGACTCGACAGCGAATATCTGGATCGCCATCTCCGCCAGCTTTTCCTTCATCAATCCGAAATCGCCAATCTGTTTTCCAAACGCCTTCCGCTCTTTCGTGTATTTTGATGAAGTCATCAACACGTGTTTCGACCCGCCTACGGCCGATGCGCCCAGCGTAAATCGCCCCGCATTCAAAATGTTGAACGCCACAATGTGTCCGCGCCCAATCTCGTGCAGCAAATTTTCTTTCGGCACTTTGCAGTTTTCCAAAAACACTGGAGTCGTCGAACTCCCGTGAATCCCCATCTTGTGTTCTTCGTTTCCCGGTTTACATCCCGGATAGTTCCGCTCCACGATGAACGCCGTAAACTTTTCCCCATCAATCTTCGCGAACACAATGTACAAATCCGCGAACCCGCCGTTCGTAATCCACATCTTTTGACCGTTCAGGACGTAGTGCGTTCCCTCGGCATTCAATTCCGCCCGCGTCAGGGAATTTTGCGCGTCCGATCCCGCCTGCGGTTCGCTTAGGCAATACGCGCCAATTAATTCCCCCGTCGCCAGCTTCGGCAAATATTTTTTCTTTTGTTCTTCCGTTCCGAAGTAAACGATCGGCAGCGTCCCGATGCCCGCGTGCGCGCCATGCGTCACGGCAAATCCGCCGTAGATGGAAAGTTTCTCCGTCAGCACCGTCGTCGAAATTTTATCCAGCCCCGCCCCGCCGTACTGCTCCGGAACGCCGCCGCCCATCAATCCAACTTCGCCGCCCTTGCGAACGAGCTCCGCCATCAATCCGGCCTTTTTATTTTCCAAATCCTTGATGAGCGGGAAAACTTCCTTCAACACGAACTCTTCGGCCGTCTGACCGATCAGCTTTTGATCGTCCGTCAAATCTGCCGGCGTAAACACATCCTGCGGAGCCGGTGACTCCAGCAAAAAGCTTCCGCCCTTCGCTGCCGTTTTCGATGCGACGCTCGTGGCCATACTTGCCTCCACCCGGATTTTCGAATTTGAAAGGGAACTAAACTCGCCCGCCTACCCAGACAGACGAAAAAACTCACAATTCAACTTAACCCTACGCCACTTAACGCTGTTACGCCCAAATTGTACTCCTGACGCGGAACCGTCGCCAATGTGACTTCAGTCCTATTCCAACCTCTCCTTCATCCCTGTATTTGAGCTTTGTCGTGAGGCACTTGCTGACCGCAAGCGGCCCGGGATAGGCTCTAGTAGAATTCCTCTTAGACAGGTCCAGACGAAATCATGAAGCGCCAAATACTCCTCTACGGCTTAATCGGCGGAATCCTAATCGCCGCGCTCAAATGGACCGAATACCGCTTTCTCGTCATGGAGCATTCCATCGAAATCTACGGCGGCCTCGTCGCCGCCACATTTGCCGTGCTCGGCATTTGGCTGGGGATTAAGCTGACCGGCAAACAGCAGCGCGTCGTCATAAAGGAAATTCCCCCGCCAGCCGGAGAGCCCTTCCTCCCGGACCAGCGAAAGCGCGAAGATCTCGGTATCACCCCTCGCGAGATGGAAACCCTCGAACTGATCGCCCAGGGCATGAGCAACCGCGAAATCGCCGAAAAACTGTTCGTCAGCGAAAACACCGTCAAGACCCATTCCAGCCGTGTTTTCGACAAATTGGGCGCTAAACGGCGCACCCAGGCGGTCCAGTTAGGCAAGGAATTCGGCCTGCTCCCTTGAATTCGTCACCCAAACTTGTGATTTTTCGTTTTGAACGCCAAAATCACCCAAAAGAATGACGACAACATCCCCACCCTGTGCGGTAAAGTGCCGCCAGATTCGCCGTTCGCTTTACAGGAGAAACCAGTGAAAAAGACCATTCTGACCTTCGGCCTGATTTCCGGCGTCATCTCCTCGCTGATGATGATCGCCACGGTGCCGTTCGCGGACCGCATCGGCCACAGCTATGTCCTCGGTTACACGACGATCGTCCTCTCCCTACTCCTCGTTTTCTTTGGTGTTCGCTCCTACCGCGACAACATCGAAAAGGGCCACATCACCTTTGGCAAAGCCTTCCTCGTCGGCCTCGCCATTACTGTGGTTTCCTGCCTCTTTTATGTCGCCACCTGGGAAATCATCTACTTCAACTTCATGCCGGACTTTATGGACAAATACGGCGCCCACATGATCCAGAAGATGCAAGCCTCCGGCGCGACCGCCGCAGCCATCCAACAAAAAACCGAAGAATTCAACAAACTCAAAGTGTTGTACAAAAATCCGTTCATCAATATGGCCATGACGTTCATCGAACCGTTCCCCGTCGGCCTCGTCATCACCCTTATCTCTGCCGCCGTACTCAGGAAAAAAACGCCGTCGCAACCAGCAGTCGCCATCTAGTTTCGTGCAATCACAAGAAAGGAAAACAACCATGAGCCAGCAAGGCCGGATCCTCGGCATCGGCGGTATCTTCTTCAAGTCCGCGAATCAGCAACAAATGAAGGAGTGGTACGCAAAACATCTCGGCCTCGCGGATAGCGGCCACGGTGTCATACTGCCGTGGCGTGAAAAAGACAATCCTGAAAGTGAGCAGATGACAGTCTGGAGCGTTTTTCCCGGCAG
This sequence comes from Candidatus Dormiibacterota bacterium, assembly GCA_035569555.1. Lineage (GTDB taxonomy): Bacteria > Acidobacteriota > Terriglobia > Acidiferrales > UBA7541 > Acidiferrum. Next base: position 73,817 of record DATMMW010000006.1, on the reverse strand, counting down.
TACCAAATACTTCGAGCCCAGCCAAGCTTCGTTTATGGTGAACTACATCGTCGACGACCTCGACGCACTGCTCGACCGCCTTGCGAAAGCAGGCGTCCAAATCGATCCTAAGCGCCAGGACGAAAGCTACGGCCGCTTCGCCTGGATATATGATCCCGACGGCAACAAAATCGAACTGTGGCAGCCGCTCGCCTGACGATCAAATCAAACAACTCGAAGCAGAATCGAAGTCGCATTTGCAGCGAATTTTTGCTGGCCGGAAAAAATCGGAGCGAGGTGTCAAATGTCCAATTGTTCAAAAGCAGTTCTCGCAGTAGCGGTTCTGTGTTTCGCCGTCCTCTTCACGTTTTTCATCATCCGCAACACCGCCGCGCAGGAAGGGAAGCCGCCCGCGCTCCCGCTTCCCGAAATGCAAAAGCTTTCCAAGCTCTACGTCGGCACATGGACCTATACCGAAACCTACCCGAAATCTTCCATGGCTCCGAACGGCGGCGTGAACACCGGCGTCTACACCAGCGAACTCGGCCCCGGTGGCAATTCCGTCTTCAACCATTTCCATTCCAAGGGTCCTGTCGGCGAATTTGACGGCACCATCGTCATGACCTGGGATCCCAAGGAGAAACTCTATAAGGCGTATGTCTTCGGTGATTCATTTCCATCAGCGGTCATCGAAACCGGCCAGTGGGAAGCCGATGCTCTCGTCTATCGCTACGAGTTTTCCATGGGCACAATGAAGTTCGCTCTGCGCAACGTGACAAAATTCTTGCCCGACGGAAAACTTGCGAGTGACGAATTTTCCAGCGCGAACGGTGCGCCTGAAAAACTTCTCGTTCACGTTGAAGCCATCAAAAAATAAGTTGCAGCGAAAAGGGAAAAATCGCGCGGGTTAATTTCCTGCGTCTTTAAACGAAATCAGCAGGAACAAAGAGCCGTCTCCCAAAAAATCATGAATCGCTCTTGATGTTCCCGCCGGCAGCCACATCACTTCGCCGCCATGCAGATAGTTGTTGCGCTGTGTGCCCAGGTCGGCTTCGAGGCTGGCATTATCCAGCGGCAGCAAAAGCGCCGGCAATTTCGGCGAAGCCTCCTTGTAATCGGAGCCGCCGTACTGGCTTCCTGAAACGCGTACCAGGTCGATCCGCAATTGATCCGTCTCGAAATAAGGAGTCATATGCTGCGAAGGTGGAGGATCTGCAGCCGGCGAATCAGCAGCGGTATTTTTTTCGATCGCAACTTTTTTCGCGGAGGCAGCCGAACTCTTCGCATTTTTCATCGCTGCTTTCGCAGGAGCGCTCTTCGCTGCTTGTTCTGTTGCTTCGGACTTTTCTGGACACGCCAGCGGTCCCTCCATCAATTTCGCGCAAAGATTTTTCGCAGCCTGCTGAGGCTTCTTGAACTCAACCGTAATATTGTGAAAATCCAGTCCCGAATCCGCTTTCACAACGTGCACCACCGGCGGCTGGCTGAATCTCGCTTCCGAATCCTGCATCAAAACGTGCACTGCCGGTTTGCCCTCGGCCACATTTGTAAATCCGGCCTGCCCCATCGCCACGATGATGTAAGGCAAATCGTGATGATGCAGCAGCGTGGAATTGTCCGCATACACCTCCACGTCGTACACCACCACATAATCGTTTTGGAAAATCAGCCGGTGATGCGGCTCATCCGCCAGCGCTACCGGCCCTTCCTTCGCAGTCGGGTTCTTGTCCCAGGTAATTCCAGGTGAGTCTCGCTTTGCTCCGGAAGAATCCTGCGCCGAAGCCGCAGCACAAAAGCAAAACGCAAAAGCCAGAAGTAGAGCTGATTTCATGGTATCGAATCGTACGATGGCTTGGTTCCTCCAACAAGTTAAACGCTCGTGAGAGGCATTCGGTTGCAGAGGGCGTCGCCGCGCGGCCTTCGTCACTGCACAGGCGCTTTTGCTCGTTCCAGTAGTTTCGCTGTTTCCTTTTGTTCTGCATCGGTCAGCGCGCCTGCCTCTCTTTGCGCGACTTCGAGTACGCGCGTCGCGTCTTCCCGCTTTCCGGCGTTGAGCAAGGCTTCCGCATAGTAACGGTGGCCCAGCCAATTCGTGCGCAGGCTGTAGCGGCGCTTCTCCAGATCTTTGTTGATGCTGGAGAGTTTTCGCAACGCTTCCTTGTTGTAACCACCGCCGAGATCCTCAATGGCGCCGAGAATTCTGCCGTACATGAATGAATCTTGTTCGTTGGTGGCCGGATTAGGCGACTTCTGTCCGCCGAAAGCGGCAACACACGCGCAGAGAAAAAAGGAAGCGGCAAACAAAACTCGCAATTTGCTTGGTTTCACTGGTTCTCCTTTTAACAGCCGAGGAGAAATCTGCACGAAACCTGCCAAATGGTCACGCCGCATCGTGCGTTTTGTCTTTGCGATCGCACAAAACCGTTGCCGTCAATTTCGCGCCGCTGCTGTGTAGGGGCAGGACTTTGGTCCGCCCGTTTTTTTCCGGCTTTCGCTCTCACAACCTCTCGATAATTCCCGCGGCGCCCATGCCGCCGCCGATGCACATCGTCACCATGCCGTAACGCGCGTTCTTGCGTTCCAGATCGCGGAGAATTGTTGCTGTAAGCTTTGCCCCTGTGCACCCGAGCGGATGGCCGAGCGCAATCGCGCCACCATTGGGATTTACTTTCGATGCGTCGAGTCCCGCCTGCTGAATTACGGCGAGCGACTGCGCTGCGAACGCTTCGTTCAATTCAATCACCGCAATATCTTCGAGTTTCAGTCCCGCGAGCTTCAATGCTTTCGGAATTGCAAACACGGGTCCAATGCCGAACTCTTCCGGCGGGCAACCTGCGGTTGCGTAGGCAACGAAACGTCCAAAGGGCTTGAGACCCAGCGCTTTCGCGCGGGCATCGCTCATGATGACTGTCGCCGCAGCGCCGTCGCTCATCGGCGAACTGTTTCCGGCCGTCACCGAGCCCTTGATGTGAAATGCGGGTTTCAGCGTGGCGAGAACTTCGACGGAAGTGTCCGCGCGCGGCAATTCGTCGGTTGCGAAGGAAAAAGTCTGCGTCGTCGGCTTAGCTGGTTTTCCTTTCATTCCCGAAGAAGACGCGCCGTTGCCATTCGTGGGAAGGGAAGTGTTCTTAACTTCGACCGGAATCAGTTCGTCCTTGAAAGCGCCAGTGGCAATCGCCGCAACCGCTTTTTTGTGCGAATTTGCCGCAAACGCATCCGCCGCTTCGCGCGTAATTCCAAATTTGCGCGCGATGTTTTCCGTGCCGAGTCCCATATTGATGTACGCGTCCGGATAGTTGTCCACGAGCCAGGGATTCGGCGAAATCTTGTTGCCGCCCATCGGCACCATGGACATGGATTCCGTACCGCCCGCGACGATCACTTCCGCGCCGCCCGAGCGGATCCGTTCCGCCCCGAGCGCAATCGCCTGCAATCCCGAAGAACAAAAGCGGTTGATAGTCATCGCCGACGTTTCCACGGGCAGCCCCGCGCGAAGCGCCGCAATCCGCGCAACGTTCATGCCTTGTTCGCCTTCCGGCATGGCGCAGCCCAAAATCACATCGTCAATCTCTTTGGCGTCAAGTCCCGGCACGCGTGCGAGCGCTTCTTTGATGACAAGCGCCGCCAAATCATCAGGCCGAGTCGCCCGCAGCGATCCTTTATAAGCCCGTCCTACCGGGGTTCGCACCGCAGAAACAATCACAGCTTCACTCATGGGGCCCTCCTTACAGCAGAAGCCTCAGTGTAGCAGGGAGTGAAAAACGAAGTGATAAAGTCGGTCCCTCCGCTCCCGGATGGTGGCTCGGGATGCACGTCCTTCATCGGACGTGCAGTTAACCATAATCCCCACCCCTCCCCCTGTTTTTTGTAAGTGTTGATTCCAAAGGGACTTAAAGTCCTTTGTTTTGCAAGTGTTCATTCCAAAAGACTTGCGGACACGTTTTTTGTAAGTGCTCATTGCAGAGGACTTACGGGATTTTTGCGGTAGGACGAGAAGGTGGTTGTTTGCCGCGAGGCAGGAGGAAAATGTCGAACAAAACACGAGAAAAGCATAGCAGAGTTTATTTACTTTGTCAATAGAGGTACTAGATTCGAAACTAGAATCAACAAGGAGAAGATCGCCCGCCCTTGAAGGACGGAAGGATCAACCACCGCAAAATAGTGCTAGGCCATTTTCAGACTCCCTCTGAACCCATCATGCCTCGTCGCAGTTCGTCTATGTGTTTTGCGTCTTTGGGCATAGTGAATGCTGGTGCCGGCTGTGGAATGCGGTCTTTTTCGTTGAGGATCATCACACGCGCAATAAAGCGAAGAAGCGAAATCCACTTGGTGACTTCACGCGCATTCTCACGAGAGTCTGGGGAGAGGCTTAGATCACCAGAAGGCTCGCTAATCATATGAGCAATCCTGTTGCGTAAAGGTTCTAGCTTCTGTTCACGCACCCTGTTGAACTTCCAGTCCAGCACTTCGTCCGGCACGATGTCATCCCACCGTTCATCCGTTGCGCCAAATGAACGTACAATCGGGAAGATTTCCTCTAGCCTCTTCCGCTGTTCCGCTTTTGTTTTTTCCAATCGTTCTACAAATTTCATGGGCAAAGCCTTTTTCAGTAATGTGGTTTCCTCAGCCCTCTTAACGTTTACACCTTCGACTATTTTGTACCAGCACAGAAACTGATAATTCGGGCTGTTACTGTTGATTCCTTCGCGATACAAGGACAGCAGGGACTGAACGTACGGGACGTTATTGTGGTCGTTGCCTGTGGGTACCATTTCAGTGTAGGGGCAGGTGTAGGTCATCGAACTGTTGTGACTCGACATCTGAGTGACATCCATTTGCGTAAGACGCACTGGAACATCAAGTTCGAAGGCCAACGCACTAAGAAACGGGCTGGCCGCGCCAAAAGCAATTTTCTCGGCTTCTGGAAAACTAGGCGCTGATGTTTCGACAGACAGTTTCGCGAGGCGTCCCTGTTGGTTGGCCTTTCCCGTGATTTCTAGCCTTTGACTTCCATGGCCGTAGAAAATAACCATCTCGTCAAAGTCTCCGGCGGATCGTTCATTTTCTGGTTTGGCAAATTGAATGTAGGAATCGCCAGATATCCCCGATTCAAAATTGAGGCTTTGGGAATCAGGCATGGTGCGGTTCAGCGTCAACACAACGCGGTAGTTGTCTTGCAACGTGTGCGATGGTGGCGTAAGGGCTTCCCCCTTCTTTCGTCCTTGCGTGTGAAGTTGGTAGGCTGCGCCGGGCAAACCCAGCTTTTCCCTTGGAATGCTCGCACTTATGACGGGAGGCTGCGTTGTTTCCTTCATTTGAGTTCCTGTCTGAAACGCACGATTTGCGCCATGGCATTTCTTGTACTTCTTCCCGCTGCCACACGGACAAGCGTCGTTTCGGCCTATCTTCTTAGCCATTCAATTCACTTTCGTGGTTTTTAAGGATGTGGTACTGAACCACGAGCGTGTTGCTTGGAAAGATAGCCAAGCAAAGAGGCAGCACAGAGCAGAATCATCTCGGCGTCATCCCTGTGAACCTTAGAAGGATGGCCCTTGGCATGACGTCCCAGATGCATAAAATGCGTGAGCTTTTCCAACACGTCGTGAAATGCATCCTGCTTGGCGGTGGGTTCGTTTGCGAGCAGCGACTTAACGAGTTGCTGCCGAGTTACGGCAGTAGTTCCTTGCAGTTCAAAACCGAGACATTCAAACGCTTTGAAGCAGGCCATTAATGCGCTGTCCGGTTCGTTTTTTCTGTGGTGGTCCCAGGCTTCTCTCCAGTGTTCTGCTGACCTCGCAAATGCGGGATGAAACGCTGGAGCCGGAAACTCGTGGAGCAAAATGTGTGTGAACTTCATTTCGTCTAGAAGCGATACCCAATCGGATTGGGCAATCTTCAAGCGAATCGGATAGGCATTGTTTGAGTACGGAGAATCCCAGGCGACCTCCCGTTGTGTGGCTGCTCCCCCAGCATATTCGGAGGCTACCAGCAGGTTTCCCTTGATCTCGAAAAAAACGTCTCCATGGCGCGAATCCTCAATGCTTTGGATGTGCTTCCTCTCATAATTCCACACAAGTTCGCAGGGGCGTTCCTGACTCTGTTGAAAATCGTGAAACCATTCGGGAAGGAATGGTAGGTTGGGGACGAGTGGGCCGAGGAATTGAATCTCCATGCTGTTTGGATTGGTCACGTGGTACAGCTCGAAGTTATAAGACCAGATGCGTGAGACGCGAGGATGCGGATTATTGATAGTGAAGTGGAACAACATGCCTGGGAGTCTCGGTATGCCAACTTGCAACTTATAGAATGTGAATTGTAGGCCCATTTGCCATTGGTCTCCGCATCAGAGGATGCAATGTGCGATTCCTCGCAAGTTTACGACTGTGTGAGGACGGCGGGATGGCGTCGGCGGAGGAGAGGCAAATCATTGTTTCTTTGATAAGACGACAAATCCCGACTTTTTGTCGGAAGGAATTGCGACCTCATTCACGACTGCAATTCTTGTTTTAGCGTCCGGGCAAAGCATTTGGAGCTCAACTTTGAAATCACAGCCGTGTGGCAAAGAACCCAAGAAATACAATTCCGACTCGGCTTCCAACTGCTCAAATTCCGTCTGAGCTCTCCGACATTGGAACACCCTCTGCCAATCGGTACTCCGCTGATCGCCAGGAATTACGAATCGCGCGGCGATCGGGGTCAGGTCGGTTCGCTCATTCCACAAGTAAAGTGGACGGAGCCGCTGTGCCGCAGCCGTGTCCTCTGCGGAAGCTTCCTTTTGAAATTCGTGAAGGACATCCGGGTTTAGCACCCGCGCTTTCGGTGCCGAATATTTTTTCCTGGCGATAATCGTATTTTGCAAACGGAGATCCATAACCCCTCTACATTCTCGCTTTCGATGCGACAAGAAAGAAAATCAACCGCCAAGGCAACGATTTACAACCGGCACGCAAACACCGGAGCAGCATTGCGCATTATCCGTGCACGGCTGGTTGTTGTGCGCGCACGACGCCGCGTGGGCAGGCATGGGAGCCACAATGGAAGTAACCAAAGGTAAAGCGATGGCCGCGGCTATTCCAATCCGTCGTATGGCGGTGCGACGCGAATACTCTTTAACTGATACTTCAGGTCCCTCGAGCACATGAGCGTGGGCCAACTGTTCCAGTGCCAGCTCCACAACTTGCCGATCCACGCGCACGGAGAGCTGCCGCGAAAGCGTCTGTGCAATTTGGGAGGGATTGCTCTTACCGTCGCATAGCTTCCATACGGCAGCCGCCGTGGAATTCAAACAATGGCCTTCCTGGCGTATCGGGTCGAAGATGAGAATTTCATCCTCGAATTGCCGCGTGAGGCAATCCAAGCGAGCCTTAGGGAATTGTCGTTCTTTCATGCCGTCTCCCGTCGCTCATGTTTGCACGATAGATTTAGAATGTGCTCGGCTGTTTCACGCGCGTCTCCGCGTGGTCCTCTGAAGAACATCGCGTTTCTGGCAAGCTGATGAATTCTGGCGAGCGTCTGATGCGGCTGACTTCGGATTGCGATGCTATTGGAAAGGAGTTCCAAGGCTCCTTGTCCCTGCGACAGCGGAATCGGCTGCCAACGCGCGCCTTTCTGATATTCGCAAATCACAGTCATGCCGACGGTCAGCGGCCCGACACCTGCGATAGCGCCCAGCTTCTCGACCTTGCACGGCGTCTGGGCGTATGAATCCTCTTCGCGGATTCCGAGAGGCCGCGCGAATGGGTGCACCCGGCCAGAGTCATCCACGACAGCGAACTCATCGGAGTAGTACGTGGCGCCGAGGCGCAGCATCTCTCGGACTAACGTTGTCTTGCCACTTAAGCTGCGGCCAGGAATCACGATGGCACGTCCTTGCCAGCCGACAACGCCTGCGTGCAGGAAAGTCCTTTTGGATGACGCTTCGGCGGTGTATCGGTGAAGGTCGGTCTCGAATGCTTCCAGGACTTGTTCCAAGGAAGTGCTTCGCGCCGCCCGCAGGATGTCTGAATAGAGCAGATGTGGACGACGCATACCGGGACGCTCGCAACTTTCCCCTACGACTAACGAATACAACCGTTGGACCACTGCTCCATTGAATTTCCTCCACCCGGGCGGCAGCAAGGGGAGCACGCGAGTCAACACTCCGGGCACACTAACGCGCAATCCGACGCGAACTCCGAATGCAGAGAATGCCAAGCCTTCCGCCCAGCCCAGGCGGTCAAGTTTTTTCATTCAAGTGGATGTTGAAGAGAGACGTGGCCATCCGCGAACCTGCATTTGCCCCCTCCTATCTTGCGAGGTATCGAGCGTATGGCTGGGTTGGATTGATGCGGATAAAGATAAGAGAATTCTAATTATATTGTCAATGAGATTATGTACGAATACTTGTCGTAATTCGTGAGGTTTAAGCGCGATATGCTGTGGCAGGTGGTTGGGACGAAATTTTCCGAATCTTTTCGGAGCCACTCACACCCGCGTTTCCTTAATCACGCGCAGCTCCGACAAGGATAATGAGGGCAAAAAGACCACCAGTAACAATTGCGGCGACAACGAGCGATTTGCTTTGTCGCGAAAGCTGCGAGTGCCATTTGATTTTCTTGACGTCGCTGTATTCGAGCGTTGTGGCCTGGACTTGGTAGTTAAGGACGAAGCTGTCAGGGCCCGCTTCGCTGATGGATCCTTGCAGTCGCCGGTGGTCGTAGGTCTCGATGACCACGGAGCGTTGCTTGTCCACGCTGTCCGCGACTCTTTTCTTGATGGATTCGATGTGTTTTTGATCGGGCTGCTGTTGCGCCCCAATTTGTGGACAGGTAAACGAAAGGATGAGCAAGGAGACAAGGAATTTCTTCATGAAGGTGGATCTCCTCTTCGAGGGTTGCCGAGTTAAGAGGCACTTTGCATGCCAGCGCGGGCAGGGAGCTGATGAAGGAAAAGCGCACGAATATGCGGCAATTGCGAGTTGGTGCAGAAGCTTCACGTACGACGCTGGAAGAGAAATCCAGCGCTGGTGTCGGCTATTTCCGGCAGAGCGAAATTGGGTCGGCGTTTAGGTCCTGGGCGTTTTCAGATACGCAATCAGGAAAAGCATGGCCAGCAGCGCGTCGCCACACGAAAGATAGACATCGGCGATGTGAACGCGATGTTGCGAATAGAGCAGGAGAGCAGGGATAAAATAGCCAAGCTTTTCGAGGATTCCGACGAGCATGAGCGGGCGAAACCGCACGGGATTCGACCCAATCACCAGGAACACGAATTGCCACGCGAGCGCTACTCCCGCAAAACCGTAGTAGAACAGCGGATGCGTAATCGGTGGCGGATCCTTTTCTGGAATCTGATTGAAAATAAAATACAGCGGCGTGATGACCAGAATTCCCCAAACCCCAGCGATATAGAAAAGATATTTGGCGAATTTCATGGCGCTCCGTAGGAGGGACAAACTTATCACAGAGCTCACGTGGAACGCAGAGAACGGAGATGTTATTTTGCCGGGATGAGTGTGCTATGACTGGCGACGCATTGCCAAATGCCCGCGCGGCGAATCCAGGTATCGGTGTAACGCGAGCGAATGACGTACGGTTTGCCCTTTGTCGTTCCGGTTTCGCGATAGATCCCGTTGACCACCGCGGCGTTGCCGTAGACGTGAACGGTCATGCCTTCATCGTAAAGGTGGTCCGCTTTCTGGCCGGGTTCGGTGATCCATTTCATGTATTCGGACTTGTTCATGAACGAGCCGTCGTAATCGGTGTAGGCGAGCGTGTCCGCAACGAGATTATCGATGGCGTTGGTTTCTTGTCTTGCTTCAGCTTGATTCCAAGCGCGCTCGAGCTGTTTGATCTGAATTTCATCGGACGAGCTGGATTTGTCCTGGCTTGGGGAAGCCGGGTTCAGGGTAAACACCAGCAACAGGGCAAGGGCAAAAATTTTCATGGGCGTCGCCTCGTGGACCAGGAATTTAGCAAATGTTAGCAAGGAAGCGCGCGGCGGAAGCGCGAAGTTTCGCGTGATGTATACTTAAAGGCAGGGGAAATTCAGCAATTCATGGCGGTAAAGGCAAAAATCGCTAAAGCGACTGGCGGCGTACGTCTGCGCCGGAGTTTGCGCTTTGCGCGAACACGTGCGCGCGAGCTGCGCATGATCACGAAGGCGCTGCTTTCGACGAAGCATCCCGTGCTCGTCCATATTATTCCTATGCGGCGCTGCAATCTCGATTGCGGCTATTGTAATGAGTATGACGACGTCTCGAAACCGGTGCCGCTGGAAGAGATGAAGCGGCGGCTGGATCTGCTCGCAGACATGGGGACGTCGATCATCACGATCAGCGGCGGCGAACCGCTGATGCATCCGGAACTCGAAGAAGTGATCCGTCACATCCGCAAGCGCGGCATGATTGCCGGGATGATCACGAATGGATTTTTACTGAGCGAAAAGCGCATCAAGAGTTTGAACGATGCGGGGCTCGAGCACCTGCAAATTTCCATCGATAACGTGACGCCGGATGAAGTTTCCAAGAAAAGTTTAAAGACGCTGGATTCACGATTGGAATGGCTGGCGGAGCATGCGGTATTTCAGGTGAACATCAATTCGGTGCTCGGCAGCGGCGTAAAAAGTCCAGAGGATGCGCTGACGATTGCGCATCGCGCCGTCGAACTTGGTTTCACCAGCACAGTCGGCATCATTCACGACCACAATGGGCAACTGAAACCGCTCGACGACAAGCAAATTGGAATTTTTGAAGAGATTATGGAGCTCGGCAAGCGGTCCTTCTCGCGCTTCAACGATTTTCAGCACAATGTGGCGCGTGCGAAAGAGCATACGTGGCGCTGCCGCTCGGGGGCACGCTATTTGTACGTTTGCGAAGATGGCTTGGTGCATTGGTGCTCGCAGCAGCGCGGCTATCCGGGAATTCCGCTCGCGCAATATACGCCGGAAATGCGCCGCCACGAATATTTGACCGATAAATATTGCGGCCCTCGCTGCACTGTCTCCTGCGTGCAGCAAATCGCCATGCTCGACAACTGGCGCGACCCGCAAACGAAAAAACCGATGCCCATGCCACCCCCGCCCGTGCCGGGCGATTTGGTGCAAATCGGCACTGGCCGCAACGCCAGCTAACTCGCCGCGGTTTCACTTCGCGCACATTTTTCTTTTGACCAGTTGACGCTGTGCCGCTGCTTTTCAAAAATATGTCCATGACTGATTCCGCCATCCAGATTGAAAACCTGACCAAGGACTATCCAACCGGCTTTCTCCACATGAAGACGAAAAGGTCGCTGGAAAACCTGACTATGCAGGTCGAGGAAGGCGAAGCGTTTGGATTCTTGGGACCGAACGGTGCGGGGAAGTCAACAACCATAAAATTGCTGATGGGGATTATTTTCCCAACGTCCGGCAGCGCTACGATTCTTGGCCGCCCGATTAGCGACGTGGCAATGCACAAAGACATCGGTTATTTGCCGGAGCAACCGTATTTTTACGATTACCTGACCGCGGCTGAGTTGCTGGATTATTTTGCGCGATTCTACGATTTTAGTGCGGCGGAGCGGAAAGAGCGCGTTGAAAAAATGTTGAAGAAAGTCGGGCTCGAGACCGCAGGGAAAATTCAATTGAGAAAATATTCGAAGGGTATGCTGCAGCGCGTTGGGCTGGCGCAAGCAATTCTTCACGATCCCAAAGTTGTCATTCTCGACGAACCGATGTCCGGGCTCGATCCCATCGGCCGGCGCGAAGTCCGCGACATCATTCTGGAATTGAAGCGGGAAGGAAGGACGGTGCTTTTTTCCACGCACATTTTGACGGACGCGGAAATGCTTTGCGACAAAGTGGGCGTCATCGTTGGCGGAAAACTGCAAGGTGTTGGGCGGCCGGATGAAATTGTCGGGCTGCAAACGCAGGGAATGGAGATTTTGTTTGAGGCAGATGCTGCAAACGCAAAGGGCGCTGCGATTTTGGCGAAGGCCACAAAATCAGGAAGCCGTTATGCGCTGCGAGTGCCTGAAGATTCGCTTTACGCGGCGTTGGATGAATTAAAAGCGGCGGGCGCGAAAATTGCTTCTGTTTCGCAAATCAAACCTACACTCGAAGAATATTTCATGCATCTTGTGGCGAAGGATCGCGCACAAGCGGCGGCGATTGAGGTTCACGGGAAATGAGCCGGATATTTTCCGTTGCACTGAATACGTTTCGCGAAGCGGTGCGCGACCGCGTGCTCTACAACCTGGTATTTTTCGCGCTTCTAATGATGACTGCGGCAATTTTCGTCGGCCAGATTTCACTTGGCATCGAAACCATCGTAATCGTCAGTCTGGGTCTAAGTGCAATTTCGCTTATCGGACTTCTCATCGCGGTCTTTACTGGCGTCGGACTCGTTTCCAAAGAAATGGACAAGCGCACGCTCTATGCACTGCTTGCGAAACCCATCAGCCGCTGGGAATTTCTCGTCGGAAAATTTGGCGGTCTTGTCCTCACACTCACAGTCAACACCGCGGCGATGGCACTTGGTCTTTTTCTTGCCCTACTCTTTGTCAAACACTCGCTTGACGGCGGCGACGCGGCAGTATTAGTCGCGGTCTATTTCATTCTGCTGAAGATAGCGATCGTTGTCGCATTGGCTCTGCTTTTTTCCTGTTTTACCTCGCAGCTACTCGCAATTCTCTTCACAGTAGGTTTGTATGTGGCAGGATTGTTCATTCACGAAATGCGGAATCTGAATGGCAGCAAAGTCGGTCCCGCGATGCAGGTATTTTTTTCGTGGATATCCTATGTGCTGCCGAATTTTGAAAATTTCAATGTCATGGCGGCAGCCGCGCACGGCAAACCGATTCCCGGCACGTTGATTTTGCAAAATACTGCTTACGCCGCGCTCTACTGCGCGATCGTACTGGCCACGGCTTCCGTTGTTTTTTCGCGGCGCAATTTGAAATGAACAACAAGAAATCAATCGCGATATTGCTCTGGCTTGTTCTGCCTGCCGGATTTGCCGGCATTTGGCGGCTTCAGCATTCGATTGATAGCGGGCTCGCGGCGCTTCATGAAGAACAGGATGAGGTCGTGCTGCGCTCGGGGAAGATGATGAAAGCCCTAAGCCTCGAGTACGCGCCGTTACTAGCAGATATTTACTGGACGCGCGTGGTTCAGTATTACGGAAGCAAGGGCGAACGACGCGAGCAAAACCTCGAGAGCCTCTGGCCGCTGCTCGATTTGGCGACAACCCTCGATCCGAATCTGATTCCCGCGTATCGTTTCGGTTCGACATTCCTTTCCGAAGCGCGGCCAGTTGGCGCGGGGCGCCCGGACCTGGCGATCCAACTCATTCAGCGTGGCACCAAAGAAAACCCTGATTACTGGCGGCTGTATCAGGATCTCGGGAACGTCTACTACTTCGCGCTGCACGACAATCAAAAGGCTTCCGACGCATATCTGGAAGGCAGCAAAGTTCCCTCGGCCGCTCCCTGGATGAAACTAATGGCGGCGCGCATAGTCGAAAGCGGCGATACGCGGCAGACATCGCGCATCTTGTGGAGCGAGATTTACCAATCTTCACAGGACCCGACCATCAAGGAAAACGCGAAAGTACATCTTATCCTCTTGAAGGCGGATGATGACCGCGAGCAACTCAATCTGCTGCTTGCCGATTTCGCAAAGAAAACGGGACATCCTGCGGAAAGTATGCGGGACCTGGTTCAGGCAGGAATTTTGCAGGGACTGCCCGCGGACCCGGAAGGCTTTGCCTATGTTCTGGGGAAATCAGGACAGGCAGAACTCAATCCCAAGAGCCCGCTCTTTGAAAAAGAACAGATCTATCGCAGATTCTGATCCTCTTTACTTTATTTCTTTTCGTGTTCGACGACGCACAGAAGCGTCATGTGTGGATCAATTTGCAGTTTTCCGGGGTCGCTTGTCGTAGTGAAATGGAATTGAGTCTCTTCACCGCCTGCTATCACCCGGCCGAGCAATGTTCCGCCAGAAGAATAGATTGGAACGGGAGCAACAAATCCGCGCGGCACTCGCGTTTGCAGGAGTTTTCCCTTCACGGCGAAGCCTTTCTCGGTGCGCCGCGTGGTGTATTCCACACGATAGTGTGGTATTCCGATGCCGCGTACCCAATCTTCGATGAACCATTCCATCGAATGATTACCTTCGATGTCCATCGCGGGTGTCATCACGGTGTCTAGTTCATGCTGGAGATCACTGGTGGAAAGTGCGCGGTAGCTATATTTCGTGAACAGTTTTTGCATGAACGCCTGGAATCGCGCGTCGGGATTTTTCGCTCCCGGCTGCCGCAGCATTTCGCGGATCATGTGAATCGTCCATGCGCCTTTTGCGTAGATCAATACTTCGAATCCATCCGGAGCTTTTGAAGAAGTGAGGCGGTTGCCGAGGGAAAGGGCGCCGGCGTCCGCGGCCACCAATTCAGAATTTGGCAGTTTTTCTTCGAGCTTGTTGCGATAGCGTTCGAGCCAGATATGCATTTTGCGATCAGGAGTTTTTTGACTGTCCGCAAAAAGCAATGCGGAGTAATTGGCAATTGCTTCGTCAATCCATTGATCCCGGTAGTTCGACCAACCGACCACATTGCCCCACCACTGATGGGCTACTTCGTGAAACGGTACCAACTCGCTGAAGTGTTCCTGTCCCGCGGTCGAAAGTCCGGCTTGTTCCTGCGCCGCGGCCGGAAGAAAAGAAAAAGTCGAAAGATAGAGAAGGCCCGGCCATCCCTGGCCAAACGTTCCCGGGATTTGTGAAACTGCGAGCTGCCGAAATGGGAACGGTCCCGCGAATCCCTCGTAAAAATGGATGGACGAATCGATTTCTTTTGCGAGCTGTTTGAGTCCGTCGGCAGGGCTGGGCTGTATATAGGGCAATTGCATTTTTGGGGCACCAGCGAGGCGCGTCATGGAAAGCGCCGTCCCGAGGTCATCGCCCGACGCGCGCAGCCGCCGCTCCAGCGCCATTTCCAACTGACGATTTGCGTAGACGTCGATGGAATATTTGGTACCAGGTATCGAGGCAAACGCGTATTCGCCGAGATTGAAACCTGCCACAGCGGCGGGAGTTTCCGTTTTCCAATGGCCGACCCGGAAATCGCCTTCTTCTTTTTCGTCCAGTTTCATTCCGGTTGCCGCAAGCCGCAGCCGGTGAGGCCACCGCATCGTCATTTCGTAAGTTGAGAAATCGGCTGCATCGCCGAGGTGGGGGTACCAACTCTCTCTTGCACCGACAAAGAAGACTCCGTTACCGGAATCCTGGATCACTTTCCCCGCATATTGAAATGTCAGGCGGAACTCTTCGCCGCGTTTCGGTGCAACGGGAAGAATCACAATAAGGAGGTCGTTCCCTTGCAGCTCGCGTTGCTGTGGAGTCATTCCCTCATTCTGGAAAAATTCCAGCGTCTGGCCATTTTCCCCCGTCACGGATTTCAGTCGCAGATTCCGGGAGAATTGAAAGGAGAGAAATCTTTCGCCGTCGCTCTCCGCGCGGAGACGGACTACAGCGGAACCGGTGAGAGTTGTGTCCAGTTGAATCGTCGTATCCAGCGAATAGGCAAGCGAACGAAAAGCCGGAGGATGCGCCGAAACATCCGGTACACGATAGGAGGCCCAAACGTCATAGTAAGAGGAATTTCCTGTTTTGCGCACCTGCCCCAGAAACATGGGCTCTTCGCGGTCTTTGTCAAAAACGAAATCGAATGGGCCGGTAGAAAGCCCCTCAATCGCCGCGTAAAAATATGGCCGCGGATTTTCGGTGAACTGTTCGGACAAAATTCGCAGGGAATGAAGCATATTAAACGACGGGAGAAGCGCATCCCAACGCGTGACAAAATTCAAATCGTCCTTTGGGGCAATCCCTGCATTCTGCAATTGACGGAGAAGTTCCTCCCTCGTGTCGTCGGTGAAGCGAATGTAGGTGGAGGAGATGCTTTGATCGAGCAAAGGAGATCCGGTAAAAAGCGCCATTTGCTGCTTTTCCACCGGATCGCGGGGGGCTGCCAGAATATGCCCGCGCCCTGAAAAAACGACTCCGCTCACGCGGCCGTCAAGCGCCGAGAAAAAGCTGATGCGCCCTTCTTCAAAACTAAATTGCACATCGCCGCGCTGCAATTCGATCCTGCTAGCGGGCGGCAGCGTATAGACAGCGGACGGGTCGAGTTGCAACTCATTCAACGAACGGAAGAGTTCGCGGGCTGATTTGGGATCTTCAGCTGAGAGAAGAGACGGAAAGGAAAACAGCAGAATAAGTACGGCAATGCCCCGGGCCCGCATACAGGCAGTGTAGTCATTTACGGCATGCGGGGACAAGGGAAGTAAGCGCTGCGCCATACTGCGCCTTAAAATGCAGATATGCGGCCCCAGAAACTCTTCGCGCGCATCGCGGCGTGCAGCATTCTATTCCTTTCTGCCACTGTCCTTGCTTCCGCGGACACGATTGTCCTCAAGAATGGCCGCAAGATTGTCGCGCTCAGCGTTACCGAGGAAGGCGACAAGATTCACTACGAGACTTCTGCCGGCACTCTCACGCTTCCCAAATCCATCGTGGATCACATCATAAAAGGCGTTGGCGGCATGCCGGGTTCCTTTGCGCAAGCTGCTTCAGACCTCGCTATCACGCCTCCTGCCCTCGAATCGATTGGCATAGCCAGCGCAGGAAATGAGATCGAGCAAGGAGCGGTCCACGACGGCTCTATCGATCGCACCTTCATCGCAAAGCTCGAAGGCGATGCCCGTTCGGGAGGCAAGGCTGCCGGCGATAGCGCTGCGCTTGCCCACCATGTTGCCGCGCAATACGAAATGGCTCACGGAGACATGGAGCATGCGCTGAGCGATGAACGGACCGCGCTCAATTTCGCGCCGGAACAGCCTGTTCTGTTGATGAACGTGGCCTATCTGCACCTAAGGCGTAGCGAGTTCAAACAGTCGCTCGAATATCTGGAACGTGCACGCCGCGTAGCGCCTGACAATCCGGACGTATCGAAGCTCGCGGGGTGGGCTTACTACGGGCTCAACAAGATCGATCAAGCTGTTGCAGAGTGGAAACGCGCACTCGCTCTGCGTGCGGATCCAGAAGTGCAGGCTGCTCTCGACAAGGCAGCCAAAGACAAACAGGAAGAAGAAAGTTACAAAGAAAACGAGAGCGCGCACTTCAATTTGCGCTACAGCGGGGCCTCGGAACCGGCGCTTGCTCGCGAAGTTCTTCGGACTTTAGAAGCACACTACGGTGCCATTGAATCCGAACTGAGTTTTTCCACGCCGGATTCCATCGGCGTGATTCTTTATACGCAGCAAGCCTTTTCGGACATCACGAACGCGCCCAATTGGGTTGGCGCTCTGAATGACGGCCGCATCCGCGTTCCCGTGCAGGGCCTCACGAGCATGACGCCCGAGCTATCTCGCGTGCTCAGGCACGAGCTTACGCACAGCTTCGTACAGCAAAAGACACACGGCCAGGCGCCGACCTGGCTCCAGGAAGGCCTTGCGCAATGGATGGAAGGAAAACGGAGCGGTGATAACGCCGCGGCACTCGTGAAAATTTACGATGCGAAGCAAGGCGCATCGCTTGGCCAACTCGAAGGGTCGTGGATGCACTTTCCCGGTAACACGGCGGGCTATGCATACGCGTGGGCTCTCGCAAACGTTGAGGCCATCGTGCAAACGACCGGCATGGGCGATATTGAGCGGGTGCTGGAACAAATTGGGGCGGGACAACCGACAGAGACGGCGTTACGCAATGTTTTGCACAGCGATTACAACGATTTGATGCAATCCACAGCGGAATATCTTCGCAAGAACTACGTCCGGTAATTCTGGAACAAATTGTTTAGGAGTTGGCCAGCAGCCCTGCAAGCACCGCGGCACGTTCGGGCATTTTTTTGACGAAAATATATTCATGCGCGGAGTGTGCTCCGTCGCCGACGGCTCCGAGGCCGTCTAGTGTTGGAATGCCGAGTGCGGCAGTGAGATTGCCGTCCGAGCCGCCGCCTGCAGTGCCTTCACCCAATGTGATTCCCATTTCAGCTGCCAAATTCTTCGCACGCGCAAATAACGCACCGCTGATTTTGCGTTCTAGCGGAGCGCGGCTGAAGCCCCCGTTCACTTGGAGCCTGGCGCCGTTCATAATCGGTTTCAGCGATTTCAATTTTTTTTCGATCGCTCGCATGTCGGAAACACGCAGGGCGCGCAAATCAACTACGGCTTTTGCTTGCTCCGCAATTACGTTAACGCGTGTGCCGCCTCTGACTACATCGGCATTTACGGTCACGCCGCGCTTCAAGTCGTTCCACTCGAGTATCTTCGCAATTTGCAATGCCAGTTCGTGTACAGCGTTTACACCTTTTTCCGGCGCGAGCCCCGCGTGCGACGCTTTGCCATACACGATCAACTCTGCTTCTCCTACCCCTTTGCGTGCTGTTTTCAGAAGTCCCTTTAGCCCGAGCGACGGCTCCAGGACAAATACCGCATCGCTTCGCCGTGCCTCGCTTTCCAATAATTTGCGCGAGGACTCCGACCCAATTTCTTCGTCAGACGTCCACAGAAACACAATTTGCTTGTCGACGTACGTCTTCGTCTGCTGCAGCGAATCCAGTGCGAAGAGCGCCTGGACAATTCCAGCCTTCATATCGAACACGCCAGGGCCGAAAGCCTTGGCGCCGTTTGCGCGAAACGGCATTTTTTCGAGCGTACCTGTCGCATAAACAGTGTCGTAGTGGCCGAGGACCAAAAGCTGGCCTTTGGGTTTTGGTCCTTTTGCGCGCCATACAATACGAATGTGATTCCCGCGTGATTTTTGCGGCACGAGGTTCACTTCGACTGGCCGTATGGCCCATTCCGCTGCAATCAATTCCGCACAGCGGTCAGCTGCTGCTTTTTCCGTGCTGGGGGATTCCGCCAGCGTAAATTGGCGGAGCACTTCCAGCATTTTCGGAAGCTGCGGAACCAGAAACCTGTGGAGTTCTTGAGGGATGGCGGGCGCCGATTTCACCCGGTCATGCTAACAACCGCGCCGCGCTTCGGCAACGCGGTCAGCAACTTTTCGCAACAGATTGCCCCTCTCAGCCGCCCCGCCTTCCTTTATAATGGTAGTTTTGGCGGGGGCATCCCAGGCGCGTAGGTTCTGCCCGCGCAGCGGAGAGATGGAATGGTCTACGACATAACTGAAATCCAGAAAATGTTGCCGCATCGTTTTCCTTTCTTGATGATCGACCGCATTATCGAAGTGGAGCGGCTGAAGCGGATTGTCGCCATCAAAAACGTAACGATCAACGAAGGCCATTTCGCGGGACATTTTCCAGGCAAACCGGTAATGCCTGGCGTACTCATCATTGAGGCGATGGCGCAGGCTGGCGGATTTTTGCTGCTGCTCGAAATTCCGGATCGAGACAAGAAGCTGCTCTATTTCGTTGCCGTGGATGGAGCTCGCTTCCGGCGGCCCGTGGTGCCCGGCGATCAATTGCGCTTGGAGATTAATGTTCTGGCTTGGCGCGGCGATTTTTGCAAGCTGGAAGGCAAAGCATACGTGGGGGACGAGCTGGCTGCGGAAGGTATCATCATGTGCAAGATGATTGACCGCGAACCGGCGCCCAAAGAATCGTAGAAATGCCAAAGCCCGAAATTCATTCGCAAGCATCGGTTTCGCTGGAAGCAAAGTTGGGCGCTGGTGTAAGCGTGGGCGCGTTCGCAGTGATCGGCCCGCACGTTTCGTTGGGTGACGGGTGCATCGTTCATAGCCACGCCGTCATCAACGGGCCCTCGAAATTCGGCGCGAACAATATTTTTCACTCGTTCAGTGCAGTTGGTGGCGATCCGCAGGATTTGACGTTTCATGGAGAGCGCACAGAGCTCGTTGTTGGAGAAGGAAATACATTTCGCGAGTGCGTAACGGTGAGCCGCGGAACGAAAAAGGGCGGAGCGGTTACGAAAATAGGCAACGACAATCTTTTTATGGCGTACACGCACATCGGGCATGACACGGTCATCGGCAGCCACAACATTTTTGCAAACGCGGCCACGCTCGCGGGCCACGTCACGATTGAAGATCACGTTACCGTCGGGGCGCTTTCGCCGGTTCATCAATTTTGCCGAGTTGGCCGCTATGCCTATATCGGGGCTTGCACCGTCATTACCCAGGATGTTCCACCGTTTTCCCGCGTCGTTACCGAACGAGAGACAAAGAGTTTTGGTATCAATTCGATTGGCCTGGAGCGTAAAGGTTTTAGCGAAGAGCGGCGACAGACTTTGCAACGCGCGTTTCGGCTGCTGCTGCGTTCGAAATTGAACACGTCGCAGGCGCTCGCAAGAATTCGTGAACAGTTTGCGGCTTCTGCCGATGTGATTGAACTTGTCCAATTCATTGAGACTGCCGAGCGCGGCATCGTTAAGTAGATCGTTCACCGAATCCATGTCCACAGACACAACCAACACAACCGGATGGGGACTCATCGCTGGAAACGGGCGATTTCCGTTTCTGGTTCTGGAAGGCGCGCGCAGTCAGGGAATTGAGATGGCAGTGATCGCCATCAAAGAGGAAGCCGATCCGGACCTTGAAGTAAGGGTTAAGCGGTTGCACTGGGTCAGCCTCGGTGAACTCAGCAAGACAATTGATTTATTGCACGAAGAAGGCGTCAAACAGGCGGTGATGGCGGGGCAGGTCAAACACACAAAGATTTTCAGCTCGATTCGGCCGGATTGGAAGCTCGCGAAACTGCTCTTCGCGCTTCCGCGAAAAAATACCGACGCACTTATTGGAGCTGTTGCGAAAGTTCTGGAAGATGAAGGAATCCATCTGGTGGATTCGACGCTTTTTCTCAAGCCACTTGTCCCCGAGCCAGGCGTTCTTACGAAACGTGCTCCCAACGAAAACGAAGCTGCGGATATTAGCTACGGCCTCGGCGTGGCGCGCCAAATCGCCGGCATGGATATTGGCCAGACTGTGGTGATTTCAGACAAAGCGTGCATTGCGGTGGAAGCCATGGAAGGCACGGACGAAACGATCGCGCGTGCGGCGCGGCTTGCTGTGGACAAACAACTCGTCGTTGTGAAGGTAAGCAAGCCGAAACAGGACATGCGGTTTGATGTACCCGTCATCGGGCTGCCGACCATCCAACAGATGCGGTCTTGTGGTGCTACGGCGCTCGCCGTGGACGCAGGCCGGACTTTGTTTTTTGACCGCGAAAAACTCGTTGAGTTGGCCAACCAGGCGGGGATCGCCATTCAGGCGTTTCCGGTTGTTGCGGAACCAAACGAAGCTGCAAAGGGAATGAATAGGGAATGACGGCTGCCGCACAAAACAAAGCTATCCGTGTGGCTGTTGTCGGCTGCGGTGAGTTTGGTCGAAATCACGCACGCGTTTACAAAGAAATACAAGGCGCGGAGCTCGTGGGAGTTTTCGATTCGGATGTTTCGCGCGCTGCGGCTTTCGCCACAGAGTTTGGTACGCAGGCATTTTCTTCTTTAAATGAATTGCGCGGAAAAATTGATGCGGCAAGCGTTGCCGTACCGACGATTGCGCACGCGGAAGTTGGCTGCCATTTGATGGAACAGGAAATTGACGTGCTCGTCGAGAAGCCGATGGCGGCAAATCTCGCTGAAGCCGACAAGCTCGTTGAAACAGCGCGACGCAATTCACGCATCTTGCAAGTTGGCCACGTAGAGCGCTTCAATCCGGCTGTGCTTGCCGTCGAGCCAATACTCAATCGGCCGCTCTTTTTCGAAGTACATCGTCTTGGCGTGTTTACGCCGCGCAGTCTCGACGTGGATGTCATCTACGACCTGATGATCCACGACCTCGACATTCTGCTGGCACTTGTCGGCGAGCCGGTGACCGAAGTGAAAGCTGTCGGCATTCCTGTGCTGACAGATAAGGTGGATATCGCTCACGCGCGCCTGGAATTTGAAGGTGGCGCTGTTGCAAACGTAACCGCCAGCCGCGTTTCGACAGAACGCGTTCGCAAGGTGCGCTTTTTCCAGCAGCATGAATACATTTCACTCGACTATGCGCGACGCGATGCCCTGCGTGTTCGGGTGAATCGCCCTGGGCCGGAACCTGATTTCGGATTTCAGAAACTAGATGCCCCAGCCGTTGAACCGCTCCGCGCAGAGCTGGAAGCGTTTCTTGATGCGGTTCGAACGCGCAAACCGCCGAAAACGAACGGCGAATCCTGCCGCGCTTCGCTCGAACTTGCCGTGCGCGTAATGACAAGCATCCACGAGCATGCCGAGCGCGTCCAACTCACGGACGACAGCCGCGCTCCTCGACCGGCCGCGTCGCTCCAAAAAGAAGACAAATGATCCCTCGGACTTTAGTGCCGCCGGATGCCCGGCCGACAACGCTCATTGCTACCCCCGGCCGCCCCACCGCGCTCGATGAGCGCACGCTCATTCCGGGAACCATCACGACGGGACCGCTCGAAGAGAAATCGCAAATCCCCCCGGGACTTCCGCTCGAATCTATTTCGGCGCGTGTAGTCGTTCCGCGTGACGCGAAAATTGAACCATTACCGGGACGAGATCCAGCCGCTGCTCCTGCGCTTCCTAGCGAGCTCGATGAACGCGTTGCGATTCCCGTTGGTGTTGCGCCGCCGCCCGAAAATATCGCGGATGCTTTTACCCGGCCGGTGGATTTGGTTGAAGGGGACGTTTTCACCACGGGCGAAGTGCAATTGCTTGTAACCCCGGTTGATCGCGCGCAGAAAACACGCGAAGAGCTCATTAACCGCGTAACGACGGCTGTCGTCTATGTGTTGATCCTGATTGCTCTTCGTATTACGCCGGATTTTCACCGGAAGAAAACGACGACCGACGACGAAATCGCCCGCAAGAACGTCACGCTGCTATTGCCGCCCGGACCTCTGGATATTCCCGCGCCTGCGCGTCCACCTCAGCCGCGTATTCAAGTGAATCCGAATGTGATTAGAAAGATTGCTCCTCCTACATTGCCCACGCCGGTTCCGCAACCGCAGCTACAACCAAAAACAGAATTACCGACGGCTCCGACTCCGCAGACAAACACAACTCCGCCTGCACCCGAGCCAAAAACGGAAGTCGCTTCAAACAATCCGCTGAAGCTGGAAGTTCCCGACACACCGAAGCCGCAGCCGGGACTGGTGCTGCCGAAATACGGGAACACACGCCCGAGCGATAATGCGCCGCAACGTCAATCGCCGGGAATTTCCGGTCCTCGTGCGACGATTCAAAACGTGCCTGTGCCGCGCTCCGCGGGTGGCAGTGGCCGAGCTGGCCAGGCATACGGTGGCATGGCGATGCTTACGCCGGATCAGGGCGTGGACTTCAGTGTTTATCTCGCTCGCGTGCAGACCATCGTGGATCGCAACTGGCAAGCCGTGATTCCGGAATCGGTCATGCTCGGCGAAAAAGGAATGGTGGTTCTGCAGTTTCGAATCATGCGCGACGGCAGCGTTCCACCGGGCTATCCGATTCTTGTTCGTTCATCTGGCAAAGAGCCGCTCGATCGCGCGGCAGTTTCATCCATTCGCGCCTCGAATCCCTTCGAACCGCTTCCATCCGCATTCACAGGCCCCTATATCGAATTGCAGGCAATTTACCTTTACAATCTGCCGCCAGAGATCCTGAACCAGCAGTGAAGCCTTCGCGCCAACAAGTTCTCGGCACTATCCTGCTCGCTGTAGTTGTAGTTTGCATTCTTCTTTTCCGCGGATGGAATATCCTGTTTCGATGAACTCCGCAGTTTCCGATTTGCCGATGGTCGTGATTGTTGGCCCGACCGCGTCAGGTAAGTCCGCGCTTGGAGTGGCGCTCGCAAAGCAGTTCAGCGGGGAAATTGTCGCATGTGATTCTACGCAGCTCTATCGGGGGTTTGATATAGGCACTGCGAAGCCCACGCTATCAGAACGCGCTGCCATTCCACATCACTTGCTGGATGTTCTGAATCCTGAAGAAGCTTCCACCGCCGGCGACTACAGAGAACGCACGGAGCTCGTTCTAGCTGATTTGAAAGTGCGCAACAAACTGCCCATATTCACCGTGGGAACGGGGTTGTACTTGCGGGCTTTGCTGGAAGGTCTTGCGGATTTACCTCAACGCTCAGAAGAAATCCGCGAAAGGTTACGCGAAAGCGCCATCGCGCATGGGCGCGGCCATCTTCATGCAATCCTGAAAAGGCTGGATGCAGAGACGGCCGCGAAAATCGCTCTTGCTGACGAGCAAAAAATCATTCGCGCCATCGAAGTCTGCCTCCTTGCACGCAAGCCGTTATCCGAAGTTCACCGTACGGCGCGGAGACCTTTAATTGGGTGGACGCCAGTGAAGATCGGTTTGCAACCGCAACGCGAAGCGCTCGTAGAGCGCATTCACTTCCGAACGGACGCAATGCTTGCAAACGGCTGGCTGGATGAAGTTAGAAACCTCCTCAATGAAACTGATTCGGAGAATTCGAAGCCATTCGATTTCATTGGCTACCGTGAACTGCGCGATGTCTTGCAAAACAAAATCTCTTTGGATGAAGCCAGTGCCGCAATCCAGCAGGCTACTCGTCAATACGCAAAACGCCAGCTCACGTGGTTCCGCCGCGAACACGGCGTTTTTTGGCTCGCGGGCTTTGGCGATGACAAACAAATTCAGCAAGCCGCCGCCGAGCATCTTGCCTCTCTCGGCTTCTCTCGCCGGGAGCAACCCTCAGGCGTATAATCAAACCGATGGGGAAACTCCAGCCTGCCGCTCTCACGCCGAGTAAAGCGTCCGGTCCGTACACTCGATGAAATCCAGCCAACAAATCACTGTTACCGAACGCGCCCTCCTCGTCGGCGTTGCCTGGAAGCGTTCACCCCGCTTTCCGGGCCAGCCCGCAGGTGTTCCCGAGCGAGAATCGCTGGTGGAATTGGTCGAACTCGCCCGCAGCGCGGGCGCCGATGTTGCAGGGACCGTTTTTCAATTGCGAGATGCAGCTGATCCCGCCACTCTCGTTGGACGCGGCAAGCTTGAAGAAATTACAGCAGAGGCGAACGCGCGAAAAGCGCCGCTCATCATTTTCGATTGCAATCTTTCCCCAGTGCAGCAGCGCAACATCGAAGAGTTTACGGAAAAACGCGTAATCGACCGCACCCAACTTATTCTGGACATTTTTGCGAAACATGCGCGCAGCCGCGAAGGCCAGTTGCAAGTGGAACTGGCGCAGCTCAACTACATGCTTCCGCGCCTCACGGGCAAGGGCGCGTCAATGTCCCGGCTTGGAGGCAAAAGCGGCGGAGGCGGAGCCGGAGGCGCGGGCGGTGGAGCTGGCCGTATTGGCGTCCGCGGTCCTGGTGAAAAGAAACTTGAAACGGACCGGCGCCGTATCCGCGATCGCGTCAGGAAAATCCAGCAGGATATTGAGCAGGTTCGCAAGCAACGCGCGCTCCGCCGCGAAGCACGTAATGCTGTTCCTCTCGGCACCATCGCACTCGTCGGTTACACCAACGCTGGAAAATCTACGCTCTTCAATGCGCTAAGCAAAGCAGAAGTTCTTGTTTCTTCGCGCATGTTCGCAACTCTCGATCCCACGGTTCGCGCAGTTCGACTTCCTTCCGGCCGGCGCGCGTTGCTTTCAGATACCGTCGGTTTCATCCGCGATCTTCCAAAGCCGCTCATTACCGCGTTTCGCGCCACTTTGGAAGAAGTTCAGGAAGCCGCATTGATTCTTCACATCAGCGATGTTTCGAATCCCCATCACGAGCAGCTCGACGCGGAGGTCAAGAAAATTCTTGTTGAACTGGGTGTTTCAGATCGGCCCGCGATCCGGGTCTTCAACAAAGTTGATCGTCTCTCGGCCGAGGAAAAGCTCGCTATCTCCCAATCGCGCAAAGGCAATCACGATTCCCCCGTAGCTCTTGTCTCTGGACTAACTGGCGAAGGGCTCGACGATCTGATTAAACAAATGGACGTTTTGCTTCCCGTCGATCCCACTGTCACGCTTTCGCTTCGGCTTCCGCTCGCGGAAGGTAAAACGCTCGCTCTGCTCCATGCGCTGGGCAAGGTGCTTCACTCGGAAGTGGATGATTCACACATGCAGCTCGACGCTGAGGTGCCTGCTTCCGTCGTTCAGAAGCTGCGTCTCAATAATTTCGCGGCGCGTGGAACTTCTCGCCGCTCCTCTGCGTAATCTGAATAGCGAGGTGGAACTATGGTCAAATTCCTTTTGTGGTGCATTTTGCTGGTGCTCTGCTGGCCGCTAGCGATTCTGGCCCTTGTTCTGTATCCCATCGTCTGGTTGCTAACACTCCCATTTCGGGCTGTTGGCATTGCTGTCAACGGAGTGTTTAGCTTATTGAGCGCCATTCTTTTGCTGCCAGCGCGACTATTACGTGGCCCGCGCACTATATAGCTCTCGAAGCCGCTGCGGTTCCGTTTATGGTTAAATAAACAGGCTTGCGGATTCACCTCTTACCCTTCCCAAATTAGAGGTTTACGAGCTTCCGCCCGCTTCGATTACACGCTTGCAGCCTGTGGAAAATACTGTGGAAACTCTCGATGCAGGGTTCAGCAAGTTCTTCGACAGGGATCGCGAAGGATTTTGGAGCAAGCGTTGGAATGTAAAGTAAGCCCAGCTAAATGAATGAGTTGCGGTGTATGTATGCTTAGTAACATTCTCGTACGCCAGCAAATGGCGATTCCTTCCGAGTTTCCAATTTTGCACAGTTCCGTGCTGCTTGGGTTACGAATCAGTATCCCTATCTGTGATCGTGGCCTTTGGGTCGAGTTAACCTGGAAGTACCCTGATTTGCTGATTTTCCGGGCGCCTTTCTCCCCTCCGCCAACCGTTGACGCACGCATACTCGGCGTCTATAGTGAATCGGGGCGGTAGCCGAAGCCACAGGGCGGCACCTCTACCCCCCTCCTCTCTATGAACCTCCCCAACTCGCTCACGCTGCTCAGGATTTTCTTCGTACCCCTCCTCATTGTTGTCCTTCTTACGCGCAGCCCGAACATCGAGCTATGGGGTTTTACAATGCATTTCGAGGTTTGGGGTGTCCTCATCCTGCTTACTGCCGCGGCTACCGACTGGGCCGACGGTTATTTTGCGCGCCGCCGATTGCAAATCACCACGCTTGGGATTCTGCTCGATCCCATAGCAGACAAACTTCTCATCTCCGCGGCATTCGTTTCTCTCGTGGACATGCACCTCGTTCCAGGCTGGATGGTGGTGATTATTATCGGCAGGGAATTCACTGTTCTTGGTTTGCGGAACATTGCCTCTGCCGAAGGCTTTACCATTGCCGCGTCAGCTCTTGGCAAAACGAAAATGGTTTTGCAGGTTTGCGCGGTTGCTGTTTTAATCGGCGCCGCCCGCCATCCTTCTCTGAAGCCGCTCGCAAAAATTCTGCTCTGGCTCGTCGTCATTAGCGCGCTCGTTTCCGCCGCCCAGTATTTTCAGCGCTTCTGGGGACAGCTCGACGACCGCATCAAAATGCGCCGCAAGCTGCGCATGAATCAGGCGCTGGAAGCCTCCGCCGAAAAAGCCAAGGATGCCGTCCCTTCCTGATTTCGCACTTGCCGAAGAAGACCGCCGCGCACTTCTTCAATTCGCCCGTCATTCTGTCCAAGCCTCGGTGACGCGCTCGCCCTCCGGTTCGTCTCCGAAGGAGGAAATTTTTGCCCGCGTCTGTGGCGTCTTCGTGACCGTCTTCATAGGGGGCAAATTGCGCGGTTGTATCGGCGTTGTGGAAGCCGAGAAGCCTCTTGACGAAAGTATCGCGCACTGCGCCTCAAGCGCGGCATTGCATGACCCGCGTTTTCCTCCCATTCGCGCCGAAGAGCTTGATCGCCTGCAAATCGAAGTGTCGCTGCTCTCGCAGCCTGCGCCAATTCAGCCGGACGAAATCGAACTTGGCCGCCATGGTCTGCTCATCGTCAAGGATCGCCAGCGCGGCCTTCTGCTGCCGCAGGTGGCCATCGAGCATCGCCTGGACCGCGAGAGTTTCCTTGCGGAAACATGCCGCAAAGCAGGCCTTTCGCGCGACGCCTGGAAATCAGGCTCCGTCCAAATTCTTGGTTTTACTTGTGAGGTGTTCTCGGACCGTTCGGAAACGCACGCGGCGAAATAAGTTCGTTCAGAATTGAAAAGGCCCGCTTCACGCAGGCGCAAAGCGGGCCTTTTTGGATTTTTTGTTACTATCGTAATAAAGAACTACTCAACTTCCACGTAGTCCCCTGCATAAACTTCCGAACTGGTGTACGTAACCAGAACGCTTGAGGAATTCTTGCTTACATTCATAACAATTCCTTCTCCAAGAATTTCTCTCGGCAGATCGTTCCATTCGTAGCGTTGCGGCGCGCTGCCATAGCCGTAAAGTTTGAACTGATAATCCTTCTCCATTGGGGCTGTTTCCGCCCGTGTTCCCTGGTAACGGAAGATCCGGAAGTAGTCGCCCAGCTTGACTCCTTGCGCAGTTCCGAGATTCACGTAGATTGTGTCGCGTTGCCCGGCGGACTGCGCGTAATCTTTCGAAGTCACCACCATCGCCACCGGCTTTCCGCTTACCGGAGCGAAGTGATCAAACTTTCCTGGATCTTTAAAGGGTCCGACTGGACGCGGCTGATACGGCAGCAGGATATCTCCGCGCTGCATCGGCCCACATGAGAAAATGACCTGTGCAATCGAGATCTTCGGCTGAACTTTAATGACTTTCAGTTGGCCAAGATCAACATACCCTTCCCCCATCGCCTTTATCAGTTTCGGTTGCCACTTGAACCAGGAAACCTTGTCCGGATCGCTCTCCTGGCGT
This sequence comes from Candidatus Dormiibacterota bacterium, assembly GCA_035569555.1. Lineage (GTDB taxonomy): Bacteria > Acidobacteriota > Terriglobia > Acidiferrales > UBA7541 > Acidiferrum. The sequence goes on along the minus strand of DATMMW010000006.1, from coordinate 45,115 downwards.
ACCACGTTGAACAGGTCGCCCTCTTTCACGCCCTGATTCATGCCGCGGTTGATGTGCACGTAGTCGCCGTTGTTGAACGTCAATTTGCTTAGCGATTCTTCACCCGAGACTAGGAATGCGTCTCCGCCCACTTTCTGGTCGGTATAAAATCCTGCGCAATTGATCTGAGACGCATCGGGCTGATTTGCCTTCACGACCGCCTCTGACCTTTGCGCTGCGCAGACGCCCGCTCCCAAGAGCAGGGCTAGAGACAATTTTGCTGACTTTGCGAGCATCGCAAACTCCTTAGGACACGCCCTATAGACGTGCGGGGACTCCACTGAGCGAAGGTAACAACCCTCTGCATCCCGGTCAAGAAATTGGACAAGGGTGCTTTACACATTAGATAAGGCGTGCTACATCTCGTGTTTTCAATAATATGGCGCAAACCAAACAGAGTTCTAGCCCTTTCGGGAAGCGGGAAAACCGCATTTGTGCAGTAGCAGCCTGTAGTACAGCTGCGGAAATGGCGCGCCAAATTCGCGCCGGGCTGAAAGAGACTCGCACCATCGAGCTGCGTTTGGATTGGCTTAAGAATGATGCCGAACGACGCAAGCTCTTGCGCTGGCTGGGCAGGCAACGCTTTCGCGGCGCAAACTTTCTCGCGACGTGCAGGCGAAAAGTCGCGGGGGGTGAATTGGTTGGAGACATCCGGGCTGAACTTTTTTGGCTGATAGAAGCGCGCCGCGCTGGCTGCGAGTGGTGCGATGTCGAAGTGGAAACCGAGCGCGAGCTGCCTGATCAATCCATTCGCGAATACGCCGTGCCCCCGCGCGTTATGCTTTCCATGCACGATTTTGATCGCACGCCGAAGCTACCGTCGAGTGTCTCATGTCCGCCAAACGGGGAAGTCGACGCCGTCAAAATTGCGGCGAACGCTAAGACAATTTCGGACAGCGTACGCCTGCTGCAACTAGCGCGGCACTCGCGTTGTTTCGTCGCAGTGTCCATGGGAGAAATTGGACTCCCAGGCCGGCTTCTCGCCTTGCGTGAGGGCAGTGCGCTTGCGTACGCGCCCATCGGTGAAGCTACTGCTCCCGGTCAAGTCAGCTTGCAGGAATTAAAGCATCTTTACCGCGCTCACTTGCTTACTCGACGCACGGAAGTTTACGGTGTTATCGGCAATCCCATTCTCCATTCGCTTTCACCGCTGATGCACAACACTGGCTACGTCGCACGCAAGCGCGACGCAGTTTATCTTCCATTTCTCGTTCCCGATTTGAAAGATTTTCTCCGAGCCATTCCAGAGTTTGGTGTTCGCGGCTTCAGCGTCACCATTCCGCACAAGCAAACGATCATTAAATATCTTTCCGAGTGCGAACCGCTCGCTGCCGACATCGGCGCAGTGAATACCGTCGTTGTTCGCCGCAATGGTTCTCTTTATGGCTGTAACACGGATTATGTCGGCATGCTGCGGGCTCTCGAACGCAAGCTTGAACTTCGTGGCAGCCGCGTGCTCATTTTTGGCGCTGGAGGTTCTGCACGAGCCGCCGCTTTCGCTCTTGCGCGAGCCGGTTCGCAAGTTTTCGTTTGCGCCCGCCGTGAGTCCGCTGCAAAAGAACTTGCCCGCACCATCGGTGGCGAAGCGATACCGCGCCGCGCTCTGTATTCAGAGAGATTCGATGCCATTCTCAATACGACACCTGTCGGGATGCACCCTCACGAAGGTGTTTCTCCACTCACTGCCGAGGAATTGCGCTGCAACCTCGTCATGGACCTTATTTATCGGCCACTGGAAACTCAACTTCTAAAGCTCGCAAAGAAAAAAGGGATCGCAATTGTCTCAGGCTTGGATATGTTTCTCGCGCAGGGATTTGCTCAGTGGAAAATCTGGACAAAGACTACGGCCCCTGAAGTTGCCATGCGTCGCGCGGTCCTTTCCAGGCTCCGCACGGACGAAAAGTCTAGTTAAACGCTTGCTCGCAGACCGTTCTTCGTTTGTCGTGTAAACTGTCACCCTCGAAAGTGGTTCCTAATTTTTGACTCGGCCCTAATTCAACAATGATTCAGCCTTCGTTCCAGGAATTCCAACGGCTCGCCAAGCAGGGCAATCTCATCCCTGTTTACGATGTTTTCTCAGCAGACTTGCTTACGCCCGTCAGCGCTTATCTCCGCATTGCGCAGGGCGCACGGCATTCGTTCTTGCTGGAAAGCGTCGAAGGCGGCGAAAAAATTGCGCGGTATACGTTTGCCGGAGCCCATCCTGAGGAGGTTTTCCGTTACGCGAACGGGGCATGCGTGCTCGAAAGCCGTGATCGCATCGTTTGGGAAGAGAAAGATCCTGTTTCGTTTCTTCGCGCGCGCATGGAGCGTTTCCGTCCCGTGCGTCTACCCGGTTTGCCGCCGCTCGTTGCGGGCGCCATCGGTTATTTCAGTTACGACATGGTTCGCCTAATCGAACGGCTGCCAAGGAAACTTCGCGATGAAATCGGGCTTTTCGACGCGATGCTCATGTTCTTTCACGGCCTTATCGCGTTCGATCACGTCCAGCATCGCTTGTGGATTGTGCGCAACGTTTTCACCGAAGGTTCGGGTTCTCTGCGTTCGAAATACGATGCTGCCGTCAAGGAAATCCAGCGCACGCGCAAGCTGCTCGAACAGCCTATTGCTGAAGAGAAGCCGAAAAAATCTTCGAAAGCCGCGCGCGGTGGAAAACTCAAAATCTCCTCGAACTTCGCGAAGGCCGGATATCTCGCCGCTGTTCGCAAGGCCAAGGAATACATTCGAGCTGGGGACATTTTCCAGGTCGTCATCAGCCAGCGGTTTTCCGCGAAGACAAAAGCGCCTCCATTCGAAATCTACCGGCAGCTTCGTGCGCTCAATCCTTCGCCCTATCTTTTTTATCTGCAGATGAACGATGTTGCTGTCGTCGGTAGCTCACCGGAAATGCTCGTCAAAGTGCAGGGCCGCGACGTTTTTTACCGGCCCATTGCGGGCACACGGTGGCGCGGCAAAGACGAAGCCGAAGATCAAGGCCTTGAACGTGAAATGCTCGCAGATGAGAAAGAACGTGCCGAGCACATTATGCTCGTGGACCTGGGCCGCAATGACCTCGGTCGCGTCTGCGAATATGGAAGCGTCCGCGTCGAAAAGCTGATGACTGTCGAGCGTTATTCGCACGTTATGCACTTGGTTTCGAGTTTGCGCGGCACGTTGCGCGAAGACGTCGATTGTTTTGACGCGTTGATGGCTTGTTTCCCGGCGGGCACCGTTTCCGGCGCACCGAAAGTTCGCGCCATGGAAATCATCGAAGAACTGGAAAAAACGCGCCGCGGCATCTACGCTGGCGGAATTCTCTATCTCGATTTCGCGGGCAATCTCGATTCCTGCATTGCACTGCGTACCATGGTCATCAAGAACGGCGTCGCGCACATTCAAGCCGGCGGCGGCATCGTCGCGGACTCCACTCCTATCGGCGAATTCGAAGAAAGCGTCAACAAATCGAAAGCTCTAGTCCGCGCGCTAGAAGCTGCTCATAGTAAGAAATAAATTTTCCGGTTCGATCCTGCAGCATTTTCACTACTAACTGATCTGCACCTTACGTGCTTTTGCAGGAAAAGTTTGAATTGGGTTCCTGTTACGCTGAAAAATCTTTGTGACGAACATGGCGACCACCGCTAAATGGACTGAATTCCCGAAGTTCCCGGTAATTGCGGGCACGGCCGTATTGGCAATTGCCGTGACGATCGCCTGGTGGATGAAAGTCGACGTTGGCGTCTTGTTCGAAACGGCAGGCATCCGGCGCGGGCAATTGTGGAGATTCTTTACGAGCATATTTATTCATCTTGATATCCTGCATCTTCTATTCAATATCTGGTGGCTCTGGATTTTTGGAACGCGAATCGAGCGCGTTTTCGGGCACACCAAAAGTGCCCTATTGGTTCTTTTGCTCGCCCTCGGAAGCGGATCATTCGATTTTGCTCTCTCGCACGGTGGCGTTGGGCTTTCCGGAGTTGGCTATGGATTCTTTGGTTTGCTTTGGGTGCTGTCCAAAAGAGACGAGCGCTTTCGCGATGCACTTGAACCGCGAACGGTCGCGCTTTTTGTCGGATGGTTTTTCCTCTGCATTTTCACCACGATTACCGGTCTCTATCCGGTTGCGAACGTTGCGCATGGTGCGGGAGCCTTGTTCGGCGCATTGCTGGGCATTGCGATAACTACTCCGAGCCTGCGGATACTTTTGGCTGTTATTACCGGATTTCTCTGCATTTTGGGTGTGGTGTGTTCAACTGTTTTGAGGCCTTATGTGAATCTTTCTCGAAGCGAAGGTTATGAGGAAGCAAAGTGGGGATATGACGCGCTGATTGAGAAACGGAATGGCGAAGCCGTTGGCTGGCTACGGGATGCTTCGCGGTACCAACCGAAATCGCCGGTGATCTGGTTTGATCTAGGAATTGCCTATCAAAGTGTTGGAGATTCAGCCGCTGCTAAAAAAGCCTACCAAAAGGCACACGAACTCGCCCCGGACAACAGTGAATATTCGGAAGCGGCGAAAAACATTCAATGATTTGAAATCGCCTTGCTGCGAAATTTGTTTCTGGGCGCGAAGCCAAAAGCAGGCCACTTTTACTTTCTTGGCGTAGAATAGCGAGTAGGGGCTTTCGCGATGATTCTTCTCCTCGACAACTACGACTCCTTCACCTACAACCTAGCCCAGTATCTCGGCGAATTCGGTTGTAACGTGGAAGTCCATCGCAACGATAAGATTTCCGTTGAACATATCGCACAACGCAAACCCGAAGCGATCATCATTTCTCCTGGCCCCTGCACCCCGCAGGAAGCAGGCATTTCCGTTGAGCTTGTGCAAAAACTTGCGGGCAAGTTTCCAATCTTAGGTGTCTGCTTGGGCCATCAAGCCATTGGCGCGGCATTTGGCGGGAAAATCATTCGCGCGCCCAAACTTTTTCACGGCAAAACCAGCGAAATTCACCACGACGGCAAAGGCGTCTTCCGCAAATTGCCTGAGCCTTTCACGGCCACGCGCTATCACTCGCTCATCGTCGAGCGCAAATCACTTCCGCGAGAACTCTCCGTTACCGCACAAACAGAAGACGGCATCATCATGGGCTTTCGCCATCGCCGTTACAAACTCGAAGGCGTTCAATTCCATCCCGAGTCCGTTCTAACAACTTCCGGCAAGCAACTCCTCAAGAATTTTCTATCCAACTAGCGCGGCACGCACTCACCAATTCAATCCTGCAAGCAGCGCTCCATAGGTTTCCATCCCTCTCCAAAAATGTCCGAGGCGCAAATTTTCATCCGAGCTGTGCTGATGATTGTCGTAGTTTACGATCGGCACGCCCACCCACGGCAATCCCAAATCCTCAAACACGTACATCGGCACGCTTCCGCCCAGAGTCGGAGCCACAACAACTTCGCCGCCTTCCGCTTCCTTCATCACCCCCACAATCGCTTTCGAAACCGGCAAATCCATTTTTGTTCGGGAAGCTCGATAGCCGCCTTGCTCGATCACTCTTGCTATTTTTGCGTGCGTTCTCCGTTCTTCCATCGTCGGTTCGCGATCCACGACAAGAAAACCCTGCTTACGGATGAACTCCACAATCTGCAACGACTTCTCCTTCGGGTCTTCCCCCTTCACCAGCCGTGCATCCAGCGAAGCCTCTGCGCGATCCGGCACAACGTTCTGCGCTTGCTCGCCTACGTAAGCGCTCCGCATTCCGCGAATATTCAGCGACGGCTCCATCAACAATTCCGCTAGTTTCTTTCCGCCACCCTCGGGCCTTGCAATCCCCAATTCTTTTTGCAGCTCCCCGTCATTCACCGGTAGTTCCGCGAGAGCTTTTTTCTCTGCGTCACCTAACGGCGCCGCATCATCGTAGTAGTTTGGAATCAGCACACGCCCGTTTTCATCCTTCATGGAAGCCAGCAATCGCGAAAGCTCCATCGCCGGATTCGGCGCCCAATTCCCATAATGACCGCTGTGTAGGGCACGCACGGGCCCGTACACGGTTATGTCCAATCCGATATCGCCGCGAGCACCAAAAAACAGAAGTGGTCGTCCGCTTTGATGCACCGGCCCGTCACCCGTCAGCAAAACATCTGCAGCTAGCAAGTTTTTATGCAGTTCCAATGTTTGTTGCAAATGCTGCGAGCCTGCCTCCTCCTCACCCTCAAAAATCACCTTCAAATTCACAGCCAGCGGAATTTTCTTCTCGTTCAAGGCATCCAACGCAGCGAGCAGCGCCACAATGGGCGATTTATCATCTGACGCCGACCGCGCATAGACTCTCCAGTCATCTTTGTAATGTGGCGTTTCCGAATTTGCGGGGAATGGGATGCGCTTCCCGCCCGCTTCCATCGCCTTGTCGTACAAAGTCGGTTCGAATGGCGCATGATCTGTCCACGCTGCCGCATCCACTGGTTGCCCGTCATAGTGCGCATAAAAAATCACAGTATGTTTTGCGCCCGGCACTTCCAATTTGCCGAACACCACCGGCCCGCGCCCTTCAATCGAAAGCACATGCGTTTCAATCCCACGCGCCTCGAGCATTCCCTGCAAACGCTCCGCATTTTTCAGAATGTTCGCGGTGTCGCTTGCCACATTTGGAATTGCCAAAAATTCCCGCAGCTCGCGCATAATGCGGTCCTCATTCGCCTCCCGGTATTCGCGAACAGCCTTCACGATTTCCTGCGCTCCGGTTGACTTCTGCGCCAGCGCCGGATACGGTAAAAGCGCAACCAGCAAAGTGATTACAATGTTTCTCAAGTTTCCTCTCCTCTGACGCACGACGCGATCCGCAATTCTATCGGAATCGCCGGAAATCCGTCTTTCTACCCGGCCGCGCTCCCGCGCATCTGGCCGGGCGAAAACAATTTCGAGGCAAGCGATGGCTGACGTAACTCTCGAAGTCGAAAATCTCGTCAAGGTTTACTCGTCCCGCGGCAAATCGCCTGTCCGAGCGGTAGATGGTCTTTCGTTCAGCGTGCCTCGTGGAATTATTTTCGGTCTTCTCGGTCCCAACGGTGCCGGGAAGTCCACTCTTCTTCGCGTTCTCACTACGCTCACGCGCCCAACAGAAGGCACGGCACGGATTCTTGGCATCGATGTCGTCAAAAAACCGCTCGAAGTCCGCCGCCGCATCTCCAGCGTCATTCAGGAAACCGCCGCCGAACTTCTCCTATCCGTCCATGACAATCTGCTCACCTACGCACGCTTCCAAAACATCCCCCGTGCCGAAGCCCACTCGCGCGCTGAATCGCTCATCGACGAATTTCAACTTCGCGCCGAAGTCGAGCGCAAAGTGCAAGACCTCAGCGGAGGTTTCCGCCGCCGTGTTCAGGTCGCCAAAGTTTTTATGGTCAATACGCCAGTCCTTTTCCTCGACGAGTTTTCAACTGGCATGGACCCCATCCTCAAGCGCCAGGTCATGAACCGCCTTCGCGCTGAGACCGAAAAAGGCCGCACCATTATTCTCACCACGCAAATTCTCAGCGAAGCCGAAGAGCTTTGTGACGACATACTTATCATCAATAAGGGCCGTCAAATTGCCCGAGGCGACCTCAGCGCGCTCAAGCTCCTTTCACAAGGCGTCCACGACATTCTGCTGACTTTCGATCGCCTCCCCGATTCTATCGCTGCCGAAATCGCCGCTCTCCAGCCTATACGGCAAAACGTCTCCGGAAATTCCATTGAACTCACGCTCAAGGCTGTAGAAGGCCGCGTCATGGAAATCGTCACGGAGCTGACGCGCAATCGCCGCATCCTTCACGTGGAAGTTCATGGCGCATCGCTCGAAGACATCTTCGTCGAGCTCACCACGCACCAAAAGGAGCCTGCATGAGCGCCCTTTCGGCCGTCGTCTATCGCGAAGCGAAAATCCGCGCTACGAATGTCACTTTTATTTTCTGGGATCTGCTCTTTCCGCTTTTGTACATGCTGGTCTTCGGCGTTGGCGTAAACGCGGCGCTCGGTGCCCCTGCCGGCATCTCCGGCGTCAACTACAACGAATTTTTTCTGGCCGGTGTTCTGGCCATGGCCAGCTTTGCCATCGCCTCGAATACTTCCTGGTCTTTTTTTCTGGACCGTGACAACGGTATCTTCTACGAAATGCTTACCTACCCGATGAGCCGCAGCGAATATCTCCTTGGAAAAGTCATCTTTAATGTCCTGATTGCCGTGCTGCAAGCTGCACTTACGCTTATCGTCGCCAGCTTCGTTCTCGGTGTCCGCATCCATTGGAATGCTATGCCCATGCTCATTGTCGGAATGGCAATTGGCACAGCAGGATGGTTTTTCTTCTACGCCATTTTCGCGCTGAGCACGCGCCGCAACGATGTCTTCAACGCCGTCACCAGCATCTTTTATTTTGTCTTCATGTTTGCCAGCTCGATGTTCTACCCGCTTGGCCCGCTGCCGCGTTGGTTCCGCATCACTGCTTACGCCAACCCCATCACCTGGCAGATCGATTGGCTCCGCTACTCCTCCATTGGCCTCGGCAATTTCAGAAGTGTTCTCCTGGAAGGTGCTGTCTTCCTCGTTTTCTCGATCGTCTGTTTCGCCTACGCCGTCCGCTGCCTCCAGCAACAAGAATAGCTCCGATCTATTTTTGGAAAATGCCGCTGGCGCCACCTGTCCTTCCGTACAGGTCTTTGTGTGCGGTAACTGTCAACGACTTCTTCAGCAAAGTACTATCCCGCGCCACTTTTCACCTTCCTAAACTCTAAGCTCAAGTAATCGGAGGATCGTCCGCATATGTTTCGGCGTATTTTTGCTTCACTTCTCGTCTTCGCAATGGCAGCAGGTGAAATTCCTGTGCACGCCGCAGGTGTCTCCGCGCTCGGCGTGGTTACGCAAGCTTCTGGAGCAAATCTCGCCAGCGCTCGTGTCACCACCGGCGCCAGCGTCTACGACGGTGATTCCTTCACCACAACTCCCGACGGGATTCTTCGCGTGCGCGCTGGCGCAGCGCAGCTCTATCTCGCTGGGCAAAGCGCGCTCAAATTACACTCTATCCCCGGCGGTGCGCTTGCTCAACTCACAGGCGGCACGCTCGTTTTCTCTTCGGCTAAAGCGTCCGCAATGGATATTGAAATTGCCCAAGCCCACATTCGCCCCGCAGGCGATCAGCCAACCGTCGCTCAAATCACCGTAGCCGGTCCCAAAATGATGGACATTCGCGCCAAGCGCGGCTCTTTGCAATTTTCTTACAATGGAGAAACGCAGCTAATTCCAGAAGGTGGTGCCTACCGCTTCGTTCTCGATCCTCCCGACGAAGAGACAACAATTAGCGACGCATCGCCGGCATTCCCCGATAAAAAGGGCCCGCAAGGAGGCCGCCGCCGCAGGAAAGCGTTCTTATATTTCATCATTGGAGCTGCCACGTTGTTCACGGTCATTGCAGTTGACGAAGCTCTGGAATCGCCCTCCAAACCTTAAAGACGCTGAACCGCATTCTTAGCGGCCGTAATTCGCCAACTCTCCCAGCTTTTTCTTTGCGTCCCCGCCGCTAATCACCTCGTTCGCAATCTCTGTGCCATCTCGCAACGTCCTTGCAACTTCGGTGACCACCAACGCTGCCGCCGCGTTCACCGCCACAATATCCGCGCATGCTCCGCGTTCTCCCTCAAAAATCCGTCGAATCAGCGCCGCATTTTCCGTTGCCGATCCTCCTCGAATTGCTCCCAATGACGCGCGTTCCACCCCAAACTCTTCAGGCGTCACTTCGTAGCGTCGAATTTTCCCTTCTTTCAGCTCCACAACTTCAGTCGTTCCCGCGAGCGAAATTTCATCCAGCCCTCCCGCACCGTGCACGACAATCGCGCGTTCCGTCCCAAGTTCGCGCAGCGTTTCCGCTACAAGCTCCATCACATCCGCAGAAAAAACTCCCAGCACTTGAGCCTGCGCGCCGGCCGGGTTTGTCAACGGCCCCAGTAAATTGAAAACGGTTCGCACGCCAATTTGTTTTCGCGCTGGCATCGCGTGTCTGGTGGCCGTGTGCGCCGCTTGCGCAAACAAAAATCCAATTCCAATTTCACGTATTGCTTTCCCAATTTCCAAAAACGGCAAATCAATCTGCACTCCCAGCGTTTCCAGCACATCCGCCGACCCGCTTAACGAACTCGCCGCGCGATTCCCGTGCTTTGCCACGCGTGCGCCTGCGGCCGCTGCCGCAATCGCCGCAGCCGTGGAAATGTTGAAAGTCTGCGCGCCATCGCCACCTGTTCCGCACGTATCCACCATATTCGCGGGCGGAGTCTCGCCATCTGCAAAAACGCGAGCCGCGTGCCGCCGCATCACGCGCGCAAACGCTGCCAGTTCCACCGCGCGATACGGCCGAGTGTTCATTGCTTGCAGTAAACGCACAATCGCGACCGTCTCCAGCCGCCCGCCGAGCAATTCCTCCATCACAGCTTCCGCTTCCACACGCTCGAGCGCCCCCCCTGCCTCCACTCTTTCAATTAGAGAAATACTCATTCAGCGGCCTTTTTGCCCCTCCTTGCTCCAACGCTTAGGTTGCAGGTAAACTTCTATGTTCTACGACTGAGCAAAATCTTAACAGCTGACCGTTCTGCGGTCACACCCAATACGGAACCTCACTAATGAAGATTCACGAATATCAGGCAAAGGCGATTCTCGCTCGTTACGGTGTTACAACTCCTCGCAGCGAAGTTGCCTTCACGAAAGAAGAAGCGCGCGAAGGCGCGCAGCGTCTCAAATCGAATGTGATCGTGGTCAAGGCGCAGATTCATGCTGGCGGTCGCGGCAAAGCGGGTGGAGTAAAACTCGTTCATTCGCCGGACGAAGCTGCCGATGTCGCCACGCGCATGCTCGGCATGAATCTCGTCACGATTCAGACTGGCCCTGGCGGCCGCATCGTCAAGCGCCTGCTCATCGAAGAAGGCCTCGACATCAAGCGCGAACTCTATCTGAGTCTGCTCGTTGATCGCAGTGTAGGCCGCGTTGTTTTCATGGCTAGTGCCGCGGGAGGCATGGAAATCGAAGAAGTCGCAAAAAATAATCCCGACGCGATTATCAAGGAAGTCGTTCATCCCGCCGTCGGTTTGCAGCCTTATCAAGCACGCAAGCTCGCGTTTGGTCTCGGCCTAACCGGCGAAGTCGCCAACAACGCGGCGCCGTTTTTCCAGGCGCTGCATCGCGCGTTCGTGGACACCGATGCCTCTCTCCTCGAAATCAATCCCTGCGTCCTCACAGGTGACGGAAAACTCGTCGCGCTCGACGCAAAGATGACTTTCGACGACAACGGTCTTTTCCGGCACAAAGATTTGCGCGGTCTGCGCGATCTCGACGAAGAAGATCCTCTTGAAGTCGAAGCATCAAAGTACGGTCTCAATTACATCAAGCTTGATGGAAGCGTTGGCTGCATGGTCAACGGCGCGGGTCTTGCTATGGCTACCATGGACATCATTAAATACGCCGGCGGCTCGGCAGCTAATTTCCTTGACGTAGGCGGCGGTGCTTCTGCCGATCAGGTAAAGAATGCATTCCGCATTCTGATGAGTGACTCCGCCGTAAAAGCCGTCTTCATCAATATTTTCGGCGGCATTCTCCGATGCGACGTCCTCGCAACAGGCGTCGTCGCCGCTGCAAAGGAACTCCAGTTGAAAGTTCCCGTTGTCGTTCGTATGGAAGGCACCAACGTCGAGCAGGGCCAGCAAATCCTGCGCGATTCCGGCCTCGACTTCACCATTGCCGTCGGTATGAAGGACGGCGCTCAAAAGGTCGTGCAACTCGCGGGAGGTGCGCGATGAGTGTTCTCGTAAACGAAAAAACGCGCCTCATAGTGCAAGGCTTTACCGGCCGCGAGGGTACGTTTCACGCACAACAAATGATTGAGTATGGGACCACTGTTGTTGGCGGCGTCACGCCAGGCAAAGGCGGCACGAAACATCTCGAGCGCCCCGTTTTTGATACTGTGGCGGAGGCTGTCAAAGCTACTGGCGCAAATGCGTCCGTCATTTTCGTTCCACCACCGTACGCAGCGGACGCCATTCTCGAAGCCGCGGACGCCGCGCTTCCGCTCGTCATCTGCATCACGGAAGGTATCCCCGTTCTCGACATGGTCCGCGTTTCCCTGACGATTGACCACGATAAAACCCGGCTAATCGGTCCGAATTGTCCTGGAGTGATCTCTCCCGGTAAATGCAAAATCGGTATTATGCCCGGCCGCATTCACAAGCCCGGCCACGTCGGCGTCGTCAGCCGCAGCGGCACGCTCACCTATGAAGCCGTGGATCAGCTCACGCGCCTTGGCATCGGTCAATCCACTTGCATCGGCATCGGCGGCGATCCGATCATCGGCACATCGTTCCTCGATTCGATCAAACTTTTCAACGATGATCCCGATACGCACGCCGTCATTCTCATCGGCGAAATCGGCGGCAACGCCGAAGAAGTTGCCGCAGCGTGGATCAAAGCTAACGTAAAAAAACCTGTTGTCGGTTTCATCGCCGGACAGACAGCGCCGCCAGGCCGCCGCATGGGTCACGCGGGAGCCATCATTTCCGGCGGGCAGGGAACCGCCAAGGACAAATACGCCGCGATGGCCGCCGCCGGTATCAAAACTGTCGAAACGCCCGCGGATCTCGGCAGCACGCTAGCCGCTACGCTGAAGTGAAGCGTTTTTGACTTTTGCTTCCACCTCGTGAGTGCCTCAGCCAAATTCGCTGACGGTTATCGCCGGATTCCGAGCGGTTTGGCGATGGCTCTGTCGGCGATCGGATCGGCCATTGTTGCTCTAATCGCCGGTTTGCTGGGTGGTTTCGCCGGAATGTACTTGTACGACCGCGCGAACAGCAAGGGAGACGATTTCGCAGTTGGGATGGGCGGGTTTTTCGCGGTCGGTATCTTTGCGTTTGTTGTCGTTTTTACGTGGCTGCAGAAATCGCACCACCCAATTACCTCGAGCACGCCGCTCTTCGCGTGGTACGCATGCCTGGTGCTGGCACTTGGAACAACGGTGCTGAGTGCGGATGGCGACTACATACTTTTCATCGTCAGCGACTGGGTGGCGATAATCGTGTTCAGTTGTTTGACATGGATTGTCTGTCGGCGCTGGTATGGGTAGTTGCAGGCGATGTAGTGGCCGATCCTTAGATCGGTTCCGTTCTAAATTCAATGGAGGAATTTTCAGTGGCTCTCGAACGTACATTCGCAATTATTAAACCCGACGCGGTATCCCGTGGAATTCAGGGCGAAATTCTTTCGCGCATTCACAAAGCTGGCTTCACTATCGTCGCCATCAAATCCATGCGCCTCACCAAAGAAGAAGCCGGCGGCTTTTACGCCGTCCACAAAGCGCGCCCTTTCTTCGGCGAACTCACCGATTTCATGAGCTCCGGCAAAATTATCGCTATGGTTCTCGAAGCCGAAGGCGCGATCTCCAAATGGCGCGATGCGATGGGCGCCACCGATCCGAAAAAGGCTGCCCCCGGCACTATCCGCCACGACCTCGGCACCAGTATCGGCAACAACGTCACACACGGCTCCGACGCCCCAGAAACCGCCGCCTTCGAAATCGGCTACTTCTTCGCTGGCCTCGAACTTATCTGACAACGTGGCGAAAACTTCTCATCCCGTATGAAAAGCGCGAAGCCGAGAGACCTCAGCGCGGATTAAATTTGAATCCGGTGTTAAAAAAAAGAAGCAGCTTTCCCGGATAACCGAGGGGCTGCCCTCTGCGTCTATCTGGATGTAGAATCCTTGAAGACCACGGAGGCCCTATGCGCCGCCGAACGTTCCTTCGCCACGCATCTCGCGGCATTGCTGCCGCAACGCTAGCTTCGCACGCGATAGCAAAACGTCTTCTCGCGCTCCCTGCCATCAATCAAAAATTTGCCGCGTCGGACGCCGTCACCCTCGGCAAGACCGGCATTCAGACTTCTCGCCTCGCTATGGGCACAGGCACAGTCGGCGTAGGCCATCATTCGCACCAAACATCTCTTGGCATAGACGGCCTTTCCAAGCTCCTTCTCAATGGCTACGACAGCGGTCTCCGCTTTTTCGATTCCGCCGATTCTTACGGTAGCCATCCGCACGTCGCAGAAGCGCTCAAGCATGTGGACCGCAGCAAAGTCACCGTGCTCTCCAAATCCTGGGCGCGCGATCCAAACGAAATGCGCGCCGACCTCGAACGCTTCCGCCGCGAACTCAACACCGAATACATTGACGTCTTCCTCATGCATTGCCTTACCGAAGGCGATTGGACGACACGCTATCGCCCTGTCATGGACGTTCTCGAAGAAGCCAAGCACAAAGGCATCATTCGCGCCCACGGCTGCTCCTGCCATTCCATTGAAGCTTTGCGCGCCGCCGCGAAATCGTCGTGGGTTGATGTCGATCTCGTCCGCATCAATCCCATCGGTTCGCACATGGACGCCGATCCCGAAACTGTCGTAAGCGTTCTGCGCGAAATGAAATCCGCCGGGAAGGGAATCATCGGAATGAAGATTCTTGGCCAGGGCGATCTCCGCAACCGCCAGGACGAAGCCCTTCGCTACGCCCTCGGCCTCAACCTGCTCGACGCCTTTACCATCGGCGCCGAATCCATCGCCGAGCAGACCGACCTCCTCCGCCGCATCTCCGCCGTCGCCTAGCGTACGCTTCAGCGTACGTTCTCAGCGCCGCGCTCGACGCTAAATTCAAGTAGTTGTCATGCACGCCGTTTGCGGGCCGAAGAACCTCAACCTGAGCGTCTTGCCAACATATGCGCACTTTGACTCTTTCGTTCCGACACTCCTAAACTTTCTTCATGGACCTCCGCGATCTCGGCCGCACGCTTCTTTTCCTGGGCGGCATCCTTGTGCTAGTCGGCGCCTTCTTCTACTTCGGCGGCAAACTCCCGTTCCGGCTCGGCCGCCTTCCCGGCGACATCGTTCATCGCGGAGAGCATTCGACCGTCTACTTTCCAGTCGTCACCTGTGCCGTTCTCAGTGTTGCCCTCAGCCTCGTCGTCTGGCTAATCAACCACTTCCGCCGCTGAACATTTTCGTTGCCGATTTCGTTTCTGGGAACGAGCGGGCACCGTGTATCCTCTCGCATCAATGCGTTCTTCGATTCGCCGCTATCCCGCAATCGCCTATTTTCTATTGACGTTTTTCGTCTCCTGGCTCGGCGCATTTCTCCTCGTTACTCCGCGCTTGCTTCATCACGAGCCCATCCCCAAATTCACGGGTCTCATGATGTTCCCCGTCATGCTCCTCGGACCCAGTTTTTCCGGCATTTTTCTCGCGTGGCTCTTTGACGGCCGCGCCGGCCTGCGCAACCTTTTCGAGCGCATGGGGCTCTGGAAATTACCGGCCCGCTATTACACCGCCTTTCTAATTCCGCCCATTTTTGTTGTATCTGTGCTTTTCTGTCTGGAAAACCTCGTGTCGCCTGCTTTCGCTCCCAACCATTTCTTTCCTGGTGCAGGTTTCGGAGTCGTCGCCGGTTTTTTCGAAGAAATCGGTTGGATGGGTTTCGCATTTCCAAAAATGACCGCTGGCCGCAAAAGTTGGCTGCCGCCGGCCATTTTGCTGGGAATTCTTTGGGGTTGTTGGCATATCCCCGTCATCGACTACCTTGGCGCGGCAACTCCACACGGCAGCGCGTGGCTCCCGTTTTTCCTCGCCTTCACCGCCGCGATGACCGCCATCCGCGCCCTCATCTGCTGGCTCTACACGCGGACGCAAAGTGTCCTTCTCGCGCAGCTTCTGCATGCTTTTTCCACCGCTTCGCTTGTCGTTTTTAGTCCTGCGACAGTGAAGCCTTTACAAGAAGCCTTCTGGTATTTCCTTTACGCCGCCACGCTCTGGCTACTCATCTTCGTTTTCGCAATCTCACGCCGCATTTCTACTTTCGTATCATCATCCGGCGCAGCAACAGAGTAATTTTCCAGCTACGCTAAACTCATGGCATGAGCTTCCCTCACACACTCGCCTATGCCGAGCCTCCCACGCAAATTGTTTCGGAACAAAACCCCTCAAAGCGTCGTTGGTTCGAGTTAGCTCTGATTACATTTGTTGCTTTCTCAGGTCCGCTCACCCGCGCTATAGCGTATTTTCGGAGTGGCTCTACCTCACCGGGTCATTTCGACAACTTCCGCTGGCTGGAGAACATCTTCCACGAACTCGGTGTCCTTCTCTTGTTGGCTTATATCCTTCGGTGTAGCGGCAGAAGTTTTCGTAACATCGGTTTTCGATGGTCATTCAAGGATGCAGGCATTGGTGTCTTGCTTCTCGTTGCCTCATATATCGTCTACGGAATGGGTTCGGCACTCGTCATACTGGGATATCGCTTCAGCCACGGCGGCTTCCCTGCGTACATAGACGCACGTCAAATCTTTGGCCATGTGCCTTGGATGGCGTTGCCCTTCACCTTGCTCAATCCTTTCTTTGAAGAGTTGCTCGTCCGCGCTTATCTCATGACAGAAATCCGTGAGCTAACCGGTTCCGTTTGGCTTGCCTCCATCGCCAGCGTTGTCCTGCAGACTTCCTGCCACATTTACTATGGCTGGGTGGGGATGTTCAGCGTCGCTTTTCTGTTCATCGCGTTCACGATCTTCTTTGCAATCTGGCGCCGCTCCATGTCGTTGGTTGTCGCCCACGGAGTCGTCGATCTCATTGGATTTTTCCGATTGCACTGACCCTGCCGGGCCATCACGTATTTATGGCTACGTCATCACCTCAACCCAAATTCAGCACGAATGAACTGCTTCACTCCATCCGTTCCCGTTAGCCGCAAGCAAATCAGCGTGCCCGCATCCTCCAAATCAATATGAAAATCGAAAAAAGGACAGCACTTGCTCTCCATCACCACCCATTCCGCGATTTCCGCCACCGTCACATCTGCAGGGCTGTATTGAAGCTCGTACCCTTTTTCCGACTCCACCATGGCTTTCCTTACCTCCAGCAATTTCTTCGTTAACTCGTTATGCCGAGCTCTTTCCGTTGCGCTCAGCGCCTTCGTATTGCAATAAAATTCTTTGCGCTCGCTCATCGTCTCGCTCCCATACTTTGTTTCTGCGCCTAGCTTCGTCATACCTGCTCCCATTGCTCCGGACACCAAAGCCACCGCCACGCCATTTGCCACCAGAAATTTGCCAATGTGCGAAAAATCAAACTTCTTGCCATTCTTTTTAATGATTGCATCTCCTCGCAGGAATTCCTCCCGCGGTCAAAATCTTAAAAGTTAAAGCCAGCTTTAGGTCAAGCTGGTAGCCCCAGCCGCTCCTGGCTGTATCGCGTCGCCCCTTCAAATCTTCTCCGCTTTTAGCGTATCCTCTGCATTCGACTCGTTGCATTTCCATGACTGGAGATTTTCCTGTGCCCTCAGCTCATTCCATTCCGATTTCCGCGGACTCCGCCCAGCGTGTTATCGCCGAACTCCGCGAACTCGCAGCGCTCACTTCCACGCCCGACGGTGCGCAACGCCTCGCCTGGGGCCCCGTTTGGCGTGTCGCCCGCAAATGGCTCCTCGAAAAGCTCGACACCATCGGTCTTTCCCATTCCGTTGATCCCGCCGGAAATCTTTGGGCCACTCTCCCCGGCGCTTCGGACAAAACCGTCATTGTCGGAAGTCACGTGGACTCCGTCCCCAACGGCGGCTGGCTCGACGGCGCGCTTGGCGTCGTTACCGCGCTCGAAGCCGTGCGCCGTTACGTCGCTGCGCCAGATCATCCTGTCACTCTAAAACTAGTCGATTGGGCCGACGAAGAGGGCGCGCGCTTCGGCAATAGTCTTTTTGGCTCCGCCGCTGCTGCAGGCATTCTCAAAGTGGATGAAGTCCGCTCGCGCACCGACAAAACCGGAGTCCGCATTGAAGACGCGCTGCGCGAAAACGGCATCGAACTCGACCGCATGCCCGACGCGCACGCATCTCTCAAGAAAATCAATGCGAAAGCTTATTTGGAATTTCATATCGAACAGGGCGGCGTCCTGGAATCGCTGAACAAATCCGCCGGCGTTGTTCTCGGTACGTTCGGCTTGCAGCGCCACACGCTCCGTTTTGTCGGTCAGGCCGCGCACGCGGGCGCCACGCCCATCCACTTGCGCCGCGACGCGTTTCTTGCCGCCGCGTCCACCGCGCTTGAATGTCGTGAAATCGCCCGCCGCTATTCAAAGCCCGGCGCAGGGGTCGTCTGCACCACCGGCGTCGTCAAAGTCGAACCCGGCATTGTCACTGCTATTCCCGGTGCCGCAGAAATTTCCGTCGATCAGCGCGCACTCGATCCCAATGTCCTCGCCACTATGGTTCGCGAAGCACGGGAAGCCTCCCGCCGTTTCGCCGCGGAAAACAATGTCACTGTCGAATGGACTCCGCTCTTTTCCATCGAACCGCGTCCTTTCGATCCGAAACTCCTTCAGCTCTGCGAAGAATCCGTCCGCGAAATTACCGGCGACGCTCCTAAGCTTCCTTCCGGCCCGCTCCATGACGCTGCGCAAATGGTCCCGCACATGCCCGTCGTTATGCTCTTCGCGTTTTCCTCTCGCGGCCTCTCCCACTGCAAAGAAGAAGACACACCCATCGAGCACCTCGAAAAAGCCATCCGCGCCTTTCTCTTACTCGTCGAAAAAACCATCACTCACGCCTCCGCAGTGTAATGGCCGGGCTTCATACGCGTTTTTTGTTTTCGCGCTTTTTCTTTCTTGCGTTTGTAGTGACGGGTCTTTAGACCCGCTCTTGTAGAGGCGGCTTTACGCCGGCAACGTTTGGTTTTATGGTCTCTCCGGTGATCAACTCATGAAAATCGGCACTCTCGCTCGCCACGCCGGCCTCAATGCCTCCGCCATCCGCTACTACGAAAAAATTGGCCTGCTTCCAGCACCGTCTCGCGCCAGCGGTCAGCGTCGCTACTCCTCTAAATCTCTAGATCGTGTGCTCCTCATCCGCTTCGCTGGCGAAATGGGTTTCTCTCTTAACGAAATCCGCGTCTTTCTCAGTGGCATTCGTGAAACCGCACCCGTCGGCTCTCGTTGGAAAAAACTCGCCTCACGCAAAATCTTTGAACTTCGCGACCGCATCGCCCGCGCCCGCCGTCTCGAAAAACTTATGCGCGGCCTCATACGTTGCCAATGCTCATCTCTCCACGAATGCGTCCACCGCCTCCAACTCAGCCCCAACCTCCGCGCCGTCTCGAAACATTCCTTGCACATGGCATAGACCAGGTCTCCTCAGCCCTCACTTTTCTTCATCGCTCCGACACTACAGCATTCTTATTAGGGCTTTTCTCGTATAACGATTTTTTCAGTGGTGTGTGGAATTTGCACGCGGTCTCGCACTCCAAAACTTTCGCGTTTCCTCTAACCTTCTGAACCTCTGCGACTTCCGTTTTTCTAGAGAGGTGTGGCACGGGTGTTGCGACCTTATCTTGGGTGACACATTCACCCGCAGGAGTGCTGTATGAAAAAAATACCATTGCAACTTAAAAGCGGGCTCACGCTGTTGACGCTAACCACTTTTTTCTGCGTCAGTCAGCCCGCTCTTGCGCAATCCGCTCCCGCCCAAGACAGAGACATCAGACCTGCACAGGAACGCGACACCACTCGCGGAGAGCTGTTAAGTTTCGACAACTTCCTCGACCAACACCGTGAAATTGCGGAACAAATTCGCAAAAATCCTTCGCTCGTGAATAACGAGGAATTTGTGAAGACACACCCCGCTTTGCAGGATTATCTGCAAAACCATCCGGGAGTCCGCGAGGAAATCCGCGAAAATCCAAATGCCTTCATGCACGCGGAAAACCGCTTTGACCGCCGCGAAGACAATCGCAAGGGCGACATCACCCGCGGAGAACTGCTAAGTTTCGACAACTTCCTGGATCAGCACCGTGAAATTGCCGAACAACTCCGTAAAAACCCTTCGCTGGTGGATAACGAAGAATTCCTGAAGACTCATCCTGCTCTGCAGGATTACCTTAAAAACCGTCCCGGAGTTCGCGAGGAGATTCGCGAAAACCCGGACGCTTTCATGCACGCGGAAAACCGCTTTGATCGCCAAGAGAACAATCGCGACCGCGACATCAACCGTGGAGAATTGGTGAGTTTCGATAATTTCCTGGACAAGCATCGCGAAATCTCGGAACAGCTTCACAAGAATCCTTCACTGGTCGACAACCAGGAATTCGTGAAGAACCACCCTGCTCTGGAAAACTACCTCAAGGACCATCCGGGCGTTCGTGAGGAAATTAGAGAAAATCCGAACGTATTCATGAAGGAAGAAGCTCGCTACGATCGCCGTGAAGACGGCTTCGATCGCGATCATCGCGGGAACGACATTGACCGTGACACCATGCACCGCCATTTCGGAGAATTCCTCGGCGGCCATTCCGAGCTTGCGGAACAGCTATCCAAAAATCCTTCTCAAGTTAAAAACCAGGAATTCCTGGAAAGCCATCCTGAGCTCAAGGAATATCTGAATGCTCATCCCAACGACCGTCAGGAATTGATGGCCAACCCTGACACCTTTATCAAATCCTCCCAGCAATTCACGAACAGCAACCAGACCACGAAGCCCCCCGCGGCCAAGCCAAAACCGAATCAGTAGGACTCGACTGCTCGCGGGATGGGAAAGGTCGCGTACCGGCCTTCCCCTTCCGTGAGCAGTTTTGATTGCTTCGTGATTGAGCATGGCTGTCGGTTCAACCAGCAGTCGGCTCGATCACGAGGTTGTCTGGGCCGAGAGCCCTCAAGGAGGCATCATGAGACTCAAGACTTTTCTCGTTGTACTGTTTGTTCTTGCAGTCGTGATTCCCGCGAGTGCGGACGACAAAAAGAAGAAAAGGCAACCCGACCGGGCTATGCTGGAAAAAATGGATGCGGTCCCTTGCGGCGCGAAGCAAAAAGGCGTCACAGGCTTGGGCAGCATCTGGGCGTCCGTGGGCATTACGAAAATGAGCTCCGATGAGAAGATGTGCCCGCGTTATTTGTTGCGCACCGACGAAATGGAATATGAAATCCAGCCAACCGACAAAAAACACCCTGCAATTTTACCGGTTGGCCAGGAAGTTGTGTTCAAAATCAAGAAAGACCACATGGCCGTCAAATGTCCGGAAGGTGACAAGAAAACGCGAGCCTATGAGGTGATCGCGATGAAACCGACAGAGACTGAGCAGCAAAATGCGTCAGCTAAGGCAGAGAGACCTTAGCTGTACCACTGCGAGCGCCGCTACATTAACGCCAGCCTTAACATTGCGAACCGTTTCAAAACGTCGAACGGTAGTTGACTAAGATTCGGCTCGCATTTGCAAAAATTCGCCGGGCAGTACAACCCGCTGGCCCGTCGAGCTGGACGGAGCTGCGGCGCGATGAAATTCGTGCCTTCCGCGATGTTCGCGCTGCATTCCGCGCCTGCCATGCTCGTGTCGAGAGCCATGTCTCGGCCGCGGTTCGTTCTCGCTATCTTCCCGATGTGGCCGCGCTCCCGGTTTCCGGTACGACACAGGTTGTTCGCCGAGTTCCGCCGGCACGCGCTCCATCTTCAGGCCCAGCGTCCGTTCTATCTGGAAAAGCTCGCCGCGCTGATCTCGCGTAATCAAAGTGCTGGCCACACCCTTTTTCTCCGCGCGACCCGTCCGTCCTACGCGATGAATAAAATTCTCAGCGATCTCCGGCAAATCGTAGTTGATCACGTGCGCGACGTCGTTCACGTGAATCCCGCGTGACGCTACGTCCGTCGCCACCAAAATTTGATAACGCCCTTGCTGAAATCCAGCCAGCGCTGAGTTGCGCTGCGATTGCGAGCGGTCACCGTGAATCTGCGCCGCCGCAAAACCGTCGTCATTCAAGTTTGCTGCGATGCGTTGCGTCCCACGTTTCGTCCGCGAAAAAACCAGCACGCGTCCGCTCTCTTTCGAAAGCAGCTTCTTTAGCATTTCGATCTTCCGGTCCGCGGGAATCTCAAATGTTTGCAGCTTCACGTTTTCTGAAGGCTTCAGCGTCGAGCCAAACGTCAGCCGCACCGGGTGTTTCAAATAATCCTTCACTAGGTGCGCCACGGACGCTTCCATCGTCGCCGAAAAACAAACCGTCTGGTGCGCCTTAGGCAAAATCGAAACGATCCGCCGGATCGCGGGCAAAAATCCCATGTCCAGCATGCGGTCGGCTTCATCCAGCACCAGCATCCGCAGATTCGCAAATTGTACGAGCTTCCGATCGATGTAATCTTCCAGCCGCCCAGGAGTCGCCACCACCAACCGCGCCCCGCGCCGAATCGCCTGCAACTGCGCGTGTTCGGCCATTCCGCCAACAACCAGCGCTGCCGGAGTCAATTTCTTCCCACGCAACACGTTGAATTGTTCCAGCACCTGCATCGCAAGCTCGCGCGTCGGCACCAAAACCAGCGCGTTGATTCCCGGAGCATCCTGCTTCAGCAAATCTTCAATCACAGGGACCAGGAACGCGAGCGTCTTGCCCGTTCCCGTTTGCGCCGTTGCCAGCACGTCTTTTCCTTCTAGGATTCGCGGAATCGAAGCGCCTTGCACCGGGGTTGGCACCGTAAACTTCGCCGCGCCAAGCCTCTCTTTCACATAATTCGACAGCGGCATTTCTGAAAACAGCGTGTACCCCTTCTGTTGAGGAGTTTCCACACTTTGAGTATTTAAATTCTGCATTTTTCTTTTCTTGCTGGTCTTTGCAGTCCTGTCCACACACGGCTTCCCGCGGAGACACAGCATCTGCGATGCCAGTCTTTTTAAATTACGCTGAAAACGTGCGGAGGATACTGGAGGCGGGTAATCTCAGACCAAGTCTTGCATCGAAGGGACCGCACAACACAACCGAAAGTAATAAGCGCAAAAACAGTATAGCACAGGTATCGCTCTCCTGCAGTTATTCCTCTGCGCGCTGCCCATTTTTTCCTATTGGTAACCACCTTCATTTCCAACACGTCCCACTGATTGCCAGGTTCACACATGAATCGCGCGCTATTCACAACGCTCGCTTTCACGCTTCTCATTTCGCCGGCATTCGCGCAGCTTGCTCCACCCGCAACCAAACCTCACTCTTCATTTCTCATCACATATGCCAAATCGCTTCCCGGCCCGGACGATTCGTATGATTTTTTCGCCGCGGACATTTTCTCCACTGATACAGATGGCCGTCCCGAGTCGCAACTCACGGATTCCTCCTGCAACGTTTCGCCTCTGCTTTCCCCGGACGGCTCCAGAATCGCCTTCGTGCAATTGCAGCGATCCATGAACATTATCGTGATGAACCCCGACGGCTCGCACCCGCGTAAATTGGCATCTTTCTCTTCGCTTTCCGGCTCCCTTTCATGGTCGCCCGACGGCAAATTCATCGCTTACATGGACGTTCCAAACGGAAGCAATCTGAAGGCAATGCTTTATGTAGTCCCCGTTGAACCTGCCGCCCCCGCCAAATCGCCTCCGAAGCCCGTCGCCGCTTCTTACCTTAGCGATGCTGCTTGGTCTCCTGATGGCAACTGGCTTGCCTATAAATGTCTCGCTCAGTCCAAAAAATCGTCGATTCAGCTCTGCGTGGTTCGGCCCTCGGACCCTGCATCGGCAAAACCTGTTTCGGATTTGAATATCGCTGTCTACTCGTGGTCGCCTGACGGCACGAAACTCGCTTTCACTGCCGGACAACGAAAATCTCCGGCGCTTTTCGTCGCGAAGCTCGACGGCTCCGCTCCTGTCGCTCTCACCCAATTGAAAGCGATCCCGGCGTCTTTCGATTGGTCTCCAGACAGCAAACAAATTCTTTTCACAGATCTGCAAGGCCGCAATTCCGCAATTTTCAGGATCAATGCGGATGGCAGCTCGCGGGAACGTCTCACTGATCCAAAGCTGCAAGCGGATAGTGCCTACTGGTCCGCCGATGCAAGGCAAATCGCTCTTTCTGCGATGGATCACGGAAATAGAAGCGTTTTTCTCCTGAATCTCGATAACAGCGAAATGCACAAGGTTGTCACCGGGCTACCGCAATGCTCGCCTACCGGCTGGCTTTCTGGTACTTCTCTTCTTTTCATTCGTTGCGCGCCCAGCAAGAAATCCGTTGCCGATATCCCGGCAAATGCCAGAAAAATCAGTGCCGCATTTTCTGTGTTGGACGCTTCCGAATCGCAACTTCCAGTCCGCAAACTCGCCGATCTCGTCTACGGAGATGTTTCCATCGCACAAAAACCTGACTCCACAAGCATCCATTCTCTCGATTCGCTTTCCGCCCAGTAGCGCACCCGATAGCTCGCGACTTCTCACTCCGGGCCGAAAGCTCCGACCCCACATGCGTCTTCTCCCAAAATCTACAGCTTCCGCGCCATCATCCTCACCCAGTCCATCTGGTTTGTCGCGATTGGTGCTCTGCTTTACCGATTGGTCGAGGATTGAAATTGGGCTGCACAAAAGCCGGGCAGGATGGGTTTTTGCTCGAAAGATTTTCTGTTCTGCGTACTCAAACTTACAGGTAAACTCGGGCGTCAGGTAAAATCCATGCGCATCGCATTGCTTTTGATGATTTTGGCAGCCCTTCTGGTAATCCCCGCCCCAAGCATCGCCTGCAGTTGTGTACCGCCTTTACCTGAATTCAAAACTCCTCTCAAACTGGCGGAATTAGCTGCTGAACATGCGGACGCGGTCTTCGAAGGGACGGTGAGCCGCGCCGAGTTGAAATGGAACGCGATCGAGGCGCAAGTTGGAGATCTTGTTTCCGCCAGCATGGAACAGGATTATCCGCATATGCTCGTGTCCTTCGACGCCCCGCGTTTTTATCGCGGTAAGCAACCTGCGAGCGTTCAAGTTAGGACAGGCCTCGGCGGTGGTGACTGTGGTTATCGCTTTGAAGTTGGAAAACGATACCTTGTCTACGCTTACTCGAACACCGCGGGCGAACTCGCCACTGGAATCTGCAGTGACACTGCTCTCATAGAAGATAGTGAAATCAATCTTCAATTCCTCCGCGGAGAGCCTATCGTTTCCGACGCCAGGTACAGTCGACGGCGGGTTGAACCGGGAACCCTGTGTGGCCGTGCGATTCACAACGGCTTAAGCTCCGAAGACGGTCAAGTCTACCTATTCAACGTAGCCGAGAATTCGCCCGTTCCATCTGACGAAGCTGACCTTGACGACAGCGGAAGTTTTTGTGCTACTGACCTGACCCCCGGAAAATACCGCCTTCTCTTGGTGGATGGAACCAATGACGCGCCAACTGCTTTTGCCTTCCTCACCAATGCAGGCCAACCTGCCGACATTGCGACAGTCGAAGTAACGGCGGGGAGAAGCAATCCGCTGCTGACTTTAGAAGTTCCGATCCAAAATACATTTTCGATAACCGGAAAAGTTCAGTTGCGGAACGCTTCCACTCTTCCGGAAGACTGCAGGGTTTTCTTACTGAATGCGGACCATGAATTATTCGTATTGTCGTACTCGCAGAATATCGGACCGAACGGATCCTTTACAATTCCGCGTGTGATTTCCGGCAAGTATTGGGCTTTTGTGGAAATTGAATCGGATAACTCTTTAGAATGGCAAACAAAGAAGATGGAAGTCGAGGTGACGGAAAACATTGCTAACCTCAGTTTGCAACTCGTCAAAAAATAGTTCCGTAAAAAATGGTTCCGTTTCTTCAGCCATTGCTTGCCCTTAACACCTGTTTCGAATCAGCCGGCTTGCACGCAATGTTAAAATAGTGTGTTCCGTTTTCGCGGAGCTTCCGTCCCGCGGAGTAATTTACGAAAGGATCGGCGCATGTCCTCCCGGCTCCAACTGATCCGTCCCGCTTGCCTTTCAGGTGCACCTCTTTCTCTTGCCGGGTTTTCCCAATTTGGGAATAGTTTCAGAAAATTCGCGCCGCTAACCCCTGTATTTGCCACTCTTACGAAAACAACCGGGGTAGTATCGGCATTTCTATTCAAAAATCTTTTTCTTGCCCTTGCCTTTGGCCAATTCGTAAACGTTTTATTTTCATATTCATGCAAAACCCCCACTCCGCAACTTCTTTCTTTTGATATTCATGCAAAACACCCGGGGGGTGGAGTGTACAACCCATGAGCCAGCTCCAATTCAACCTCCAACCCACCCGCCGCGCCCTTACCGTTAGCGAACTGACCGCCCGCATTCGCGATCTCCTGACCAAAAATTTCACGGACCTCAGCGTCGAAGGCGAAATCTCCAATTGCCGCGAAGCCCAGTCCGGCCATCTTTATTTCACGCTCAAAGATGAAAAGGCCCAAATCCGCTGCGTCTGGTTCAAACAAGACCGTCGCGGCCTCAAATTCCGCGTCGAAGACGGCCTCAAAGTCACCCTGCGCGGAAGCATCAGCGTCTATGAACAGCGAGGTGAATATCAAATCTACGTTGAAAGCATGGAGCCGCTCGGCCTCGGCGCATTGCAACTCGCTTTCGAGCAACTCAAGAAACGCCTCGAAGCCGAAGGTCTCTTCGACGCCAAACACAAAAAACCGCTTCCGCTTCTCCCAAGCCGCATCGGTCTCGTCACTTCGCCCAAAGGCGCAGCCGTTCGCGACGTCGTCCGTATCCTGCGCCGCCGTTTTCACAACGTGCACCTCACCGTATTTCCCGTGCGCGTACAGGGAGAAGGCTCCGCCCAGGAGATCGTTCGTGCGCTAAAATTTTTCAATCAGAGAAAATCGGTCGACGTCGTGATTCTCGCGCGTGGCGGTGGCTCCATCGAGGATCTCTGGTCCTTCAACGAAGAGATTGTCGCGCGCGCCATCTTCGATTCGGAAATTCCCATCATCTCCGGCGTAGGCCACGAAACCGATTTCACCATCGCCGATTTTGTCGCGGACGTGCGCGCTTCCACGCCGTCTGCCGCCGCAGAACTTGTTGTGGCGACGCGCCGCGAATTCGATAAGCACATCGCCGACCTGCGCACCGCCCTCACCGAGCAGATTCGCTACCGTATTCTCGTTCTCAGTCGCCGAGTTCACGAACTTGGAGCACGTCGCGGATTCCGTCGCCCGCTCGATCTTCTGCGCCAGCAACGCCAGCGCGCCGATGAAATGACCTCGCGCCTCGCCCTCGGCCTCCGCGCGCGCCTCGAGCAATCCCGCAAACGCTACACCGCCGCGCATCTCCGAATTTTCCGTTTTGATTTTCGAGCGAGAATTTCCGCCTTGCACCGCCGGCTCGAACGCCAAACCACCGAGCTCGGCAAACGAATGGAGCGCTTCGCGCGCATCAAACGCGAACGCCTCGAAAAACTGCTCGTCCAGCTCGAAGAACGCAGCCCCCTAAAAGTCCTCGAACGAGGCTACTCCATAGTCACCGATTCAAACGGGGCCGTCCTTCGCGACGCCAACGCCGTCGCCCTCGGCGACTCCGTCTCCATCCAACTCCACAAAGGCCGCCTCACCACCGAGGTGCGGAAAAAAGAGAACTAGGCCATGCCCGCAAGCAAGACAAGATTCGTGAAACGATGCGCACAGTGGATTTCAAAAGAGGATGTGCGCCTGGTTCCTCGAGGTACGAGAGGCGTTTACGCACTGCTTCATTTCCGATCCCGCACTAAGAAATACGATGTCGTTTACATAGGTATGGCGCCGAACGGTGGCATCCGCAGTCGCCTAAGAGCTCATAAGAGGAGCCAGACAAAGCTTTGGACTCACTTCTCAATTTTTGAAGTTTGGGACAACGTCAACGAGGCCGAAGTCAGTGAACTGGAAGGATTATTTCGTGAGATATACCGCAAAGACAAAAGGGCTAATCGATTTAATAGACAAAAGAGGTGCAAAAAGCTTCAAGACGTTCGAGAAGACAAACTTGGAAAGTGGCACAAAGAGGAGAATTAGCTGATGACGGAACACTGAAAATTCGTGCGGCCTAGTCTTCCTCTTCGGCGGACGAAACTTTCAGTACGGCGAGGAACGCTTCCTGCGGAATGTCCACCTGGCCGACGCGCTTCATGCGGCGCTTTCCCTCTTTCTGTTTTTCAAGGAGTTTGCGTTTGCGGGAAATGTCGCCGCCGTAGCACTTGGCCAAAACGTTTTTGCGCATAGCCGCTACGGTTTCGCGGGCAATCACCCGGCTGCCAATCGCAGCTTGAATCGGCACCTCGAACATTTGCCGCGGAATCAACTTTCGCAAGCGCGAAACGAGTTCGCGGCCGCGTTCATAGGATTGTTCGCGATGGCAAATCATCGCCAGCGCGTCCACCGGTTCGCCGCCGACGAGCACATCGAGTTTCACAAGGTCGGAATCCTTGTAACCGGCGAGTTGATAGTCGAGCGAAGCGTAGCCGCGCGAAACGGATTTCAGTCGGTCGTAAAAATCGAGCACGATTTCATTGAGTGGCAATTCGTAAGTCAGCATCACGCGAGTCGGAGAAAGATATTCCAGATTTTTTTGCGTGCCGCGTTTGTCCTGGCAGAGCTGGAGAATTCCGCCGACCGACTGGCTGTCGGTGATGATCATCGCTTTGATGATCGGCTCTTCGATTTTTTCGATGTCGTTCGGATTTGGAAATTTTGCGGGACTCTCGACTTCGATTATTTCGCCGGCAACATTTGTGATTCGGTAGCGCACGCTCGGTGCCGTCGTGATGAGGTTGAGGCTGAATTCGCGTTCGAGTCTCTCCTGCACAATTTCCAGGTGCAGCAATCCGAGAAAGCCGCCGCGGAATCCGAAGCCGAGCGCGACGGAATTTTCCGGTTCGTAGACAAGCGAAGCGTCATTGAGCTTCAGTTTTCCAAGAGCATCGCGAAGCGGAGCGTAATCGTCGGCGAGTACGGGAAAAAGCCCGGCGAACACCATCGGCTTTGTCGCTTCAAAACCGGGAAGCGGCGGAGCGGGACTGCCGGCTTCGACGATTGTGTCGCCCATGCGCGCATCGGCCACTTGCTTGATGTTCGCGACGACAAATCCGACGTCGCCGGCTTCAAGTTCATCAAGCGCGATAGGTTTCGGAGTCAGAGCGCCAAGCTGTTCGACTTCGTAGATTTCGTTGCCGGCGCACAAACGGATTTTCGTGTGATTTGCGATGCGGCCTTCCATCACTCGAACGAGAACAACGGCCCCGCGGTATGCGTCGAACCACGAATCGAAAATCAGCGCCTGCAACGGATTTTGTGCACTGCCTTTCGGAGCCGGGACGCGATGCACGATGGCCTCGAGAACGTCTTCGACGCCGAGTCCGCTTTTTGCGCTAATCAACAGTGCGTCCTGTGCGGGAATCGCGAGCACGTTTTCGATCTGCTCTTTCACAAAGTCAGGCTGCGCGGCGGGGAGATCGATTTTGTTGATGACGGGAACAATCGTCAGATTATTTGCCGCTGCGAGAAATGTATTCGCAACGGTTTGCGCTTCGACACCTTGTGAGGAATCGACAACGAGCAGCGCACCTTCGCACGCAGAAAGCGCGCGGGAAACTTCGTAGGAAAAGTCCACGTGGCCCGGCGTGTCGATCAAATTCAGGCGGTAGGTGTTTCCGTCTTTCGCTTTGTAGTGCAGGCGAATGCTTTTCGCTTTAATGGTGATGCCACGCTCGCGTTCGAGGTCCATCGAATCGAGCACCTGCGCGGACATTTCGCGCTCGGAAAGACCGCCGGTTATTTCGATCAGACGGTCCGCCAGCGTGGACTTGCCGTGGTCAATGTGCGCGATGATGCAGAAATTTCGCTCGAACTTTGGGTCCATGCACTTTTTCTAGTTGTCGGCAGGACGGAAAAGCAGCGCCTGCCACGATTCGGCGGGCCATTGCATCGCTTCTACGCGCAGCAAAACACACCGTGTAAACAACCAGTTTGCCACAAATCGCAGGCGTCGTCAGTACGCGCGAGGTCAGTACCAATACTTGGTGTTTTTAGCCCACGAAGTGTTTGGGTAATTGTTGTGAAGCAGCGTGAAGGCTTTTTTGGAGAGCGCGCTGGTGCGCGGGTTGTTGCAATTTCTGTCTGTATTTTTCACGGCGCGGCTGAGCGATTCCGGCACGCGCGGATCATCGGGATGTTTTTGCGCAAATTCGATCGTGACTCTGGCATAGAAATTTGCTTGCGAATCGGCGGCGTCGAGCAGCGAACGTTCCGCAGCCGCCTGTTTCGCTTGTTCTGGTGTTAAGAAACCAACCGGTGCGGGAATGAACTGCTTCGTCCTGGTGTAGGCGGCGTCATCGTGCCAAGGACTAGATGGGGAGGCGCACCATGCTTCCGTGGTGCCTATCTCAAAGGCGAAGGCGTACTGGTGTTGCAGAAGGAAGATTGCGGCGAACTGTTTCTCATCGGGCGCGGCGGCACCCTCATATTGCTTGATCAAATCGGCGATGTATTCGGGCTTGATGCCTTGCGGCGTGGCGCCCCAGGACGAGATTTGCGAGTCGAGTGATTGCGCGACGTCGTGACGATTCAAGAGCACGGCGCGCATCCAGATGTTTCGCCCGATCTGAGTTTTCGCGTTCTCCGGCAAAGTGGAAGTGTGAAAGGCGCGAACGATTTCATCGAGCGGCAGAGAATTCATCATCGCGGCGCCGTGCGGACTAAGGATTTGCAGTCCGCAACCGCTGTCGTCGCCCTGCTCTGGCGGACAACCACTGCTCATTGCGAAATGAAGCGCGTCGTCGAGATCGCCGGCGGCATCGAGGCGGAGGTCGAGCAGTTCTTCTTTTGAGACGCGAGGGATTTCCACCGCACTTTTCAGCAGCGAATCGATGGAAGCGCGGACGTCTTTGAATTGTTTCGCACCGTTGCGAAGGCGCATGCGGTAATAGAACGCGGTGAGATAAGCAGGCGAGTTCGTGGGTATTTTGTCGGCGGCGGCGAGGACTTCCGCGGAATACGGCACAGCGGAATTCGTTTTTGCAAGTACCGAGAGCAGCCAGGGCACGGAGTTCGGGTGAGCGCGCCAGACTTGGAGTGCGTGCAGCGCGGCGGAATCGTCGTCGGCCTGAAAGGTCAGAATCCAATCGGTGAGGTCGTCTTTCTGACGCTCCTGAGTTGCGGTGACATACGACTGCGGCTCGGTTTTGCCGGGAGAGTAGAAGTCGCTGTGATTTGCATCGGCGCGAGAGTCTAGCAGCCTCGTGTAATCCGAAAGCCAGTAATAGAAACGGCCATCCGGCGCAGGCGCGCGCAAGCGCTGCGACAAAGCGGAGGTCTGCGATTCGGGATGCAAATGAAACTCGAGTCGATCGAGCAGAGCAGCGAGAGGCGTCTGCATACTTTTCTGGTGCGGGTCGCTGAGAAAACCTTGAATTTTAGATTCTGCCTGCGCCAGCAAGTCATTGTTAAATTGTTGCGGCCTGTATTGATTCGCAGGGGCACCAGGGATATCTAATGTGGCGCGGCGGACGAGATTGCGGGCGACGAGATACGAAGCAATCTCATGCCAGGGAGACTTTTCTTCGGTGGCTATTTTTTCGAAGGCTTTTTCAGCGGCATCGAATTGGTCGCTGTACATTCGCGCGGCAGCGATTTGGTATTCGCGGTCAAATTGTAAGGTGGCCGGCAACGAAGCGGGTGCAGGCTCGGGAATTGCCGGTTTTTCCTTGCCGCTGCAATTGATGAAGGCGGTGTCCTGCGCCCGTAGCCACTCTTTCACGCCGACGCTGTCTTTCCCGAACGACTTGACGCGCGCCGAGAGTGTGCGAGCGGCATTTTCCATCGCATCGTCGCTGCAATTGATGTAGTTCGTGTAGTTAGGACCGTCCTTTGTGCTTTCCACGTTGGGAGCAGGTTCCGGAGTGACTTGCTTGCGCGCGCCCAACCAGATTTCCGGGCCGTTAAGGATGTGCTTTTCGGTGTAGGGATTTTTCTCGCGGTCCGGGTCGGCGGAGGCATCGGTTACGTTGTTGTCGCCGATGCGGTCAGTCCAAACGGCCTGGGCGCCGAATTGTTCATCTTTGGTGAGGGGCGAGCCGGCGAAGTAACGATAGGCCACAACCAAATAGGAGCGAGCGAAGGTTGGTTGGAGGATGCCGAGGCGGCCGGCGGCGTATTTTTCGAGCGGGACGTCAGGGTGAAGAGTGAAATCAGAAAAGGGTTCGGGCCCGTCTGCGCAACTTTGCACGATTGGGGCGATGCAGAAAAATGAGATGAGAAATACTGCCGACAAAAGCAGGCGAAAGAACAGCTTGCTGTCCATGAAGACTCATTTCTCCGCCGCGACGAGCACCAGAGGATATTTTTAACGTATCACGAAGACGAATTGCGTGGGCAAACCGGTGCAGTAAGAGGTACGTCGCGCGTGACGGAGAGTTAGGACGGGCATCTAATGAGGGATGTCCGAGGGAGCCGGATGATTCCATTTTCGATCTTGGATTTGAGCCCGATTGCGGAGGGGAGTACGGCATCGGACGCGCTGCGGAATTCGCTGGAGTTGGCGCAGCATGCGGAGAAATTGGGTTACAAGCGTTACTGGCTGGCGGAACACCACAACATGCCGGGGATTGCGAGCGCGGCGACGGCAGTGGTGATCGGGCATGTGGCTGGCGGGACGAAGACGATTCGCGTGGGTTCGGGTGGGATCATGCTGCCGAATCATTCTCCGCTGGTGATTGCGGAACAGTTTGGAACGCTGGCTTCGTTGTATCCGGGGCGAATTGATTTGGGGTTAGGGCGCGCGCCGGGGACTGATCCGTTTACGATGCGAGCGTTGCGGCGGGCCGCAACGGCAGCCGCGGATACTTTTCCCGATGATGTTGTGGAGCTGCAAAAATATTTGGCTGATTTTGATCGGGAACGGCGAGTGCATGCAATTCCGGGCGCGGGGACGCACGTGCCGATCTGGTTGTTGGGATCGAGCACATTTAGCGCGCAGCTTGCGGCGGCATTCGGATTGCCATTTGCATTTGCTTCGCATTTTGCGCCGGCGGATTTGATGACGGCGTTGCGGCTGTACCGGAATTTGTTCAAACCATCAGCGCAATTGCAAAAGCCGTATGTGATGGTTGGCGTGAACGTGATTGCCGCGGATACGGATAAGGAGGCGCAGTATCAGTTTTCTTCGCTGCAGCAATCGTTTGCGTTGTTGCGGCGCGGAACGCCGGGCAAAGTGCCGCCGCCGATTGAGGATATTGAGACTTTCTGGAGTCCGATGGAAAAGGCAATGGCTCAGGACATGCTTCTATTTTCCGTGGTGGGTTCCGCTGAGACGGTCGAGCGCGGCCTGCGAAAGATTATCGACCTCACACAAGCCGACGAACTGATTCTCGCCGCGCACATCTACGACCACAAAGCGCGCCTGCGATCGTTTGAGATTGCGGCGGATGTTCGCGAGCGCATCGGCATCGTGGACAAAGAGCGAGTCGCGGCTCAGTAAAGACAGCCCCGGTAAGTTGTGGATGGGGCGCGTGTGTCGTAGTATGCGGCGGGTACTTCACCAAATCTAAAGGCAAGAACCTCAGGGAATCGAATGGGTCGGCCTAAAGTAGCAATCCAGCCGCGGAAATCGATTGCGATTTTGGCGGTGCTGTCGCTGTTGATGGTGGTGCTGTCTTACGCGGTGATGTTGGGAATCGCGGCACTTTGCGTGTATGGCCCGTACCTGTTGGTCGCAAACGATTCCGGTCTTCACATTCAACTCGTCATTCTTTTACTTGGTGGCATGGGCATTGCCGGCGTGTTGCTTTGGTCTGTCGCACCAAGGCCTGAAAAAAAAGAAGCTCCAGGAATGCTGCTGACGAAAGAGACGCAGCCACGGATTTTCGCCGAACTCGAAGAGATTTCTTCAGCACTAGGCGAGCCGATGCCGAGAGAAGTTTATTTGATTGGGCAGCCCAATGCGTTCGTGTCGGATCTTGGCGGAACATTTGGATTCGGCAGCAGAAGGATTCTGGCAATCGGGCTGCCGCTCTTTTATGTGTTAAGACTGGCCGAATGGCGAGCCGTGCTGGCGCATGAATTCGCCCACTATTACAGCGGGGATACGAGCCTGGGACCTTCTTTGTACCGAGCGCAAAAGGCGATGTTGCGAGCATTCGAGAATTTGAGTTCAGTAAGAGGACTTGCGCGTATCGCCATTTTGCAAGCCCTGTATCTGTTTGTTTTTTACATATTGAAAGGGACTTTCCTGCTTTTCCTCCGGGTTATCAATCTGGCTTCCCGTCGAAAGGAATTTCGCGCAGACGAATTGGCTTGCCTGGTGGCTGGAACGGACGCGATGAGTTCAAGCCTAAAGAAAATTCGGGGAGCCGCCGCTGCGTGGCCGACCTACTGGAAGGATGAGCTTGTTCCATTTCTCGAGAATGGGAATTTACCGGCGATGGGCGATGGCTTCGTGCGGTTTATGGCTGAGCCGCGAATCTCCGAACAAGTAAAGAAATTCGTCGATAAGGCCGTAACAGAGGGCAAAACGAATCCGTACGACACGCATCCGCCGCTGAATGCGCGCCTAGCAGCAATTTCAAAAATGAAACCAGTCGCGAGCCCGGAAGACGGAGATCTGGCAGCAGAAATCTTGAATGCGCCGTTTGACACGGAAGAACTGTTCATCGAAAACATGAATCCCAACCTTGCGAAAGGGACAATAAAGCGAGTGAGTTGGGACGAAATGGGTGAAAAGGTCATGATTCCAGCGTGGACCGTGAACGTTGCAAAGTATTCGCGATTCCTCGACGGAGAGACCTGCGAGACACTTCCGGGAGCCTTGAAGAAGATTTCGGAGATTGCGGCTGCGATAGAAAATCCGCGCGGCAGATTGTGGTCGCTTCAACAGAAGAACCAAAAGGCACTCCAACTGTTCGGAATGGCGCTTGGACTTGCGCTACTCAGAAATGGGTGGAAACTCAATGCGCAACCTGCGAGTTTTTTTCTTTATCGTGGGGACGAACGCCTGGAAATTTTTGCCGGCCTGAAGAATTTGCAGCAGGGAAAGACCACGCCGGAAATGTGGGCGTCCCTATGCGAGCAATGGGAGTTGCCGGGGCTCCGCTGACTATAGAAGCGCCCACCGTAATAGAAAACTCCTAAGGAAGGGTGAAGGCGAGGACGGAGTCACCTTGTTTGGTGCCGAGTTTGCCGTGGCCTCCGGCGGCGATGACTAGATATTGCTTGCCATTGATGGTGTAGGTCATCGGGGTGGCCTGGCCTCCGGCGGGGAGATCGTAGGACCAGAGTTCGGCGCCGGTGGTTACGTCGAAAGCGTGGAGTTTGTTGTCCATGCCAGCGGCGGAGAATACGAGGCCACCGGCGGTGGCGATGAGGCCGCCGAGGTTTATGGTTCCTGTTTTTTGGCCCGGCAGATAAGTTCCGAGGGGAACGTCCCACACTTTTTTTCCCGAGAAGAGATCCACTGCAGCGACGGTCCCCCAGGGCGGAGCGCTGCACGGGAGGCCGCTAGAAGAGAGCAGCGGTGTGCGGAAGATGGAGAAGGGCGCGCCTGTCTGGCGTGCAAATTCACCGTGGATGCGATCGAGGTCGGAAGCGCCTTTGCGTTGCGTGTCAAGCTCTTCACGCGGAATCATCCGGACAAGCATCGGGAGACGATTCGTGTTCATGATCAAAAGATGATTTGTGGAGTCGAAGGCTGCACTGCCCCAATTGACGCCGCCGACGTTGCCGGGATAGACGAGCGTGCCTTGGATACTGGGTGGAATGAAAATGGAGCCGACGCGGGCGGCTTTGATTTTTTCCGTGCACCACTGTTTTAGTTCTGGCGTCGGCCCCCAGGCGTCGTCCACAGATAGAGTTTCGGGGACGACAGAGATGCTGGAAGGCTGCGTGGGCCAGGATTCTTCTCCGGGAATATCTGATTTCGGGACCGGAACTTCTTCTACAGGGATGAGCGGGGCGCCAGTGAGGCGATTAAGAACAAAGACGCGGCCCATTTTTGTGGTGACGGCGATGGCGGGAGTTTTGTCCTTCCAAATAAAAAGAGTGGGCTGCGAGGCGACGTCGAAATCCCAGAGGTCGTGATGTACGACTTGAAAGCCCCAGACAAATTCGCCGGTGGATGCTTTGAGAGCGACGACAGAGTTGGCCCACTTGTTGTCGCCTTTGCGGAAGCCGCCGAAATAGTCGGGGCTGGCGCTTCCGGTGGGAATGAAAACGAGATTGCGCTCGGGGTCGACAGAGATAGTAGACCAAGCGTTGCCTGCGCCGGTACGCGGTGTGGTTTTGAGTGCCCAGGGAATAGGATCCCAGGTCCAGCGCAATTTTCCCGTGCGTGCGTCAAAGGCGCGAACGATACCGCGTTCGAGAGTGACGGCGCGGTTGTCGCCGATGGAAGAGCCGGTAATCACAAGGTCGCCGGCGATCGCGGGAGCCGAAGTGACTTGATAGTCGCCGGGGTCACGCAATTTTACGTCGTTGGCGAGATCAATTTCACCGTCCGTGCCAAAGTCGGCGCAAGGTTTTCCCGTTGCACCGTCGAGAGCGATGAGACGCGCATCCAGAGTTCCGAAAAAAATACGAAGAGCACAGAGCTGATTGGATTTTGCCTTTGGATCTTGCCAGGCGGAAACACCGCGCGAGGTGACTTCGGAAGCGCCGTAGGGAAGCTCGAGTTTGGGATCGAAATCCCAAAGTTTTTCGCCACTTTGCGCGTTGATGGCGAAGACGTGATCGTAGGGAGTGGTGAAGAAGAGTTTTCCGTCAATGAGGATGGGAGTGGCTTCGAACGCGGCTTTTTTGTCGAGGTCGGGATCGTGAGGAAGAGCACCGGTGTGGAAAGTCCAGGCGACTTTGAGCTGAGTGACGTTATCGCGATTGATTTGGTTCGCGGTCGAATGGCGACTGCCGCCTGCGTCGCCGCCGTAAGCGGACCAGCCGGCTGGGGGAGCGGACTGCGCGAACGCGCCAGACGAGACGGTAAAGATGCAGACTGTGAAGATCAGGATTGCAGCTGCGATTGACAGCAGGCGTAGCTGATAGATTTGGTTGTCCATGAGCAGATTCATAACGCGAACGAGTTTGCTTACGCAAACAAAGCGGGATGAACGGGCCGGAACGAGTGACGAGCAGGCGATTTGAGGGCTTAGGCGAAGCGAAGAAGTTCGGGGCGCTGGCCGACGTAGCGGCGGGTCCAGCGGAGTTCCGTTTTATTTTTGAGGATGACTTTGTATTCGCCGTGAAACCACGGTTGGAGTTCATGGATGAAATCGAGGCGGACGAGAGCGGAGCGATTGATACGGACGAAGAGTTTGGGGTCGAGAGAGTTTTGAAGATTTTCAAGCGTGCTGCGGAGCGTGTGGTTTTGCGTGCCGCAATGCAGGAGAACGTAGTTGCCGTCGGCCTCAATCCAAGAGATTTCGGAAACTGCAACGAAGTAGGCGCGGGAATCGGCTTCGACGAGGATGCGATCGGGAAAGGCATTATGCTTTTGCAGGGCTTGGAGCATTTCGGTGAGGCGCGAGGCGAGATGCTCGGTGGAACGCGCATGAACTTCGCGGACGCGGCGCAAGACCTGTTTAAAGCGGTCTTCCGTGAAGGGTTTTAAAAGATAGTCGAAGGCGTGGACTTCGAACGCGCGAAGGGCGAAGTGATCGTGAGCGGTGATGAAGACGACAGGCGGCATGTTGTCCGTGCCGATGGATTCGATGACGGAAAAACCATCCTGACCGGGCATCTGGACATCGAGGAAAACGAGATTTGGCTCGAGATTTTGGATTGCGGTAACGGCGGTTTTTCCGCTGTCTGCCTCACCGATGATTTGAACGTCCGGTTCCTGCCGGAGGAGACGAAGAACCTTGCGGCGCGCGGGAGCTTCGTCATCGACAACGAGAACTCTCAGAGGGGCAGAGGGCTTCATTCCGAAGAAAATGTCGGCTGAGGCGAGATGTGAAATGGAAGACGCAGGGAAACTTCAACGCCGCCTGCGGCGCGGTTCTCGAGAGAGAGATTGGCATGTGCTCCATAGAGTTGAGAGAGACGGCCGCGAATGTTGGCGAGGCCAATGCCATTGGTGGATTGTTCCGAGCCGGAGGAAGTTAAACCCGCACCCGTGTCAGAAATTTTGAGAATTACGCTTCCATTGTCGCGATGGGCGGAGATAGAAAGATCCATTCTTTCGCCACCCGACTTCATGCCATGGCGCAGGGAATTTTCGACGAGAGGCTGAAGGATGAGCTGCGGAACAAAAGAGGGAAGCAAAGAAGAGTCAATGGAGTAGGAGACGGAGAGTTTGCTTTCGAAACGTTTCTGCATGAGATCGAGGTAAAGGCGGGTGATTTGCAGTTCCTCTTCGAGCGGAATTTCGTGGGAGCGCGAGGAGCGAAGAGTGAGGCGCAAGAGATCGCTAAGTTGAGAGAGCATCGCGTCGGCTGCGCGAACGTCTTCGTACATAACGGCGGAAATAGTATTCAGCGTGTTGAAGAGAAAATGGGGTTGCACTTGGAGGCGGAGGTTTTCGAGCTGGGATTGGGCCAGTTTGGTTTGCAATTCTGCCGCGGCGAGCTGGTGTGCCTGCGCGAGGCGAAGGCGTTCAAAGAAAAAGTAAAGAACAACGATGATGGTGTAGCCGACAAGGTCGTTTGAGAACTCCATAGGATAACGGAAACGCATGATGCCGTAATCATAGCTGCCCATACCGAGGAGCGGAGAGAGAGTCCAGCGGCTGACGGCCATTAAGGAAGTGTGAAGAAGGGAGTATGTGGTTGCACCGAGAAGATGGTAGCCCAGACGGACAAACCAGGGACGCGAAGAGAAGAGGAAGGCTCGCGTGTAACGCAGGATGAGCGGCAAGAGAAGAAGAGCGGAATAAGCACCGGTGATTTGTTCCAGAAGGCGGCGCGACAGAGTCCCCGTGTGCTGGCGGGTAAGATCGTCAAGATAGACATAACCAAAAGTGAGAAGCGCGATCAGCGTAAAGAGTAAGAAAAGAAGAAGCCACGTTTGGGCGGGAGAGAGACGCAATGGCTTGGCGGTCGGTGAAGGTTTGGCCATGAAGGAGAAGTTTGGCGCGGAAGTGTAGAAGGGACAAGGAGAATTGTGCTGGCGGGGATGGGGCACGAAAAGTAGGTTTTGGCGCAGGGAGCAAATTCTAGAGCCACCTGCCTGTGAGAGACATTTGCGCGACGAAATTCGCACTTGCCAACATCAGAAATTGAAATATGGTGAAGCTCAGCGCAAACCAACGGGTGCCTTTCATCAGAAAGATCCAGTAAACGCCCGTCGCAAGGGAAGAAAGAGCCAAAATCTCGCATTCCCGAATTCCCCGAGTATTGGGCCCGGGAAAAGGGTTCTGCTGCCAGTCGACCCTTCCCCGAACACCAATGATGAGTGTTGAGACAAAGATGAGAAAAACGACGAGCGGGAGTAACCAAGTCCGCGTTTCGATCGGTCGAGCCAGCACTTTCTGGCGACGGGTCAAGATTAGCAGGGAGAAGAAAGCTGGCACGCTAAAGAAAAGAAAGGGAGGAACCAGAAGGAACTCAAGGCTCCAAGACAAATATCGCAAGAACTGCGGCAGTTGAGCCAACATTGCCTCAGCTTACCGCAAAGGCGGAGTCCGGTCGTCGGTTGTCCTATTGGAAGTAACGGATTCTGCATGGGGAGGAAGGGAGGTTTGGGACGGGCTGCAGGCGGGGTATATAGTAAAGAGGGACAGAAACGCTCGGCATTCGCGTTCCGCTCCGCCGTTGGCTTCAAAGAAATTCCGCAGAGGCAATGCAGACTGATGGCCGCAGACGTCAGTAAAAATCTGGATCGCGCCAAGCGCTTCCTCGAAAAGAACCGTGTTGAGGATGCGATTGAGGCGTACCTGTCTGTGCTGGATGAGGCGCCAGGGCATCAAGAGGCGACACAGGCGCTGGGGGATTTGTACGCGCGGATGGACCAGCCGGAGCGGGCAGCGGTTTACTACGGAATGTTTTTTGATTTGCTCGTCGATCCGAAGGATGAGACGAAAGCCTCCGCGATTTATAGCCGGTTCCTGAAAAATTCCACAACACAGCAAGCGCCCGAACGAATCGCGCGCTATGCGTTCTTACAGCAAAAGCAGAATCGCGCGGATGAAGCAACGGAACAGTACAACAAGGCGGCGGAACTTTTCGCGGCAGCAGGCCGCGCTGAAGATGCGCTGTTCTGCTGGGAGCGGATTGCGCAGCTCGATCCGGAGAATTTGGCACGGCAGTTGAAGCTGGCTGAAGCAGCGGAGCAGGCTGGAAAAAATCTGATTGCGGCACGAGCGTATTTGCGGGCGGGGCAACTTGCGACGGTGGGCGGATCTCATGACAACGCGCTGAAGCTGCTGGGGCGGGCTCATTCGCTAGCGCCGCAGGAGCGAAGCGTGGCGCTTCTCTACGCGGAAGCGAAGTTACGCGCGGGAGCCGCGGCGGATGCGGCGGTTTTGCTCGAGCCATTTGCAATGACGGAAAACGACGCGGCATTTCTGGAAGCGTTCAGCGACGCGCTGACCCGTTCAGGGAAATTGGATCGCGCAAAAGATGTGCTAGAAAAACTCCTGCGTGAGAAAAACGCAGGTACGCTGCGGCTTTTTGAATTGGCGGACGCATACGCTACTGCGAAGCAAGAGGCAAAGTCCCTCGAGGTGTTACACATCCTGAAACGGCGAATGTATGCAGACAAGCGCCAGAACGAATTTGTGGCGGAAGTGGACAACGTCGCGGGGAAACATCCGAAGTCGCAAGTGATTCTGGAATTCTGGGCGGCGCTTTACAACGAGCTGAATCGCGAAGCACAGTATTTTGAGATTTTGCTGAAGCTGTTCGACGTGAACCTGGAAAACGGGAACATGCAGAAGGCATGCGACACGCTGGAGCGGCTCGTGGACATCGATCCGTACGACTATCGGAACCAGCAGCGGTTTGAATTGCTGCGCGGGAAGGCGGATGAAACATTTTTGCAGAGGATTTCGGGACGCATGGCGAAGTCCACGAACCCGGCCGCTGCGCCACAGGGACGGAATGCAGCGACGACACAGAGTCCCGCGCCGCAATCGGGGAGCGCTCCGGAGGAAATGAAGCAGACGCAGGCGCTGGAAGATTTGATCGTGCAGACGGAGATATTTTTGCAGTATTCGCTCCATTCGAAGGCGCAAGAACGGCTGCAGAAAATTGCATCGATGTTTCCCGGCGAAGAAGAGAAGAACGTAAGGCTGCGGACTTTGTACGAGACGGCGAATTGGTGGCCGCAGGGAAGTCCAAAATCGAAGCCTGCTGCGCCGGCAGCTGCAATTGTGGAAGCGGAAGTTATTCCCGGAACGGGTCCAAAGACGGGAGTGTATTCCGTGGACACGATGCGGGACCTTTCGAAGATCTCGGAGATCAACCAGAAGATTTTTCGGCAGCAAACGCCGCGCGCAATGCTGAATACGACGGTGAACGAAATTGGAGGGTATTTGCGCGCAACGCGGGCGATTGCGGTGATTGGCGCGCCCGGGAGACCGCCGGAGCTGGCGGCGGAATTTTGCGCGCCTTCGGCGAAACCGGCGCCGGGAGCGCAGGTGGTATTTTTGCTGGCGCAGATGGAAAAAGCAGAGCCGGACGAATTGGGCGGGCTGGTGGTAGAGGCCAATGCTGCTTCGGTGCTGAAAGAATTGGGATTGGCGACGGCGATGGGAGTGATGATTACGGACAAGGAGACGCAGCAGCCGGCAGCGATGGTGATTTGCGGATATGCGGAGCCGCATCGATGGAGACCAAATGAAGTTTATTTGCTGCAGGCGATTGGCGATCAGATGCTGATGAGCGTAAGCCATACGCGGCTGCGGTCGCTGGTGCGTCGCATGGGAGTTTCGGATGAACGGAGCGGGCTGTTGAGCCGGAGTTCGTATTTGAGTTGTTTGCTGACGGAAGCGGATCGCGCGCGGACGCAGGGCACGCCGCTGTCGCTGACGATTTTACAGATTGACCGTGGCGCGGAATTACTGCGATCGCAGGGCGAATCGCCGCTGGAGCGGTTTTTGGAGCAGCTATCGCGGTCGCTGCAGCCGATTGTGCGGCAGAACGACGTGGCGGTGAAATATACGGCCTGGTCGCTGGCGTTTATTTTGCCGGACACGACTTTGGCCGGCGCGCAGAATTTGGCGGATAAATTGAAGCGAGCGGCGACGGGATTGCGGCCGCCGTGGGATGCGACGGCGATTACATTGAGCGCGGGAATTGTGGAAGCGGTGGCGAAGCCGGATTACGACAGTGAAGACATTGTGACGGATTTGATCAATCGGGCTGAACACTCAGTGGAAGAGGCGCGGAAGAAGGGCGATACGGTGGTGGTGCTGGAAAGCCCGAAGATTTAGTAGTCGATGTCCCACAAACTGCGGCGTGCATTCGAAGCCGCAACAATTCATGACAATTAACGAAAAGCTATTCCAGGAGCAATGTCGACCACGATTCGGCGATGCCAATCCCGAACGCATGCAGGTTGCGTTTTGGGAGTGGATGATTCGTGGCGGAGCTTCCGCCGTTGAGCCTAATCTCGCAGCGCGGGATGAATCTTCGTTGTTTAGCGATTTGGGAGCGAAGGACGGAATTGGTTCGTGGCCTTGGGATGCGCGCAGATTCTTCAAAATGGAATCGAGCCCGTGCGATGGGCCCATTTGGACCTTTCAGCGGTACGGTGCAACGCGAACAGAATTGCCGGACGGACGCGTCGTTTGCATTGGAGGCGAGCACGAGGACTTCTATGATCCCGACTTCCATATCTACAATGACGTTGTTGTTTTTGGTTTAGACAAACAAATTGAGATATTGGGGTATCCAAAGGAAGTTTTTCCAC
Source organism: Candidatus Dormiibacterota bacterium (assembly GCA_035569555.1). Taxonomy (GTDB): domain Bacteria; phylum Acidobacteriota; class Terriglobia; order Acidiferrales; family UBA7541; genus Acidiferrum. The sequence continues at coordinate 2,538 of DATMMW010000006.1, read as the reverse complement.
CGACTGATTTTCATACAGCCACATTACTCGGAAACAAGATAGTCATTATCGGGAGTTTGGGATACCGAGCCGAACGAACACCAGGTTTTACACCTGTATTTGCGCTTGATTTGGATGACTATTCCATCTCAAGGCTTATGACCTCAGGCGAGGCTCCTGGGTGGATTTCGGAACACGAGGCTCTGACAAAAGCAGAAGGAGTTATTCCCGTTCGCGGCGGAAGATTGATCGAAGAGCGCAGCGGTGAGCAACGGTACGCGCGAAATTTCGATGACTATGAGTTGGATGTTTCATCGGGGATTTGGAGCAAGATAACTCGCCGCAACTGGCAGCATTTCTCCATTCGTCAGAAAGACAAGCAAATGTTTGTTTTGGAACGAGACTTAGGTCCGAAAAATCTGATCCCTAGCAGCATGATCAATACCAAGCCTGAAGACGAAACTCGCAACCAGGCGCGAATTGTGATCAAGGGAGTTTCGGTTCTATTGGTCTGCGGAGTAAGCGAAATCGAAATCATTGTTGAAGGCGAGTTACAAAATGAGGTGGCAAAACAAGTGGTGGAACAAATACGGGTTAACGCGGAGGCTGCCATAAAACGGCCTTGTGTTGCAGAGCAGCTCTAACTGGGAGTGTTGTGCGGTTTGTGCTTAGAAATTTGAACGGTAAACTAGTGCTGGATGATTTCTGAAAGGCTGAGAAAAATGTTTCCAACGGATGTGGTGATTTTGGCTGGGGCGCGGACGCCGATGGCGCGGTATACGGGGGCGTTTTCGGATGTGAGCGCGATTGATTTGGCGGCGCACGCTTCGCGCGAGGCGGTGAAGCGTTCGGGGGCGAATCCGGAAGAGTTTGATCACGCGATATTTGGGAATGTGATGCAGACGAGCGCGGACGCTTTATATGGCGCGCGGCACGTGGCGTTGAAGGCGGGGTTGAAGACCGAAACGCCTGCGGTGACGGTCAACCGTTTGTGCGGGTCGGGGATTGAAGCGATTGCGCAGGCGGCGCAGAGATTGTTGCTGGGCGAAGCGGAGATGGTGCTGGCGGGCGGCATGGAAAATATGACGCAGGCTCCGTTTGTGATTCGGGGATTGCGCGGCGGATTGAAGTTGGGCGGCGGCGCGTTGGAAGATTCGTTGATGGTGGGATTGACGGACACGTATTGCGGATTGCCTATGGCCCTGACGGCGGAAAAATTGGCGGAGCAGTATGGGATTACTCGGAAGGACGCGGACGCTTATGCGCTGCGGAGCCAGCAGTTGGCGGATGCGGCGTACAAGGCTTGCCGGATGAGGGAAGAGCTCGCGCCGATTGAAGTGAAGCAGGGGAAGAAAACGATTTTGGTTAGCGAAGACGATCACCGGCGGCCGGAGACGACGATGGAGGTTTTGGAGAAGCTGCCGCCTTCGTTTAAGAAAGATGGGATTGTTACGGCGGGGAACGCGAGCGGAATTGTGGATGGGGCTGCGGCTGTGGTGGTGACGCGGGAGAAGATTGCGAAAGAGCGCGGATTGAAACCGATTGGGCGAATTGTTTCGTGGGCTGCGACGGGTGTGGATCCGAGCATCATGGGGATTGGGCCGGTGCCGTCGTCGCAGAAGGCTTTGAAGGCGGCGGGATTGACGGTGGAGCAGATGGATCGCGTGGAAGTGAACGAAGCGTTTGCGGCGCAGTATTTGGCGGTCGAGAAAGCGTTGGGATTGAATCGCGACAAAACGAATGTGAATGGCGGAGCGATTGCGCTGGGGCATCCGTTGGGTGCGAGTGGGACTCGGCTGGTGATTACTTTGCTGAATGAATTGAGAAGGAATGGATTGAAGTATGGACTGGCAACGGCGTGCATTGGCGGCGGGCAGGGGATTGCGATGGTAGTCGAAGCCCTGAACTGACGCGGCAAACGCGTTGCAGGGCGCATCTCTGGTAAACTTTCGGGGCCCGGCGAAGGGGTTCGACCGCGGTATTTACGAGGAAAATCATGGCGATTCAGAAGGTGGGCGTGGTTGGGTGTGGGCTGATGGGGTCGGGGATCGCGCAGGTGTGTGCGGCGGCGGGATTTACGACAGTGGTGCGGGAAGTGGCGCCGGAACTGGTGGACAAGGGATTGAAGGGCATCGAGAAGAATTTGGCTCGACTGGTGGAGAAGGGGACAATTACCGAGGTGGCGAAGGGCGAAATTCGCGGTCGATTGAAGGGCACGACGGTCATCGAGGATCTAAAAGATTGCGATTTGGTGATTGAGGCGATCATCGAACAGCTGCCGGCTAAGCGGGAGTTGTTTCATACGCTCGATACGCTTTGCCCGCCGAGTACGATTTTTGCGAGCAATACTTCTTCGCTGACGATTACGGAGATTGGTACTTCTACGAAACGGCCGGAGCGGTTTGTGGGGCTGCACTTTTTCAATCCAGTGCCGGTGATGAAACTGGTGGAAGTGGTGAAAACGATTTCCACGGACCCAGCGGTGTACGACGAGATGGTGGCGTTCGGAGTGCAGCTGGGGAAGACGCCGGTACGCGCGAGTGACAGCGGCGGATTTAT
>DATMMW010000005.1:0-17813 GCA_035569555.1 Candidatus Dormiibacterota bacterium | reverse complement strand
CTGGTTCGAGGCGTTTTGGCCGCCTAAATTTCCGACATTGGAGCCGCCGTAGTTCGCGGCATCCGTGTTGAGGATTTCGGAGTAGAAACCGGGTTGAGGAACGCCGATGCGATAACCTTCGCGGACGACCGGTGTGGCGTTGAGAATTACGATGAGCAGGTCTTCGGGCTTTTTGCCGTGGCGGGCGAAGGCGAAGACGCTATTGTCGGCGTCGTTGGCGTCAATCCATTCGAAACCGTGCCAGTCAAACTCGACTTGGTGGAGGGCGGGTTCAGCGGCGTAGAGACGATTGAGGTCGCCGACGAGGCGCTGGATGCCGCGATGGGATTCATGCTCGAGGAGATGCCAGTCGAGGCTGTGAGCTTCGCTCCATTCGTGACGCTGGGCTAATTCCTGGCCCATGAAGAGAAGCTTCTTGCCAGGGTGGGCGCACTGATAGGCATAGAGCAGACGGAGATTGGCGAACTGCTGCCACATATCGCCGGGCATTTTGTGGAGAAGGGAATTTTTGCCGTGGACGACTTCGTCGTGGGAAAAGGGCAGCATGAAATTTTCGGTGAAGGCGTAAATCAGGGAGAAGGTGATTTTATTGTGCTCGTATTTGCGGTAGATGGGATTGGAGGAGAAGTATTTCAACGTGTCGTTCATCCAGCCCATGTTCCATTTGAGGCTGAAACCGAGGCCGCCGAGATAGGTTGGGCGCGAAACGCTGGGCCAGGCCGTGGATTCTTCGGCGATGGTGAGGACTCCGGGGAAACGGCCGTAGGCGACTTCGTTCATGCGACGGAGGAAATCGATGGCGTGAAGATTCTCGCGGCCACCGTAACGATTCGGCACCCACTCGCCGGGTTGACGCGAGTAGTCGAGATAAAGCATGGACGCAACGGCATCCACACGCAGACCGTCAATGTGATATTTGTCGAGCCAGAAAAGCGCGTTCGAAATTAAATAGTTCACGACTTCGTTGCGGCCGTAGTTGTAAACGAGCGTGCCCCAATCGGGATGAGCGCCCTGGCGCGGGTCGGCGTGTTCGTAGAGATGCGTGCCGTCGAATTGGGCGAGGCCGTGCGTGTCACGCGGGAAGTGTGCGGGAGTCCAATCGAGAATCACTCCGATGCCGGACTGATGGCAGCGATCGACAAACTCCATGAATTCGGTTGGACTGCCGTAACGGCTTGTAGCGGCGAAATAGCCGAGCGTTTGATAGCCCCAGGAGCCATCGAAGGGATGCTCCATGACAGGGAGAAGTTCGATGTGCGTGTAGCCCATCTCTTTGACGTAGGGAACGAGTTGATCGGCGAGTTCGCGATAGGTGAGCCAGCGTTCTTTGTCTTCGGGAACGCGCCTCCAGGAGCCGAGATGAACTTCGTAGACGGAAATCGGTGAGTCGAGCCAATTTTTCTTTTCGCGCGCGGCGAGCCAGTTCGAATCGTTCCACTGATAGTTCTGGAGATCGGCAACTACAGAACCGGTGGCAGGGCGCAGTTCGGAGTGGAACGCGTACGGATCGGATTTCAACGGAAGCAAATTGCCGTGAGGGCCGGTGATTTCGTATTTGTAGATTGCGCCTTCGCCGATGTTCGGGAGAAAGAGTTCCCAAATTCCAGAGGAGCCACGCGGCCGCATGGGATGAATGCGGCCATCCCAGCCGTTAAAATTTCCGACAAGGCTGACGCGGAGGGCGGATGGCGCCCAGACTGCAAAGCTGACGCCGGCGATTCCGTTTACAGTTTTGAGATGAGCGCCGAGCTTTTCGTAGGTGTCGTAATGACGGCCTTCGGCCATCAAGTGCAAATCGAAATCGCTAAGTTGATAGGGAAAAGAATAGGGATCGTGAATTTCGAAGGGTACGCCTTCGAGAGTGCGGCCCTGAATTTTGTAGCTGCCGGGTTCGGGCGCGGTGGTTTGACTCGAAGGCCAGGTCGCTTCGAAAAATCCTTCCGGGCGCAACTTTACGGCATCGGTGACTTTCGCTGAATTTTGAAACGCGAGATTCGCTTCATCGGCCCATGGAATGAAAAACCGGACAGCCCAGCCGTCTTTGACAGGATGCGGACCGAGAAGGGAAAAAGGATCGGCCAATCGTGCGGCGAGAAGCGCGTCAATGAGCACGTTGAACTCAGTGTCGGGGTGAGTTTGGGATTTAGTTTGTTGCGAAGAAGCTGGCGAAATTGGATTTTGCGGCATGTAGGCTCTGACAAGACGAATCCGTATTATGCCCGGATTCAGCTTACCGTACTGAGGGGATTCTAGGGGGAGTTTTGAAAAAAATCCAATGGGCAGTCCAGTTTTGTAGCAAGAAGGAAATTTGAGCCATTCTGGTCTGTTGAAGAAAGCTCCTGCCAGTGTATATTCCCTGCCACAGCAGCTTACGGAGGAAAAATGGCGCAGTTTTGTCCAAATTGCGGAACGCGGGCTGACGAAGGAACGAGATTTTGTGGAAAGTGCGGTACGAATTTGGGCGAAGCGCCGGCGGCGGCTCCGACTCCGTCACCTGCTCCGTCGTCACCGCCTTTGCCACCTCCTCCAGTAAGAACGACGACGGCTGTTGCTCCGACTCCGACTCCGCCTCCACCGCCGCCGGCAAAAAGTGGGGGCGGCTGCGGCAAGGTAGTTGTAATCGTATTGATTGTTGTTGGATTGCTGATCGCTGCGGGAATCGGTGGGGCGGCATATCTTGCCTATCGCGCGAAAAAGAAGATCGATCAGGTTAAGGAAGCGATCAACACAGGAAATGTAAATGATGTTGCGAACGCAATCGGAGGAGGTCCGAGCGGAAAAGCAGTGGATGCGATGCCGACGTATCCGGACTGGACGGCGTCTTCGTCCACTACGCTGCCGGTAGATGCAACCGCGCCGGTTGCGACGCCTGCGAAGGGCAGTGCGATGGCGGAGAAAGCGATGGGGCAAGTTCTGCCGATGAGGAAAGGGCTGCGGATCATCACGGCGATTCAACAGAGCGCGGGCGACTACGAATCCATCAAAGAGATTCGCTCGGTGAACGAGGAAGGCGTGCTGATGGATTATTCCGCTGACAATATACCGCAGCCGGAGAATCCATTCATGAACGAACAGGAGAAGGCGGCTGCGAAGAAAGTGAAGCGATCGGTGCACTCGAGCAGGAAAATTCTGAGCGCGGATTTGCAGAGCTCGCATGAATATGCGGAATCGTTCGGAGAGATGCAGCCATTGAGCATGCCGAACACGACGGCGCTGGGTATTTCGTCGAGTACGTTGAACGATCTGCTGACGAAAGGCGAATCGTCGTTCACCTATCAGGATGTGGGAATGAAGGGCGCGCTCGGCGGTTTGCTGGGCGGACTTGCGGGGATGACCGACCAGATGAAGAAAAACAATCCGAACGCCGGTACTCCAGAAGACCAAAAAGCGCAACAAGCGATGAAGGATTTGCAGAATTTGGGCAAAGTGAATTGCACGTTGAAGCGCACGGATCAGAAGATTTATTCGTTTCCTGTTTTGCTGAATGATGAGCGAGTGCAATTACCGGCAATTCGCGCGAATTGCAAATCGGATGATGGAAAGCTGGCGGAGTTCTATTTTTTGAATGATTCGCAGAATCCGCTTTCGCTGACTTGGAAAGTAGGAAAGTCGGACCGGCTGCAGGTGGTGAAGCTGGAATATACGCAGCAGGTTTCAGAAAAGGCGCAAGGTGGTGGCAAAACTTCCACAAGCGGAGGAGCCGGAGTTGATCTTGGGACTTCCGCTGCGGCGAAACAGCTCGAACAAAAACTCGAGCAGCAGGAGAAGGTTCGCATTTATGGCATTTATTTTGATTTTGCCAGCGCGGAGATCAAACCACAGTCGAAGGATGTTCTTGATGAAATAGCTGCGGTGATGAATGCACATCCAGATTGGAAATTGAGTGTGGCCGGGCACACCGACAACATCGGTGGAGACGCTTTTAATATGCAACTCTCGCAGCAGAGAGCGGATGCGGTGAAACAGGCGCTTGTGACTCAATATAAAATTTCGCCGGAACGGTTGACGACTGCAGGTTATGGTGCATCAAGTCCGGTGGAAACGAATGACACGATGGAAGGGCGCGCCCGAAATAGAAGAGTAGAACTTTCGAAGCAGTAGCGGGTTCACAAAGGGGACTGGAAGATGAGACGAATGTTCAGGAACTGCTTGAGCATGTCAATGGCGTTGACATGCGCTTCGGCGGCATTTGCTCAGGGGCGCGGACAAGCGCGGTCCATGGTGATTTCGCGCAATGGAATCGTCGCGTCGGAATCGCCGCTCGCTTCGCAAGCCGGAGCTCACATTTTGGAAAAAGGCGGCAATGCCGTGGATGCGGCCATTGCGACGAATGCAATGATGGGCGTTGTCGAGCCGATGATGAACGGCATCGGCGGCGATCTCTTTGCAATTGTTTATGACGCGAAAGCAAACAAACTTTACGGATTGAACGCGAGCGGATGGGCGCCGAAAGGTTTGACGATTGAGTTTTTGCAAAAGCAGGGATTGAAAGAGATGCCGAAGTCGGGCATTCACACAATTAACGTGCCGGGAGCCGTGGACGGCTGGCAAAGGCTGGCCGACAAGTTTGGGCGCAAGAAGCTTGGGGAAGATCTGGCGCAAGCGATTCGAACGGCAAGAGAAGGCTATCCTGTGCCGGAAATCACGGCTGCTTACTGGAGCCAAGCCGCCGACAAATTGCGCGAGAACGAGGAAGCGGCGCGCGTTTACTTGCCAAAGGATCACGCTCCAAAAACGGGCGAGATTTTTTCGAATCCGGATTTGGCAGCATCGCTGGAAGAGATCGCAACAGGCGGGCGCGACGCGTTTTATAAAGGCGAACTCGCGAAGAAAATGCTTGCGGGGATGAAGCACCACGGCGGAACGATGGTGGAAGAGGACCTGGCGAAATTTTCCAGCGAATGGGTGGATCCAATTTCGACCACCTATCGCGATTGGACCGTTTACGAGCTTCCGCCAAATGGCCAGGGGGTGGCTGCACTCGAAATGCTCAACATCATGGAAACATTTCCGCTCGGCCAAAAGGGATACGAGTTTGGAACGTCGAAGGAATTGCAGATCGAGATGGAAGCGAAGAAATTGGCGTATCTCGATCTGCAAAAATATATTGGCGAACCCCATGGGCAGAAGCTGCCGGTTGCGCGGTTGCTGTCCAAAGAGTGGGCGACTGCTCGCGCGAAATTGATCGATCCGGATCATGCAAATTGCAATCCAACGGCCGGTGAGATGGGAGGCGGAAGCGATACAACGTATCTGAGCGTGGTGGACCGCGAGGGGAACATGGTCTCGCTGATTCAAAGCAATTTTTCGTCGTTTGGATCGGGCATAGTCGCGCCGGGAACAGGATTTGTTCTGCACAATCGCGGAGGGCTTTTCGTGATGGATCCCGCTTCGCCCAACGCTCTAGCAGGGCGCAAACGTCCGCTGCACACCATCATTCCGGGATTCGCGCAAAAAGGCGATGTGCGATTGGCTTTTGGAATCATGGGCGGTTGGAATCAATCGCAAGCGCACGCGCAGTACATTGCGAATCTTGCGGACTACAAAATGAATATTCAGGCGGCGGTGGAAGCGCCTCGATTTACTAAACTGACTTTTAGCGGATGCGATGTGATGATGGAGAATCGCTTTTCGCAAAAAGCGCGGGATGAACTGACTGCTAAGGGGCATCAGATAGAAGTATTGCCTTCGTTTGCCGACAATATGGGTGGTGGTCAAGCGGTGATGCGCGATTTCTCGACGGGCGTAAATTACGGTGCATCCGACCCCAGAAAAGATGGGGAAGCCATCCCGGAACAGCCGCCGAACTAGCGGTCTGGAGTCATTTGAAGGTGCCTGAGCGGGTTCCAGGACTTTTTTCCCTCTAACTCATAGAACGTGAAGGAGTTTGCCTGTTTTTCAGGGAGAATAGGCAAACGCGTTCCGCATAACCGTTGATTCAGTCTTTTGCCATTTCTATAAGGTGTTTATTTACAATAATTTAGTGAGATTGCTTCTTGGCGCGGAAGTTGCTACCTGTACGGAAGGACAGGGGTAGCCCGCAGCGACGCCCTAAGTCTGGGAGATGAAGTGGTGGCCATTGGCAAAATTGGATTGCGGATTGCTCTCGCCCTGGCAGCAGGTTTTGCCCTAACTTTCGTTGCACCGGTTTCGAAGGCGCAGACTGCAGGCATTGCGGGAAAGTATCAGTGCGCGCAAGTGAAAGAGCACGGCAAAGTGAAGCCATGTGGCTCGGCGCAGCTCAACCTGAAGACCGACGGGCATTTTGAATTGCGCGGATGGGAGGGCGACTACATCGTCAGCGGCGAATATGTGGAGCTTTCCGACAAACAAGTGAAGTCAAAAGCGAAGCTGGAGCCGGGGTACAAGCTGGTGTTCCGCTATCACGGCAAAGACGGAATTGTCGAAGTGACGTACCAACGACGTCAGAATGCGCCAGGCAATGAGACCCTCAGCTAGAAGACGAAGGAACGCAGTTAGAATTCGGCGTCGTACGCTGCGGCCGCAATTTCTCCGAGAGCCTGACCGCCCACACTTTGAGCTGCGTCCGCATCAGGCGGAAGTGAAACGTGATTTACATACGCCGCAAACGCCAGTTTCCGGCCTGACTTCGTAATCACATAACCTGCCAGACCTTTTCCATTCAACATCATTTTCTTGTTGAGCCTGTCGCCAGAGGTGTAGGTGCCAGTCTTCGCGAAAACATGACTGGCGCCCGGGTTTTGGCGTTGAATTTTTGCGAGGGTGCCGTCTTTGCCGAGAACGGGCAGCGCGTGAAAGAGCACGTCGTAATCCGGACGTGTCGTCCAGTACGCCAAGTATTGACACACAAAATCAGGGCTGAAAAGATCGGCCCAGTCACCTCCAGCGCCGTCGCCTTGTGAGACACCGGAGAGATCCAGTTTGGCGTTCGCAAGAAACTCCCTTTCGAGCTGAAATCCCTTTTTGAAGGAACCGGCAGTGTCTTTGCCTACAAGAGCGCCGAGAAGATAAGGTCCCATTCCCGCGTGCAGATTTTGGCTGACTTTCAGAGTGACCTTGATTTCTTCAGAGAGAGGAAGCGAAACATGTTCGGCGATCTGGTTTTCCGGTGTATAGAAATGAGCGAGGGGCGTGAAGTCCGGCTGAGCAGTAATAACAGCGCTTTTAAGTTCGACGCCTTCGGCGGCCAGGGATTCGCGCAGCACCCACTGGGCGAAGAGCGTGGGTGAAGGTACACCGATGGAAACCGTTTGAGGCTCGATTCCGGCGGGTAGAGTTCCAGCGAGCGTGATGTTTACAGAACCATCGGGATTGGCAGCGAATTCCGGATCTTCGAAACTTTGCGGTGTGCCGGCTGCTGTCGTTGTGGCGTGATTGAGGAAGTGGGCGTAACGCGTTTCCGGTGAGATCGTGAGCGACAAAGGATCTCCGGCCTTGAGCCCCGGCTTTGCGACGACATCAATCACGTTATCGTTGACCATGATTGAGGACATGACGACGTCGGTGCCGCCTTCACGGGGACCATCGGGAAAAAGGGAGGTGTCAATCAAGGTCCGGCCATCGATACGGCGAATTCCTTTTTCGCGAATTTGTTTGGCAAGCGACTTGATGACCGTGAGCGGGTCGCCGGAAACCGCGGGGCCGCCGTAGGAGTGGTCTTCGTCTTCGAATGCGAGGGTGCCGTCAGGGCGAATTCGATTCGAAAGATTTGGGTCGCCGCTGGCAACGAGTACGATGTCGCCCTTGAGGCGGCCTTTCTTGTCGAGCGGACCGGTACGATAGATTCTTGTGTGGAAGCGATAGTCAGCACCAAGCTTTGCGAGGAGTGTTCCTTCCGTCAAGAGTTTGGTGGTGGAGGCGGGAACGAATAGTTTGTCGGAATCATGCGCGTAGATGACCTTACCCGTGTCCAGCGCAACGAATTCAATGCCGAAGTTAGCTCGCGCAAATTCCGGACGATCCATCACTTTTTGTATTCGAGTTGCGAGCGTTTCCTGTGCGATTGCGGGCCAGCTCAACATCGAGGTCAAGAGAACTGCGATTAGACTAGCGAACAGAATCTTTCTTCTCGTTCTACAAATCACACTCATTTCGCTGGGCTCCCGATGCCAAGTTTTTCGAACGGAATGTTAAGGATGCCGTACTCGTGCCAGTCTTTGTAATCGAAGTGCCACCATTCGGAATCGTAGACAGTAAAACCTTCGGACTCCATCGCACGGCGGAGCAGATCGCGATGCCAGCGTTGCAGGGAAGTGCCGCCGGGAAAATTCGGGAACGAGCGCGGCGACATCTCGTCGTACATTCCAGTCATCTCAACGGGTTGATCTGTCTTGAGGTCGTACAGTGTGAGATCCACAGCGCAGCCGCGATTGTGGCGCGAACCCTGTGCAGGATCAGCGACGAAGATCTTTCCTTCGGCGGGGGTTGCGTCCCAGAAAATTTTTGTTACATACCAGGGGCGGTAGCCGTCGTGAATGAGAAGGCTGTAGCCGAACGGTTGCAGTTTGTGCAGCACACGGACGAGGGCTTCGGCGGCGGGCCGCTGCAAATAGGCTCGCGCTTGCGTGTAAACGGGAACGCCAAGGAAATCGTTCGTGGTGGCGTAGCGAATGTCCAGGCGGATTGCTGGATCGAGCTTTGCCAATTCGACGAGATCGGGCTTTCGGAACGAGCGGTTTTCGTTGGGAGGAGTGGCGGCGAGCGCCTCGCGGCGGAGTTCTTCCACCGGGCGCTGGGGTTTGACGCGGTAAGACTGCGAGGAATCGGAGCCCGGGTCGACGCGGCGACAGCCGAAATTCAGATAGGCGAATGCGATAATGTGGCCGGCTTCATCGCGCACGATCGTATGAGCGGCGACCATGCTGCCTTCGGAGGGAGGGAATACATTTTCGCCGTCTATTACGAACTCTTTGTTGACACCTTTATCGTCGCGCCAAAACAACTTTCCCTCTTGCTCCAGCAAAATGTATGAATGCTTGGCGTCTTTTTCACCCGAATAAATTCCGACGAGCTCTTTCCGCTCGGGCGACGCGTCGGCAGGCTTGGGGCCAGGAACGATTGAGGAGGCGGATTGCGCAAATGCCGCCGCGGCTGCGACGAAGAGTAAGAAAAGGAAAGCGAGAAAGTTGCGTACAAAAGGCGCCGTTTGGCTACCGTGTGCGCCATGTTTGCTTTTCGATCGTCCAACGCTCGATGAGTTCACGCCGGACATGATATCCGAGACCCGGTTTATCGGGAACGCGAATGGTTCCTTGTGACGAAACTTCCACTTCAGGCTCGATCACGTCTTCGACCCAATAGCGTTTGCTGGCGGAGACATCACCGGGAAGGGTGTAGCCGGGAAGGGAAGAGACAGCGATGTTGTGCGCGCGGCCGATTCCGCATTCGAGCATTCCTCCGCACCAGACAGGGACATTTTTTGCAAGACAATAGGCTTGAATTTCCCGCGCACTAGAGTGGCCGCCCACGCGGCCGAGCTTGATATTGATGATACGGGCTGCGCCGAGCTCGATTGCGGTGGCTGTATCGCGCACATGGTGGATGGATTCATCGAGGCACAGCGGCGTTTGCAGAAGCTTCTGCAACTTCGAGTGGGAATAAATATCGTCCCACCAAAGCGGCTGTTCCATCATCAGTAATTGGAATTCATCAAAACGCTGCAAATGGGCAACGTCATCGAGCGTGTAAGCAGAATTTGCGTCAACAGAAAGCAAAATATGCGGAAATGCTTTCCGGATCGTCCGCACATACTCCAAGTCCTTTCCAGGTTTGATTTTTAATTTGATTCGTTGATAGCCTGCTGAGACTTCGACTGCAACTTTTTCGCGCAGGACTTCAGGGCTTGCCTGCAATCCGATCGAAACTCCGCATTGGATTTCTGTACGTGTATTTCCAAGCAGTTTTGCCAGCGGCACGTTTTTTTGCTGCGCTTCGATGTCCCAGAGCGCATTTTCAAGTCCTGCGCGGGCCATCTCGTGGCCGCGAATGTGAGCGAACGTTGCCGGCATCTCCGATGCGGCGCCGAATTGTTTTCCGAGTGTAAGGGGAACGAGGGTGTCTCGAAGGATCGCCATGGACGTGCCGACGGTTTCCGAATTAAATACGGGAGCTTCCATGGCTGTGATTTCCGACCAGCCGGTTAAACCGTCTGCCCGCATTTCAACGAGAAGAACGGTGCGGTCGTAAGTCGCTCCAAAGCTGGTTTCGAACGGAGCTTTCAGGCGCATTTGCAGTTTGCGTAAGGTGATCTCCTCAACCTGCATTCCCGCCACCTTTCATTTGGATGCCCAAGATTCAACGGTTGGATTCGAAGGGAGCATTGAGACTGGCGCCGCGGACAATTCCGATAGCGGGCCAAGCCAATGGCCTCCGGGAGAGGGGCAGAGTATGAAACATTTGTTTCTAAAAGTGAAGAAAAAACTTCACTTGTTTCAGTCGTGATACCAGCGGGAACCGCGGCGTTGTTCTTCGGAGATTTCCTTGACGATGGCGATGGTGTGCGATTGCCGGTGCTGGCCAACGGCTGTAAGAATGGCATTCAAGAGGGCGATTGGGGCTGTGTAGGATGCTCCAAATGAATTGGATTCGATACCCGCGAGAAAAGTTTCGTGGCAGACGCGCGTGAGAGGCGAGAGATAGGTGTCCGTAATTCCGACACAATGAGCGCCGCGCTCTCGTGCGTCTTGAGTGCCTTCGACCGTTTGGCGCAGTCCGCGTCTAAAAGAGATAGCGACAACGAGGTCGCGTTTTGTCAACGAGCGGGTGTGGTGAAAAATCCGGCCACTGGAAGTTGCGGCAAAGGCATTCAGGTCGAGAAGAATCAGGTGGTATTCAAAATAGTTTGCGAGCGAGATTGCAAGGTCGCCGGCGATGACAACAATGCGACGGGCTTCATGAATTCGCTTCGCGAACGCAGCAACGCGCTTGGCGTCCAAAGTATTTGTTAGCGCTTGCAGGTTTTTCGAATCGAGCTGAAGCGAGTCGGCAACGTGCCCGGGGACGCCGGTCGCGTGCGGGGTTTTGCGCATGGTGTCGGCAGATGTCGCGAACGCCAGTGAAAGATCGTGAAGAAAATGTTGAAACTCGCGAAAACCGGGGAAACCCAGTCCGCGCACGATTCGAACAACAGTGGCAGGGTCGGTGCCGAGACGTTTTGCCATCAGGCGCACGCTAGAGAGAACAAACGAGCGGGGATGTTCGAAAATAGGGCGAATAATTTCCTGGCGTTTCGCGCTCAGGCGATTCAACTTTTCAGTAATCTGCCTGGAATGAGTCGTCGCTCGAAGCGCATCCCGTTTCATTTGAAGAACGAGGCTCCCAACCAAGTAGGAATTGGTAATCACCCGTCAAGAGCCACCACGCCCAGGCCGGAATATACCACATTGTAACAGCGGATTTACTTTTCAGAGGTTGCAGTTTTTGCAGTTAGCCCCGGAGCCACCACAGGCTGCAGGAAGGGCATCATCGCGCGCAAGCCCGGGCCGAGCTGTTCGATGGGATGCTGTTGTTCAGATTTGCGCTTTGCCAGGAAAGTTGGGCAGCCCTGTTCGTTTTCCGCAATCCATTTTTTGGCGAAGCTGCCGTCGCGAATTTCTGCAAGAAGCTTTTTCATTTCGTCGCGCGTTTGCTGCGTTACGATGCGCGGACCGGCGGTGTAGTCGCCGTGTTCGGCGGTGTCACTGATGGAATAGCGCATATAGCTGAGGCCGCCGCGATAGATGAGGTCGACGATCAGCTTCAATTCGTGCAAGCACTCGAAGTAAGCAACTTCCGGTTGATAGCCGGCGTTCGTGAGCGTTTCGAATCCCGCTTTGATTAACTCGCTCACGCCTCCGCAAAGAACAGCCTGTTCGCCGAAAAGATCGGTTTCTGTTTCCTCGGTGAAAGTGGTCTCCAGGACACCAGCGCGCGTGCAGCCGATTCCTCGGGCATAGGAAAGCGCAAGCTCCTTCGCTTTGCCTGATGCATCTTGTTCAATCGCAAGCAGTCCTGGCGTGCCGCCGCCTTCGGTGAAAACTTCGCGCACGCGGTGGCCAGGTGCTTTTGGCGCGACCATGGAAACATCCACATCTGCTGGCGGCTTGATGGCGCCGAAGCGGATGTTGAAGCCGTGGGCGAACATCAGCGTTTTGCCGGCTTTCAAATTCGGAGCGATGGAGTCTTCGTAGAGTTTTTTCTGCTTGGTGTCCGGCGTGAGGATCATGATGACGTCGGCCCACGCTGCCGCTTCGGACGGAGTGTTGACGACGAGGCCGTCTTTTTCGGCTTTCGCGCGGGAAGCGCTGCCTTCCGGCAAGCCGACGCGAACATTGCCACCACTGTCGCGCAGATTCAGGGCGTGTGCGTGACCCTGCGACCCGTAACCGATGATTGCAACTTTCTTCGATTGGATAAGGGAGAGATCCGCGTCCTTATCGTAATAGAGCTTTGCCATTCGACTATTCTCCTGTGAATTCGAATCCTTGAAACCTAATTAGTTTTTTGTCGCTGCCGCAGGTTCGACTTCGCTCGCAGGCGGCTGAAGCAAGTCGCCGCCACGGGTCATTGCGATGCGGCCGGTACGCGCCATTTCCAGAACGCCGTACGGGCGCAGCACTTCGAGCAGGCCGTCAATTTTGTCCACAGTGCCGGAGACTTCGACGATAAGGGAATCGGGGGCGACGTCCACGACGCGGCCGCGAAAAACTTTGAGCAAGTCCATCAGGTGCGGACGGGATTGTTGATCGGCAGCGACTTTGATGAGCGCGAGGTCGCGTTCGAGCAATGAACGTTCGGAAATGTTTTCGGCGAGGAGCACGTCCACGAGCTTTTCGAGGCTGGCTTCGAGGCGGTGCGCGCCTTTTGCGTCCGTGTGCGCGACGATGGTCATGCGGGCGATTTCTTCGTTTTCCGTTGGGCCGACGGTCAACGAATCAATGTTGATGGCGAGGCGCCGCGCGAGGGAAGAGACGCGGTTCAGGACGCCCGGCTTGTTTTCGACGTAAGCGACAAGTGTTTGCATGTTTTTCCCCCAGCTCCTTTGGCTCTATGGCTCAGTCGCAGTTTCGACGAGCGGATTGTTGGGCCGGCGGATCATTTCGTGCAGTGACGCGCCCGCAGGCACCATCGGATAAACCGAGTCTTCCTGTTCGACGCGGAAATCAATCAGGACAGACTCTTTGTACTCACGGGCAGCGCGAATCGTTGGCACGACGTCGGCTCTTGCCGTGATTCGTTCGCCGCGAATCCCAAAGGAATTCGCAAGTGCGGCAAAATCCGGCGCTACGAGCGGCGTTGCCACGTAACGCTTGTCGTAGAAAAATTCCTGCCACTGGCGCACCATGCCGAGATAGCCGTTATTGATGATGGCGATGTTCACCTTAATTTTTTCCTGCACGATAGTCGCAAGCTCGCACATGGTCATCTGGAATCCACCGTCGCCCACTACGACCCAAACGTCCGCGTTCGGTTTGGCGAATTTCGAGCCAATCGCCGCGGGCAACGCAAATCCCATCGTGCCCAGCCCGCCTGAAGTAATCAGCGTGCGTGGTTTGTTGTGGTGGTAATACTGGGCTTCCCACATCTGGTGCTGGCCCACGTCCGTGACGACAATTGCTTCGCCGTTCGTTTCTTTCCACAAATCGTTGATCACGTGCGCGGCATAAAGATGCCCGGAATCCGGCAAACTCTGAATGTCGCGGACCGCGGAATCGCCCTTCATTTCTTTAATGCGCGCGTGCCAATCAGGGCGCTCTTTCTTCTCCATGTGCGGATTGAGCTGCTCGAGCACTTCACGAGCGTCTCCGACAAGAGCGGCGTCCACCTTCACGTTCTTGTTGATTTCGGCACGATCGATTTCAATGTGGATTTTCTTGGCGCTCTTGGCGTATGTGCGTAAATCGCCCGTCACACGGTCATCAAAGCGCATTCCCACCGCGATCAGCAAGTCTGCTTCTTGAATTGCGTGATTCACCCATGCTTCGCCGTGCATGCCCATCATGCCGAGGTTCAACGGATCGTTGGCAGGAAAGGCGCCAATGCCGAGCAGTGTCATCGCAACAGGGAAGTGGCCAGCGTGAACGAATTCCGAGAACGCTTTCATCGCGCCGGAAATCATGATGCCATGGCCGGCGAGAATCAGAGGCCGCTTTGCAGAATTGAGCAGTTCAATCGCGCGATCGAATTCGGCTTGATCGTAGCTTGGGCGTTTGCGCTTGGCCGGCAGTTTCGGCGCGCACTTGCCCCAATCAAACTCTGCTGAGGCCTGTTGCGCATCCTTTGTTATGTCCACAAGAACGGGGCCTGGCCGGCCCGAGTTTGCGATTTGAAACGCTTCACGCACCGTCCGCGCAATATCTTCCGCGCGAGAAACAACGACGTTGTGCTTCGTAATCGGCATGGTGATACCGGTAATGTCAACTTCCTGAAATGCATCTGAGCCGAGCAACTTGCTTCCGACCTGCCCGGTGATGCAGACGACCGGAGAAGAATCGAGCATCGCCGTAGCAATTCCGGTGACCATGTTTGTCGCGCCGGGGCCAGACGTCGCCATTGCAACTCCAACGCCGCCGCTTGCGCGCGCATAGCCGTCGGCCATATGCGTCGCACCTTGTTCGTGGCGCACCAGAACGTGATGCAGCTTCGACTTTCCCAGCGCATCGTAAACTGGCAGAATCGCACCGCCCGGATAACCAAAAATGTCTTTTACGCCGAGATGCTCCAGCGTCTCGCAAAGAATTTCCGCACCAGTAAGCTTCATAGTGTCCTTCCTGATTGAACCGTTGTCGCTTCGGCCGTGGGCACTGCCGTTACGGCGCCGAGCGATGAAGAGGAAACAAGCAGCGCGTATTTGGCCATCACGCCGCTAGTGAATCGCGGCACGGGAGGCTTCCACGTGGACAGGCGCTTCTGCATCTCGCCAGAACTGATTTCCACGTTGAGCTCGCGCTTTGGAATATCAAACACAATCGTGTCGCCGTCATTCACGGCCGCAATCGGCCCGCGATGCGCAGCTTCAGGAGCGACGTGCCCCGCCATTAAGCCGTGTGTGGCGCCGGAAAATCTTCCATCGGTGAGCAGGGCAACGGAATCGCCGAGCCCTTGCCCGACAAGTGCCGCTGTCACAGCTAGCATTTCGCGCATGCCAGGGCCGCCCTTGGGGCCTTCGTAGCGAATAACGACTACATCGCCCGCTTTAATTTCCGCTTTTTCAATCGCCGCAAATGCTGCTTCTTCACTCTCAAAAACGCGCGCCGGTCCGCGAAAATTCAACGTATTGTGCCCGGCAACTTTTACGACGCAACCTTCCGGTGCGAGATTTCCCCTCAAAATCACCAAGCCGCCCGTCGTTTTCAGCGGATTTTCTTTCTTGCGGACGACTTCCTGCCCCGAAGTCTCTTTCGCCACTGCCGCTTCTTCGCCGAGCGTTTCTCCGGAAACCGTAATCGCATCACCGTTGAGTAGTCCCGCTTCCAGCATGCGCTTCGCAATCAACGCCGTTCCGCCGGCTGCATACAAATCGGTGGCGACAAATCTGCCGCCTGGTTTCAAATCCGCAAGAATCGGCGTCTTTGCGCTCACGCGATCAAAATCGTCAATCGAAAGAGGAATTTTTGCTTCATTTGCAATCGCGAGCAAATGCAGAACTGCATTTGTCGAGCCACCTGTCGCCGCAACTCCTGCAATCGCATTTTCAATCGCGGTTTTTGTAATGATTTTCGAAGGCGTTACGTCTTTGCGAAGCAATTCCATCACGAGTTCGCCGGCGCGCTCGCCCGAAGCAGCTTTGCCAGCGTTCGTTGCGGGGACGCTGGAAAGGCCCATTGGGGCAATTCCCAAGAATTCGCAGACCAGGGCCATTGTGTTTGCTGTGAATTGCCCGCCGCATGCGCCTGCTCCGGGGCAAGCCTGCGTTTCCAGCGCTAGCAACCGCGCATCGCTCATCGAACCGCGAGCATGAGCTCCAATTGCTTCATACACATCCTGAATCGTTACCGCATGACCTTCAAAATGCCCCGGTGCAATCGAACCGCCGTACAAAACAAGTCCGGGAATATTCAGGCGGGCCAAAGACATCACACCGGCAGGAATCGTTTTGTCGCAGCCGACCAAAATCACGAGTGCATCAAAAAGATTTCCGCGTGTAACCAGTTCGATCGAATCCGTAATTACTTCGCGGCTGATAAGCGAAGCGCGCATGCCTTCCGTGCCCATCGTGATGCCGTCGGAAATGGAGATGGTGTTGAATTCGAGGGGCGTGCCGCCAGCTTTGCGAATTCCGTCCTTGACGTGCTGGGCAAGCTCGCGCAGATGAAAATTGCACGGCCCGATCTCAATCCAGGTATTCGCCACGCCGATCAACGGCTTCTTGAAATCGTCGTCCTTCAGTCCGGATGCGCGCAGCATCGCGCGCGCACCGGCACGATTCGCGCCGTCGATCAGAGCGCTGCTTCGTGGTTTTGGAAGTTGCTCGCTCACTCCGACTCTCCCCCAGCAAATTGCAAAAATCCTGCACAGAAAAAACTTTGGGCCATCATCCGCTTTTGGATGATGGCCCGAATCCCTTCGGTTTTGCTCGCTTACGCTGCCATCATCCGTTTGGAATCCCCCGTACGATGACGGGACGAATTCGTACGACCACTTGTACGACGGGAATCGCCACAGTCGTAGCGATTGCGTGCTGCGTGATCGTGATGGCGCCGCGAGTCATTGCGAATCAGCCGGAACAAGATTCTCCGACGCCATGAAAGTAGCAGGATGAAGCACGGAAGTCAATGAGTCCAATTAATAGATATGCTTGAGAAGATAAATTAGATTTATCAATGAAAACAACGTGCTAGTACGCAATTTTGCCGCGTTACCCCCCGCTTTCTTCCGCTGATTTGACGAAATTCCGCGCGTCCTCTATAGTGATAGTGCGGGGTGGAGCAGCCTGGTAGCTCGTCGGGCTCATAACCCGAAGGTCGTCAGTTCAAATCTGACCCCCGCAACCAATTTTTGGTTCTGCAGGCCGGACATCAGGCATCCGGCCTTTTTTCTTTTGTAGGAGCTATGAGCCCGAAGAACCGGGCTGACAATTTCTTGTGAGTTCCGGTAAAAGGCACCGGAACTTGAGGGGCCGAAGGTCGTCAGTTCAAATCTGACCCCCGCAACCAATTTTTGGTTCTGCAGGCCGGACATCAGGCATCCGGCCTTTTTCTTTTGTAGGAGCTATGAGCCCGAAGAACAGGGCTGACGTGCCGTTGGAAACAACTGCAAACAGCAAATGAATCAGTGGCCAAGTCTTGGCGATCTTTAGTTTGTTTAGTTCGGACCAGGGCCGCCCGATTTTGGCATCGACGCAGATTTCGCTCCGTCCTTCTTAGCGATTGCAGCGTCGCGTTCCTCTTCCGCAGAAGTGTGTGTAGCGTGTCGAGAATGAAGCGGTATATACAAAAAGAACAGACTGGTTTGTTCCTATTGGGACAGACAGACGAACTGCTGCCTCGTAAACTTATTTTGCTAAAAGGCCCGTATCGGTAGAGAAAAGACAGGTATGAATATGTGGCGCAGAAATTGTCCAGTTTGCCGGCAACCGCTGGAAAAGAAACTTCCCACGGAAACAGTCTCCTGCTCCTGCGGTAAATTCGTCTGGAAGGGCTAGCGTTTTCCTGACCGGTGCGGTGAAGAACATCAGGGAGGGAATTTAGGCTTCAGACCTCCGGTTCTTTTTCATTACTTCTTTGGTTTGGCTGTGACGGTAACCTGAACGTGAGCACCCTTTTTGAGCCTTACCTCATCGCCATTTTCATCAGTCAACGTATTTTCAATACGGAGGTCTCGATAGTGGTCGTCAGCTCCGTCCACAGCAATCT
>DATMMW010000004.1:0-159302 GCA_035569555.1 Candidatus Dormiibacterota bacterium | reverse complement strand
AATGCGCGTGGAGCGTCAAAAACTCTGGTGATCACCATCCGCTCTTTTTCGTTAACCGTGTTTTTTGCCATCTCTCACCTCCGTTTTTTTCATTTGATGCAAAACCACATCCAACTTGTCGAAACGCTCTTCCCAGAATCGCCGATAGTTAATTGCCCAGTCGCTGACTGTTTTGATCGCCTCTGGCCTGAGCGTGCACACACTCTCTCTTCCACGCTTCGTCTTGATCACAATCCGTGCCCGCACCAGGTAGGCAATATGTTTGGAAATCATCTGCTGCGAGAGGGCAAACGGTTCCGTCAATCCATGCACAGAGGCAGGCCCATGGGAGAGTCGTTCGATCATCGCCCGGCGGGTTGGATCAGACAGAGCCGCAAATGTCGTATCTAACTTATCCACAACCATATGGTAGTGAATTATCCGTCGATGTCAAGTGTGGATTTTGGAGTTCCCGATTTCTGTTTCCTGATTTCTGAACCCTGACCGTGTCCGGGAACGTATTGGGTCACGGTCGCATTGTTCGTAAGCGGAGAAGCAGAGTTCTTTGCTGACGATTTCACGGATGGAGCGTTTCTCAAGAATGACTGGAAAAAGTTCGTGTCCGCTGAATGTCGGGATTGGTGAGGTTCCGAATCGCGGTATGGCGCGTGTGGCGCAAGAGCGGCCGGGAGGACTACTTCAAGAAGGAGTAGCGAGTCTCGCAGAATTGAGGTTACAGAACTTGATGCGACAGAATCCTCAATTCGATAATCATAGCAAAAGTCGGTCGGCATGTAGATAGATCGCCAACGTAATTCATCTGGTTACATTTGCGGTTATAGTCCGGGCTATAGGCTCGACGATTCAGGCGGGACAATCAAAGAAATAGCCAATAAAAGAAATGGTGCGGGAGAGAGGACTTGAACCTCCACGGGTGTTACCCCACAAGATCCTAAGTCTTGCGCGTCTGCCAGTTCCGCCACTCCCGCACCGCGGAAATCAATAATACAACGAGACAGGTGGAATTGGGACGAGGAGGGTGTATTGCGGAGTTCGCAGCGCAGTACGCGTGTACTATAGCGGCGCGCGCGAGGAGCGTGGCAGGATGGTAAGGCTCGCGGACCCGCTGCTGACTGAACTGCAGGCCCCAAGTTTGGGCAAGAAGTGTTGGCGAAAAAGCGTTCCCTGCCAAGGGAACCTGAGGGAGATTTCACGGAATGGGCTCCGTGTCATCTGAACAGGGTGCAGAACGTCGCGCCGAGTTAAAGAAACAACCACTGGATTTGGAGTTGCCAGTGGTGGCTACGGGTGCGCGCCCGGGCGACAATTCCGCAAAGCGCGAACTCTTTACTGAGACAACGGAAACGGTGCTGGTTTTTGAAAACGGTTGTGTGATCCAGCTCTCCGCAGCGGTGACCGTAGGGCAGTTAATTTTCCTCACGAACAAACAATCTGGAAAAGAAATCGTTACGCAGGTGCTGAGGAAGCGGAGCTATAAGCCGACGTCGTGTTACGTCGAGCTCGAGTTCACCGAATCTGCGCCGAATTTTTGGGGAGTCGAATTTCCGGATATTGATACGACGCTGAAGATGAATCTGGCGGAAGGTGGGGAAGTTGCGTCGGTCGCCGAGGCTGAGCTGACGGAGGAAGACACTCAGCAAACGGTTCCGCCGCCTGATGCAGCGGAAATGGCGCGACTGCGGCAGGAAGTGGAGGCTTTGAAGGCGCAGTTAAAATCCATGGCGACTGCGCCGAGCGAATCCAAGCCGGCTGCGGCGAAGATCGAAGTGATGAACCCGAACGAGCCTAGCCCCTTGCAAGCGAAGGCGGCGGAAGCTGTCCCCGCGCCGAACACGCCAGCGGAAGAGAACCCTTCTTATCCGATTCGAATGCAGCTTCCAAAGTCAGAAGGCGCGTCGAATCGAACGAGCGAATTTGCGGCGGATTCTGCGGCGATTACGGCTGCGGTTGAGGAACATCTTCTGCCGAAGCCGAGTCTCGATTTCGAGCAGTTTCCGGGAGTGTCGGAGCCGAGCCCGAAGTTGTTCAGCCGCGGCGCGAGAAGGGGATTCGGCGGGCCGATAGGCGTTTTGATAGCAATCGTCTTATTGCTAGTCGCGGCTGGAATAACGACATACAGGTTTGGATTGCTTTCGAGAGTATTTGGAGGGGGGTCGACGCGGGCGTCGAACGAGAAATCGGCGTTCCCCGCGAATACCGGAGATGCGAAAACGGGCAGTCAGCCTGTTGAAACGGGAACGACACCGGCAAAGACGGAAGAGGTTGCGGGCGAGAATCACACGGCGACGAATCCGGACGCTCCGGATACTGGATCGGAATCAGCGAAAAGTGAAGCGGGTGAACCGGCGGGAAATGAGGGCAGCCCGGGCGGGAGTAAACGTA
Source organism: Candidatus Dormiibacterota bacterium (assembly GCA_035569555.1). Taxonomy (GTDB): domain Bacteria; phylum Acidobacteriota; class Terriglobia; order Acidiferrales; family UBA7541; genus Acidiferrum. The sequence continues at coordinate 156,920 of DATMMW010000004.1, read as the reverse complement.
CGAACGAAAAAAGCTCCAAACCAAAGGTATCCCTGGACTCAAAAAACGTAAAACGGGGGAATGTTGGACACGGGAATAGTCCGGATGCGGCGACGAACCCTGCGGATGACGTGGTGACTCCGCCGAAGCTGGTGAAGTCCATTAAATCGCTTTCGCCGCCGGAGGCACTGACGGGCTTTACGAGCGGGAACGTAAAGCTCGATGCGATTGTGGATGAAACCGGGCATGTGGCTTCCGCGACTGTGCTTTCTGGACCGAAAGCGTTGCACCAGCGGGCGATTGATACGGTGAAGCAGTATATTTATCAGCCGGCGACGAAAAACGGGAAGCCGGTGCAGGCGCATGTGCCGGTGACGATTCAGTTTTGGTATGAGCCGTAGAGAATTCCTTCCTGCTGTTTGAGCGATTCCTGAAAATCTGCGTTTGCTTTGACTGCCGCGGGTGGTGGATGTGTGTGCGGATTCGGATACAATTCGTCGGGAATCTTCATGAGCGAAATAGCGAAGAAAAATGTGGGACCGCTGACTGGCGTGCGTGTGCTGGAGTTGGGGCAGCTGATTGCGGGGCCATTTGGGACGGCGTTTTTGGCTTGGTTTGGGGCGGAAGTGATTAAGGTTGAGCCGCCGGGAACGGGCGATCCGCTGCGGACTTGGAGAGTAGTGCATGAGGGAACGTCGCTTTGGTGGAGGCAAATTTCGCGGAATAAGAAATGCGTGACGCTGAATTTGCGTGTGGCGGAAGGGCAGAAGATTGCACGAGAGTTGGCGAAGCGTGTGGACGTGGTGGTTGAAAATTTTAGGCCGGGGACATTGGAGAAATGGGGATTGGGATTTGAAGAGTTGAAGAAAGAAAATCCGAAACTGATTCTGGCGCGTATATCAGGGTATGGGCAGACGGGGCCGTATGCGCAGCGGCCGGGATTTGCAGCTGTGGCGGAAGCGTTTGGAGGATTGCGGTACGTGACGGGAGAGCCGGATCGTCCACCGGTAAGGCCGAATTTAAGTTTGGGAGATTCGGTTGCAGGATTACATGCGGCGCTGGGAATTTTGATGGCGCTTTATCACCGGGATGCGCGAGGCGGGAGCGGGCAGGTGATTGACGTGGCGCTGTATGAGACAGTGCTGAATTTGATGGAGGGGATGATTCCGGAGTTCGATAAGGCGGGTGTGAAGAGGGAACGAGAAGGGATGCGGTTGACGGGGATTGTTCCGAGCGGGACATATCTGTGCGCCGACGGGGCCTACATTGTGATTGGGGCGAATGGGGACAGCATCTTTAAGAGATTCATGTTGTCGATTGGGCGTGTGGATTTGGCTGGAGATGCGCGGCTGGCCAGCAATGAGGGACGTTCGAAACATATTGATGAGATTGATGATGCAATTGCGGCTTGGACGAAGGAGAGGGCGGCTGCAGAGGCTTTAAGAGTGTTGAGTGAGGCGGATGTGCCATCAGGGCCGATCTACTCGGCGGCGGAAATGTTGGCCGACCTGCATTACAAGGCGCGAGGAGTGTTCGAGGATGCGGATTTGGGAGACGGGGACAGGGTCAAATTGCCAAGGATGGCTCCGCAAATGGGCGAGACTCCGGGCGAAATGCGCTGGATTGGACCGGCGCTGGGAGCGCATAATACCGAAGTGTACCAAGATTGGCTTGGCTACCCCGCTGCTGAGCTGGAGCGCCTTTCGAAAAAAGGCGTGATTTGAGAGTGACGCCACGCGTGGGAAATGACTCTTGATCATCCGGGAACAAGGCGATCAGCTGCTGCTCATCCGCCAGACGGACCATGCCTTCCTGGCCGGTTTCTTCGCAAAAGAATGGGGAAATGAGGAGTTTACGCGGCCGGAGCCGTTTGCGTCGTTTTGTCTTGCGGCGGCGGAACATGACAACGGCTGGAGCGAATGGGAAATTCAGCCAACGCTCGACGGGAAGTCTCGGACGCCGAATACGTTCATGTCGATTCCGACGGAAGAGCATATAGCGCTTTATCAAAAGGGAATCGAGCGACTGGTAAAGGTGGATCACTATGCGGCGTTACTAGTGAGCATGCATTGCGCGGGATTGTATGACCGGGCGCGCGCAACAATGCCAGGGTTTTCCGCGAAGTACGTAAAGTCAACCGAGACAAGCATGGTGTCGGATTTTGTGCAGCGATTGCGGCTGCAACAGTTGCGGCTGAAGGTGGATTTGCGGGCGAATCCGGCGACGAGAGATTTGGTTGTGGAAGATACGTTGAAGGCAAACTTCGAACGACTGGAAGCACTAGACCGGCTGTCGTTGCACTTGTGCCTGAACCCGCAGGAGAACTGCGTGATTGATGCGGTGCCGTCTGACGAGTCGGGGCATGAAGTGGATTTGGATTTGCGGAGCGAAGGCGGGAATGTGCTGACCCTGGCGCCATATCCGTTCAGACGGGATATGCTGGAAGTGAGCATTATGGCGCGGCGGGTTCCGAAGCGTATGTATATGGACGATGTGGATTTTCAGAAGACGCTGGCGCAAGCGCCTTATTTTGGGATCAAGTTCACGCTGCGGGCGCGGCGGACGAACATGCTGCACCGAGTCGCGAATTTGTGAGTGTTGCCAAGAGATAAATTTCCAGAAAAATCATAATCGAGGCTCGCAGCGAAACTGATTGCGCTGCGGCAGTGCGTTTGCTACCCTCTCGCGCATTCAAGCTTGGCGGGAGGTCCGCGATGGCATTTTGCAAGGCGTGTGGAACTGATGTGGGTGGAGCAGCGTTTTGTCCGAAGTGCGGCGCTAGCCAGGGTGCAGCGGCGCCAGTTGCTGCGACTGGGGCAACAACGAGCAGCGATTCGCCGACGGCAGGCATGGAAGAAAATGTTGCGGGATTGCTGTGCTACTTATTTGGATGGATATCCGGACTGATCTTTTTGTTGATTGATAAGCGACCGTTCGTAAAGTTCCACGGAGCGCAAGCGATTGCGCTGAACATTGCATTCTTTGTCGTATGGATTGGTTTCTGGATAGTGACGATGATCTTAGGCTTGATAACGGCCTTGATGCACTTTCCGATCGGTTTTCTAATGGTGTTCTTATTCCCTGTGATCGTCATAGGGTTCATAGCGATCGCCATTTTCTGCATGTATAAGGCGTACCAGCATGAAAAGTTCAAGTTGCCCATTATCGGAAACATGGTGGAGAAGATGATCGGGCAATGATTTCGTAAGAATCAAGATTCTTTGAAAAAAGCCGCCTCAAAAACGAGGCGGCTTTTTTGTGTTCGGTTGGGTCTTGACTTTCTTTGGAGGGCACCGCATCGTTAAGCGCTTTGTAGCCGGCGGACTCAGCCGCCGTGCGGCGAGAAAGGCCCGAACTGTTCGAATATGACCCGAGTAAGGCTCTGTTTCCATGACCGCTGCTTTGATGGCACTGCCTCGGCGGCTCTCTTTTATCGGTTTTATCGCGAAAAATTTGACGCAAATGCGGAGTTTGGTTTCACGGGCATGACGCACCGTGCGAAACAGCCGTGGGAGCCGGGGCTGTTTGATGGCGATGAGAATGTGATTGTGGATTTCAAGTATTCGAACTCACCAAAGGTGACTTGGTGGTTCGATCATCACCAGAGCGCGTTTTTGACCCCGGCGGATGCGGAACAGTTTGAGAGGGCTCCTGGGAAGCACTTTTTTTACGAGCCTGCCTACAAGTCCTGCACGATGCTGATTGCGGATACAACGCGCGCGAAATTCGGATTCGACACGAAGCCGCTGGCGGACCTGATTCATTGGGGCGACATTATTGACGGAGCGCAGTTTCCGACGCCGGAATCGGCAGTGGAATTGAAGGAGCCTGCGACGCAATTAGCGCTAGTGATTGAAGCGGCTCCAGAAGATGGAGTGCCTGCGCAGATCATTCGCGAACTGGCGTACAAGCCATTGAAGGAAGTGATTGAGCTGCCGATTGTAGCGAAACATCTGGGACCGCTGCTGGAACGTCACCGGCATTCGATCGAGATTTTGCGGGAACGGTGCGAAGCGAAAGACGGCGTAATTTATTTTGATGTGAGCGACCTGGACCTTGAGGGCTACAACAAATTTATCCCGTATTTACTACATCGGAAGTGCGTGTATTCGATCAGCGTGAGCGCGTCGGCGACGCGGGCGAAGGTTTCGCTAGGAACGAATCCGTGGAATCAGGCGACGGCGGATCAGAATTTGGCGTCGCTCGCGGAGAAGTTTGGTGGAGGCGGACATCCACGCGTGGCAGCGATTTCGTTTGATCCGAATGACATTGAGCGGGCAAGGGAAGTGGCGAAGGGATTGGCGGCTACGCTGCGCCAGAGCAAGAAGTAATTTATTAGATTCGTTTGTTGCAGGCTTGACCGGCGGAAGATTCTTGCTTTCCGGTGTTTGGTTCGGTAGGCTTAATTTGTTCTTGGTAGAGGTGCGGAGGTCAGGAGTAGCCGGGCAGCGGTGCCGATTCGCTTCGGTAGCCCAGGTGAAAGGGACAAAGAAGTTTTCTCCGCCGAAATTCCTGCCGTAGTTGAAGCGGCAGGAGTTGGGGAATGAGGCGAAAGCCCGTTCACTGTCATCCGATCGCTTCCAACGGAGCGATAAATTTGCAGCTGCGAGGCTGCCGGGTGGAGCGCTATCGAGGGTCAGCGTTCTCCGCAGTTTTACTGCGCAGTTCCTTCCTTCGAAGCAGTTCCTCCAGAAAGAAAAACCAAAGCATGGATGCGGTGCAATTGACTCGTGCGCTTGTGGACATTGAGTCCACGACGGGAGCCGAAGCGGCTGCGGGTGCCTATTTGTATGGATATTTGGCGGCGCTAGCGGGGCGAACCGGCGGCATTGCGGAGCGCATGAAGGTGACACAGCAGAGGTTCAACGTGCTGACGACGTGGGGAACGCCGGTGGTGACGATGTCCACGCACATTGATACGGTGCCACCGTATTTTGCTTCGCGGGAGGATGAAGAGTCTGTTTGGGGACGTGGCGCCTGTGATGCGAAGGGAATTATCGCGGCGATGGTGGCGGCCGCAGAGCGCCTGCTCGCGGCGGGAACGAGGAATTTTGGTTTGCTGTTTGTGGTGGGTGAAGAGAAAGACAGTTTGGGATCACTAGCGGCGGCGAAAGTAAATCGTGGGTCGAAGTATTTGATCAATGGGGAGCCGACGGAAAATTTGCTGGCGCTGGGGTCGAAAGGGGCGCTGCGGTTTGAATTAATTGCGCGAGGGAAATTGGCGCACTCGGCGTATCCCGAGTTGGGTGAATCGGCGATTGAAAAGCTACTAGAAGTTTTGGAGGACGTGAGAAGGATTTCGCTCCCCAGCGATGAGTTGCTCGGAAAATCCACGCTGAACATTGGAACGATCGCGGGCGGACGAGCGCCGAACGTCATTTCGGATTATGCGCAAGCGGAATTGATGTTTCGATTGGTGGGGGATTCGGCTGTGGTGCGTGACGCCGTAACGAGTGCAGTGCGGGGGCGGATAGAGGTGAACGAAGTACTTTGCACGGAAGCGTTGCGGATGGAACCGTTGGATGGGCTGAAAACGACTGTAGTGGCGTTCACCACGGATATTCCGAATTTTGAGGGAGTGTGGGGGCGGCCGTTTTTGATTGGGCCGGGAAGTATTCACGTGGCGCACACGTCAGAAGAAAGAATCTCGAAAAAAGAGTTGAATGAGGCTGCAGGAATTTATGAAGGGATGGTGAAGAAGTTGCTGGCAGGAACTGCATGACAAAGGGATTGGCAATTATCGGGTACGGGAAGATGGGCCGGATGATTGAGCGACTGGCGCCGGAGTATGGATTTGAAGTGCGCGCAAAATTTTCCGGACAAGAAAATGGGGGCGCGCGAGCACTCACGGCGAACACTTTGACAGGAGTGGATGTGGCCGTTGAATTTACGAGGCCTGATGTGGCTGTGGCGAATTTACAGAAACTGGCGGCGTTTGGCGTAGCGACAGTGTGCGGAACCACGGGATGGTTCAGTGAGTTGGAGCGATTGAAAGCCCGGATTAACGGAAACGGAAGCGGTTTGGTTTGGAGTGCGAATTTTTCGGTAGGTCTGAATATTTTTCGGGAAGTGGTAGCGGAAGCAGCTCGACGATTTGCGCGAGAAGAGAGTTATGGCGCGTGGGGTTGGGAAATTCATCATGCGGCAAAAAAGGATGCACCTTCGGGAACGTTGTTAGCGCTCGAGCAGGAAATGAAAAGAAATGGATATACGCGCGAGATTAGTTTGAGCGCAAATCGGGCGGGAACAGTGCCTGGGACGCACGAAATTGGATTTGATTCGGCGGAGGACACCATCACGATCCGGCATACAGCGCGAAGCAGGGAAGGGTTTGCGCGGGGCGCTTTGCGAGCAGCGAATTGGGTGATTGGGAAAAGGGGAGTTTTCGAGTTTCGAGACATTCTCAGTGAACTTGCCTGACGGCAGGCAAGTGGGAGGACATCATGCGGTTTGAAGGATGCGGGACGGCGGTGGTGACACCGTTTCGGAGTGATTTTTCGGTGGACGAAGAGACGCTTCGGAGGCTGGTGCGACGCCAGATAACAGGCGGCGTGCATTTTCTGGTGCCGTGCGGAACCACGGGTGAAAATCCGACGCTGACGCATAAGGAACATCTGCGTGTGGTGGAGATTACGCTGGAAGAGGCGAAGGGGCGGGTGTCTGTACTAGCCGGAGCGGGCGGATACAATACGGCGGAAGTAATGGAACTGGCGCGCGAGCTTGAAGCTCTGGGTGCGGATGGATTGCTTTCGGTCACACCGTACTACAACAAGCCCACGCAAGAAGGTTTGTATCAACACTACCGCGGGATTGCGGGCGCGACGCGGCTGCCCATTATTCTTTACAATGTGCCCGGACGCTGCGGAACGAATCTGGAGCCGGCGACGGTAGCGCGACTGGCGCAAATAGAAAACATTGTCGGCTTGAAGGAAGCGTCGGGAAATATCGGGCAGATGGCTGCGGTGTTAAATGCGGTGCCCGATGATTTTTCTGTACTGGCGGGAGACGATTCAGTGGCGCTGCCGCTGTTTGCGCTCGGGGGCAAAGGTGTAATTTCCGTGGCAGCAAATGAAATTCCGCGCGAGATGGCACAGCTTTGCGAGTGCGGGCTTGCGGGAGATTTTGCAGGCGCGCGCGCGATTCACAGGAAGTATTTGCCGTTGATGGAAATTAATTTTGTGGAGTCGAATCCGATTCCTGTAAAGGCGGCGATGAGTTTGATGGGATTGCTGGAGCCGGTGTGGCGTTTACCGCTGGTGGCGCCGAAAGCGGAAAATCTGGCGAAGATTCGTGCCGTTTTGGAATCGAGCGAAATATTGGAGAGAGTGGCCGTTGCCGCAGCTAGCTCAGCAAATTGAAGAGTTATTCGATCATCCGCCGGCGGAGTACAGCGAAGAACATCAGCGGCTGTTTCAGTCATTCAAGGCTGCACTGAATTCCGGCGAAGCGCGGGCGGCACAGCCGGATGCAAAATCTCCGACCGGCTGGCGGGTGAATGCCTGGGTGAAGAAGGGAATCCTGCTGGGATTCCGGCTAGGAACCATTGTTGAGATTGGGCCGTACCCGGCGCGGCAGCCTTTCTTTGACAAGTCGAGTTATCCACTTAAAACAATTACGAAAAACGCTGGCGTGAGGATCGTGCCAGGAGGATCGAGCATTCGCGATGGAAGTTTTGTTGCACGCGGAGTGGTGTGCATGCCACCTATGTTCATTAATGTTGGTGCATACGTGGATGAAGGGACGATGGTGGACTCGCATGCGCTGATCGGAAGTTGCGCGCAAATTGGAAAAAGTTGTCATATCTCGGCGGCTGCGCAGATTGGCGGCGTGATCGAGCCGGTAGGTGCGATTCCGGTGATTATTGAAGATGAGGTGATGGTAGGTGGGAACGCCGGCGTATACGAAGGAACGATTGTAAAGAAGCGCTCAGTTCTAGGAACAGGAACGATTTTGAACCGTTCGACACCGGTGTATGACTTGGTCAAAGAGAAAGTGTATTCGGCGACGGAAGAGGAACCACTTGTGATTCCAGAAGAGGCGATCGTGGTTCCGGGTTCGCGCGCGGTGACGCATCCATTGGGGAAAAAGTGGGGACTGTCGCTGTATGCGGCGGTGATTGTGAAATATCGCGATGGAAAAACGGATGCTCGGGTGCAATTGGAAGATCTGCTGCGTTAATTTTGAGACGCGGTGGCGGCCAAGTTGAATTTCGGCTCCTGTGCCACGATTTGGGGAATTCAAACTGGTCCGCTGCTTATTGAAATTTTGGGTGTTCGACAAAATTTTGGGGGCTGTGTAAAATAGTAAGGTTTAGCAGTGGACCGGTAGCTCAATGGTAGAGCAGTTGACTCTTAATCAACGGGTTGGAGGTTCGAGTCCTCCCCGGTTCACCAAGTGATTCCACCCAAGAATTATTCATCAGGCTAGTTCTTCCTGATTCAAGAAAACGGGAGGCTTTCGTTTTCCTGTTTTTGCTGAGAAAGCGATCGCACTCCCGTTTTCGTTTTGAGTTATAGCGAAACTTAGCGTTTGCCTGCGCCATGGGCGCGTTCGCGGTTGTTAGGATCATCCTCGGAAGCATCAGCCGAAGCGTTGTAGGTACGCACGAATTCGTCCACCTGCTTTTCCGCGGCTTCCTTTGCGAGGCCATAGCGTTCCTGGATTTTGCCGACGAGCTGATCGCGACGGCCATTGATCACCGTCAGGTCATCGTCAGTCAATTTGCCCCATTTCTCCCTGACTTTGCCAGATGCCTGTTTCCACTTTCCTTCGATTTGGTCCCAGTTCATGGAATCCTCCCGTTTAATTGATACGAACTACGCAATGTTCCTCCCAAGGGGAAGAACAAAATGCAAGCGCAGCCGTTGCTAGAAAACCACAGCGGTATGGCCAGATGCTTACCGCAAATGCTGGATTGGCACAGAGCAATGCTTGGTATTTGGGTTTCGCCGGCTGTGTGAATCACAACAAGAGCAAAGGCCGGCATTCGATAAGGCAACCCTAATTGGGAACTACGGAGATTCCGGTATTTTTCGCGATTGCCGGTGGCAGTAAAAGGTAATGCAGAGTTTCCGTGTTGGCTGCGGCAAAGAGCTGAAGTAGACGACCACTATTAACCTCTGCTGCGGCGAGCAAAAGGCAAATTCTGATTTGGGGAGGCTGAATATGCTGCGTTGGGCGCTGGGATTTTTTATCGTTGCACTGATCGCCGCCGTATTGGGCTTTACGGGAATCGCTGTTGCGGCCGCGGGAATTGCCAAGATCTTGTTTTTCATCTTTCTAGTTTTGTTCTTGTTCAGTCTTGTGGGCCATTTGTTGAGGCGCAGTTGAACGCGGTTGAATTTGTCGAGGCAAGAGAAATCGACTGGAGGAGCAAAAAATGGACCTGCTTTGGACGATCGCAGTGATTCTGGTGATTCTGTGGCTTTTGGGTTTCGTCACGTCGTACACGCTAGGCGGCTTCATCCACATCCTGCTTGTGCTGGCGATTGTTGTAGTGCTGATCCGCGTGATTCAGGGCCGAAAAGTATAGCCAGAGGAATGGCCATGAAAACATCAACTTCGATTGGAATCATATTGATCATCGTAGGAATTCTTGCGTTGGCTTATCAGGGGATTTCGTACACGAAGAGGGAGAAGATCGTGGACGTGGGACCGATCCACGCGACCAAGGATACGACGAAAACGATTCCTCTACCGCCGATTCTGGGAGGGTTGTCGCTGATCGGTGGAGTCGTGCTGATCGCGGTGGGCGGAAAAAAAGATTAGACCAATAGGGCGAATTCGTGCCGTCCGCTTCTGCGAATACGCCTCGAGGAGAGGAAAGGAGAAGAGATGCTAGGCAAAGCCTCTGTTGTGACTGAAAGTCTATTGCTCGAACGGGCCAAGGCGGGAAGTTCGGAAGCATTTTCCGAGTTGGTTCGGATGAATTCGTCCAGCGTGTATGGAATTTCGCTGAAGATCCTCAAGAACCGCGAGGATGCGGAAGATAATCTGCAAAATGTGTTTTGCAAGGCTTACCGGAAGATTCGCAGTTTTCAGGGAGAATCGCGCGTGTCTACATGGCTGTTTCGCATTGCAATCAATGAGGCTCTGATGCAATTACGGCGGCGACCGACCCGCGAAGTGCGCTATGCGGAGATGGCTGGCATGGATGAAGATGTCCATGCGATTCCGGAGGCAGAGGATTCGAGTCCAGATCCAGAGAAAAGATGTATTACCGCGGACTTAGCGCTGAAGGCATTTCGAGGATGCAGCCCAACGATGGCCAATATATTCGTTTTGAACAAGGCCGAAGGATGGACGAATCGCGAACTTGCAAAGGTATACGGGACAAACGCGCAAACGGTGAAGTCCCGTGTGTTTCGAACGAGAATCAGGCTACGGCAACAAATGGCGGCGCTGTCTCCGGGTACAAGAGCGGCCTTCCAGGCCTGAAGGGCTACATAATGCAAGTACTTACGTTACCTGTGTGAAAGTCGCTTGTTAATTTCGCACGGTAAAGACAGAGAATGACAGATCATCGTCAGATTCGCATTGAGTTGTAGGCAGAGTTGCCTTGATCGTTGTGCCCGTCGGGGAAGATTGAACTTCCAAAGTTCCGCGCAGTTCGATGAGACGCTCTCTCATGCCGGATAACCCAATTCCGGCAGCTGAGCCGGCCCGAAATTGCTGCAAAACCTGAGGCGGAATCCCTGTGCCGTTGTCGGCAACCTGGAGAATGACTTTACCGTCGGCGCATGTCACCTGCACATCGACCGATTGCGCGCCAGCATGGCGATGAACATTTGTCAGTGACTCCTGTAAGACTCGGAAGAGAGCGAGTTCGATTCCACGCGGGAGGCGATCGACAATTCCACCAATTTCAAGGTTCACTTTAGTGTTGCTTCGCTTGGCAAACTCCTCGACGTACCATTTGGCGCTGGACTCAAATCCCAATTCATCCAGCAGTGGCGGGTGAAGGAGATGCGAAATCGTGCGGATTTCGCTAAGCGCGCGATCTGTCAAGTCAATCGTTTCCAGCAACCAACTGGAAGCAGCGCCCGATGGCGGCGTTTGCGAAGAAGAGAGCTGACTGAGACTCATTTTCAAGCCGGCAAGATACTGGCCCACACTGTCGTGCAATTCTCGCGCAATTTTACGCCTCTCAATGTCCTGCAACTCCAAAATGCGAGCGCTCAGAGCGCGAAAACTTTCCGCATTCACACGTGCCAGGTGTTCCAGCTCTTTTCTCGCAGCGATTTCAGATTTGAGCTGCCGAAAGCTGTAGAGAACCAGGAGCAGTGCGACGATCAGAGCGATACCGATGACGATCAGATTCCTCCAAAAGAGCTTGTTCCACGTTTGCAATCGCAGGCGCACCAGACTTTCTTCGTTGTCGTCCATAGCTGAGGTAATGGTGCCGATTTCGGACTTGCGGTCATGCATTTCCTGGAGGGGGTCGGTCCCGAAGTCCGACACGGTGAAAGCCGGCTTTTGCAAGCACTGTTGCAGCAGGTCAGATTGTTGATCTATCAGAAGCTGTAATTTTTCTGCGCGTCCCGATTGGAAGGGGTTGTCCTGCACCATCTCGCGGATATTTTGAACGGCATGTTTTGCAATATTTATTTGCTCGTCGAGCCGATCCTTTTCGGATTGTTTGTGCTCTACCAGATAAGCGAGAGCCGCGGAGCGGGCTTCAGCGCGAGCGATCTCAAGCTCCGATATTCGCTGGCGAATATCGTAGGAATGAAGGAGCCAATTCCTGCTTTCAATTGAGGCGTACTCGGTTCGGACTGCGACGAACCCCGTGGCGAAAACAATCGAGGCAGCAATACTGAGAAGGGACAAATGAGACGCAGGCTTGGCGAAAATCCGCTGAAGAATTACGCGCAACGGCTTGACACTTTCCACGCAAAGAGCCTCCGCCAGAGGCCCGTTTTGGAGGCAGCAAGTGGCGTGGCTACTGTTTTCAGATATACCACATACATAAGCGTCTCATCAGCGGAATTCCATAACGGCGAGATGGAGCCAATGTCATTTTTAATCGGGGCCAAACAGTGAATCAGGTTTTGATCGGCCTTCATAGACTCCGTTCTTTCCGCAGGGCCGAGCGTATCATTGAACTATGAGGGATAGGGATGTGTGCCTCCATTCGATGAACTCCCTAATTTACCCGATTCAGGGCTGTACTCTTCGTACTTGAAATTCCTAAACGAATGCAGCGCACGCATGCAGATTGCTAGGAGTTTTTGCGGCGCGTTGCCGCTGCCTTTCGTGCAGCTCGGCGAAGACCGCTTTTTCCCTTTGTGCGAAGAGCCCGCATCGCGGATTTATGCCGCGCGCTTCTGCCTTTGCGTTTTGCGCTGGTATGCGCCTGCTTTGCCAAAGTCCTTCTGGAAACCGATCTGGTGCTTTCGCGCCGAAGCGCGCGAAGACTGGCAGCAGCGCGTTTTGCCGAACTCTCCCGCGATTTACGCCTGGATTTTCTATGAGAGCTGCTCTTGCCACGTTTCGGAAGCTTGACTCCCGCTCGTCTTGCCTTGGATAGGCCAATAGCAATGACCTGTTTTACCGAGCGTGCGCCGTGCACGCCGTGCCGGACATGCTCTATCTCTTCGCGAACGAATTCTCCTGCCTGTGTTGAAGGCGACTTGCCTTGCTTTCTATCTCGCCGAGCTTTCGCTATGGCTCCTGTTTCTGGCATAGTCTTCTCCTCAGTTGAAGGGCTGGCTGAGTGGATCTGTTGGCTGGGGAATAAGAGAATCAAAAGACTAAACGGCGCTGCGAGGACTGACTGAGACTTTAGATCAGTTCGTTCTTTGGCTGGATGGGTCCGCAGTACTTGTGACGATGGTTTTCACGAAATCAGGATCCAGTTTTGGGCTTAAGTACATACCATCTCCCAATACGACGCGCAACGCGCGAACAAGTTCTTCTTCCGCATCTGTTTTCAGCAGATATCCATTGACTCCAAGTTTAAAAGCACTGCGGACCAACTCCTGAGAGTCGTGCAGTGTCAGAAGCAGGATCTTGGATTCGTGGTTGGTCTCCCTGATTGTTCTTGTGACTTCCAAGCCGGTCATCCCTGGCATGGACACATCCAGAAGTATCACGTCAGGCTTCAACTCTTGCGTGAGCCTAACTGCGTCCTTGCCATTGTCAGCTTCACCGGAAATAGTCCAATCAGTTACATCAGATAAAAGGCCCCGGATTCCGCGGCGGATAAAGGCGTGGTCGTCCACAATGAGAATGCTGGGAATTGTCCCTCCTAAAGGCCGGGTCCGGTGGAGTTGGGGACGATGCGCAACTCCCGATCGAGCCAATGTCACGCCTCAATAATCTGGTTCTTCACAGCGTAGCGCACCAACTCACTTACAGAATGAAGCTCAAGCTTCCTCATAATGTTCGCGCGGTGTGTTTCCGCTGTTTTGACGCTTATACCCAATGCTACTGCCACTTCCTTGCTGCTCTTGCCCTCGGCAAGCAGCTGAACGATCTCTCTTTCCCTTGCTGTGAGCCTGTTGCGAAACTCATGTTCGCCGTCCGGCTTTGTATCGCGCTTCTTGAAGCCGTTCAAAACCATCTCGCCGGCTCTGGGTGTGAAAAAGGAACGGCGGACTGATAGCGCTTCAACGGCAGCTACCAGATCGCGGTCGGCGTCAGACTTCATGATGTAGCCTTTTGCACCTGCTTCGACAATGTCGTGAACAAGCTGGTCCGAAAAATGAAGAGTCAGAACAACTATCTCCGTTTTCGGAAGTTGCTTGCGGATGCGGCGAACCGCTTCCAGTCCGTTGAGCTCGGGCATGCTGACATCCATGACGACGACGTCAGGCTTGTGCTCTTCCGCAAGCGAAACGGCTTCGCGGCCGTTTTTTGCTTCAGCGCAAATCTCCCATCCTGGCCTGGCGGTGAGTAGCGATTTCAACCCTCGCCGAATGATGTCGTGGTCGTCCGCGACTAAAATCCTCAAGCTCATGAGTCTCCTTTTCCTCTCGGATTCTTCTCGGACGAAAGTAGCCCCATACTCTGCGTAGAGGCGCATTAAGCAAATACAGCGTTTGCTGTATTTCCCCTCAGCCGAAAGTTGAAATCGGCCGACGTGACGCTCAATAGGGCTGAACCAAAACTATTTCAAGCAGACTGCCAAGAGCGGCTGGACGCCGTGCAGATTGTATGGCGTCCAGCGCAGCTCTCTCGTTCGATCAAAGCAGTGTGGAACCATGCTTACGGATGCTTTGGCGGACGCTCAGCCGGTGGAGCGGGCCGCGGTTGCTGTCTTTGTTGCATTTGTTGCGTCTGCTGCTGGTGACGTTGCACGAGTTGCTGTGTTTGCTGTTGGTGACGCTGTTCCACCTGTTGTTTCCTGGAATCGTCTGCCCGCTGCTTTTCCAGCTTTTGGTGATCCTGCTCCTGTTTCTGCTGGAGTTTTTGCTGCTCTTTAGCCTGTTGAGTCGCTAGCTTTTCTTGCTGCTGCTGATATTTTTGGTCGAGCTTTTGATTGCCGGTATTCGGCGGGGCAGGCCGTTGCGGAGCCGGGATGTCCCTTACGTGAGAATAGTTGGGGCGATTCGCATTGTTATTTTCCGGGGGCCGGTTAACGTTTCCTGTTGGCTGATTTGCCAGGCGATTGGCGGGACGAGCGCCTTCATTGTGAACGGCGCCGCCCTCTCTGGCGGCTACTACATTTCCTTTGAAGGTAGCCGGCCTGTCTGTCGCAGCGATCGGCGGTTTGCCATGATTGGAGTTTGCGCGGAGTTCAGGATTTGCGCGTGCTTGCTGGATGTGTTGCGTTTGCGCCGCCACCGGTGGGATGTGCCGTTCGCGAGCCGCAGCTTCTTCCTGCGCGGTTGCTCGAACGTTCACGCCGCCGTTGCCGCCGTTATAGCTGACCCGGGTGACGTTGACAGTCCTGTTTACGACCGTTGTGTTGTAGGTGTTGTGGATGATGTTTACGTTTACGTTGTTTACTTCACGATTGTAGAAAAAGTGTCCGCGATCCCAGCGGCCGCCTTCATAGCCGCGGCCAAAGTAACCGAAGCCATAATTGATGCCACCGTAGAATCCGACGACGGGTCCCCAGTAGCCCGCGGTAAATGCAAAACCACTGCCTCCCCACGCCCAGTAGCCGGGAGTCCAGAAGTAACCGGGTTCGGGAGCAAGAACCCAGGTTCCTGGCACCCAGTAGTAATCTCCATAGTCGTCGTCCCAGGCCCAGTAACCAGGAGTCCAGATGTAGTCTTCTCCTGGACAAGGAGGTTGGTCATATACAGGAAGATCGGGCGGTGCGAAGTTGATGGAAACTCCCACGGCGACTTGGGCATAGGAGGGAGTGGCAATCACGCCGGAAAACAGAAGCGTGCATGCGGCAAAGCAAACTATTTTGATTATGGTTTTTCTCATCTCTATCCTTTTGCGCGACCATCGATTTTTCTGGGAGTGATTGCACCTGGATGGCCCGGCGCGTTCGACAAGGAAAGGGACTTGATGGAGATGTCCCGTTCTGAGCTATTTTCTGATTCCGCAAGACTTTTTCTCCATAGGCCAAATCGCGTAGATTTGGCGATCACTCTCCTGTAGAGAGAATTTGCGATTCAGTACGGTCTTCAGGCGCACCTCGTGTACGAGAATTCCTTGCTTCCCCTGAAGCATCTCAAAATTGCTCTGAATCAGGTTGTTGTTAATGGCGCCGCAATCAGCGGCAGTTTGTATGTTCTTGCCGAAGAGCGGCTATTACTCTGCTTCCTGCTCTCGCGTTCCGGTCAGAAAAGTGTATAGCGAGCGGTGGGTAATGCGACATCCTCTGCCTGGGTCGAAAACAAAATAATCACCAGGTTCGCGCTGGGTCAAGCTGAGAAGATGCAACCTTGCTTCGTCAATGCTTTCCACTGCTTTGATCCATAAGTATTGCCCGTTTGGGAGACTTCGGAAAATATCGAGTTTGTACCCCATCAATCCCCCCAGGTTCGATTTGCACGCACTTTTACAGAGGCAATTACGGTTCCATGGCGGCATCAAACCTGATTTAGCCAAAGTGCTGCATTTATGGTGGAAAAGTTCAGTTTTGAGCAAAAGCGCACAACGGTAAGCTGCGTAAATTTTTCCAGCCAGCTTTGGAGAGACGAAAATCTACACGTACTAGGACGCAAAATAAAGCTTCTTCTTTGAAAGAAATCCGGTTTCTCCTGTAGGGGAGTCAAGCATTCCTCGTATGGTCCCGCCGCCCATTTAAGTAAATACTCGCCAAGACGTGGGCTGCCCAGCGCAACACGCAGACGGAGGAGGAAGCTTATGAAGCTAAGAATGGCGATGGGATTAGTGGCGCTGTGTGGTTTGTCGTTCCTGCCTGCAATAGGGGCCCCGCAAAACGAAACAAAAGACAAAGATGCGAGTTTGCGAACACTCACCGGATGCCTTTCGAATGGAGACAAGGCTGGCGAATACAACCTTGTCACTCCCGAAGGAAACACCTGGGAAATTCACTCCAAGACCGTGAAGCTCGCGGATCACGTGGGACATACTGTGACGATATCCGGGAAAGTGTGGCACCCCGATATGCACGGCGCAAAGGAAAAGGCCAAAGAAACCGTTGATTCAGATGCAAAAGAACACGGCCACTTGAACGCAACGGACATTGCGATGGTCTCGGACTCCTGCAAGAAGTAACCCTCCGATCAACCCCAAAGCCGGGAGACGACCGAAACGTCTCCCGGTTTTTTCTTTTTTTTTGCGAAGAGAGATCGAGATTTGTGGCTGTTATCCATCTACATCGGGAAACCGGATCTTGTTTTTGCCGGTGGTTGAATATTCCGATTCTTGAATTTATCTTGCAGCATGAAATAGCAACCAATTGCGATGGTGATCACGCCCAGAATTCCTGGAATGAGAAACATTGCGTGATCACTTGACGGGGGCGCGCTGGCAGAGGGGTTCGCGCCACTTTGATCAACTCCGGGTAGCAGGTGAAGACTGATCAGAACTTGAGATGCGATCAGGACAAAACCCAGGGCGAGAATCAACAAACCTTGCGTGTGGCCAAACTGTATTCGTTTTCCTTCCATTTTGGCTGCCCCCTTCCATCGAGTTGAGTCGAAGGCTGGATGCAGTTCCTTATTTCATTCATAGGCCGCTGCACGCTTTAGGGCAATACGCCAAACGCTGTAGTCATTTGGAGGCAACTTGTCAGGATTTGTTAAGGCGTGATGCGACGTCTTTCTGCGATGGGCATCTGATTATTGGGTCATGCGGGTGTGCAGTCCCGTGATAGGGTTTGTGTTCAAAGTTGGTAAGCGAGGTTTCGGTGTCTGCAGGCGTATCAAAACATCCGGACAGTAACGAGGTGGAGCTGATTCGCCGCGTTAATAACGGCGATAAAGAGGCCTTTTATTCGCTTGTCAGTCCGTACGAACGAGTTGTCTATACGACTGCAATGTCCATCCTGAATAACCAGGCAGATGCGGAAGAGGTGGCGCAGGAAGCAGTTTTCAAGGCGTTTTCGAATTTGACCAAATTTCGTGGCGAAGCGAAGTTCAGCACCTGGTTGATCCAGATCACCATCAATGAAGCGCGGCTCAAGTTGAGAAAAGCCCGCAAGCACTTGTATGAGTCCGTGGATGAACCACAGTCGGGAGAAGAAGGAGATTATTTCCCGAAGGATTTTGCCGATTGGCGGGAAGTGCCTTCCGAAGCGCTGCAGCGAAAAGAGCTGCGCGATGCGCTGAAGCGAGCCATGGCAGCCCTGCCGCAGAAATACCGTGAAGTGCTGGTTCTTCGGGATATTCAGAATCTGAGCATTGAAGAGACTTCGCAGATCTTGGGAATCTCCGCAGGCAACGTGAAGACGCGGCTGCTTCGAGCGCGGCTGCAGATGCGGGACGCCCTGGCGCCGGGTTTTGATGGTAGTTGGATAACCGGCAAAGAGGAGTATGAAAAGGTGAGGCCCTGGTAGGATGAGAGTCAACCGTCAAGAGAAACTTTTGGGTGACCTGAGTATCCAATGAGCATGATTGAAATCAGCTGCGAAGAGGTCTGGCGAGAGATCTCCAATTACGTCGACAACGACGTGAAGTCTGAACTTCGTGCGCAAATGGAGATGCATTTTAAGGCGTGTGCCCACTGCAAGGCGGTTGTGGACGGAACGCGGAACGTCGTGAAATTGGTGGCTGACGGTGTTGAGTACGAAGTGCCTGAAGGTTTCAGCAAACGATTGTACGAAAAAGTTAAGAGCGCGTAGTTCTTACCCCATCTTAGAAGATGTCCCCACGAAAGCTAGGAAATGCGTTCAGCTATTTTGTCCGTCGATAGGAATCACGGCGCCATTGATATGCGCGGCGGAATCCTGCCCCAGGAAGTAAGCTAGTTCAGCGACCGATTCAGTTTTTAGCCATTTCGAAAAATCAGCGTTTGGCATGGATTTGCGATTAACAGGCGTGTCCATTGTGCCGGGGAGGATCACATTCGCGGTCAGACCTGCGTCTTTATTTTCGAGCGCGACGGTTTGCACAAGCATGCTTAGCGCGGCTTTGAACGTGACGTAAGCTCCGATCCCGGCATGCGCGGCGGTTGCCGCAAGGCTGCCAATCGCGACGATTCTGCCGTTACCCGATTTGCGAAGATGAGGGATTGCGGCGCGTAAAACGTAAAAAGCTGAATTCAGGTTCAGATCGCGCATTTGATTCCACGTTGCATCGTCTGTCTCTGCGACGGATTTTCCACCAGCGAAACCGCCAAGGACATGCACCAGTGTGTCCAGCCTGCCGTATTTCTGAATGATGGAATCCACTGCCGCGCGTACTGCGGCATCGTTAGTGAAATCAGCCGGCATGGCTACGAAATTCGGGGCAGGGAACTCGGCAGCAGTGATTTTGCGAGAGGACCCGATCACGGTTTCACCGCCAGCCAAAAAACGATTCGTCACGGAAACTCCAAGGCCTCCGCTGGCGCCTGTAATGAGGATGACTTTGTTACTCATCTTTGACTCTCGATGATGCAAATCTGGAACAGTAAGACTCTTTTCATCTGCCAGTAACCCCTTTGTAGGCTTGACACCGTATTTCTTAATTGAAGATTGGACTAGCGAGTCAGTGAAAAGTTTCAGCGTTTTGGGCCTGGAGGCTTGTTTTTCGAACGTTTCCTTTGTGGCATCCGGGATCGAAACCCGATGCTCCTCTTAAGGGAGGTACGAAACTTATGCCCGCTAGTTCAGAGCTTGCCCCTGAATCCCAAGTAAATTCGACCACAGCTCCAAGCCGCGGGGCTTTGCCTCGTCCGCGCAAACAAATGAACCGGCGAGGTCCCGCGCGGGAGTACTCAGCTCGGCTGGCGGAATGCGTGGAGGAAAAGGCAGAAGCATTTCGGCTTCGCTTTTTGGTTTTCAACATCGAATTGAACGAAGGTCTCGAAAGCGCCTACGAAACGGGCTACGACACGGATGAATTTGACGCCGTATGCGACCACCTGATTGTGGAGCATCTGCCGACAGGCAAAGTGATCGCTACTTATCGGATGCAAACCGGCCCTAATGCTGCCGCCAATCTTGGGTATTACAGCGAACGGGAATTCGATTTTTCGCCGTTCGAATCGCTGCGGAATTCAGTTGTCGAAGTTGGCCGAGCAGCAATTTTGAAAGAGCATCGCACTTTTGAAGTGCTCAACCTGCTTTGGAAGGGAATTGCCAGTTACGCGCTGCAGCATTGCGGTCGCTATCTTGTGGGTTGTTCTTCACTCACCTCGCAGGACCAAGCGGAAGGACTTGAGCTTTACAGGCAGCTGGAACCGTTCCTTGCCGCATCCGAACTCCGTACAAAGCCACAGAATGGCTTCGGCCTAAATGTGGATTCCACTCTGCAGGGAACGTGCTCAGTCACGGCACCGCGACTACTGCGCGCCTACCTGAATCTTGGCGCACGCATCTGCGGCGAGCCGGCTATCGACCGCGAATTCAAAACGATCGATTTCTTGACTCTCCTTGATCTGGAACTGCTCTCGCCCACTGCGCGCAACCGGTTTTTGGATGCTGCTTAGAGTCGAAAACTCATCGTGCCAGCAGTTCGCGCTTTTGAACGAAACGGTCGATCGGCGCGGACAGTCGGTCCACAATCGTAGCCACCCACAAGGCCGCGAGCATGCCGGTGAAAATATCCATTGTGTAATGCGCGCGTAGAACGAGCACGGTCACAATCTCGAAAACGACAACGAGAACTGCAAGCGCCGTGAGCCAGTTCTTTTTCAAGCGCGCGATTTCGGTAGCTGCAAAAACGGCGATGGCCGTATGACCTGAGAAAAAGAAATCGCCTGCGACCGAATAGGTTACCAGGAGCGAAGGAAATCCTGGATGGTGCCAAATCAGATTAGGCGGTGGCGGCAGAGCGCAGAACGCCTGGACGATTTGCCGCATCACCATCAATAAAAAGAGTCCCAAAAAAGGGCGAACGCTCGCTCCAAAAAGCCAACGCAAGAGTAGAAAAAGCGCAAGCAAATCAATCAAGGCGGAGCTGACGATCAATAGCGCGTTCGCTGCAGTCGAATGAGTAAGAAAATAGGCATTGAGTGGCGCAGTGATTTGATGCAGACCGTCGCCAATTCCGGTGGCCGGTACGGGCCGCGCACCGATAAGCTTTTGCGTGTAAAACCAGACGACGAGGGCTACAGCACTGATGGTTATTCGGCGAATCCAGCGGTTGCTTCTTGAATAGATCATTTGCTTGCGCCGGTCAGCTCAAGCGCGAGCTCCCGCAAGCGGCGCAAGTCCAGTTTCCCGGTGCCGAGATAAGGCAAAGTTTCTATGCGCACAAAATTATCGCCTCGCGGCTTCCACAGCGCTGGCAAATCTGCTTTAGCAAAAACTTCCAGTGTTTTGGCGAGGTCTTCTTCGGAAAGCGTGGTAAGCACAATCAACCGCTCGCCCTTTTTCTCGTCGGGCACTGCGGTAACAGCAAAAACTTGTTCCGTCGCTTGCGCAATTTCCTGGAGCTTTTCTTCCACCTTGATGTGCGGAACCATTTCCCCGCCGATTTTGCTGAAGCGGCTGAGACGGTCCGTAATGCGCAGGAAACCGTCTTCATCCACCGTTGCGATATCGCCCGTGTTGTACCACCCCTCTTTCAAGACATCGGCAGTTTTTTCCGGCCGGTTCAAATAGCCTTGCATGATGTTCGGCCCACGCACGAGCAGCAAACCCGGTTCTCCGATGCCACGCAATTCTCCGCTGTCTGGATCAACGATGCGGATCGCGATCCCCGGCAGCGGATGCCCAATCGTGCCGCGCTTTGCGCCAACTTGCCGGAATTGCGCTGCGCGGAAATCGTATGTATTCACCGCGACGACAGGAGAACATTCTGTGCAGCCATAACCTTCGAGCGGGCGGATGCCGAATTGATCTTCAAACGCAATCGAAATGCGGTCCGGCAATTTTTCTGCGCCAGCCATCACAATGCGCAAGCTGCCAAAATCCTCAGGCGTGCAGCGTCGCGTATATGCATTCAAGAAAGTTGGTGTGGCAAGCAGCATCGTCACGGAGTGTTGACTCACCAGTGCGCCGATCGCGCGCGAATCGAGTGGGCTCGGATGAAAGACCGCGCCAATGCCGGAGGCAACAGGCAAGCAAAGCGTGCCAGTGAACCCGAACGAATGGAAAAAGGGAAGTATCCCAAGAATGCGATCTCCCTTATGAAGCATGAAAACCTGCATCAGCTGCGCCACGTTCGAAGCGATGTTGTAGTGCGACAAAACGACGCCTTTTGGTTCTCCGGTTGAACCGCTGGAGAAAATCACGGTCGCAGTGTCATCAAGAGTTGTCTTTCGCGCAGCCCCGCAGAATTTTTGCAGCATGCCCGTCGGCAAAAACAAAGCGCCGAACAACGCCGCTAACTTTTCAAAGAATCCAGGATTCGCGGCCAGATCTTCCGCATAAAGAATTTCTCCCGGCGGTTGAATTTTTATTTTTTCTAAAAACAATTTCGAAGTGAGTGTGGTTTTCAAATCGCATTGCCGCGCACAGGACTCCAGCGACTCACGCGAAACCGTATAGTTCAAATTGACCGGAACTTTTCCCATGAGCATCGCAGCGTAGTTCGCGAGTGCTCCGGGAATCGAAGGCGGCAGAAAGAGTCCCACCATCGGTTGCTCTTCCCAGTGTCTACGCAAGCGGCGGGCGAGAAAAACGGCTTTCGTCAGCGCTGAAAAATAGTTGAGATGCGGAGTGCGCCCGTCAGCCATTGCGAAGTGGAACGGATGCCTGCGCGCAGTGTGAATGAATGCCCGTGAAATCGTCTGCAATCGTCCTTTGCGGTCGGCAAATGCGTCCACGCCAAGTTCCTGTACGTGACGGCGCACTTCCTGCGCCGGCGTCGTCGAAGGAACCGGCGCTCCGAACGTCACGTGAACGGGATACGGAATCTTTCGAGGAAACTTCCAAAGAAATTTTCCGCCTGCAAAACTGAAGATCGACCCCCAGACTCCATCGATGTAGACGGGAATAATCGGCGCTTCGACGCCTTTCATGATGCGTTCAAGTCCGCGCCGGAAAGGAAGCATCTGCCCGATCCGCGTCATCTGCCCTTCCGGAAAAATGCAAAGCAGCTCTCCGTTTTTTAGCGCGTCCGTGGCGGCGCGCAGGGAATGGATCAACTCACGCGGCCCTTGATTCGAAGCAATAGGAATTACTCCAAGAATTTTCGCGAATGGCTTCACGAGCCAGTGCTCGTACGATCCCTTGAACATCAAAAATCGAATCGGCCTGTCCGTGCTCGCGATGAGCAGCACACCGTCCACCATCGAAGAGTGATTCGGACATAGCATCGCTCCGCCGCGCGCCGGAATGTTTTCTCCACCCTTCGTATGAATCCGATATAGCGTGTGCGTCGCCAGCCACAACAGCAAGCGCAACAATGAATCGGGCAATAGAAAAATCAGATAAGCCGTAGCCATCAGCGTTCCGACGGATGCCCACAAGAAGACGGCTCTTGGACCTTGATGCAAATATTGCGAAAAGAGCGTCGGTACCGCCGCGGCCACCGCGACTCCCACGAACGAAAGCAAATTTGCAGAAGCAATAACTCCGCCCTTGTCCTTCTCGTCGGGCCGGTGCTGAATCAGCGCGCTGATGGGCACAATAAAAAATCCACCGGAGAAGCCAAGCGCAGCCAGCAAGATCAGGATTTCCAGAAATGAAAGTTGTGGCAGCGAAAGCAAAAAGCCAAAGAACGTCATTCCCAGCGCGCCTAGCGGAACGAGACCATACTCGATTTTTCCGCCGGAAAGCGCGCCCGCCACGTAGCTGCCTACGCCAATTCCAATCGCGATCGCCGCTTGTAGTTTGGAGCTTTCGCTGCCGGGCACATGCAACACCCGTTCTCCATAGAGAACGACATTGAATTGAAGCAGCGCACCAAGAAACCAAAAATAGGTGTTGCCTACGATGGCAAGCCATAGTGGGCGATCCGCCCTCGAATTACGAAGATGCGCAAAGAGATCGCCAAAGACGTTTATGCGAAACTTCTTCACCGGATCGGCCGCAGGCAAGCGGGTAATCAAGTGCGCCGTAACAAGTCCCGCGATTCCGCAGATAAGAAAGAAATAAGCGCCATTCACCTCGCGTCCCGCGAAGAATTCCGGAAGTCGAGAGCCGGCAACTGTTCCTAAAATAATCGCCAGGAATGTTCCGAGTTCAATAACTCCGTTGCCCCAGGAGAGTTCCGCGTCAGGCAGAAGTTCCGGCAGCAATCCGTACTTGGAGGGGCCAAAAATCGCTGCCTGGCTGCTTGCAAGGAATATGGCGACAAGAAGCAGCGGTATCGTGGCAGTAGGGTTCGAATGAAAGCGCAGCAGTGCGAACACGGCAAAAATGACAACTGCGATCTCGAAGTATTTCGTGCCAATCGTTACGGAACGTTTGCTGAACCGGTCCGCAAGGTAACCGCCCGTCATGGAAAACAAAATGAAAGGCCCGGCGAACAGCACGCCGATCAAGAAAATCAGATGGTCTTCTTGCTTGGAATCGAGATGAAGTGAAAGAATCAGGTAAATGACAAAATACTTTAGGCCATTCTCGTTAAAGGCGCCTTGAAACTGCGTGACGATCAAACTCCAGAATCCGCGGCGCCAGTTAGGTGCCCCTTCGGGCATGCTTGTGTCTCCGTCTGCGGGAAACCGATAGCTAAAGAGTAGCCGCAATCGTAACTCTCTCGGGGAACGAAATTCGTAATACTTTTGCAAAAGCTAACGTCTGTAGCGATGCGTGCTTGCTTGCGCCAGCAGAAAACCGGAAAATAGTTCTCTTACTGTGGTGAGTCCTGGAGTGGCTGTGCCGGTGGCTCCGCGCCCAACGGAGCAAATTTTGGATGGCGGACAAATTGACGACGCAAAAACGCCTGGTTGCCTATTTTTCGATGGAAATCGCCCTGGAAAATGCCATGCCCTCCTACTCGGGCGGACTCGGCGTGTTGGCCGGCGACACGATTCGCGCAGCGGCCGACTTGAAATTGCCGATGGTGGCTATTTCGTTGCTCTACCGAAAAGGTTTTTTCACGCAGGTACTCTCCGACGAAGGCGTACAAACCGAAGAACCCGTTGAATGGCGAGTCGAGGATTTCCTGAAGGAAGAGCCGGCACGTGTCACCGTTCCTTTGGAAAATCGCCGCGTTGAACTGCGCGCCTGGCGCTACGACACGGTCGGAGCGCGCGGCCACATCGTTCCGGTCTATTTTCTCGACGCTGATCTCCCTTCCAACGAAGAACGCGACCGGAACTTGACTGGCAGCTTGTACGGCGGTGATTCTTACTATCGTTTGTGCCAGGAAGTTTTACTCGGCATCGGCGGCGTGCGCATGCTGCGCGCGCTCAACTACGATGACATTGCGCGCTATCACATGAATGAGGGTCACGCCGCGCTGCTCACTCTGGAGCTTCTCGGGGAAGAAGCTGAAAAAGCAGGCCGCGAATCGGTCATCGGGGAAGACATTGAAAAAGTCCGCAATAAATGCGTCTTCACCACACACACGCCCGTTCCCGCAGGCCACGATCGTTTTCCAATGGAATTTCTCACTCGCGCATTCCCGGACCAGGTTGATTTCTTTGACCTGAAGGATGCCTCCTCAGCCGAATTGATCAAGCGCGCTCTGCAAGCCGAAACAAATTTTCCGGATTTGCACGACGCCGCACGCAACGGCGCTTCCGTGAACATGACGCACCTCGCGCTCGGCCTGAGCAATTTCGTAAATGGCGTTGCGAAAAAACACGGCGAAGTCTCGCGCCGCATGTTTCCTGAGTTCCTGATCGAAGCGATTACGAATGGCGTGCACGCTGCAACCTGGGCCTCCCCGGCTTTCCAGCAGTTATTCGACCGCTACATTCCCACCTGGCGCGAGGACAATTACAGCTTGCGAAGCGCGCTGGGGCTTCCCGCGGAAGAAGTTTGGGCGGCGCATTTGATTTCCAAACACGAGTTATTCGAAGCAGTTCGGCAAAAAACGGGCCTGAAGTTGGACCCCGATGTTTTTACGATTGGTTTCGCACGACGCGCTACCGGGTACAAACGCGCCGACCTGATTTTGTCCGACCTGGATCGTTTGCGCGAAATCGCAAAAAATTCTGGAAAGTTCCAAATTGTTTTTGCCGGCAAAGCTCATCCCAACGACGGCGGCGGCAAGGAAATCATCAGGAAAATCTTCAAAGCAAAAAAAGCTCTGAAGAAAGCCGTGCAGACCGTGTTCCTCGACAACTACAACATGGAAGTCGCCGGAAAAATTACGTCCGGCGTCGATCTTTGGTTGAACACGCCGCAATTTCCTCTCGAAGCCTCCGGCACCAGCGGCATGAAAGCCGCGCTCAACGGAATCCCGAGCCTGAGCATTTTGGACGGTTGGTGGGTCGAAGGCCACATTGAAGGCGTGACCGGCTGGTCCATCGGAGAACTGCATCGCGGCACAGACGTTTCTACTGACAATGCAGGCGAAGCCGAATCGCTCTATCACAAACTCGAAAATGTGATTCTGCCGCTCTACTACAACGAACGCCAAAAATATCTCGAAGTGATGCTGCACGCCATTGCCATCAACGGCTCGTTCTTCAACACCCAGCGCATGGTACAGCAGTACGTCACCGACGCCTATTTGCGCTGACAAAAACTAGTTGGCCTTTGGATCGCCGGGTTTGCGTTTCGTCCCCCTCAGCTCGGCATCCATGTCCCTGATATTCGACTTCGCAAAATATTCAAAAAATTCCCACTTCCCGTATTTCTTCGTAATCTCGGGCAGAAGCGCCGCGACAAGTTCATCGCCGCTCTTTTTCTGCTCCTCCGCGGCCTTCACCATCCCACGCAAATCCGACAGGTACCCGGCAAAAGCCGCAACGTCCTCCAGCGTACCTACATCTCCGTGCCCTGGTACTTGAGTCCCTTCGAACCGGTTTGCCCAGTTTCCGCTTGGACTCAGGCTATTGCTCCATTCGCTCGTCGTCGCATCAATCAAATTCGGCAGCGTGGCGTGCCAGAACAAATCGCCCCAGAACGTTACCTTTGCATCTTCGACTCGGACCACAGAGTCGCCTCCCGTGTGCCCTAACAAGTGCGTTACATATATCTCGCGCCGACCAAGGCGCACAATCAGCGCGTCATGATAAGAAATATCCGGCGCGCCCAGCCTTTCCACTTCCGCTTTCTGTTCAGGTTTAATGTTCTTTCCGAAGAACTTAAGATTTTCTGTATGAATCCAGTCGCCCACGTTCTTGTGTGCAATCACCACTGCGCCCGCATCCTGGAAAATCCGGTTTCCCGCCACATGATCCAGATGGTAGTGAGTATTCACCACAAACTTGATCGGCAACGGCGTCAGCTTCCGAATCTCGCTCAACAAAGCCCGCGCCGCTTTTTCGTTCTCAAACGTGTCAATCACTGCGACGCCGTCGTCGCCAATCACAAATCCTGCATTGGCCCCCGCGTCGCCCCTTGCATCGTCAATCGCTGCGTAAACCCCGTGTCCAAGGGGCTTCAGGGTGAACGGAAGTGAATCAGCAGATTGCGCCGATAGAGTTGCGGCGATAGTAAGAAGAAAAAAGAGGCTAAACAGGATTCGAAGAGTTTTCATGGCGCATGAATCCTACCGCAATTTTCTGAATTAAAGTGCGGAGCTCAGCGCAATTGATTCTTGTAAACAGCCATTCCAACCGCCGCATCCATTCCAAGCTTCTCTAAAGACTGAATCTCGCGCTGTGTCTTGATTCCGCCCGCCGCAATGATGGGATGCGCGGTCGCCTGCCTCAGCGACCGAAACCATTTCAGATTCGCTCCTGTCATCGTTCCCTCGCGGTCCACATCCGTGCAAAGAAACGCGCCGCAAAAGGGTTCGAGCGCCGGCATGACTTCCTGCGGCTGAAGCGAAAGTGATTTCCGCCAGCCTTGCACGGTGATGCGGCCTTTCCATGTGTCCAGTGCAATGACGACGCGCTTCGATAAGATTTTGTCTGCGAGTGCCCGCAGGATTCGTGCGTTGATTCTGCCGTTCTTGAACACCGCGCTCCCAATAATGACTTGCGCCGCTCCAAGCTTCGTCAATCTTTGCGCGCGCCCTATAGTGCGAATTCCGCCCCCTACACGCACCATCATTTTGTATTTTGATTTAGCTCGTTTGCAAAGTTCCTCAACCAGTTTGTTGTTGTCGCCCTTGCGCATCGCGGCGTCAAGATCGATCACGTGCAGCCAGGGATATTCTTTAAATCGTTCGAGCAATCCGAATACATCCGCAACCGCCAATTCACGCCTTCGCCCGTGCACAAGCTGCACCGCCTGTCCATTTTGCAAATCGATGCACGGAATCAGCACGAAAGGCGAACCTCAACGCCGTTTTGAAGTAAGAACTGCTTGAGCTCGCGAATCGATTGCATATTGTCATGAAAAATAGAAGCGGCAAGCGCAGCGTCGGCAAGCCCCTCCGCGAAAATGTCCGAAAAATGTCGAGGCGATTTTGCTCCGCCCGATGCAATCACCGGAACGGAAACGCTGCTCGAAACGGTTGACGTGAGCGAGACGTCAAAACCACTTTGCGTTCCATCTTTGTCCATCGAGGTAAGGAGAATTTCCCCCGCTCCCGCCGCTACCCCTCGCTTCGCCCACTCAAGCGCATCAAGTTGCGCCGAATCGCGGCCCCCTCGCACACGCACATCCCAATGATCGCCTTCGCGCTTCGCGTCAATTGCCAGCACAACGGCCTGCGCGCCGAATTCGCGCGAAAGTTCTGAAATAAGTTCAGGCCGTTCAACCGCGGCTGTGTTTACTGTGACTTTGTCGGCTCCTGCTTGCACCACAGCTCGTGCGTCCTCCAAAGTCCGAATCCCGCCGCCTGCAGTCAGCGGAATCGCGAGCTGTTCAGCGACGCGTCGAATCGTCTCCAGAAAAGTCGGCCGCCGATCGCGCGAGGCGGCAATATCCAGCACGACAAGCTCATCCGCTCCCTCTGCGTTGTATCTTGCTGCCAGCTCCGCGGGGTCGCCCGCATCGCGCAACCCTGCAAAATTCACGCCCTTGACGACGCGAGCGCCATCCACATCCAGGCAGGGAATGATCCGTCGCGCGAGACTCATGCCGCGATCCTCAAAAAATTCCCAAGCAGCTTCGAACCCGCTGCTCCACTCTTCTCAGGGTGAAATTGCACCGCGCAAATTCGATCCAGAGCAAGCACAGCACCGAACTCCGAGCCGTAGTCGCATACGGCAAGCGTTTCACCATTCATTCCACTCGCGGCAAACGTGTGCGCGAAATAAAAATAATCGTTTTCGGTAAGGCCATCGAGAAGCGGAGAAGGCCGGCGAATTTTCAAACGATTCCAGCCCATGTGCGGCAGCTTTACACTTCCTGGCAGCGCGCAGATTTTTCCAGAAAAAATACCCAGCCCCAACAGATTCGGCGCTTCTTCACTCGCTTGATACAGCGCTTGTAGCCCAAGACAAATACCGAGAAACGGCTTGCCATGATGAATCGCATCCACTAGCGGCGCACGAAGTCCTCGTTCGTCCAGTGCCCGAATCAACGCGGCGTAGTGGCCAACACCCGGCAAAACAATCACCTTCGCGGATGCCAGCTCTTCCGCAGAGTTCACACGCACAGGATTCGCGCCAAGTTTCTGTAGTGCACGTTCCACTGAAGGAACATTTCCCGCGCCGTAGTCAATGATGGCGACGTTCATAAAAGCTCTTTCGTGCTCGGCAAAACGTTTTTCAACCTCTTGTCACGCGCAACGGCGAATCGCAATGCTCGTGCGAATGCTTTGAAAATTGCTTCCACCTGATGGTGCGACGATCGGCCATATAAGCAGCGCAAATGCACATTCGCGCGCACAGCCGACGCAAACCCGTGGAAGAAATCTTCGAGCAGCTCAACTTGAAAGTCACCGACGCGCGCCGCTTTGATTTTTGCATTCACAACGCAGTAAGGCCGTCCGCTCAAATCCACTGCCGCAGCCGCGAGTGTTTCGTCCATCGGCATCAGAAAATATCCCGCCCGCAATATTCCTTTTTTCGAACCGAGCGCTTTCGCGACCGCTTCGCCAAAAGTAATGCCGACGTCCTCCACCGTGTGGTGCTGATCCACATCCAGGTCGCCTGTCGCTTCAATCGCCAGATCGAAAGCCCCGTGCCGCGCCACCAAATCGAGCATATGATCGAAAAACCGAACACCAGTCGCGATGTCCGATTTGCCGCGCCCATCCAGATTGATTCGCAAACGAATATCCGTTTCCGCGGTCTTGCGATGAATCGTGGCTGTGCGCGGCATTAGCGCTTGCCTCCGTACCGCCGAATTTCACGCAGCAGCGTTTCCATCTCTTTGCGCGTGCCGATTCCAATGCGTACAAAACCCGGCCCGATCGTCTTCGTACGCTCGCGAAGCAGAATGTCCTTCTTTTCCAGATAGGCGAAAAGCGCCGGACCACCCGGGCCAAAATTTGCCAGCAAGAAATTCCCTGAGCTTGGGAATGTCTTCACTCCCATCTTCTTCAACTGCTCTGCGAACCAAGTGAGCGTCTTCAGAACCTCTCGAACGTGCTCGCGCAATCTTCTCTTGTCCCGTACGGCGGCAACTGCGCTGACCAAAGCTGCGAGGTTGACCGGATACGGCGGCATGGCGCGGCGAACCAATTCAAGCGAATCTTTGCGCGCGATGACTGCGCCGAGACGCAAGCTCGCCAATCCCGCAGCCTTTGAAAAAGTCCGTGCGACAAAAAGATTTGGATACCGCCGAATCCAGGGAATCGTCGTAAGGCCGGAAAATTCTGCATAAGCTTCGTCAAAAACAATCGCTGTCTGAGGAGCCGTCTCCAAAATGCGGCGCAAATCAGGCAAGGGAACAAGCGTTCCGGTCGGATTATTCGGATTCGCCAGGAAAAATACACGCGGTCGCTTACGCAGTGTTTTCAAAATGTCTTCCAACGGAATACGCATCTCTGCGTCATAACGGCAAACATCAATCTTCGCGCCATAAATTTCCGCGTAGTACCGATACATCGGAAACGTTGGTTCACAAATCAAAATGCTCGAACCCCCATCCACGAATGCGTCGAAGAAAACGCGCAGCGCATCGTCGCCGCCATTCGTAAGAACCAGTTCGTCGGGCGCAACACCAAAATGGCGGGCCAATTTTGCAGTGCCTTTCAACACCTCGGGATACATAGCGAGCTGTTTGCTCGTCAGTTTAGACAGCGCACGCAATACCGCAGGTGAGCAACCCGCTGTATTCTCATTGAAGTCGAGCCGAATCTTTCCTTCACGCCCTTCTGCTGGCGGCTCGTACGTCTTTCGCTCCAGAATTGCCTTTCGGATAGAAAGTTTTGTCTTCATCGGCGCACGCTCACCGCATTTCGATGTGCAAGCAATCCTTCAGTCGTCGCTAGAACTTCCGCGCTCGCGGCGAGCCGCTTCATGCCAGTTCTGCTAATCTCCTGCACCGTGGAGCATTTCACAAAATCTGCAGTGGAAAGTCCGCCGCGGCTTCGTGCCCAGCCGCCAGTTGGCAAAACGTGATTGCTGCCGGAAACATAATCGCCAAAGGGTTGCGCACCACACGGTCCAGTAAAAATTGTCCCAGCGGAATTGATTTGTGTGAGTAACGCGCGAGAAGCAGAAGGCAGGCTCAGATGTTCAGGAGCAAAACGGTTGATAAATTCGCATGCCGCTTTCTGCGACGAAGCAACAACTACTGCTCCTACTGCTGTCATAGATTGATGTGCAGGATTTGTTTCGGGCAATTCCCTTAGTTGAACGGCAACTTCCTGCGCGACACTCTCGCCAAATTTTGCCGAGGTAGTTACGAGAAAACTTCCCGCATCGGGAGCATGTTCCGCCTGCGCCAGCAAATCCGCGGCAATCCAGCTTGCGTTGCCGCTGTCCGCCAAAACAATCGCTTCCGTTGGACCGGCAGGAAGATCAATCGCACAATCGCTTGAAACGATCTGCTTCGCCGCAGTGACAAAGCGATTGCCCGGCCCGAAAATTTTCTCCACGCGTGGCACGGACTCTGTCCCGTAAGCCAATGCCGCAATCGCTTGCGCGCCGCCAATCCTCAAAATCTCCGAAATGCCCAGAAAGTCCGCGGCAGCCAGCAATTCGTCATTCGGCTTCGGGCAAACGACTATGATTTCCGGCACGCCGGCAACCCGCGCAGGAATAACCGTCATCAGTAGCGTCGAAACAAGAGCAAACCTGCCGCCGGGGATGTAGCAGCCAATCGATTCAATCGGCACAACTCTCTGGCGAATCAGAACGCCCGGTTCAATATTTATTTTCCACGCTTTTGGAAGCTGACGCTCTGCAACCGCACGAATGTTCCGCGACGCATGACGAATTGCGCTCAGAAAGTCCTCCGGTACGCGCTTCCTGGCTGCCCGAATCTGTTTTTTCCCAATCCGCAAATCTTTGCCGCGAAATCCTGCATTATCGAACTTACGCACAAATTCGAAAAGCGCCGCGTCTCCGCGCTGTCGAATTTCCGCAACGATTGTAGACGCCGCTCGTTCGGCCTCTAGATCGCGTGTCTGCCGCGCGGCAAGCAATTCTTTCTCAATATCAGCAGTTAGTCTCAGAATCCTCATCACAGCACAATCTTGTTCAAGGGATATTCCACAATCCCTTGCGCTTTCGCTGCCTTGAGCTTTGGCAAAATCTGTCGTACCACCGCCTCTTCGATAATCGTGTTCACTGCAACCCAATCCGGATCGCTCAGCGCGGAAATCGTCGGTTTCTTCAGCGCGGGCAGTACGCCGAGCACCGCATCCAAATCATTTCGATGAACGTTCAGCAGTAACCCAACTCTGCTCGCAGCTGCAATCGCACCTTGTAGCATCAGAATCAGGTTCTCCACTTTCTCGCGCTTCGCAGCGTCCGCCGCGGCATTGCGATTCATGATAAAAACTGTCGCCGATTCCAGCACCGTATCCACAACGCGCAACCGGTTTGCTCGCAACGACGATCCTGTCTCCGTCACTTCCACAATCGCATCCGCAAGCTGCGGCACTTTTACCTCGGTTGCGCCCCAGGAAAACTCCACGCGTGCTTTCACTCCAAACTTTTTCAAATAGTTTTCCGTAATGCGCACTACTTCTGTCGCGATCACTTTGCCTTCCAAATCTCTCGCGTCGCGAACCGCCGAATCTTCTGGAACCGCCAGCACCCACCGCACACGCGCTAGCCTCTGTTTCGCGTAAACAAGCTCAGCAAGTTCTTCCACCTCCGCGCCAGTCTCCACAACCCAATCGTGCCCCGTCATCCCGGCGTCCAGCGCACCCGTCTCCACATAACGAGCCATCTCTTGCGCACGCACCATCAAACACTCGATCTCCGGGTCATCAATCGTCGGCACGTAACTTCGCGACCCCAGCGTGATCTTCCACCCGGCCCGCGCAAATAGATCGATCGTTGCATCCTGCAGGCTGCCTTTCGGGATCCCTAGCTTCAGCCGTGTCCCGCTCATCGCTTCCCCTCCGAGCCGTAGACTCGCTCTGGCGAAAACGTTTGCCGCTCCGTCACTCGCGCTTCGCCTCTCTCGTCCAGCACCCGAAAAAAGCAGCTTCGATATCCTTCATGACAAACTCCCGGCCCCACCGCGTCCACGCGTGCCAAGATCGCGTCCGCATCGCAATCAATTCGCAGTTCGCGCACTTTCAGCACATGCCCGCTCGATTCACCCTTTTTCCAGAGCTTGTTTCTCGACCGGCTGAAGAAAACGACCTCTCCCGTCCGTTGCGTCTCCGTCAGCGCAGTCTCGTTCATGAATCCGAGCATCAGCACATCGCCCGTTCGATAGTCCTGAATTACGGCCGGAATCAATCCGCCCATCTTTCCAAACGCAAGTTCCACATTTCCTCCAAATTCTTGCCGCAAAAACAAAAAACCCGCTGGGCTTTGTTGCGCCAGCGGGCTAAAGAGTGCTTTGTCTATCGAATTTCTATGCACACTCCACAGCACGCGGCGTCCTGCCGTGATGATGATGCCCGTGCGTGTGGTGCGTAAGAATCATGAAAGAGCAGAGTAAAGAAAGAAGGATTTTCTGTCAATCAGGAAGATGAGAATCAGGAAGAATGAACGAGAGCTAAATTTCTCAAGCGCGTGGCCCGGGCCCGCCGCCAGCCTTTATATTCATTGTCGTCAGCAGGTGCACGGCAATTCCAAATTTGTTGTTCGGCAGATTCTCCACACGAACGACTTCGGCAACGTATTCGCAACTCATTGGATCGTGCGCCGAGGTGTAGGGAAATGTCACAAAAACGCGCATCCCCTTGTAATAATTTGGTCTGCGCGAAATAAAGTAAATCCCTTCCTTGGACGCATTTACGCTCGTGGGAATATCTTCGAAATGGTCGTCTTGGGGTGCAGAGGGGCGCACGCGGACGGGACGAGCTATCTTTGCTCGTCTGCTCCGGCGTTGTTTGTCGTATTTCTTTTCCGGTTCTTCGGACGCGACAATAGGAGTTTTTTCTTCCACGGCTAATACCCATAATGATTGGGTAGAAATGTAACGTCAAATGGGTGCTCTGTATCAGATAATGCACGGAAAGAACCAGAACCGGTCTGCAAAAGAAGGGAGCCTATGACCGATAAGGTACAAAAAGATGACGCCGCTTGGCGCAAACAACTCACGCAGAATCAATACTATGTAACCCGCAAGAAAGGAACCGAGCCTCCCTTCACCGGCGAGTACGAAGACACAGAGACCCCTGGCACTTATAAGTGCGTCTGCTGTGGGCAGCCATTGTTTCGTTCTGAAACAAAATACCACTCAGGCTCGGGCTGGCCGAGCTTTTACGCGCCGGCACAGGAAGGGGCCGTAGACACTGAAACAGACGTTAGCCACGGCATGAAAAGAGTCGAAGTGAAGTGCAGCAAGTGTGACGCGCACCTTGGGCATGTATTCGATGACGGGCCAAACCCTACGGGCCAGCGTTATTGCATCAATTCAGTTGCGTTGGATTTGGACAAAGATAAGTGATTTGCCGAATGCGTTTAGGCAGCGGGGCAGGAACAGGAAACAAGCTCCGCCACGCGGTCGCGTTCCCAGACTCCGAGGAGCAGCACTTTCGAGCCATTCGGATAACGGAAAACGTAATAGACGCTCTCAGAGCCTTCAACCTCAAAGAACCCCGGCCTGCGCGGGTCGGGCCGTGAAGGTGCGTCCGTTGTCAGCAAAAGACGCAATTCTGCAACCTGCTCAGGAGTATGGTTCCTGAGATCTTCCAAAACAGGCGGGAGTTTGTGTACGTTCATCATTTTGAATCCATTCCGCCGCATGCAGCTATCAACTTTCCTCACCTATAAAGACGAATGGGCGGGCAAAATGTTTCATCAAAAATGCTTAAACATTGCACCGATTCCAGGCCCGGGTACTTGCCGCAGGCCACTTTGGACCATCGAGAAAACAGTCTAATTTGGCCGCTATGTAACACTAACTGCAATCTTGCAAACGGTGTCCCAATCAGTAACATGTAACAAAGTCTGAAACGGCTCATCTAATTCGATGCGGACCAACACCATACGGTTTGAGGGCATGTTAGTACCTGAATCGGTACTTGCGCGAGTCGGGAGTTTCTTGCAATAGTGCGGAATACTGAATCGAGGCGGAAACAAAGTGAAAAAAACGGCTAAAAAGTCCCCGGTTGGCGAACGCAAAACATTCAATTCCGACAAGAGAAGAAAACACCACCACTGGCTAGTGACCGTTTTTTATGCGGACGGCGAACGATTTGGCCGGGTCTACACCGATAAGAACAAAGCCACGCGATTTGCGGATCGCCAGCGAAAGTCTCCCGTGGTCAAGTCCGCGCGCGTCGCGCAAGTCTCCTGATTCATTTTGTTGCCGCATGAAAATTGTCTGGGAGGCGGGCCTTGTGGCTTCGTGCGGCTGCGTGCTATAAAAGAAGCAGTTGAGCGGCCTTAGTATAGTGGTAGTACGGAACCTTGCCAAGGTTCAGGTGTCGGTTCGATTCCGATAGGCCGCTCCATTCAGCTCCTCACCTTGCTTTCAACTTCTTTCGCCAGATCCCAGTACTAGTCAGCTGTTTGTGTTCCACTCAGTCCACAAAGTCTATGATTGCGCCTTCGTGGCGATACAGAAATCCCTCAAATTGCCCGAAGTTGGGCGCCGTCACATTGTTGAATACCGCGTTGAAATTGTGATGATTCGTTATATTGAGCGAGTAAACGCCGAGCCGAATATGATGCGATTTGCCGCTCCTGTTTCCAAGAAATGGCACCCGAAACTCACGATAGAGCTTGAAATCCAGAGAGAAAAATTCCGCGAAGCGCTGCCCGTTGGGAATACCCACGTATTGCTGCTGAACATCCACGGCCGAATAGGGGTAACCCGAGTGAACGTCCGCGAGGGGACTGAACGTCATCTTCCACGGCATCGCAAAAATTCCCCACGCAATCACGCGATCCGGAATATCCGAAGGGAGGATTCCATAAACATTTGGACGAATCACTGGCGCGGCAAATGGAATCGCAATGTTGGAAAGGCTGTTCAAGTCTCCGCGCGCGCGGCTCCAGACGTACGAAACGTTCACCTGATCGTGCTCGCGAAGAGTGTAATGCGCGGTGGCCTCCAACTCGCGATAGTGAGAGGATCCCGTGTTCGTCAGCGCCATGAAAGACTGCGCGCCCGCTGCGGCCGTAAACGGATTCACGTCGAAAAGGTACGTCGTACGGCTGTCGAGATAGCCCACTTTCAGATTCAGGTCCGAGCGCAGTTGCCGGTCTACCTCTCCGTTCCATGTGATGTTTCGAGGCGTTGTGTTCGTTCGGCTGGGCAAGCCAGAACCAGAGAGCGGATTGATGCTGCCGGCATAAACGTTCGTGTAGGTTATCGATGGACCCGTCGGAACACCTAAGGTATCGAATCCGGTGATGGTGCGATTGGGGTTTGCCGCGAAATCGGCGGCGAGCAAAGGAAGCACGCCATAAAACATCCCTGCTCCAGCCCGAATTACAGTTTTGCCCGCTTTTCCCGGGGAATAGGCCACACCGACGCGCGGAGCAAATGCCGCGGACCAACCGTAAGACTCCGTCGAAAAACGTGCACCGAAATCAAGACTCCATCGAGGATTGATCACCCAGTGATCCTGCACAAATTCGGCCACCGAACTGTCGGAAGGTTTCTGGGGATTCGCCAAATCAAAAGTAATCTCTTCGGCCAGGGAATTGTCTTCACGCAGCAGTTGAATCGGATGAGATGCGGTGGTTCCAAAAAAGGAGCGATAGTCAACGTCTGCTCCAACACGTATTTCGTGTTCACCGTGCCACTCTCTTTTGGCGAACTGGTAGGAAGGGACCGCCTGAAACTCTTTACCTCTTCTCGACCACTGATTGTAGAAGTTACCGTCCCATCCTTCCGGGGTAATCAGCATGTCCGCCAGTCCCTGGCCATGTGCATTGCTGTCAAACCGCATGTACTGGCCCACGAGGCTGAAAATCGCTCCAGAGCTGAACTGATACTTATCACTGAGGCCGATGGCCCACCCGTTTTGGTCCAGATCGTTGGACGCAGGTTGTGGAACTAGCGCGCTAATATCCGCATGCTGTTGGCGCAACGGAAACAGATTGAGCGTAAGCGTCAGCACGTGATTCGGTGCAAGAATTGCCTCGAGGGTCGTAAACGAGTTGAATCCCTGGCGCTTGCTGATGTCATTTGGCCAAGGGAGACCTTCCACCGTAGTTTTCTTCATTTCGTACTGGAATACTTCGGAGAGAAGAAGCTTGTGAGGAACCAGGGGAGCATCGAAAGCAACTCCGGGGATGGCTTCGCCGAGACCAGCTAGATGGCCTTCCTTTCCAAGAACGGAAGGCACTATTCCTCTGAGCTTGAAGCCCCATTTATCGTCCGGAGGTCTCGTTTCGATGGAAGTTAATCCACCCGAAAAACTTCCCAAGCCGGCGTCGTACGGAGTTTTATATACGGCAAAGGATTCGACCGCATCCGTCGGAATCGGAACGCCAAAACTTCCTGTAACCGGATCGGTTGTGCGCGCCGAATTGACGATCAGCAAGCTCTGGTTCTCGTCCGCTCCTTTGAATGTCAATTTGCTGTCGAGCGTGCGAATCACTCCAGGCGTAATCGGAAGGACATCCTTCACTTTCTCTTGAGGCGTGGGAATCGTGGTCAGCTCTGTATTGGTAACAGTCGCCGGTGGCACGGAAGCGCTCTCCGTGTTAATTGCCGCGGCGGTTTCGTTCACTTCGACCTTTTCAGAAACCGTTTCCAGTTGCAGAGTGAAATCTTGAACGCTTTGTTGCTTCGGGCCCAGAGCGACTGACTTCGTGATGGCTTTGAACCCTGGCACGCTAACGGAAATGGTGTAAGTGCCGGGTTGCAAGCTGGGGAATTCGTACCGGCCGTTCTCGTCAGTGTCTGCGGTCAGCGGAGCTCCATCAGCCGGAACGCGCGAAGCCTTTATCGTGATTCCAGCTAGGCCACCAGTCGAATTCTCTGGCGCTGTCGAAACAGTTCCGTGAAGAGATGCCCTTTGATCACTGTTATTTTGAGCCGAGGGTTTCTGCGCGAACGCGCTGCTGGCCGCGCACAAAAAGACAATGGCCACCGCCAATCGCGAAGCCCGGACCCATGCGGCTCGCCACGTCATAGCCATCGAAGCTGAGGCACCTTCGCTTCGGAAAAATTGAGTTGGCACTAGTTTCATGTTTCGGTTCATGCAAAGACTTGGAATATGTTTCCCCCACACAATTAAAAAATTCCGTACATGCGCCAGCATGTACTTGGATGCGAATCACGAAGCCCGCGGACAGAAATAGCAAGGTCTGACATTACAACTCTGCGTCATGCAGAACGCGTGCGCGTATCTATTTATGGTAGCAGAGTCGCACGCGCGCTTTCGTTTTGGGTGGTTGCCGTGTGCTCAGGATCGCAATTGAGCATCGATTCCTGCGGGCCGCTCAGGAAATCTTCCTGTCATTTGACTTCTGCGCTCTGCGCCGCCGCTTGTCTCCTTAGTGCGCACGACCTAAGCCACTTATTGACAACCTGAATCGCCGTTCGTATTCTCCGCTCAACTGTTCCCAACCTAAGATCGGCGGAGCCAGAGTTGGAACGAATCCTTCCTAAAGGTATGCAAGGACGCAAAGTTGGTCACTACACCTTGCTGGAGCAAATTGGCCAGGGTGGTATGGGAGAAGTTTTTTCCGCAGTCCGTTCCGATGGCCAATTCGACCACAAAGTTGCCATTAAGTTGGTTCGCTCTGCTTCGGATTCCGCCGCAGTTCTGGACCGCTTCCGCAACGAACGCCAAATCCTTGCCGGCCTCGATCACGTCAACATTGCCCGCCTTCTGGATGGGGGGACGACTGAACAAGGTGAACCGTTCTTTGCAATGGAATTTGTTTCCGGTTCTCCCATCGATACCTACTGTGACGTCCGCAAGCTCCCCATCCCGAAACGCCTGGTGCTATTCCGTCAGGTTTGCTCTGCTGTGCAGTATGCCCATCAACATTTGGTCATCCATCGTGATATCAAGCCGGGCAACATTCTCGTTACGGAAGATGGAACACCAAAACTCCTCGATTTCGGCATTGCACGAATTCTGGACGCATCGGGCAGCCTCGAAGCCACGCAATTCAGATCCTTCACTCCCGACTATGCTAGCCCTGAACAACTTCGCGGTGATTCCATCTCGACGGCCAGCGATCTCTATTCGCTCGGTGTAGTTCTCTATCAGTTGCTTACAGGGCGCTTTCCACACCGGGTCGAGCCGCGCACACCCGCAAGACTAGCCAACGCGATCGCCACAGAAGAACCGGAGCGTCCGAGTACATCTGTCGTGCAAAAAGAGACAGTCAATACCGCAGAAGGTTCGCGCGAATTGCTCCCGGAATTCTTCGCCGACACACGTGAAACGACTCCCTTGCTTTTGCAACATAATTTGCGTGGCGATCTCGATTTCATTCTGCTGAAAGCGCTGCGCAAAGAGCCGGAACAGCGCTACAGCTCCGCCGAACAGTTTTCTGAAGATATTCGCAATCACCTGGAAAAGCGGCCTGTTTCCGCGCGCAAAGGCACCTGGACTTATTACACCGCGAAATTTCTGCGCAGACACAGGGCCGGGGTTGCCGCAGCTGCCCTTGTGCTCGCGGCCCTGATTGCAGGAGTTGGGGTCACGCTCCGCGAAGCGCGCATCGCCGAAGAAAACCGGCGTAAGGCCGATGCCCGTTTCAACGACGTTCGCAAACTTGCCAACTCGCTCCTCTTTGAAGTTCATGACTCCATTCAGAATCTTCCGGGTGCGACGGATTCACGAAAATTGATTTTGCAAAAAGCGATCGACTACCTCGATAGCTTGGCGGCCGACGCGCAAAACGATCCAGGCCTCACGCGAGATCTCATCGCCGGATATAGCCGGATCGCGGAGCTGGAAGGTAATCCTTCCCATCCCAATCTGGGCGATACGAAGGCTTCTCTCGCCAGCTATAAGAAATCGATCGACCTGGAGGAGGCGCTTGTCCGCGCATATCCGGACAGCGACAAAGATCAGCTGCATCTCGCTCAGCTCTATCTCAATCTGTCCGAAGTGCACATGGGCGCAACTGGAAATCTTCCCGAAGCAATTCGCCTCTGCCGCCTGTCGCTGCCAATCTTTGACGGGCAAGCGGTCGCTCATCCGAAAGACGTGACAGTTCTTACCCAGGCCACGCGTGCCTACGTGAGCCTCGGCATGCTGCAGATCGGAAACGGATTGACGGGCAGCTCGGGAACGGTTGAAGCAGGAGTAGAGGCGCTCGAGAAGGCACTTGAGTACAACCGCCGCTCCATAGAACTCGCTCCAGAAAACATAAATTTTCGTGGCGAAGGCGGCGGTATTCGCGTCACGCTCGGAGACGCGTACCTGAAACTGGGAAACAGGCCGCTTGCGGAAGAGAACTTTCGTAGCGGATTGAAGATCCTTACTGCACTGGATCCCAAAGAAGAGAACATCAGGATTTCGATCAACAGAGGCGTCACGGAAACAAAAGTCGGCGACGCACTGATGCTCGAGGGCAGATATCCGGAAGCGCTGGATTATTACAAAAAGGGTCTGGAAACTTGTGCGAGATTGCATGCCCGCGATCCCCATAACGAAACCGTGCGTTCCGAGGTGGTCGTCAGGCATGGGCAAGTCGCGCTCGCTCTTGCGCATCTTGGCCGGAATTCCGAAGCAGATCAGGAATTTCGCGCGGCTCTTCTTCCCGCTCCTAACGATGCGGAAATGACTTCTATCGCCAAAATTGTTCGCGCAATCATTGGAATCTGGTTCGGGCAGGCATTGCAACATCAAGGAAAAATTACGGAAGCAGCGCAGGAATTCGGCAAGAGCAAAGCGATTATCGCGTCGCTTGGAGGCGGAGTTCCGCTTGATCCACGCACAAAGACGTATTTGAGTGCAGCGGAAATCGGACTTGGCAGTGCGTTGACTGCGCAAGGGAAATTCGCGGACGCACAGAAGGAACTGAGGACTTCGACTGCGTCTCTGGAATCCCTTGCGAACGAAGGACCTCCGCAGCAGGAATTGCTCTACACGTTGGCCGAATCGTATAACGGTGAAGGCGTGCTTTTTTCGAGCCGCGCCAGAAAAGCGTCCGGCAAAGCCGAGCAGCTTGCGAACTGGAAGTCGGCCGAAGGATGGTTTCAGAAAAGTCTGGCGACTTGGGACAAAGTGAAGAATCCAGCACACCTCAGCACAATTGGATTTGAAGTTTCGATGCCTGAAGAAGTTTCTCGGCGCCTCGCGGAGTGCAATTCGCAGGTCAAGTTGTTGGAGGCTCCGCCGAAGTAACAGAGCGGAAGTGATTCCACCGCCTGCTGCGGACAAGCTGTTCTTTGCAAAAGAGTTTTCCTCAGGCTTTGGAATTGACCGTGTATTTTCTTTTCTCTCGCAAGTACAATCTCGCCGACGCTCCAGATGAGTTCCAATCCGAACACGGTCATCGTCGCCGTAGGAAGCACACGCAAGCCGAAACTCGGCGCGGTGCAGGATGCACTTGCTTCCATCGGAAAACTTCTCGCTCCCGAAAAGCAGATTGAGATTGTCGGCGTGGAAGTCGAGAGCGGCGTGAGTCACACGCCGGTAAGCAGAGAAGAATTGATGCAGGGCGCGCGGCAGCGCGCGGAAGCCATTGCGAATCTGGCAGCGCAAAATCATGAACCCTGGAATTATTTCGTCGGGCTCGAAGGCGGCCTCGACGTCGTTCAAGAAAACGGCCAGCGGCGCGTTTTTTTGGAGAGCTGGGCATATGTGAGCAATGGAGCGCGAGGATTTTTTGGCAGGTCGGGCAGCATAGAAGTTGCGGAAGCAATTGCGGAGGAAGTTGTAGATCGCGGCGTGGAACTTTCCATTGCGATCGATCACTTTGCGGGAGAGATTGGGATTCGCGATGCGCAAGGCGCTTGGGGTGTGTTGAGCGATAATCTGATATCGCGGCAGGATTCGTTTCGCATTGCCGTGATTGCAGCGTTCGCTCCGTTCTATAATGCAAAGATGTACCGCCGCACCAGTGTCAAGATAACTTCGGTTGCGAGATAACTTCGCTGATTTCCAAGGGGGGCTGAGCGTGGATATCGTCAAAGGAAATATGGGCTGGATCGAAGTGGTGGTCGGGCCGATGTTTTCGGGCAAAAGCGAGGAATTGATTCGCCGGCTGCGGCGCGCGGAGTTTGCGCGGCAGCGCGTGCAGATTTTCAAGCCTGCGATTGACGCGCGCTACTCCGCCGACGAAATCGTTTCGCATTCCGGATTGGGCATTCAGTCCGAGTGTGTTGCGAAGGCATCCGAAGTCATGGCGAAGGTGCAACCACGCACGGAAGTTGTGGGAATTGACGAAGCGCAATTTCTCGGCGACGAGATTGTCGACGTTTGCACGCAACTCGCGAATCTTGGAAAGCGCGTGATCGTGGCCGGTCTCGATACGGACTTTCTTGGCCGGCCGTTTGAACCCATGCCCCGTCTTCTTGCTATCGCTGAAGAGATCACGAAACTTCTGGCGATTTGCGTTCGTTGCGGAAACCCGGCCGTGCACACCCAGCGGCTTGTGGAAAGCGAAGAGTTGATCGTTGTCGGCGCTTCGGGAACGTACGAAGCACGGTGCCGCCGGTGTTTTGAAACCAATCCAGCCCTGGCCAACGCGAAAAAGGAAGGCCCGCAATTGATCGCTCGCAGCCGGACGGCGGGTACGGCGGGGAAGTAGCCTTTCGACATTCAAGTCGACATTCAAGGGCGAGTGGCCTTTAATAGCGGGACACGACGATTGCAATTTTCCCCCGAGTGTCTCTCCTGAAAAGTTATTCTCGATGCAGACTTTTTGAGAAAAACCAGGGCCTGCCAAAATTTCGGATTGAAGGATGTACTTTGCGAATCGAATCGAAAGCACCCACGCGCGTGGACCTTGCCGGCGGCACGCTGGATATCTGGCCGCTTTACCTTTTTCATCCAGGCGCACTGACGATCAACGCGGCGATTACTCGCTATGCGAGTTGTGTGATTGAAACGCATAACGTTGGAGACAACAAAGTTCGGCTTGTTTCGCGCGACACGCATCGCGAGGAAAGTTTTGGTTCGTTTGCAGCGATGGTGAAGGCGAAACGATACAAGTTGCCGCTGCTCGCGGAAATCGCGAAATTTTTTCGTCCCGAAGGCGGATTCACGCTGACGACGGATTCCGAAGCGCCCGCTGGGGCAGGCATTGGCGGTTCGAGCGCAATGGCGGTGGCGATCTGCGCGGCGCTGGACCGATTCACTTCCGCGGGAAAAAGCAAAGTGGATTGGATCCACATCAGCCGCGACGCGGAAGGAGTTGTGATCAAGGTACCGACGGGAACTCAGGATCATTATCCTCCGGCATTTGGCGGAGCGGCGGCGATTGAACTTCCTCCAGGGGGCGAGCGGCGCGTGGAATTGCGTGTGGACATTCACGAACTCGAAAAGCGGATCGTGCTTTGCTATACCGGCAAGCCGCGGCAGTCCGGCATCAACAACTGGGAAGTTTTTAAGGCGCACATTGACGGGAAGAAGAAAGTGATCGGGAATCTGGAAGAGATTTCCGAAATAGCGCAGGCGATGCGCGGCGCGCTGGAAAAAGCGGACTGGAAAGAGACGGGGCGATTGATGCGGGAAGAGTGGAGCTTCCGCAAAAGGAATTTGCCGACGATTTCGACGAAGACCGTTGACCGAATCATTGAAAACTCCAGAAAGAAGGGCGCGCTTTCCGGAAAAGTTTGCGGAGCGGGCGGCGGCGGCTGCGTGGTGCTGCTGATCGAGCCGGATGCGCGCGAAAGTGTTGAGAATGCGGTTGCGGCGTCTGGCGGACAGATTCTTCCGATGCGGATTGACCGGTCGGGTGTTCAGGTGAATGTGACCTGAGAGTTGCTCAAGACTC
Source organism: Candidatus Dormiibacterota bacterium (assembly GCA_035569555.1). GTDB lineage: Bacteria > Acidobacteriota > Terriglobia > Acidiferrales > UBA7541 > Acidiferrum. The sequence goes on along the minus strand of DATMMW010000004.1, from coordinate 113,072 downwards.
GGTTGGGCGATCGGATGATCAGCAGTTCCACTTTGGGAATAATTTGACCCCACCCCGGTTGTTTTCGTAAGAGTGGCAAATACAGGGCTTACGGACGCGGATTGTGATTGGAATCGGCCGCAAAGTTGGGTGCTGAGGTCCTTCGGCTCCCGATGGTCGCTCAGGATGAGCATCCTTCGTCGGATGCTCATTTTCGTAAGAGTGGCAAACAAAAGACTTACAATTGAACTTTCACCCTCAGAAGGCTGCGGTAGCCCCACCCCCACGGTGTTTTGTATCTTTATTAAAATAAAAGAGATGCGGGGAGAGGGTTTTGCATGAGTATCAAAACAAAGAGGATAGGAAGAAGCGGTCAGGGAGGAGAGAGCGGGTTGGTGCTCGTAAAACACGAAGAAGGGTAGCACGAAAATGTTATTAAGTCAATAAATTATTATAACGGTTAATTCGAATGAACTATGGAAAAAAAGTTCGAACGTAAAGAATAGTCAACCCCAAGACCCGCCCTCGAACACCGAGGACGGGGCACCCTCTGCGTGATTGTGAATAGGGTTGGTCCAGCGGCTTTCTTGTTAGATCGATGGTAACGGAACCGAAATTCGGAATTTGTGTGGGCCACCTGCCAATTATTTAGATTTCTGGGGTAGTGGGGCGATTGATGCGGCATCGACCGGATACCAGTCATTGTTAAATGTGACCACCATTAACAGCATGTCCGCAAGTTCCTGTTGGTTATGTATGTGCGCTTTGAAGCGAGCGTTAAGGGTGGGGAAAGTCGCCATCAGTTCATGAGATTTTGTGTAAACGAACCGCACTCTTTGCTTATCGATGGTTTGTTCTTGAGTCCAGAGAATATCAGCTTTTTTTATCCTTTTCGTCTCGTCTTCGAAATACCCTCCCTGACCGAAATCCAACCTTAAGCCACCGGCTTTCCAGATCACTCTCCATTCGGAGTCAATTGCTTTACCAACATCTAATTTATAGCCTTGAAGCAAAACCACGGGGCTGCGAGGAGGGATCGAGTTGGCATTTCTGTTTTCCTGACTCGATACCTGTATTGCGCATAGAAGTGAAAATAATAGGCTGATGATGAGTCTTGTTTGGATCATTAAGTGCTCCCGTACGAAAAGATTTAAGGCACCTTGCGCAAGGCAAGCACTCCACCATGCCAAGCCTGATCTAGCTGATCGGAATCAAGCCATTCGCCATGCGCGTGGCCGTCTGAGCAAGCTGAGGCCGCAGAACACATCAGATTGATCTTCCCCGATCCGGGCTCAACAAGAGCTGATGTGCGATCAGGTAGTGACAGGGCATGACCGATCTCATGCGCGAGATCTCTGTCGAATGCCGACTGCGACATAACAATCAAATGCCCTGGAAAACAGGTGCCATTCACGCCTGGTGTCCAACCCGCAGGATTGCTACGGCCATTTGCCAGAATTCCGGTATATAGAATAGTTATGCCCTGATTGTTAAGCGTATTCGGGAAGCGCGCTAGCAATGTCTGCTGACCCGTGCTCGGTCCACATAATATGTCGAATGAAATGAAATCCAGATGGGTAGTTACGTTAGCGCAATCGGTACCGCTGATGCTTGCATCGCAAACAGGCGTGGTCTGTACTTGACCGTCCCAGTCTAAGAACAAGTTTTTCCATTTCCCTGTCCAAACCTTTTGAGCCTTGCCGACCTGTGAGGCGATAGTGTCCTGAGAATTTACACTTGTGCCCTGAACTTGGAATACTTTGAGCGGAAGATGGTAGCTTGGCGGAGTTGCCGGGTTGGCTGGGTCGCCTTCACACCAAATGCATGGAGATACCCAGTCTATCTCAGAACCAGATGAGAACAGGGCAATGGAATTCGAGTTGGACTTTGTTGCAAGGAAAGCGTCGGAAGAAAGGAATCTGACATTTATCAGTCCCGGCACGTTCAAGTTTGCTGCGGCATTCGCAGTCCAAGTGTCGTTGGCGGAAACTCCAGACTGGTCGAAACGAATGACTGAATTAAACCCGTTCTGATCCGTAAGTTTGCCAACGAGGCCGCTCTGTGCACTTGCAGCTATCAAGGAGAAGAAATTTTGGGATGGAGCTGCGTATGTCCAATTCGTTGAGCCAGAGGAGGGGTTAAAGGAAGCGACGGAGGAGCCGTCGGTGGCGAAGGCGGTGCTGTTTTCGCCAAGGACTAGTTGACTCATGCCACCCTGTACCGGCGAGGCGTATGCCGTTCCGACTGATGAGGCAAATACCTTCGGACTGAAGTTCGGGTATTGCCCTGTTGCCCACGCCACCAGCACCCCACCATTTCCATCTGGAGCTAGCACACTTGGCAGGACGCTCGCCGCATCGCCAACCGGCAAGTTTGTCGTGATCGCCGTCCCATTCGGGGCCAACTCCACCAGCGAGTACTCAAAACTGTTCGTCCAGCTCTGCGTCGGATCACCCTCCACGCAACCTAACACTCCCGTCGTCGCTTCTGACCACACAGTAAAGAACGCGTTCCCATTGGCGTCGACAATCACATTTCCCGGAGCGTTCGGCGTCGCCGAGTTTTGCACTTCGCTCACCACTGGTGCATTGTTCACGCACGTTCCTGTTTGCACGGTGGTTACACTTAGGGGCCCGCTGTAAGCCACCAATCCCTGTCCCGACAGCCCATCTAACTTTAATAGATTCCTGTTCGCATCCACGGCTATCACTGAACCATCTTGGCCGATGGCTAACGGGCTGTATGGAGCAGTAAAGGCGGTGGCACCAGACTGACCATCAAGGTTGATGATGCCCGGGCCCGCACCCAAGACGAGTCCGCCGGAGTTGTCTCCCATCGCCTGGCCGGAAAAGCCAGCTTGAGGAAGCGCCAATTGCCAGAATTGCTGGCCGCTGCTGGCAAATGCTCGGACGAGAACATTGGAGTTTTGATCTTGATCGATTGCATAGAGATCGGGCGTGCCGTTAGAAGTGGGGACGGCTTGAACGATTTTTTGGGTGGTGAAGCCGGGAATGAGAGGAGCGGACCAGAGGGCGGTTCCAACGGGAAGCGAAGTTCCTGCGAGGACGTTGACCTGAGCATTCACGGAGATTGTGCCGAGCGATGCGGTGAGCGTGATGGTGCCTGCCGCTACTCCAGTGAGGGTAGGCGAACTGTCTGTCGTTATCGTGGCGATGCTGGTGTTGTCCACAGACCAGGAGACATCAGTGCGCGGGCGGCCGAGTTGGTCAACGGCGGTGAATTGCTGCGTTGCGCCGACGAGAACGTTGGCGTTGGCGGGCGTGATTTGGAGCGAAATGGGCGCGGGCAAAGCGGCTCCATAAATCACATGTAAGCGAGTGCCAGCTATGTTTCCGGCGGCATCGGAGGCCGTGATCATCACTAGATTGACACCGGGATTGAGGGAAATATTGCAGGAAAAAGAGCCCGAAGCGCTGGCGGCGGCAGTGCCGTTGCAAGCGACAGAATTGATGTTAGTGAGCGAATTGGCGGACGCGCCGCTGACCGCGATGCTTGCAGAATCTGTTACGAATTGATCCGCGGGCGAAGAGACGGTAAGTGTGGGAGGAGTTCTTTCAATGTTTAACGTGACGATTGCCGTGGCGGAATTGCCAGCAGTATCGATTGCCGTGCCGCTGACAACTTGATTGGCACCTTCCGTGGTCACGAGTTGGGGCGCGGGGCATTTGGCGATCGAGAGTCCTCCCGCAGAGCAGATAAAGGTGACAAGGACGGGAGAATTATTCCAGCCATTTGCGTTTGGCACTGGTGAGGCTGAGGCACTGATGGACGGTGGCGCGGCTGTGAACACAGTGAAATTTACGCCATTGCTTGGGACGTTCTGAGCGGTGAGTACGACATTACCAGTCGTTGCGCCCGGTGGTATGGTCACAACCACCTGCGTTTCGCTCCAAGTTGGAATGGAAGTAGCCGGCGTGCCGTTGAACGTCACAGTGCTACTTCCATGTGAAGAACCGAAGTTTGTGCCGGTGATGGTAACGGTGCTTCCGATCACGCCGGAATTGGAAGAAAGGCTCGAGATGGCGGGAGTGGGAAGTACGGCGAAGTAAGTGCCATTGCTCCCGCCCGCGGAAGTGGTGACATAAATTTGGCTGGTAGTTGCGCCCGGCGGTACAGGCATGACGATTTGCGTATCGGTCCAGATTGAGGGAGAGGCGAGCACGTTGGTCGTGCCACTGAATGTGACAAAGCTGCCGCCTTGCGTGACGCCGAAATATTGACCGGTGAGCGTAACGAGAGCGCCAATCGGACCGCTTTGCGGACTAAGATTGGTGATCGTTGGCAAAGCACCGACTGCGAAGTAGACGCCGTTACTCCAACCCGCGCTGGTGCCCACGTAGACTTGAGAAGTGGTTGCGCCGTCCGGTACGGAGACGACAATTTGGGTATCGCTCCAAGTGCTGGGATTCGCGTAGACATTTGTGGTGCCACTAAATAGAACAGTTCCGTTCCCTTGGGTGGCACCGAAATACTGACCGGTAATCGTTACGGTTGTACCGCTGGGGCCGCGCTGCGGATCCATGTTGTTGATGCTGGGCAGGGTGCCGACGGCGAAGTAGACGCCGTTGCTGTTACCAATGCTGGTGATGACGTAGATAGCGCCGGTTGTGGCTCCGTCAGGCACAGGGACGACGATTTGGGTATCGGTCCAAGTGCTGGGATTTGCGTAGACGTTTGTGGTGCCGTTGAAGAGGACGCTGCCTTGAGAGGCGCCGAAATTCTGACCGGAGATAGTGACCAGTGTTCCGACAGGACCGCGCTGAGGCGACAGGCTAGTGATGCTCGGTGCAGTCTGGGCGTGAGTTGTGACTGAAAAGGCGAGAAGAAAGAAAAGAACCAGGGCCGGACGGGGGCTCACCTTATCTCCGAGAGAAGCTAGCCAAAGGAATAATGTGGAATTAATAAAATGTCAAATGAAAAGGCAGCGATATGGTAGTAGTGCTATCGGGCGATTAGATTCGCTTGTTCAAGACCCTGCGGAGCGGGTGGGGTGGTTCGGCAGAGGACGGCTCGGCGCAGTTGGGTGGATTGGTCGTTGGTGAAGTCGAGTTGCAGGCCTAGAGAGATGTGTTGCAGGTCGGAGGGAGTCCACGCTGCGCGCATGATGCCTTCTTCGGAGTGGGCAGGTCCGAGGAGAACGTGAGCGATTTCGTGGACGATAGCGTGTCCTAAAATGCGGTCCGCGCGGTATCCCCTGGCGGCTAACTCGTCCACGCGATGGTAGAAGACGGTCAGTTCACAGGCCGGTTCAGTGAAAGGACAGGTTTGGGCGAAGCCTAACGAGTCATAGGAATGGCGCAACTTCACGGCCATGCGACGCGGAAGAATCCTCAGCACGAGATCGGTCGTTCCCATAGGGGATTCGCAAGCTGGATAGGCGCGCGAGTTGCGCCCAGAAACGGGGCAATCCACCCATGCAGTTTCTATTCCCACGTCTTTCAGGATGGTGTCTGCTACTTTTTCCGAGCTGGCCAGGGAAGCGGAGTCAAGTCCGGCGTAATTGTAAACGCGGAGGGTCAGCTTCGCCTTGGGGGACGTGGCCGTGTACTTCACAACCACCGATTGAGGGGTGTCTGTTAGGGAGGTTCGGGCAAAGGCGGGTTGAAGAGACAGAATGAGCCCGATCGCGCAGGCAAACTTCGTTGTCCCAAGTGTCTTCTTACTGGTGGCAAGCCATAAAGATCGGAATCGCACATCGCCCTCGACTGCGTGGTTTGCGTACGTGGGCGACAGTGGGGCAAGAGGGCGAGCGGCTCAATGCAACGCGGTTAACAAGCACCTCATTTTTGTGTCATCGAGGGATGCGGCGTAATTTCAATGAGTTAGGCTTGGTTTTGAGTAAAGACAGGTTGATCTTGCCTCCTGACCATTTGAGGGCGACGTCAGTCTAATCTGGTGGAAGCTGGAACCTTGCCTTAGGATGAAACGTAGAATATAAAAAGCTTAGATAAAGAGAGATAGAGGATTAGGGCAATGGTTCCGTTTGGATTTCAACCCCTTGTGTCACGATTCGAGAAATTCAAAAGGAACCACTACTAGAACCAAGAAGACGAGGCCAAGTATGCAGGTGTCCCCGAGGTTCCCGGTTGCGGCGCAATTCGCTGGTTTTCGGCTTGACCTTCGTGCGGGCGAGCTGCAGGCCGAGGGGGGCAAACTCGTCCGGCTGCCAGAACAACCGTTGCGAATTCTGAAGACTTTGCTTGAACGTTCTGGCGAGGTGGTGACGCGCGAGGAGCTGCAGAAGCGCCTTTGGCCGAACGATACGATTGTCGAATTCGAGCACAGCATCAGTGCCGCCATGAACCGGCTGCGGCAGGCGTTGGGAGATTCCGCCGAGGACCCGCGCTTCATTGAGACGCTGGCGCGCAGGGGCTACCGGTTTATGGTCCCGGTGCAATTCGAAGAGATGCCGGTCTCGCCGTCTGTTCCTTCCGAGGTACCTGCTTCCAGCGAAGCGCAAATTGGCCGAAGCGTAACGCATTACCAAGTGCTGGAGAAATTGGGCGGCGGCGGGATGGGAGTCGTCTATAAAGCTAAGGACACGCGGCTGAATCGAGCCGTAGCCCTGAAATTTCTACCCACGGAAATGGCAAACGACGCTGCTGCGCTGGAGCGTTTTCGACGTGAGGCACAAGCGGCGTCGGCGCTGAATCACCCGAACATCTGCACGATCTATGACGTTGGGGAGATGCCTCTTGGGATAGGGGAAGGGAACGAAAGCCATCGGTTCATTGCAATGGAGTTTCTGGACGGCCAGACGCTCGAACGCAGGATTTCCGGCAAGCCATTGCCCGTGATGGAGACGCTAGAACTGGGAATTGAAATAGCGGATGCGCTGAGTGCAGCTCATGCGGAAGGGATCATTCACCGGGACATCAAATCGGCAAACGTGTTCGTAACGAAGCGAGGGAGCGCCAAAGTTCTGGATTTTGGTTTGGCGAAATTGACCGCAGAGGGAGCCACCGAACATCATTCGAATCTTTCGGCAATGCCTGCGCAAAGCGGGCCAGGCGGGATTACGGTCCTGGGCAAGGCGATGGGGACGCTGACGTATATGTCTCCGGAACAGGTGCGGGGCGAAGCGCTCGACGCGCGGGCCGACCTGTTTTCCTTTGGCGTGGCGCTTTATCAAATGGCTACGGGGATTTTGCCCTTCCGCGGCGACGATCCCGAAGTGATTCGGGAAGCGATTCTGAATCGTGCACCGGAAGCTCCGAAGCGCTGGAATCCGAGCCTGCCCGTGCGACTCGAAGAGATCATTTTGAAGGCGCTGGAGAAGGACAGGAGATTTCGTTATCAATTTGCAGCCGAGATTCGTACCGATTTGCAGCGGCTGAAGAGAGAGATTGGCTCGGAGCAGTTAGGGTTAGTCGCTAATGTTGCGACAAAAGTGTCTGTTCCCGCGAAAAAAAACTGGACCCGCGGAAGAAAGTGGATGCTTGCGGGGGGCGTCGCCTTTGGGTTTACAGTTTTCACATTCTTACTGGCGAGGGGGCCGTCACCAGAGTCCGAGCAGCTTCTACGCGCAGAGGCCAGAGAGGCAGAGGCAAAAGAGAAGGCTGAGCTTTCGCCGACTCGTGCAGAGGCAAAGCCGAATCCAACTAAACCTCTGAAATCGTTTGCATCGCAGGTTGTGCCAAAGGCTAGTACGGATCCTATTCCGGCTCACGATGAGACCGCAAAGCCGAATCCGCCGAAACTTTTGGCCGGCAAGCGTGCCGTGGGCGTCGATCTTTCGCATGTTTATAACGCAACGGGATTCTATACGGAGGGAGCGGAATTTGATTCGAGAGCGAGCCTCGACCAAGTGGGCTACGCATTTCCCGCGGAAATGTTGGACGCCACGAAGGTTTGGGATGGAGTGACATTCAAACTCGGCCCAGCGAATGCGCCGGATGCAGTTACCAGCCGAACCATTGCGCTACCACCAGGCAAATTCGATGAGCTAAGGATGCTGGCCCTTGGCGTTAACGGCGACCAGGAATCACAGACATTCACAGTCATGTACTCTGACGGCAGCTCGGCTGACTTTTCTCAGAGCGTCAGCGATTGGTATACGGCTAGAAACTTCGGCGGGGAATCCGAGGTGGCCAGTACGCCGTATCGCATCGGAAGCCGTGGCGGAAGGGACGATCGCACTTTCCACGTTTACGGCTACTCTTTCCAACTCGACGGCAAAAAGACTGCGCTGAGCTTCACGCTGCCTACAAATCGTCACGTTTTGGTGTTTGGCGTGACCCTGGTTCGTGGATTGAGCCACGAGGCAGTTTCTGTGCAACAAGGCGGAACCCCATCGGTCTTGTCGCATAAGAGTGTGCGTCCAGGGAAGTATGCCGAGAAACGGCAACATCAAAACGTGAACGCAAACATTGCTGGGACGGATGTCCGGACGGACGTCATGGTGACGATGGATGTTCGGCTGAAATATGCGCTAGATGCTAAGCGACGTTGAAGTTTCCCTTTGACCTTCTGTAGCTCAACAGCGGAATCGGCCTGCGCCACCGAACATCTACCCAACGGGGAGGCGGCATCGTAGAATAGGGGCGCCCGGCCTCGGCCCGGGCAGGGAAACATGTCCAACTGGCTCGCCATTGCGGTTTCGCTGACGCTTTTTGCGGATGCGGATGTGCCGCGCGTGTACAACCTGCGGCAGCCAGCCCAGCCTGCCGCTCCTGTGACTTTTGGCGACGGGATTACCCTTTTTCCCACCAATCCCAAGAGCGATTCCGACCAGACGCCTCCACAGAATTCTGCGCACAAATCTGCGACACTGCAGGAAGAGTCGAAGCTGGCGCTGATCCGGTTTGTTTCCGGTGAGTTTGCGAAAGCGTCGAAGTCACTTCCCGCCGGCAAAGAGGGATTTCAGGTTTTTGCGGATAAGCCGCTGAACAATGAACAGCTAGATCATGTGGTTGCGCTGCATGGCGCGGCGATTCACGTTGGCGATCATGTACAGATTACGAAGCTGGACTTCCACGAGCACACGATTGTTGTGGACGTAAATGGCGGCGGGCGTGGCAAGAAACGGTTTTTGGATCACCTGCAGATTGGCATGGGCGGATCGCCGATGCCTACGAGCACGGCGACTCCTGAGAATCAAGGGCCGCCGGGATTGCAGCCGGGAATGGGCAGCACGATTTTTCTGGAGTTTGGCAAGCCTGTGCCGGATCTGACTCCCGAGGAATTGAAGCAATTGCTTTCGTCGATTTTGGATTTTTCGAAAGAGCGGTCGGCGTCTGTGCAGTGGTTTGACACGCTGCCGAAAGAGATTAAGTCCGCGATTCAGGACCGGCGGCCGTTGATCGGGATGGACAGAGAAATGGTGGTGGCGGCGATTGGCAAGCCCGGACACAAAGTGCGCGAACGGGATAACGACGGGAACGACATTGAAGATTGGATTTATGGAACGCCACCGGCGAAGACAGTTTTTGTGCGTTTCACGGGCGATCGCGTTTCGAGTATTAAGCAGTTCCCAAATTGACTTCAATTCCCATCGCATCGCTTTCGTTTTACTGTCCATAAAAATTATTTAGGGCTGCATTGCGTTGACAATTCCCGCTGCAGCCCATAGCATTTTCTGTTCCACACGTGTCGCTCGTTCTCACTGAGCGCCGCACCGGAATACAAATCTCACCGGAGGCAGCATGCCCATCAAGGTAGCAATCAACGGCTTCGGCCGCATCGGCCGGAATATCGTCAGAACCGCGATCGATGACAAGGAAATTGAATTTGTGGCCGTCAACGACGTGACGGACGCGAAGACGCTGGCGCATCTTTTGAAGTACGACTCGATTTTGGGGAATTTGCCGCACACGATTACGCATACGGAAGATTCGATTTCCGTGAACGGCAAGGCGTTTAAGGTTTTCAAGCAGAAGGATCCGGCGGCGATTGACTGGTCGAGCGTGGGAGCGGACATCGTTGTAGAGTCGACGGGACTTTTTACAAAGGGCGAACAGGCGAAGGCGCACCTGCGCGGGTCGGTGAAGAAAGTGATTATTTCTGCTCCTGCGGATGGGCCGGATGCGACCTTTGTGCTGGGCGTGAACGACAAGACGTATGACCCGGCGAAGCACAATGTGGTTTCGAATGCGTCGTGCACGACAAATTGCCTTGCACCGGTCGCGAAAGTGATTCACGAAACGTTTGGCATTCACAGCGGCACGATGACGACGATTCACTCTTATACGAACGACCAGAAGTTGCTGGATTTGCCGCACAAGGATTTGCGGCGTGCGCGTGCGGCGGCGATCAGCATGATTCCGAGCTCGACGGGCGCGGCGAAGGCGCTGCATCTGGTGATTCCGGAATTGAAGGGGAAGCTGGACGGTTATGCGATGCGCGTGCCGACACCGAATGTGAGCGTGGTGGATTTGACCGTGTTTGTGGACAAGCCGGCCACGAAGGAAAGCGTGAACGCTGCGTTGAAGGCGGCAGCGAACGGGCCGATGAAGGGAATTCTGGGCTACACCGAAGAGGAGCTGGTGAGCGCGGACTTCAAGGGCAATTCGAATTCGTCGGTTGTGGACTCGGAATATACGAAAGTTGTTGGCGATAAGTGTGTGAAGGTTCTGGCGTGGTACGACAACGAATGGGGTTATTCCTGCCGGTGCCGGGATTTGATCAAGTTTATGGCGAGCAAGTTTTAGTTAGCACAGTTTGCTGAAGTGAGCCAGAAATTGGGCGGCGGTTCCGTTTGAATTTCGACTTATTGTGTCACAATCAACGAAATTCAAACGGAACCGGGCTCGCAGTAAAAACCGATGGCCGAAAGCCAAAGATCATGGACAAACTGACGATTAAAGATTTGGAGTTGCGCGGAAAGCGTGTGTTTATTCGTGTGGACTTCAATGTGCCGTTGAAGGACGGAGTGGTGACGGATGACACGCGGATTCGCGAGACGTTGCCGACGCTGAAGCTGGCGATTGAGAAAGGTGCGCGGCTGGTGCTGGCTTCGCACTTGGGCCGACCGAAAGGCGGGCCAGATCCGAAGTATTCGGTTCAGCCTGCGGCGAAGAAGTTGGAAGAACTGCTGGGCAAGCCAGTGGCGTTTGGGTTGGATTGTGTTGGACCAGGCGTTGAAGGGCAAAGCAAGGCATTGCGTGATGGGGAAGTGCTCGTTCTGGAGAATGTGCGGTTTCATCCGGAGGAGGAAAAGAACGACGAGGGATTTTCGAAACAGCTTGCGGCGTTGTGCGACGGGCTTTTTGTTTGCGATGCGTTTGGTTCGGCGCACCGGGCGCATGCGAGCGTGGTTGGGATAACGAAATTTGTGGAGAAGGCTGCAGCCGGTTTATTGATGGAGAAGGAGCTGGCTTATCTTGGCAAAGCGGTGACGAATCCGGCGCGGCCATTTGTGGCGATTATCGGCGGCGCGAAGGTCAGCGACAAAATTGAAGTTGTTGAAAATCTGATGAGGATTGCCGATGCGATGCTGATTGGCGGCGGCATGGCGTATACGTTTTTGAAGGCGCAGGGATTGCAGATTGGGAAGTCGCTTGTGGAAGACGACAAACTGGATTTGGCGCGGAAGATTTTGGCGGATGCGAAGGCGAAGAATTTCAAGTTTCTGATTCCGGTGGATCATGTGACAGCGCCAGAGTTTAAAGCGGATGCGCCTGCAACGATCGGCGACGTTACGGCGACTCCGGCGGATCAGATGGGATTGGATATTGGGCCGAAGACGATTGCGGCTTACTCGGCGGAAATAGCGAAGGCGAAAACGATTGTGTGGAATGGGCCGATGGGCGTTTTCGAAATGCCCGCGTTCGCGAAGGGCACGCTGGAAGTTGCGAAAGCGGTTGCGGCGGCGACTGGAGCAGGCGCGATTTCGATTGTGGGTGGTGGTGATTCGGTTGCTGCGGCGCACCAATCCGGAGTTGCGGACAAGATTTCGCACATTTCTACAGGAGGCGGCGCATCGCTGGAGTTTTTGGGCGGGCGCAAGCTTCCCGGCGTTGAGGCGCTGACGAACCGATGAGCGCCAGAAAACGCCGAATCATGATTGCGGGTAATTGGAAGATGTACAAGACGCTTCCGGAGACGTGTGCATTCTTTGATGCATTTCTGCCGCTGGTCACTGGAAAGACCGAAAAAGAGATCGTTATTGCGCCGCCTTACACTTCGCTTTGCGCGGCGGTCGAGAAGACAAAAGGGACGAATGTCGGCGTAAGTGCGCAGAATCTGGATTGGCGCAAAGAAGGCGCATTTACAGGGGAAGTCTCTGCGGTGATGCTGGCGGACGCGGGTTGCCGCTACGTGATTGTCGGGCACTCGGAGCGGCGGCAATTTTTTGGCGAGACGGATTCGCGGGTGGCGCAGAAAACAAAGGCGGCGTTGGATGCTGGCCTGACGCCGATTGTTTGCGTGGGGGAATTATTGAACGAGCGCGAAGAAGGGCGGACGGAAGCAGTGCTTTCTCAACAGTTTATCGGGGGACCGGGTTCGTTGACCGCCGATGAGTTCTCCCGTATCCTAATTGCATACGAGCCGGTTTGGGCGATTGGCACAGGTAAGGTGGCCACTCCGGAAATCGCGGCCGCGGCGCACAAATTTTTGAGGCAATGCGTGGCCGAGCAATATTCCGCGGAACATGCTGCAGCGGTAAGAATCCTCTACGGCGGCAGCGTAAAACCTGAAAACATTCAGGGATTGCAAGCGCAGGAGGAGCTGGACGGTGCGCTTGTGGGCGGAGCGAGCCTGGACGCGAAAAGTTTTGCAGATATTGTTAATTGCCAATAGGCCGGAACGTTCCGGCGATATTTTTGCAGAAGATTAAGGATTAAGGAGTATGGAATGCCTGGTTGGATGAAGTGGGGAATTTCGCTGCTGATCGGATTCGGAGTCATTGTGATAGGGTTCCGTTTCGCAGGATGGCTGCTGACGACTTTTTTTGTGATGAATTGCCTTGTGCTGGTTATCGTCGTACTGCTACAGAGTGGCAAGGCGGCTGATCTTGCTGGTGCGTTTGGAGGAGCAGGAAGTCAGACGGCTTTTGGGCCACGCGGCGCCGCAACGATTCTTTCACAGGCAACGACTTGGTGCGCCGTGATGTTCATGGTTTGCGCCATGGCCCTCGTGCTTCGAGTGGACCGCAGCGTCGGCCATGGCAATTCGGTGATTTACAACACGACGAAACCTGCTTCGAAACCGGCAACTGCACCGGGCACGAGTACGCCGGCTCCAGGAACTTCGGCACCGGCAACACAGACTCCTGCGCCGAATTCGCAACCGACGCAACAGCCACAACAGCAAGCTCCTGCGCCACCGACGCCTCAGAAAAAGTAACGCGCGCTTTGCTTTTGGTAGTGGGTTAGTTTGAGTTTTTGACCTATTGCGTCACAGTCCCAAAAATTCAAACTAACCACTACCTTGCTTGATTTGGTTGCGGGTTACGTACATCGCAGCTAAAATGAATTGTTCACCCTTGTGCGGCAGTGGCGGAATTGGCAGACGCACCAGCTTGAGGGGCTGGCGGTAGCAATACCGTGGAGGTTCGAGTCCTCTCTGCCGCACCAAAATTTTTTCATCAGTTTTGCTTCAGCAAGCCGTATCGGCGATTTTTTTTGCCGACTCCCTCCTTTTACCTCACGGATGTATGCTATCGGCCTGTCGCTAACACTGTGGCAGCGCTAAACAATAGAAATGAGCGATCATTCATCCCAGAACGAGAGTGCAAAGAATGGCGATACTCTCCGTCGCAAGCTTTTTTCGACGGACCATAAGTCCGTTGGCTTGCGTTTTTTATGGCTCGCTTTATTTAGTGTTGTTCTGGGAATGGCCCTTTCGCTAGTGATGCGCATGCAACTGTCTCAGCAAGTTGTGGGCATGTTCGCCGCCAATGGTGCGTCTGACCGCCTCGCCGCCATCACTCTCCTACACGGTTCACTCATGGTGTTTTTCGTTCTTACTGCGGCGCCGCAATGTGGATTTGGATATTTTTTGCTTCCCCTCCAGATCGGCGCGCGTGAAATGGCGTTTCCTGTCTTAAGTGGCATCTCTTTTTGGATGACGGTTGCTTCGCTTGCAGGAATTGCAAGTTCGGTCCTGATCGCTCCGGAGAGCGGTGCGACACTGTGGTTGATCAGTGTGACTTGTTTTTCCGCCGCAATACTGCTTGCTTCGCTGAACATTTGCGTGACTACGATTGAGTTTCGCGCCAAAGGAATGACGCTGCCGCGGCTACCGATCACGGTATGGGCATGGTTTATTACCGCAATTCTGAGTCTGCTGATTTTTAGCATCCTGCTCGCGTCGGGCACCTTGCTTCTCTCAGATCGCTTGCTCGGCACGCATTTCTTCATCGTCATTTCGCAGTCGCCGGCAATGCTGCCTGTAATTTGGCAGCGATGGTTCTGGTTTTTCGCCCAGTCGGAAGTGTACGTTGCGATGTTGCCGTGTTTCGGTATCGTGACCCATGTGCTTTCGATTTGCTCGCGCAATCCGATATGGAAAGAGCGCGCCGTCGTGCTGGCGCTCTGTGCCGTTGGTCTCTTCGGTTTTTGTATCTGGGGCGAACACATGTTCGCGAGCGGCTTGAATCCCTATACGCCGCTTGTTTTCTCAATGCTCGCTTCTTCGCTTGGAGTGCCCGCGTTGCTTCTTATTTTTTGCTGGTTTGGCACGCTTTGGGGCGGAAAGATTCGGCTCAGCACGGCGATGCTTTTTGCTCTCGGTTTTGTTTCTCTGTTTTTGACTGGCGGCCTATCCGGAATTTTTCTGGCCCGCCGTGAATTTTCAGCTGGCGCGACAAATGATGCCTTGGTGACGGGTCATTTCCACCTTGTGATGGGCGTTGCGGCAACGTTCGCGATTCTTGCGGCGCTTTTCTTCTGGTTTCCGAAGTTTTTTGGCCGGCGGCTGAACGAAACTCTGGGCAAGATACATTTTTGGGCCACGTTCGCAGGTGTCTATGGCTTATTTATGAGCATGCATTGGCTCGGCCTACTCGAACGCGCGAATTCGGCCCCGTTTTCAGCGGAATTCCAAATGTTGCGAACGACCATTATGGTTGCCACTGTTGTTACCGTCTCCGCGCAACTTTTGTTCCTTTGCAATTTCTTCTGGAGCTTGTGGCGGGGTGAGAAAGCAGGCAACAAGAATCCCTGGCGTGCTACAACGCTCGAATGGTTTGTGGATTCTCCTCCTCCCAGCGAAAATTTCGGGGGAGGGATACCGATTGTTTTTCGAGGCGCCTACGAATTTGGAGTATCGCTTGGGGGAGAAGATTTTGTGCCGCAGCATCTTGCGCCGGACCAAATGGCAAGGTTACGTTAAATGAAGCTGGATGTGAAACGGGAAGAGAATATGGCGGGAACATCGGTACTCGACGACATTGAACTAATCATCGAAGACATCGGTGGCGGAGGAGGGAAGCCGCCTTTTGGCCGTGACGGCGGCGATTCTGGCGATGGCAATCATCGTATTCCAGGAAATTCATCCGCCCGGAAATATGCAATCGCCATTGCCCTGATGATGGTAGCCATATTGATGTTCTTCATGGCCATGGTCGCTGCATTCCTCGTTTTGCGGATGACAAGTGCCAAATGGATTGCGTTTCGCATCCCCAATCTTCTATGGCTAAACACTGCCGTATTGCTCGGCAGCAGCGCAACGCTAGAACTATCGCGCAGACGCCTGAATGCATTCGATGAAAAAGGATTTAGGAGACTGTGGATGCTCACCACGGTTCTTGGCATCACTTTCGTTCTGGGGCAGGTCATCGCATGGCGTGAGCTTATTTCCGCTGGAATCTACGGAAGCACAACTCTTGCGGCTGGATTTTTCTACGTTTTCACTGCGGCTCACGCGGTCCATCTTTTCGGAGGGATCTGCGCGTTACTTTACGTAGGATTTCGAAAATTCAAGGAATCACAGATGACGCGGAACGCCGCCGCGGAAGTGACATCGTATTATTGGCACTTCATGGATGCGCTTTGGGTGTTCCTGCTCGCGCTTCTCTATTTTGGGAAATAGCGACGGATTACTGACGCGCAAACTGCGCAATCGCTGCTGCAACGCGCTCGATCTTGTCGTCAGTCAATTCCGGATACATTGGAAGAGATAGAATTTCTGCGGCGACATGTTCGGCGTTCGGGAAATCGCCCGGTTTGTGACCCAAACCGGAATAGAGCGGCTGCAAATGCAATGGCACCGGGTAGTAGATTGTGCTCCCGATTTTCCGTTCGCTTAAGAATTTTTGAAGTGAGTCCCTTCGCCGGCAGCGGATCGTATATTGATGGTAGACGTGCTCGTAGCCTTCTGGCGTAGTGGGCGTTTGAATTCCTGGAACTTCCGCCAGTAGTTTCGAATACCCAGCAGCATTTGCCTGCCGAGATTTCTGCCAATCCGGCAGGTGGCGCAATTTTACTCGCAAAATTGCGGCCTGAATTTCGTCGAGCCGGCTGTTCCAGCCGGGTTCCGTGCTGATATAGCGAGACGCCTGCCCGTGATTGCGCAGGGTTCGCAGTCTCGCGTCCAAATCAGCGGAATCCGTCACGATCATTCCGCCGTCGCCGGCCGCGCCTAGATTCTTTGTTGGATAGAAACTGATGCACGCAATATCGCCGAGCGAACCCGTGCGGCGTCCTTTGTACGTGGCACCTATCGCCTGTGCGTTGTCTTCGATGAGCGGTAACCCTCGCTCTTTCGCAATTTCGCGCAACGGGTCCATGTCCGCAGACAGACCGTGCAAGTGCACCGCGATGATTGCTTTTGTTCGCGGAGTAATTCGCCGCTGAACATCTGCCGCATCGAGATTCAGCGTTGCGCAATTCACGTCCGCAAAAACCGGCTTGGCTCCCAGCGCGCTTACAGCACTTCCTGTCGCAACGAAGGTCAACGTGGGGATGAGCACTTCGTCGCCTGCATAAACATTGCATGCGCGCAGCGCAAGGATGAGTGCGTCCGTTCCGCTTGCGACACCAGCACCATGCGTAACTCCGCAAAATGCGGCCAGCTCTCTTTCCAACGCCGATCCTTCTTGTCCGAGAACCAGCTGTTGCGACGCAAGTACGCGTTCCACTGCCGCGCGAATCTCTCCACCAATCGCGGCGTATTGGCCGCTTAGGTCAAACTGATTGATGGCCTCGGGTGAGGTCGCAGATGGCATAATTGAACTCATGAGAAGCGGAACTCCTCAAGTATACGACACCTGAATGGGTGTGATTCGGTTACCCTACCCGCGAAATCAAACACATTGACAGTTTCTTGCGAGGGGAACGAGCGGTTCCTTGCTGAAAGAACTTGAAGCTTCACTTGTTCGGCAAGGGAAGCGCAGCTCAAACCCATGTGAGCGCTCGTTTTATTATTCTAAATTTGATAGAACGTCCATAAACCCAAATATAAATAGGCAATTTTCCATCTGTGCGAAACTGACTCAATTGCAAGTGCTGTAAATTCAGACACATAGTGAAGTATTACCTCTTAGCAGTTTCCAGCCCTGTGGTTGAATACTTGCTGTATCACTTTGTGGAAAATAGGCGGCTCTCGGGGTGTGGGGGCTCAGTGGAGGATTCATGAAGAAGTTTCTGAGGGTATTTGGGATTTTGGGGTTGGTATTGGTTTCTTTAGCTTCGCGCGCAAGCGCGCAGCAATTCTCGGGTGTTAGCGGAGTAGTTTTCGACAAAAGCGGCGGAACTGTCTCTGGCGTGTCGGTTACACTCGAAAATACCAAATTGGGTATTCATGTAACGACAACCACGAATGATATCGGATATTACCAGTTTCTGCGGCTAACTCCGGCTGAGGGGTTTGAGTTGACCTTCGTAAAGGACAGCTTTCGTAAATTTGTTCTAAGCAACTTGACGCTTGGTGTCGGCACGGTGGAAACCAGAGACGTCACCTTGGAGGTTGGCAGCGTCACGCAGAGCGTTGAAGTGCAGGCTTCTGGTGAGGCCACTCTCAACACGTCCGACGCGACAGTGGGAAATGTAATCGGTTCGAAGCTGATTGAGAGTTTGCCTGTGGAGTTGCGTGACTCTCCGGCTGCTCTGCTTGGTCTGCAGCCCGGTGTCGTCCGAACTGACGGGAACGATCCTTCTGGCAATCGCGACGGAGCCGTGACGGGCGCGCGCGCCGACCAAGGGAACATAACGATCGATGGGATCGACGCAAATGACCAAGCGACGGGCCAAGCATTTGCGACAGTAGGAAATGCTCCCATAGATGCGGTTCAAGAGTTCCGTGGAATCACCGCTGGCGACACTTCCGATCTAGGGCGGAGCAGCGGCGCTCAAATTCAACTGGTCACCAAGAGCGGGTCAAACGATTTTCACGGCAATGCCTACGAATACCACCGCAACACGGTTACGGAAGCGAACAGCTTCTTTAACAACAAGAACGGAATTGCCCGGCCGGCTTTGATCCGCAACCAGTTTGGCGGCAGCCTAGGCGGGCGCGTCATCAAGGATAAGCTATTTTTCTTTTTCAACTATGAAGGCCGCCGAGACGCGAGCCAGGACCAGGAGTTGAGAATCGTTCCGCTGGACAACGTTCGGAACGGAATCCTGAACTACATCAATAACAATCCGGGTTGCGATGCAACAGCGACATTGGCGTCCGCGCCGCAGTGCATCAGCTCGACGCCTGCTACCGGGCCAAACTCTGTAAAAACGCTCGATCCCGCGGGGATCGGAACTGACGCGGCCTTGCTCACGTTCGTCACCGGCAGGTATCCGGCCGCAAACGATCTGACGGCGGGAGATGGGATCAACACAGGGGGCCTTCGGTTTAACGCTCCGGTTCGACGGGCGAATAACACATACACAACAAGAGTCGACTACAACATGACGGCGAAGCAAAAGCTGTTCGGACGATTCAATATCGTGCGTTCATCTCAGACCGATGACATCAATAACGTTGCAACCCAGTTTCCCGGAGATCCGGCGCCGGCTTCACAAATCACCCAAAGGGACTACTCTTTTGCGATAGGTCATACGTGGACGATTTCCAATACAAAGATCAATCAGGCCGTGTTCGGAATCGCATCTTCGCGACTCGGCTTCCCGGCGATATTTCAGCCAACGTTTCCGAACTCCTATACCTTTGGCTCTTTCTCTGCGCCGTTCCCGACGTTGCAGAGCCAATTCCGGATCGTGCCAGTACCCACAATCCGCGATGACTTTAGCTGGACCAAAGGGCATCATTTGATCCAGTTTGGTGGAACATTCAAACCGCAGCACCAGACTTCGACGCAAATCAATGACTTCAATTTTGTGTCTGTTGGACTTGGCGGCAACCTGAATAGCTTGAATTCCAGCGAACGCCCAAACAATATCCTTAGTAATCCGGGTATCGATCCTGGCGCTGTTGCCACAACAGAATGGGACCAGAACTTTCCGTTTCTTCTTGGCCGCTTCGCTTCCGTTGACACCAATTTCAACCTCAATACGGACGGCTCGGCGCAACCGACGGGCTCGCCAAAGGTCCGCAACTACCGCTATTTTGAATATGAGGGCTACGTGCAGGATTCCTGGCGCGTGACCAGTTCCTTCACGTTTACCTACGGCCTTCGGTACCTGTATTTCTCTGTGCCATATGAGACGAATGGTCTTCAGTCAGTTTCCGACATTGGCTTTCAGAGCTATCTAAATGCACGCGTTGCCGCTGCGGCGCAAGGAATCGAAGGCGATACAGCAATTCCGTTCCTCACCTATGATTTGGGAGGAAAGGCCAACAAGGGCGGCCGCGACATATACAATTCCGATCCGACCAACTTTGCCCCTCGAATCGCATTTGCATATAACCCGGCATTTCGGACGGGTGTGCTGGGCAGCATTTTCGGAGACAGAGCGACTGTGATTCGAGCGAGCGGGGCGATTGTGCATGACCGAGTCAACGCCAATACAATCAACTTCATTCAGGATCAGGTTTCGTATCTTTTTAACACGTCATCCAATACGCCCTTCAGCGATTTGGCAACGGATCCGCGCTTTACGGCGCTGGGCACATTGCCGGTAACGAACACACCGCAACCTGTGACGCATCCACTGACTCCCTTTGTCAGCGGTGGCGTTCCGTTTGGCAATGCCACGGGGCAGTTCAACTACACAGTTGATCATCGTTTCGACACACCGTATGCGTACACGTTTTCGCTCGGCGCGCAGAGACAACTTCCCGCGAATTTCCTGCTGGAAGTGGATTATGTCGGGCGTCTTGGGAGGAAGCTGTTCGCACAGGCGGACGCAGGGCAAGTGCTGAACTTCAAAGACAATGCGTCCGGACAATTTTTGTTTCCGGCATTCAATGCGCTGAGCCAGCAGCTCCGAAGCGGCGTGGCGATTACGCCTCAGCCGTGGTTTGAAAACCAAATAGGCGCTGGGGCAACGCAGTTTATCGCCAATGCGTTGGGCAACTTAGTCATCAAGGGCGACTTGTCGGACACGATGCAAGCGCTCAATGCATTTGGCTTTACCGCAAACAATGCAGGCATGGCGGGTCAGTTCTCAACCAACGCATACATCGGTAATTTTGGGTCATCCAGTTACAACGGGATGCTGGTGTCCCTGCGCAAAAATCCTTCGCATGGACTGGAATTCACATTTAACTACACGTTATCCCGGTCGATTGACAACGTTTCAAGCGTTGCGAATACGGTCATCGGAGGTCTCGTGTGCGATGCCACGAATTTCCGAGTGTGCCGTGGACCATCCGATTTTGACGTGACGCATCTGTTTTCGGCGTATGGCGTCTATGACCTGCCATTTGGCCGAGGACAGGCGATTGGCCGCGGGATCAACAAGGGTTTGAACGTGTTGATTGGCGGTTGGCAGGTTGCGGGGATCTTTACGGCGCACTCCGGTTTTGCCTTCAGCACGAACACTGGCGCGTTTCCGGTCGGGTTCGTTTTTGACAGCCCGGCCGTTCTGACAGGTCCTGCGTCCGCGCTTTCGACACATATTCATGATGCCAACGGCCGAATTCAATATTTTGCCGATCCGACGACCGCACTGGGCGCGCTTAGCAACCCGTTCGGCGGAGAAATTGGCAATCGCAACAATTTGCGAGGGCCAGGATTCGTGAATGTGGACCTTTCCTTAATCAAGAAATTCCAAATGCCATGGTCCGAGCAGCATTCAATTACGTTCCGGGCGGATGCTTACAACGTGGCCAACCATACCAACTTTTCGGATCCGGGGGCGAATATCAATTCACCCACGTTCGGACAGATTACAAGCCAAGCGAATCCGAACCGCGTTTTGCAGCTCGCATTGCGCTACGACTTTTAACCAAACACGCATCGATGAAAAAGGGAGGCTGAAGTTCAGCCTCCCTTTTGTTTTGATCTCGTTGAGTTGTTGCGTCGGCGAGTTCGGACTAGTTCGTCTGGAGGCTCTTTAGGTGGGCCAGGCGGAAGGGCGAGCCGAGGCTTTCGCGCAGATCCATCCAGTGTTGTTCGGGGATCGACAAGAAGACGTCTACAACTTTCGGGTCGAACTGCGTTCCCGCGCAACGGCGAATTTCTTCGCGGGCGTGGCCGATGGGCAGCGCCTTTCGATAAGGGCGGTCGCTGATCATCGCATCTAGTGAATCTGCTACGGTAAATATACGAGCGCCGAGCGGGATTTGCTCGCCCTTTAGATTACGCGGGTAACCCGTGCCGTCAAAAAATTCCTGATGCGCCAGGACGATTTCGGCAGCATCGCGCAAGAAGGGAATTCGAATCAGCATGTCGTAGCCGATTTGGCAGTGCTTGCGCATCACTTGCTTTTCATCGTCGTTAAGCGGGCCAGGTTTGCGCAAAATGCTGTCCGGTATCGCCATCTTGCCGATGTCGTGCAAGAACGCCGCGCGCGCGAGGACCGGCAAGTAGGGATTTGGCACAGGCATGGTCTTCGCAATCGAAATCGTAAATGCGGTAACGCGCTGGCAATGGCCTTCGGTTTCGGCGTCTTTCAAGTCGAGTGCGCTGCCCAGGGCTTCCAGCGTATCGTCGTAGGATTGTTCAAGCTGCGCAAGCGTTCCGCTCAGTTGCGCCGTACGTTCTTCAACCAGTTGCTCGAGATTGCGCTGGTAATTCCGGTTTTCCATGATCAAGCGGCGGTGTTGCAGGGCTCGCCCGACGCCCAGGAAGAGCTGGTCCTTTTCGAACGGCTTCAAAATGTAGTCATAAGCGCCGCGGCGGATGGCTTCCAGGGCCGTGGAGATGTCGTGAATCGCTGTGACCATGATAACGGGAACTTCCGGATCGTATTCGCGCAACCAATCCAGCAACTTTATACCGTCCATTTCGGGCATGATCATGTCGCTGAGTACTAGGTCCGGCGTGACTCGCTTGACATAGTCCTGGGCGGCTCGACCGTTGTTTACGGCCGAGCAGTCGTAGCCCTTGGCCTGCAGCATGGTGGAAACTACTTCGCGAATCGCTTCTTCGTCGTCGACGACCAGTATCTTTTCGGTATCCACGGATGGGACTCCCAGTCGTCATTATACGAGAGGTCACACCTCTCTGGGGGCAGCCTTGCCCATTCAGAAAACAGCATGTAGCGTCAAGATTAACGGTTCTCTCTCAAGGCAACGCGCTCGTTGTCGGGCCGCGTACGCAAACGAAAGCGCTTGCTTGCTGATTTGAAACCGGGAGGCGGCGCGTCGTGTTGCAAAATCAGGGCTTACCAGCCATCGCTTTCTTCGAAGCGACCGCGTGCGTCGTTCTTCTCGTCCTTTTTGCGCTGCTCAAAAGAGATCACCGCGCTTCTTACTTTCGACTCTGGCTTACGGGCTGGCTTGCGCTTACCGGCTCCGCCATCGCCAAACTCTTCTTTCTGACCTGGTCCTACCATTCTCTAGGGACGCTCATTCTTTGTCTTCACGTCGCCGCCTTCTTTGCATTCTTGAGCACCGTCTTGAATTTCGGGATCGGCACAAAAAAGCAATTTCTTGCCATTTGGCCGTTGTCTGTGGCGTGCGTAGTCATTCTGTTTTATCTGGAGCGCTCCACGCCGGCGACTTTTGGCAGTGTTCGCTGGGAAAGCTCCATACTTCTTTGCCTGTTGAGTTTAGTGGCTGGTGGAATGCTCTGGCGGGCTGCGGGCAAGGCTTATGGTGCCCGTCTGCTTGCTGGGTTGTTCTTTTTGAATGCGCTGCATGGTCTGGACCGCCCACTCTGGCCAGCGAGCCCGTATTTCTTGATGCGTGTTGCATTCGATGATTTGCTCGGTGTGGCCCTCGGAATTGCGATGATCGTTCTAGTGCTTGAAGGCGCCCGTGCCAGGAATGAAGAGCTCAACTCAAAGCTTCGCCGTCTTACGCTTCTTACAGCAGCTAGCACACAGACTCTTTCTGCCAAAGAACTGCTCGACAGCGTCTTAAAGCACGTCGTCGAGAGCGTCGGTGCCACGCACGGTTTGGTCCGTCTTCTTGAGGGAGAAGGCAGTAAAGCAAAACTCGTGATTCACGCCTCAGTCGGCTTTCAGGAAAGCTATCTGAAACGCAATCATTCCATTTCCGCCGAAGAGAATTGGTCCAAGCGCATCCTGCAGAAGGACTATCACCTTTTTCGTTATGAAGATGAACAAGATGAGCATGAGCGGCGCAGAATGTCGGAGAGCGCGGTGCAGGAAATCATCGCCCTTCCACTGCACGGCAAAGACGGAACGCTAGGCGTCTTAGCTATCGGTTCGAGTGGTTCCCTTAGATATGAAGCCGATGAGGTGGCTTATCTAACCAACATTGCCAACTTTCTTGGATTGACGCTTCAGAATGTCCGCTTATTTGAACAGGTGGACAGCGTTCATCGGCAATGGGAATACACATTCGATTCCATCGGCGACCCCATCCTCGTACATGACCAACAATTCCGGATCGTCCGGCTAAACCAGCGGCTGCGCCACCTTACCGGGCGGGACGCGGCAGCCCACGTTGGCCGCAGCGTCCTCGATCTTTTTCCACAAAAGAACCTTCAATATAAGGATTGTCCTTATTGCGAGGGCCGCGCAGGAGAGGCCGACGATCCTGATCCTTGGCTGCCTGGCTATTTTCTCGCTTCCAACTCCACGTTTTCTGACCCCACGGGCCGCGTGCTCGGCACGGTGCACGTCCTAAAAGACATCACCGAGCGCAAGCGCGCTGAAGAGAAATATCGGACCCTTGTTTCCAACGTACAAGAGGGCGTTTTTATCTCTACCCCTCAAGGCCGCTTTCTCGATTTTAACGAAGCATTTCAGCGAATCTGCGGTTATCCGACCCGCGAGTCTCTTTTGGCGCTGGAAATTCCGTCTCTCTACGTCAATCCGCAGGATCGCGACCGACTGAAAAAGCTTTTGGAAGATCACAGCTCTGTAGCTGATTTCGAATTCGAGCTTCGTACACGGGACGGAGAGATCCGGACCGTTATGGAGTCTTCCATCGCCGTTCGCGAAGCGTCCGGCGTCGTAACCGCATACCAGGGTTTCCTTCTGGATATAACCGAGCGCAAACGCGCAGAACACGAAATACGGCGCCGCAATCGCGAACTTCTCGTTTTGAATTCCATCGCAAAGACTTTGACGGAATCGATGGATCTTTCCGATTCCTTGCATCGCACTTTGCGCCAGATCGCCGAACTTTTTGGCCTCGACGCTACGTCTCTCTACCTTTTTGATGAAAACGGTGAAACAATTCGACGTGTTGCTGCAGTCGGCCATCGTTCGGAATTCGCGCGTAATTTTCCGCCTTCGAAAGTTCCTCAAGAGTTGATCCATCACATTAAAGCTGTGCATGCCACATTCCTCTCCGCGCAGGGGCTGCCACTGCCTCAGGTATTTCGGGACGCACAGCGCCGGGAACAAATCGTCACGGCCTATGTTGTGATCCTTTGGTCGAAGGACCGCATTATGGGGGCGCTCGTAATCGGTTGCCGGGCACCGCGCGAATTCACTCCATCCGACGTAAATCTTCTCATCGCCGTCGGCAGTCAGACTTCCAATGCAATCGAACGTTCACTCTTGTACGAACAGACTCGGCAGGCTTACGAGGACTTAAGGAAAACGCAGGAGCAACTCCTGCACAGCGAGAAGATGGCGGCAGTTGGCCAGCTCATTTCGGGCGTGGCCCACGAACTCAACAATCCGCTTACGGCCATTCTCGGATACAGCCAGCTTCTCAGCTCCAGCGGGCAAATGAACTCGCAAGGCGTCGAATACTCCGAAAAGCTGTACAAGCAGGCGCAACGTACGCATCGCATCGTGCAAAACTTGCTCAGCTTTGCCCGCCAACACAAGCCAGAGCGTATTCCCGTTTCTCTCAACAAAATCGTCGAGGATACTCTGGCACTTCGCGACTATGACCTGCGCATGCACAACATCCGCGTTCACCTCGACCTCTCGTCGGATATTCCGATGACCGCAGCCGATCCTCACCAGTTGCAACAGGTATTCCTCAACATGGTGAATAACGCTGTGGATGCAATTCTCGAAAAATCGACGGACGGCGATTTGTGGGTTTCTACCGGTGGAAGAGATCAGAAGCTCTATGTCGAATTTACGGATAGCGGTCCGGGAGTGAAGGATCCCACTCGCGTGTTCGATCCGTTCTACACGACAAAACCTGTTGGCAAAGGCACTGGACTCGGCCTCAGTATCTGCTATGGAATCATTACGGAGCACGGAGGTTCGATTCGCGTGAAGAACCTTCCGCCAAGGGGCGCTTCTTTCCTGATTGAAATTCCGTGCCAGGAGATCGCCGCCCTCAAAGGCGGAGAAGAACTCAAACAGTCTTCAAACGGAGACCGCGCAAAAATTCTGCTCATAGATCCGGAGACCTCAATACTGGAAGCAGTGCAGGCTATGCTCAAGAATCGTGAGCATGAAGTTTTTCCCGCGCGCAGTCTGGAAGAAGCTCAAGCATTACTTCGCATTCGGGAGTTCGATCTTGTCTTGTCGGATGTCGAGGTCGCTGGACGAAAAGGAAGCAAAGGACTTCGCGAGTGGATGGAAAGAGAGAGGCCAGCTTTGGCAGACCGGTTGATTGTAATGAGTGCCCTTGCGGAAAGCTCTCAAACAGCCGGGCCGGCCGACGAACTCATCCTGCAAAAGCCCTTTGATACGGTTCAAGTCCTGGCAGCAATCGATTCCGCGCTCAGCCGGGCCAAATCTTCAACGACCCGCTGAAGATTGGTTCGCCGCTACCATCGCAGCTGCGCCGATCTCATTCACAGCTCGTTCAAGATCCATCGCCAGCGAACTGATCATGATTGCAAGCTTATCCATTGGCCCAAATGCGCTACTACCCAGCGCGAATTTCATCCTCAGTAACCGATACTTGCACTCGAATTCCATTTTCAAAAGGAAGCGTTTCCATTCTTCCTTTGCTTCTACTTTGGGAGAAAATGCCGCAACAAACTGTGCGGTCTCCATCAAGTGATGGAAATCCTCGCGTAATCCATCAAGAAAACGGCAGGCGATGTGGCGTCGTTCCCTCCGCATATTTCGCGCGGTGCTTCGGCACAGCCGCTCGTGAATGTACTGAATATCTGCCGGCTCCAATGCCTGTCGAATCTGGGTCAAGTTGGTCAAGTGTTTGCACACCAGGTTGATGTTGTTGTCTCGTTCTCTGTGCCTTGTCTTGTTCGATGCAATCCTCTTGTTGCCAACCGACCACGCCAACAGGCCAAGAAGGCCTACTATCAAAAATCCGGTTACAAAAAGAAAAATGTTCATACCTTACCTGCAGTCTCGGACTTCAGGAGTTGGCTCAGCCGGGCATTCAATTGGCTGAGCTTGTCGTTGACCTGCGGAATTAATCGTGCATAAGCCGTACCCGGCAGAAGTTCAATTTTGCGCATTGCTTCCGGTTGCACCACGTATAAAGCTTTAGCCAGCAGGACCATCGTGGCTAGATAAGTAATTTGATCAAAAGTCGTCCATACGGATAAATATTTGGCCAGAAAGTTTTGCATGACCGCGTCGTTTAAAACGCGAAAACAGGAATAAAGGCAGAGTGCAACACCTATGGTTTTCAATGAAGAATTAATTTGTACGTGGTAATACGCCGCGAAAAAAAATAAAAAAGTTAAAACAAACGCTATCGAGCATTCCAAACCCAGGTCAAGTGTATACGTCATGCGCCTGACGTCATGCGCCCCAAACAACACTCCAACCGCGAATACGATGCCTCCTATTCCTGCAAGGAGTCTCCAAGTGATTCCCCAGATTCCGCGGAAATCACCAAGAATCTGATGGCAAACCTCGCATACCGCGATCCACCGCGAAGCCACAACAACGGTTTGCGAAATCCACGAGATCCGAAATCCCGTCCACGTGGTGTAGCCCCAAACTGAATAAACCAGATATACAAATGGAGATTGCAAGATGCTAATCAGGAGGTAAGCAAATAGTGCAGGATAGTTTCGGAAATTCTTTCTCGCCATGAACAAGACAAGCACGGCGAATTGCAGAATCAATGAGCAAATCCAAATGAACTTCTGAAGACTGGGCATGCTAGTCATTGCGAAGCGCATCCTAACATGAAATCTTCGTCAGTATATTATAAGAATGCGCTTTGGGAATAGCCGATTAGTATCGTAACCGAGAAGGCTAACTAAGTCGCTCCAAGGAAATTGGTTAGAGGAATCTTAGAAAGCCCTCTCGGCAGATGTTTTGCTCATGCAGATAGACAGGTGGTCACGACTCCCGGAGGCAATGGAGGCGGCGGAGGAAGCGGCGCGCCGTCTGCTATCAACGCGTTGAATCCGTGCAGACTCGGAGTCGAAGCCAAAGGCGGCGGGGGAAGCGGTGTTCCGTCTGCAATGAATGCGGTTGCAGCAGTTGTGGCGCGCTTCTTAGGCAGCGGGGGCGGCGGAGGAAGCGGAGCGCCATCCGCCATCAACGCATGGAATCCCCCAAAGCTTTGAGTTGACGGCAAGGGCGGTGGGGGGGGAAGTGGAGCTCCGTCAGCTTGTAAGCTCCTTGATTTTGTCTGTTCCCTGGATACCTTTGCGAAGTGATTGACGCTGCTGGCCAAGGGCACTAGGATTGCTACGGTTAAGAGAGAAAGACCCAGTCGGGTTACTGCTTTGTTGGATTGCATGATGGACGCCTCCTTCGTCCATCATGCGAATCGATTTCAGTGTGGCTTTGCTTTAGTGAAAAACGTTCTTAGTTCGGAACACCATTGTGAGCATTCACACGCAACTCGAGCAGAATCGTCACATCATTCACGATTTTGCGGTCACTACTCTTTCCGCAATCCCAAACGATTTTGGCCGACTTACGTATATTGCCTCTCTCCGGGATCTTTCCTCTGGTCGCTACGAGCATGCCGGGCTAGCGGCTCTCTATCCCCCAGAGGCGATTCAGCAAGCTCTAAAGCAATGTCACGAGGAAGTATTTCAGCGGATTTTGGAGACGCCGCTCGCTCTGCAGGAAGGTGACCTGAGGAACTGTCTGGAAGGAATGGAAGGCCCACTCAAAACAACAGTGGCTCACTGGCGACAACTGGAGGCTTACCGCATTCTGATGCCGGAGGACTCACCCGACTATCTCAAAGAGCTCTTTTGCTCGAACCTCCGTGCGCTCCTTGAGATTCTGCAAACCTGAACTGCCACGGCTCATTCAGCCGCATGACCATGCCAACGACCCGCCCTACAACCTCCGCTTGTTGCGGCATCTTCCACGATTCCTGCAGGCACCGCGAAAGCGTGTGCGGTTGCATCACCAAATCGGAGCCATCCTGTTGGAACCACCCGCACCGGTAACCGTTTCGAACATCAACGAAGTACATTGGCCGATCGTGCTCGCACGTCCATGTGTCGTCTTCCAACTCTCGCACCGAAGTATCCACAAGGACCACACTCCCCGGCCTAAGAAGTGGCACCATGCGCCGGTCTTCCAGTCCCACGAAACCGTAGCAGTGGCGCCCATTTCCGTTCGTCAGCGCGCCTTCAAAATGCCCCCATCGCTCCACCATCCGCGATAGAAAATCGGTTCGCCGCGGATCAAATGCCGGGTCAAAACGCAAAGGCACTTTCAACGATGATGGTGCTGCCATCCGATGTGTTTGTGGGGACGGAAAGTTCACTCCATCTTCAAAGCATTCTTCCAGCGGAACGTCATACCAGGAAAACAGGTCCAGCGGATTCAGATGATATGCTACGGCCAAGGTGTACAGCTTGTGAAGGCTAGGCACTACATTGTGATTTTCGATATCTGCAAGGCGGCTGAGATGGAGAACGAACTCCGGCCTGCCGCGCCGCGCGGCCAGTTCATAACTGATGCGCTCCACGTCCCGGTAAGTTAACCCCAATCGTTCGCGAACCTGTCGCAGCCGAAGGCCTGGAAGCATTTACCCCTCAGTGGGCTAGCACCACAGCGATAGACTACACTTCGATTACCATTTTGTTAAGGATTCAGAACAGGCTATCCAAGCCTATCTTAAATTTTCTAAATTGTCTCCGGTTTCCCATCACGTAGGCTATGGTGTCGGTCTCGAAACTCCGCAAATTTGTTCCAATTCTGAACAGAACGCCGTCAACTCCCGTTCTGATATCCTGCACAAATGACACCTAACCTCCTTTTTCCCCCGGCGATTCGCCATTTTTTCAGGCTCGTTTGCATCTTGTCTTTTCTTTCCGCTGGGACTTCCTCCGCGCAGGCCCCCGACTCTTCTCCCGCCCCGCTCGACAAGAAGACGACGGCAGAGTTCGCTGCGGCTGCGGACGATGTTCTTCAGCAAATGAGCCAGATTACCGGTCTGAAACTCCGTGTTCCTTTGAAGAAAACTTTGCGCTCCCGCGACGATATCCGTGCATACCTCATCCGTCAGATGAATGACGACAAAAACCCGAGGGAACGCTATGCCGATACCCGCGCCGCGGAGGCTTTCGGTCTTCTGCCGCCAAACTTTGACATTGATCCATTCATGATTGACCTAATGACTGAACAGATTGCAGGTCTCTATGATCCAAAGTCTCACGAATTTTATATCGCCGATTGGATTCCCCTGGTCCAGCAGAAACCCGTTATGGCGCATGAGCTGACCCATGCGCTGGAAGACCAGTATTTTCATATAGAGGAATGGGTGAAAGCCGTTCATGCAAATGGCGACGCGACTCTCGCGCGGGATGCCGTCCTCGAAGGCAGTGCCATGGCGGCGATGTTCGACTACATGCTCCAAGGTACCGGCCACACGCTTAAGGACCTGCCAGATTTTGATCCTTCGATGCTTATGGGAGACCTTGCCGACTCGCCCAAACTCCAGAAAGCCCCGCCATTCATTAAAGACACTCTTCTGTTTCCCTACATGTCCGGCTTTAGGTTTAACCTCTCCGCGATGAAGCCTGCAGGGTGGAGCTCACTGTCTTCAATTTTCAATAAGCCGCCACTTTCCACGCAGCAGATTCTCCATCCAGAGCTGTACAAAGCCGGAAAAGTTCCGAGAATCGTTTCCGTACCGAACTTTGAAAAACCGTTGGGTCCCGATTGGGTCAAGTTGGAGGATGACACATTAGGGGAATTCGGCTGGCGCGAAGTGTTGAAACAATTTATTGACACCAAACGCGCTGTCTCTCTGGCTGAAAATTGGGAAGGGGACCACTACATCGTCTACGAACACAAAGAAACGAAGAAACTGGTCCTGGCGACGCGCATCTCGCTTGCAAGCGAAGAAGCCGCTGCACGTTTCCTTGGCCAGTATTCCGAAGCGCTGGAGAAAAAGTATGCGGAACGCCAGCATCTTCTTCGGCGCCCGGATTTTTTTTCGTTTGAGACGCCGAACGGAGGGGTTTTCCTGCGTTGCGCCGGGACGGATTGCATCGTTCTTGAAGGCACCAATCGCGGCGTATTTGCACATTGGAATAGCGAGTTGAAGTGGCCCCCGCTTCCGGAACAGCCGCAAAAGCCCGAGTCCGATCCTACAAAAATCGCCTTGCGGTCGCCGTCGAACGTTCTCGCTGGGCCTGCAATCGTTCATTAGTCATCCGTTGGTTCAGCCGCTCGACTCGGCGCAATAAACTCTTTTCCTGCCGTGCTATCCGTGCTTCTGCATGCGGGTCGCGAAGTCTTTGTCCGCCTGCGCGCAACTTGCTCAATCCCATTTGTGCGTACTCTATGGCCCGCAGCAAGTCTTTCTCTCGTCGCTCGCAATGAATTGCCAGTTGCTCGCATGCTTCAATCGCGTTCTGGCTGCCCGGTAACAAGCTTTTCCATAACTCCGAGGCTGCGCAGTGATCTCCGCGCCGTTTCGCCATCATTGCCAGCTCTCGCGATGCCTGCTGCCGATGTTCCGAAGGCAATCCTGCTTCGATCGCCTTGGAACACATTCTCTCTGCGCGCGGCGCGTCGCCTCGGCGGTGCAAAAACCTGGAGAGCCCGAACAAATCGCGCCCGTCCATTTCCCTGGGCTCTTCCTCGGCCAGCATCGTGTTAATTTTGCCAAAGAGCGCCGCCAGGCCGCGCAAATCCATCTGGTTGTGCCGCACAACTCCTGCCAGCGGCATTGCCGATCCACCACGCAGATAGTCAAAATACAATTGCGGGATCTGCGACGAAGCAACGTCCTCAGACCGATGCCAGCCCAACCGCTGTGCATCCAGCACCTGACGCTCGAGTTCCACAAGCCTCACCGATCCCAGGCGCAATTTCCAGAGAGTCCGCGCAGGATGAAGCAAATCGAGATGCGCCGCCAGTTTTGGCGCGGTTATTCTCCGTGTCATCGTGAACCTGCTCTCCAACAGCGGCCAATCAAATGTTTTCCCATTGAACGTGACCAGCACGGGGCGTTCGGCAATGCGTTCCGCCAGCTCGCACAAAACCGAGTGTTCATCGGCAAAGTCGCGCATGAAGAATTGTTCGACCTGCAATCCGCCTGCATCCCACCAAGCAATTCCGACCAGAAATGCGTATGTCCCCGTTCCGCCTGAGAGGCCAGTGGTTTCCGTATCCAAAAACAACCATTTCTCCGGATCTTCCAGAGCCGCACGCATCTTCCGCGAAATTGCTTCGTCTTTGTTGCGTGTTAGCAAGTCCAACGCTTGTCCCGAGGGCTCCGCAAATTCCGGCGTCGAGTACCAATTCCGTATTGTGAGGTGCTGCCCAAACCGCGTTTTCTGGCAGAGCCCGCCCAAAAGATACGTAACTTCGTCACCTTGCATCGGCTCGTTTGATGGTTCGGCCAGCGCTGTGGCCAGCCGCGCAGGTCTCAATGCCGCCAATCTCGAAAATCTGTCTGAAGCGCTCGCCATTTTCCTTTAACCGCACACCCTTTCCAGAATCGCCAACGCCGCTTCCTTGGCTCGCGGCACCAAATCCCCCGCTGGACCTACGCAGGAAGGGCAGCCCTCTTCGCATTCGCACCCCACGATCAATTCTCGCGTCTTCTCCATCAGCACCTCATGCGCGCGGAACAGGGGCTCGCTAAATCCAATGCCGCCCGGATACGCGTCATACAAATACAAATTCGGCTCAAAAAACTCTTTCATCTTTCCAGACGGCATTTCTTCAAATCGCACAGGTGCAAATTCCGATTCGCCTGACCCGGCCTTTGGCGGCCGCTCGCCAACTGCTATTCCCAAGTCGCGTCCATCACACATAAGCAGAAGTGCCGCGACGGATGCCATGGCATGCAGCAATCCAAACATTCCGCTTTGCCGCTCGCTCACCGAAAAGGGAAGAGATTCAACCAGCCCACGCTCTAGCGTCATCCAGTACGACGTCGTATGCATCTCGTTTTCGGGCAGTTCCAATTTTCCGTCGCCGATATTTTCGTTTGTAAAGAATTTTATCTTCTTGAATGCCACCACCTGCGATCGTACGAGCACATCTCCATGCGCTCTCGCATGGATAATTCCGTCTGCAGCACTGCTACGCCGAATCTTTTCTTCCTCCGCATTTTCCAGGATTCGTACCTGCGTATGTTTTACCGCATCGGTGTAATAGTCCGAATCGACTTCCTTCACGTACGCTTTGTGTTCCTTAAAGTCCAGATGCTCCACATGATATTGCTGCCCATTGTGCAAATAGATTGCTTTCTCATGCAACGTCGATAGCGCGCTGGGAAAATCCACTTCTCCAATCACTCGCGGTTCGCCCGTAATATCTACAATCACAAAGTTGTCGCTCGTCACCGAACGCAAACTCACCGCATTCGCCGGATATGCCTCCTGCGTCCAGTGGTAAAACTCTCCTGCGCGATGCAGATAACCGGCCTCGGCGAGCTTCGCCAGAATTTCCGGCATCTCCACTTCGCCAATTCGTTCGTTCGCTTCAATTGGCAATTCGAAAGCGGCGCATTTCAAATGATTCAGCAAAATCTCCAGATTGTCCGGTTGAATGAATGCATGCTCCGGCGTGTTTCCGAAAAAATAATCTGGATGCCGCGCGATAAATTGATCCAGTGGCGAAGACGACGCCACCATCACCGCGCACGAGCTTCCGCTGCGCCTTCCCGCGCGCCCCGCTCGCTGCCAAGTTGCCGCAATCGTCCCCGGATATCCCGCCATCACTACGCTGTCCAGCGATCCAATATCAATCCCCAATTCCAGCGCACTGGTGGACACCACGCCGCGAATGCGCCCGTCGCGAATCCCGCGCTCGATCTCGCGCCGTTCGTTCGGCAGGTAGCCCCCGCGATATCCGCGAATTGTTTCCGGTTTTCCAGGTGGCTGCGGGTTTGCTTTCTGTAAATACGTCAGGAGCACTTCTGTCTGCAGGCGTGAATTCGAAAACACCATCGTCTGCATCTCGTGTTTCAAAAATTCCTGCGCTACGCGAGCCGATTCGTTGATGTAACTTCTGCGAATTCCGAGTGCCTTGTTCACTACCGGCGGGTTGTAAAACGCAAATGTCTTTTCGCCCGCTGGCGCTCCGTTGGCGCTGAGCACGTCAACTTTATCTTCGATCAATCGCGAAGCCAGTTCACCAGGATTCGCAATCGTTGCCGAACAGCAAATGAATTGCGGCGTGCTTCCGTAAAATTTTGCAATCCGCCGCAGCCGCCGCAACACGTTGCACAAATGGCTCCCAAACACGCCGCGATAGGTGTGCAGTTCATCCATCACGATGTATTTCAAATTTTCAAAGAGCCGCGTCCACTTCGTGTGGTGCGGCAAAATCCCTGTGTGCAGCATGTCGGGATTGGTCAGGACGATATGGCCTTTTTCTCGGATCGCTTTGCGCGCGTCGTTCGCCGTGTCGCCGTCGTAAGTGAAAACGCCAAATCGGCTGTCAAGCCGCGTGTTCAAGTCATGCAATTCCGCGAGTTGATCCTGGGCGAGGGCTTTTGTTGGAAATAGATAAAGTGCACGCGTATCGGGACTCTCGAGTACGGAATTCAGCACAGGCAGGTTGTAGCAAAGCGTTTTCCCGGAGGCTGTCGGCGTGACAATCACTAGGTTTTTTTTCGCGTAGACAGTCTCTGCTGCTTCCGCCTGATGGCTATAAAGCCGTGCAATTCCTTTCGCGGCATACGCCGCACGCAAATCCCCATTCACCCACTCCGGAAACTCCGACCATTGCGCCTCCCGCGCAGGGAAGTGCCGCACGGCTGTCAAAACCTGGCCATCGCGGTCTCGAGCGGCCAAAGCTTCCAGCGCCGCCCGCGCACGTCCCGCCTGCATAACCGTCGTGAAGTCCGCTTTTCGAAGCGGACTTTCCTCGGCTCGCCGCACCGCCAACGAATCTCCCATTTTGCCTTCCTCTGATTCGCTTTTTCTTCGCTGAGGCTAACATTCGGTTGAACAAGACGCAACCGCATTTTCATGCCGATTTCTCATGCAAATTGCGGAGCCAAGGTCCTATTCCTTCGGATAACTGCAGTTTATATTAGAAGGAATAATTGGAAATTAGACTTATGTGATGGAAACCGGCCTACTCGACACAGGGGCACTACATGAGCGCATCACCCGACATCAATCTTTGGTCTTCGGCAGAACACGCAATCGACTATCTCCGTCGCGCCGATTCCATTCCCCACCGCGTCGAAGGCGAATCTGCTCTTCTGGAATTCCTTCCAGCAAACGCCAATCGCATCCTCGATTTAGGAAGTGGGGGAGGCAGGCTGCTCGCACTGGTCAAAGCCGCGCGTCCGGCCGCTCAATTTGTGGCTCTGGATTTTTCACCCACCATGCTGGAAACGCTTTCCAAGCTCTTCGCTTCTGATCCGAGCGTTTCCATCGTCGCTCACAATCTCGATCTCCCTCTTCCTTCACTCGGCCGATTCGAAACGGTTATTTCTAGCTTTGCGATTCATCACGTCTCTCACGAAAGAAAGCACTCACTCTACAGTGAAATTTTCGGAATACTTGCTCCTGGCGGCGTCTTCTGCAACCTCGAACACGTTGCATCACCAACAACAAAACTTCACGCTGAATTTCTCCGTGCAATTTCCTGGGATGACGAAGATCCATCCAACAAGCTGCTCGACCTGGAACTTCAATTGTCGTGGTTGCGAGAAATTGGGTTCGCAGACGTGGACTGCCACTGGAAGTGGCGCGAACTAGCTCTCTTCGCCGGAACCAAGCCTGCTGACTTTTGCGGGAGTGAATAGTAAGGAAGCGCTGTTTGTAAAAAAGCAGAGTTATGGAGCCATCCTTATCACCAAGGCTTCGTGCGAAGCGACTTTCGCGCTAAATTTCCCTGTCATTTTTCCCAGATCCTTGCCTGCCCAAAGATCGCGGACACTTGCCGAAACGTGTTCGGGATATCCCAGATCTGTCCAGGAAACCGAGACTTCCGCTTCTGTTTTTCCGCGATTAAACAAGATTACGGCGCGGCTTCCGTCTTTCAGTTGCTTCATCCAGACTTCCTTGTCGCCGTCTTTGCGAATGCGCCGTCCCTGCATTCCCAGTGTGTCCTGATTTACCGCGATCACTTCTTTGTTCGTCAAAATCGCTTGGATTTCTGGCGTCATCGAGCGCAAATCGTTTCCGGCGATCAATGGCGCTGCCAGCAAGCACCAAAAACTGAAATGCGAACGGTACTCCAGCGTTGTCATGCCGCCGTTGCCGACCTCCAGCATGTCCGGATCATTCCAATGACCGGGCCCCGCCGCACCTTCGAGCCCGGCTTGCTGGTCGACAATGTCCAACATGCCATTCGAGCAGCAGTTCCCGTCCGGCCATTTCTGCTTACCTTCCCAGTGATCTTGTATGTCGCCAGTCGTGCGCCACAAATTGCCGACATCCTGAGCCCACTGCCACGGCTTTGCTGTTCCCCATTCGCACATGCTGAAAACGATCGGCCGCTTTGTTGCCGAAAGCGCATCGCGCATCGTGGAATACGCCTCTTGAGCGTTCCGCGTATCCGTGTTGCACCAGTCATATTTCAAATAGTCTACGCCCCAGCGCGCGTATTGAATCGCATCTTGAAATTCATGTCCTTGGCTTCCGGGCCGGCCTGCGCACGTCTTCTTTCCCGCGTCCGAATACAATCCGAATTTCAAACCTTTCGAGTGAACGTAATCTGCCAGCGCTTTCATTCCGGAAGGGAATCGCTGCGGGTCGGCGACGATGAACCCGTTTTCGTCGCGGCTCACTTGCCAGCAATCGTCAATCACCACGTACTGATAGCCCGAGTCCTTCATTCCGCTCGTGATCATCGCATCAGCCATGGACTTGATCATGTCCTCGCTCACGTTGCAGCCGAATTTATTCCAGCTGTTCCAGCCCATCGGAGGAGTGAGCGCCACGCCGTTGTCCCAGGCGTTTGCAGAACTTGGGAGAATCAGCAAGTAGAGAGACGCGAATGCGATGAGAGAAGAAATGGTTCCGGCAAATCGCTTGTTATTCATGGCCGCCTCCGAAATCTTGCGGCGGCATCATACAAGATTTATTCCAGATTGTTCACGGGAGAATGAAGGGAAGTGGAGTCTTATTGTAGCTACCGCTTTGCGGCGCGATACAGGATGACGCGCACTTTTTCAAGAGTGATGAGCCCGCCTTCAACCATCTCATCCATGCGCGGCAAAATCTTTTCGATCTTTTCGGAGGTTTCGATCACTTCCACGATAATCGGCAAATCCTGCGAAAGACGCAGGATTTTATCCGTGTGATAGACGCTTGAGCCTCCATAGCCCGCCACGCCACGCAGCACCGTTGCTCCGGAAAACCCTTCGCGGCGCAGTAATTCCACGAGCGCTTCGTGCAGCGGTTTGGCGTGCCACTTATCCGATTCGCCGATGTGAATTCGCATCAGCGTGCGTTCGCCTTCAAATTTTTCGTGAGTCATGGCGCGCTCCTGCAATTCCTAAAACCGATTGGCCAAGCGAATCCCCGCGATCGAAAGAAACAATCCAGCAAATACGCTCGCTCCAACGTAAGTCGAAGCGCGCAGCCATTCACCGTCTTCCAGCATTTTTGCGGTTTCCCATCCGAAGCTGGAAAACGTCGTGTAGCCGCCGAAAAGTCCGACGGCGATCGCAACACGCCAGTCCGGAGAAATGACCATACGGTTCAGCGTGAACTGGCCTATCAATCCAAGCAGAAAGCATCCGCTGAGGTTGATCAGCAGGGTGCCATAGGGAAACGCTCCTCCCATACGAATTTGCACCACGCCCTGCAGGCCGTAGCGCGCCAGCGTGCCAATCGCGCCGAACAAGGCAATCAGGAATATTTTCACTCGCTCACCTTCTTTCGCTCGATTGCGACGCCAACAAAAAACTCCTGGCGCCACGTGGCAGCCAGGAGTCATCAGGGCCGATCGAAACACCGACCCGGTTATGGCGAACTCCATCGCCTTCCAATTTCAAGGGAAGTTTAGCGTGACGCCCCTAAAAATGAAAGCGGTAGCGAATACCGCCGGAAATTTGACGGGGATAATTCCAATGGGTTCCGCCGAAGGTGTTGGAACTGTCGAGTTGGTAGCGCGAATCGGCGATGTTTTGCGCGGTGAAGTTCACGCTGAACTTTTCGCCGAAGGATTTTCCAAGCGAAAGCGAAAACTCTGTGTGATCGGAAAGGTGCGACGGACCGTCACCGTTCAGAAAGCCTGAACCGTAACCGAGATTTCCAGAAACGAAGGTTTGCCATGGCAGCGAAGCATGAAAACCGGCAGCAAATGTGTTGCGCTGGTCGTGATCGAGGTAGCAGAAGCCGCCTCCATCGCAAAGCTGGCCAGGATCGGAAATAAGCCCGCCGGTAACAACACCGGCACCTTCGACCATTAGATTGGAGTATGTCAGATACATGTCGAATCTCTTGGCGATACGCGGTGAACGTACGGTGCTCTCCCAGCCGTGGATACGAGCGCGTTCGATTGTGAGCGGCAGAAAAATATTCGAGCTGCCGAGTGCGTCGTGGTCGAAGAAGTTGAGTGCATGGGTTTGGAAGTTGGAAAAGTCGAAGGTCCATCCGCGGAGTGGGATAGCGAGGCCGAATTCGCGCTGTTCGTCTGTCTCTCCGCGCAAGGGAAGAAAACCGGAACCGGTGTTGACAAGAAGATCTCCGGAAATGGTTGTCAGCGGAGGCGCTTGATAGTAGCGGCTGTACGAAGCGCGAAAAACCCAATTGAGTTTGGGGATGCGCAATGCGGCGCCGAGACGCGGATCAGTCTTGTCTTCCGTGACGTCTCCGGAGAAGTGTGTGTAACGGAAGCCGGCGTTGAAGGTGAGCCAATTGGCCAGCCGCAACTGGTCTTCGCCGTATAGGCTAAAGAGCGAACCGTGCGGCTGCCTGGATTGTGGTGAAGGAGATGGCGTGCCGTCTGTATTGATGATGCGGAAGAAGGAATCGTCCTGTTGCGCGAAGCCATAGAAGCCGAAGCGAGCGTTATGACGACCACGCGTGACGCTGAGGTTTGCCAGGCCACCTTCGTAGTGCGAATCGTTGTGATCGGTGGTAATTGGCGCGTCGTCCAGCGTGGCACCTGAGAGTGGCAGATAGCCGTCGTAGGCGGCGCGGTTCCAGTGAAAAAATGGCGCGACGGTGAAAAGCACCCCAGAGTTCACGGTGTGCACCCAGGAGAAATTGCTGAAGACGTCACGCTCCCGTTCGATGTCACGCATGCCGATCTGTTGCTGATCGAGTGTGTTCGGAATCTGGAAATAGTCGCCGCGCGCAGAGCCGACAAAACGGAATTGATCTTTCGGTGTGGCATTGAAGATTAGCGACGTGAAAATGCCGAGCCCGCTGTTGTTGTCGTGAAATTCCTGCGGTTCTGGAGGCATCAGGCCAAGGTCAGAGCGAGTGCCACTTACACTGGCGTACCAGGCGAAGCGTTCGGAGTGATCGCCGAAGCTGAGTTGGCTGTCGGTTGAGTGATAGCTGCCGTACGTTGCGACGAGTTCGGCTTCGCGATCGCGTTCGAATCCGGAACGGGGAATTACATTGAACGAACCGTAAGTGCGATCGCCGTACTCAGCGGAGTAGCCGCCACGTTGAATGTCCACGACATCAATGTCTTTTGGGTCGAATTGCGCGCCTACGTTTGCTGCGATGTTGGTGTTGGGAACGGGAACTCCGTCCACAAGCCAAGAGACTTGATGGCCGCCGCGGATATGAAGCTGGTCGTGCACCATGTACGCACCGGGGGTGTAGCTGGTGATGAATTCGAGGCTGTTAGTGCGCGACGCACCGGGAAGTTCGGCAATTTCCGAGCGCGTGACCGTGGCGGCGGAAGTGGACGAGGTTGGGTCGATTTGATCGGCCTCGGCGTGGACCTCGACTTTTTGATTCACACCGGCGAGTTCGAGCGGGAAGTGGCGCAGCGGCGCGGTGTCCGCGGCGACAACGAGTTCCTGTTCGAAATCACGGAAGCCATCGTGCGAAATATGCAGGGTGTAGTTGCCCGCGGGCACGGCGTCCATCTGGAAGCTACCTTCACCGTCGGTGATGGCGGAGCGCTTCCAATCGAATTGTACGGCGCGGAGCTCGATCTGTGCGCCTTGGATTGGACGGTGCTGTACGTCGTGAACAATGCCACGCACCGTGCCGAAGATGCCGGCGCGGGCCTCCGGTGAAAAATAAGCGATGAAGAAACTGAAAAAAACGACCAAAACAGATAAAAACCAAAAACGACGGCGGAACATGAAAACCTTTCTCCTGAATGGAATAAAACTCGCGGCGAATCACGCAACGCGAGGCTGGAGGAATTTCTTAAACAAGAAAGATGAGCGACTTGCGATTAGGACAGAGCGATTCGAGGAGGGGGCGACTGCGGTTTTTCAGCGCGAGAAATCATCTGGGGGGCGGATGGCGGAGCAAAAGGAAAAGCGCGTTCAAGCGACAGAGCGATTTGCAGATCGGGCATCACAAACTGCGCAACATTGATCACGGTTTCGTCCGTTGTTTTGCAGCAGGAAATTTTGCAATCGGCTTGGTATTTCATGCCGTGGCCGCAATCCATAGGCATGTCGTCTTTGGCGGGAACGTTTTGGTGATGGTGGCCGGGAACGGAGCAATGGTCAGACATGCAACAGTTCGATGTGGCAGCGAGCCAGGCGGCGCGGGCGAAGGGGGCTTGCAGCAACCCGACGGCGAAGAGACAGACGAGTGCCGCGGCTTTACGTGGCCAATGGTTGTGCCGCTTGCCCATGCCGTCAAAACCCCCCGAGAACCGCTCTTTCTATACTACGCCAGATCAAATTTCATTCCACATAAGATTTGGGCATACCGCTGCGCATTTGCAGCGTACGGGCCCGTAATGATACCCGAGGCAAGGAGTCGGGCAACCGAGCATAAGTTGGCCTTGACGAGGCCTTTTCCAATTACTATCAACGGCCCCATTTGACGCGGACGGATGCTGATTTGAAAGCTTGCGGAAGCGCGAGAGTGGGGAATAACATCCGATTGTTCCGTGGCAAAAACGAATCCTAATATTTCCGAATTGCTGAGCAAGCTGGAGAAATTCTACGGCGTGCAGGAACCGT
This sequence comes from Candidatus Dormiibacterota bacterium, assembly GCA_035569555.1. GTDB lineage: Bacteria > Acidobacteriota > Terriglobia > Acidiferrales > UBA7541 > Acidiferrum. The sequence goes on along the minus strand of DATMMW010000004.1, from coordinate 72,302 downwards.
CTTGGCCGACCGAGCCGTACGAATTTCTGGTGTGGTGGTATTGCGGATACCCAGCGAGCGATGCAGCTTGTGCGAAGGGCTGGGAAAGGCTCAAGAGTGAAATTGGGACTGAGCCGGAGAAATTGTTGAAGGCCACTCCTGCGAAGCTGGCCGGTGCGCTCAAGCCGGGAGGGATGATGCCGGAGCTGCGGGCGTTGCGATTGAAAGAATTGGCGATGCGAGTGAAGGATGAGTTTAGCGGGGATCTGCGGTCGGCTTTAACGGGACCGCTTCCTGCAGCCCGGAAAACGCTGAAGAGATTTCATAGCATTGCGGATCCCGGAGCAGACCGGATTCTGCTATTTGCGGGGATTGCACCTATCGCGGCCGTGCCGTCCAATTGCGTCCATGTTCCGGTTCGCGTCGTTCGCGGTGACGAAGGAAAGAATTATGGCGCAGACTACCGGGAAATGCAGAAAAGGATTGTGGCAGAGGTACCCGAAACGTTTGACGCGCGAACCCGCGCGTATCTTTTGCTGAAGCATCATGGGCAAGAGATTTGCAAAAGGACGAAGCCGAAATGCCGGGAGTGCCCAATTCATTCCAATTGCGCTTATTTTGGGCGTGCCAATTCTTGACTTGGCGGGACGCGGGACGCAGACTTATTTTATGGCCCACATTTATTTGACGTTTGAATTTGGCAATGACGAAGAGAAAGCACAGCAGGCGCGGCATAAGCTGGAGTCTTGGAAGCAGGCGTTCAAGCTGGACAAGAAGATGCTTTACAAGTTCGACCGGACAGAAGACGGTGCGGCGCCAGTGGAAGAGCCGCCAAAGGAAAAGCCTGCCAAGGCTGCCGAGCCCAAATCGAAGGATTCCAAGAGCAAGAAAGACGGCAAGAAAGCAGGCCTCGAACCGGCCAAATTGGCCTCTTCAAAGGCCGACATTAAGCTCATCCTGAGGCTGGCATTGCCGAATCACGAGAGGCTCACGGAACAGCGGCTATTAAAGCGGTTTCCGAGCGAGGAACCGTTCAAGAGCGCCTCACCGAAGACGCTTCACGAAGCGGACGCAGGGTTTGCGGACGTTGAGGCGAGGTTTGAAGATCTGGAACGGCACGGAGCAGGTTTTCAGCGTCAAAGCTGATTCCGGTATAATTAGAAACTGCACGGGAATTCGCACGTTTACGTCGAGGTTGCGCCGAATGGCCGTACAGACCCGCGTCAAGCCAAACAAGGTTGACGCCCCCAAGAATGACCGGCACGCAGGCCTTAGCCGGGACGCCCTGATAAAACTCTATCGCGCGATGTATATGTCGCGGCGGCTGGACGACAAAGAGATCCAGCTGAAGCGGCAAAATAAGATTTTCTTCCAAATCTCGAGCGCCGGGCATGAAGCGGTCACGGCGGTTATGGGGTTGCTACTTCGTCCTGGCGTCGATTGGCTTTATCCGTATTACCGCGATCGCGCGTTCTGTCTGATGATGGGTGTAACCCCACTGGAAATGCTGCTGCAGGCAGTTGGCGCGAAGGACGATCCAAGCTCCGGCGGGCGGCAGATGCCGAGCCACTGGGGACATCCGAAATACAACATCGTGAGCAAGAGCTCGTGCACGGGGACGCAGTTTGTTCAGGCGGTGGGCGCGGCGGAAGCGACGCAGTATTTCGAAGAGCACCCGAAGGCACTAGTGCAGGCGAAGAAGGCGCCACTGGGAGAATTAGCGCGGCATGAAAGCGAAGAGATTGTTTATGTTTCGGCGGGCGACGGCGCGACGAGCGAAGGGGAGTTTTGGGAATCACTAAACGTTGCGTGCGCGAAGAAGTTGCCGATTTTGTATTTGGTTGAAGACAACGGGTACGCGATTTCCGTGCCGATTGAAGTGCAAACGGCCGGCGGGAGCATTTCGAAGCTGGTGACAGGATTTCCGGGGCTGCATATTGCTGAAGTTGATGGCACGGATCCGATTGAAAGCTATCGCGTCGGTAAAGAAGCAGTTGAATACGTGCGCGAACGAAAAGGGCCGGCATTTATTCATGCGCATGTGACGCGGCCGTATTCGCATTCACTTTCGGACGATGAAAAACTTTACAAAGTTCCGGAAGAGCGCGAAGACGAGGCGCATCGCGATCCCGTTTCGAAGTTTTCCTTATTTTTGATTCGCGAAGGAATCCTGGATCAAAAGCAGATCGAATCGCTGGAATCGCAAGTGGACCACGAGGTTCGCAATGCGGGCGACGAAGCGCTTGCAGCGGAAGTCCCGTCAGTAGATTCAATTTACGTAAATGTTTATTCGCCAGACGTGGATCCGACTTCGAGTGCGTTTGAAGCGGAGCCGCAATTGCATGGCGCGCAAAAGACGATGGTGGAGATGGTTTTCGCGACGTTGAACGACGAAATGTCGCGCGACGAGCGAATTACGGTGTTTGGCGAAGACGTGGCCGATTGCAGCCGCGAAGAAAATTTGAAGGAAGTGAAGGGCAAGGGCGGAGTTTTTAAGGCGACGGCTGGATTACAGAGAAAATACGGTTCGACGCGCGTGTTCAATACGTCGCTGGCTGAAGCGTCGATCGTCGGTCGCGCGATTGGCATGGCAACGCGCGGGTTGAAGCCAGTAGCGGAGATTCAGTTTTTCGATTACATCTGGCCGGCGATGATGCAGATTCGTGATGAACTTTGCGTGATGCGGTGGCGTTCGAACGGAGCGTTCAAAACGCCGGCAGTCTTGCGCGTAGCGATTGGCGGATATTTGACCGGCGGAGCGGTGTATCACAGTCAATCGGGCGAATCGATTTTCACGCATTGCCCGGGGTTGCGTGTGGTGATGCCCTCGACCGCACTCGATGTGGCGGGACTTTTGCGTACGGCGATTCGTTGCGATGATCCGGTGATGTTCCTCGAGCACAAGCACCTTTACCGGCAGCCGTACAACCGGAGCGAGTATCCCGGTCCAGACTTCACGATTCCGTTTGGCAAAGCGCGAATGGTGAAGGAAGGCGAAGAAATCAGCATTATTACGTATGGAGCGTTTGTGCATCGCGCGGAAGTGGCTGCGGCGCAACTGGAGCGTGAAGGAATTTCGACGGAGATTATTGATTTGCGGTCGCTTTCGCCGTATGACTGGGAAGCGATTGCGGCGACAGTGCGAAAAACGCATCGCGTGATCGTGGGATATGAAGATATGCAGAGCTGGGGTTACGGAGCGGAAATTGCCGCGCGAATTGCGGACGAGCTTTTTGACGAATTGGATGCTCCTGTGAAGCGCATCGCCGCGACAGACACGTTCTGTGCGTACCAGCCGAAGTTGGAGGACGTAATTTTGCCCCAGTCGGATACTATCGTGGCCACGGTGAAGAAGCTCCTCGAGTACTAACGCCTCCTAAGCGGTGGAACTTTTTCCTGAATTTAGGCGTATAAATGGTAGACGGGTCGAGCACGCCCGGCGAGAGGTGAAACCATGATCTGCACAGCTTGCCAGAAGGTCATTACGGATGGATCCACATATTGCTATAACTGCGGCGCGAAACAGGCTGCTACTGGAGCAGCGGCTGCGCAAACACCGCCACCGCACGCCCCACGGAAATTGATGCGGTCGAGCGCAGATAAGAAACTGGGCGGCGTGTGCGCGGGACTCGGAAACTATTTCGACGTGGACGTGACGCTTGTGCGCGTGCTGTGGCTCCTGGCTGTGTTTTGCGCGGGAACGGGATTGCTGCTCTATTTGATTTTGTGGATTGTTCTGCCGGTTGAACCGTTGTACGTGCCGGTCGCCGCGCAAACGACGACAACGACTTAAGCTAGGTTAGTCTTTCACTTTTTTTGGCGCGCGGGATTTGCGCCCACCTGAACTGAGCAATCCTTCATCAACTGAAATCAGACCGGCGCCGACAGTGGCCAGCGCAAGGCAGCCCGATGCGAGGGCGAGTGGGAATTCGTACAAGTGCACGGCCATGATTCCTCCGGAACTGTGCACCTTCCAGATCGCTACGCCCATTTCGACGGCGAGCAGCAGCGCTGCTGGGCGCGTGAATAGTCCAAGGAAAATGAGCGCGCCGCCAAACGCCTCGAGCACACCTGCGACATAAACGAATTGCGCCGGCAAGCCGTGCTGCACGAACATGTGCTGCATTTCTAGGTTTGGGCGTAGCAGCTTCGGATAGCCATGCGTGAAGAAGATGACGCCGAGTACGACGCGAAGAACAAGCAGTCCGAGCGGTTGTAAGCGATCCAAAAAATTCATTTTAGGAACGAGCCTCGCGGATGAGGGATCGTGACTCAGGCATTCTACCAGAGTGAGGGATTGCGTTCGGCTGCGCTGCGATGGATTCGGGTACAATCATCTATTCGGAATTTGGCCCCTGTGGAGAAGAATGAGCCTCACAGAAAGTTGTTTTGATCTTCGCTGCACGTTTGAATGCGGCCTTCATTTCTTGATTGTGCAAATGGGTAGGTTCGAATGAAGCGCAAGCTGCTTGTTGCGATTCCTTTGTTGATTCTCGTCGTGATTGCAGCATGGATTGTGCGGCCCAAACACGAATATATCGGCGAGGCTTACGTAAGCACGCGCAGCACTGCGATTTTGAGCAGCGTAGCCCAAGTGCGACAAGAGGTTGGCGAGTTGCATTATGGCGAACATGTGGAAATGATGGCGAAGCGAAATGAGTTCGTGAAAGTTCGCACGGGCAAAGGAATTGTTGGGTGGGTGGATGCGCATCAGTTGATGGAACCGCAGCTTTGGCAACGGAGTATTGCGCTGCTGAAAAGCGCGCAAGATTTGCCGGTGCAGGCGCGTGGACGGACGAAAGTGGCGACGAACTTGCGTGTTCAGCCAGGACGTTCAGAGGCACGGTTGTATCAATTTGGGCGCGGGATTCCAGTGGAAGTAGTGGGGCGCGCAACAGCGGATTGGGTTCAGGTTTCTGATGAAAAAGAGGGTTCAAAGCCTGAAGACACGAAAAAAGAAGATTGGTTTTTAGTGCGCGGTGTGGCGACGCGGCCGCCGGGAGAGACGACGGCGCGGACAGGGACCACAATTCCTTCGACTGCAACCGCGCCTGGTGATGGGTCAGCGCCGATTGCGGGTTGGGTGGTTGCACGATTCGTGGAGTTGGATGTGCCGGATGCGGTGCGCGAGGGTGCGAGTTCGGCAAATATCCGGCCGGTGGCTTGGTTTGAGTTGAATCGCGTTGCGGATGATTCGGGAGAGAAACCACAGTACTTGCTGGCAGCAACGCGAGGCCCAGAAGGGCAGGCATGTGATTTCACGACAATGCGCGTGTTTACTTGGAATAAAAGGAAGACTCGATATGAAACCGCGTTTATAGAAAACGATTTGTGCGGTGCAATGCCGATTCGCGTAGACAAGGACGCGAAAGGAGAGCCGGAGTTCAAATTCAAAGTGATGGACGGCGAAAAGGATTTGCGAACGTACCGATTGATTCAAACCGTGGTGCGGCGCGTGCGCGAGACCGAGACAGGAACGAAACTGACGGCGGCGGGGAAGAAATCCAGGTAATGCGAAATCTGGCGAAGAGCGGGAAATGACGCTGCACATCAGCGAAGCTGATGTTCGCGCGGTGTTTACGATGCCGATGGCGATTGATGCTGTCGAAGAAGTTTCGCGCAAACAGGCAGCGGGCGACGTTGTTGTACATCCGCGAAAGCGGTTCGAATTTCCCGGTGGGCGATTTTTTCACCACATGGCGGCAGCGGACTACAGCGCGAATCGGGTTGCGACAAAACAATATACCTACGTGAATGGACGCCTGACGTTTGTGGTTTCGCTCTACTCGATGGAGACGGGAGAGTTACTCGCGCTCATGGAAGGTGATTTTTTGGGCCAGAAACGCACCGGCGCGGCTTCGGGCGTAGCCACAAAGTACCTGGCACGCGCGAATGCGAAAACGGCTGCGATTATCGGCACGGGTGGGCAGGCGCGGACGCAGCTTGAAGCAATTGCGGCGGTTAGGAAATTGGAATCGGTGGCCGTGTACGGCCGCGATGCAGCGCGGCGCGAGGAGTTCGCACGGGAAATGTTCGAAAAACTAGGAATTCCTGTGCGGGCAGCGGCTAGTCCGGCAGAAGCTGTTCGGGACGTTGGTATTGTCTGCACGGCTACCACGTCCGGTCAGCCGGTGCTTTTTGGTGCTGATCTCACGGCCGGAGTTCACGTCAATGCGATTGGCGCGAATCATATCAGAAAGCGCGAGTTGGACGACGCGGCTGTCCTGAAAGCTGACTTAGTGGCGGTGGATTCGATTGAGCAATCGCGCCAGGAGGCGGGTGATCTAGTGCTTGGTTTTGCTTCCGATTCGGCGCGGTGGGGTCAGGTTATTGAGCTTTCACAAATCGTCGCAGGAAAAGCCACAGGGCGCAAGTCTGATTCGCAGATCACTTTGTTTAAGTCCAACGGAATTGCAGCGTGGGATTTGGCCGCGGCAATCCGCGTTTATACAGAAGTAACAAAGCGGAAAATAGGAAGGCCCTTGCTGCTTTGGCAGCCTGCTTCTTAGAACACACTCCCTGCTTGCGTGGCTACCTGCGTTATTCTAAGAGGCGCTGAAGCCCTCATGAAGACCCTGCCCGACTATCTCCGCAAAGGTATGAAGCTCGTGATTGTTGGATGCAATCCGAGTGAATCCTCCGTCCGCACGGGGCATTATTATTCCGGAAGGAACAATGTTTTCTGGCCGGTTCTGCACAAGAGCGGCGTAATTCCGGAGCCTGTGGAATATGGGGATGATCGGCGCATCATCGAGTTTGGGATCGGGCTGACGGATCTGGTGAAGCGACCGACGCGCGGAGTGGAAGAGTTGACGCGCGAAGATTTTGCAGAAGGACGCATCGTACTCTCACAAAAGCTGGAAGAATTTGGGCCGCGAGTGATCGCGTTTAACGGGAAAGTCGTATACGAGCAGTTCGCACAGCGAAAGTGCAAATTTGGGATGCAAAAGGAATTGTTGTACGGCGCGCGCGTGTACGTGCTGCCTTGCAGCAGCGGACAGAATGCGGCTGCACAAAAAGAACGGCTGATGCATTTTCGAAAATTGGCACAATTGGTGCGTAGAACAGAAAAAGCCCGCGATACCGTTCAAGCCTGAGGGGAAATCACGATGAGCCAAGCCGCAGCTGCTCCTGTTCTGCTGGAATCTGTGCATGAAGGCATTGCCGTTTTGGTGATGAACCGGCCGGAGCGGATGAATGCGCTGAATAACGATTTGGCGACGGCGCTCTTTGGCTCGCTGCAGAGAATCGCGAACGATGAGTCTATCCGCCTAGTCGTCCTGACCGGTGCTGGCCGCGCTTTTTGCGCTGGCGGTGATTTGGGAGTCATCGGCAAAGGTAGAGAAGCGAACAACGCAAAGGAACTTGAGCCGATTCTGCGTGCGGGAATGGGCGCCGTACTAAAGATACGAATGATGCCGCAACCGGTGGTTGCGGCGGTGAATGGAGCGGCAGCGGGTGCCGGGATGAATGTGGCGCTTGCAGCTGACATTCGTATATCCGCCGAAGAAGCGGTGTTCGGGCAGAATTTCGCGAAGGTGGGGCTTTTTCCCGATTATGGCGGGACGTTTTTCTTACCGGAATTGGTTGGACCCTCGAAAGCGGCAGAGATGTTTTATACCGGCGACATGATTGACGCGAAGGTGGCGTTGCAACTTGGATTAGTGAATCGCGTCGTGCCAGCGGTGCAGCTTGAAACAGAAGTAAGAACGCTTGCGGCAAAGATAGCTGCTGGGCCGCCGATGGCGATTCGTGCGGTGAAGAAAGTTCTATTTGCCAGCCAGAAAGAGGCGTTAGAACGTGCTCTCGAATTGGAAGTAGAGCATCAGATGAAGTGTTTCGCTTCCGAGGATTGTCTGGAAGGCGTGCACGCATTTTTCGAGAAGAGAGCGCCGCAGTTTCACGGTCGCTGAGCTAAAATTGTCTTACCCATGAGCGAACTGGAAATCACTCCCGCCGAGTTAAAGAAAAAACTCGATACCAAAGAAAAATTATTGCTGATTGACGTGCGTGAGCCGTGGGAATACGAAACTTGCCGCATCGAAGGCGCACAGCTAGTTCCGATGCGGACAATTCCGGCGAATCTGCAATCGTTGGACGTAGAAGAACCTGTCATTTGTTATTGCCATCATGGCATGCGCAGCCTGGACGTTGCCGTCTGGCTGCAGAAGCAAGGCGTTGAATCCGCACGGTCGCTAGCGGGTGGGATTGACAAGTGGTCCGCGGAAATTGATCCCAAAGTTCCTCGATACTGACCCCCGACCGGTACAAAGCGAGCCGCTTGAAAAAGCCGCCCTTACAACAGCAAGTCCGTTGTGCAAAAATTAAAATAAGCAGACTGGGGCTGCTCCTTTGATGTCCAAACCGAAAGTTCTCTTTTTTCAAAAACCGACTTGAACGACTTGCCGCAAAGCAAGAGGTCTCTTGCTTGAGCTTGGCGCGGAGATTGAATCGCGCGATTTGGACAAGGCGCCGTTTTCCGTTGGTGAACTGGAAGCGTTGATCGGTGAGCGCGACTACAAATTGTTTTTGAATACGCGAAATGAAATGTATCGCGAGAAAAAGATGGCAGAAAAGCCGCCGTCGCGTAAAGATGCGATTGTCTTGATGTCCAAAAATCCGAATCTGATCAAAAGGCCAATCTTGTTGCGAGAGGGAAAGATCCTGCTCGGATTTGACGAAGATGCTTACCGGCAATTGCTGAAGTAGGCTTTCAAAGCGAAAATCATAAGTTGTAGGTGCAGCAAAAGAAAGAGGTCTGCATGGACGTGAAGACGATTGGCGTAATTGGCGCAGGAACAATGGGACGAGGCATTGCTTATGCGGCGGCGCTCGGCGGCTATCGAACGATTCTGGAAGATGTGATGCCGGAGACGCTAGCTAAGGGTACGGCTTGGATTCAGCAGTCGCTCGAGGAAGGTGTGACGCGGGGAAAAGTGGAAGCTGCTGCTCGAGATGCGGCACTGGTGCTGATTGAGACCTCGTCATCCGTCGAAAATGTGTGTCGCGAAGCGGATTTCCTGATTGAAGCGGTGCCTGAAGAAATGGAGCTGAAGCTTGAGCTTTTTACTCTCTTCGACAAGTTCGCGAAACCGAAGGCGGTGCTGGCGAGCAACACGTCGTCGCTTTCCGTTGCGGAAATGGCGGAGATGACGTATCGGCCAGAGCTTTGTGTGGGAATGCACTTTTTCAACCCTGTGCCAAAAATGCGATTGATTGAAATTGTGAAAGCGTCGAAAACTTCCGATGAGACAATTGCCATTTGCCGCGAAGTCGGCAGGCGAATGGGAAAAGAAGTGGTGGTTGTAAAAGAATCGCCCGGATTCATCACGACGCGCGTGAATGCGCTTATTGGGAATGAAGCGTTCGCCATGCTCGAGGCTGGGATTGCATCGGCGGAAGATATTGATAAAGCGCTGAAGTTAGGGCTCAACCATCCAATGGGGCCATTTGAGCTGGTAGACCTGGTAGGTCTGGATGTGCGGCTGAGTATTTTGGAATATCTGCACTCAACGCTAGGTGAGAAATACAAACCGAATCCTTTGATCAAGAAGTTAGTCGCAGAAGGCAGACTGGGCCGTAAAACAGGACGCGGCGTTTACGATTATTCTTCGCCTGCTGCCGCGAAGAAGTAGAGTCCTCACGCTGCAAGAAAATCGGCACAAGTCGTTCTAACTCAGGCAGCGAGTTCGCGGTGAACCCACAGCGCTCTCGCATCCCCGCAGGCCAATTTCGATCTCCGGAGGCCCTATTATGTGGCTTTCTCGTGCACTTGCATGGATTGTGTGTGTGTCGCTGGCGTTGCCCAGCGCGATTCCCGCGGAGCAAGTGGCGCCTCCCCAACCATTGCCGAAGACGGTTGCGGTTGCCGCGTTCAAGAACGGACTGGCTTTTGTAGTGCGGCAAGGGCCCGTGCAATTGCAATCCGGGACGGGAAGAATCACGCCGATACCCAATGCTACATTGGGCACGCTTTGGCTTGCGCCAGGAGAGGCGAACACAACATTGGATGAAGTGGTTGCCTACCGATACAGCGTTGCAGCGGAACGGCAGATGCAATCGCTTGCTGAAGTCTTGCAGGCAAACGTTGGGAAGACTGTGACGGTCACCTACAGCATGAACATGAAGGACTACACTGGCGAGATCGTCGGTGTGAGGGAATCGAAACCCGCTCCGGATGAAATGAATTCTGAAGGTGTTTCCCAGGCTCTCGCCAATATCGCAAAGCCACAATACTTGCTGCTCCGCGTGGATAAAAAGCTGCTGGCGCTACCCATCGGCTCCATTGCAAACGCCGCGCTGCCGGACGATACGGTTTTTCACGAAAAGATCGAGCAGCCTCGTTCAGCGCTGCGATTCAAAGTGAAAGGTGCCAATGACAAGACTGAGTTGACGATGGGATATCTGGAGCACGGGCTTGGCTGGACGCCTTCTTACATGATTTCGCTGACAGACGACAAAACGGCGCAAATCACCATGCAGGCAGTGATGATCGATGATGCCGAGGATTTGAACAACGCAGATGTTTTCTTTGTCGTTGGAGTGCCGAATTTTGCTTATTCGGAAACGCCCTCGCCGATGAGTTTGCAGCAGAATCTGCTCTCGTTCATGAAGGATGCCGAAAAGCGCGATGACGGAAATTACCGGCGATATTCAAATGCCATCGCGGGACAAATGATCGCCGGCGAATTCAACGAATTCGACAAGAAGACCGAGCCGTCATTTTCGCAGACCGTTTCCGAATTGTCTGGCGCACCGGAAGAAGATCTTTTTCTGTACTCGCGATCCGGCGTAACGCTGGCGCGTGGGGAGCGAGCCACATATAACGTATTTTCGAGCTCAGTTAGCTATGAGCATATCTACGATTGGGAAGTAGTGGACCCACAGCGCGTGGACGGATTTGGGAATGTGGTTCAGTACAATCCGAATTCGCCCGACTCGACAGCGCAAAACAGTATCTGGCATTCGATCCGTCTGAAGAACACGACGAAATTTCCGTGGACAAGCGCTCCGACGATGGTGATCTCGGGGCTGAAGCCGGTGTCGCAGGATACGCTGCCTTACACGCCGAAGGCAGCTTCATCCAAACTAAAAATCACGGTTGCGACAGATATTCGTTCCAGCCACGAAGAGCGGGAGATTGCCCGGCAGCAGAATGTACAACGCCGGCACGGCTATGAATTCGACTTGGTCACTGTGGAAGGTACGCTGAAGCTGAAGAATTATAAGTCGAAGGAAGTGCGCATTGAGGTTGGAAAGACGCTGCGGGGCGAAGTTGAAATGCAATCGGATGAGGGCAAGGCCGTGAAGCTCGGCGAGGCGATCCAAATGGACAATCCGCTGTCGAGGCTGACGTGGGGAGTTCCTCTCAAGGCAGGCGAAGAGAAGGTGGTGACGTATCGCTACAAGATTTTTGTTCGCGGATGATGCGGGCGCCCTTGCTTGGCGCTGAGTCCTGTGAGAATCTGCGACGCGTGAAAAAGATGCAGACGATTCGTGAACGCATCGTGGTTCAGCAGGGCGACATCACAGAAATGGCCGTGGACGCGATCGTGAACGCCGCAAACAACGATTTGCTGCTTGGCGCTGGAGTTGCAGGAGCCATCGCCCGCAAAGGCGGCGAGTCCATACAAAAGGAATGCAATGAGATTGGAAGTATTCCAGTAGGGTTTGCGGCAATTACCGGAGCTGGCAATTTGAAAGCGCAGTATGTGATTCACGCGGCGAGCATGGGACTTGGCGGCGCGCGGACTACGGCGAAAAGCTTGCAGACTTCGACGGTGCACTCTTTGCGGCTGGCGGCGGAGCGAAGATTGAAAACGATCGCTTTTCCGGCCGTGGGCACTGGCGTTTCTGGATTTCCGATGGATCAATGCGCGGAAATCATGCTGCGCGAAGCGGCGCAGCATTTGGGCAAAGAAACTTCTCTCGAAACGATTTATTTTGTCTTATTCGACGAGACATCGCGGCACGTATTTGCCAACGCTTTGGCAAAGCTGGTTCCACAGCTCGAATCCTAGTTGCGAATTCTGCTAGAATCCTGCCTATGAACAGACGAACACTCTTGCAAACACTACCGGCGGCAGCGCTGCTGCCGACTGCTATTTCTGCTGCCCCTCACGGTGAAACCTTGTCCGACCAATCCGCTACGACTGTTTACGAACTGCGTATTTATCATGCGCTCGAAGGCAAGTTGCCTGATTTGCTCAAGCGCTTCCGGGAACACACAACCAAGCTTTTTGAACGCCATGGAATGAAGAACATTGCATATTGGGTTCCGACGGATGAGCCTGCCAAGTCGAACATGCTGATTTACATTCTTGCGCACGCGAGTCGCGAGGCGGCCACGGCAAGCTGGAAAGCGTTCCAGGCCGATCCGGAATGGATTGAAGTGCGCGATAAGTCGGAAGCGAATGGCAAAATCGTCGAAAAAGTGGATTCGACGTTTATGACTAAAACTGATTTTTCAAATTTCGGCCTCTAAGGTTTTTTCATCTTGGCTTGTGATAGGCCAAGCCTTCATTGCCAAATCGATGACACTTTCGAGATCGCTGCGCGCGGCTCCTGCGGAGGCTTCGACGCTCATGCCGCGCAGCACGGTGCTGTAGAAACGAGACAGCGCGGCAACGTCCACGTCAGGAGTAACCTCACCTTCGGTTTGCGCACGCTGGAGGCGGGCGCGCAGTAGAGAATCGCTGTCGGCGCGGCGGACTGCGAGTTCGTTTTTGATGCAGTCAGACTCCGCAGTACAAGACAGAGCTGACTGGACGAGAAGACAGCCGTGCGGATTCTGCGCGCAGGTCAGCGAGTCCGCCGCGGCATTAAGGATCTTTTCTACCGCGGTGCGGGCGGAAGCTTGATTGAGCATCTCATTCCACACCAAAGCTTGGCTTCGAACGTACCGGTCCACAACCTTCCGGAAAAGCTCTGATTTATCGCCAAAGGCCGCATAGAGGCTTGGCTTATTGATTCCCATGGCTTTGGTGAGATCGGCAAGAGAAGCACCCTCGTAACCCCTTGACCAAAATACCCTTAAAGCGGAATCCAAAGCTTGGTCTGGATCGAATGCCCGTGGACGGCCAATATGAGTGGCTCCACTTTTTTTCTTTGTAACCTTTCCCATACCACAGCATCCTAACATGTGTTTCGTACCGATTGGTACAAAAAGCAAACGAAGGTTAAAAGGGGAATTCACATGGCAAAGAAACTCGAAGGGAAAGTCGCACTCGTCACCGGCGCTTCCAAAGGCATTGGCGCAGAGATTGCGAAGCAATTTGCGGCGGAAGGCGCTTCTGTCGTGGTCAATTACGCCTCCAGCAAAAGCGGAGCGGACGCGGTGGTGAACGACATTACTAAAAAGGGCGGCAAGGCTGTTGCGGTTCAAGGCGATGTCGCAAAGCAAACTGACGTCGAAAAACTGCTTTCGGAAACGAAGAAGGCGTTTGGCAAACTGGATATTTTGGTGAACAACGCGGGCATATACGAATTTTCGCCTCTCGGAGAGATTACGACTGAACATTTTCGGAGACTGTACGACACCAATGTTCTGGGTTTGCTGTCCGCTTCACGGGAAGCCACCAAATACTTTGGCAATGAAGGCGGGAGTATCATCAACATCAGTTCGCTTGTAAGCGTGATGGGCGTGCCCACGGCCTCCGCTTACAGCGGCACAAAGGGCGCGGTGGATTCCATCACGAGAGTGCTTGCAAAAGAACTTGGTCCGCGCAAGATTCGCGTGAACTCCATTAACCCAGGAATGGTCATTACCGAAGGCGTGAAGACAGCAGGCTTCGAAGGCACCGATTTCCAGAAGGACATTGAATCGCGCACTCCGCTCGGACGCATCGGACAGCCGGAAGACATCGCTCCAGCAGCAGTATTCTTTGCTTCGCGTGACTCTGCGTGGATTACTGGCGAGACGCTAGTGATTGCTGGCGGCTTGCGCTAAGCACAAGCAATAAAATGAACGAAGAGCGCGGTTCCTTCTAAGAGAGCCGCGCTTTTTTATTGAGGTTTCTTAAGCTTAGGCCGATCGTCGGCGGGTTGCTCGGCTGGCTTCGGCTCATTACCAGGTTTCGCGCCGCCAGGATCGGCTGGCTGCGGATTATCGCTATAAGGTTTTTTCAAATATCGGTCGGCGGCATCTTGTGCGCTGCCGGTATTGTCGTTGGTTTGCTTAGCGCGACTATATTCATTCACGGCGCGTTCGCGCTGGCCGAGTGAATCAAAAATCATCCCGAGATAGACGTGGCCCCAGACTTCGGTCCATTTTTCGGAAGGTTCCGGCACGGCTTGCAGCGCTTCACGAAATGCGTTTGCAGCTGCTTGGTAATTGCGCTGGTAGAAAAACGCCTCTCCCATTCGGAAATTCGCCAGAGGACGGCCAGGCTGAATCGAGAGGGCTTTCTGGTATTCCTTAATTGCATCGTAATAGTGGCCGGTTTCGGCGAGCTCCTCGCCACGCGCTATCGCTGCTCGTGACCGAAGAGAATTGTTGCCTTTGAGAATTACATTGTTTGGGTCAACGCGAACGCCGCCGGGCTTCGGGCGCCCGAAAGTTTCCACGGAGAATGGTGTTTCGGTTCCAGTGACTTCTACGGTCTTGATTTCCGGATTGCCTTCGGTGTCAATCCGCAAGTCCACAGGCATTGCGAAGGTATCGAGTGGTTGCGAGAGTTTTCCCACGATGCGAAAGCCCTTGGGCGTTCGATAGATGACATATTCGATCTTGAAATCGGGGATGCCGGTCGAGTTCAGCCACTGCGCGAAGAAGCCGCGAAGATTCGGTGGAGATTGGCCAGGCTTTAGAGGCTTGTTACCGTGCTGTTCAGCAAGCGCGGTGAAATCAGCGATCGAAGCGTTCCTTTCAGCGTATCGAGTATAGAAGTCGTGCAGCAAGGCTTTGAAAGCAGCATCTCCGATTTGCGCGCGCAGCATGTGGAAGATCATCGCGCCTTTGTTCATCACTACGGAGCGATAGTCACTGGAGTACTGGACGAGACGGGCGGATTGCGAGACGGGAGCCGCGTCATCGTACATAAGCGCACCAACTGCGAAATCGTCTACGGCTTTCAAGCCGGCTTCCTTGCCGGTTGTCTGCTCGGCGTAAAGCGATTCGGAATAACGTGCTAGACCATCGCTGATCCATTCGTCTGCTGTGGAAGCAGGTAGAACTTGATTCGCCCACCACTGGGAGGCCACGAGACGCGCTATCGTGCGTTCGTTGATCTTCGCATCCCATGCGCGTTGGCTCAGAAGAAGAACACCCGGGCCAGCGTATTCGCGTAGCGTGTTGTCCGGAATCTGAATCAACGTCATGTTTGGATCGGGAATCGGCCCGAACAAATCGCTGAACGTGATTACTCCGCGCGCCACGTCCGCCGCAAAATCACCCACAGTAGCCGAGGCGGTTTTTGGCGCGTAGACGGCGACGTTCACACCTTCGGCTTGTTTTGTGTTGAGCTCAAGATTACCGGCGACGAAAGTGCCGTTGGGTGCTGGACGCGTACATTCGAAAACATATTGCAGGCGCGAACCTTCGGCGGGAGTTTTTCCTGAGATTGGGGTGGGGGCGAGAGCTTTTCCCGTTCCGGCCATCGCGAAAGTGTCCGGCACGTTCAGGCGAAACGTTCCGGTGAAGCGATTTGTTGGATAACCGGTAAGGGGAAACCAGCGTGCCGGAAGCAAAAGATACGCACCATCTTTGTAAATTGAAGCGAGACGCACTCCTGGCAATGGGCTGTTTTCTTCATTCGAGAGAATTCCCGTGTAGCTAATGGTCAGCGTTACTTTGGAATTTGTTGCAACCGCCGAAGGCAATTGCACGCGCACATCCATCGGGCCGGTAGACTCGCGCTCGAATTTTAGTGAAGTGCCTTGCTCGGACTTCACGTCGGAAATGTTCAGATTCGGATGCAGCTCGAAACGCACGATGCCGGAAGCGGATGTGGCGCGAAATTGCACTTTGGCCGTTGCAAAAATCGACTGACCGCCGGCGTCGAGAGTTGCAGAAACGTCATAATGTTCAGCGAGAAAGAGCGGGCCTGCCTTCGGTTGAACTTGCGCTTGCGAAGCGGCGTACAAAGACGGGACAACTGCCAAGAGAAAGAAAAAACCGCTCAAACGGAGAGCTTTTCGCAACTGGGCCACCAGATGCCTTTCCAGAGATTCCTGCACACGGATACCGTATATAGGATAGCAGCGCCTCAGGAAGCGTTGCCAGAAGGCTTGGAACCAGAATCGGCCGCATTGGCTGAGACGGGCAACAAAGCAAGGATGGCTTCCGCAGCGCGCTGGACGGCTCCAGGAGGCCCCAAGCGGCGGCGGACCTCCGCGAGATCGGTGTGGGCTTGCGCTGCGCGGGCTGGTTCCAGGAGTTTCTGAATTTCGTTTGCGATTTTTCGTGATTGGAAATTTTCTTGGATCAGTTCTGGAGCGACTTCACGCTCGGCGATCAGGTTCACCATACCAAAGTATTTTGTGCGGATCAGAGGCTTGGCGAGCAAGGCAGTAAGTTTTGAGACTTTGTAGACCACGACCATGGGCACGTCGAGAAGCGCGGCTTCGACTGTGGCGGTACCGCTGCAGATGATAGCGGCATCGGCTGCGGCGAGGGCATTATAAGTGTCGCCCTGCGCCAGGTTTAGACGGACGCCCCGCGGAATCAGCTCTTTCACGCGTGCTAGATCTGTTTCTGCAGAGAGCGCCAGAACAAAATTGTAGTGCCCTGGTTTTGGGCGGTCGAGTTCGCGGACGGTTTCTAGAAGAGTAGGTAGATGCCTGGCAATTTCTCCCCAGCGGCTGCCAGGTAAAACCGTGATTATTTGCCGTGACGAATCGAGGCCATACTTTGCCGCGAATTCAGCTCGCGAAAGAGTTGCCTTGACCTCGCCCGCGAGTGGATGGCCGATAAATTTGACGGGAACGCCGGCATCGCCAAAGAATTTTTCTTCGAATGGAAAAATGCAAAGCGCGAGCGCGAATCGGCGACGAACAAGATTTGCGCGCCACGGTCGCCACGCCCAGAATTGCGGACAAATGTAATAGACGTTTTTCACGCCGATAGGCTTCAGCTTGCGAGCCAGCCGCAAATGGAACCCAGGAAAGTCTGTCAAGATGGCCAGTGCAGGCTTTCGAGCGCGCGCTTGCGAGACAAGATTTCGCATGGCGTTACGGAGTTGTGGCAAATGGCTCAGTATCTCCGTTATGCCAAGCACATTCACTTCTGAGTAGTCCGTGATGACATCAACGCTGGCGCCCCGCATCTGCGTTCCGCCCATGCCAAAGATCTCAATGTCGGCGTGTTTTTTTAGTTCCACGACAAGCCGCGCGGCATACATGTCTCCGCTCGCTTCACCGGCGGAAAGCAAAATTTGTGTTGGCGGCATAGAGAAAGGGGGAATTTAGTCGCTTGCCGGTTGAGGAGAAGGCAAAGCAGAAAGAGGACCGGTATTCGCCGCAGTGGAAGGGATATGCAGTTCTTGCTCTTTATACTGAAGCTGGTAGAGCCGGTAGTAGATTCCGCGTTGCGCGAGAAGCTCCTGATGCGCGCCCTGCTCGCGTAGTTTTCCCTTGTGGAAGACAAGGATACGGTCGGCGTGTTGGATCGTGCTTAGGCGATGCGCAATGACCAGCGCAGTGCGGCCGGTCAGTAGACGGTCCAGCGCTTCGCGAATGAGCATTTCGGTTTTTGTATCCACGCTTGACGTGGCTTCATCGAGAATCAGGAAACGTGGATTGTGTGCAAGAGCCCGTGCGAAATTGATGAGCTGACGCTGCCCAACAGAAAGCGTTGAACCGCGCTCATTCACGCATGTGTCCATCCCATCGGAAAGGGAATGAATAAATTCCGCAAGGCCGACCTCTCGTAGCGCGTGTTCGACGTCCTTGCGCTCGACACCGGGTGTACCGAGGCGAATATTCGTTTCAATTGTGCCGGTAAAAAGAAATGGATCCTGCAAGACGATTCCGAAGTAGCGGCGTAGATCTTGCAGGTTGAGCGTGCGGATGTCCTTTCCGTCGAGCAGGATTTGGCCCTTTTGTACGTCATAAAAACGAAGCAGGAGGGAAATGAGTGTGGTTTTCCCCGCGCCAGTGTGGCCAACGATAGCGAAGGTTTGGCCGGGTGCCATGCGGAAGGAAACATCGCGAAGAACCCAATCGTCTTCCGTTGGCTCGTTGCTGATCTTGTAGCTAAACCAAACGTCGCGGAATTCGATTTCGCCGCGTGGATTCTCCAAGCGCCCCGTTCCAGGCGTCGTTTTGATGGTGACCGGCTCATCGAGCAATTTGAAGATGCGCTCGCTCGCCGCCATCGCGGATTGAAGAATGTTGAATTTTTCGCTGAGGTCCTGAATCGGGCGGAAAAAGCGCTGCGCGTACATGGTGAATGCTGTGAGCACACCAAGCGTTAGGCCGCCATGCAAAATGCGAATGCCACCGGCCCAGAAGATGAGCGCGATTGTTGCGAAGCTCAGAAACTCCACGGCAGGATAAAAAAGCGCGTAAGCCAGAATCGCGTCACGCCACGCAAGCATGTTGTCCCGATTGCGCTTTTCGAATTCTTGCAGCGCTTTCTGTTCGCGATTGAAAAGCTGTACGACGCCCATGCCGGAGATGTATTCCTGCAAAAAAGCGTTGATGCGCGCGATGGCCGTGCGGATGCGGCGGTTCGCGTCGCGCACATATTTGCGAAAAATCAGTGTGACAACAAGGATGCCGGGAAGAATTGCAAGCGTGTCTAGGCCTAGCCGCCAATCCTTCGCGATCAGAAGAGCAGCCAGAACGGCGAGCAGAAAAAAGTCGTTAATCATCGTAACGACGCCAGCAGCGAACAAATCATTCAACGCATCCACGTCCGTAGTCACGCGTGTTACGAGACGTCCGACGGGATTCCGGTCGAAGTAACTCATCGGCAGGCGTTGCAGGTGCGCGAAAATTCCTTTGCGCATGTCATACATTGTGTTTTGGCCGACGCGTTGCATGATCCGGATTTGCAGATACTGCGCGAGGAAATCCGCAACGAGTACGCCAAGGAAAATCAAGCTGAGCCAGCCGATGCCGCGCCAAGCGGTGCTTTCCGGCAGCAGCTTGTTCATCGCAGGAACGAAATATTTGTCGATGGCATGTTGGAAAAACCAGGGTGGCGCAAGCTCAAGTGGTGTAACGACGGCAACCATCGCCAGCGCAAGCGCAACACTCCAGCGATACGGCTTCATGTATTGCAAAAGCCGTCGCATCAAGCGCGAATCGTACGCTTTGCCGAGCGCTTCTTCTTCGTGAATGTTGCTCATGCCCGTTCCAGCTCTTCTTCTAGGAGCTGCTTCTGATAGAGATCCGCATAATAACCGCCGCGCATCAAGAGTTCATCGTGAGTTCCGCACTCGGCGATTCCGCCGTCAACGAGAACGACAATCTGGTCTGCGTCCTTAACAGTGGATGTCCTGTGCGAGATCAAAATCGTCGTGCGACCTTCCATGACGCCACGCAGCTTTTGCAAAATCCGTTCTTCAGTCTGCGTGTCAACGCTGGAAAGCGAATCATCGAGAATGAGGATGCGCGGATCGCGGGCCACGGCTCGTGCGATGGCGGTACGTTGCTTCTGTCCGCCGGAAAGCGTAATGCCGCGCTCGCCGACCACTGTTTCGTATTTTTCGGAAAATTCCTGCACGTCACCGTCAAGATTGGCAATCTCCGCTGCTTCGCGGATGCGAGCTTCATCCAATTCAGAAAGGCCAAAAGCAATATTGCCACCGACAGTTTCGCCGAAAAGATAGGTATCTTGTGGAACAAAACCGATGGCGCGACGCAATGTCGCAAGAGGCCATTCGCGGAGCGGCTTGCCGTCGAGGAGAACCGCGCCCTCCGGTGCTTCCCAAAGGCGTGCAACGAGAGCCGCAAGAGTCGTTTTTCCGCTGCCGGTGGGACCGACAATGGCGAGCGTCGATCCCGCGGGAACACTTAGGCTTATATCGTGCAGAACGGCATGCTTACCGGTCCCGTTTGAGGACGATTTGCCGTTGGCGGCGCTGCCGGACAGAGTTGTCGGATAGGCGAAATTCAAATTGCAAAATTCAATTTCGCCCTTCGGGGTAACTCCCACAGGGATTTTTGCTGCGCGGTCGTCGATGTTAGGTTGTGCCGTCAGAATGTAATTCAGGCGGCCCATGGAAGCGGCGCCGCGTTGAAAGATATTCGTAACCCATCCCAGCGCAATCATCGGCCAAACAAGCTGCGCGAGATAACCGTTGAATGCAATCAGCGCACCGAGGGAAATCTGCCCCCGCAGAAGTTGATGTCCGCCCTGCCAAAGCACGATCAGGAACGTTGTCCCGATCATAGCTGTCAGCGACGGCATGAACATGCTCCAGGTGCGGATGAGCTTGATATTGCGCGAAACGTATTCGAGGTTTGGCTCGTCAAAGCCGCGAATTTCCGCCTCTTCCTGCGCGTAAGCGCGCACGATACGCACGCCCGACAGGTTTTCTTGGACCTTTGCGGTCAGCGTGGCGAGAGCAGCTTGAATTTTTTCGTAGAGGTCGTGGATGGTCTTGCCAAAAAACCATACGGCTACGGCAACGACCGGCGCAGGGAGGAGCACCCAAATCGTGAGCGATGGAGAGAGCATAACCATGACTGCAATCGCTAAGATCATGGTGACGACCGTCGTCGCGCTGTACATGATTCCGGGACCGAGAACCATGCGCACGGCGTTCAGATCGTTCGTCGCGCGCGACATCAGTTCGCCCGTGCGATTGCGAACGTAAAATTCCGGTTCGAGAAGAAGGAGCCGCTTCAGCAAATCGTTGCGAATATCGAATTCGATGTCGCGCGAGACGCCGATGAGAACCCAGCGGGCATGAAACGAGAGAAGTCCTTTGATCAGGATGCAGACGACGATGAAAATACAGTAGATCGCGAGTGTATGACGGCTGCTTGGTTCGTAATAAGGAATGATGCGACTCAGCCATGGAGATCTCAGTGAGTGGCCCAGAACAGGGTTTACCCCGGACGCTTGCTGTTCAGGCGAATGTTGAAAGGGAACTGGATCACCCCGCAGAGTGTCCGTGACGACGCCGGTCGCGAGAGGAATCAAATTGCCAAGCAGGCTCATCAGCACGACGCTGAAGAGACCAAAAACTATTCCGCTCGGATAGCGCTTGAGGTACGGCGACAGCCCGCTCAAATCCTTCTTCGGCTTTACCGGATTGGGGGCGGCGCTCATTACAGGTGAGACCTCGCAGTTCCTAGCGAATTGGCTTCCGTCAGGAAATGTTCGTAGTTCCGGTCCAGCGTTTGGTAACGCTTTGCAGCCGGGTTCCACCGAACAGCGAGCGGCAGCACATGC
The DNA here is from genome assembly GCA_035569555.1 of Candidatus Dormiibacterota bacterium. Classification (GTDB taxonomy): domain Bacteria; phylum Acidobacteriota; class Terriglobia; order Acidiferrales; family UBA7541; genus Acidiferrum. The sequence continues at coordinate 50,977 of DATMMW010000004.1, read as the reverse complement.
GGATCATCTGTGCCTTTAACCGGTGTCAAATAGAGATGGAAGCCTTCGATGTCATTTTGTTCGAACTGCACCCGCCAGCCCGCAACCGGTTCGATAGGTGATCCACCGAGATATCCTTTTTCATTTTTCAAATGTTCATCGCAGCGCACGAGTTCATGCCAGTTTCCGTTCGATTCTTCGGCAAGCACTGCCCGCGTCACAATTGTTCCGGGCAGAGCGTTCTTCGGCGTTTTCGGAACGACGTTTGCCGCGAGCAACTGTCGCGTTCCCGTTCTTGCGAGATCGCCGAACACAAGCACGGTTGTTTCTTTGCCTAAAAATGCGTCGGCAGCGGCTTGCACGTCGTCAGGAATGGCGGGCTCTGCCGGTTTTGCGGCCGTTTGCGCTGCTGGTTGCGTCGAAGAAGAATCGCATCCAGCAACAGCGAACACCGCCAATGCCGCAAGAAACATTCCAGAGTGTCTTCGAGAGAGATTTTGCAAAAGACGATTCGCACGCCTTCCCTTACTACAGGACGGCAGAAGTCTCCGCTCGTGAGCATCGCCGGATTGAAGTTGAAAGAATTTCATCAGAGACTGCCTGCCGCCAGGGTAATTTCCACCACGCGACCCGGAGCGCCATCCTTGGGAGTGGTGCAGACCACTTCCATAACCTGCGGCACGTCCGGACCCGCCCAGTCAAAGGCGTAGTACAGCAATTCTAGCGGTTGGCCGTTCTTCGTGCTAGGACTCACTGAATTCGGTTCGCCGTAAAGCGAATACGCTTTCGATTTGACGTCACCGACCTTGAGTCCTTTGCCAGTGCCCCAATACCAACCAGGGTTTTTCTCGCAAGGTTCTTGCGAGGCTTCGGTCGATTCAACTCGGATGGAGTTGATCGTGGTTCCGAAGCCTGTGTCGACAGCCATCGTTAAGCGTGTGCATGGATCGGTTAGATACGATGTTCCAATCCGGCGAACCCAGTAAACGGTTGGGTACAGCCTTTGCACTGCCGCAAACGTGCTTCGCCCCGGACGAAGCCGTGCCATGGTGAATTCGTTGGCGCGCTTTTGACTCGGTGGGTGCTTTGCTGGTCCCGCAAATGCACCGGGTAAGGCAAGCGCAACCGAAAATGAGCTCAAACTAGCGCAGAGCCAGAATCGCGTCGAGGCGCGCTTCAAAGTTTTCCTCCCCTTCGCTCCACAATTCGCTGCGCTCAACCGGTAGCGCCCGCGACACAGACTCCACCCAATTCATCAAATGTTGGATGTTCTCGCGCGTCTTTGCGGCATATTCCTTGCGATTGGCTTCCACGCTCATCCAGCTGCGAAAGGTTTTCTCGACGGGATGGTCGGAGCTGTCAAAAGGATTCGAGGCCGCCGCTGGAGCAAGGATGCCGCCGTGTCCGGTGAAGAGGTGCTCGAAACCTAGGTCGGCTACAAAATGGCCTTCGGTTGCTGCGGCCCCATTGTCGTAATCCTGCCCGTTACAGGTTAGGACAAGCGGCTGAGGGCCACGCTTCCATTTCACCGTATCAATGTCAAATGTCCAGAGATCCCACTTCGCGTGGACGATATAAGCCGTGTCGGAATTCAAATGTTGCACAGCGAGCGCCGCGATTTCCGGCGCGCCATAGGTACCGTCGTGCACGTCCCACTCGGCGGCAGATGATTCCGTGGAGTCGATGGCTTGCACAATGAGTTCATCAAAATATTGCCGCGATTCGGCAAGCGGCGCGGTCGTCAGGAACCGCGCGAACTGCGCAATCATCGTTGCTTCAGAGAAGTCGCGTGTCCACACGCGCAAAAACGCTCGGTTGGCCATGGATGCCTAATTATACCGGGAATCGGTTCGCGACGCAGGAAACGCCAAGCTTCTAAGTGTCTCAGGCGTGCGCGTCTTTTGACTTTGCCGGCTGATTGTCAGCGAGCTGGCGAAGGCGTTCTTTGATCGTGTCGCCAACACTTTCGAATACCTGAGAGCACGTTTCGCGCATCTTGGCTTCCGCTTCTTGCGCGATGTTCGCCATCATATCCCTTACCTGCTTGTCGAGAGTCGTTACGGTTGCGACCATCCAGGAGTTGGAAACGTTTTCGAGCCGGCTACGGTATTGATCCGCAGCCTGATCGCCCAAACGCGCGTAATTTTTCAACATTTCGGCCTGATGGGCTTCGGTCATCTGCTTCCAGGATTCGAGCAAAGGCGCGAAGCCTGCATGAACTTTTTCGCGTGCTTCGCCTATTCCGGTTTCGAGGGCTCCAGAAAGCGCGCCACGGAATCGTTGCAAAAACTCTTCCTGATCGGCTGTCGTTTGTTGCGCGATTTCGGACCGCGTTGTTTGCAACTGCGCGAACGAAGCAGAAGCCGTTTCCCGCACCGCATCGCTGAAGCCGTCCAGTTCCCCGCGGCCGTGGCGTTGAATCTCGTCGGTGAACGCAGCGGAAGTCGTGTCCGCGGCTTCTGCGAAGAGCGTGCGCGCGCGATCGAAAGCTTCGCGGACCACTTCTTCCATTTGCGTTTGCGTGTGTTGCACGAAACTGCGGCTCGAATGATCTAGCTCGCTCGCAAATACGCTCGAGATTTCTCCGGCTTTTTCGCGGAGTTGATTACCTGCGTGCTCTGCGGCGCGTTCAGTCAAGCCGGCGATTTGCGTTTGAACCTTCTTTTCGTACCATTCAGCGGACTTGTGCATTTCGTCCACAGCGTGGTGGCGTACGTCTGCCGCGCGGCTCTCAAGTTCGGTCAGGTTCTGCGTCGTGATTTTTTGCGCGGAATCGTGCAGAAGCTGCTCGACGCTGCCGAGATTGTCACGGAAACGCGCCAGGGATTCCGCAAACGCATCGTCCGCAGTATTCCGAATTCGGTCCTGCTGCAAGGTGAGCGCTGCGTCCAGCAGAGAACGTCCGCCCGCCAGGCGATGAACCGCTTCATTCGTTGCGGTGACATGCGGTTCAACGGCCGCGCGAACCTGTTCATCGAAGCGCGCCAGTGCGTCCTGGCCCGCTGACGTAAAGGAAAGATTCACTCGCGTGCTCAGCTCTTCGTAGAGTGACTCGCTACGCCGATGCAGCTCATTACGATGCAGCGTGAGCACGTCGTCAAGTTGCGATTGAAATTCGTTCAGGGCCTGCTGCTGCAGGCTCGCAACACGCGGCAGGAACTGGTCGAGCTGTTCAATCGTTCCGCTGGCAAGACCGATTGCCGATTCCAACTGGCCGTTTTGACCTTGAGCGGCCTCACGCAGTTGTTGCAGCCGCTGCTCGAGCTCCGCTGAAGCCTTTGCTGCGGTTTCCTGAATACCTCCCGAGTGACGGGCCGCTTCACTTTCCAGATTCTCGTGAAGCTGTGCCACCAACCGGTTTGAATGTTCTTGCAGACTCGCTGAGATGCGCTCTTGTGCTGTAGCCGCAGCCGCATCGGCTGCGCCCTGAAGATGAGTTTGAGCGCCGCCAATTCGTTCGGCCAGATGTTGGTCCAGCGCAGACTTCGCTTCCGCAACGGTAGTTTGCAATTGTTCTCGCGCGCTGCCAGCTTCTGCATGCAGATTTTCGCGATTCGCTCCGGCGCTTTCTTCTTTTTGACGAGCCACCTCTTCGATGGTGCGCGCCGCGGATTCAACGCGTTCGCTGAGCCGCGCGTCCGTTTCATTTGCCCGCTGATTCAATCGGTCGCCGGTTTCCTCTAATTGCTTCAGCAAACCGGTAACTCGCTCGCTCAATTCTGCAAGACGTTGATCCTGCTGCGCCATCTGAGCCGTGCCGGCTTGTGCGATCCGGTCTGTCAATTCCTGCGTTACTCGCTCGAGTTGTGGTGCGACCCATCCTGGCAAGTCGTTCTTCAAGCCTTCAGCAGCCGTTGCATGAGCGGCGCGGGTGCGTTCATCCGTTTCCCGCTGAATGCGCTCCACGGCTCGGTCCGCTTCATTGGAAACTTCGGCGCGGGCCGCTGCGAATTTTTGCTCCCACTGTTCAAACGCGTCGCGTTGCTCTGACGCAACCAGCTGTGAAACCACTTCATGCGCCGTCGAATGAATTTGCTGCTTCGCATCTGCCACAAGCCTTGTCAATTGTCGCGCGAGTTGCAGTGACGCGTCGGTCGTACTTGTCGGAGCGGGGAACGGGCGGACGTTGTCCATGCCCACAGCCGCTGGTGGCAGTTCCACTTCATTTGCGGGAACGCCCATTTCCGCCCGCAAAGCTGCCGAGGCTTCTGGATCGTTTTCGACCGGCAAACTCATAGTGATTTGCCGCTCCGCGTGCGGATCAAATCCGAACCAATCTTCGGGCGGAAATGCGATGCCCCATACATTTCCGGGAATTTCGAGTTCGAGTGCGACCTGAAAAAGCTGCCGCACTGTTCTGGGCCGTTGAATCCACGCCACGCGGCCACGCACCGAACGTGGCGCTTGACCCGATTCCGGGTGCGGAATCTCCAGCGAAACCCACATGTTTTTCAGAACGTAATGCTTCGACTGGAAGCGGCATCCGTGGCAGTTGATGATCAAACTAGAAGTGCGTTCCACAAAAGGACGGCCCAGCGCATCCACACCCGTCACAACGAGTGGAACAGCCTGGACGATGCGCGTACTACGCCGCTTGCGTAGTTCCGTGCTCGCGTTCGTCATGCCCTCTGACACCATCTCAGGGGATTCATCGGCAAGATGGTGGCCAAAATCATCCATTTGGGGTCGCCGTGATGAGAAATATCCTTATCGTTTTCTGGTACTTACGAGGCCTGTTCCTTCTCGCTTTTAGCCTCGGTGCTGGTCGGCTTGGGGAATAGGAACGACCATGCTTCTTTTGCTACCCAGATGGGTCCAACTAGGAGATAAATCGGACCTTGAAAGAAAGCAGGTTTGTTGCCCTCGATGCGGTGGCCTAGGAATAGTAGTACCCAACCCCCTAGGAAACTTCCCGCTCCCCAACTCCAGTGCCGCAACACCAAAAGAACAATTCCCGCAAAGATCATCGGGATCCCAATCGCGTGCAGCAGCTTGTTCCAACCTGAGTGATGTTCATGGTCGTACTGACCCATGTAGTGCGCCAATCCGGACATAGCGCATCTCCTTGCGGGGACATTCTTCGTAGAGAGGGGACTCTATACCGAATTGCGCGAATTATCTAGTGGGTGATACTCGAAGGAATTTATCAGCAGTTTGAAAAAGCGAAGAACAAATGGCAAATTTTTCCGGTCCAATTCGTGGTTACAGTTCGCGGCGGCCCTCCAGCGCCTTTAGCATCGTCACTTCGTCTGCATATTCCAGGTCCGCACCTACAGGAATTCCCACGCCGATGCGCGTCACGCGCACCCCCAGCGGCTTGAGCAGCTTCGAAAGATAAACTGCAGTCGCTTCGCCTTCCGCCGTTGGATTCGTCGCCATGATGATTTCCTCGATCGTTCCGCCTTTCAGCCGTTCAATCAACGATTTGATCTTTAGTTGTTCCGGTCCGCGGCCTTGTAGCGGCGAAAGCGATCCGCCCAGCACGTGATACATCCCGCTAAACGTCCGCGTCTTTTCAATCGCCATGATGTTGTGCGCTTCTTCAACCACGCAAATCAAATGTTTATTGCGATTCGCGCCGGTGCAATAGAGGCATGGATCGGCATCCGTGATGTTGCTGCACACCGAGCATTCGCGGATTTTCTCTTTCGCGTCGCGAATAGCGTCGGCGAGTCCAAGTGCGGCTTCCGGTGCGGCGCGCAACAAATGAAACGCCAACCGCTGCGCGGTCTTCTGGCCGATACCAGGGAGATGTTTCAGTTCGTCGATGAGTCGTTCTACAGGAGCGGCGAAATCAGGCATGTACTCTGTGTAGCATAAGCGCTTGTAGCGCGCAAACGATGCTCACCCGTACCACTCTGCTTCAATCATCAATCGCAGCCATTCGCGATGCTCGCGTTCGAGTGTGTCTTCGACTTTCCATAACTGCTTCAGGATTTCCTTCGTGGATTGTCCTGCGTGGCTGAGCTTGCCGGAACGAAAATCCAATTCACGAAAGTTGGCAAGAAAACGCAGGGAATTGCGGGCAAACTCATAGGCATTTCGGTAAGTGCGTATTGCTGATCCAAGTACAGGGGCGCACGCCGCAAAGGCGATCAGGGCGAATGCAGCGGAAGTCGTCCCCGTCAGAGAATTGCAAGCTGCGCTGCAGTCTTCCGCGGCGGATTGTGCCGATCCTGCGGTCGCAACAGCGGTAGCTGCGATTTTTACGTAGAGATCTAGTCCGAAGTGGAAGAACGCGAAGGCAAAGCTCGCCAAAAGCAGCACGGCAGGAAATCTTCTCGTGACCCAGTTTTTTTGTTCAGCTTCTTTTGATTTCTTCAAGAAATAGTTTGTTTGAACCGAAAGACGCTTCTTCCGGAAATACTCCAAAAGGTCTGCTGCAGCACCTTCAGAAATGCAGTCATCCTTTGGTTCAAATTCGTCATAGGAGGTGTAATTTTCAGAAATCCAATTTTGAAGGCCTTCTTCCTTCAGGTGTTCAATTACTTCAATTTTGCGCCGTTGCTCTGCGCTCCACTTGGGCAGTTCTGAATCGGAGAGGCCCTTCAATCCAAATTCGATCAATGACCTGTACTTTTGCAGACGCACTCGTTCCGCTCGATGGCGTTCCAACAGCCAATGCTCGTGCGTCTTCGTTGACAATCCCCAAATGACAATTGCGCATGCACCAAGCGCAGCAAGTGCCTCAAGACTGACGACGATCATGCTTGCGAGTTCTGCTTTGCTCTTGAAAATCGAGTCCAAAAGATGGGTGCCGCCAAAGAACAACTGCAGAATCGCTAGAATCACTGCGGCGCATCCTCCTACCACACCCCAGGTCACCAGCTTGCGGTATCTGGACTGCTTTCGCATCGCTTCCTTGTTGGAATCCCAATATAGATCGGCCAGTTTTTCCCATTGCTTCAGTGCTCCCTGCAAAGCTCCCGCCAGTTGAATGTCTTCCGGCGAATCGTACATGTCGTCGCCCGTGTCAATATCAGGATTTCTGAGAGTCTGTTTGTTGGGAGCGTCGCTCATGAATATGCCTTTTGCTTGGGTTCAATTTCTTTAGTATTGGGATCTTTCAAGGTTTTTCTATGCGGTATCCCATCGCCAGCAAAGCTTTGATCACTTCTTCTGCCGTTTTTCTGTCGTACGCTTTTTCTTTTTCAGTTAGTTTGTTGTACGGCACCAAGTCAGGATGTTGCTTGTTCACATCGTCACGCTTCGGTCCGTACGTCCAGCCTTCAGAAATTCGTTGCGACGCCCACACATCGTGTGTATTGCGAGCCAGTTCTTCGATCAGTTTCTGCAGCTCTCTTGTTTGCCGGATATGAGAAGTGTCCAGGGGCTTTGGTTCATAGGTTTTTTTCGGCAAGAGGACTCCTGAGCGCACTTTGCAGCGGGGACTGCGCGGAATTCTAGTCCGTACCGCGCAATCTGAGCAAGCAGTGCTTGGCTTATTGATGTAAGTAGAAACGAAGACACAGAGTGGCACCACACCCACAGAATGCATTTGTGGAAGATCCCTATTTTCAATGGTTTGGGTTGGGCGGTCAGTTTGCTCTCTATCTATCGTAATTCGATATGGGAGCCCGCGATGCGTCGCAAATTGGATTGGAAGCGCGAACTGGACAAGAAGGAATTGAAGTATGGCGTGCTTATTCTGCTCCTTTATTTGGCTGTGATCATGATGGCAACCTCGGGCTGCTCGCGTCGCTCTATCGCATCGGCCGATAACGCAGCGGGCAAACCCACGGCGAAACCGGCGATTATCCAGAAGTCCGCGAATACGGCCCGTGTTGAGCCTCACTTTTCCACGCGTGCACTTTCCGGAAGGCAACTCACCATTGAAAAGCACGCGCAGAAGAAAGAGACCACGCGCCATTTTGACGACACCGTTTACGGTGTTTCCTTCGATTTCCCGAAAAATTACGAACTGGAAGAAGGCGATTTGCCCGACATGGATCGCGGCCTCGGCTACCTCGGGAAAATTCCTATGGAGTTTTCTACGGAAGGCGGCGTGAGGCTTGCGACGATTGAAGTTCCGCGCACTGCACATCCTGGCACTGATTTCGTAAATGCATTTCTCACCGTCAGCGTTTTTCCAAACGTGACGGAAGCGCAATGCGCCGAATTTAGCCCAACCGGTGACGGCGCTCCAACCCAAACCCGCAAAATTGATGGAGTCGAATTTCACATGAGAAAAGAAAGCGCTGCAGCAAGCATGCACCAATATGCCGGAACCTATCTGCACGGCTACGCGGAACAATCCTGTTACGAAATCGGTTACGGCATCGCCACAGCAGGCTACGGCTCCATGGATGGCATCAAAAAAGTGAACAACCAGGCCGTGCTGCAGAGGCTAGAAAAAATCCTAGACTCGCTGACTATCAATCCGTCACGAACCGAAAACAGCGAACCCTCTCAGCAGAAATCTTTATCTGAAAAATAGTTTTTCCAGCTCCGCTTAACTAGAAATAGGGATAAACATTTGGGTTTCCCGCATCTCTATCGGCGTCAAGCTCGAAACAATAGTGCCCGGCCGGATGAGCCCACGTTGTTGTGGCTGCAGTTGGATTAGCTTGCGTGCTCACCAACTGAAAATCCGCGCAGAGGGCATAGTGACGTCCGTCTCGAACCACATACTCGTAAGATTTTTGAGTTTCCGGGTCTCTCGTCATTGTTTGATTTAATTCGTTCAGGTTGGAAGGAAGTTTTTGTTCCGTGCCTTTCCACTTCGCCCTGATTCCCGTGCTTAGTTGATATAAGTCCTGTACTCGCCTCGCATCGGCCCGCATCCACCTCTGCCTTTTTGGCGCGCCAATGTTTGAAAATCCCAGCGTAACCATTACGGAAACGGCCACAGCACTCACAATGGCTAGCCACCTATCACGATGCCACGAATCTATTCGTTCCGCCTCATCGGATTTTCTAAGTCCTCCAAAGTAATAGAAGAAAACTCCACCCGAAAGAATCATTACCACCGCAGCTTTGGCAATGAACCGGGAGGTAAGTTCGCCCCTCAGCAAGTAAGTCAGCGTGGTAATTAGATCGCCGATAAAAATTCCCGCCGCGATGACGAGCGCCATATAAGTCAGCCATTTGCGAACGGGCGAGTTCAATTTGTCGGGATGTTCCGAAGTGTCGCGAACAACAATTCTCGAGATTAAGAGATAGATAGGAAAGCTGATCAGAATCGCGGCCATTTCAGACGCGATCGAATAATCCCCATAGCCGCCGGACTGCCATGCATTCTGAAAAAGATTGTCGGCCAGCCAGCGATCGATCAAATCGAACGAAAGCGCGCCCAGCGCTATGGTCCATGTGGCCAATGTGGAGAAAATTAGAAGATAGAAGAATGCGTCCCGCGCGGCGGTTCCGGAACCCTTGCGGGAAGGCACCTGAATTCCTATCGAATGTTCGTAGTAAGCGGCCAGAGCCGCATAGACTTCCTTCTCCGACCAACCTTGTGACGTGAGCATCCCAACGATGGCTTGATCGGATATGCTGCGCGATTTTGCGGATTCGATGAACGTACCAACAGAATTGTCGGGGCTCATGCACCGCATTCTATAGCAATTGCATGCCTAATGAACCAAACCGAACGTAATTTAAATGCAAAGAGAAGCGGAGAGGGAACTAAAACAAACCCGGAATTTTCAACCCGGGAACGCCAGGAATATTTCCGGCAAGACTCTTCATCTGATTTGCCAGCTCATCGTCTACGCGGCGCGAAGCCTCGTTGACCGCTGCGCGCACGAGATCCTGCAACATCTCTTGATCTTTCTCTGCAAAGACCGCTTGCTCGATCTTCACTTCGAGCACTTGCTTCTGCCCGTTCATCTTCACAGTGACCATGCCGCCGCCTGCCGAAGCCTCGACGGCAACCTGATTCACCTGCCGCTGCAAGTCTTCCTGCACTTGCCGCAATCGTGTGAGCATCTGCTGGAGAGCGCCGACTTCCATGGTTATCACCCCTGCAGTCCTTAATTCACCGGCCGCTTCACTTCGGAAATTTTTCCTCCGAAGCGTTGCAGCATGGACTTGACCATCGGATCACGTTCGAATTGCGCGCGCAACTCCTGCGTGTTTGCAGCTTGCGGCGCAACACTTCCCGCAACATTTTCAATCCTAGCACACACGCGAACCGACTTCCCTAGTACTTTGCTCGAAGCGATACGCACCTTCTCCAGCGATTCGCGTCCTTCAATCATTTCGGCGAACGGCCGCTTCTCCATCGCAAAATAAATTCGCAATTCCATTCCCTCGAGTTCCCAGCGATGGCCGTGCTCAACGAGTTCTCCCAAAAATTTCTGCTGAGCTTGGATCGCAGCGCGAATTTCGAGCACTTGCTCTTCGCTCAGACCTTGCGCGGCAACTTTTGTCGCTGGCGTTTCCAGATTTTTCGCTGGTTCAGCAGTAGCCTCATGCGCAGGCGGCGGAATTACTTCCCGAGCCGGTGTGAAAGAGGATAGTGGATTCTTGAGTGCTGCAGGTTCACTCGGAGCGGCCGAAAATGATTCGCGCATTGTCGGCGCGCTCTCGCGCGGTGCGGGAGAAAACGATCCAACCGCTGCAGCGCTGGCCATTTCACGCTTCGCAGGAATTGCTGGCGCTGCAGAAACCGCACTCCGTGCCGCTACACTGGCTGTCCCGCTATCCGCGCCGCCACGCAACTCAGCAAGCAACTCTTCAAGCGGTGCCAAACGTCCCGCATTGATCAATCGCAGCAGCCCCATCTCCAGGTGCACGCGTGGATCGGGCTTCCGTCGCAAATCATCATCTGTCTGCAGCAAAATCTGAAAAAACCGTGTCAGGTCTTCTTCGCTAAAAAGGGAAGCAGCCTTGGCAATCGCCGGCCGTTGATCGGGTGTTGCCGCAATCAAGTCCGAATCCGCGCCACTCACACGTGCAATCAACAAATTGCGAATATGCCGTACCGCCTCACGGCAGAAATGCTGCAGGTTGCGGCCTTCTTTTTGAAACGAGTGCACAAGACCAAGCGCGCGTTCTGTGGAACCCGCAGCAATCGCCTCGACCAACTCATTTAATGCATCTTCTGGGACAACACCGAAAAGCTCGCGAGCCGCCTTGTCTTCAATCTTGTCGCCGCAATAAGCCCGCGCCTGCTCCAGAAACGAAAGAGCATCGCGTAAACTTCCTTCCGCCATCCGTGCGATCACGCTCACGGCGCCATCATCTATCTTTAGCTCTTCTTTTTTTGCAATTTCTTGAATCCGTCCGGCAATTTCGTTGAACGTCAGCGCGCGAAAATGAAAATGCTGCGAACGCGAGCGAATCGTATCCACCAAATCTTCCGGTTGCGTCGTCGCCATCACAAAGATCACACGCTCCGGCGGTTCTTCTAGAGTCTTCAGGAGCGCATTCGACGCTTCGTCCGTCAGCATGTGCGTTTCGTCGAGGATCACAACTTTGCTTCTCGCAGCCGCCGGTGCGTAACGCACCATGTCTCGCAGTTCGCGAATCTGGTCGATGCCTCGATTCGAGGCAGCGTCAATTTCAATCACATCGAGCGAAGTCCCCGCAGCAATCTCCTTGCAGGAATCACATACACCGCAAGGATTGGATGTCGGCCCTTCTACGCAGTTCAGAGCCTTTGCCAGAATTCGTGCCGCAGTTGTTTTTCCTACTCCGCGCGCGCCTGAAAAAATATACGCATGCGCCACGCGATTATTCTTGATCGCATTTGCCAGCGTCTCCGTTACATGCTCTTGTCCGACAAGATCCCGAAATGTTTGTGGGCGATATTTCCGTGCGATGACTTGATAGGCCATAGGTGGAGAGTGTGCAATTTCTACCGGCGACTGACAACTGATTACTGAAAACTTTTTTCAGTGCGAGGAACCTCGGGTGATCTGCGGCACCCGAGGCGTTCCCGGTACCGTTGCTCCCTTCCGGGCCTGGCGGGGTTCGCGGGACCTCGTTGCACAGAGCCCGAAGTTCCACGCTCCGGCAGTCGCGCCCCGTTCCATGAAACTGTGCGCGCAACTGCAGAAGAAAATTCTAGCACAGCGTTGCGAACGCAAACAAAGCTGCAGGCATCGTCTCCTTCTCGTCGTAGAAACTCTGACGAAATTTTCTGGACGCTCCCGCAAAATCAAGTACATTAGAAGTGGATGGATTTCCTCCGCCATCCGCCCCGGTCCCGCATCGGGGCCCGCTAGCGCCAGCGGAATACCCCACGTCACGGGGCCGACCTGCACGCACAGTGCAGTCAGGAGGACTTTCAATGAAGGCAGTTCGCGTTGTTTTGGTTGCAGTACTCGCCGTGTCGCTCGCCGCGCCAGCAGTCTTCGCGGAACCCCGCCAGCTTTTGCAGGGAACCCAGATTCATCTGCAGTTGCTCACGGACATTAGCACCGGCGCTGCCAAGGACGGCGATCCGTTCCTGGCTATCGTCACCGAACCTGTCGCTATCGGCGATCAGATGGTTCTTCCCGCAGGCACGCGCGTGAACGGTATCGTCACGACGATCAATAAAGCGCGCCGCTTCTCTCTATTCCGTGGCGAAGCCTATTTAAATCTCTCTTTCCGCTCCGTAGAAATTGACAGTCGTCTCATTCGTGTTCAGATGAGTCTGATCGCGATTCAAAAACCCACAAAAGATGGCGAAGGTGGCCGCCGCAAAGATGTGAAAATCACCGAAGGCCAGGTCGTCGAAGAAAAGCACGACATCAAGGGCGACATCGTCGCGGGAACTATCGGCACCGGTGGAGGCACACTGGTTGGCACCATTTTTAGCCACGCGGCCCGTGGATTCGGCATCGGCCTCGCGGGCAGTGCAATCTACGTTGTCGCGCGCAGGGGCAAGGAAGTTGATTTGCCTGCCAGGACCGGCATGCTCGTTCGCATGGATAGCACAATCACCGTCCCCGGCAATGGGGCAACGAACGCCAGCTACACCTCAAGCCGCTAAGCTGATTTAGCTACCAAAGCGGGGGCGCAAATCATCGCGCCTCGTTCTCTTTCCGCGCGGCGCGTGCGACATTCTTTTCGCTGTGGAAAACAATTTTCTTGATTCTTCAAATCACTTCTTTCGATTGACGCTTCGCGCGCTGCCGCGTTACGCTACCGCCTCATGATTTCCGGCTGTCTACGCCTTACTCCGCCTCTAATCTTCACCACCAAACCTTTCGAGGAGATTCATGTCGACCGAACTGCGTAATTTTCTGTCGTTGCCTTACGATGAGCTCGAGCAGCTCAACCTCAAAGCCAAAGAGCAGCGCAAGAACCGCGTCGCGCCGCACAAAATTCAGGAAGAACGTATCAAGTATTTGTCGGACGAGAAGCGCATAAAGGCTGTTACGGTCCTCTTCAGCGACCTCGAAGGTCGCCTGCACATGCTCGACTACGACAAGAAGTTTCTCGTAAAGAGCTGGGACAATCTCACGTTTGACGGTTCGTCGATACGCGGCTTTACCGCCCAGCGCGAAAGCGATCTTCGACTCGGCATGGATTGGGGCTCTTTCTACTGGGCGCCCGCCGATGTCTTCGGCTCCGGCAAAGTGCTCGTCTTCGGTGAAGTCATTGATAAGGATGGCACACCGTACAGCGCGGATACGCGTGGTCGCCTCAAGGGCTACGCGGAATCGCTTTTCAAGAAAGACGGTTACACTCTCAACGCCGCCAACGAAATTGAAGGCTTCCTCTTCAAGGGCGAAAACGCCGAGCGCCATTATCACGAAACGCACAAGTTCGAATACGTGAACACCGGTGGTTACTACCACTCCCTGCCCGGCGATCCTCTGCGCAGTTTTATCGACACGACAGCCGAAGTGCAGCGCTCCATGGGCTTTCAGAACGAAAAGGACCATCCGGAAGTCGCTCCATCACAGTTCGAAATTAACTATGGATATGGCGAAGTTGTCGCCGCCGCGGATCAGATTCAACTTTACAAACTAATTTGCCGCCAGGTCGCTACCAAGATGGGCTTCACCGCCAGCTTCCTGCCGAAGCCAGTCGTGGGCGTAAACGGCAGCGGCATGCACACCAACGTTTCCATTAACAAAGGGGGGAAAAATCTTTTCTGGGATCCAAAGGGCGAAGAAAAACTTAGCAAACTCGGCTGGTCTTTCATCGACAAGATTCTCACGCACGGCAACGATATCTGCCTGCTGCTGAATCCCAGCGTGAACGCCTACCGCCGCCTCGACCCGCACTTCGAAGCGCCGAACCAAATCAAAGCCTCGCCCGTAGATCGCGGCTCCATGATCCGCATCCCCATCGGCAACGAAAAGAGCTCGCGAGTTGAAGTCCGCTCCGTCGCTCCGGATGCCAATCCCTATCTCGTTCTATATTCCGTATTCAGGACCGGCATCGATGGCGATACTTCCAAAATCAAGAATCTCCGCCAAGCTGAACGCTACCTGCCGGACAACATCTACACAGCACTCGATAATTTCGAAAACGCTGATTGGGCCAGCAAGCTTCTCGGTGCCGACGTGAAAGCGCGTTACGCCGATTTGAAGCGCGCCTCCGCCGATCGCTGCCCTCGCGCTCTCGGCACATTCGTCAAGGCGCCCGAAGTGCAGTACCACCACGAGGTCTACAACCAGTTCCTCTGGAACATGTTCTAGAAAAATTCTCAGCGATCAAAAGCGAAAAGCCCCTGAGAAGTTCAGGGGCTTTTTCTTGTGTTGAACCAAAGTTTTTTCGAAATGATTTCGTTTATTTCCCGTTTTCAGCCTTTCGTGCCATCAACCCGAACCCCTTCGCCTTTGCATCTTGCGCTAACGCACGCAACGTTGCTTTGCCATCCACAGTCTTTCCACTCAGCGACTGTATCTCTCCCAACGCAAGTCGCGCCTCAAACGCAACCTGGGCGAATCCACCTTTCCTCGCTTCCTGTTGAATGGCTTTTAGCTTCGCTTCACTTGCCGCTGGTATTGAGTCGGCTAGACTCGCCCGCACTTCCGTTATCCTCGCCTCCAACTCTACGATCTTGTCACCCGCCTTGACCGCAAGCTTCTGCGCTTCCTGACTCAGCGCCACTGCGCCATGACGATCACCGAGTAGAAGCGATGCCTGCGCCAATACAGACCGAGCGCCAGCTTCGCCATCCGCGTCTTTTTCTGCAATCAACTCAGTTAGCGCAATTTCTCCAAGCTTCTTTGCGTCTGCGGCACGATTTTCATCGACCGCCAGTGTTGCCAGCGAAATCCGCAAATATGCTGCGTCGCTTTTCTGTTTGAGTTCGTCTTGAATCGCTAATGCTTGCTCGAAACTTTGTTTGGCGCCCGCCAAATCTCCTTGCGCACTCTGTACTGCCCCTTGGTTTGCGAGCGTCCGCGCCAGGTCCGCTTTGTCGGCAGCTTCCTTTTTTAGTTTTAGCGACGCTTCGCAGCTTTCCACGGCTTGTTGCATCTCGCCCGCTTGCAGGGAAAACGCGCACAAATTGTTCAACGCCTTCGCTTCGGTCTCCTTGTCGCCAATTTCCCGAGTTGTGGCGATCGCTCTCCGATACATCTCGGCACCGTTTTTTGCGTCTCCTAGCGTGTAGTAGATTACTCCCAGGTTTTGCTCGGCCATGCCGATCCCGTTTTTGTCCCCACGCTCTTGCGCAAGCGAGATGCTGCGTTTGTAGGATTCCTTTGCCTTTTCCAGATCCCCGGCTTGATATTGAATGTTCGCAAGATTCATTTGGGCACCAGCTTCATCCAGTTTGTCGCCAATAGATTGAGATATGGTGAGAGCTTGCTCGTAAAGCGGCTTCGCACTTGCGTTGTCTCCAGCCTTCCAGTATGCGTTTGCAACTTCATTCGTCGCGCGAGCTAGCCCCAGCTGATCGCCCGCTTGCTGGTTCAGGCTGCGTGCCTCTTCACAGAGCGGCTTTGCTTTGTCCGTCTGGCCGACATTGAGCAACGCCCAGCACTGCTGGATTCTCGCACGCGCCAACAGTAATCCCGCTTTCAGCGCCTGTGCTTTCTCCGCTGCAGCGGTCGCTGCGGTTAATTGTTCCTGGTGATTCCCAAGCGAGTCCTGCGCGTCTGCAGTGGCAAGATCGACTCGCGCCGCCAAACCCGGAGCTAGCGCTCTTTGCTTGACTTGCTGAAGCGTTGTAAGCGCGGCCTGCGCTTTGCCGCCATTGGACTGACTTCTCGCTAGCAGCAATCCATATTCAGGGTCATCCCCGTAAAGGGTCCAAAGCTGCGCGTATTGCTGAGTCGCTTTATCCCAGTCGCGCGTCATTTCATAGAAGCGGCCCGTGACAAGTCCTTTTCCCTCGGGAGAAAGCTTACCCGCAAGGTCCATCGCTTTTTTCGCTTCTTCTTCTGCCTTAGCCTCAAAGCCAAGATCAGACCAAGCTTCAGCCAATACTCCGTGCGCCTGCACAAAACTTGGATCTGCCGCGACCGCCTTTTCCAAAAGCCGCGTCGCGCCTAACAGATCAAATGTGCGTAGCTTTTCTCTCGCCTCCGAGAAAAACTGCAGTGCGTCCACATTGGATGAAAGGGAAGAGTCAATGCGCGCTTCTTCCGCCGGGCTCAGCCTGACTCCCAGCTTTTCGCGGAACAGCCTTCCAGCCGCTGCTGTCATTTCATTGATATTGGATTCCGTTCCGGTCCGTTGAACGGATCCGAGGCTTTCGCCGTCCTTCACTCGTACAAGATGTGCGTTCCAATCGATTTTGGCGGGTCTAATAGAGGAATCTTTCCTGTAGGAACCAAGCACAAGAACGTCACACCCTAGATACTGGCCAATTTTCGCGAGCATCTCCTTATTGGGTGCCGCATCATCGCTGATACCCAGGTTTTTCTTCATGTCGTCAACATGGGCCGGAGAGATGAATCGCAATTCATCCGTATCCAATTGCGACCACAGACTTTCCGTCAGGATGTCGCCCGTTGTATCGGAATTCTTCTTGCCGGAAAGATTCTGGAATCCAAGGACGGCCACGGATGTTCGCGCCGTCGTGGCCGCAGCCGATGCCCCGTCTTGCGGCGTAACCGCGGAGTTTTTTTTCAGCGCAAAATATCCTGCGCTTATCAGGATAATCAGGATGAGAGCGGCAGCCGCCAGTTTTCGTACGACTGGAGATTCAGCGAGCGGCCTGCTCGGCTGCGCAACGCTTTCTCCACGCAGCGCTTTTGCCACTTCCTCCGCATTCACAAACCGGTTTCCCGGTTTGCGTTCCATGCACCGCAACACCACTCCTTCCCATTCGCGCGGAAGTCCCGGAACAATTTCACGCGGTGATGGGGGCGGAGCCGTTAACCTTTTCAATGCAGCGGATAGCGCGCTCTCGCCGGTGAACGGCAGCTTCCCCGTAAGCATTTGATAGATGACGATTCCCAGCGCATATACATCTGTCGCCGGCGTGATCTCGCCGCCATCCAGTTGTTCCGGTGCCATGTACGCTGGTGTTCCCAACATGTCCAGCGTTCCCGTTAACGATTCACCGCCTGCAATCGCCGAACGCGCCAGCCCAAAATCCGTCACGACAGCTCGCGTTCCGCCCGGACTGGACGGCTGCTCTATGAGAATGACGTTGCTGCTTTTGAAATCCCGGTGAACCACTCCCGCTTCGTGTGCCGAATTCAATCCCGCCGCCATCTGCTCGATGAGTGGCAAGGATTCCTCGATGCTTAGCATTCCTTGGCGCCGGATACGTTGATCGAGCGTTTCGCCCCGCAACAATTCCATGCTGACAATCAACGTCTCTCGCGGCGTTCCGTCCACCTTATTTTCCAGATGGCGAAAAACATCGAACGTCCGGCAGACGTTCGGATGCGTCACACGCCGCGCCAGTTGAATTTCGCGTTTGAAACGTTCGAGTGTCTGCTCTTTTTCTGACAACTCAAATCGCACCGTCTTCAGCGCCACTCGCTCATTGAGCTCAGTGTCCAGCGCCTCATACACTTCGCCCATACCGCCCTGAGCAATAAAGCGGATCACTTCAAAACGATTCGCAAGAATTTGTCTCGGAAAAAAGGAAGAATCTGTCGAGCGTAAACGTGGTACTGCGGAAATCTCTCCGCTCAACGTGCGTTCGGTATCACCCAGCGAACTCGCATCTGGCGAGGGCTGGTCCGGCCTCGACTTCGAATCGCTCATTCACAATCCCGCAAAGTGCGCACATTATGCCACGCATTTGCCCCTAAATTCCTCAAGCCATGACGTCCGCGCGACTTGAAGAAAGTGTTACAGTGTGCAAACAGGGTTCGCAATTCTGCAACGCTTTACACAAATATTGGTTTCTCCGGCCTGCAAGAAAATTCAAAGTGATGCAAGCAAAGGGATTTATCCGAAAAACAGAATCGGCCATTAAATTGCACCTTTGTGCCACCTAGGCGTGGCGCGTCCCCAGCCCCATGTTCTCGCTCACCCAAACTCTTGTTAAGGGATCGTAATGACAAAAATTCGATGTGCAATTCTCTTTTCGTTTTTGGTGCTGCTCGTTTTTTCGACGATACCCACTCTTGCAAATGGCATCAAGGCAGATCTTTCCGCCTCCGGCAAAGGGCAGGTTAATCCTTCCGGCGGCTGCACTGCTGCTAACATAGACTCCTTTGTCGAATGCGTGAATTTCGATACCTCTGGGGCCGTGCCGACGTGGACGAACATTGTCCTCAACACCAGTACGAACGTCGTCACGACAACAGGCCCATTCGATATTTTTCTCGTGAATGGCATTACTACCGGAACGCAGGTCACGCTCACTTTGACAGGCGCTAGCGACGTCTTTGGCAGCTTCTTCTGCGGCAATGATCCAACGATGACAGCCCAATTGGGCGGTTTCTGCGCAGACCCCAACGATTTGCTTGGAGAGGATGCCTCGGGGATCTTCTCCCAGGTTCCGGATGGGACAGGCGCGCAACAGACCTTTGTTTTCAACGGCTCTGCGCCTGGATCTTGGGTCTTCTATGCCACCGCTGGCGACGCTACCATCTCCACTTCGAACGGGGGAACGACTTCAGCTCCGGAACCCGGCACTCTCCTGCTTGTGGTCGCTGGAGCCGGATTGCTCGCGATAGGAAAACTTCGCCGCGCATAGCTCGCAGTTCAAATACTGTTCTCCAGAAGGGCGCCAGCAGTCGGCGCTCTTTTTTTTGCGCCAATTCGTGCTCAAACAAGATGTTCTCTGAACGAGGAAAAGGCGCCGAATCTGTTTTTCAGGGGTTCAGACGCGGCGCCTAAGGAGGTTCTGGCTGGTGTTTTGTGGGGGTACTTGGGGACCGAGTTGGTGAGACCTTTTCCGCGCAGCTTGCGTTGTTTTTACTGCGCTCGAATTTTTTCGGCTTTCTTCGTTCGTCGTTTCGGCGAACTCGCCTTACTCGAAGTGATAGTGCACTGAAGTTGCCAAAGTCATTGTCAAGTAAGCCGCTTGTTTTGTGCATTTTCCAGCTCAGAGGGAAAGCCGGATTTGAATCAACTGCGGAACATGTTCCGCAGTGAAACAATTGCTGTTGCTAACTTGTGTTCGCGGAGCCAGTCGGCAATCGCCAATTCGCTCAATGCGCGGACTGATGATTGGTTTTGTGTTCGATTCCATCGCGTTTCAAATAGCGATAGAGACTCGTGCGTCCAATCCCCAGAATTTGCGCCGCGCGCAGCCGGTTTCCTTTACAAACTTCAAGCACCCGCTGGATGTGTTGCCCGCACACTTCATCAAGGGACAACGGCCGCCAATCCTCGCCATTGGAATGCTGGCTGTTCCGTCGCTGTAGCTGTTCCGGCAGGTCTCCGAGGTCAATAAATTCACCCGACGCCGTAATGCACGCGCTCGAAATCACATTTTCCAGCTCGCGCACATTCCCCGGCCAGGAGTGCTGCAGCATTGCCGTCTGCGCGCGCCTTGTCAGTCCGGAAATTTTCTTGCCATAGGCATCATTGTATTTTTTCAGAAAGAATTGCATTAGCAGCGGAATGTCTTCAAGCCGCTCGGCAAGGGAAGGAATCCGGATCTGAATTGAGCTGAGTCTGTAGAACAAGTCCTCGCGGAATCTTCCCGACAGAACTTCCGCCCGCAATTCGCGATTTGTCGCTGCAATCAATCTCACATTCACTTGCCGCACTTCCGGCGAACCAACACGCTGAATTTCCCGGTTCTGAATCACGCGCAGCAGTTTCGCCTGCATGGAGAGCGAAGTTTCGCCGATTTCATCCAGAAATACCGTCCCGCCATTCGCGTATTCGAATAGCCCCGGCCGTGTGTCCGTCGCTCCCGTAAACGACCCGCGCATATGTCCGAAGAGCTGGCTTTCGAGCAATGTATCCACAAGAGCTGAACAATTGCACACTGCCAATTTTTGCTGGCTCACTGGGCTGATCTGGTGAATCGCCCTCGCCACAAGCTCCTTTCCCGCTCCTGTCGGTCCCGTCAAAAGTACGTTCGTATAGTGCCGTGCGACTTTTCGCGCGAAATCGAAAACCTCCAGCATTGCCGGACTCTTTCCAACGATTCCATGGAATTCCAGATCCTTCAGCAGTTGCTCTTCTAGCGCTTTCACACGCCGCCGTTGGTCGTAGAGTGCCGCAGCTTCATCCAGAGTCCGCTTCAAACGAATCCGGTCAACGGGCTTTGGCAGGAAATCTGTCGCGCCGCGGCGGATAGCATCGAGCGCCGAATCCAGCGTGTAATCTCCCGTCATCACAATCACGTGTACGCCAGGGTCGCTCCGCAGCGCCTCATCGAGAAACTCGTATCCGTTCATTCCCGGCATGTGTACATCGGCGAAGACCATGCGACAGCGTCCTGTTCGAATCAAGTGAAGCGCTTCTTCTGGGTCCGACGTCGGAATCCCTTCATACCCAAGGATCCCGACTTGCTCCATCAAAAGATCCAGCTGCGCTGGATCATCATCCAGAATGCAAGGCGTAAGCCCTGCTTTAGGTGACGCAATCTCAATCGTCTTC
The DNA here is from genome assembly GCA_035569555.1 of Candidatus Dormiibacterota bacterium. GTDB lineage: Bacteria > Acidobacteriota > Terriglobia > Acidiferrales > UBA7541 > Acidiferrum. The sequence continues at coordinate 30,136 of DATMMW010000004.1, read as the reverse complement.
GTCGTTGCATGTGCCATACGGAAACTGTACGCACGCTTTCTTCCACATCTCCAACTCCCGAAATCCAAATGCCCAAGGAAGCCGCAAGAAGGAAGAGCTGCCGCAAGTCTTGAAAAACGAATGCCTTGCGCGCCCCAAGCGGATGCACGCCAAAGACAACGAAAGCCCTTATAGTTGAGGAAAAGGTCCATCGAACAGTTCGGCCCTGCATCTGTTCCAAAATGGAGCGAATGCCAAGGACGTTTTCCCAGAACGGCAGGGAAGTGATGGATTCCTTTGCTAAAAGAATCGCTGCAGGAGAAACGAAGCAACGACCGCTTCGATCGGAGGATAAGCGTAACGAAAAATCACAATTGCGATGAGCAAGCCAATCAAACCAAAATTTCCGCCTCGCAGCCAATCCAGATAGCGCCTCGCGGTCGAATCGTCCATAAAAATCATGATGGCCGAGCTGCCATCCAGCGGCGGCGCCGGAACCAGGTTGAATATACCCAGCAACAAATTTAGAGAAAACAGTACGAACAATACCTGTGCGAGAAAAGGTCCCCAGCTTTCGTTGTGGAATAGTTGGAAATAGCGTCCTGCGTGAATGCCGGCTGCCCCGATAAACATCAGCGTAAAGTTTGCCGCCGGTCCCGCCATCGCCATGATGGCTGACTTCCGCGGATGCCGGCGCTCCCAATCCGGATCGAAGGGCGCACTCGCCCAGCCGAAAAGGGAATTCCCTCCCGAGATCAGGCACGAAAGAATAGGAACCACCACCATTCCATAAGGCTCGCGTCGAATGTGCGGGATCGGATTTAGCGTCACCTGACCGCCCCTCGCAGCTGTGTCATCTCCCTGCAGTTTCGCCGCAAGCGCGTGTGCCGCTTCATGGCAAGTAGTGGAAAAAAGAAAAACGACGTACCAAATGAACGCAAGGACAATGACTTCAGGCGTGAGGTTCATGCTTCTCCATCTGTTTTCAGCGAATTAGTAGCGTAGAGGTACCACAACAAGTTTGCAAGCCGCGGAGGCTTGAAACGCAAATCTCAGGTTTATCTTTCTAGCTCCGATTCATCGGCTGCAGTCCCCAAGGATCTCTCCGCCAAATGCCAACAATAAGTTCTCCTTGACGCCTTTCTCATTCAGATATATATGTTCAGTCCTCTATACAAGTGGGGAGTCCTGTGTGGCCGGCATTTCTTGATCGATATAGCGGCGTTCCGCTCTACTACCAGATTCAGCAGCACCTTCTCGAAGAGATTCGCTCGGGAAGTTGGAAGGCGGGACAGCCCGTTCCGTCCGAGCAGGAAATCGCCCAGCGCATGGGCGTGAGCCGCATGACCGCCCGTCACGCACTCAAGTCGCTCTGCAGCCTTGGCGTCGCTTATAGTCAGCACGGCAAAGGAACGTTCGTCTCCCGCATCAAACTGGAAAAGAATTTTCGCCAGGTCCTTTCCTTCAGCGAAGAGATGCGCTCCCGCGGCGCCAGCCCGCAATCCAAAATCCTCCAGTTTCGCCAGATCGAGCCGGACACCGAAGTTGCGGAAGCCCTTCAACTGGCTCCCAAAGAAGAAGTCTCCCTCCTTCGCCGCGTTCGCCTCGCTGACTCCGTGCCCCTTTGCATCGAATGCACACATATCCCTGTCCGTATGTGCCCGGAGCTGCAAAAATTTTTTAAGCCGCGCATGTCGCTCTACCAATGCTTGCTCGAACGCTATGGACTGCAAATTGATTTTGCCGATGAAGTCGCCGAAGCCTCGCTTGCAACTATCGAAGAAGCCCGACTCCTCCGCATCCGCAAAAAAGGGCCCGTGTTCCGGTTTACGCGCACCGCGTATCTGCGCAATGGCAAGCCCATCGAATTTGTACGGTCCGTTTACAGGGGGGATCGCTGCAAAGTGGTGAACCGGCTCTCTCGCCGTGTGGAGTTCGCCGGCGAAAGGGCCAATTGAGTTCGGCTTTTTATATAGCTTCCATTCATTCTTCGGTGTCATGGAAGGGAAAAGGCGCGATATAAATTTCGAGCCGTCGTATCTGCAACTAGTTCTCGAAGTCAGTTTGGGGGAGGAAAGAAATGTTCAAGCGAATGGGGTATGGGGTGGTGTGTTTGGTTTTGTCGTTTTGTACTTGTTTAACAGTCGGTTCCGCGCAGAACGTGACAGGTTCGATCCAGGGAACGATTGCCGACTCTGCAGGTGGCGTCGTTCCCAATGCTACGGTCAGCGTTTCCAACTCGGACCAGAACATCGTCGTTCGCACCGTTACGACCGACGAGCGCGGGCAATATTTCGTTCCGCAGCTGCCGGTGGGCCGCTACAGCATCGCCGTGGAACTGAAGGGTTTTAAGAAGGTCGTGCATTCCGGCATCGTACTCAACGTGGACGACCGTTTGGGCATCAACTTTACGCTCGAAGTCGGGGCAGCAACTGACGTCATCTCCGTGCAGGCGGATGCCGTTCATGTGGATACGGAGAGCGCCACGGCATCGGGCGTCATCTCCGGCACGCAACTCAAGGAGCTTTCCCTCAACAGCCGCAATTATGCTCAGTTGGTGCTGCTCGTTCCCGGCGCTTCCGATTCCGGCAATGCTGACCAGATCTTCCCGGGCGCCACGGCTCCTATCGGCACCAATCTCGTTTCCTTCCAACTCAACGGAAACCGTCGCGAAGAAAACAACTGGCAGGTGGACGGCGCGGACAACGTAGATCGCGGTTCGAACCTGACTCTTCTCTCCTTCCCAAGTATTGACGCCATCAGCGAATTTCGCGTCGTTCGCGGCGCATACGATGCCGAATCTGGCCGCTCCGCCGGCGCACAGGTCAATGTCATTACCCGTTCCGGCACCGCCGACATTCACGGCGGCGTGTACGAGTTTTTCCGCAACGACTATCTGAACGCGAACAGCTTCTTCAACAAGGCCGGCGCAACCCTCGTTCACCGTCCCAAACTTCGCTACAACGATTTTGGCGGCACCGTGGGCGGTCCGGTCTATATTCCCAAGCTCTATCCCCAGCGCAATAAAACGTTCTTCTTCGTTTCCGAAGAAGCGCGCCGCATCGTTACCTATAACAATCCCACGGCGACCGTCCCTCTGCCAGGTATGACAAGCGGTCAGTTCCAGCATCCCGTATGCACCCAGTGGAACTACGTCAATGGCACACCCAGCACATGCGCTGCCTACGGCACGAGCATTCCCACAGGAAGCATAAATCCCATCGCACAAGCTTACGTTCAGGATCTCTTTTCCAAGTTTCCGGCGCCCAATGCTCCAGCGGCAGGCCCGTTTGCCAGCACCGCCACGCTCGCAAACATATTCAACTTCCGCGAAGACATGATCAAAATTGACCACGTATTCAGCCCCAAACTCACCGTCAATGGTAAATTCCTGCATGACACCAATCCAACCGTCGAAGCAGGCGGTCTCTTCACCAGTCTTCCCGTGAACGGCATTGCTACCACTTCCACGCACTCGCCGGGCCATCAATACAACGTCGCCGCGACGTACATTCCCACGCCAAAACTCATCGTGGATGGCGGTTATCGCTATTCTTACGGCGCCATTCTCAGCTCCGTCATCGGCGCTGAGAACTTTAGCCAATCACCCGACGTCCAAGCCGCCATCGGCACTTCCTTGCCGTTTCAGAATCTGCTCAACCGCGTTCCGACAATCGCTTTCTCAGGCGCGGCTGGAACTGGAATCTCGACTTTCGGTCCCTACAGCGACTACAACACCAATCACACCGTCTACGGCAACGTCACCAAAGTGCTTGGCTCGCACACGCTGAAATTCGGCGCCATCTTTTATCATTACAACAAACACGAAAATCAGCTCTCCGGCAGCAACAACGCCTCGTACACGTTCGACTCCACCAATATCCCTACGGCCACGACAGCTGGAGGAACCATCTGCGGAAGCGGCGCCCTCCCCGCTTGCCCATCGACGTTCGAACAGCAGTTTGCCAACTTCCTGCTTGGCAACGTCAGTTCGTTCGCGCAAGCTTCACTCGACGTCACCGCAAACATCTTCGACAATCAATTCGAATACTACGGCCAGGACACCTGGAAGGTCCGCCGCAATCTCACTCTAACCTACGGTATCCGGCATTCCTTTTTCCGTCAGCCGACCGATGCCAGCGGTCCCGGCGGCACGAGCCGCCTCGTCAACTTCGACCCTGCGTTCTACAGCGCAGGCGAAGCACCCTGCGTCACCTCCACCGGAGCCATTGACGTTCACCTCGTCAACGGCGTTCCTTCTTCCAGCACTTGCAATCCAAACTACAGCCCGCTCAATGGCCTCATCTTCGCCGATCCGCCAACCTTCAATGGCTTCGTCGGAACGAAATCTCCCTATGGCAACAAGGTCGGCAAGGAGTTCAACAAAGCCATCGCTCCGCGCATCGGCATCGCCTGGGATCCAAAAGGCGATGGCCGGACTGCCGTTCGCGCCGGTTACGGCATGTACTTTGACAACGGCCTCGAGTTCGGAAACTCTGAGCTTAACGTCGGCTTGAGCCAGGGCTTCTTGACTAACCTGAACATCAGCGGCACATCCATGTCGAATCCTATCGGAAATACGACGAGTGCCTCCACTACCACGCCGTTCACCATCCAGTCGCGTATGCCGGTTGATTACAAATCGCCCTACTCACAACAGTGGAGTTTGGATGTTCAACATCAGCTTGCGGCGACTTGGCTCGTTGACGTCGGCTATTACGGCAGCAACGGCATCCATCTGCCCGGCTTTGAAGATCTCAACCAGGCGCCTGTCGCATCTTATTTGAATTGCACAACGGCAACTCCATGCACTGCGGGTCCAGGCTCGACAAATAACGTCGTTATCACCGGTCCCGTCAACGGCACCACAAACTCCAACAAACTCGCCGTCCTTCGCCCCTATACCGGCTACGGCCCCGGTCTCTTCTTCGTGAACCTCTTCACTTCGAACTACAACGCGCTCCAGGCTGAAGTGCAGAAACGCTTCTCTGGCAATTCCCAGTTCACGATCGCCTACACTTGGTCGCATGGTTTGACCACCGACCCTGCTGACCGCAGCACCGGCGGTGCAGCTTTGCCGCAAGTCACCGGTGATTTTGAAAATAACTACGGTCCGACCATCGCCGATCGCCGCCACGTTGTTACGGCAAACTTTGTGTATGAATTGCCGTGGATGCGCTCGCAGGAAGGTGTCGCTGGCCACATCCTTGGCGGCTGGCAATTGTCCGGCATTCAAACCTTTCAGACAGGGCTTCCGCTCACCGCGGTTCTCGGCAACGGCACCTGCAGCGGCCTGGGCAGCGGTTCTGCTTGCATCGATCCAACGGGTGCCGGCTGTTTGCTCGGCGCTTCCCCGCTTGGCTGCCGCCCCAATCAGATCGGTGATCCGAATTCCGGCGCGCCGCATCTGTACACTGGTTGGTTCAACGCCGCCGCCTTCGCCGCGCCCGATGGAACCCAAACAACGGTCACCACAGAACGCCCAGGCGCCGTTCGTGGTCCTGGCTTCTGGCGTACCGACCTCTCCCTCTTCAAAAACTTTAAGTTCTCGGACCGCTTCACTGGACAACTCCGCTGGGAGACATTCAACACGTTCAACCACACGAATCCCATCTGCTGCGGTTCGCTCACTGCAACCTCAAGTTTGTTCAACAAGGTCACAACCACACGCGATCCGCGCATCATGCAACTCGGCATGAAACTGAATTTCTGAGTTCACCCCGGGAGGCGGTGGTTGGCTCACTTAAGAATTGCTCTTTCGAGAGGAGCAATTCGAGCCTGCCGCCGCCTCATTATTTCTTAAGTTCGCGTGTTTTTTGATCCGCAGTCTACCAAAGCAGCTTCAGCCCAAACTGAACCTGCCGTGAAGTTGTCGTCGTGCTGGTGATGACTCCCGCCGTCGGTGAAACTCCTGAAGGTGTGAACGCAACTTCATTTGGCATATTGAAGTTCGCACGATTCAGCAAATTGAAAATCTCGGCTCGAAATTGTAGGTTCAGCCGTTCGCCGATTTTCGTATCCTTCATCGTCGAAAAATCCCACGTCGCAAGTCCTGGCCCGCGCAAAGTATTCCGCCCCAAGTTCCCATAGAACCCCGCGTTCGCAGCATTGTTCGGCGGCGCAAGAAATGCATTCGGATCAAACCACTTGCCCGGCGTTCCCAATATCACCGGCCCCGAAAAAGCCGGATTCACAAATGGCCGCACAGGGTTCCGCGTATCGCCGTTGTTCGAAGGGTTGTAGCTCAGTTGCGGCGTGAACGGAAACCCGCCCTGCGCCGTGATAATCGAATTCACGTTCCATCCGCTCACAATCGCATTCGCAAAGCCGCTCAAATCGCCCGCAAATCGCTGCCCATGCCCGAAGGGAAGTGCATACGTCGCGTTGACTGCCAGGATATGCTGCACATCGTACGTCGCAAGCCCCTTATCCGCCGCTATGTTAAACGGATTCGAAACCAGCGCCGGTCCTCCGCCGGAAGTCGTCGCATTCAAGGAATCGCCGTCATCCAGCGCCTTCGAAAACGTATAAACGCCGCGCGCTGAAAATCCGCTGCTGAAGCGGTGATTCAAGTCCACCTGCAGCGCGTGATAGGAACTGTTGGCAACGGAAAACCACGTCCACGTATTCGCAATCGCAGGATTAGCCTTTACGTTCGTAGGAACGAAAAACGCCCCCGCCGGCACTGGCGTTCCCGCAAGCGCGCCGAAACCAGCTGGATAATTCGCCGGGCATGGTGAAGCTGGGCAAATCACCGGAAACGGTTCGTTGCCATCCACGCCAATCAGTTCGTGATATCCATGCGAGCCAACATACCCAACCGTGAGCGAAGTCTTGAGCGACAACTCGCGCTCCACTCGCAACGAATACGAAATCAGTGTCGGCGTTTTCAGATCCGGCTGCACTCCGCCAGGAACCAGTTTTGCCGTCGCCGGTACAGGCGCAGCCGGATCAATTGGAAACTTCGAAACCGCAAAATTCGGAATCGTATAAGTTGGATTGAACGGCGCATTCTGGTCTGCGCGATACCCAAGCGCATCCTGCAAGTCGTTATACATTCCGAATCCCGCGCGAATCACCGTCTTTCTTCCCAGCGGGCTCCACGCAACGCCAAGGCGCGGCTGCGGTAGAAACTTCGCGTTATTCGTCGAAAATTCCGAGCCCCCAATGTGCGGAGTCGAATTAATCACGCCGTTCGTATAGAAGTAGTTTGCGGCGCGTCCATGCGCTTCATTCCATCCAGTCGTGAATTCATCCCTGAATCCGAGCGAAATCGTCAGGCTCGGCTTCAGTCGAATCACATCTTCCACGTACCAGGCGCCTAGCAGCGACCGCCAATTCAATTCCGTGGGAGCAGGGTCAAACAAAAAGCTCGACGCAGTTCCCTGCAAAAATGTCTGCACGCTAGTGAACGTTGCCTGTCCAAACTGACTCAGCGCAATCGTTTCATTCGATTGGAATTTCTGCAGCCACAAACCGAAATTCAACTGATGGTGCCCGCGCGTCCAGCTCAAGTGGTCTTCAAACGTAAAAAGGTTTCGCGCGATGCTTAGATTGCTGCCGTTATTGCTCCCTGCAAGTCCCAGTGTCGCCGCGGGATTCGATGCCGCGCTTCCACCTACCACCACCGCCCCCACCGGATGTCCAAGCAGAAATCCTGGCACATTCGCCGCGGGGGTTCCGGGTGTGGGCTCTCCCGTAAAGAAATATCCTGCACGCGAAAATCCGAACCGCGCATTGTTCAAAAGCGAAGGCGAAAGCACATGCGTCTCTTCCAGGCTCACAACCTGTTCCCGCAGCTTTACAACATCCGCGCTGAAGGGGTCCAGCGGCGTCGCGGTAAAGTCGTCTCCGTCATCCACCGTATAGATCGCGCCTAGCGTATCCTTCTGCGAAAAAATGTGATCCACGCGTGCCGTGCCGAAATCTTCTCGAATCTTCTGCAGCGGGCTGCTGAAGACTTCGGCAATTCCACACGCGTTCGAAGGGAGCGTCGTTGGCGGTGTGCAGACTCCGGGAAAGTCGGGATCGGCAGCCGTGGGTGTCGGCCAGAGGTTGAGCAATGGCTGAACACTCGGAACGGCGGCGGCGCGGGCCGCGAGGTCAGGCACGAACGCCGCGGAAGTCTGATGCAAGTGTTGTCGGAATCCCTCGTAATTCCCAAATGCGAACGTCTCGTCCTTCTGAATCGGCCCGCCCAGAGACGCTCCAAATTGATTCCGTTGAAACGGCGGCGCATCCCCCTGATCGAAAAAGTTCGGTGCATCTAACGCATTGTTCCGCAAAAACTCAAATAGAGCCCCGTGCAGCTGATTGCTTCCCGATTGCGTGACGATGATCACTTGTCCGCCCGGCCGCTTTCCAAATTCCGCTCCGTATGAGTCGCGCTGCACATTAAATTCCCGCACTGCATCTACGCCAAGCAGCATTCCGCTCGTTCCGCCCGGCTGCATGTTGTTTTCCGCCGCGCCCGTATACTCCACGCCATTCAACAAAAACAAATTTTGCTGCGGCCGGTTTCCGCTCACCGCAAAATTATTCGCGGTCGTTGAATTCGAAATCCCGGTCCCGCCCGTCTTCTGCGAAGTGAAATTCACAATCCCCGGATTCAGTGGCATCAACAAATCATAGCTTCGCCCATTCAAAGGCAAATCCTTTACTTGACGCTCGCCGACTAATCCGGAAATGTCCGCCGTCGAAGTATTCACGAGGGACACGTCGCCCTTCACTTCGATTGTCGTCTCTGGCCCGGTAATATCGAGTTGAAAGTCCACGCGCGCTTCTAGTCCGACCGTAAGTTGAATCTCGGTGCGGGACATTCGCCTGAACCCATTTGCCTTTACTGTCACTTCGTGTTTCCCGACAGGGAGCGCAAGGACGAGATATCGACCATCAGAACCCGTGCTGGTCGTTCGAATCCATCCCGTCTCCGAACTCTTCACCGTTACTTCCGCTCCTGCCACGGGTGCCCCAGAAGGATCCGTCACAAATCCCGAAATGCTTGCAGACACTTGCGCCCGCGACACTGGTGTTAAAGCACAGAACAGAATCGCGATTGCACAGAACATCCGTCCAAGCTTTGAAAATGAAGAAAGGAAAATGCGCGTGAACCCCATGTGAACTACCCCCCAGATGCGTTCTTATGAATTTGCGCGTTGCTTGGAGCGGAATGCGCAGATTCTAACGCTGACGTCAGGTCAGGTAGTTCAATACGGTTCGTATCGTTATGTCAAACCGGCTTAATTCGGATAGGAAGTAGGCGAGATTAGCCGTTCCGGGAGGCAAAAAATCGTATAGGGGAAAAATCAGGATGGGTTTCCCGCGTGCATACAGTCTTTAGTTGTGGCGGAATACTTTGTGCCAGATGTCCGAGTAGAACTCGGCGCCGATATTGTATCCGCTGTTAAACAGCAGACTGAGTCCCCAGCTTTGAAACACCTGGCCTGGATCGCGGTCTCTCGCGGGATAGTACGCCGTCGAAATTCCGCTCTGGAATAGCTGGCCCACCACTTGCGGCGTATTGAAGGTCAATCCACCGGAATCCTTCTTCGTCACGAGTGTTCGCGAAGCGGCATAATTCACGCGGGACCAGATCGACCCGTGCTTCTTTCGAAAGTAACGAGGATCGGTCTTTAACAGGTGCGGGAAAAATCCATAGATAAAGAAGCACGACGTCACCTGATCCGCTTCCGCAGCACCGTAGCGCTGCGCGTACGGCCCCCAGCCCTGGCCATAGTGAGGCTGTGAATCCACCGCCTGCTGCATCGCCGCCTGTATGACGTTTCCCAGGTGTGCTTTGAAATCTTCCGCCTGTTGAAACGCATAGGAGTACTTTTGGCTGACGGCGAGTGGCGGCGCATTGTCGGGAGTCTCGATCGGCGCAAGATTTGGCTTGAATCCCAGGAAGATTTCGATCGGCCTTTTCCTGAAGATCTCGTCCGTCACGGATGTTTTCCGCTCTTGCCGCGCGGTTGTCTCCGGCTTTGGTGTTGGCGCATCCGGCTTGTCCTGTGCGCCTGCAAAACCCGCGCAAACGATTACTCCAGCCACCGTTCCTACAAAAATTTCAAAAACTCTCCGCCAGACCTTTGTTTTCATGAGTAGACAGTCCCCGCCCTGAGCCAAAAGCCGCATTTCGCGCTTCTGGAAGTCGCTTAACTCAACTTGGATGCACCTGGCACGGCAAATCGCCCGCACAATGTAACGGATGCGTGCTCAGAAACATAGTTTTTTCCTCACTCAAGTCGTTCCGCAACCCTCCCCGGTGGGTTAGTTTCAATTTTTTGGATCGAGGCACAATAGGTCAAAAATTCAAACTAACTCACTACCCTTCCCGTGAGGCTTTACACAAAAAGAAATGTTGTGTTACTCTGAATGGGTCGAAGATAAGAGGATAAATTCAGGGGACGACGGAGAGGGAACTTGAGCGCACCGAAAGCCGTGTTGATCGAACAGTTCCGGACTCATGTAAAGGATACGGGCTCGCCGGAAGTGCAAATCGCGCTTCTCAGCGAGAGGATCAACTACTTGACGACGCACCTCAAGTCCCACGTTAAAGACCATGCGTCCCGGCGGGGGTTGATCATGATGGTCAACAAGCGCCGGCGTCTGCTGGACTATCTCAATCGCCGTGACCCGGATCGGTACCGCGAGATTGTTGATCGCCTTAGCCTGCGCAAGTAACTGCTCGAAGTCAAAACAGCAGTTTTTGAAGCAATCAAACCAAACGATAGAAAGCACAGGGGTTGTGTCCTTGTGTGAATTCCGCCTGCCCTAAAGCTGGCCTGTCTCTTGGTGTGTGCAGAATTGGCGATTTCCTCGGTAAACCTGCCTCTTTTTCTTTCACAGAACATTAATCATGAGTGTTGTCGTTCTCTCCCGGGCTTGAGCCCTGCGCAGAAACGAACGGTCAAATGCACGAAGTTAGAGAAAGAGTCCCGCAAGGCGGGACCAGGGGAAACAAATTATGTCAGAGAACACGCAAATTCCGGCGCCATATCAGGTGTCGGTCGAAGTGGGCGGCCGGGCGCTGATCCTGGAAACCGGAAAGATTGCTAAGCAAGCGAATGGCGCAATTGTAGCCAAATATGGCGACACCGTCATTTTGAATACCGCCGTCATGGCCAACAAACCGAATGACAGAGACTTTCTGCCACTCACCGTGGACTATCGCGAGTACACCTACTCGGCGGGGAAAATTCCAGGTGGCTTTTTCAAGCGCGAAGGGCGTCCGACGGAACGTGAAATCTTGGTCTCCCGCCTGATAGACCGTCCCATGCGCCCACTGTTTCCGGAGTCATGGCGCAACGAAACGCAAGTTAATGCAATGGTTCTCTCCGCGGACAGTGAAAATGATCCGGACGTGATCGCCGTCACGGGTGCCGCTGCCGCAGCTTACTGCTCTGACTTGCCGTTTGCCACGCCCATCGCTGCCGTCCGCGTCGGCTTGCTCAACGGCCAGCTCGTCGCCAATCCAACGGTCGCCGAGCAAAAAACAAGTGCGATGAACATCGTCATCGCCGCTTCCGAACAAGCCATCATGATGGTCGAAGCCGGCTCGCTCGAAGTGAGCGAAGACACCGTCGTCGAAGCCCTCGAATTCGGCCACGCGCAAATCAAAAAAATCATCGCTGCTATCAAGGATCTCCACGCACAACTTAAAATTAAGAAAGTCGAGGTCGCATCGTTCCCCTTTGACGACGCGATCTACGCCACCCTCAAGAAAACGATTTCCGCCGACCTCAAGGACGCCCTCAACACCGAAAAGCATCCCAAAAAGGAAAGCTATTCGCTTGTCGACGCCCTAAAGGCCAAACTCGTTGAAGCGATTCCCGAAGAGGACGAAGAAAAAATCACGCTCACCAAGCGCGCCTACGATCGCCTCAAGGAAGAGATCTTCCGCGACGAAATCCTGAACGCGCGCCGCCGTCCCGATGGCCGCAAGTTCGACCAGATTCGTAAAATCACCTGCGAAACCACGTTGCTGCCCCGCGTGCACGGTTCAGCGCTGTTTACCCGTGGCGAAACGCAAGCCCTCGCTACTCTCACGCTTGGTACCAAGGAAGACCATCAGCGCCTCGATCTTCTCTTCGCGCAAGACACCTTCAAGCGCTTCATGCTCCACTACAATTTTCCGTCGTTCAGCGTCGGAGAAGTAAAACCGAATCGCGGACCCGGCCGTCGCGAAATTGGCCACGGCGCCCTCGCAGAGCGTGCGCTGATGAGCCTGCTTCCACCCGAAACCGATTTCCCTTACGCCATGCGTCTCGTCAGCGACATTCTCGAATCCAATGGCTCTTCCTCGATGGCCACCGTTTGCGGCGGCTCTCTCGCCATGATGGACGCGGGCGTTCCGCTCAAGTCCGCATGCGCAGGCATAGCGATGGGCTTGGTCGTTGGCGATGGAGGCAAATACTCCATCCTTACCGACATCGCCGGTGCCGAAGACCATTACGGTGACATGGATTTCAAAGTGGCCGGCACACGCACTGGCGTCACCGCGCTTCAGATGGACATCAAAGTTACCGGCATCAGCATTCCGATGATGCGCGAAGCTCTCGCGCAGGCGAAAAAAGCCCGCCTCGAAATTCTCGATATCATGGACGCCACCCTCAGCGAGCCGCGCGCCGCAATCTCGGCATACGCTCCGCGCCTCTTCAAGCTCAGTATCCCAACCGACAAGATCCGCGATCTCATCGGTCCGGGCGGCAAGAAAATCAAGTCCATCATCGAACAAACCGGCGTCAAGATCGACGTTCACGAAGATGGCACCGTCCACATCTTCGCCACCAGCGGTTCCGGCGGCGACGCAGCGCTGCAAATGGTCCGCGATGTCACCGCCAGCGCCGAAATCGGCAAAACATATCTCGGCAAAGTCGTTCGTCTCGCGGAATTCGGCGCATTCGTCGAACTCTTCCCGGGCACCGACGGCTTGCTTCACATCAGCGAAATCGCCGAACACCGCGTCCGCGACGTTCGCGATGAACTGAAGCTCGGCGATCAGGTCATGGTCAAGGTGCTCGCCATCGAAGGCAACAAGATCCGCCTTTCGCGCAAAGCCCTCATCAAGGAAGCCCGCGACAAACAGCAAAAAAGCAAGGAAGCTGCAGCCGGCGTCTCCGCTCCGGTCGAAGCTCCTCCAGTCGAATAAATTTCAGCCACAAACGCCAAAAAGCCCCCGAAAAATTCGAGGGCTTTTTATTTCATCTTTTGGTTGTCGTCCTGAGGTCTGCTTTTTTTTGGGGACCTCAGGACCTCAACTGATCCGATTACTTCGATCGTTCCGTTTTAGTTGGCGCAGTTCGAATGTACCGCGCTCAACACACCCCAAAGTGCATCCAGCGCCTCATTCGTGGATCTCAGAATCGCCTCTTCATTCCCTGCAGTATTCGCTTCCAGCCATCCCCGCCAAGCCGCCCGATGAATCTTGTCCGCTTCCTCATGCACCTCAAAATACGCCAGCCCTTTCGGCTCCGTCACGCCGTAAAACTTCTTCAGCCCTTCAATCTTCGTCGTCGCAATCTCCGGCACTTGCGCTTCATACGCATAAAGCGCTGCAACCGCCTCTGCCACTGTCCGGTTCGCGCAAATCTCGCGGAACTTGTGCACCACATGCTGCGTCCCGGGCAGTGATGGCGAATCCACCACATCATCCTCACTCACGCCCAGCGTCTCCGCAAAATCCCGCCACAATTTTGGATGCGGCCCTTCCGGATTCAACTCTTCCGCCAAATTCTCCATCACCACCGGCTTCAACGACTCATCCGCCCGCGCCGCCAGAACGCTCAAGTGTTGCGGAAACGCTTCCACATGCCGGTAGTATTGCGCCGCGTAAAGTTGCAGCGACTCGCGCGAAAGTTTCCCCGCCTGCCAATCCTGATAGAACGGGTGCTTCAGCAAATTCTTCTCGGCAATCGCCGTATCAATCTTTTCTAGTAGTTCAGTGTTGGACATTCCCGCGTCCTCCAAATGTGTGTTGGCGCATTCGCGCTCGCAAAAAGAATGGAAAAAGTCTAACAGAAGCCACAACAAACGCAAAAATGGGCGCACCGGAAAGATTAACCGCGCTACATTTTCTCGATTCGTTTACTTGCTTGCGCTTTTCTTCGCCTCTACAGCCGCGCTAGAACAGGCGGGTTGTAAATTGCCCGGAAGCGCAGCGCATTTCAGGAACGCTTTCGCCGCCTCGTCCATATGGTCCGAATTCTGATTTGCCACACCCAGCAGATAAAAATTCGTCTGGTCCGTATCATTCAGGCTCACCGCTTTTTCAATCTCCGCAATCGCCTCCGGATACTTGTTCCTCCGCAGCGCCACCAGCCCAACTCCGCTGTGCGCCATCGCTTCCGTATCCTTCTTCATGGCGGCAAACGCCTCGTCAGCCATTCCTTCGGGCTTTGGTTGCGTAGGTGATCCTTCCAAAGCTTTTTTACCGTAGTCTTCCGCCTTCGCAAGCTGATCTTCTGCATTCGGAGTGCTTGGATTGTAGGATCGCGCCAGCGACTGCGAAAGCACCGCCATCGTCCGGTAATCCTTCGGATTAATCTCTAAATCTTTCTTTGCCGCCGTCAGCCCTTTCTCCAGTTCGTTGGACTGTATGTAGCAAACCACGAGATAAGGATAGACATACCGCGCCAACTCACTCTTCGGATAGTCATTCAAAAACTTCTCACCGGCCTTAATTTTGTTTGCCACGTCTGTCGCCGGCACGTTCTTGAATGTCTCGTACGCCTTCGCTTCCTTCTTTTCCGGTGGTTTTGTAAGTGCCAGCGCAACCTCTGGATTCGTCAGCGAAGTGTCTCTCCCAATCTCTTTTCCGGAGCTTCCCGAGCCGCCACCCGTTCCCGAGCCGCCGCCTGTTCCGCCACCACCGCCCGCCGGGCTCTGCGCATTTACGCCAAATGCTAACGCAGCGGCCGTCAACCCCCCAAAAACAAACCTGCAAATCCTCACGCTTCCTTTACTCACCATGAAAATTCCCCAATCCACAAATGTGTTGGAAGATCGCGGCTGGCGCACTTCCACTCAAAGTTTTACCACAAAAGCGTGTGATGGATAGAGGGACTTACTGGCCTTGCCCGTGCACCCGCGCAATCACTGCACCGAGAGCCCGAAGCTTTTCCACAATTCGTTCGTATCCGCGATCAATGTGATAAACACGTTCAATAATCGTCTCGCCGTTCGCCACTAGCCCTGCCAGCACCAGCCCCGCGCTCGCACGCAAATCCGACGCCTGCACAGTTGTTCCGGAAAGCGGCGAAGGCCCGTGGACCACCGCGCTATGTCCATCAATCGAAATGTGCGCGCCCATGCGCATCATCTCGCTCGCATGCAAAAACCGGTTTTCGAAAATAGTCTCGTTGATCGTCGAATTGCCTTCTGCCTGAGTCGCCAGCGCCATGTACTGCGCCTGCATGTCCGTCGCAAACCCGGGATATTCCTCTGTCGTAACGTCTGCCGCCTCCAATTTCCGTGGTGCGCGCACGCGCACTCGATGCGGCCCCGTCGTCTCAACCACCGCGCCCGTCTTTTGCAGCAACTCAATCGTTGCGCCTAGATGCTCCGGATCGCAATTGATCAGCGTCAAATCGCCGCCAGTGATTGCCCCAGCCACCAGGAAAGTTCCCGCCTCAATGCGATCGGGAATCACAGCATGATCTGCGCCGCCGAGTTTTTGTACGCCCTGCACGCGCAACGCGGAACTTCCTTCTCCACATATCTTCGCGCCCATTTTTCGCAACAACGCAACTAGGTCTGCAATTTCCGGCTCACGCGCCGCATTCTCAATCACCGTTTCGCCGTCTGCTAGCGTCGCAGCCATCAAAATATTTTCCGTTCCCGTGACAGTGATTTTTGGAAATGTAATATGCGCGCCTTGCAGCCGCCCTCGCGTCGCCCGCGCTTCGATAAATCCGTGCGTCGTCACAATCTCCGCGCCCATTTTCTCCAGCGCGCTCAAATGCAAATCTACAGGCCGCGCGCCGATTGCACAGCCCCCTGGCAGCGAAACACGCGCAATCCCAATCCGCGCCAATGTAGGCCCCAGCGTCAAAATCGACGCACGCATCGTCTTCACAAGTTCGTACGGTGCTTCCGCGTGTGTGATCGATTTCGATTCCAGCGTATAGTCCGCCCCGGGAAACGCATCCACCGAAACGCGCGCGCCCATGAACGCCAGCAGTTTCGCCATTGTGATGATGTCCCGCACACGCGGAATGTTGTGCAGCGAAACAGGCTCTGCCGTCAGCAGCGAAGCGGCCATCGCAGGCAACGCCGAATTCTTCGCGCCGCTGATCGCCACGGTCCCTTGCAGTGCCTTTCCACCTTTAATCAGAAATTTATCCATCGCGCCGTGCTTTCCCCTTTTCGCCCAACGCCAGCCTTAAATTTCCTTTTGTACTCGCTAGCAACTTCTTCGCCTCGCCTGCGCTCACGCCCCGTTTCAACATAATCAATCCCAACCGCATGTTGTGTCCGGACGCACGCAAAGCGTGTTCCGCAGAGGACGCATTTTTCCCAGATGCATCCTGCAAAATCCGCACCGCCCGTCCTTCTAACTTCTTATTCGTCAAAACTGCATCGATCATTAAATTTTCATACGCATGCCCCATCTGAACCATCGCCGCTGTACTCAGCATGTTCAGGACCATCTTCTGCGCCGTACCCGCTTTCAGCCGCGTTGATCCCGTCAAAACCTCTGGCCCCGCTTCCGGCGCGATAAAAATCTTCGCCAGCTTTCTCAACTCTCCCGCCCGATTCGCGGCAACTCCAATCGTCGTCGCTCCCAGTTTTTTTGCGTACCGAATCGCACCAAGCACATATGGTGTCGTCGCGCTTGCCGCCACTCCCACCACTACATCTTTTTTCGAAAGTTTTGCCCGCCGTAAATCGCGCACCGCATTTCTCACCGAATCTTCCGCGCCTTCCACCGCGTGCGTAATCGCCCGCCGCCCTCCCGCAATCAGCGCCTGCACCGTGCCCCGCGAAACTCCAAACGTCGGCGGACACTCCGCCGCGTCCAGAATCGCCAGCCGCCCGCTCGAGCCTGCCCCCACGTAAATCATGCGTCCACCGTCGCGCAGGCTCTTCACAATCTCATCCACCGCCCGTGCAATCGCAGGCACTTCTCGCGCTACCGCTGCAGCAACCTTCTTATCCTCAGCATTCATTAGCCGGATCATCTCCGGCGAATTCATGCGGTCAAAATTTCGCGAAGCAGGATTCCGGCGCTCCGTCAGCCGGAATTCTCTAGTCGAGGTGGGCATTGCTTCATTATATCTACAACCCCAGCCTCGCCGTTCGCCGCGTATTTATAGGCACACCACTTTTCCTTCGCGGAATTGTCAATCACTCGAATCGGCTATCCTAGAAAGAATCGTGGGCGCCTCGCATATCTGAGGCGGTTTGGCATTTTGGGGAACTTTCAAAATGGACGTATTGAAGCGGCTCTTCGAAGAATATTTCCACGAACCGCCGCAGCGCGTCGTTCCGCTCCAGGGCGAACTCGGCGGCTCCGGCCGTCAAATCATTCGTCTCGCCTCCGCTCACAAAAAAGCCATCGGAATCCTTTACAACGTCCGCGAAGAAAACGCAGCTTTTCTCGAATTCTCGCGCCACTTTCACCGTCACGGCCTTCCTGTCCCCGAAATTTACGCTGATGATATCGACGCTGGGGCCTACATCGAACAGGATCTAGGAGACACGACCCTCTTCGAATTTCTCTCCAAAAATCGCACTGGCGCGGCAATCGCCCCCGAAGTCGCCGACGCCTATCGCAAAGCCGTTGAAGTCCTTCCGCGCTTTCAAATCGAAGCAGGCCGCGACCTCAATTACGGCGTCTGCTATCCGCGTGGCAGTTTCGATCGCCAGTCCATCGTTTGGGACCTCAACTATTTCAAATATTATTTCCTTCGTCTTGCCGGGATTTCCTTTAACGAGCAATTCCTTGAAGATGACTTCGAACGTCTCACCGAATTCCTCCTCAGCGCAGACCGCGACTATTTTCTCTACCGCGACTTTCAATCGCGCAACATCATGCTGCACGGCGGCAAGCCATACTTCCTGGACTATCAAGGTGGGCGAAAAGGCGCATTGCAATACGATCTAGCCTCTCTTCTTTTCGACGCTAAGGCCGATCTCACTCCCGAACTCCGCCAGCAGCTCCTCGACCACTATCTTGAGTCCGTCGCCGATTACGCTGAAATAGACCGCGAAACATTCCTGAAACACTACTACGCCTACGTCTACGTCCGTATCCTTCAGGCACTCGGCGCTTACGGTTTCCGCGGTTTCTACGAGCGAAGGCCGCATTTTCTCCAAAGTGTTCCCTACGCGCTGAAAAATCTGCGCTGGCTTTTGCACAACGTCGAACTGCCTATCAAGCTGCCGACTCTCATTGCCGCTTTCGAAAGCATGCTCGGCTCCGAAAAATTGCAGCGCATCGCCAAAGATGCCGACGAACTCATCGTCCACGTCAGCAGTTTTTCCTTTCATCGCGAATTACCTAAGGACGAAAGCGGCAACGGCGGCGGCTTCGTTTTCGATGGCCGCAGCCTTCCGAATCCGGGCCGCGAGGAAAAATTCAAGGAACTCACCGGCAAAGACGCGCCAGTAATCGAATATCTGAACCAACAGGAAAGCGTTCACCAGTTTCTCGCATCTGTCTATTCACTCGTAGATGCCAGCGTAAATAATTATCAGGCACGCGGCTTCAAGAGTTTGATGGTCTCTTTCGGCTGCACCGGAGGCCAGCACCGCTCTGTCTTCCTCGCCGAACAACTCGCCAAGCGCCTCCGCGCCCGAGGCGGTGTCGGTGTCCAACTCCAGCACATCGAACTCGAGAAAATGGGCAAATGAAAGTCCCATGTCCTTAGCCTGTCATTTCGAGTGGAGTAAACCGATGGTTTTGGTTTTCCGATTCCTTCTGAGGAATCGGTCGGTTTGCGGAGGGAGAACTTCTTCCTCTCCGCGCGTTTTTCCGCGGAGAAATCTCTCTTCGATGTTAGCTACGAGCAAGGTCGCACTCTCATGAAAGCCATGATCCTCGCCGCGGGTCTTGGCACACGCCTCCGCCCCCTCACCGCCGATCGCCCCAAGGCCCTCGTGGAAATCAACGGCCGCACCCTCCTCGAAATAACCATGGAGCGTTTGAAGAAGTTCGGAGTTAGCGAAGTAATCGTCAACGTTCATCATCACGCCGAACAAATCGTTAGCTTCCTTCAAGCCAAACAAAACTTTAATGTCCGCATCGAAATCTCCCGTGAAGACGACCTCCTCCTCGACACCGGCGGCGGCCTCAAAAAAGCTGCCTGGTTTTTCCTGGAAGGGAACTCACTAGAGCCTTTTATTCTTCACAACGTTGACGTCCTAAGCTCCATCGACCTGAATCAAATGTTCGAATCTCACAAAAAATACGCCGCACTCGCCACTCTTGCCGTCCAGCAGCGCAACTCTTCCCGTCAGCTCCTTTTCGACGAAAACAATCTCCTCGTCGGCCGCCGCATCAGCAACGTTGACACGTTTGTCTCCAACCCAATCTCTCAAGTAAACGATTGTCATTCCGAGCGAAGCGAGGAACTTCTTTTCTCTCCACATGTCTTGCGTGGAGAATCTGCTTTTTCTTCAATTACACCGCTTGCCTTCGCCGGAATTCACATCATCTCGCCGCGTCTTCTCACTCTCATCGCCGAAGATGGTGTTTTCTCCATCATTGATACTTATTTGCGCCTGGCAGGAGTCGGCGAAAAAATCACCGCCTTCCGCGCCAACGAATTTTACTGGCGCGATTTGGGCCGAATTGAAGATTTGAAGCAGGCTGAAACGGACTTCCGCGACAAGTTAATTTCCTGACTGATTTGAATCTGTGCGAAGACTAGTTTGCTGGTGCTGCAGCGCTTGCAAGCCCAAGCGATTGCAACACGGCGTCATGGAGCGCTGGCCGCACTTTCGCAATTTTCATGTTTTCGCGAGTCGGATGAACGCGATTTGTGAGCAGCACTACGAAGAGTTGCCGGTCCGGATCAATCCAAATTGAAGTTCCAGTAAACCCCGTGTGACCAAACGAATGTGGGCCATAGAAATGCCCGCTGAATCCGCCTTCGCTCGGCACAACCCATCCCAGCGTCCGCGTCCGATTGGACAGTTCCTGCGGTACAGTGAATTGCGCGATCGTCGAGCGGCGCACAATTCTCTGATGCGCGTAAACGCCGCCATTCAACTCCATCTGGCAGAACGCAGCCAAATCCGGCGCCGTGCTGAAAAGTCCCGCATGACCCGAAACGCCGCCAATCGCAAACGCATTCTCGTCATGCACTTCGCCCTGAATCAGGCGGTGGCGCAAATTGTTATCAATTTCTGTCGGCGCAATCGACGCCCAAATATTCTTCGGCGGCAAATACATCGTATGACTCATCCCTAGCGGGGAGAAAATATCTTCGCGAGTCAGCGCATCGAGCGTCTTGCCCGTAAGCCGATGAATAATCTCCGCCAGCAAAATAATGCCCAGGTCCGAATAGATCATCTTCGTTCCTGGCTCATATTCCAGCGGCTCCGCAAAAATCCGGTCCAGCGTCTCCTGCTTGCTCTTTGAAGTCCGCCAATATTCCTTGAACGCCGGCAATCCTGACGTATGCGTCAGCAAATGCCGCACCGTCACGCGATGCCGCCACTCCAGCTCTGCAGGATTTTCCTTGAAGAGGTCCTGCAAACCCTTGCCTTGCGTTTGTTGCCCAACCCACTCCGGCAAATAACGCTCCACTTTCGCATCTAAATCGAGCGGCACAGGAAAATCGCCTTCCGCCAGTTTCTCCGTAATCGTCGTCGTGCCCACCACTTTTGTCAGCGAAGCGATGTCATACATCGTGTCCATATTCACCGAAGGCGAATTCGCGTCATACGAAAGCTTTCCAAACGCATGCACCGAAACTTTTCCTTTGTATCCAATCGCCAGCGTCGCGCCGGGAAACACCTTGTCTTTTACCGCAGCCTCGATCACATCAAACGCCGGCTGCAGTTGCGCCTCCGCGCGCACGTCCATCGGCGTCAGCTTCATCGGATCGGCCGGAACTTCAATTCCGAATCCAGCCTTCAAATTGATTCCCGGAATCGTCACAGGTAAATGTCCGCGCACCGGAATTTCGCCGAACAACGCCCGCCCCATCGAAATCTGCGCCACATCGCTAATGCCAAACGCGCCAAGCCACGTATCCGCCTGCGGGAATCGCTCAATCAAATAAGGACTTCCAAACGCCAGCGTAATCACCGGTTTCCCCGACGTGTAAACTTGTTCCGCAATCGCTGCCTGTTCCGCCGGCACATCCACATTGCCTTTGCGATCGCTCACCCGAACAAAAAGCGCCAGCAGCGCAACATCGTAAGAATCCGGCGAAGGCAATTTCAAATTTGCCGCGTTCACAAAGCGAGTGTCCGCGCGCAGCGTCGTCACGGAATCAAATCGCCGCCGCAGCTCGCGCTCCAAATCCTCGCCGGGATACGGTTCCGGATCGGCATAAAACGCCAGCAACAGCGCGCGACTTGGCTTAGTTCCATCCAGCGGCAAACGCTTTGGCGTATCTCGCAGCAGCGTAATTCCGCGATCCGAAATGTCCTGCGCTTCTTTTTGCCAATTCACCGAACCGAATTTCGCATTCAGCGCCGCCAAATCCACAAACCGATTTTTCTCCAACTCCAACCGCGCTTTCGCTTCCAAAATCCTTCGCACAGAAGCATCCAGCCGTTCCTGCGAAATCCGTCCCGATTTCACCGCTTCTTGCAATGCTTCGTAAGCTGCATCTGGAACCGGTGGCATCAACAACGCATCCGCGCCCGCAAGCACCGCACGAACCGCTGCTTCGCCCGGAGCGAAACGAACCGTGATTCCGCCCATGTCCATCGCATCCGTAATCACTAGTCCATCAAATCCAAGCTGGTCGCGCAAAACACCGGTCAATATATTGTGCGAAAGCGTCGCGGGAGTATTTGGATCGGGCTCGAGCGACGGTACATTCAAGTGTCCGGTCATGATGCTTCCAACTCCCGCATCAATCGCTGCGCGAAAGGGAACCAGCTCCAGCGCATCCAGTCGCGCGCGGTCCGCTTTGATCACCGGCAAGTCGATATGCGAATCCGCAGCAGTGTCGCCGTGGCCGGGGAAATGTTTCGCTGTGGCGAGTCCGCCATTTTCATTCACGCCACGAACATACTCGCGGACAAATTCGGAAACGCGCGCCGGATCTTCTCCGAACGACCGTGTATTGATAATCGGATTTTCCGGATTGTTGTTGACGTCCGAAACCGGCGCGTAAATCCAATGCACTCCCACGTCGCGCGCTTCAATCGCCGTGATTTTCCCCATCGTGTACGCATCTTTGGGATCGCCCGCCGCGGCAAGCGCCATATTCGTTGGGAACGAAGTTCCTTCATCCAAACGCATCGCCGAGCCGCGCTCGAAATCCGCGCCAATGAGCAACGGAATTTTCGCCTTCGCTTGCAGCTCGTTGTTCAGTGCCGCAGTCGGATACGCCTGGCTCTTCTCGATTCCGAGCGGCCCAATGTGCGTCACGATGATGAATCCGCCGGCGTGCAAATCGTTCACGCTATGCAACATCTGCTGATATGCAGGCGAGTCCGTCGAAATAAACGTCCCGTGATACGTCGTAAACAGCAGTTGGCCGATCTTTTCGTCGGTCGACATCTTCGCGAGCGTTGCGTTCACCCATTGCTGTGCGGCAGGCGTTAGATTCTGCAGCGCGGATTTGTGCGGCGCCGTGGTCGAAAACTTCTGCGGCGCACTTTGACTCTGCGAAAAAATATTATTGGCCATAAAAATTGTGAGTGGAAGCAGAAGCAGGCACAACCCGGAGCGGCGTTTGCTCACACGAATCTCCCGACGAGACGCCCTGCTCTAATTTGTTGATAACACACGCAACTCGCACAGACAACGCGGTTGGCGACAGGGCGTTCCAGAATATCATTGGCTGCAGCGTCGAAAAGAAGAAGTTTGGGAGGCCTGCTTGCAGTGCAGACAATTTTCTATCGTTTTGTTTTTTCTTTCTGCCCTCCTTTCCTACTCCGACTCCGCTTTTTGTGCAACGGCGAAAACCGCGGCGAAGACTTCTGCCAAGAAATCGCGTCCCGGCCGTGTACAAACCGGGCTCGACGTTCTCGAGTCCCAGAAGTTCGCGCCGCTCAAGGGCAAACACGTTGGCCTCATCACCAATCACACCGGCCTCGACGCGCAGGAAAAAACGACGATTGACCGCCTGGCGCATGCCCCTGGGGTCACTCTCGTTGCGCTGTTCTCCCCCGAACACGGCCTCGCCGGAAAGATGGATGACAAAGTCTCCTCGACCAAAGATCCGAGCACCGGTTTGCCGGTTTACAGCCTGTACGGAGAGAACAAGCGGCCGACCGACGAAATGCTCGAAGGAATCGACGCGCTTGTTTTCGACATTCAGGACGCGGGCGTTCGCTTTTATACGTATACGACCACCATGGGTTATTGCATGGAGGCGGCGGCGAAAAAGGGAATCGCGTTTTACGTGCTCGACCGGCCGAATCCCATCGGCGGCGAAATTGTCGAAGGCCCGATGCTCGATGATGACAAGCGCGCATTCGTCGCGTATTTTCCGACGCCGGTGCGTTACGGCCTGACGATTGGCGAGCTCGCGCAGCTTTACAACGCGGAAAATAAAATCGGCGTCGAGCTGCACGTCATTCAAATGAAAAACTGGCACCGCAATTATTTTTATGAAAGCACAGGCTTGCGCTGGGTCCCTCCTTCTCCGAATTTGCGCACCACGAAAGGCGCGATTCTGTATCCGGGACTGGAGATTCTGCAGAACGCTGGAGTTTCCGTAGGGCGCGGAACGGAAACACCATTCGAGATTTTCGGCGCGCCATGGATGAACGGCGAAGACGTCGCGTCGGCGCTAAATGCAAAACATTTGCTGGGACTAAAATTCGTTTCGCAACTGTTGATTCCGGTTTCCGGTTTGTACGCGGGACAGCGATGCGGCGGCGTGAGCATCCGCATCGGAGAGAAATCGGCGGTGCGTTCGATGCGCATGGGGCTGGAAATTGCAGCCGCTCTGAAAAAGCTATATCCCGACAAAGTAGATTTGGCGAAGACGATAACGCTGCTCGGAAACGCGACAACCGTGCAACTACTCCAAGACGGAGTCCCGCCGGAAAAAATCGTCGCCGACTGGAAAGATGACCTTGCCGCATTCGACAAGACGCGCCGCAAATACATGCTGTACAAGTAGGCTTCTAAAATATTTTCATTTCGTGCGAAAAATTCTTGAGCTCTGGACTTTGCGGTGCTAGCTTGATTTTTAATGCCAGCAAAATCTGGGCAACTCCAACGAGGCATACTTCTTGCGGTCGTAATTTTCGCCGGTATCCTTGCGCTTGCGTGGGCAAGCCTTGCACAAAAATTCCTGCTCCTTTTTGTTTCTGCGGGATCCATCTGGATTGCGATTCTAGTGGTCTTGGAACCGCGCCTGCGTCCCAGAGACCCTCCACATCCAGGGCAAAGAAGACGGTTCGCCGGAATTGCCGTTATTCTCGGCTTTCTAGCGTTCGTCCCGACCTGGTACCTCATCCGTGCACTCGATCCGTCGCTCCGGTAATCGACCACCCCGCGTGGCACGGCGCAAACCGTTGTGATAGAGTGCGCGCATGAGAGTCGTGTCGCTCCTGCCCTCGGCCACGGAAATCCTGTTTGCGCTGGGATTTGACCGCGAAATTGTCGGTGTAAGCCACGAGTGCGACTTCCCGCCACGCGCGCGCACGAAGACCATCGTGATTCATTCGCGCATTGATAAGGATGCGGGCCCTCTCGAAATTGACCGCCAAGTGCGGGATTACGTTGCTCGCGGGGAGAGCCTTTACGCCGTAGACTCTGAAGCGCTGCAGGAATTGGCGCCGGATTTGATCGTGACGCAGGATTTGTGCCACGTGTGCGCGGCGTCGCCGGACGATTTGGCGACGGCGCTGGCGAAATTCGATGCGCGGCCGGAAGTGCTCTGCCTGAATCCACAGGATTTGGGCGACGTCTGGCGCGACATTTTGTGGGTCGGAGAAGAGACGGGCCGCGGCTGGCAAGCGGAGAAATTGCTCGAAGAAATTGGCGAAAAGCTTGGCGCGCTGCAAGAACAGATCGAAGCAGCGCCCTCCGCGCACAAAGACGCCCAGCGCGTCGCGTTTCTCGAATGGCTGCAGCCGATCTATGTGGGCGGCCACTGGGTGCCGGAAATGATTGAGCTGGCCGGCGGCCATGATGTATTCGGCACGAAGAAGACGCCGTCGTTCCGAGTAACGATGGAAGAAGTGATCGACGCGGCGCCGGACGTTGTCCTGGTCGCGCCGTGCGGTTACACGGCCGAGCAGGCCACCGAAGAATTTCGCGGAATGAAATTGCCCGATGGCTGGCACGACATTCCCGCGGTGCGCAATGGTCAGGTGTATGCGCTCGAAGCGAACAGTTATTTTTCGCGTCCCGGGCCGCGCCTTGTAACCGGGCTCGAAATTCTCGCCAAAGTTCTGCATCCGCAAGTAAAAGTAAGTCACGAAGCGGAAAGCACCATCCACCCGCTGATCGAAAAAGCCCAAACCGCAAGAGTTTGAAACTGTAGCCGAGGTCCTTCGGTCGCGGCGACTCGAAACGTTGAGATCCTTCGCTAAAATGCAACGGCAACCACTCAGGACAGACATGCTTCGTCGCATGTCTGGTTAACCATAACAGTCCCCCTCCCCCCATTTTTTGTAAGTGTTCATTCCAAAGGGAGTTACAGCGCTCAATTCTGCAAGTGTTCATTCCAAAAGGTTTGCAGACGCACTTTTCGTAAGTGTTTATTCCAGAAGACTTACGGAATTCTTGGGAAAGGCCGAGAAGGTGGATGTTCGCCGCGAGGCTGGAGGAAAGCGTCGAACGAAACACGCGGCAGGGTAGCACGAGAATATAAGAAAGGTTAAGTGATTAGCAGGGAATGGGTGAATCCACGCTGTAGACGGTCACTAATGCGGGTGAACGAATACTGCGGGCGCAGGTTGGCTCCGGGAACGTCCCGTCTGTCCCCGAGTTTCAAGGTTCTACTCCGGTTTGAATTGGAAAAGAAAGCGGCCTCCATTCGGTTGAGACCGCCTTCGGGGTTGCTACATATGGAGGCACTAACACGGGGAATCTACATCTGCGAGAAAATCCGGCGCTGTTCTGTTTTGCACACCTGATGATGAATAGGCACCCGGCGGCGGAATTCCGTCAGGCGAGCGCGCCGAGTTTTTTGCCGAACGCGCAGAGCCAGCGCTGTTTGGACTTTTCGGCTACCTGAACATCGGTATAGCCGGCGGCTGAAAATAGCTCGCGCTGCTGAGCAACGCTCAGGGTTGTGTATTTCAAATAGTTGCTCACCGATTTTGGCAGTCTTCGAGACTCTTCTTTTTGGCCCGCCTTATAGTCCTCCAGGACGACGAGCAGCGTCCCTCCAGGTTTCAGTACGCGCAGAATCTCGCGCATATCGTTTGTGAGGTTGGGCCAGTAATACTGCGTTTCGACTGCGGTGACCAGATCAAATGTGTTTTCGGGGAACGGCAATTGAGAGACGGAGGATTGCTGTATCTCGACGCGGCCTGTTTTGATCAACTCCGCGTTGTTGGCGCGAGACGCGGCGACGCTGCCGTCGGCGTAGTCGATGCCATGGATTTTGCCTGCTGTAGTCATTGCGGCGAGCTTTTGTATTGTCCGGCCGCCGCCGCAACCGACGTCGAGGATCGTGAAGTTTTTCTCGACCGGAACGTGCGACAGACCCCAGTCCGTCAAGGCGGAATGAGAACGATTCATGATCCACAAGAAAAATCTGCCGGTCCATTTTGTGGGCTTTCGGACCTGATTC
The DNA here is from genome assembly GCA_035569555.1 of Candidatus Dormiibacterota bacterium. Lineage (GTDB taxonomy): Bacteria > Acidobacteriota > Terriglobia > Acidiferrales > UBA7541 > Acidiferrum. The sequence continues at coordinate 3,266 of DATMMW010000004.1, read as the reverse complement.
ACCGTGTAGAGCGTGTAAAGGACGACGATGAACAGCAGTGCAAGCAGCGGCAGCGGCCGAAGTGTGCTCAGGGTTGTTTGCTCCTAGCGCGAGTCTAGTTCGACTCTAGCTTTTCGGCGACGAGTTTTTGGGCGGCGGTAAGGCGCTGGCAGAATCAAACCCGCGCGCTTAAACCCGAAGGGTGCGGCACCCGGCTGCGCTCGGGACAAGTTATTCCGGTACCGTAGAAGTCAAACATCGCACCGCTGCCGGAATCTTCGATATAGTGCCCCTACGTTCAACACCGCCGCGCGTCATGCGCCTCGCTGAGAGGCACACGCAAATCTAACCTTGTTAGGTTAAGGAGAAATCCCATGAAAGAAAACGTTCTATTAACCAGCGCGTCTTTGCTCTCGATTCTCCTCATGACGCTTCACCTGACGAGCGATACCGTCCACGCCCGGGTCGGGACGTCCGAAGCAGGGGGCTCGACCCTCGTTGCGGTGCCCGTCCTGGTCGTCTGGTTGTACGGAACGTTGCTGCTCGGCGAACGGCGGTCGGGGTACATCATCATGCTCGTCGGGTCGATCATTGCGTTGGGAATGCCCATCGTCCACGTGATGGGAGCGGGAGGCGGTTTTCACGGCCAGATCGCCAGGTTCAGCCCAGCCTTTTTGTTCGTCTGGACGCTTCACGCGCTCGGCGTGATTGCGATGTTCTCCCTGATCCTCGCGGTGCGCGGACTGTGGATGCGGCCATGGAGCCAGCCCGGTAGTTTAATAACCCGAAGATGAAAGAACCGTCGCACGGTGGAAACGCTGAAAACCCGACGGGAGGCTTGCCGACGAGACGCGGGGATGCGGATTTTTTCAATTTTTTCTGTGTAATCTGGCGTTAAACTTTGCGGATTAGTGTTACAAAACCGTGAGCTGTTCGGCCTTGGCAAGTACGACAGGCAGTTATGAAAAGCTCCGGCGAGAAATTGGAGGACAATTATGAAAATCGTAGTGATTGGCGGCAGTGGACTGATCGGATCAAGGCTCGTCAACAAACTTCGCGAGCAGGGACACGAGGCGGTAGCGGCGTCACCGAAGTCGGGCGTCAACACCATCACCGGCGAGGGACTGGCCGAAGCGTTGAAGGGTGCGTCGGTGGTCGTCGATGTAACGAACTCCCCTTCGTGGGAGGACGCGGCAGTACTGCAGTTCTTCGAGACATCAACCCATAATCAGCTCACCTATGAAGCGGCCGCAGGCGTGAGACATCATGTTGCGTTGTCAGTCGTGGGAACGGAACGTATGCTCGCAAGCGGTTTCTTCCGCGCAAAAATGGCTCAGGAGAATTTGATCAAGAGTTCCTCAATCCCCTACACAATTATCCGCGCGACGCAGTTCTTCGAATTCGTCAAGGGCATCACCGATTTTTCGACTGAGGGCAACACAGTGCGCCTGCCGGCTACGCTTATACAGCCCATGTCGGCTGACGATGTCGCGAGTGTAGTAGGCCGGATCGCGACGGGCGCACCAGTGAATGGCACCGTGGAAATAGGAGGGCCGGAAAAGTTTCGCCTTGATGAACTCGCGCGGCAATATCTAGCCGCACAAAAGGATGCGCGCGAAGTTGTCGCAGACCCGAACGCGAGCTACTACGGCGTGATGGTTAGCGAGAGGACGCTGGTTCCTGAAGATGATGCGCAACTGAGCGAGACGCGTTTCGCAACCTGGCTCAATCAGTCCACGGAGCAAGCCCCGCGCGTGGCGGCAAAAGCTGGCCACTCCGCCGCTTAATGCTGGCCAAGTCGTCAATGAATCGGAAGAGATAGACGTACGATTGTTTGGTTGGACAGACGATCGACCATTTTTCTTGAGCCTTTCGGGCGGTGTTAAGGCATCGGCTGAGGGACTTTGCTGTCGGAGATGAAGTCTAAACCGGTTTAGGTTTTGCCGTTTTCCTGGTGCGCGTTCGGACGTAGTGAAAGCGGATCAGATAGATATTTTCACCGCGTCCGTGTTTTGCGACTTTGAGCAGGTCGAGCACGCCGAGGAAACCGGATTCGCATGCCAATTCTGGGGTGATATCCGGGAAGCCGATTCTTTCGATGGAGTCGACTTCGACGGCTCCTTTCTCACCTCGGTGTTTGTAAGTACAAACCCCGAACCCCGCTTCCATGGGGTATCGCTTGCCGACGGTGACGCGAGGGCTCAGCCAAAAGCGGACGGTGCACGTGATTTCGCCGCGGCGAATGCCATCGCGAAGGCGTTTGGTGAAGACCATGAGGGGCTACGGTAACACGGGAAGAAGGGCATGATATATCGTGCCCCTACTTTGTTTAGCGGCCCTCGATCAAGAACATGGCGAAGTCGGTGGCGAGCGGCTCAGCGGCAAGCTGCCGCATCATTAGCGTGACTTGACCGCGATGGTAAGTGGAATGGTTCGCCAAATGTTGCATGAGATGCGCCACACTGATTTGTGCCGAGCGAATGGGAATCATCCTTCGTAAGGATTGGCCCAAAGATTGGCCTAAGGATTGGTCCAAGGATTCATTTGTTACGCGATTCACAAACTCGATTTGTTCTCTTTCGACTTCCGCCCACTTTCGCTGCACGGCGGCGACGTCGGGAAACTCATCCGGATTAAATGCGGCGTGATGCCGCGACCAAAAATCTATGACGAAGGTGGAACTGGGGGACGGTTCCTTCCAACACATTAGCCAACCTTCCTCGCTGCGCACGATATGCACGAGCGTGTCTCGCACAGAACGGAAGCTACCGCCGAGGTCACGCGTGAACTGCTCCGCGCTGAGAGAGGAGGCCGCTTGCAAAACCCTGTTGTTCGCCCAGCGGTCGAACTCGAAGAGAAGCTGAATGTCATCTTTAGTCATGGTGGTGGTCGGCGCTCTCCTTCCGGCAATCTTACCTTGCGACAAATGATAAACGCGCATCTAGTCAGTGCTTGATTTCCTGACGAGAAGCCGACTTCCGGGTACTGATCCGCACGTGCCCATCGCGGATTACTTCCGGATTGCCGACCAACGGGAAACTACCACGAGAGCCTGCGGAGGTCTTACACTCGATTGGCAAGGTTGGCAGAGAGGCTGACCTCAGCAACAGTAGGAGAACAATGGAAAATGTCAGAAAGCCAGCTTTGGCGGCTGAAACGAAGATTTTCGATCCTCGGGACGCCTCGACAGCTTCTGGTGGAGCCGAACTCCTTGATGCAAGCGTTGTGAAGCGAACGGATGGATGGTGGATGTACCTCGCGGGCCAGGCCGGCGGATTTGGAACTAC
>DATMMW010000003.1:0-116991 GCA_035569555.1 Candidatus Dormiibacterota bacterium | reverse complement strand
CACGTCAGGAGCCGTGGCAACGATCTCGCCGACCGGCTCGTGGCCGAGGATTCGGGGAAATGGTCCTGGAAGGTGTCCGAGCGTTTGGTGCACATCGGTATAGCAGATGCCGCTTGCGTGCATCTTCACTAGCACTTGACCAGGACCAGGCTGAGGCTGGGGAACGTCTTTGATCAGCCAGGAACTACTCATAGCGGGTACGACTGCAGCTTTCATAAGCCTTACTCCTAGCGCGATTCGATACGCGCCTTTGGGATCCGTGCACGATGTTGCATCCCCGATCGTCAACACGCAAGCTGAAGTTGACGGTCAATTGGAGGATGGTCGGCCATCCGGAAACTATCCAGAAACGGGGTTCTAGGATGTTCCCCGCTTCCCTTCTCCGACCGCTCGCCCCTTCCTGTCTTCCCAAATCTTTCTGCAGCCCGCCACGAATCTTCTTGACCCATCGGGAATCATCTGGTATAGTATCTTTCAGGTAAAATCAGGTCCTGAATGGTGCGCGGCAGATTCTCTGCCGCTTTTTTGTTTTTTGGATGCTCTAATTTCAAGCATCCCAAGCCTTTTAGAATCAACACTTGCAGAACTGCATCAAAACAAAAGACTTTAACTCGATTAGAATCCGCACTTACGCAAAATCGGGGGTAGTCCCCCTATCCCCAGTTGATACGTTTGGATAGTCCGCGTTGTGGTCCTGAGCCGACGCTTTTACCGATTCACCACCTCGGTACGTCGGTACCATCTCTCGCTGCAGTGCCGTCTGTTAGGTTTGTAACAGCTATCGCAGAGTCTCCCATGCGTGTACGACTTTCATTTTTGGGCTTGCTCCTCGCGGTTGGGACCGCAGCAACCGTGCGTGCCCAGTCCCCAGATCAAAGCCCATCGCACCCTCAGTCGCAATCGGCTCCGTCACAGGCTGCACCCGTGGCCCAGGCCCAACCCACTCCTCCGCCTCCCGCAAAAAAGCCGCACCACGTTTTCACAAACGACGATTTTGAATCGCTTCCCCATGAAGCCAGCTTCAATGGCGGTCGCGATCTGCTCGAACAAGTCAATTCCTGTGACCGGAATTGCTTCGATCAGATTTCCCGTGCAGTCGGCAGCAACTACAGCCTCGATTCCCGATGGAAGCAGTCCCTTCTAAACGCAGTGGACAAATCCAAAGAAGATTTACCCTGGCAAGGCCTTCTCGGTGAAGCCATCGCCATCCAGGCGCAATCCTGTGAACTTCAAATGAAGAAAAAACAGGACATGGAACGTTTCGCCGACCCGAACAATGTCACTCACAAGGAACTGCTCGTCGACCGTGAGTACGAACCGCGCTTCCGCGAAATGACTCGCCGTCTGAACGAAGTCGCGGTGCGCGCGAACAAACACATTGCCGTTGTCACCGATCCGTATCTCGCCGAATTCATGCGCCTGCAGCTGAATCGCGTCGTCAACGCCACTTGCCGCATTTACGTATCGCGGGTCCCTTCGCGCCGTGATCCCGAAGACGCTGACACTCCCGATTCGGACGACCCTCCCGAACAAACTGCCGACAATGATCAGTAATCTTCATTTTGCGCGGCGAATTATTTGCCTCTGCGCGATCTCTCTGTTCGCGGCAATATTCTCCTTCGCTCAAACTCAACAAGATTCAAAACCCGATAAAAAAGAAGAAAACGCTCCAAGCGCAGCCTCTCCCACCGCGCCCGTACCGCCACCGCAAAAACCGCTCAGCCTGAAGGAAGCCGTTCAAAAGAAAAAAGTTCTCACGGAAGATGACCTTTCTTCCGACTTCGGCCGTAAATTGTCCCAGGATTCTGATCCGCGTGAATTCAACGCCATCTGCAATCCACGCTGCGAACAAATCGTTCGCGATCAAATGATGACGGACAACGATTCCGAACTTGAATTCCGCAACAAATTTACCGTCGCCACGCAGCAAATTGACGACGATCACAAATGGGGAAACGCCGTCGTGGTAGCCATTCATGCCGCCGATGTCTACTGCGACCTCGAGCACGACAAGGCCCGCTATGCTTATCCCGGTGCGAGACCACCGTTCACTTCCGACAAAATGCCCTACGATTTCATCGTTAAGGAACGCGACGCTTACTATAAATTCAAGGAAATGGAAGGCGCGATAAAAGTCCGCATCCAGAACATGCAATCAACCGATCCATTTCGCGCTTCTGTCATGCAAAGCCAGTGGGCGGTCGCTCTTTCGCGCTCCTGCCACGATGTGGAACACCTATGAAGTTCTCCGCGCCACTCAGACTCTGTTCGGTCATTTTCTTCTTCACAACCTGTATTTTTCCTGTTGGCGTTGTTGCTCAGTCCTCGGATTCATCGCAACCGCAGAACCAGGCGCCACTAACTTCTTCAGCGAACTCCGACAATAAACAGTCGCAGCGCCCGCATCGCGTCATCACCAATGACGACATTCCTTCGCGCACCGTCCCGAACTCCACTCCGGGAACCGAAGCGCGTCTCGAACAGCTCAATCAGTGCGACCACGCCTGCTTCGCGCAAGTTTTTAAGGATTCCCAGCTCGCTTTCCGCCAGCGCTACAACTATCCCTATCCCTTTTCCAGCAAGGACGACCACGCCTTCGAAGACGCCATCGTGAATCGCTTGAATGCACTGCACAAAAATGCGGAATGGCAAACCCTGCTCCGCAATGCCCTGCTTGGGAAAGAGTATTACTGCAAAACCAGGGACACGTCATCCGCGCAAGCTCAAAGCGGAAAACCCATCACGGCGAGAGACATTGCCGAAGAAGAATCGCGCCCGAAACCTGCGGAGCGCCATCCAAATTACGGCGAAGCGACTTCCGCCATCATCAAATATAAATTCGCCGTTGAACAAAAAGACCCGCTCCTCGCCGCCATCGTTCTCTACAAATATTTTGAAATCGTAAAAGCCGATTGCTCGGGCTATTCAGCATCGGAGTGATCTTCATCTTCGAAACCTCTTAATTTGCTTTCAGTTTTTTCAGTTGTTCTGCGGCGTTCGTATTTTTCGGATCGAGTTTCAGTGACTTTTCATAATTTTCGATCGCCAGGTCTTTCTTCCCCGCCTTGGCGTACGCTTCGCCCAGGCTGTCATATACATTGGACGATTCTGGAAACTCTTTTGCGTTTCGCGCAAACAGTCGAATCGCATCTTCGGTGTGGCCGCTTCTGAGATAGTCGTAACCCAGCGCGTTCAAAACGAATTCTCCCGGATGCTGTTTCGTGTCCGCGGAATTCTTCATTTCGTCGTATCGCGAGAGCACTGTATCTGCATCGCCGGCCATCGCTGTCAACATCAAATCGATGAACGGTTCTCGCTGGCGCACGGATTTCCATCCGTATTCTTTCGCGATGCTGCGCAACGCTTCGCCCATCACGACGAATCCGGTGTCGGAATTCGCCATGAGCGCCGCCCCCTGTCCTGTTTCCCAGTTCATGACCAGCAGCGCTTGAAATCCTTCATCCGATCCGTCATGGCCAAACTCACCAGGGCGATCGGGAGAAACCGCAAACCCGATTCCGAAATCAGGCGCAGAAGGCGGATGCGCCAGCATCTCTTCCACCGTTTTTTGCGCCAGCACTTTGTTGGATTTGCCTTGTTTCGACAGCGCAATATCAATCACGAATTTCGCCAGATCGGTTGGAGTTGTCCACAATCCTGCCGCCGCCATTTCCGGATAGACGTGCCACTTCCCGTGCACGGAAGTTCCATCGTGTCGCGTCCCCGTCGGCGTACGCGCCTGCCACGCTACAGGCAATGGTTGTTCGTAGCTGCTGTCGTTCATTCCGATCTTTTCGAGGACCGTTTCCTTCATGAGCGCCGGAAACGGTTTGCCGGTGACATCCATCATCAGTAGTTGCTCGATCGTGACGCCACCACCGGAATATCTCCACTTCGTTCCGGGCACAAAATCCACTCGAATCGGCGCGGTATTCGCAGGCGGGTTCGTCCCATTCAAAATTTCCACAAGTGTCGGAACTTTTTCGTCCACATCATATCCGGTAAATCCATGAACCGTAAGTCCGGCTGTATGACTTGCAAGGCGACGCAGCGTTACTTTCTGATCTTTCGTGAATTCATTCTCGGGAACTTTCCATGTCTTCAATTTCGCGTTCACGTCTTCGTCGAGCGAAAGCTTTCCCGCTTGCACCAGCGCCATCATTCCTGTCGCCGCAACTGGTTTGCTGATCGATCCCGCCTGGAAAAGAGTTTTCGTCGTCACTGGAGTTGTGCCACCTAATTCGGTCGTGCCATACGATTTCGCCCATGCGATTTTGTAGCCGTCAATCACGGCAACGCTCAAGCCCGGGTCTTTGCACAACTTCATCAACTCCGCCAGGTCCAGTTGTTTGGTTTGGCTTTTACCCAGGTTGACTGGAACAAAGCCCTTTTCGACTCGCTCCTGCCGAGCCTTCAGATCGTCGTTTTTTGCTTCTTGCGCGTAACCCGTGGTGACAATGCAAAGGACTACAAGGCAAAGGACTACAAGCAAAACCGGAGATGCCTTCTTAAAGAATTGAATGTTCACGAAGTCCTCCATGCCGGCGGTGAGTCACACTAATCCATCCATAGAGACGAAGCAAAATGAAAAAAGTCCTAAAGAAAAATGCCCGGCTGCGCAAAGCACGCCGAGCATTTTAAGATTCCGACTTTCCTCGTCTCAGGACTTGATTATGCCGTTGCGTCTATCTCTTCAGCTTCTTCTTGGCTTTTTTCACCAATTTTGCGGCGGTTTTTTTGCCCTTGGCGATATTCTTTTTCGCGGATTTGGTGGCTTTCTTTACCGCTTTCCTGGCTTTTTTCGCAGCCGTTTTCGCTTTCCGGCGAACTACTTTTTCCTCACCTCGCACGGCTGCCACAGTCCGGTTTGCAGTCGCCACGACCTTCCCCAGCGTGCTTCCGACGCTTTCCGCTACATTCATCAAAGTTTCGCTTCCCGGGGTCGGCTCGTTTGTCGTTTCGTCAGTCATCACCTATCTCCTTCGTACCATTCTTTTTGAGAGGCCCGCGAATCATACGCTCATCCGCAATGTGCCGCCATCCCAAGTTTCAGGTAGACGCGTACCTGTGGGTTCTTCCCCTGTCCTCAGGGACGGGTGCTTTTCGAACACCAGCCAGCGTTCTGCGGCTCCTTCTGTCCCACAAAAAGTTACGATGACAGTAACCAGGAGGTTTGCAATGTCTAGGACTTTTGCTGCACGGCTTCTTTGCCCGGACTGTGACGCGAGCAGCTGGCTCACCCTTGCAAATCGTGAAGAATCGTTCGAGCAGATTCTTCGCCAACCGTGGGACTTCAAGTGCCGCGAGCACGGCCCACAAAAAGGCACGCCCGTGGAACTTCTGGAAGTTGCTCCTCTCGACGCTCCCGCTCCCTCCACACCGAAGAGTGCATCCCGCCCGGCAATCGCTGAGTCCGCGCCCAAGAAGCGCCCGCGTTCCGGCCCGCGCCTGGCCGTCCATGTGCCAATCGTCGTTTACGGCTTCGGCTCCTCAAACGGTTCCTTCCAGGAGGAAACCGAAACAGTTCTTGTTAACGCTGGCGGCGCGCTTGTCCTCCTGAAGGCAAGACTCTCCGTCGGCGACACCGTCACTCTCATTGACAAAATCACCGGCACGGAAAAGCAAGTTCGCGTGGCATACGTGGATAAATACACGGAACGTGAATCGCGCGTTGGTTTGGCTTTCCAGCAGCCTCTGCCGGGTTTTTGGCGCCGGGCACGCAAAAAGCCTCGCGTTCCCAAGTCACTTCGCGTAGTCGTCAAGGGGAAGGATTCCGGCGGCCGCGACTTTAAACAAACTGCTTTCACCGTGGATGTCAGCCAGGATGGCGTTCGGCTCGACGGCGTCGGCATGCTAGCTACATCGGGTCAAACCATCGAAGTCCGCCGTCTTTGGCGCAAAGCAAATTTCCGCGTTGTGTGGGTCGGCCAAATCGGCACGGCCGAGTCCAATCAAGTCGGCCTCTTCGCACTTAATTCTTCCAAAAACATCTGGAACGTCAAGCTACCAGACACCCTCGACTCCCAGTCCAACACTCCCAAACGCAAAAAATAGGGCCTGGAAAACGCCAACATTCCGATTGGCACTCTTTCTGTTTTGCTCTGAACAATTTCACTCCCAACTAAGCACTTTCGACGATCATCATGGCAAATCCGTCGTAGCCTTTGCTTCCCACGGTTTGGATTGCTGTTGCGTTGACGCGCCTGTCGGCCGCAACAATCTCCTTTAACCGCTGTATTCCCTTGATGCTCGCGTCCTTGTTTTCGGGATCTGCCACGCCGCCGTCGCGTACGACGTTGTCCGCAATGATTACAGTGCCCTTTCGAGAGAGTTTTAGCGACCAATCGTAGTAAATCGGATACCCGTCCTTATTTGCATCGAGAAATATCAAGTCAAACGGACCAGTCCCTTCTGCGACCAGCTCCGGCATGGTCTTGGTGGCGTCGCCGACTCGCACTTCCACCTGTCCCTCAAGTCCCGCTCGCGCGATGTTTTTCTGGGCCACGTCTGCATGCTTCTTCTCATATTCCAGCGTGATGAGCTTGCCGCCGGCAGCCAATCCTCGAGCCAACCAGATCGTGCTGTACCCACCGAGTGTGCCCACTTCCAAAATCTTTCGCGCACCGACCATCTGCGCGGTCAACATCAGCAGCTTTCCCTGACTTGCTGTGACCGCAATCGCAGGCAACCCCGCGCGTTCCGATTCCGCCACCGCCGTCTTCAACGCTTGATCTTCACCGATCATGTCGGCGAAATATTCATCCACTTTCGTCCAAACCTCATTCTCCATTGCTTCCCCTCTTTCATCGCTTTTCCTTCGCCGCTTAAGCAACTCAGTTTAAGCAGAGAGCGAAGAAATTAGCCTAGCGTACCTTTCCGATGGTACCCGAGGCCTATTCCTGTCAAAAATGCTGCCTGCCAGCATAACCGTAGCCCAAACCCCTGTTTTGATACCTAGGGATAGAGATTCAAGGAATGGCCGCAGATTCCGATACGGGTATGCCCTCAGAGACCCGCCGTACAGGCGGGGCGCATTATGTTTCCCATCTCTTTCGAGCACTCGCAGAGCGAGCCGTTGGATTTGGGGACAGACTCAGTTTGCGCAGCAAATTCCTGCTGTCTCTCGTAGTCGTCATCGTTGCGATGACGACCTGTACCCTTTTTGCCGTTCGAGAATTGATTCAAGTCCGCGCCGAACGCCAAATGGAGCAGGACACCCGAACTTCGGTCCTCACTTTTCAAGAGATTTCGCAACAGCAGAGAATGGCGCTCAGCAGGAAAGCCGATCTCCTGGCGACGCTTGCGGTTCTTCGCGACGGCGACTCCACAACGATTCAGGATGTGAGGCAAGACCCGTGGCAGTCTGAAGACTGCGATCTGCTCGCGCTAGCCGACAATGGCGGCAAAATCACAGCCCTGGAGACCAGGGATTCCAAGCCTCCTTCTGTTCCCGCAAAGGAATCGCTGGCTAATCTTGTGCGCATCGCGGAAAACCTGGACTCGCAAAAGGGCAAAAAAGAGAGCCAATATTGGTGGAGCGCCGACCGGCATCTCTACCAGCTTGTGGTTCATCCCTTTTATCAGGATCCCCTGGCAAACCGCATTGTCTCCGGCAAAGTAATCGTCGGCCGGGAAATGGATGGCGCCCGAGCGAAAGAACTTTCCCGGGTTCTTTCCAGCGATGTGGCGTTCCGCCAGGGAAATCTCACTTTGGTCAGCTCCCTCTCTCCTTTCGAAGAGCAGGAAGTCTCGTTGCGCCTGAAGCCGGACGCTGACGCAGCCCAGCTTCAGTTGGGAAACAAACGATTCTATACAGCCGACGTGGACCTGGGCCCCTACTCGAACCTTAGCCTGATTCTCTTAAAATCGGATGATGCCGCCATCGCTTCCATCGTTCGACTGAATCGTTTGCTGATTGGCCTCGGAGTGATGGCCGTTTTGCTCGGCGGCTTGCTGGTTTATTTAATTTCCAGCACGTTTACTCAGCCACTGGGGACGCTTGTGGAAGGCGTTCGCGCTCTGGAACAGGGCGACTTCAACTATCCTCTCGCGCCCCATGGCGGGGATGAACTCGCGCGAGTGACACGAGCTTTCGAAAGCATGCGTGGCACACTGCAGAGAAACGAAGCGCAGCGCACGCAACTTGAAGACGAATTGCGTCAATCGCAGAAAATGGACGCGCTGGGCCGCTTGGCAGGCGGCGTGGCTCACGATTTCAATAATTTGCTCACTGTCATTAAAGGAAACTCGGACCTCGCTCTTGACCGCGTGGGCCCTTCTGACCCGGTTCGAGGCAATTGCGAACAAATTGGCAAAGTTGCGGACCGCGCCGCTTCTCTCACGAGACAGCTTCTTGCTTTCAGCCGCCGGCAATTGCTCCAACCGAAAGTTCTCGACCTGAATGATTTGATTGTAGAAGCAAGCCGGCTTCTGAAGCGTCTCCTGCGGGAAGACATTGAATACAACATGCGGCTTGGCGAATCCCTTGGTCACGTCCTTGCCGATCCGGGACAAATCGAGCAGGTGCTGCTGAACCTCACCGTAAATGCTTCGGATGCAATGCCCGAGGGCGGAGTTCTGACGATCGAAACACAAAACATTGTCGTGGATAGCTATTACTCCGCGTCACGCCCTTCCATCAAACCCGGCGAATATGTTTTGCTTGCGGTCAGCGATTCCGGCATCGGCATGAACGAAGAAACCAGAGCGCGCATTTTCGAGCCATTTTTTACGACGAAGGAACCCGGCAGAGGCACGGGCCTTGGCCTTGCCACCGTCTACGGCATCGTCAATCAAAGCTCCGGTTTCATTCACGTGGACTCTGCGCTGAACGACGGAACTCGCTTTGAAATTTATCTTCCGCGAACCAACGAAAAAATACAGGGCTTTCCAGTGGAAAAGCGCCAGACGTCTCAACTGCGGTCGGGCGAGACGATACTCCTTGCTGAAGATGAAGAGAGCGTTCGCGCCCTGACGTGTGAATTCCTGCAATCTGCCGGCTACAACGTGCTTACGGCCGCCGATGGTGTGGAAGCGCTCGAGATTGCCGAACGCCTGCGCGGCACGATCCAGCTTCTAATTACCGACGTAGTCATGCCTCGTATGCGCGGTCCCGAGCTTGCCCGCCGCGTCCAGGAAAAGCTCCCGCACCTGAAAGTCGTCTTCATGTCGGGTTACACCGAGGAACTTCATGGCACTTCTGCCACTCTCGAGTCCGGCTCATTCCTTCAAAAGCCTTTTTCCCGTGAAGAACTCCTGAAAAAACTCGTCGAAGCCCTTCGCCCCGAAAAATCATTCCGCACACCTCAGGCCAAAACGATGCCCACAACCGTCTAGGTGGTGCCTAACCTCGTGCGACTTGCACTCGATACTAAGATTAGTGCAATCAAATCAATCACTTCCATGTTCTTTTCTCGTTCTTTGTAGTCCCCGCGACTGATTCTCGGCGTCGATCATCAGCGAGCTTCCCGCTTTTTCTCAGCTTTCTCGGAACTTTTCCAGGGACTCTAGCGTAGTTCTTTACAACTGCCCGGTTCTTGAGTTCTTTGGGGAGTTCTTTGGGGTTCTTTTCGGGCACACGTTCAGGGAGGTTTCGACAATGATCGACCGCATTCAGAAATACGTGAATACTTTTTCGCTCACGGCCGCTGCAGTGCTTATGCTGACGCCGTTTGCAGCCAACGCCCAATCCAAAGCTTCCAATTCTTCGAGCAATGACCGCTGGCTGCACGTACGCGTCGTCAGCTCGGACAATAAGGGCGAAACCGTCCGTGTAAACGTGCCGCTCGAACTTGCCGAAAAAGTTCTTCCTGCGATCAACAAAGACCGCCTCCATAACGGAAAGATCACGATCGATCACGTGGACACGGAAGGCATCGATTGCCGCGCGCTGCTAGCCGCACTAAAGGACACCAAAGACGGCGAATTTGTCACAGTGCAGTCCCACGACAACGACGTTCAAGTCGCCAAACAGAACGGATACATGCTCGTCCACGTGACCGAAAAACGCTGGCACGAAGGTAAGGACGGCAAAGAAACCAAAGACGCTAAGTCGACCGAAAAATCCCGCGTCGAAGTGAAAGTGCCGATGAAGGTCGTCGAAGCGCTTTTTTCCGCGGGCAAGGATGAACTGGATGTGCTTGCGGCACTGCGAGCACTGTCCGCTCATGGCGACTTGGAACTCGTCTCTGTGAAGGATGAAGAGAACACCGTTCGCGTTTGGCTCGATTCAAAGAACACATCGGACTAGTTTTGGTATCTTGGCTCGAAAAATATTGGATGTGAGGGATAGAAAATGATTCTCGCGAAATTAGCTCTCGGCGCAGTGGGGACTCTGGCAGTCGCGACGGTCTATACGTTCCGCGAAGGCACAATTCGCGTGGACGTGGATGAACACCGCCCGGGTGGCTCCCACGTTCACTTCTGGGTGCCGGCGGCAGCGGTTCCCGCGGCGTTGCACTTCGTGCCAGACGATAAACTGCAGGAAGCCGCCGATCAGGCGCGTGAAGCCCTGCCGATCGCAGTAGTGGTCGCTGAAGAACTGGAAAAGTATCCGAACGTCGAGTTTGTCAGCGTCGACAGCGATGAAGAGCACGTCAAAGTCTCGGTGCGCGACGGGAAAGTCTACGTGGACGTGCAGGACCACAACGATGACGTACACATCGCTGTGCCCGTCTCAACGATCCGCGATGTGGTGGAAAGCGTTGCCAACCGCAAACAGGCCCAGTAATCCCTGTTAGAAAAAAGGATCAGGCGGCTTCAACCGCTCATTCGTAATTTGTAAATTTGAATTCTTCTGCGAAAAACTTTCGCGTCAGTCTTCTTTCGCCGGCTGGAAGTACACTTCCTCGAACATACTTCCCTTCTGCCAGCCTGCACGCTGCAAAATGCCGCGGCAGTTTTCCACCATGTTTGGATGGCCGCAGAGGTATCCGGTCGTCTCCGCAGCTCTTAATCCCCATTCGGCAGCATAGTGGCGCACGAGATCATCCACGCGGCCTGTTTCTCCACCCCACTGCGGATCTTCCCAAGGCCGGCTGATGGTAGAGACGTACTTGAACCAAGGCACTTCCGCCGCGAACTTCTCCATCTCATCACGATAACCGAATTCCCAGCTTCGGCTGCCGCCCTGAATGCAATAGAGTTTGTGGCCGCCCGGCATATCGGAATTTCCCGCTTTCCAATCTTTGTAAAGCGTGCGGACATAGCTCACGAATGGCGCAAGGCCGGTGACTGTGGCGAGGAGGAGATGATTTTTTCTGCCACTTTTCAAATCGAGCGTGAATCTACCTTTGGAAATTTTGCGGCAGAGCATGGTGTCGCCGACATGCAATTTGTAAAGGTGGGGAGTCAGCTCGCCCTGCGGCACGAGTTCAATGAAAAATTCGAGCCCCTCTTCGTACGGCGAGGAAACGATCGAATACGCCCGCTCGATTCTTTTTCCTTCATGATCGACGCCAAGAGTTGCGTATTGCCCGGCCTTAAAGCTGAAAGGGCCGCCCGGATCTACGCGGACTAACCACAGATCTTCGGAAAGATCCTTGCGTTCCAAAACTCTTGCGACGTAATGCTTGTCGCCCGGGGGATTCGATTGCGGTTCCGTCATCGCACGTCCTTCGAGTCAGGAGTAACCCAAAGAATTTACACGAAAAAGAAAACGGGCGAAACTGCCCCAAGTTTCGCCCGTTGGATATTTTGGCCTAACCAATCGCTATTGATTTTGGTTCTGCTGCATTCTTTGCTGCATCATCGCCCGCGGATCGAATTTCTGCGGCGTTCCCGGAAGGTGATCCGTGGCGCCGGAAATAACTTTCACGAGCACGGTGGTCGTGTCCCCACGCTTGGACTTAACCATGCTCAGCGGCGAAACTTTTGAGCTTGCCCAAATTTCTTCCGAACCGTCGTCTTTTGCCCAATGCTGGCAGAGAAAAGTGCCCGCGGGGACCGTCACTGGCTCCGTCCCCACCTGGTGCCACTTCTCCTTTTCTTCTTCGGCTTTTTGCTTGGCTACCTGGCTCTGGGGCACGGGAAATTCCATCAGCTGCGATGACTTCGGAGACATGAAAATCATGCGCTTCACTTCGAATTTTTCCTTAGTGATGAGCAACTTGGAATATTTCAGCTGATCGGAGCCACTGTCGCCGCGTCCGAATTGAACCCAATACGCTTCCTGGCCATCATCTACCGTTTCCTTGCCGAGAACGGACATTTCCATGACGGATTTCGTACCATCCTTGTGTTGCTCTTCGTAATAGGCGCCCTGGCCGACGACGGGATGAAAAACGTCGGCGATATTCGGCTTACGAAAAAGATTTGCTCCAAACTGCGCCATTGAGACCGAAGAGAAACAGGTACACAGGACAACGACCGCAATTGTCGAAATAAATCGCTTCATGCCTGGCTCCTTAGGTTGAAACTTCCCTTTGCGCCTCGTGGAGAGAACGAAGGGCGCAATGTTCTACACAAAGTATCAACCGCTTCACCTAAGCGGGCAAACGTTCTGCAGGGCCTTGTTCTGTACTACGAACGGACGGGCTAATTGGACGGGTTATTCGTAAGCGAGGGCGACGACGGGGTCGTAGCTGGCGGCGCGGAGCGTGGGGTAAATCGCACCGGCAGTAGCTCCGACGATGGCGAGAAGAATGGAACCGAGAATCCACTGGTTGGTGATTTGAATTTGCAGCGTGGGAACAGTCTCGGTCAGGATTGCTTTGGTAAGGAACGTAAGACAAATTCCGACCAAGCTGCCAAGCAGAGTGAGGGCGAGCGTTTCTCCCAGGAGCAATTGAGCAATTCCCGCGCGAGAAAAACCCAGGGCTTTTAAGATGCCAATTTCACGCGTACGTTCGAGGACGAGCGTGTGCATATTGAGAAAGACGACCAAAAAACTGATGACGATGCCGATGCCGACCATTGTTTTGATAAATGGTTTTAGTTCAGGCAGGTTCGAGGAGTTCATAAGCGTCATGTATTCAGCGATCGAACGGACACGATTGTTCGGTTCGAGATTGAGGATTTCCGTTCTGGTTCCCTCGGTATCGCCCTTGCTGCGCACATAAAAGACGGAAACTCTTTTTTCGGCGCCGGAAATATCTTGGGCGGTCTTGAGCGGAATGAAGAAGCGCGCGCCCTTTCCGTGGGCAACGATGCCGCAGATGGTGAACGCGTGCCCCATCAACGTGATTGGGTCGCCCACTTTAAGGTGGCGGGACTGTGCGACGATATCGTCGGCCAGAGCGTCGTCGGGTCCCGTGAACGGTCCGCCGGAACCGAAGAGAAATCCTTTGCTAAGGGCGTTAAAACGTTTGTAATCAATCCCATAGATGACAACAAAATTCTTTTGATCCATCAGGCTAAGCGTGGGAGCGACCTCGTCCACGCCGGGTAGTGCGGCGATTTGGTCAGCAAAGGATTCCTGCATGACGGCGCTCGAGAAAGCAAAAAAGATGGAGGCGTTTGGAGATTGGACGAGGATATCGGCGCCGACACCTTCAACGCGCTTGCTCCATTCGTTCACGACACCGGTCGTAAGTCCAACAATCATCAGGACAAGAATGACTTGGATGGAGATGGCAAGAATGCTGAGTGCGGCCCGCAGAGGCCGCGCGGTAAGATTTCCAGCGATCATGCGGAGCGGAGAAAATTGTGCGTCGTGAGAATCACTCATGAGAATTCTTCTGAAAAGACTTTATCACCTGCAAATTGAGCGGGTCAAAAGCTGAAAAAGAATCGTGGGCGGAACAATCCAGCAAGACTGCTTCCGAAGCAAGGAAAAAATGTTTCAGCTTTGTAAAGTTTTCAACACAGATGTTGAAAACTTTGTGCAAAAGAGGCTTCGGATTAAAGTTAACCTGTCGTTCTTCAACACTCTAATGCGGTTTGCACAATTTTTGTGCAACAAATCATTCACATAGAAAATTTTCCTGCCGCGCCAAGAAAAGAAAAGTGCGAAGTGCTTTGTTTGGCGTGAAATACACGGCGCGAAAAATTTTCGCGAAGAAATTTCATTCAGGGCTAGTTTTGGTTTCAAAACGAAATCTTGAAAGAATAAACGTTTAGTACCAGCGGGGCGGCTTTTCGAGTTTCACTTTGATGATTTGCTTCGGATCCGTAATTTCAATCCATTTGCCGTAGGTCTTCCACCCTTCAGCAATCACTTGAACGAGAACTTTCCCGAGCGGCGCGTCAGGAACGTGAGCGACACCTTCGCGATTCGTCTTCACGTTGAGTTCGATTTTCTTGTCCTTACGCAACTTTCGTTCCTCGACGTATTTCAAATAGACGCTGGCGTTTTCGACGGGAGCATCAGCGTCGCCGCCGGTGACTTCGATGCGAATACGGTTAGATTGGGGAGTCCTGGGAGCAGCGGATGGATCCGCGGTGGCGGGAGGATTTTGTGTTTGCGCCCCAACCGAGCAGACCGCGAGGAGAAAAAGACCGAAAGCCAGCATGACAAGGTATTTGGGTTTCATGAGCTTGTAAGAAATATAGTCCACGCAAGCACCTAGGCGGGTCAAGTATCCGTCTCTAGAAAATTGGATGCACGAGGTTGAAACCACGCTGCTTACTAGAAATCGCAAGAATAGTCTTAGCACAATTGACGCCCCGCAAGGCGTCTTGTAACGTGTAGAACACTTATTCGGATGAAATCCACGTTAAAAAAGTTAGTCCGTGGTCGAGGAGACGAAGAACGCGCCACGAAACTCCGAAATGCTGTGAGTTTAGGAAGCCTGTTCTAACCACCGAACGAGCGTGTGCATACGCCCGCTGAGGAGACAGTCATGGGGTTCGCGACAAATGCAATACATGTGGGGCAGGAGCCCGATCCTGCTACTGGCGCGATTGTCGCGCCGATTTACCAGACATCGACGTATGTGCAGGAAGAGTTCGGGAAGTACCGACAGGGATATGACTACGCAAGGACGAATCATCCGAACCGCAAAGCGCTGGAGAAAACACTAGCGAAGCTTGAAGGCGGGCACAGCGCCTTCGTTTTTACTTCGGGGATGGCCGGAATTGATTCAGTGTTCCGGCTGCTGCGACCGGGCGATCACGTAATTTTGTCCGAAGCTGTGTACGGGGGCGTGTACCGGCTTTCGACGCAACTTCTGGTCCATTTCGGGATTGAGTTCAGTTTTGTGGACACATCGGCGCCGGAACTTGTGATGGCGGCAATGCGGCCGAACACGAAGATGGTTTACGTCGAGACGCCGACGAATCCGACGATGCGGGTGACGGACATCGCGGCGATGGCGAAGTTGGCGAACGACCGGAATGTGACGCTGGTTGTGGACAACACCTTCTTGAGCCCGTACCTGCAGCGGCCGATTGAGCTGGGCGCGCACATTGTGGTCCATTCCATGACGAAGTATTTGAACGGGCACAGCGATTCGACGGGCGGTGCAGTTATTTTGACGCGGCCCGAGGATTCAGAAAAAATCTATTTCATCCAGCGATCCGCCGGCGCTGGACTTGCACCGATGGATTGCTTTTTAGTTTCGCGCGGTATCAAGACATTGGCGATTCGCATGCTTCAACACAATGCGAACGGAATTGCGGTGGCACGACATCTGGATGCGCACCCGAAGGTGCGAAAGGTTTATTACCCGGGATTGCCGACGCATCCTCAGCATGAGATTGCACGGAAGCAGCAGCGCGGTCCAGGGGCAATGATTTCATTTGATTTGGGTGCGGAAGATGCTGCCAAGCGGTTTCTGAATCAGGTAAAGCTGTGCTCGCTGGCGGAAAGCCTTGGCGGAGTGGAGACGCTCATTTCCCTGCCCGCAGTGATGACACACGCTTCGATGCCGAAGGAAGTGCAAGAGCGGATTGGGATTACCGAGGGCCTGGTGAGATTGTCAGTGGGAATTGAGGATGTAGAAGATATTTTGGCGGATTTGGATCAGGCACTGTTGTACGTGTGAAGAGTGATTGGTTTGCGCGAATAAGGTCCGTTTCAGCCCCTCGACTGCGCGGGGTAAAAGAGCGGACTTCCTACAGTTCAAAGAACGTCAGATTATTTTTGGTTAGCAGAGTTTTCTTCCAACCAGCTCAGGTAGTCGGCGGAGCCCCAGATAGTCGGAACCGCGATGATTTCCGGAACCTCATAACTGTGTAACCGTTTAATTTCAGCTTCCAGCGGGGCGAGCTGCTTTTCGATAGTCTTGATGAGCAGGAGTTGTTCGCGCGTAGCCTGGACTTTGCCTTTCCAGCGGTAGACCGATTGAACAGGGCCCAAAATGATCGTCACGCACGCGGCGAGGCGTTTGCGGACCACCTTGCTCGCAATGCGGCGGGCCTCGATGAGATTTCCGCACGTGACCAGAACAATGCGAGTGGAGTTTGAACGAGGCATGAAATCCTCCCTGCAAAATTTGGGCTGGGAAACAAAATCAACCGGGGACTTTCGTCAAGGCGGGCGTAGGAATAGAATACCGCGTCATGGCCACCCCCACAAACGCGGCCGCTGAGCGACCGTCCCCTGTCAAATTCGGCACATCCGGCTGGCGCGGATTGATCGCCGACGACTTTACTTTTGCCAACGTCCGGTTAGCTCTGACGGCTATTGCCGAACACGTTAAGTCTAAAACAAAACAACCAAAAATACTCGTCGGATATGATACGCGATTTTATTCGGAAGAGTTTTCACAGCTGGCAGTAGAGATCCTGCAGCATCATGGCGTGCATGCCTTGCTTTGCGAGACGTTCACTCCGACACCGGCCGTTGCCTATGAAATTCAGCGGAGCAAGCTGGATGGGGCGGTAAATTTCACGGCGAGCCATAATCCGGCGCAGTATCACGGGCTGAAATTTTCGTCGGCGGATGCGGGACCTGCGTTGCCGGAAGTGACGAAGGATATAGAGGCGCGTTCGGCAAGGCTGTTCGCAGCGGGGGGCGTTGCGCCGCTGGAGCGCCACGGCAAGACAAAACCAGAGATGGTGAATCTGCGGGCGGCGTATCTGAAGAGGATTGAAGAGCTGGTTCGCTTCGACGTGCTCAAAAAGGGAAAGGCAAAATTCGTTGTGGATGCTCTGCATGGATGCGGTGCGGGGTACCTGGATAAGGTTTTGACAGACCACGGCGTGGCCGTGGAGGCGATGCGGACGAATCGAGATGTTTTGTTCGATGGGACCGGACCGGACGTGAGCGAGGAAAATCTGGCGCCATTGCGGAAGGCCGTGGTGAATTCGAAAGCGGCTGCGGGACTGGCGACGGATGGAGATGCGGACCGATTCGGGATCGTGGACCGCGATGGAACCTGGGTAGCGCCAAACCACATTTTGGCGCTGGTGTACGACTATCTGGTGGAGACGCGCGGATGGAATTTGCCGGCTGCGCGCAGCGTGGCGACATCCGAACTGATGGATGCGGCTGCAAAAGCACGCGGGCAGAAGACCTATCAGACGCCGGTGGGATTCAAATACATCGGGCAATTGATTCGTGAGGACAAGATTGCTTTGGGCGGTGAAGAAAGCTCTGGGTTGACGATTCGCGGACATGTGCCGGAGAAGGATGGGATTCTGGCGTGCCTGCTCGTTGCGGAAATGCTGGCGGCGCGAGGCGGGTCGATCAGTGACCAAGTGAAGGCGCTCTTCAAAAAATTGGGACGCGAGTACTGGCCGGTGCGAGAGAATCTGCACTTAACGGAAGAGCAGAAAGCGAGCTCGATCGAGAAATCGAAAACGGATGCTTCGACGTTGATTGGGAGAAAAGTGGCGTCAGTAGATCGCACGGATGGAGCGAAGTTTAAGTTTGAAGATGGGACCTGGATGCTGCTGCGGCTGAGCGGGACGGAGCCATTGTTGCGGCTATATGTTGAAGCAGAAAGTGCGGCGGCTTCGGCAAAACTGGTGAAAGATGCGACGGAATGGATTTTGAAGGGATAGGATAGAGCAATGAGCGAGCCGATAAACTTCAAAACGTTGTGGCACAGCTACGGGCGGATTGTGTTGACGCTGTGTATTGCGGCGCTGGTGGTACACGATGTGTTTGGGACGCATGGATATCTGGCGCTGCGACGGACGAAGGACGAAATTGTGAAGGTGCAGATGGATTTAGCACGGCTGAACAGAGAGAACGCGCAACTTGCAGAAGAGGTGCAGGCTTTGCGGACGGACCCGAACAAGATCGAGTCTATTGCGCGGGATGGATTGGGATTGGCAAAACCAGGTGAAGTGATTATCAAGATTCCGCAGGAGCAGCAAAAGAATCCTCAGGCAAAGCCGTAGTTGAATCAGGCGACGGCATTTTTGAGCGCGCCGCCTTTCCTCCATTTCTTCCAGTTGGTTCTGACTAGCGAAAGTGCGAGCATTGCCAGAAAAATCGTAAGCAGACCGAGCGTTGCCTTGGCAACGCTGCATTGGCGTCTTGGCAAGATGGAAAGCCCACCGTAGACGAATTGGATGTGCACCCAATAGACGAGCAATGAGGTTTTGCCAAGCTGGATCAACGGGCTGAAGCCTTTTTGGGCGAAACCCCATCGGCACCAGGCATATGCGAAAAATAAAATCAAAAGAAGCAGACCGCAGCGCATGAGGAAAAAGTTTGGATTGGAATGCCAGTAGTCATAGATGGCATAGAAGCGGATGCGAGATTTGTCGAACAGTTGGGAGAAGGCGGTGGCTGCGATGCCGCCGAGGCCGAGGAGAGTGAAGGTATTGGCTTCGTGGCGCTTAGCAAGATTTGTGTGGAGGAAGAAGCCGACGGCCAAGCCGACGAAAGCGAAGGCGCTCCACGGGAAGAGCGGGAAGAGCCAGGGCTGAGGCTCGTTGTAGATGTGGATGCCGTTGACGTAGGACTCGAGCGGCCAGGGAAGAAATTGGGGGCGCAGTGAAGACCAAAGCGGCGGCGTAATCATGGCAATGAGCGCAGCGACGGCGAGGCCAGTGGCGATACTTCGGTTGCGGGCGGAAGAGAGTGATTCGCTTGAGGTGAACCAGCAGAGCACGCCCATGAGCATCATGGAAAGACCGAGAATGTTGAGGATGTCTACTCGGAAGAGATCGGTCCACGGCGCATGGCCGACGGCGAGTGCATATTCCTGAATGCGGAAGAGGATGCCGAGGCCAAAAACCTCTGCGCCGCGGAGAATCGTTTGTTTGGCGATGACGCGGCGGTCGATTGCCTTTTCGCGAAGGCGTTCAGTAACAAGTGCGAACGAAATTCCGGCAAGAAAAATAAAGAGCGGGGCTGGAAATGTTCCGCCGAGCCGCGACCAGATGAAGACCGGCGAGTTGCGCGCTTCGGGACTGAGCCACGAATCGTAGCAATGTGTCTGGAACATGAGGACGCAGGCAAGGCCGCGAATCCAATCGATATAGGCCAGGCGTTTCATAGAGCAGTGTCTTCGCGGCAGGGGCGACTTCGGGTGTGGCGCAGCCCACGTTTTCCAGGGCGGCCGCAAAGCGGCCGGCGCATCCAATCGACGGAGGCTAGGCGTTTCTCAGAGGGAGTCATCGAAGAACGTTACGATACAATACCCGCTTGCCTGCCACGCGCCAAATCGGACCGATGCCCATGCTGGGTTTGTGGGGAGTGCTGTGCATGGCGCTGGTGCTAGCGGCGTCGCTCTCCGGATACGGTTATGGTTACGGCGGTCGTTCGTTTATTGCGACACTTGCGGCTTTCGGGTTGCTGCTTGCGGGAGCGCTGCTTTTTGCGGCGCGTGGGTTAGCTGACCGAGTCGCGGCAGGTGGCGCAGGAAGTGGCTGGCTGCTCGGAATTGCAATTTTTCTAACCTATCTGCTCTACGCACTGGGAACGGGCAGCGTTTCGCTGGCGCGCTTGGGCGCGGTGGCGCTTTTTCTCTTTCTGCCGCTGGCGGTGCTTGCCAGTGCGGGAAATACGGCAGCGGGGTCGTGGCAGGATTTTTTCGTGATTGCGGGCGTATGGGCTGGTGTGAAATTCGGGCCATCGCATTGGATCTGGCCGTTTCCGGTTGGAAAGCTTGCGTACATATTGACGGTGCTGATGGCAGCGAATCTGGCGATTGCGGGATTTTTGCTTTTGCGACGCATCAAGGGAGTCGGGTACAGCATCGGCTGGGGAAGCGGCTGGACGTTTTCTATTTTGGCGAGCCTGCTGGCGTTTGCGTGTATTGCGATTCCGCTGGGAGTGAAGCTGCACTTTATCGTATTTGACATTCGTTGGCAGCAGTGGAAAACGCTGCCCGGAATGGCGATCGCAATTTTGTTATTTACGGCGTGGCCCGAGGAGTTGCTGTTTCGCGGGCTGCTACAGAATTGCCTGACACGGGCCACAAAGAATGATTGGGCGGGGTGGTTGAGCGCTTCGATTCTTTTTGGATTCTCGCACATCACGAACAATGGCTTTCCGAATTGGCGTTACGTGATTCTTGCGTCCATCGCGGGATTTTTTTATGGGTGGACTTGGCGGCGGACAAATTCGATTTTTGCATCCGCTTTGGTCCATGCAGCGGTGGACCTGCTTTGGCACTTTTTGTTTCGGACCTTGTAAGCACTGCGGGGGTATAATTCCCGCCACAGTTTTCATGCCACCGGAGGAAGTTAACCATGTCTAATATGACGGCAGACCAAGCAACGTTTCTTTTGGGAATTCTTATGGGCACGCTCAAGCAGGAGAGCGTGGCAACGAAGAATGTAATCGCGGCGATTCCGGCGGACAAGGGCGACTACAAGCCGGATGAGTGTTCGAAGTGTTCGCTGGAATTGGCAAGACACATTGCAGCGGCGGAAGCACGGCTGACTTCGATTCCAATCGAGGGAAAGTTCGATCCGAGTGGACCATCACCGATTCCGGAAAGCGTGAAAACGCCGGCTGAGCTTGCGGCTTGGTACGAGCAGAGCACGACGGACAAACTTCAGAAATTGAAGTCGCTGACACCGGAACAACTGACAAAGATAGTGGATTTCCGCGGATTGGTTCAGCTTCCTGCCGTGATGTATCTGGAGTTTGCGTCGAATCATTCGATTCATCACCGCGGACAGCTATCGGCGTATTTGCGCGCGATGGGCGGGAAGGTGCCGGCAATTTACGGCGAGAGTTACGACAGCGCGGCGGCGAAAAAAGCAGCGGGAGGCTGAAGCTTTGGCGGACGCCAGCGAAGAACGACTGCATTTTGCGTGGAAGAATTTCGAAGATCAGCAGGCGATCATCCGCGCGGCGGACTTGAAGGCGGGGTATCTCGTTACGTTTCTTCTTTTCTTTGGCGCGAGCACAATTCCCTTGGGTCGTGAGGTCTTTCCCAAGTTGCGATGGGATGCCGATGGCGGACTAGCGAGCGGGATTTATGTGATTAGCTACTCCCTTTCCGTGATTGGTTTTGTGTGGTCGATGTATTTGATTTCGCATGTGATGACGCCGCGGGTGAAGAAGCACCATAAAGAGCCCAAAGCCGGGGCCGATCTGCTTTATTTCGGCCATGTGACGCGGTTCGAAAGCAGTGAAAAATATTTTGATGCGGTGGCTCACGCCGAGCCGGAACAGATTCTTCGCAATGTGACTGACCAGATCTTCGAGCTGGCACAAATTGCAAAGGCGAAAATGGACAGCCTGCGAGCCTTTTCGAAATCGTTCAAGTTGACGCTTGTGGCGTGGTTCATCAGCACGGCAGTCGGATTCTGGATCATGAGCTGGAAATAGACGCTGGTTCAAGCGGACAACTGCGCCGGTCCGATAATCCGTTACTCTTAAAGATTACGAACAACTTAGATATACTTGCGAGTACACTAGGGCTGCGGTGGCGGGTCACTGCGACCGTTTGCAGTAGTGAAGTGGAAGTGATAGAAGCCAGGGGTGATTTTTCCAAGGTATCGGGGCCAAGGTTGCAGCTACAGCGGCGGCGAGGCGGCGATGCACAACACGCGAATTCAACGATGCACCTGCGGGCACGCGAAGAGCATTCATGTCCGGATGTACGGCCCGATGTACGAAAACACGAAGCTGCCGCAGTCATGCAATTTCCCCGGTTGCAAGTGCAAGGGATTCAGACCAGGTAAAGCCAAGGCAAAACAGTAACCGAGGCACCGAAGCACCGCAAATGATGGCACCTTTTGTCGCGAAGATACGGTATCTTTCGGCATAGGTACGGGAGGGACTTTTATGAAACGCATTTTGAGCTTGTTCGCGATTGGTTTCTTTGTATGCGCATCGGTAGTTGCCCAGCAGAATCCCAAAGACGCGCCAGCTACCAAGGAAGACGTGCAGCGATACCTGGAAGTTATGCACGCGCGGGACATGATGTCGCAAATGGTTGACGCGATGATTAAGCCAATGCACCAGATGCTTCACGAGCAGTACATGAAAGATAAGGACAAGCTGCCGGCGGATTTTGAGCCGCGCATGAACAAGATTCTGGACGAATATATGAAATCGTTTCCGTGGGATGAGATGCTGCAATCCATGATTCCCGTTTATCAAAAGCACTTCACGAAGGGCGACATCGATGCCATCGTGGCGTTCTACTCGGCGCCTACCGGGCAGAAACTACTGCGAGAGATGCCGCAAATGATGAGCGAATCCATGCAAACGATGATGCCGATCATGCAGAAGCAAATGGCGTCCATGCAAGAGAAAGTACAAGCGGAAGTGATGGCTATGCAAAAGGAATCCGAAACGGGAACCAAGCCGGTCCAGAAACCTGCGAGCAATTAGGCAGATGACTTTTCTAGCGGACGACGCCGGTGAGCGGAGAAGAGGCGGAGGCGTAGAGGCGCTTAGGCATGCGGCCGGCGAGAAAGGCTTTGCGGCCGGCGATAGTGGCATCGCGCATGGCTTCGGCCATTAGGACGGCGTCTGCGGCTTCTGCGATTGCGGTGTTCATGAGAATGCCGTCGGCGCCCAATTCCATTGCGACCGCGGCGTCGCTTGCGGTTCCGACACCGGCGTCAACAATCATCGGCACTTCCGTAATTCTTTCACGCAGGATGCGGAGGCTTGCCGGATTTTGAATGCCCAAGCCAGAACCGATCGGAGCGGCGAGCGGCATTACTGCGGAAGCACCCGCGTCGATTAGTTTGCGAGCGGCGATTAAATCGTCGTTTGTATAAGGCAAGACGACGAATCCTTCCTTCACGAGAACGCGGGTGGCTTCGATCAGTTGTTCGGTGTCGGGAAACAGGGTTTGCTGGTCACCGATGACTTCGAGCTTAACCCAATTCGAAAGTCCGACTTCACGACCGAGGCGGGCTGTGCGAATCGCTTCGTCTGCGGTGTAGCAGGCGGCGGTGTTGGGAAGGATGAACATTTTGTCGCGTGGAATATAATCGAGCAGAGATTCCTTGGATTTGTCGGTGAGATTCACGCGGCGGACGGCGACCGTGACCATGTCCGCGCCGCTGGCAGCGTGAGCGCGTGCCATTTCCGGAAAGCTGCGGTACTTCCCTGTTCCCACAATCAAGCGAGAGGAAAATGCGCGCCCTGCGATGACAAGTTGATCCGACATGGTCTTTGCCCTTGCAAGATTGTAAATCTCCGCACCGCACAGTACAAATCGCGAGCGCGCTATTTCTTAGAGAGCAATGTTCCTAATTTCGACAGTGCGGTGTAGACTCTGGTGCGCGCAAACGGCGTGGTTGGCCGTGCCAAAGATTAAAACAGGCAGGGTAGCAGTTCCGTTTGAATTTCAATTCCTTGTGTCACGATTCAAGAAAATTCAAACTGAACCACTACCGCAGTCAGGAATTTCTTAAGACTTTCAAAAAGACATCTGATTTCCCAACGTAGAAACAATTCTTCTGGGGGTAAGCATGAAGAGCAAGTTCGTCCTCGCGTTGTTGGTGGTGGTTGCATCGTGCGCGGCAGCGAAAGCGCAAGAAGTGGAAATCCCGTATCAGAAATTCGTGCTGGATAACGGGCTGACGGTCATCGTGCACGAAGATCACAAAGCGCCAATCGTTGCGGTGAACACGTGGTACCACGTCGGCTCGAAGAACGAGAAACCGGGCAAGACGGGATTCGCGCACCTTTTTGAACATTTGATGTTTGGCGGCAGCGAGCATTCGAAAGAACGCTACATTGAAGTGATGGAGCGTATCGGCGCAACAGACTTAAATGGCACAACGAACACCGATCGTACAAATTATTTTGAAAACGTTCCGACGTCCGCTGTGGATTTGACGCTTTGGATGGAATCGGACCGCATGGGGCATTTGCTGGGGTCGTTTGACGAGAAGACGCTGACGTTGCAGCGCGGCGTGGTGCAGAACGAAAAGCGGCAGGGAGAGAATCAGCCGTACGGCGTGACGCGGCAACTCATCACGCAGAACACTTATCCGGCAGGCCATCCTTATTCGTGGACAACGATTGGGGACATGGCGGATCTCGATGCGGCCTCGATGAATGATGTAAAGGAGTGGTTCAAGACTTACTACGGCCCTTCGAACGTCGTGCTGGTGCTCGCCGGCGACATTGATCTGAAGACAGCGAAAGAAAAAGTGCAAAAGTATTACGGCGATATTCCGTCTGGGCCTCCGGTTGCGCATCACGAAGTGTGGATTGCAAAAATGTCCGGTACGCATCGGCAGAAAGTGCAGGACCGTGTTCCGCAGGCGCGGATTTATAAGATCTGGAACATTCCTCAATATGGCAGCGCGGAAGCGGATTATCTGGACTTGGTCAGCGACGTTTTGAGCAGCGGGAAATCGTCGCGATTCTATAAGCGGCTTGTCTATGACGATCAGATCGCAACCGATGCCGCGGCGTTCGTAGGGCTTTCCGAAATTGGCGGACAATTCCGTGTGCAGGCGACAGCGCGGCCCGGGCAGGATTTGAAGCAGGTCGAAAAAGAATTGGACGAAGAACTTTGGCGATTTTTGAAGGAAGGGCCGACTGCGGATGAGCTCGCACGAGTGAAGTCACAATACGAAGCGAACTTTATCCGCGGAATTGAACGGATCGGCGGTTTTGGGGGCAAATCGGACCGCCTAGCACAGAGCCAGGTCTTCTTGGGCAGCCCTGATGCTTATAAGACTTCGCTGAAGCGCGTGCATGATGCGACCGCGGAAGACTTGAAGGCCGTTGCAAACAAGTGGCTCGCAGACGGCGTTTATATTCTGGAAGTGAATCCTTTCCCCGATTACAAAGCGGACGCAAATGGAGCCGATCGTTCGAAGCCGCCGGTACCGGGCACTCCACCGGAATTGAAGCTGCCGAAATTACAGCGCAGCACTCTGTCGAATGGCTTGAAAGTGATACTCGCAGAACGCCACGAAGTGCCGCTTGTGAATTTCACAATGGCATTTGACGCCGGCTACGCAGCAGACCAACTTGCTGCGCCGGGAACGGCGAGCTTGACCATGTCCCAGCTCACAGCCGGAACCAAGACGATGAACGCATTGCAAATCAGCGATAGACAAGAACTGCTTGGAGCGCAAATCGGCGGATTTTCCAATTTGGACCTGTCCGGCGTGCACCTTTCGGCGCTGAAATCGAAACTGGACGACTCGCTTGCACTTTATGCAGACGTAGTCCTGACGCCGTCGTTTCCGCAAAGTGATTTTGAATTGCAGAAAAAACAAACTCTTGCCGGAATCAAACGCGAAGAAAATGCGCCAGTTGCCGCGGCGCTTCGTTTGATGCCGGGCCTTTTGTACGGAGCAGATCACGCCTACGGGAATCCGCTCACGGGTTCGGGAACCACCGCAAGTGTTTCGAAGTTGACGCGCGACGACCTAGTGAAGTTTCAGGACACATGGTTCAAGCCAAATAACGCTACGCTGGTTATTGTTGGCGATACGACGCTCGGCGAAATCACGCCGAAGCTGGAGAAGCTTTTCTCAGGCTGGAAGCCTGGAAATGTTCCGAAAAAGACCGTCAAGACGGTTAATCTTCCCGCAAAAAGCGTCGTCTATTTGATCGACAAACCGGGCGCGCAGCAGTCCGTGATCGTTGCGGGAGTTGTTGCACCACCGGAAGGCAATCCGAAAGAGATTGCTATTGAAGCGATGAACGACGGCCTCGGCGGAAACTTTGGCGCGCGCTTGAACATGAATCTGCGTGAAGACAAGCACTGGTCGTATGGCGCAAGCATGCGCTTGTGGGACGCTCGAGGGCAGCGGCCTTATCTAGCGATTGCTCCCGTACAGACTGATAAGACCAAAGAATCACTCGTCGAAATGACCAAGGAGTTTCATGACGTGGTTGGCAGCCGACCCCTAAGCCAGGAAGAACTGGAAAAAGTGCAAGCAAACGAGACGCTGAGTTTGCCCGGCTCTCGCGAGACTCAGAATGCGGTAGGAGGCTCGATACTCGATCTCGTTCAATTTGGCTTGCCGGACGATTATTACGAGACTTACGCGGGAAAGGTCCGTGCGTTGAAGACGAGCGACCTTGCGGACGCGGCAAGTCTCGTCGTGCACCCGGATAAGCTGACGTGGGTCATCGTTGGCGACCGCGCGAAAATCGAAGCAGGCGTGCGTGAAGTGAACCTGGGCGAATTGCACTTGCTGGATGCGCAGGGAAAACCGGTGCAGTGAGGCGTTGAAAAACTAAACGATCGCTCGGGCGATGGACGAGTGGCGTGGAGCCGGCAAATCGTCCGAGCGATTTTCAAAATAGAGCCGGCGCGACTCCTCCGGTTCAAGAAAGCTGACCACTGAAAAACCGCATTTGAGAAGCTGTTGACGCAGCGCGGAAGGATCATGGTGCGTGCGCATCGGCTCGCCGAACGCAGCGACTTTTTCCGCGAGTTTGCTTTCATCTCCAAATTGATTCGCGGCATCCGGATTTTTTGGTGAGAACGTGAAAGTCAGCTCCGTGCCACGCAGCAGCGACCCAACAAACTGAAATATCGCCTCAATTGAGGCCTCATCCAAGTAGACCAGCACGCCCAGGCAGGCAAATACAGCCGGTGCGGAGAAATCAAAATGGCTGTGCTCCATAACTTGGCGGATGGATTGGCGTTCGAAATCGGCAGGAACGAATTCTACGTTTGAGGGAATCAAAATTCCTGCTTCCTTCAGCCGCTCTATCTTTGCTTGCTGGCTGCCTGAGTGATCTACCTCAAATATGCGCAAGTGGGCAGCCCATTCCGGTTGGCGGTAAGCGAACGTGTCGAGTCCCGCTCCCAGCAACACAAATTGACGCACACCCCTGCTGACTGCTTGGCAGAGATAATCTTCGGCATAGCGGCTTCGGAGGACGACGTGCGAACGCAGTGCGCGCATGCCGGGCGTCTGATATCTCGCAATGTTGGTCTCGGCCCACCGCATTGTTTTCGGTCCAAGTAAGGGAATAGCAACGGTGTCATCGAGAATTCTGGGCTGTCCGTCGTGGAGTTGATGGATCGCCCGAAGAATTGCGACACCAATGGCGGTGAAACTAGCAGGCCGATCCTGTTCCGACATTGTGGGAGATGTTCCTTAGGGTTGAATGACGGGACGTGGTTCGGCTACGTCCGCATAAAGCGATTCGATGACGTCGCGAAACTGCTCTTCGACAACGCGGCGCTTGAGTTTCATCGTAAACGTGA
The DNA here is from genome assembly GCA_035569555.1 of Candidatus Dormiibacterota bacterium. Classification (GTDB taxonomy): domain Bacteria; phylum Acidobacteriota; class Terriglobia; order Acidiferrales; family UBA7541; genus Acidiferrum. The sequence goes on along the minus strand of DATMMW010000003.1, from coordinate 89,542 downwards.
GGGCACCGTTATCAAAAGTGAAATCGTTCGGAAGAATCGCGAAACGCTTGATGGATTCGTACTGCGCCAAATGTACGGTCAAACGCTGAATCTCAGCTTGCAGCAGCGATCGTACGGCAGGATGAGCTGCCATCTCTGAATTGTTCTTGAACGAAATTCCTTGCTCAGCGATTTTAGCGGCGACCGTGGTCGGATTTGGAACGACAAGCGCAACGATGAATTTCCGCTTATCCCCGATGACCATGGCGTTCAGGATATATGGGCTCGTCTTCAGCGCGTTTTCGATCGGCTGCGGCGCAACGAATTTGCCGCCGGCCGTTTTGAGAAGATCTTTCTTGCGATCGGTGATGAAAAGGTAGTTGTCTTTGTCCAGATAGCCGACGTCGCCGGTGGAAAACCAGCCTTCGTCGTCGAGGACTTCGCGCGTCGCTTCCGGCCTCTTGTAATAGCCCTGCATAATCATCGGACCACGCACTTGAATTTCGCCGTCGCTGGCGATACGGACTTCGCAGTGAGGGATTGGCAGGCCGGAACTGCCAACGCGGTTTTTCGGATAGTTACTGGAAACTATAGGCGAAGTTTCTGTCAGGCCGTATCCCTGATAGATGGGAATGCCGACGGCCCAGAAAAACTCTGCGAGCGCTTTCGAAAGCGGCGCACCACCCGAAGAAACAATGCGCAATCGTCCGCCTGTGCCTTCGCGGATTTTCGAATAGACAAGTTTGTCAGCGAGGAACCAATTCAGTTTCTTGACGGGACTCGCATTCGCTTCACCGCATCGCCACGGTGCCGCCTGCTCGGCCGTTCGGATTGCCCAGTCAAAAATCTTGCGCTTCAGTCCGGTCTCGTGACTTCCCTGCTCCATGAGCTTGGCGTAGATTTTTTCAAAAACTCGTGGAACTGCAGCCATAACGGTAGGCCGTATTTCCTTCAGCGCCTGCGCGACATGCTCGACGACTTCTACATACGCGATCGGCACAGCTTGAAACAAATAAATGTAATCGAGCGTGCGGCCATAGACATGAGCAAGCGGCAGAAACGAGATTGCTATGTCTTCCTGCGAGCGAAGGTTGAAGTCGACTCCAACATCTGACGCGTTGGAACAAAAATTCGAATGCGTCAGCATCACGCCCTTAGGCTCACCTGTCGTTCCAGACGTATAAATGATGGACGCAAGCTGTCCGGGCAAGACTTGAGAAGCGCGCAGGCGGTAGGCGCCAACATCAGCGCCACCCGCCGATGCAATCAGCGTTTCGTAGAGCAGACATTCCGAAGGCACGTCGCTGCCGCCATCGGCAACGATAATATGCTCCAACTGCTTCAGTTCGGAACGAAGCGCCAGGAGCTTTGCCAGCGGCCCCGCGCCCGCGACGAAAACGATCTTCGTTTCGGCGTGATTCAGGATGTACGTCATCCGCTCGGGCGATTCATTGAAGTAAACGGGAACTGTCACGCCGCCAGTGCCGGCGATGGCAAGGTCTGCCGTGTGCCACTCGGGGCGATTCGCCGAGAACAAGCCGACGCGATCTCCCGGCTTTACACCGAGTTCGAAGAAAGCCTGCGAAAGACCGGCAATCCTTCGCAGAAATTCTTGCGACGATATTCCCTGCCAGCCAGAAGAGGTGCGAAACATCTGAGCACGGCGGTTCGGCCAGGTGTCCACGGCATGGAGGAACTTGGAAGGGAGGGTCCCGTTGTTCATGTGCGATAGGGAAACTTTACTCCAAGGATGGAGTAGCGGCAATGGAGGATCAACTACTGGCAAGCATTGTTTACGGAATGGTCCGGATGCAATTGCCCATTCGCTGGGCTAAGATGAGCTGCGGAGAAACAATGAGTGCGACTACTGACATTTTGAGCGGTGCTGCGCTTTCAAAGGGGCCGTTTCGAGCGCCGCGCGGGACGCAAATTTCCTGCAAAGGCTGGCAACAGGAAGCAGCGCTGCGGATGCTGTTGAATAATCTAGACCCCGAAGTTGCGGAAAAACCCGAAGATCTTGTTGTTTATGGCGGCACGGGGAAAGCCGCGCGAAATTGGGAAAGCTTTCATGCGATTGTGAAGTCGCTGCGCGAGCTGGCAAATGACGAAACGCTTCTCGTGCAATCGGGAAAACCGGTGGCTGTGTTTCGCACGCATGAATATGCGCCGCGCGTGCTGCTCTGCAATTCGAATCTTGTCGGGCATTGGAACAATTGGGAGCAATTTCACGAATTCGACCGCGCTGGCTTGATGATGTATGGCCAGATGACGGCCGGAAGCTGGATTTACATCGGGACGCAAGGGATTTTGCAGGGAACGTATGAGACTTTCGCAGCGGCGGCGCGACAACACTTTGGCGGGACTCTCGCGGGAAAGCTCGTGGTCACTGGCGGTATGGGCGGCATGGGCGGAGCGCAACCGCTGGCCGCGACGATGAATGGCGCGGCATTTCTGGGAATTGATGTTGACCCTGAACGCATCAAGAAACGGCTGAAGACCGGGTACTGCGATGTGATGGTGACGAGTCTCGATGAAGCGCTTCGCATTTTGAAGAACGCAGTGCGTAAAGGCGAAGCTACTTCGGTTGGACTCGTCGGAAATTGCGCGGATGTTATTCCGGAGCTGGGGAAGCGCGGCGTTGTGCCTGATTTGTTGACGGATCAGACGAGCGCGCATGATCCAATCGGCGGTTATGTTCCGAATGGAATGCCGTTAGAAGCGGCGCTCGAACTTCGCAAGAAAGATTCTGCGGAGTACAAGAAGCGTTCGATGGCTGCGATGGCCGAACACGTGCGCGGCATGCTTGCGCTGCAAAAGCTTGGCGCAGTGACTTTCGATTACGGCAACAACATTCGAACATTTGCATTTCAGGAAGGCGTTGCGGACGCGTACAACTTCCCTGGCTTTGTGCCTGCCTACATTCGTCCACTCTTTTGCGAAGGCAAAGGGCCATTCCGCTGGGCGGCACTCTCCGGCGAGGCGTCTGACATTGCGCGCACAGACAAGCTCGTGCTTGAGATGTTTCCGGAGCATGAGCACTTGCGGCGCTGGATTTCGCTGGCGCAAAAACGCGTGAGATTTCAAGGATTGCCTTCACGTATTTGCTGGCTGGGCTACGGGGAGCGCGACAAATTCGGACTCGCGCTAAACGATTTGGTTGCGAAAGGGGAGTTGAAAGCTCCCGTTGTGATTGGGCGCGACCATCTGGATTGCGGATCGGTAGCTTCGCCTTACCGGGAAACGGAATCGATGAAGGATGGTTCCGATGCGATTGCTGACTGGCCATTGTTGAATGCACTCGTGAACACGGCAAGCGGTGCGTCGTGGGTTTCTATCCACAACGGCGGAGGGGTCGGCATAGGCTATTCCCAGCACGCGGGGCAAGTGACCGTTGCGGATGGCACAAAAGAGATGGCTTCGCGAATCGAACGCGTTCTGACGAACGATCCTGGAATGGGCGTCGCGCGTCATGTGGATGCTGGCTATCCCGAAGCAATCGAGTTCGCGAAAAAGAACAATGTGAAGATTCCTATGCCGTGATTCAGACCGCACCACGCAGCAAACGCAGCAATCATCTTCAGGAGACAAAATCATGTATGTAATTCTCGGGGCGACGGGTAACACCGGCGCAGCGGCGGTGAGAACTTTGCTGGCGAAAGGAGCAAAAGTCCGCGCGGTCGGGCGTGAGCTCGGAAAAATTCAGCAGATGCTGGGAAGCGGGGTCGAACCGTTTGCTGCTGATATCTACGATTCAGCGGCACTCTCCAAGGCATTTGAAGGCGCACAAGGCGTTTACGTAATGCTTCCGCCGCGTGTTAAGGAGCCAGAGTTGCTTGCCTCCGGCGCTAAGATGAGCGACGCGATCACTGCAGCTCTAAAAGCTTCCTCGGTGACACGCATCGTCGCTCTCAGTAGTATCGGGGCGCAGCGAGACGCGAAGACGGGCCCGATTCTGGCGCTCCATGATTTCGAGAAAAAACTGGCAACGCTCGATGGCAGGAACACGCTCATCCTTCGGCCGGTCGTCTTTCTGGAGAATTTCCTGATGCTGACCGGGCTGATCCATTCAATGGGATTCATTGCCGGCGGGATCAAGGGAGACATTAAAATGCCGATGATCGCTGCAAGAGATATTGGAGAAGTGGCTGCAAATTCTCTGCTGGCGGGCGACTTCAAGGGAGCGGAGATACTCGAACTCCATGGTGAACGGGACTTGTCTTTCGAAGACGCCGCGCACGCCATTGGTGCGGCTATCGGAAAACCAAAGCTCTCGTATCAAAGATTCCCGAACTTTATGGTGGAACAAGCCCTCAAGCAGATGGGCGCCGCCGGCAAGACCGCTTCTCTCATGACAGAGATGACGGAAGCTGCAAATGATGGATTGCTTGTTCAGTTGCAGCCACGCTCAGCGAAGACCACGACTCCTACTTCAATTGAAGTATGGGCGCGGGAAGTATTTGTGCCGGTGTACAACGCAAAAACTGCTTTGGCTTGAGCCAATCTTTCTCCGGCTAGGCAAAGTGTGCTGCGGTTCGTCATAATGACGTTACCTTGGGTGATTCCCTTCTCATTACCGGTGCGGGGCAGCTTCTCACTCTGCGCGGACGCGGTCCGCGTCGTGGAAAATCTCTTTCGCAACTTGGAATTATCAAAGATGGGGCAGTGCTGGTGCGCGATGGCAAGATTGCCGCGGTTGGGCCGACGGCCAAAATCGAAAAGCTGGCAGCTGCTCGAAGAGCAGAAAAACAAGACGTCGCAGGGCGCGTCATTCTGCCCGGATTTGTCGATTCCCATACTCATTTGATTCACGCCGCAAGTCGCGCTGAAGAATACGAGCTAAAAATTCGCGGCATGAGCTACGAAGAAATTGCGCGCAGAGGCGGCGGAATCCTTAACTCTGTGAAGAATCTTCGCGCCGCGACTAGTCAGCAGCTCAAGCGCAAGGCACGCGCTGCGCTCGAAATCTTCGCCGCGCACGGAACTACAACGATCGAGGCAAAGAGCGGCTACGGCCTTGATGTGGCCAGCGAACTAAGAATTCTCTCTCTTCACAAGGAACTGAGCGCGGAGCAGCCAATCGAAATTGCCTCGACGTTCCTCGGTGCGCACGTTGTACCACTGGAGTTCCGCGGCAAACCAAATGGCCCGGAAGAATACGTGAAATTGCTGACTGATTGGCTGATTCCCGAAGTGGCCACCAATGGGCTGGCGGAATATTGCGATGTTTTTTGCGATCGCGGCGCTTTTACGCGCGCACAATCAAAGCGAGTTCTCGAAGCGGGCAAGCAGCACAAACTTGCGCCGCGTCTTCATGCCGAACAACTCTCGCGGACCGGCGCAACGCAACTCGCCGTTGAACTCGGCGCGGCAAGCTGCGATCACCTCGAGCAAATCAACATTAGCGACATTCGGACCCTGGCAAAATCGGACACAGTCGCGACTCTCTTGCCCGGATGCGATTTTCATCTCGGCTTGAAGCAATACGCTCCAGCCAGAAAGCTAATCGACGCTGGTGCGATTGTGGCACTCGCAACGGACTACAATCCCGGCACGAGCCCTACGATGAGCATGCCGATGATCCTCTCGCTTGCGTGCACGCAACTTCGCATGACGCCTGCCGAAGCGATAAGCGCCGCCACGATCAACGCCGCGTACTCTCTTGGCCGCCATAAGCGCATCGGCTCGCTGGAGGTTGGCAAACAAGGGGATTTGGCTGTGTTCGAAGTGGAAGACTATCGCGAAATTCCCTACTATTTTGGAGTGAACACCTGCTGGCTAACAATGAAGGGCGGTCAAATAATCCATGCCGCCGTATAAGCCAAAGAATGGCGCGAAAAGACGCGTTGTGGTTACAACAATTCCGCCAAGCAAGAAACGGCCAAAGAGTTTCTTTGAAGAATATTATTACGGTGTTCTAGCGGCGGAGTTTATCTGCATTTCGCTCCTGGTCGGAGCGGGGGGCATGGGTTTTTACCAAGGCGCACTGGTAGGGTTGCTCGTCACGGCAATTACTTCGGTTGCCTGGCAATTCCGGCAATATGCAAAGTTCAAGAACGAACCGATGCAGAAACCAAAGCCAAAACCTGTGCCGCCGAAAGAACCCAACCCCGACTTTACCCCCATTCGCCCGGCGCCGCGTAAACCGGCGCCGATCGGTCCCGATGGCAAGAAAAAATTTCCGCCGAGTTATTTTCCTCCGCTCCGCGATAGGAAACCCCAGCAATGAAGAGATTGATCGAGTGTGTGCCGAATTTTTCGGAAGGCCGCGATCCAGCAAAAGTAGAAACCCTCGTCAACACGATGAGCAGCGTGCCTGGCGTGTACGTCCTCGATCGCGAGATGGATGCCGACCACAATCGCTGCGTCATCACACTTGCGGGTGAGCCGGATGCTGTGGGCGAAGCCGCGATTCTCGGCGCGGGCAAAGCTCTGGAACTGATTGACATGAACACGCACACGGGCGCGCACCCACGGGTTGGCTCAACGGACGTTGTTCCCTTCATCCCCGTGGATGGCGTATCGATCGAAGACTGCGTCGCATTGGCAAAACGCGTCGGCAATGAGATTTGGAAACGATATCGCATACCTATTTTTTTCTATGAAGCAGCGGCAGCACGGCCGGAGAGGGTCAATCTCGAAAATATTCGACGCGGCCAATTCGAAGGCTTGCGCGAGGAGCTGAAGAAAAACCACGATCGCCTGCCGGACATCGGCGAGCCGAAGGTGCATCCAACGGCGGGTGTGACTGTCGTCGGCGCCCGAAAATTCCTTGTCGCGTACAATGTGAATTTAAATACTTCCGACATAACCATCGCCAACAAGGTTGCGCGGGCGATCCGGTTTTCGAATGGCGGCCTGCGTTACGTGAAAAGCATGGGCGTGGAGCTGAAAGCGCGGAATCTCGCGCAGGTTTCGATCAATCTCACCGACTACGAGCAGACGCCGATGCATCGCGTGTACGAAATGGTGAAACGCGAGGCGGAACGCTATGGCGCGATGCCTGTGGGGAGCGAGATCGTAGGCCTGGTTCCGAAAAAGGCCATTGAGATGGCTGCCGACTATTTTCTTCAACTCGAAAACTTTTCGCCTGCGCAGGTGTTCGAAAATAAGCTGGAGGCCACTTTAACGGGTACGTCTTTGCAAACGTCCGAGGAAGGCAGGCTCGCAAAGCTGGCGCGCCCTTTTCTGGATGCAGTGGCCGAGCCAACGGCGACGCCTGGCGGTGGCAGTATCTCGGCCTTTGCAGCGGCATTGGCAGCGTCTCTGGGCCAGATGGTTGCAGGACTCTCGCGTAAAAAGAAATTGCAAGCGATGCATGTGGACAAACTCTCAGAACATCTGGATGCGCTTCGCAACGAAGCTGACGCACTCGCGGACGCGATTGACCGCGACGCGGCTTCGTATGACGCCGTCATGTCAGCATTCAAATTGCCGCAGGGCGAGAGCGCTGAGATTCAAAAGCGCAATGACGCGATTCAAAGCGCGACTCGCGGAGCGGCTGAAGTCCCTCTGGAAGTGGCCGAGCGGGCAGTTGCACTCCTCGAACGCCTGAAACAACTTGAAGCTATCGCCGCCGCATCCATGAAGTCAGACTTACAGGTAGCCCGGTTGATGGCCGCGGCGGGAGCGCAAGGCGCGCTGGCCAACGTTGAGATCAACCTGGACGGCTTAAAAGATGCCAATTACGTTACAGCGACTCGCGCAAAAATCGCGGCGCTGCGGGGAAAATTTGTTGAGACGCCACAAGTCCAGAGCAGCGGAAACTGAACTCTCTCACGCCCCTTACCGAAAGGAGCAGGAAATGAATCGCTTTGTAAACTTTGGCCGAATCGTGGCGGGAATGGTGCTTGCCGCAGGTGTAATGCTCACGCCCGGCGCCGCGCAGGCGCAGCATCTGGGGAACGACACGATCGCACTCTTCCCGAAGAACGTAGGCGAATTTGCTTACGCAAATTTGAAAATGGCGCGATCGCAAAAATGGTTTCCTCAGTTACAAGAACAAATGTTGCCGGAGCGTTTTCGCCAATTTGAAAGATTTCTTGCCTCCGCTGGCGTTGACCCGAACTCACAGGTGGAAGAAGTTGCCTGGGGCTTGATCGCGGAAGGGGTTACCACCAAAACGGAAGGCACAGGCTCAACCGCAGTGCCGACCGGCGAAGAGATCGTTGGCGTTGCGCTGGGCAGCTACAATCCGGATTCCACGGAAGCTTTTTTTAAGCAGCAAAAGCTGCCCACGTTCAAATCGCATGGATTTACGATGTACGCCTTCGGCAGCGGCTCCGGGCCGAATGATTTGTTTTTTCTGTTCATCGATTCCAGCACCGCGGCTTTTGGCCATCGCACAGAGCTGGAAAAAATGTTGAACGTACGTTACGGCGGCGAAGAAGGTTTAATGCGCAACGACAGCCTGTTTCCGCTGATCAACGAGATCAACGGCAGCGGCGTAGTCTGGGCCGTGTTGAATCCTGCGTACACGCGCCTTGCGATGCGCCAGCTTGCTCCGCAAGTGCAGCAATTTCCGGAAGCAGCGAAGCTTGTGACCCGGATGCAGAATCTTTTGATCAGTATTCAAGCGAGCAGCGGCATTGACGGCAAATTCCAGGCAGTGTGCGGCTCGTCCGATGACGCAAACACGCTCGCGCAATTGATGCAGCTTGCATTCGTCTACCAACAATACCAAGCGAAGCAGCAGAATCCGGACCTGGCGCAGCTATTGGGCCAAGCACAGGTCACACCGGGCGGTGACCGCGTGACCTTGCGCATGTCGCTCAGTGACGATCAAATGGCGGCGCTGATTAAGAAGAATACGTTTGCGCTGAAAATGTAGTTGACGCTTCCAAATTTCCAATTTCAACAAAAAGACGGGCGATTCGCCCGTCTTTTTGTTTTTATGCAGAAGTTTTAAGCGTGAGGACCGAGGAATTTTGTCAACCGGGTAACACTGTTTTCAGCCTGCTGTTCGTACTGGACGCGATCCACGCCTTCCATCGCATTTGAGCCGGCGCCCAGCAAAGTATGCAAGCCGACGGAAGGCGCATTGGCATGGTGGACAATCGCTACTTCAATGCGGTCCGGAAATTGATTCAGAGTGACTTTTACTTCCGTGTGACGCACGTCCAAATGCGCAAAAGCTTCTTCGCAGGCAAACAAGATCGCTGCCTGGAATTTTCCCGCAGCATCAGTTGTCAAGCCGCTTGCTTCGCCCAAATAGCGCGCGCCACCAGCTGCGGCCGCCGCAAACCGCGGGTCCGCGTCCAACTTTATTTCAATGTGCTTGGAATCAGTGGACACGTGAATCGGCCAGCGCCACGTCGCAGGCTTCCCGGCAATCCGGACAGTAATAAAGGCCATCTATACACAAATGCACCTGTTCCACGCCCTTACAAATGCTGCAGTACTTTTCGCAGGTGCAGAAAGGCTCCGCCTTGTCGCATTGCACGCAAACAACCGGCCCACGCGCCATGAATGCCTCCACAAAAACTGTACCTGAGTGGTAAGCGGTGGAGCAAGGCGAAGCTGGCACGAACGCGGCGAGACTTTCACCTGTCAAGAATCACTTTGCGGATTCCAACGCTTCGGCCATCTCCAGCAGTCTGGTCACGCTATTCCAATTTCGAGCCGTTCCGCGCGTGGCGCAGATCTTGTCCACTTTGGCCCATGGGATCTTAGACTTCCCCATTCCGTTCGAGCAATAAATGAACAGTTCCCTACCACTGGGAATCAGCTCTTCGGTAGTCAAGGGGAGCGCACGTAATTGCTCGCAAGCGGCCGGTTCCAGTTTCATGTCGAGGAACGACACATGCAGCTTGTTCGATTCAATCCCCTTTCGTTTTGCGAAAGGATTCCGCGCCATGACATCTCGCATTTCAGCGGTTGTACGCAGAATCACTCCAGGTGCCACGCCAAATTTTTTCGCAATCGCACCCTGAATCTTTTTTGTGAGTTTGGCCACATCCTTCTCGTCCGTCTGAAAGACCACGTTCCCACTTTGCACGTAGGTCTGCACATCTTTCAGCTTGATGGATTCGTAGAGTGTGCGAAGGTCGGTCATCTTGATTACAGCATGGCCGCCAACATTGACCGCGCGGAGAAGCGAAATCACAACAGTCATATTGCAGCAAATATAGCGCAGTTCACTGGGCTTGTGCCTTGTAACGCGTCTTGCATTGGGGGCATTCCGCGACGTGCATCACTCCGCTAATGGGAATGACGGGGATTACAAAAAACAGGGTAATGAAACGCATGCCTTTTCTGCGCCGAAATTGCGCCGACGTGCCGCACGTTCCGCAACGCATGAGTCCCGAAGTCATTTCCGAACCCCAAAAAAAGACCCTTGTACCGATAATGAGCATGCAGCAATCCCCTTTTGTTAACAGAAGTTATGTACATTTCAGCGGACGTAGCCAGAACATACCAAAGCCGGCCCAATACTCGACATCGTATCGGGAGCAGATTTGTCCAATGTCAAAATGCCCTTCGCGCGTGCAATTGCGCGCTCGTAACGCTTCTTTTGACCCACTTTTCCGCGCGTGTTACCATGACTTTCTGCCCGAGCGAGTGGGATGGACTCTGTAAACTCTGCTGCCAAAACTGAACTCCGCAAAACGCCGCTGAACGCGCTGCACCGGAAGCTGGGCGCGAAAATGGTCAATTTCGGCGGATGGGATATGCCCGTCGAGTACCCGTCGAGCGGCGGCTTGATGGCTGAGCACAAGGCTGTGCGAAACGGCGTTGGCCTTTTTGACGTCAGCCACATGGGTGACATTCAAATTCACTCCGGCAAAACTCCTGGCGGTGCGCTCGCGGCCGTTCAACATATTTCGATGAACGACGCTTCAAAACTTGCCATCGGACAGGCACATTATTCCGCGATGCTCTATCCGCAAGGCACGTTTGTGGATGACGTGATCGTCCATCGTCTCGGTGAGGATGACTACCTCCTCGTCATCAACGCGGGCACTCGAGAAAAAGATATTCAATGGGTGCGGCAAAATACTTCGGGCTACGATTGCATCGTGGAAGACCTGAGCGACACCTACACCCAGCTGGCGATTCAAGGTCCGCGCGCCGCCGAAGTTTTGCAGAAACTCACGGACGCCGATCTTTCTGCAATCAAAAATTATTGGTTCACGCATGGCACTGTCTGCGGCCTGCCAAGCAGATTGATTGCGCGCACTGGCTACACCGGTGAAGATGGTTTTGAAATTTATATTCCCGGCGACACTGCGACGAGCGAAGCCGTCTGGAACGCCGTTATTGAAGCCGGACGCGAATTCGGTGTCGTTCCCTGCGGACTCGGCGCGCGCAACACGCTGCGACTCGAATCGAAGATGGCGCTTTACGAGCACGAAATCAGCGATTCGATCAACGTTTGGGAAGCCGGGCTTGACCGCTATTGCAAAATGGAAAAGGGCGACTTCATCGGCCGCGGGGCGCTCGCGAAAGCCAGCTCGATGGGCTTGAAGCGCACACTGGTTGGCCTGGAAACGATCGAACGCGGAATTGCCCGCGACGGCTACAAAGTATTCGACGGCGCGGGAGAGGAAATCGGAATAGTCACCAGCGGCTGCCCGTCTCCAACGCTCTGCAAAAATATCGCATTGGCGTATGTCCCGCCGGCGTTCGCGGCCATCGGCACGATTCTTAGTGTGGAAGTGCGCTCACAAAGAATCAAAGCGCAAGTGGTGCCGACACCGTTCTACAAGCGGACAAGGAAAACCGCGCCTCAAGCTGTAGGTACTGCGTAAAAAATTTCGAATCGGAAAGAGAAGGAGACTTCACATGGCATATCCAGCAAATTTCCGGTACACCAAAGAGCACGAGTGGGTGAACGTTGAAGGCGGCGTCGCCACGATCGGAATCACAGACTACGCGCAAAGTGAACTTGGCGATGTTGTGTTCGTGGAATTGCCGAAGGTCGGCGCGAAACTCGAAGCCGGCAAGTCTTTTGGCAACGTGGAATCGGTGAAAGCCGTAAGCGAAATTTACGCACCTGCCGCCGGTGAAGTGACCGCCGCGAACGAAGAACTCGCCAAGACGCCCGAACTTCTCAACTCTGATCCGCACGGTAAGGGCTGGCTCATCAAGGTAAAACTTGCCAATGCCGCAGACATTAGCGCATTGATGGACGGCACCGCATACGAAAAATACATCGCGGAAAAGGGTAAGGAAGCCTCGGCCTGATGCGCTATCTTCCGAAGAGCCCCGCCGAGCGACAGGAGATGCTGTCGGCTATCGGGGCCAAATCCATAAACGAACTTTTCGAATGTATTCCTGAGCGCTATCGCTTGCGCGAAGCGTTGAAGCTTCCCGGGCCATTTTCCGAAACAGAAGTGATTTCTTATTTCCAGGATCGCGCGAAAGAGAATTCCGTCGGCTACACAAGTTTTCTCGGCGCAGGCGTTTATAACCACCTGCGTTCTGTCATCACGGATACGATTTTGTTGCGCGGCGAATTCCTAACCTCATACACACCATATCAGGCGGAAATCACACAAGGCACTCTGCAAGCGATCTTCGAATTCCAAACCTTGATGTGCCAGCTTACCGGCCAGGAAGTCGCCAATGCTTCCATGTACGACGGCTCGACCGCGACCACCGAAGCTGTGCTCATGGCGGAACGGCTCACCGGCCGCCGGCGAGTTCTCGTCGCTAAAACGCTGCATCCCGAATATCGCGATGTTCTAAGAACCTACGCCAAGAATTCAGGCCTGACCGTCGAAGAGATTCCGTACGCCGCCAATGGCACGCTGGACAGCAAAGCGCTTCACTCTGCAATAAAAGATGATGTCGTGGCGGTCGTTGTTCAATCGCCAAACTTTTTCGGCGTAATCGAAGACGTCGCTGCAGACGCTGACGCCGTACATGCCGCTGGTGCTCTTCTTGTTGTCGCTGTTACCGAAGGCGTTTCTCTGGGCGCGCTCAAGCCGCCGGCTGAAGCCGACATCGTAGCGATGGAAGGCCAGAGCTTCGGGCTCGCGCCGAGCTATGGCGGTCCATTTGTCGGGGTCATTGCATCGCGTGACAAATTCGTTCGGCAAATGCCCGGCCGCCTTGCTGGACAAACTTTGGATACCGAAGGCCGTCGCGGATTTGTACTCACGCTCGCCGCCCGCGAGCAACACATCCGCCGCGAGAAAGCCACATCGAACATCTGCACCAATCAAGCGCTGTGCGCGCTTGCCGCAACCGTGCACCTCACGCTTCTTGGCAAAGAAGGCTTGCGCGAAATGGCGCATCAAAATCTCTCGAAAGCACGCTTCGCCCTTGGCGAACTCGAAAAAATTCCCGGCGTGAAGCGGAAATTTAGCGCGCCATTCTTTAACGAGTTTTCGATCGAACTTCCGCGTTCCGTTCGCATGGTCAACGCAGAATTGCTAAAAGAAAAAATCGTTGGCCCGCTCGCGCTAGGAACGCCCTACCCCGAACTCACAAAAACTGCGCTCGTCTGCGTAACGGAAACTACTGCTCGTGCAGAAATAGAGCGTTTCGCTGCTGCGCTGCGACGCGCCCTGGAAAAGCCTCTATGAACGCCCCCTCTTCAAATAATAAGATCAACAAGGCGACGCGCCACACTTCGCAGAACGAAGGGCTAATTTTCGAAAAATCCTCCCCGGGCAAGCGTGCGTTCGAACTGCCGCCGCTCGATGTGCCTTCAGCAAACGCAAGTACAGAACTGGGCAAGCATTTCCGCGCAGATGGAGTCTCTGGCTTTCCTGAAGTCAGTGAAATCGAAGTTGTTCGTCATTTTACGCGGCTCTCCACGTGGAATTATGCGATTGATCTCGGCATGTATCCGCTCGGCTCGTGCACAATGAAGTACAACCCTCGCGTCAATGAATTCGTCGCGCGGCTGGACGGCATCGCCTCCGAACACCCCTATCAGCCGGACGAACTCTCGCAAGGGTGCCTCAGAATTCTGCAGCTTCTCGAAAAGTGCCTGCTCGAAATCACAGGCATGGATGCCATTACATTGCAGCCAGCTGCAGGAGCGCAGGGCGAACTTACGGGCTTGCTTTTGATCCGCTCCTATCTCGAACGTCAAGGTAATCCGCGCAAGAAGGTTTTGATTCCCGACTCCGCGCACGGCACGAACCCTGCGACCGCTGTCATTGCCGGCTATGAAGTTGAAAACATCAAGAGCGAATCGCACGGTCAGATTGACGTCGAAAAACTACGCGAACTCGTCACGGACGACGTCGCCGCCTTGATGATCACGAATCCTTCGACGCTCGGAATTTTCGAAGAACGCATTCCCGAAATCGCCCAAATCCTCCATGCCAAAGGCGCACTGCTCTATATGGACGGCGCTAACATGAACGCGCTGACCGGAATTACGCGGCCTGGCGATCTCGGCGTAGACGTCATGCACCTGAACCTTCACAAGACATTTTCCACGCCGCATGGCGGTGGCGGTCCCGGCGCAGGACCGGTTGCAATGAAGAAAATTCTGGAGCCGTTCAAACCGGTTCCCGTGCTTGTCGAAAAGGAAAATGGCAAGCTCGCTCTTGATTCGCAACGCCCCGATTCCATCGGCAAAGTGCGTGCATTCACAGGAAATTTTGGAGTACTCGTTCGCGCGCTGGCGTACATCCTCGCCTACGGTCCTGGTGTTCGCCAGGCCACTGAAGACGCAGTCCTTAACGCCAACTACATTCGCAAAGGCCTCGAAGGCGTTTACGATCTGCCTTATTCGCTGCCCTCACTGCACGAAGTCGTGTTCAGCGACGCTATCCAAAAGCGCAACGGCGTAAACACAATGGACATCGCCAAGCGCCTCATCGACTACGGCTTTCATCCTTACACAACTGCTTTCCCGCTCATCGTTCCCGGCGCTCTCATGATCGAGCCCACCGAATCCGAATCGAAAGAAGAGTGCGACCTCTTCATCGAAGCGATGAAGTCCATCGCCGAAGAAGCCGCGCAAACTCCGGAACTCGTCAAAACCGCGCCGCACACGACGCGCGTTCGCCGACTCGACGAAGTCGCTGCCGCACGAAAACCCGTTCTCCGCTGGAATCCTGCGAGCGCGAGCAAAGCAGCACGGTAGTCCCAACTTCGGTAACCATCTCACTCATTTCCAAAAGGACACTTTGTGCCACGCCTAAGCGCGCGGGCCAGGTCCCGCTGCTAAAATGGTTTGAGAGTTGTTTTCAAACCCTGTTCTAACCGCGATGAATGCCACCCTCGATGCCTGGTTACCGAAGTCCGTAATACTGCTTCGCAACTACGACCGTCACAAATTCCAGTCTGACCTCATCGCCGGGGTCACCGTCGGCTTAGTCGCGCTTCCTCTTGCGATGGCTTTCGCAATCTCGTCGGGACTTTCCCCGCAAGCCGGCCTTTATTGCGCCATCGTTACAGGATTTCTCATCTCCGCGCTGGGCGGATCCAAGACACAAATCGGCGGTCCTACTGGTGCATTCGTTGTCGTGGTCGCAGGAATCATCGCCAAGTACGGCGTAGGCGGGCTCTTCGTCTGCACCATGATGGCGGGCGTCCTCCTTTTACTTCTTGGCATCACGGGAATGGGCACGGCCGTAAAATATTTTCCGCGCCCCGTCGTTGTTGGATTCACTAACGGTATTGCCATCCTTATCGCCAGTACGCAAATCCGTGATTTTTTTGGCTTACAACTCGATTCTGTACCAGGCGATTTCTTTCACCGGATGACTGCGCTGGGCCGTGCGTTCCCCACACTCAATTGGCGTGCAACTCTTCTCGCGGCGCTCTCGCTTGCCATCATGATTTTCTGTTTGAAATTCGCCCGCAAAATTCCGGGCGCCATCGTTGTCTGCTTCGGAGCCACCGCTGCTGTAGCCGTGCTCCATTTGCCTGTG
Organism: Candidatus Dormiibacterota bacterium; assembly: GCA_035569555.1. GTDB lineage: Bacteria > Acidobacteriota > Terriglobia > Acidiferrales > UBA7541 > Acidiferrum. The sequence goes on along the minus strand of DATMMW010000003.1, from coordinate 73,724 downwards.
GAAACAATTGGCTCACGTTTCGGCGGTATCCCTAGCGGCTTGCCGCACATTGCGATTCCCGCATTGCACTACGACACAATGCGCCAGCTTTTCTCCGCGGCTTTCACCGTCGCGATGCTCGGCGCCATCGAATCGCTCATGTCCGCGGTCGTCTCGGACAAAATGTCTGGCGACAAACACAACCCTAACGTGGAGCTCATGGCGCAAGGTGTTGCTAACATTTTCTCTCCGCTCTTTGGCGGCCTTCCCGCCACGGGCGCCATCGCAAGAACCGCCACCAACGTACGCTCAGGAGCAAAAACGCCCGTCGCCGGCATGATTCACGCCCTCACACTACTCGTCATCATTCTTTTCGCCGCACCGTTGGTTAAAAACGTTCCGCTTTCCGCGCTAGCCGCGATTCTCATGATGGTCGCCTACAACATGGGCGATTGGGAGGAAATTCCCGAAATTCTCAAGCTTAGCGCTGCGGACATCGCCGTCTGGCTTCTCACATTGACCCTCACCGTCGTCACGGATCTCACTTTCGCTGTCGAAATCGGCATGGTCCTCGCCGCACTCACTTTCATTCGCAAAGTCTCCCGCACTACGACGGTCACTCGCGTCACACGCGATTACGTTGAGGACAGCCGCGTGCACATTCTTCAAGGTAAAGATATTCCTTCCTACGCCGCCGTCTTTCGCGTCCACGGACCGTTTCTTTTCGGCACCACCGATAAGTTCGAGGAAATTCTACGTGGCATGAACAGCCTGCCACCTATCGTGATTCTCCGTCTCCGGAATATGACCGCGATTGATGCCACAGGTCTCGGCGCCATCCGCGAACTGGCCGACGAAGTCCACTCGACCGGCCGGACTCTGGTGCTTTGCGGTGCTCGCGAACAGCCTTCGCAGCTTATGCAACAGGCCGAATTTGAACGTCACGTTGGCAAAGAAAATATCGTTGCGAGTATCACCGACGCGATTCGCCGTTCGAACGATCTCTACACCTCTCAGTACGCACAAGACTCCCGATGGCGCACCGCTTAGCGATTTCCAATCTCAAAAAGTTTTCAGACTCCGTTTATCTTGGTCACACTTGAAATTCTTCTGCCTGTAACAAACTCAGCCTAGGGTTGTTCTCTGTGTTTTTGCCACCAGGCAGTTGTGTCCACAAAGGAGAACGAATTTGAAACTACGATTGGCATCCATTGCGCTGAGTGTTGCTCTGTTCGGCGCGCTTCAGCCCGCTTCCACTCTGGCCAATGATGAACACGGCCACGGCGACAAAACCAAGCACGTTTTACTGATCAGCATCGACGGCATGCATGCGGTTGACTATGAAAATTGCGTGGCATCGAAGACTTGTCCGCATCTGGCCGCTCTAGGCAGGACCGGAGTGAACTACACGCGCACGACCACATCCAGGCCGTCCGACTCCTTTCCCGGTCTGATGGCAATCGTGTCCGGCGGGAGCCCGCGAACGGTAGGCGCGTTCTACGACGTGGCCTACGATCGCGTTCTAGCACCGCCCAAGGTTGCCACGGGCAACGGACTACCGGGCGGAGCCTGCAATGTGAACCAAATCAACGGAACGCAGACTGAATATGAGGAAGGCAACGAATTCGACCAGTCGAAGCTCAACGGTGGGTTTCCCGGATACTCCACTATCGACGGCGGCGTGAAATCAATCAATCCCGACAGGCTGGTGCGCGATCCGTTTAACAACTGCCAACCCGTTTACTCTTGGAATTTCGTTCGCACGAACACCATCTTTGGCGTGATTCACGCCGCGGGCGGCTATACCGCCTGGTCCGACAAGCACGCCGGATACGCCTCAGTTTCCGGCCCCACTGGAACCAATCAACCCAGCAACGTAGATGATTACTATTCGCCGGAAGTTAATTCCCTCGAGATTCTCCTGCCAGGGATTAAGACAGCTGCTCCTGAGGGCGGAGCCAGTTTTGACTGCGGGACGCCTTCTACTTCGAGTTCTGGTGTGAAATTCCCGATTACCGACGATGACTGGACCGTCGGTTTCGATGCCATCAAATGCAACGACCAACTGAAGGTCAACGCCGTGCTCAACCAGATCCACGGCAGGACGCACCTGGGCGCAGGCAAAGCCCCAGTCCCAGTGATCTTCGGGATGAACTTCCAGGCGGTCAGCGTTGGACAGAAGCTGATTGCGCCCAAATCCGCCATCAGAACCGACGCAAACTCAGGCGGCTATGAGGATGCCCAAGGGACTCCCAGACCCTTAATGCTGGGCGAGATCGAATTTGTGGATGCGGCGATCGGACAGATGGTCGACGCGCTCAGACACGAAGGCCTTCTAGATTCGACCACCATCATCATCACCGCAAAACACGGCCAGTCGCCGATCGACCCGAACCGCTTCTTCCCCATTCCCGGCAATTCCGGCAACAACGGCACGCCACCTTCTGGATTCATCGGAAATCTTCTCCCCGCAGTTTACAGCGACCCCAATAACGGCCTTGGACTTGCCGAAGACGATATTTCCCAGATCTGGCTGGCAGATTCAAGCCGCACCGGGGACGCAGTAACGGCTTTGGAGAATGCCTCGACAGCGATCGGACTGGGCCAGATCTACTATGGCGCCTCAATCAACACCATCTTTAACCCACCTGGCGTGCCTGAGCACCCCGGCCCATGCTGCAAGCTTCGGGAAGGTGGCGATCCGCGCACTCCCGACATCGTCGTGATTCCAAACGTCGGCGTGGTCTACACCGGAAACCTGAAGAAGCAATCCGAACATGGCGGCTTCGCATGGGATGACACTAACGTGATGCTGCTGGTATCCAATCCCCGCATGGAAGCACGCACTGTAAACAGCTTCGTGGAAACCGCTCAGGTGGCTCCCACAGTCCTGAAACTCCTGGGCTTGGATCCGGACGCACTCGATGCCGTTAGGCAGGAAGGCACGCCAGTGTTGCCGTCCCTCTTCTCCGATGGAGAGTGAGACTTCTGACACTCCTTAGCAGCTCAACTGAAAACAAAAATGGCGGTTGCTTTCGCAACCGCCATTTTTTATTGCATCAACTCGCTAGGAGGCCGGACTACCCATGTACGCACTGGACATAGTCGGTGAGAAAACAAACCCACTGGCGGAAGAGACGTTCGACACGCGAATTTCCGTCAGGTACGGATGAAATCCGGGTGCGAGAAACTCCATAAAGTAAGTTCCCCGCTTCAGGTCTGCCATGCGGAACTTGCCATCCGCATCGGTCTTCCCTTCCAAAAGTAGAGTTTTGCGCTCGGCGTCGCCCCACAAACGCACCACCGTGTCAGTGAGAGGAAGATTTTGAACGTCCATCACAACGCCCTGTAAGGTTCTCAGCCTGCCGGTTTTGCTGGTAACCCCTGGCTGCATCGCCCGCGCATGCGGCGCCCACGAAAGCAGCAAAAGACAAAAATAGACGACACGTTTCATAAAACCTCCCCTCCTGAGGTTCTACTTAAATCGTACGCTGTCTAAGATACTCCCAAACGTCCTATCGTAGTTCGAATATTCCGTTTGCGGCGCGGTGCAAACGAAATACACCAGCCCCTCCGGGCGCATTACCGTGATGATCCAGTCGGTTTCCTGGCCTCCGACCGGCGAATCGTTACTCAAATAGGTGGAAAGCGCGGGCTGATTGTTCAATCTCACGCGCGCTGCCTGCCGCGTCACCTTCATGTTCGGGTTAGATTGCTTCAAGCCATCTATGAGTTGCTGCGTTGCCGCGTCGAGTGCATTTGGATCCTGCACCGTCTGTGTTCCAACCGAGATGCCATAAGCCAGAGCGCCATGTCCGCTCGCGTCATTTCCCACGCCGCCATCGGGCGCAAACGCTACGTTGTTCTGGTCACCATATTTCTTCCAATTGTCCGGATACTTCAGCGTGTAACCTGTCGCCTGATATGTCGAATAGTTCGCCGAAGGGGGCGCTGGCTTCGAAATTCCCGTTGTGCCCGTTGCTCCGGGCGTGAGTTTCTTAATCACCGGCAAGTTCATGACTTCGCGCTTTGCGGCTTCGAATTCCTGCGAATCTTTTCTTGCATTCGCCGGCGTTCCACCCAGTTTTTCTATTTCTTGGTCTACGCGCTCCACGCGATGGTCCGGGTTCGGGTGATCGGAGAAAAACTCCGGCGGATTCTTCCCTTTCGTTTCCGCTTCGAGCTTTTCAAAAAATTGCGCCATGGCCCGTGGGTCATAACCGGAGTCGTAGAGCACCTGAGTCCCGCTGATGTCCGCTTGCGTTTCTGCAGTCCGTGAATACCGTAGCAATACACCTCCGGCCGCAAACGATCCGAGTTGCGACAATAATGCTCCGCCTACGCCGCCGCCGGAAAGCGCGCCAAGTAAGCCAACACCCACCTGGCCGAATTCCGCTTTGCTCGCCTGATTCGTGCCATGCCGCAGCGCCACGTGCGAAATCTCGTGGGCCATCACGCCCGCGAGTTGCGCTTCGTTATCCGCGGCTTCAATCGCACCGCGATTCACAAACACGTATCCGCCGGGCAACGCAAACGCATTGATCGCGCGGTCGTTTACGCAATGAAATTCCCACGGATACGTCGCACCGTGCGTGTCCAAGTGCGAAACCAGTTTCGTGCCCAATTGCGTCAAGTAAGCGTCCACCTTCGGGGCATTGCACATCGGCAGTTGTTGCAGTGCCTGCTGGGCGTTCTGTTTTCCGACGGTAACATCGTCCTGGACCGAAAACAGATTCCATCCTGGCTTCAACTGAGTCCTTTGCGCGAAAACGGGGAGTGCACCCAGCAGTACAAGGACGACGCAAGACATTGCTGCGCGCCGGGCAACGCAGGCTCCGTTTCTTATCTTCTTGAGCATTGGGGCCTCCCGGTGGACTCTTCGATCTACTTTACCGCGCCGGCTTAAAAAAGAAAAAGGCCCGGGCGTTTTCGCCCGGGCCGGAAGGATTTAAGAGTTTTTAGCGAGCCATACGCGGCGCAGGTTCCGGAAGTCTCGTGGAAGAGGGTTCATCGACAGTCTTGCCGCTCTTCGCCTGCGCAACTTTCACGGGCACAACCGGTTCAATTCTTCGCACCGGCATGGAAAGATTTTCGCCTTCGCGAGTAAACGTCAGGCATTCCTGCTTCTTATTAAAGTCGATGCAAATTAGATCGCCCAAATGCACCTGTTCGGTCGCGAGCAAGTTAGCCAGTGGGTAGACAATGTGCCGTTCAATCGCACGCTTCAGGTGACGTGCTCCATACCGCTGATCCGTGCCTTCGAGAAGCAAAAAGTCTCTCGCTGTGCTCGTCACTCGGAACAAGAATTGCCCCCGCGCTGTCTCCAGCACGCGTTGCTGGACCTGACCTAGCTCGATTTCCAGCACTTCTTCCAGCTGTGTTCTTTGCAGAGGATGGAACACAACAACCTTATCCAAACGGTTCATGAACTCCGGCGAGAATTTGCGGCGTGCCGCTTCAACTGCCGTTCTCTCGACCTTCTCATCCAAGCCCGTTATCGGCTTGTCTTTCGGCTGAATGAACCCCATCCCGCCGGTCATCAGCTCCGTGATCTCTCCGCCGCCCAAATTCGACGTCATAAAAATCACCGTCTGGGACAAATCTACGCGTCGATTGTCACCCAGCGTCAAAGTCGCCTTGTCGAGCATGCCAAGCAGAAGCTGCCAAAGCGCGTCTGAAGCCTTCTCGATTTCGTCAAAAAGTAAAAAGCTCAGTTTCAGCTTATCTGTGTGATTCGCCCCTAACGCCTCCTGCGTAATCAAGGGATGCGTCTCGCGGTGTCCCAAATATCCTGGGGGTGAGCCAATCAATTTCGCGATTTCATGCGAATGCTGGAACTCCGCGCAATCCACTTTGATCACCGCGCGCGGATCACCAAACAAAATCTCTGCTCCTGCCTCCACAATCCGCGTCTTACCAGAACCAGTCGGGCCCAGAAACAGCAAATTTCCAACAGGCCGCCCTGGCGAATTCAGTCCCGCGCAGAACACCTGATACAGGTCTACCAGCGCCTGCACCCCTTCTTCCTGACCCACGATCTTCGAACGAAGAGAAGTCTCGAAATCTCGCGTGTCGTTGCTGCGAATACTGGGATCCAATTGTTGGCGGGTTGCGGCTTTCATCGGAGTTTCCTCATATCGGTGCATATTTCAAAGCCACCGCTGCGTCTCATCAACGCAGTGACCTATAAACAAAGCAGGAGAAGTACCATCCCTGACGCAAATTGACAGGCATGTGAACATCTGGAATCTCAATGAGATACGGAGGTTTCAATCCTGGAAACTGTCTCATCGCGTGAGAATCTGTTTCAACTTAGTGCAAAGTGAGAGAGCTGAAACAGTTTGTGTCCCCGCCCCACGACAAAAAAGGGCGCGGCATTGTCTGTGCGCCCTCAAGTAGTTCTTTAAGGATTTATTTGTCTGCGGTTACCGCTCGGGTTTCTTCCGGCTGCTCGGCGCCGGTCCCGGACCAGTAGCTGGCGTCGCAGCTCGCGTTTTTCGCTCTTCTGCCACGGCTTCCGTCGGTGCATCCACGGACCGCCCATCCTGTGCTTCCGCAGCGGCAGCAGTCTTTGTCGCGGGCGGCAAGGGGTTTTCCACAAGCGCGCCTTCACTCTCGCGCACAAACGTCAGTTGCCTGTGCTCGCCGTCCCAGTCGATCTTGATGAGGTCGCCCAAACGCACCTGCTCGGTCGCCAGTAAGTTAGCCAGTGGGTAGACAATGTGCCGTTCTATCGCCCGTTTCAGATGACGCGCCCCATATCGTTGGTCTGTCCCTTCCTGTAGCAGAAAATCTCTCGCCGCATTCGTTACTCGGAACAAGAACTGACCTCGTGCCGTTTCCAGCACCCGTTGCTGGACCTGACCTAGCTCGATTTCTAGAACTTCTTCCAGTTGTGTCCTCTGCAGTGGGTGGAAAACCACTACCTTGTCCAGCCGGTTCATGAACTCCGGCGAAAATTTTCTTCGCGCGGCTTCCACGGCGGTTCTCTCGACCTTTTCATCCAAATCCGCCGTTGGCTTGTCCTTCGGTTGGATAAAGCCCATCCCACCGGACATCAGCTCGGTAATCTCTCCACCACCCAAATTCGACGTCAGGAAAATCACCGTCTGCGACAAGTCCACTCGCCGGTTATCTCCCAGCGTCAAAGTCGCCTTGTCCAACATCCCCAGCAACAACTGCCACAGCGCATCGCTCGCCTTTTCAATTTCATCAAAAAGCAGGAACGAGAGTTTCAGCTTGTCTGTGTGATTCGCCGCCAAAGCTTCCTGCGTAATCAACGGATGTGTCTCGCGGTGTCCCAAATACCCGGGGGGCGAACCAATCAACTTCGCAATTTCATGCGAATGCTGAAACTCCGCGCAATCTACCTTGATCACCGCTCTCGGATCGCCAAACAAAATCTCCGCCGCCGCTTCCACGATTCGTGTTTTGCCCGAACCTGTCGGTCCCAAAAACAGCAAATTCCCAACCGGGCGTCCAGGCGAATTCAGCCCCGCGCAGAACACCTGATACAGGTCTACCAACGCCTGTACCCCTTCTTCCTGTCCAACGATCTTCGAGCTCAACGACGCCTGAAACTCCATCGTCTGCGTGCTGCGTCTCTCCGGATCGAGTGAAAGTTTTGTGGTGCTCATGACCGCCTCCTGGCGCCGCCGGACTGCTGCGACACGTTTCCGAACCGACCGCGCGATCTCAAGTCAAACTGCGACAGCTTGACCTGAATCGTCGTTTGCAGAAGCCGCAACTGCACGAGCAGCTCCTTCGCAACAGCGGGCGATTCCGAAATTTGGACTACGGGCGGAAAGAGATCCGCTAGCTCCAGGTGCAGAGACCGGAGCGTGGAGACGAGTTTTTGTACCTCGGGTGAGTTGGGATCGGCCAGGTTTATCTTCTGACTTGCCTGTTCGCGCAACGCTCGCCAGTTGAGCTCCACGAACGGATGCTTCTTCGAGACCTCACGAACAACTTGCTCGGTAATTCTTCCCTTTTCGCCAAGACGCGCAAGGTGCAGCTGGCGCACTTTTCCACCGCGGCGCACGTTGTGCACCAGGTAGAACGAATTTCCTTTGCGCCGAACGAAAGCCATGACTTCTCCCCTGCTTCGTCGTCGGTGTAGTGTATTTTCTTTCCACTACACCCGTCAATAATTAGACGCTGAATCTCTTCAAGAGTTGCATCCAATGTGTTAACTGCAAACCTAACGGAGAAGCGCACAAAACTAGCATCTGTTTTTTCGCTGCGTTCCATTTGCGCTTCGCATACTCGTTCCAATTTTGCACAGTGGATTCTCCTCTTTCCGATCCTTCGGCAGCGCCAAAGCCTTACTTCACTTCTCTGTATTTGTGCCGCCGAATTCATTCACTTTGTTAAACACGCCTCCGCCAAAATCCACTTGCGGCACGTACACACCAACGCCTACGATTGCCAGGCGTTTTCTAACTCTTTGGGAATGCTGGTCTTCCTATGTCCTGGGATCCTGTCTACAAGCTGGTGAAACAAATTCCTCGCGGGCGGGTTCTAACGTATGGGGCCTTAGCTAGAGCCCTGCGTTTGCCGGGCGGCGCAAGAACCGCAGGACGCGCCATGGCGGGCTGCCCTTCCGGTAAGGCAATTCCCTGGCATCGTGTTCTTGGCGCAGGTGGGAAACTTCTAATCCGCGAACCTTACGCCTCGCTCCAACGAAAACTCCTCGAATCCGAAGGCGTTCAAATGACCGAACGCCGCGTCAATATGAAGCGCCACGAATGGACTGTTCCGCGGCTCAAGAAATCAGCGAAGAAAAATAATCCTAAGAAGAAAACTCACAAGTATCCGTGAAAACCATGCTTAGCCTTTTCAAATCCAAATACAAATTCAAAACTGCTGCCTACCGCATCAAAATCAAACGCAATGTTCGAGAGGCTCGAGCGTTTCGAGATTATTTAGAGTTTGTTGAAGTTGACTACTCAGAGAGAACACAGAGCTTCGATTTTCTGGGCACATGGGGCGTACAAGAACCTCGCCAAATCAATTTGGCGGCTCCCGATAACTTGCCCGAAACGGACCAACTTAGAATACTTGCGAATCTCGGTGATGCCCTTCAAAAGCTTGGCTACGAGTTCATTATCTTCAAGCTCGGCCCTGACGGATATTCGACCGGGCCCACACGAAGAAGTTCTGAAATTCTCCTGAAGAGCCAGGCCGCTATGCCCGACAACCTTTGAGATTTCGGGGATCAGCCATACCGCTGAAAATTCGCCCAAAACTTCGGCCAACTTTCCTTCAATCCCCTGCACAACAGAATGTCCGGATGATCCCGCGACTCTTCATTCTCGACGCCAAACTGATTTGTGTTTTTCCCCGCCACAACACAACTCGCAAAATCTCCTTGCGCTTCGTCCAAGTCAAATCCCACCACAATCACCGTCTGTGGTTCACGCGGATCGTATCCGCGATACCAGAACGAATTCGTTCCTGCCATGGCAAACGGCAAACCTTTCGAGGGCCCGTACAAATTCAGTGCGCCGCCTTCGCCGTAATTCCCTGTCAGGATTCCCGTTTTTGCTCGTTCCTCTGCAGGAAGCGAGTTGTAGATTTGAGCCACATGCTCGGCTAGATCCGGCCAGCCAATCTGTTCCCGAAACTGGTCATGCATTTTGCTCGTCACGCGCCACGCAGCGCCGCCAAATGGCGCAATCGGCATCACGAATACGGCCATGACTGCTCCATTCAGAACAATCAATGTCCATCGCAATCTGCTTACGAGTTTGGCGGTTCCACTTTTCGCAGCATTCATCCAATTTCCAAACGCCACGCTTCCAGCCGCAAGCAGCACCGGATAAATCGGCGCCGTATAGTAAAACCGCGCTTTTGCGATCCAGAACAAAAGAAACGTCAACATCACCGTCCACGCCACCAGCGCGTATCGCTTCCCCTGTTCCCGTGCGGACAAAAACCATAACCCCCAGCCCGCCAGCGGTACCGTCACAACACTTACGCACAGCAAAATCTGTCCAAATAAAAATCCCTTATTTCGCCCTTGCCGCACGTCTCTTTCATGTAAATGCTTTAGAAAATCCAGTGAAATAAAATGATGCTGCGCCTGCCACACGACATTCGGCACAAAAAGCAGCACCGCAATCCCAACTCCCAGCCAAAGCCATTTGTTCAACAAATATCGCCGCGCATCCGATAGCAGAACTCCGCCCACAATTCCCAGCGTCAAAAATCCCGCTGTGTACCGCGTCTCCATTCCCAATCCCAAAACTAATCCAATGGCCAGCCACCATCGCGGATCGCCGGATTTGCATAGCCTCACCAAAAAATAAGTTGCTAGCACTCCCCATAAATAATCAAACGACACATACTGAAACACCGCCCCCTGCGCCAGCGCCACAGGCGCAACACAAGTCGCCACAGCGGCTAATACCTGTTCTCGCCGCCCGCCACCCAATTCCTTCGCGATCAGCCCCGCCAGCACCATCGCCGCGCTAACCGCTACCGCAGCAAAAAACCGGAATCCCACGAGCGATGTACCAAACAGTGTCAATTCAAGCCGTCCGATCGCGGGAGTAATCGGTGGGTACGCCACAAATCCCCAATCCATGTGTCGCGCGTCATCCAGCGTCTGCAATTCATCGCGATGAAACCCATACTGCCCATTCGTCGCCGTATGCACCGCCACACTCGCCAACGCCAAGAACAGCAGCACGACAAAATCCGATTTCACAAACGCGCTAATTCGTCCCACGATGCTCCTCATTCCCAACGCGCCCGAAAGTCTACCTGAAGACTTACGACTTCCCTCGCTGAAATGTTTCTGCTCGCCATCCGTATTAGAACTGAACGCGCTCCGCCCCTGCCCTGGCGCGAAGCGCGAATCCAATTTTTGCTATACAATTCCGTCTCTTACTTATGCCCGAACCCGTCTTGCGAGTGGAAAATCTGGTCAAGCGCTACGGAGATGTCGAAGCCGTCCGTGGCGTCAGCTTTAACGTTCAGGAAGGCGAAGTCTTTGGCCTTCTCGGTCCTAATGGGGCCGGAAAAACCAGCACGATTGAAATCCTGGAAGGCCTGCGCACCGCCGATGGCGGCACTGCCGTCGTCTGCGGATACGATCCCGCAAAAGATGCCGACGCTCTTAAGCATGAAATCGGTGCCGCGCTTCAATCCACTGCTCTGCCGGACAAAATCCGCGTCATGGAAGCGCTCAAACTCTTCACCAGCTTTTACAAGCGGCACAAGCAGCCTGAAGAACTTTTGAACCGCTTCGGACTCGAAGAAAAGCGTAACGCGTTTTACTCGCAGCTCTCCGGCGGGCAAAAACAGCGTCTCGCTCTCGCTATTGCGCTGATCAACGACCCAAAAGTTATCTTCCTCGATGAGCCGACTGCCGGACTCGATCCCCAAGTTCGCCGCGAAATCTACGACATTATCGAAGAGCTCCGGCGCGACAAGAAGACCATTGTCCTCACGACGCACTACATCGAAGAGGCCGAGCGCCTTTGTGACCGTGTCGCCATCATCGACCACGGCAAAGTCATTAGCCAGGGCACTCCTCACGAGCTAAAACAAGCCTCCGGAGATAAAACACGCATTGAAGTCCGCCTTGCGAAACCCGAATCCGACACCACGCTCAAAAATCTCGAAGGCGTTCATGATTGCCGCGCGCTCAACGGCGCTTACGTTCTTCACTGCCAGCGGCCTCCGCAAGCCATCGTCGCTCTCGTGAAACACCTCGAAACGCAAAACAATGAACTCGTCAGCCTGGAAATTTTCACACCTTCGCTCGAAGACGTCTTCATCGAACTCACTGGAAGGAGGCTACGCGATTGACGAACCTCATCACTCTCACACGCATGCGGATGCGCCTCGCCATGCGCAACAAAATGTTTTTCTTCTTCAGCGTCGTCATGCCCATCGGTATTTTCTTTCTCTATGCGGGCGTCTTCGCGAAATCCGATCCCGCCGGCGTCAAGTTTTTGCTGGGTCCTGCACTCAGCTTCAACGTGATGGGCAGCTTCTGGGGACTCAGCGCCGCCCTCGTTATGTTCCGCGAACAAGGCATCCTTCGCCGCTTCCATGTTTGCCCGGTCAAAGAGTCGGACATGCTTGCATCCAGTCTGCTCGCAAGTTGTCTGATGATGCTCCCCATCGTCGTCCTGGAACTTCTCTTCGCAAGATACATATTCCACGTTCCTTCTCTCGGCAACGTTTTATCTATCGTTCTTCTTGCCACCGCCGGAATCATCTCCTTCGGCTCGCTTGGCCTCGTCATCGCCAGCGTCACCAACACTATGCAGGAAACGCAAGTACTCAATCAGCTCCTCTGGCTCCCGCTGATTTTTCTCTCCGGTGCCACTATCCCCTTCACAGCACTATCGAAAGGCGTTCAGTATGTTGCGCTGTTTCTCCCTGCCACTTATCTCGTCCACGGCTTCAAAAGAGCCATCATGGAAGCTCTCTGGCCAAATGCTCTCGGCATGATTTTTATCTCTCTTCTCGTGTGGTTTGTATTGACGCTCTTCCTATCCACCCAACTCTTCCGCTGGGAGCCGGAAGCCAAAATCGGCCGCAAAGCAAAGCTTTACGTCCTCGCCACCGCAATTCCCTTTTTCCTGCTTGGTCTCTACGAAGCGAAAAATGGCCGTGTCATCGCCGAAGAAAAAATCATCATGCAAAAACTCGACGACTCCGACAAATCAAAAGAAAAACCCGGCCAACAGCAAAAACAAGAAGCTCCCAAGCCCGACCAATCCGCACCTGCACCCGAAAGCCACTAGTTTCATTTGGAGTTCCGCGGCCAGGCGCCGCTTACGGCGTAGAGCAAATAGAAATTCTTCTCCCGCCACCCAATTTGGTTCTGGCGTCCCCTGCCCTTTCCCGCACACTCAATTGACGCCTCTGTTCGCGTACCGTATTCTGAAATTCCAAATGACGTAACTCACGGGAGACTTATCATGCCGGTTCAGAAGACAGAGAAAATCTGGCACAACGGAAAATTCATCAACTGGGATGACGCGAAGATTCACGTCCTTTCTCATGTCGTCAGCTACGGCTCCGCCGTATTTGAGGGCATTCGCTGCTACGAAACCAAGCAAGGCCCCGCGATTTTCCGTCTTCGTGAGCACATGCAGCGCCTTATCAACTCCGCGCGTATCTATCGCATGGATCTTCCGCATTCCGTCGAAGATTTTGGCAACGTCGCGTGCGAACTTGTTCGCCACAACAAGCTCAATTCCTGTTATGTGAAACCCATCGTTCTGCGCGGTTACGGTGAAGTCGGAGTGAACCCGCTCAACTCGCCCATCGATTGCTACATGGCCTGCTGGACATGGGGTGCGTATCTCGGTCCCGAAGCGCTCACCAAGGGCGTAGACATCGGTGTTAGCTCCTGGACGCGCATCGCTCCAAACACGCTGCCCGCCATGTCCAAAGCCGCCGCAAATTACATGAACTCGCAGCTCATTCGCATGGAAGCCAGCTTCAACGGCTACGCCGAAGGCATCGCGCTCGATTCCAGCGGCCACGTCAGCGAAGGTTCCGGCATGAACGTCTTCCTCGCACACGACGGCGTGCTCTACACTCCGCCGCTCGCCACCAGCATTCTTCCCGGCATCACTCGCGACACCGTCGTGAAAATGGCCGAAGACCTCGGCATCACCGTCAAGGAAACCGTCATCCCGCGCGAAATGCTCTACATCGTGGACGAAGTCTTCTTCGTCGGCACCGCCGTCGAAATCACGCCCATTCGCAGCGTTGATCACATTCAGGTCGGCAAAGGCGTCGCCGGCCCCATCACGCGCAAACTTCAGGAAGAATTCTTCGCCCTAACCAGCGGCAAGAAAGAAGACCGCCACGGTTGGCTAACGCCCGTAAACGCACCCGTCGCCGCCGCGCGGTAATTTTTCTTTCAACCAAGGGCGTCCAAATTTCGGGCGTCCTTTTCTTTTCTTACTTCTTTGCTTCTTCTCCCCCTCTTTCGCTAAACTCCTTCCCGGTCAATCCCTCTTTGCCCTGGGAGGCATCTGCATGTACTCGACGCCCCAAAAACTTTCCGCCGAATTCATCGGAACCTTCGCCTTGGTTTTCTTCGGAGCAGGCTCAATCTGCGCTGACCAATTCCTTCACGGTGCGGGCGTCGGCCTCTTTGCAATCGCCATTGTGCATGGTCTCGCCATCGGCCTGATGATTTGCGCGCTCGGCCACATCTCCGGCGGCCACTTCAATCCCGCCGTCACCATCGGTTTCTGGGTCACCAAGCGCATGACCACCATCGAAGCTGTCACTTACTGGGTCGCGCAAGTCGCTGGTGCCATCGCCGCCGCGTATCTCCTACGTGCCGTCGTCCCAGAAGAGACGTGGCGCGCCGTCGCTCTCGGCACTCCAAGCCTTACCCGCGACTTCACCGTTCTTTCCGGCCTCATCCTCGAAGCCGTCACAACTTTCTTCCTCGTCCTTACCGTTTTTGCCACCGCCGTGGATGACCGCAACTCTGCCCGCCCTTACGCCGGTTTCTGCATCGGCCTCATCATCGCGCTTGGCATCATGGTCGCTGGCCCCTTCACTGGCGGCGCACTCAACCCCGCCCGCGCCTTTGGCCCCGCTCTCGCCGCAACACACTGGGCCAATCAAGGCGTCTACTGGGTCGGACCGCTCCTCGGCGGCTTCTTCGCCGGCCTCCTCTACGACTCCTTCTTTAACCGCAAACCGTGAGCGCAATAATCAGATTCGCGGGGGTCTTTACGACATCCCTAGTGTCAGCGTGGATTTTGATGGCTGGAATCTTCTCCGAAACGGATGCGGCGAGCCACCCTACGTCGGGGAGCATTTATGATGTGCCCAGTCACTATCATTTATGGGCGATTTTGTTTTTGTTGTGTGGACTCGCTCCATCCTTCTTTTCAGCTTGGCTAATGGGTACGGATCGTCGAGGTGCCTCTGATCGTCCAAAGAGGTTTCTAGCCAGGCAGAGGTTTTCGCATCGCCTGTACCTTTCGTTTGCGTTTGCGGTTGGTATGGCTCTGCTTCTCACCTTCCTCCCGTTTGTGTTGTTTAGCCACGGCGTTACCTAGGTCTGTACGGGTCCGGCCTTTTAAAGCGATCATCCGCTTATTCCCCTGTCCCCACGCCTAGGTAACTACACCGCTACCATCCTTCCCTCCTTCCTTGCCCACCCCACCCACGGATGCTAATTTCGCCTTTAGGCAAGACTGCACTCACTTCGCTTTTATTGAAGTCTGACGACTGAAAACTGAGACCCACACATGGCCTTAAGCATTGACGATCTTCTTCGCCGCGCCGTCGAAAACAAGTCTTCCGACTTGCACTTAAAAGTCGGCAATCACCCGTATCTCCGTGTGGACGGCCTCCTAACCCCGATCACCGAAGTTCCCCGCATCACGCCCGAAGAAATGCTGTCCATGGCGTTCAGCATGATGACGAACCGCCAGAAACAAAAATTCAAGGAAACCGCCGAACTCGACATGGCCTACGGCGTCGCCGGCTTAGGCCGCTTCCGCGTCAACGTTTTTCAGCAGCGCGGCAACGTCGGCATGGTTCTCCGTGTCATTCCAACCAAAATTCGCACCGTGGAAGAACTAAACCTTCCTCCGGTCATCAACAAAATTTGCGAAGAGCAGCGCGGCCTCGTTCTCGTCACGGGAACCACCGGTTCCGGTAAATCCACTTCGCTCGCCGCGATGATTGACCGCATCAACGCCAATCGCGCCGACCATCTCATCACCATAGAAGACCCAATCGAATTTCTTCACCGCGACAAGCGCAGCTTCATCAATCAGCGCGAAGTCGAAGTGGATACAGCGAACTTTTCAACTGCACTGCGCGCTGCACTTCGTCAAGACCCCGACGTCATCCTCGTCGGTGAAATGCGCGACCTCGAAACCATTTCCACCGCTCTCCTCGCCGCCGAAACCGGCCACTTGGTTTTCTCTACGTTGCACACTCTCGACGCGACCGAAACCATTCAGCGTATTATCGCGGTCTTTCCGCCACCTGAGCAGAAACAGATTCGCTTGCAGCTCGCCGCCACACTAAAAGCCGTCGTTTCGCAGCGCCTCGTGCGCCGCGCCGATGACAAAGGCCGCGTCCCCGCCGTCGAAGTCATGATCGCCACCGCGTACATTCGCGATTGCATCATCAACGCCGATAAAACGCGCCTCATCCACGACGCCATCGCTGCAGGCACTTCGCAATACGGCATGCAAACCTTCGATCAATCGCTCTTCGATCTATACAGCAAGCAACTCATCACCATTGAAGAAGCACTGCTCCGCGCCTCGAACCCGGACGAATTCCGCCTGAAAATTCAGGGCATTCGCTCCGCAGCCGACGCAGCCCGCGAAGAGATGGCCTCCCAAATGGCCGACTTCGAACGCTTCAGCCGCAAATAAACACGCGCGTGGCGTCTGTTTTACATGGCCTCCACGATTCCACAAATCGCCTGGCTGAACGAAAACCGCGAAAAGATCGTTCGCTACGCTTTTATCCTACAATTTGTAGCCGCGCTGCCCTTTCTCCTCTTCGCCTATTCCACCGGCAAAGTTCACGCACGTCTTCTATTAAAAGGCGCCACAACAACCGGAACAATCGTCGCCTCTGTACCGGTTCAATTCTCTTCGGGCTCACAAGGCGCTCGTCGCAGGAGTTACGAAGCCGTTGTCGTCTTCGTGATGGGAGATGAGCAATTTCGTTTTCAGGAATGGAAGGCAACCAGTTACCAGCCCAACGTTGGCACGCACGTGCCCGTCCTCTTTGATCCCGCAGACCCAGATACAGCCATGGTGGATCGCGGCTACTGGAACTTCCTTCCCTGGGCTCCCTGCGCCGCCATCGGTCTTTTGCTATTCCTTGTTGCGCTCAAAGGTCTTTTGACCCTTTTTCTTTCGTCGTCTCGCCAGTGAGCTGAGTCACAACGAAGCCGCTCCTCTATCGATACTTTCCCAGTCGCTGCCAGCTTCTGATTTCCTCATCCACTGAAAACGCGTCGCCCGGCGCTTCCGCAAAGCGTGCATCCAACTTATACGCCTGATCCTCCAGCGGAATCGCCAGCCACGACAAATTTTTCACAAACCCGCGTATATAAAGCTCCACGTACTGTTCAAACCCAAGAATGGCAATCTGTGCCGCGTGAACCGCTCCGTGAAACAGCGCCCGCGCCTCAATCCTGTCGTGAAACACGATCACGTCAATGAAAGTGACCGACGCCATGTGCACAAAATCGGGGAAATTCCCGCCCGTCAGCTTCAACGCTTCCGCATAAAACGGTGGCGGTGGTATTCGTGCGCCATGCAAAACTATCGTCCGGATCCTGTCCAGTACGTCCGTCGAAAAATATGGCTCTAGGGTCTTTCTCCGTTCGCCCGCAAGCGCCTCGGTGTGTGGAAGATAAAGTTTTCGCTCCCCGCGGTAGTAGGAAGCTACGCCAAACACCATCTCTGCAATGCGCGTTTCTGAAAATTCGGCAGGATTCACGTATCGTTCTCTCGTGAAGCGGCTTCGACTTTACTCCTGTCGCAATTCACTCGCAATCGTGTCCTCCCTTCTTGTTCGGAGCAATGGAACGTCATACCATTCCGTGGCAGGCTATAGAGTTCCCAACGGCAAGGAGCCCTCATGAATGGCATAGCAACCCGTCGCGGCTTTCTAATCGCCTCTGCTTCGTTCGCGAGCATTGCTGGATTTTCTCTCTTCTCTCCTAGTGCCCCAGCCCAAGACGATCAATCCTGGATGATCGGTCCACAGAAAGGCTTCACGCCAGAGATCGGCACCCTCGTATCCATGATGGCGTTTACCCGCATGCAAGTCCTGCACAACGTAAAAGGCATGTCGCAACAGGATCTCGACTTTCTCTTCGACGCCAAAGCCAACACCATCGGTGCACTGCTTCTGCACCTCGCTGCGACAGAAACCTATTACGGGCTGAACTCTTTCGGCGGCATGAAGTGGGACAGTTGGCCCGACGAGATAAAAAAGAAATGGGACATTCCCATGAATCTCGACGAGCCTGCGCGCAAAGCAATCAAGGGCAACAATCTCGACTACTACCTCAATATCCTGCACGAAAGCCGCGAGAAAAACCTCGCCGAATTTCGCAAGCGTGATGACAAATGGCTCACCGTCATCGACACCGAAATGGGCATGAACAACTTCGCGAAATGGTTCCATGTCGCCGAGCATGAGTCCAATCACGACGGCCAAATCAAATTCTTAAAAAGCCGCCTGCCTGGCGCAAAACCCGCGACCGAATAAATTGTTTCCCGAAACTGGATTCGTCGGACGAAGAACTATTCTTCGTGGTCGAGCTGCTTTCCGTCCGGCCCAACTTGCACTTCCGATTTCTTTCCGCTCGTCAGCACCTTCGCCTCGTACGCCACTAGCTTTCCCTGCTTCGTCAAAGACTCAACCTTCAGAATCTTGCCCTTTCCAGCCTTTGCTTCGAGTCCTGCCTTCACTTCGGCTGGCAGCTTATCAAGTGCAACTTCTTCCTCGACTTCAACCACTGCACCGGACGCGCTAATCAGAACATCTTTGCTGTGTCCACCGATCGTCATTTCTGCTTCGTAAAATGTTTCGCCCTTCTCTTTTTCCATGGCGAATCCTTTAATCGTCGCGCCCGCGCTTTCCGCCACAACCGTTTTCTCAACCGCAGGCGGCAAATCCGCTCTCTTGATTTGCTTTTCCTGAGCCAAACTCCCGCTGGCGCACACGAAAAGACCTGCAATAGTCAAAACAATTTGTGATTTCATCTTCTCCCTCCAGAAGTGAATACCAATCGACGTAATTGCGCTCCATGCCTTTTGCTTTTGCACCCGGAGCGTTTGTCTCGCCAAACGTAGCCCCCCGGAGATGAACCCACCATAAATGCACGGCCTGGTCTCGTACGGATGTTCGCCGCTCCATTCCTTGGTTGCGCCCCACGTTTCGTACATCTATTCTTCCCCCATGTTCGGCAAGCAGCGCAAACTCGACACCGAAGATGAACTCTACGACTACGCTCTGCGCACGCTGATGCGCCGCGCCCACTCCGTCCACGAAATGAAGCAAAAACTCATGCGCCGCGCCGACAGCGAACTTCTTGCCCAAGTCGTCCTCGCCCGCCTAAAAGAAGGCGGCAAACTTGACGACGCCCGCTACGCCAAACAATTCACCCGCGGCCGCACCGAGGTCCGCAAACAAGGTAAATACCGTATCGCCCGCGATCTTCGCGCTCGCGGCGTTCCCGACCGCCACATCAACGCCGCCATCGCAGAGTCCGCCGAGTCGCACGACGAGGCCGCCATCGTCCGCCAGCGCATCGAACGCAAACTCCGCTCCTTCCGAGGCCGGGGTTCGGGGCTTCTACTTACAAGCCCCGAAATGAAAAAGAAAGCCGACAAGAAATTCGCTTCACTCTATCGCAGCCTCCTCGCCGCAGGATTCCCTTCCGACATCATCCGCCGCGAATTAAAATCCCTCACCCGCGAAGAGCTCCCCGACCTCGACACCACCCCCGAAGAACAACCATAAACACCGGTCCCTTGGCGGCAAACTGAACCACGCGCAGATAGTTTTGCATTTTGTTAACCCAATTTCATCGGGGATTCACCACGATTCACAAACCGTCGCCTACAATCATTTCGTTCAAATCCTGTCCTTCGCTCTTTATTCCGTTGTCCGGAGTGCGGTGTCCCCGAGGTGAAGCCATGAAATCGCTTCTCGCACTTGCCCTTTTTTCAATTGGGGCATTCTTGCTGGCTATGCCGTCCGCGACAGCTCAGCAGCCCGCCATCACCAGCTTCGATCTCGTCGATACTTCGGGAAACGTGCTCGTCACTTCGATTCAAAGCGATTCGACCATTTATCTCTCGCAACTTTCCAACCAGCATTTCAGCGTTCGCGCTAACGTCACCGCCTCCCCACTCGTCGGCATTTATTTTTATTTGACCAACTATTACACCGGAGCGTCTCTTTACTCCAACCCAGTCACAACCTCGCCCTACTTCCTCTGCGGCGCGAACGGAAGCAATCCACTCGATTGTTCTGGATATCTCACCGCGGGAGCTTCAAGTTGCGGTACCACCTACGCGGTTCAGGCGGTTCCATACACTTCTTCTCCGCAAGGATCGGTCGCCGGTGTTTCTTCATCCATCCGTTTCACCATTGCTGCCACTCCTCCTACCGGCTCCACGCCAACCCTGAGTTTGTCGCAAGACGCTCCCGGCCAAAACGTTACGGTCACCCTAACCGGAACCAGTTGCCGCATTCAGGTGGATGACACCTCTGGCTTCAACACGCCAATCTTGGACAGCTCCGCCCCCGCGCCGCCGGGCGCCACCTTCAATGTCCTAAACTATGGCCTCGTCCCGGGAACGAAGTATTACTTTCGCCTTCTCCCTTCCAATATCCAACAGGCCATGACGGTGCAGCCCTCGAAGTGGAGTGTCGCGCTCCCAGGTGGCGCTTCCTTCGCTACCTATCTGAACAATTCCTGGTCTAACGAGGGTGTCTTGTGGCTGAGGTCCAATGCCGGTGTGAATTACAACTCTTCCCAAAATCCCGTTTTTTCGTTGAATGTCAGCACCAATCCGTCGACTGCGTGGTCCTATGGTTATGAGTGGGTCGCGGCAAACAACGCCTGGAGCAATTTCGAGGTCGGCGCCGTGGCGGAAAACTCCGAGGCTGCCGTAACCAAATCTTTGAACGAGATCGTCGTGTACAACAAGACCGCTCCAGGCGATCTCATGGATCAGTTGGCACAGTTCTACAACGCTTTTTACGGCACCAACGCCAACTTCGACGGCCCCAACAGCCGCCTCATGACCCTGAGTGCTATGCAGTCGTTCGGCGCCGCCCATGGATTAGCCACTTCCCAGCTCAACAACTCCGGCGTCAGCGGTCCTAACGGCTGGAATGCCAAAACGCTCCCCAACGTCATCAACAACGGCATGTTCGATTGCTACCTTTGCAACGAAATTTTCTTTTATCCCGCTGCTCGGCTCATTCGTCTGATCTCGACCGTGCCGAAAAACAGCCGCACCTCGGCCATGAACACTTTCGTCTCCAACTATTTGCCTCTCATTCGCGACGATCAGGTCATCCGCTTGGCGTACTACCAGACCTTTGCCCCCTGCCCTCAAGACGTGACCGCCATGCAGAATGCCAATCCTCCTCTCGCCAACAGCGCCGGCATGACCTGGCCCGTTGCAGCATGGACGTACTTCACCGCAAATCCCAATCTCGCACCCGGCGAAACCAATCCCGAGTGCCGCGGCATGTTTAATAGCGACCTGTATTTGATCGGTATGGCCGCCGAATTACTGGGCGCCAATGGCAACGACCCCACAAACGTCCCGCTCACGGTTTCTCAATCCAACACTCTTCGCAGTGCCTACCAAATCGGCGTCAATTTCTTCAAGACCAAGGCGCATACCCACAGCACTACAGATTTCAATGGTGCTGCCGCCACCGCCGCCTCCTATTTCGATGGCGACATGTCCATCCTGGACGACCAGGTTTACGCTGGCTTCACCACAGACTGCTTCCCCATCATCCCCTCTTCTCCCTACACCGCTCCCGACGTTTGCTCGAATGCGCCCGTTGCTCACGCGATTGTCCCCACGGTCGGTTGGGATATTTCCCACTACTCCTCATCCGTCCCTATGTTTCTCCGCACTCTTTTTGACAACAAGAAAGCGGTTGGCTCCCTCGTCAGCGGCTTTCCGGCGGTCTCCGACATACAAAACGCCGCAAGCGAACTGGCTTACGTCTCGCTCAAAAATCACGCAACTTCCGCGGGACGCGCCAAACCCCTTTTCAACAACTTTGTGGATGCCACTGTGAATGGACAGAACGTGGGAACGAATGGCTGGTATCGCGTCGGCTATGACGCCCCGAACGTTGGCTACCCTCCCGCGCAAGACTGCAACAATAACCCTTCCACTCAATACACCAGCCCGGATTCCGGCCAGCTCATCCCGACTTCCATTCGGCCATGCCTGACTCCCGGAACCACAATGGAGTGGGGCTTGCTCTCCAATTTTCAGCCCGACCTGTCGTCACTCCAGCAATCGCTCGTCTCACTCGCCCTGGCGAGCGACCAGAGCTCCAAAAATTTCCGCGATCAGTATTACTACTATATTTATTCGTTCTCTTATTTGGACGCGAACAGCCAGGTCCAATATCCACCGTCGCTCCTCAACATACTTTCCCTGAACGCATCCCAATTGCCCTGAGGTTTTCTAGAGATACGGCGCCCAACCCAGCGGCGCCTACTCCGCCACTACTAACATCCCCTCACTCGCTAAGCTTTCTACGCCCCTGCCGCAATTTTTCCTCGTGTTATTCTCCCGTTTACAGATCCTTCATTTGACACTCCCGCTACAGCGTGCTAAATACCGCTCCCGCGCTCGTAACGCCTTGCCCTGTCTCAAACTCGAAGTGAAAGGTGTGTCTCATGAAAAAGGGTGTGTCTTTTGTCCTGATTCTTTCCAGTGCAGCTCTGTTCGGCGGTCTCGCGGCAAGCGCTGTACTAGCCCAGAATGCTCCGCCATCTCCTCGCAAAATCCAATTAACCTCTGTCGATACTGCGGCCGCCGATAAAGCCACAGTGGTCTTTAGCCACGTTCATCCCGCAAAAAACCCCGCAGGAGCAGCTCTCAAGCGCGGCGAACTCGCCACGCCTGGTCAGCGCGCCAACTCCAACGCCAGTACGCTCACTGCATCTTCTGCATTCGAAGGCGGCGATAAGCTTCGCTTCCCCGCCGATCTTACTTACAACGGTGGCGCCGTCGTTCCCTTCGCGCAATCCCATCCCATCTTCTTGTTGCCGAACGGCGCGTGCCCCATCGCCACTTGCTGGGGCGACCCCGAATCTTTCCTCACCGACTTCGCAAACAGTGACCTGGCGCACGTCACCGACCAGTACGTCGACCAACACTCCCGTGGTCGCTACATCCTCGGCGACGAATTTGCCTTGTCCTACACTCCGACTCCCCCCACCGCTCCTCTCACGGACGCCAACATCCGCGCTATCGTTCACGCCGCTGCTTTGTTCAGCGGCGAGACCGGTTACGAGCACATCTTCCACGTATTTCTACCGCCAGGACAGGACGAGTGCTTCACCGCCGCTGCCACTGCCTGCTATTCACCTGACGTTCCTAACAGCTTCGCCTTCTGTGCCTACCACAGCAGCGTCACTTTCCAAGACGTCGGCCATGTTCTCTACTCCGTCGAACCTTTCCAAAATGTCGACGGCTGCCGCGTTCGCCCCGGCACGCCCAATGGCCAGCTCATCGACTCCACCAACAGCACGCTCTCGCACGAACTCATCGAAACAATCACGGACCCCGACGGTGATGCCTGGTTCAATTTCACAGCCGTCGTTCTTGCTGGGCAAGAAATCGGCGATGAGTGCGACCTCTTCACAATCCAGCAGGTCTCGCCCACTCAGTTCGCCGTCTTTGGCGATCCCACGGTCTTTCGCGTGGGCAAACATCGTTACGCCACTCAGCCCGAATACAGCAATAACGACCACGGCTGCGGCGTCGCCCCCTGAGGCATAGCTCTCAAACGTTTTGCCAAAGCGCCCGTGCAAACCCATACGCCCTCGTATGGATAATGTACGGGCGTTTTCTATTTCTTATCACAGCGAATCCTTGCAAGAGTCCAGACGACTTTCCGATTAATCTCTAAACACTCCTAAATTCTCCAAACTCCCCCAAATCAATAACATCTCTCGCGATATTCAGCACCCGTCAGAAATTCCTCAGACAATCCCCATCCCGTCGCCATGACCAGCAAACCTCCAATCCCTTATCTATGCAGACATGCGGCAACCTCTTCCCATTTCCCGCTTCCTTGCACAAACACTTTTCTTGCCTCTCCTCGCCGCGCCATTCCTGAATGCGCACGCTCAAGCTCCTCCCGCCGGCCCCAGAACCGCCTCCGCCGCGCGCGCCGAACGCCCTCCTCGCATAGACGGCTCTCTCGACGACCCCTTATGGTCAAGCGCTCCTCTCATCACCGATTTCCGCCAGCGCGAACCGCTCGAAACCCAGCCTGCCACGGAAAATACCGAAGTCCGCATCCTCTACGACTCTCGTCACCTCTACATCGGCATTCACTGTTTCGACTCCGCCCCAAACGCCATCGTCGCCACTCAACTCCGCAGAGATCTCTCGCAGGATCTCGACGACAATTTCGCCGTTGCGATCGACTCCACGCTCAGTCATCGCAACGCTTACGTCTTTCAGGTCAATCCTCTCGGCACACAACGCGATGGTCGAATCGTCGAAGAACAAGCTCCCTTGGTAAACGACTCCATCATTGATCCGAGCTGGGACGGCCTTTGGACCTCAGCCGCCAAAATCACCGCCGACGGCTGGACAGCCACGATTGACATTCCCTTCAGCACCTTGAATTTCCGCGGCTCTTCCGTGAGCGCGTGGGGATTGAATTTTCGCCGCTTCATTCGTCGCAAAAATGAAGAAGACGAATGGTCCGGCTTCCATCGAATTTTTGGTTTCTGGCGCGTCTCTCAAGCGGGAATATTGCAAGGACTTACCGGCATCGAGAGCGGCGGCCTGCTCGTCGTCAAGCCTTACGGGCTTCTTGGCGCGCAAAGCGTTTCGAACCAGCCCTGGAGCGCGCTTCATTCCGGCGGAGTAGACGTCAAGTACGGCCTCGCACGCAATCTCATCGCATTAGGAACCGTCAACACGGACTTCTCTGACTCCGACGTGGATCAGCAAGAATTCAATCTCACTCCGTTTCCCGTCATGATTCCCGAAAAGCGCCGTTTCTTCCTCGAAGATTCGGACATCTTCGACTTCCTTCTCTGGAATCAGGACTTGCTCTTTTTCTCGCGTCAAATCGGCATCGATCCCAACACCGGTCAGGAAGTTCCCATCGACGCAGGTGGCAAAATCGCGGGTCATGTTGCCGGTCTCGATCTCGGCATCATGGACGTCCGCACGCGCGCTGTCGGTCCAAATCCCGACGCAAACTATTCCATCGTCCGCGTAAAGCGTCCGCTCACTCCAGGCTCCTACATCGGCTTCATCGCCACGGACAAGGAATCCGGAAGCTCGCTCGATCCTTACAATCGCTCCGGCGGTCTCGACGCGAAATTCCTTCTCTTCAGCAATCTCAATCTCCGTGGCTATTACGCCAAGACTTGGAGTCCCGGCTTGCAGTCGGACAATGCCGCTTTCGGCGGCCGCCTCACCTACGCCAACAACTGGATCAACATTTACGCTGGCCGCGGCATCACGGAAAAAAACTTCAATGCCGAAATCGGCTTCTTATCCCGCACGGGCGTCGAGTCCACCATCCTGCAGGCCACGCTCACCCCTCGCCCTCACTTCTGGAATCTTCGCGAAGTTGATCTCGGCGGTCTTCTCGATAGCAATCCCAGCACTTCAGGTTCTCTGAATTTTCAGGAAGTAAGCCCTACCATTCGCGTGCTCTTCAACGACGGCGCGGAAATCGATTCCAATCCTCAGGACATGATTGCGCAAGTGCTGCTTCAACCTCTGCATCTTTACAAAAACATCTCCATCCCCGCCGGCAGCTACCGTTTCGCTTCGCACCAGCTCGCTTACACTTCTGCCGGCGCCGCGCGCTTCACCTATACCGGATCTTTCCAATGGGGTGACTACTACGCCGGAACGCTAAAAACGGCCACCATGACCGCCCAATACCGCCCCAATTCCAATCTCACTCTCGCGCTCAACAACACCGTTAACATCTTTCGCTTGCCTCAGGGAAATTTCAATATCGCGCTCTCCGGAGTCCAGGTCAGTTACGCCTTCACCCGTTTTCTGAATCTCACTACATTCGTGCAATCGGACACGGCGCAAGCACAAGCCGCCAGCGCCAACATTCGCTTGCGCTACACATTCCGCCCTGATAGCGATCTGTACGTCATCTACAACCTCGGAACCCGTTTTCAGACTCTCGCGGCCGGCAATCCCTTGCCCATCCGTGAACAAAAATTTGCCGTCAAGCTCACCTACTCCTGGTCCAAGTGATGATCGCAGCCTCAGCTTCGGCGAGTATAATGTCGCTGGAGCTGGTAGTGGGCAGTCTGAATTTTTTGAATCGCGACACAATATGTCAAAAATTCAGACTGCCCATTACGTCGGAGCTGTTTCTCATGCAGGGCGATTTCAAGCTTGGCGACTGGCTCGTCAGTCCGGCCGTCAATCTCATTTCAAAAAACGGCGACCGTACCCGCGTGGAGCCCAAAGCCATGCAGGTGCTCCTCTATCTTTCCGAGCACCCCGGCGTCGTCAGTAAAGAACAACTCATCTCCGCCGTTTGGCCCGATGTCTTTGTCACCGACGATGTCTTGCCCGGCTGCATCTCCGTTCTTCGAAAAGCGTTTCAAGACAATGCGCGCCAACCACGCATTATCGAAACCATTCACAAAAGTGGTTATCGCCTGCTCTTGCCCACGGAGCCTGTCAACGCCAATGGCCACGAGCTCTCAGCGCAAACGCACGCTCCCCGTTCTCTTTGGCAACGCATCCATGCTCGCCGCGTAACGTTGCTCATCGCAGCGATTCTTCTCGTCTCACTCATCATCGCAGGCATCTCGCGCTCTCCTTCTCGCACCACGTACGACTCGCTCGCCGTTCTTCCCTTTGCCGACCCCGATAGCGATTCCGCCTCTCAATATTTGAGCGATGGCATCGCCGAACAAGTCGTTAACGACCTTTCTCAACTCCATACTCTCAAGGTCATGGCCTGGACCACAGTCTCTCACTACCGCCAGCCGCAACTCGATATCCGGCGCGTCGGCAGTGATCTCAAAGTCAAAGCCATCCTCACAAGTCGTCTCCTTCGCGACGGCAATCGCATCGTCGTGCAAACCGAACTGGTAGACGTCGCCACCGGCTCTCAACTTTGGGGCCAGCGCTATGAGCGCACCATGGCCGACATCTCCGGCCTGCAGCGCCAGCTCTCGCAGGACATCGCCACAAACTTGCGCGTCCGTTTATCGGGAAATGAACAATCTAAAATCTCGCACAAGTCCAGCGCCTCTCCGGAAGCCTATGAACTCTATTTGAAAGGGCGCTACTTCTGGAACAAGCGCACGAAAACTGGCCTCCAGCAAGGCATCTCCTATTTTGAACAAGCCATTCGTTCCGACCCTAACTTCGCTCTCGCTTACGCTGGCCTCGCCGATTCCTACAATCTTCTCGACGACTGGGGCAAAATCGCTCCACGTGACTCTTTCCCGAAAGCTAGAGCCGCCGCGGAAAAAGCCATTGCTCTCGATGACTCGCTCGCCGAAGCCCACGTCTCACTGGCTATGGTCCGATCTTCTTATGACTGGGACTGGAATGGCGCCGAGCAGGAGTTCCGCCGCGCCATTGACCTCAACCCCAATTACGCGACGGCTCATCAATGGTATGGCTTGTTGCTCGCTTCCCTCGGGCGCTTTCCAGAGGCGGAAGCCGAAGTCCATCGCGCGCAACAACTCGAGCCGCTTTCTCCCATCATTAATATGGCCGTCGCGGAAGTTTTTACCTGGGAACGCCGCTATGACGACGCCATTGCGGAGTACAAAAAAATTCTCGAACTGGATCCTTCTTTCGCTGGCGCCTACGGCAACTTGGGCGAAGTCTACGCCCAGAAGCGCATGTACGCTGAAACGCTAAGCCTGTGGAAGCAAAAATGTGCTCTGACCGGCGAGATGGAATTCGCCCGCGAGCTGGAAAAACTCTATGCGCGTTCTGGATATTCAGGCGTGCTCCGCGCTGAGCTCAACTACGATCTCGCAGCTCGCGCCTCAGGCGAGTATTCGAACCCCGTCGGTATCGCCGAAGCTTACGCCGCTTTGGGCGATACGCCTCATGCCTTCGAGTGGCTCCAGAAAGCTTACGAAGAACACTCCAGCGGCATGCAATTCCTCAACACCGATGCCAAATTCGATTCCCTCCGCGACAATCCCAAGTTCCAATACTGGCTCAGCGTCCTCGCTCTATCCTCACAGGTAAAAGCTAGTCCTACGGCATCACTTCAGAACAACCCCGCTAAGAACTGATCCACTCTACCGACGTAGGCCGTTCTTTCTTAAGGGTGTAGGGGCCCGATATATAGTGCCTCTCTTTCCTTTGTGGTGTTTGCGTCCTAGTACCCACTTGACTAACATTACCTTTTGTTATATACTCCACCGTGAATCGCACTCTCCATCTCGCTAACTCCCGCAGAATGAACACTTGCAGAATTTCCGTCTGCAAGCCTTTCATAATCAACACTTGCAAATCATTAGACTTAAAGTCCTTTAGAATGAACACTTACAAAAACAGGGGGAGGGGGAGGGGTGTTATGGTTAACTGCACAACCCCGCTCGATCATTTCGGCTCCGGTAGCACCGCCGCTCTTGGCTGTGCTCTTAGCCTCTGCGATACTTTTAAAATTACTTCCATTCCAGATTCGAGGCTGATGTGACCGGCGAAGGTACTCCCGCGGTAAGCGGGGACAAGAAAAAAGTTTGGAGCGGCAACGAGATTCGCGAAACCTTTCTCCGCTTCTTTGAGAGCAAGAAAGGAGCGGATAGCAAAGGCCATCGCCGCGTCCGCAGCAGTTCGCTCGTTCCTCACGGCGATCCCACGCTGCTCTTCACCAACGCCGGAATGAACCAGTTCAAGGATGTCTTTCTCGGCCTCGAAAAGCGCGACTACACCCGTGCGACCACCGCGCAAAAATGCGTCCGCGCCGGCGGCAAGCACAACGACCTCGAAAACGTCGGCTTCACCAAACGCCATCACACATTTTTTGAAATGCTCGGCAATTTTTCCTTCGGCGACTATTTCAAGAAAGACGCTATCGCCTACGCGTGGGAACTTCTCACTTCGCCGGAATGGTTCGCCATTCCGAAAGACAAACTCTACGTCACAGTTTTCGGCGGAGCGGAAGTCGCTCCCGGCAACACGCTCGGAGTGGACGAAGAAGCAAAAAAGTTTTGGCTCGAACAAAACGTTCCCGCCGATCGCATCGTTCCCATTCCCGGCCTCAAAGACAACTTCTGGGCAATGGGCGACACCGGTCCTTGCGGTCCATGCAGCGAAATTTTCTACGACATGGGCCCCGCCGCATGTGAAGAAGGCCATACTGACTGCAAATTCCCCTCCGACTGCGGCCGCTATGTCGAAATCTGGAACCTCGTCTTCATGCAGTTCAACCGCGTCTGCGATTTATGCGACGTGCGCGGCAACTGCATCGAAAGCCATCTCGACCCGCTGCCCAAACCTTCCGTGGACACCGGCATGGGCCTCGAACGCGTTGCCGCCGTCCTCCAAGGCGTAATCTCCAACTACGAAACGGATCTCTTCACGCCGCTGACAGAGCGAGCTGCGGAACTCTGCGGTGTGGATTTGAGCCAAGAGAAAGCTTTTGAGGAGGCCTTATCTGGCGCTGCGTCCTTGCGCGTAATAGCTGACCATGCGCGAGCGACCACGTTTCTTATCACAGACGGTGTTCTGCCTTCCAACGAGGGCCGGGGTTATGTCCTTCGTAAAATCATGCGCAGAGCAATTCGCCACGCGCGATTGCTAAGAAACAAAAAGCCATTCCTCGCAGAAATGACTCTGACCGTTCGAGATCTAATGGGAAATGCATATCCCGAGCTAATAGGGCCAGCAGCTTTGCACGTTCCAGAAATCGTTTTGGCGGAGGAGAAACGGTTTAACCATACCATTCAAATTGGGCTGGAGAAACTCAACGAACTGCTTTCAGAAGCCATCGGAGAAAAAATGAATCGGAGCGCCGATATTGCGGTGCTACCAGGAGAGAAAGCCTTCGTTCTTTACGACACATTTGGCCTGCCGAAAGATTTTATTGAGGACGCGGCTAGAGACGCAGGCGTTCAGTTCGAGCCGATTGGTTTTGACCACGCGATGGAGGGGCAGCGAACTAAGGCGCGTTCATCGTGGAAAGGCGGAGCGAAGGAGGCGGCGAATCCGGCTTACGCGAAGATTGCGGAGACATTTAAAACCGAGAAGGATTTTTACCGCGACACGAAATCGAAAGATGCGCGGATTGAAGCGATTGTTACTAAAGGCGGCCCAGTCAACGAATTGAAGGCTGGCGAATCCGGTGAAGTGGTGCTGGACCGTACTGTGATTTATGCCGAGTCGGGCGGCCAAGTTTCCGATACTGGCGCGTTCTACGACAATTCTGAATCGCAACTCCTCGCCGAAGTGACGGGCGCGTTTTATCCCGTTGCGGGACTTGTCGCGCACAAAGTCGTAGCAAAAGAAACTTTGCGTGTAGGAGATCGCGTCAGCGTTGTCGCCGACGCTGAGCGCCACGCACGCATCATCCGCAACCACTCCGGTACCCATCTCGTCCACGCGGCACTGCGCAATATTCTTGGCACGCACGTCAAACAAGCCGGCTCTCTGAATGCCCCCGACCGTTTGCGCTTCGACTTTTCCCATTTCGCCCACGTGGACGCGGAAGAACTTCGCGACATCGAGCAGCAAGTAAACGACGAGATTCGCCACAACACGCAAATCGAAACGGACATCACTTCGCTCGACAATGCGCTCGCTTCCGGAGCGCTCGCCTTCTTCGGCGATAAATATCCCGAAGCCAACGTCCGCGTCGTGACGATTCCGGATGAGCGTGCCCCGCGAGGCTTTTACTCCAAGGAGCTTTGTGGTGGCACACACGTTCACAAAATCGGCGACGTCGGCATTCTAAAAATCGTCAGCGAAGAATCCGTCGCCGCCGGAGTCCGCCGCATCGAAGCCGTCACCGGAATCGGCGCGCTCGAACATTTCCAGAAGCAGGCCGAGATCCTCTCCAAGCTCCAGCAGCAACTAAACGTCGGCGAAGACGCCGTCCTCGCGCACGTCGAAAAACTTTCGCAAACCGTCAAGCAGCTCGAAAAGCAACTCGGCGAACAAAAGCGCAAAGGTGCGCTGTCACAACTCGACGATCTGGCCAATTCCGCTCAAAGCATCAAGGGCGTCAAAACAGTCGTCAGCCAGGTCGAAAATATTGACCGGGACGGCCTCCGCCAACTCGTGGACAGCCTCCGCCAGAAGCTCGGCTCCGGAGTAGTCGTCCTGGGCATGCCCGATAACGGCAAAGTGGCCTTAATCGCCGGGGTAACCAAGGACCTGACCGCTAAAGTCCATGCCGGCAAGCTGATACAGGCGCTAGCCCAAAAAGTGGGCGGAAAGGGCGGCGGGAGACCCGATTTGGCCGAAGGTGGCGGGGAGGACACAACTGCCCTAAATTCGGCCCTTCGGTCAGTTCCCTCCTACCTCGAGCCTTTGCTATAGTTTGCTGGAGCGCCAGAAGCGTGGCCGCAGGTGTGTGACCAACCCGCGGGCGGGCTTCGCAAAACTGATTTGCCCGCAGCAAATCAGTCAAGGCTTACTCGATATTGTTGTCGCCTTCCCCAAGGCAGCCGTTGCCGCGTATCCAGACCAGATTCGGACACGCGCGCATCAAAAGGTATGGGTAAACGTTCGGCCATTTCCGCAACCATCGTCCTGGCATCGCTGGGATTTGCAGCGAGTCCTTCTCGCGCGCAAATTTCTCTGGTCCAGAATTTCGATGGCCGCAATATTTATGTAAGCACCGAGCCAATGGTGAAAGCCAAGCTCACTGCTTCCAAGCCGCGCGCCATTTACCTGCCCGCTGAGCAAACTTTCCTGGGACGCAAACACGAAGCGATGAGTCTCGATCGCGACGGTGCCGAAGCCCTGGTGAAAGAAGCCGCGGAACGTCACCGCATCGATCCCGCATTGATTCGCGCGGTGATCGAAACGGAATCCCACTGGAATGCAGCCGCGGTCTCCCGCAAGGGCGCCGTTGGCCTCATGCAGCTGGTTCCGTCAACGGCACAACGATACGGAGTAAAGGACTTGTTCAGCCCGAAACAAAACGTCGACGCAGGGGTTCGATATTTAAAGGCGTTGCTGGAACGATACAATGGCAACCTCGAACTGGCCCTGGCGGCGTACAATGCTGGAGAGGGTGCCGTGGATCGTGCTCGCGGCGTTCCGGCGTTTCGGGAAACACGAAACTATGTCCAACGAGTGCAGGACGCGTTTTACAGGCCTGGCTCGGGTCGCCTTGAAGGTGGGCTCTTTAGTGCACACTCCATCCGCAAGGAAACCGACCCCGCAGGCCGCACGATTTTTACCAACGATTAGTGCGAGAATAAGTCTGTAGCAGCAAATGTTTGGGGATGCGGTTGGCATGAAGTTTTCTGAAAAAACCTCGTTTTTTTTCCTCAGGGCCTTCGCCCGCGTTTCGCCTGTTTTTAGGCAAGCGATGACCACTGCGGCGACTCTTGCTCTTGCTCTCACGGCTATTTCCCTTCAAGCATCGGAAAACAACGCTGAACCAACGAGAGCTGGCGTAAAGCGCGATGCGGCAGAAGCCCAATTCAGCAGAGCGGAAGAACAGCGCGCTGCGTTGAACGCCAAGTCCGCGGAAAAGCGCTCACTCGCGGAATACAAAGCTACGGTCGCGAGCTACAAGAAGGTTTACCTAATTTCACCGCACGCATCGGATGTGCAGGATTCGTTGCTCGCCGTGGGCGAGCTGTACACAGAGATGGGCGATCGGTTCGGCCGCACGTATTACCAGGCGGCGGTGGAGTCATACCAATTTTTGTTGCACGAATATCCGAAGAGCAAATTTGCGCAGGATGTTTTGTTGCGCGTTGCGAAATTGCAGCAGGAACAACTTGGCGATACCGCGTCCGCGATGAAAACGTATCAGGAATTTCTGAAGCGCTTTCCACGCTCGGAGCATCGCAAGGAAGCGCAGCAGGCGTTGACGGAACTTTCGCTTTTGCAGAGCACGCCAGCGCCAGAAACGAGAGTTGCCGCCAATCCGAAGCCTGCCGTTATTGAAAAACAGGAACCGGTTCGTGTTGCACAAAACGCTTCAAACAAAGAGGAAACCGGCGAGGGCGGGACGCCAGCGCAATCAGGCGGAATTCCTACCGTAAAAACAATTAGCGCCGTCGCTTCTGGCGATTCCACGCGTATCACGATTGCGCTCGAAGATTCGGTGCAATACATTTCCGGACGCATCGCGAATCCAGACCGGATTTACTTCGATTTGCATGCGGCAAAACTTTCTCCTCAATTGAAGCGCAGTGGCGTGCAGGTCAGCGGGAATCTGCTGACCAATGTGCGCGTGGCGCAAAATTCTTCCGGCGTTGTGCGTATCGTGCTGGATGTGAACGGCGTGAAGGATTACACCGCTTCCCTGCTCAGCAAGCCTTCGCGGCTCGTGATTGATTTGTATGCGAATCCGCAGATTTTGAA
Organism: Candidatus Dormiibacterota bacterium; assembly: GCA_035569555.1. Lineage (GTDB taxonomy): Bacteria > Acidobacteriota > Terriglobia > Acidiferrales > UBA7541 > Acidiferrum. Next base: position 40,455 of record DATMMW010000003.1, on the reverse strand, counting down.
GGCTGCAAACCCGGCGAATTCCTCTTCGATGAGCGGATCGGTGGCCGCCGAGAAGCCCGACACGAATGCAGTCGCAAGAAATTCTTCGGAAACCGGGATTTCCATAGAATCCAAGCCATCCTCGTCAACGAGCTCGCAGACGGTGGCGGCAGAACCGGCCGTCGCCAAGAACAAAGACCTGCGCACAAAATCGGCGAAAAACGCTTCCAGCAAACCGGATTGGGTCAAGGCGCCGAGCGTTCCCACTCCTACGCGCGATGGGCAGGCGACGCTTACGCGCACTTTGGGCCTGAAAATCGGCCGCATCGTGATTGATGCAGGTCACGGCGGGCACGACACAGGAACGATTGGCCCCACTGGATTGATGGAAAAAGATTTGTGCCTTGACGTGGCGCTACGCCTGGGAAAAATCATTCAGCAGAAACTGCCCGGCGCGGATGTAGTTTACACGCGGCCGGACGATACCTTTATTCCGCTGGAAGAGCGCACGCGCATTGCGAACGAAGCGAAAGCCGACCTCTTTATCTCCATTCACGCGAATTCGAGCCATGACGCGCAGGCGCGCGGCATCGAGACGTATTACTTGAACTTGAAAGGCTCTGCCGAAGCGATGGAAGTTGCGGCACGCGAGAACGCTTCCAGCTCGGACGGAATCCACGACCTGGAAGATATTGTTAAGCGCATCGCACGCACGGAGAAAATCGACGAATCGAAAGAGTTCGCGCAAGACGTGCAGGATTCGCTCTCGAAGAATGTGCAGAAGAGTGCAAAGCTCGTGAAAAACCGAGGCGTGCGCAAAGCGCCATTTGTGGTGCTGATAGGCGCGGATATGCCGTCGATCCTCACGGAGATTTCGTTCTTGAGCAATCCGAGCGACGAAAAGATGCTGAAGCAGCCGGAACACCGCCAGCGCGTCGCCGAAGGGATCTACCAGGGCGTCGCAGGCTACCTGCAAAGCCTGAACAGCATGACCTTTAACCTGCAACCAGGCTCCGGGCCGAGGCGGTCCCCGGTCGTTTCAGCAGTAGAAGAATCCCGCAACCAGAAGTAGCCTAGTGGTGTCTAATACAGGGTCAAAGTAGGTTCCAGGGATATGCGTAAATTTTCAATCAGCCTAGCCTTGCTCGTTTTTGCGGCGCCGGTCTTGCCTCTAAACGCCCAGCAACTGCTCCCTGCCCAGTTTGGCAATTGGACTAAAGCAAGCTGCATTGACAAGCCAGTAGCCGCCAGCCTCTCACACGAAGCGGGCTCAGCGGAAGGCGCGGTTTCCTGCCAATACACTTCCGAGGGCGGCAAAATTCAGGTATGGGTGCAGAAATTCCATGATCCGAGCGCGGCGTACGAGATTTATACGTCCGGACTGCATCACGGCATGATGGCGTCGCTTGTCGGAAACAATGCGGCTGTTGAGCAAAATCAGCTTTGGATGCTGACTGGCAATTTAGTTCTGCGTGTCGATTCGCAGAATCTCGCTTCTGAAGCAGATTTACGCGCTTTGGTGAAATCACTCGACGGTCATGCGGATAAGACCCCTCTCCCGCCGATGCGCGCCTTCTTGCCTTCTGACGGACTTATTCAAGGAACTCAGCGTTATTCCCTGGGGCCAAAAGGATATGAAGCTGCGGTAAGTTCCATTGAATTAAACCGGGCGGTTTTCGCAAGTCTGGCACCGGAACTCGGTTTCGGGTCGGGTGCTGAGGTTATGCTCGGGGCCTACAGAAGCCTCCATCAAACGTCCGATGTCATACAGTTTGATGTGCTGTTGCTGGTCGAGTTTCCGACGCCTCAACTGGCGGAGCAGCAGTTGCACCATATTCAGCCATTGCTGGCGTCGAAGCCGGAATTTGCGAGAACAACGGTCGAGCGGGACGCTTCTCTCCTGAGCCTAGTGCTTTCTCCGAGTTCACCGGAGATGGCCGCAAAGCTAAGGCAATCCATCAAGTACGATACGGCGATTACGTGGAATGAGCCTTCGCAGACACTGACGGATCCGCCCTGGTTGCTCGTCTTGAAAACAATTTTCTACGCGGCAGGGATATTCTGCGGTGTGGCTGCGATCGCAGGCGTCCTGTTTGGCGTTTTCCGGCTGCTGATGAAGCGGCTCTTTCCGGGCAAAGTGTTCGACCGCTCCGAGAGCGTCGAGCTCTTGCAGCTCGGACTGAACAGCAAAGAAATCAATCCTGACGATTTTTACTAACTGCTTAGGGTCACCCAATCAGAAGTCGAAACTCTCCTGCCATTTCATACGTAGAGCCCAGGTGGGGCGCTTGCGACGGCAAACTGCGACCATGTTACTTATTTCGCTTTGTTTTCGAGGCGACCGCTCTTTCAATCTGTAACGAAACGTTTTAGCTCCCGTCTAACCTGGGGCGAATGCGACGCATCTGTTCGTACCAGGGAAGGGTGTCGTAAGATAGTGGCTGGATGCAAAGGAAGTGAGCCCGATATGCAGTCGTCCAGGAAACCAGGTTCTAGCAAGAAATTATGGGTTGGAATTGCCTCGTTGGCAGGCCTGAGCGCGGCTTTTGCTGCGGGATGTGGGGACAAGACCGCCGCGAATAATGGAGCGCCGGGTGGCGGAGCCATGCCCGTGCAAATTCAGGTAGCCGAAACGAAGAAGATTCCGGATACGAGCGAATTCCTTTCCATGCTGAAGTCGCGGCATTCTTCGGCGATCAATCCGCAGGTAGAAGGGCAAATCGTAAAGATTTTTGTGAAGTCGGGCGACCACGTGAAACTGGGCGAGCCTCTGCTGCAGATTGATCCGCTGAAACAGGAAGCCACGGTGAGCAGCCAGGAAGCGGCGCGGGCGGCGCAGGAAGCGAACAAGCGATTCGCGCAGATTTCGCTGGAGCGCGCGAAAAAACTTTTTGATGCGGGCGTGATCAGCAAGCAGGATTACGACAATGCGCAGACGACCTATGACGCAGCGGATGCGCAACTCCGCGCGATGGAAGAGCAAGTGCGGACGCAGAAAGTGGAATTGAAGTATTACCAGGTGAGCGCGCCGATGGACGGAATCGTCGGCGACATTCCTGTACGCGTGGGCGACCGCGTTAGCGTTTCAACGCTGTTGACGACGGTAGATGAGCCGGGAGCGCTTGAGGCTTATCTATATATTCCGGTGGACCGGTCGAGGGAATTGAAATTGGGATTGCCGGTGCGGCTGGTGGACGAGAATCAGAAGCCTATTGCGGAGACGAGCATAACTTTCATTTCGCCTCAGGTGGATACGGACACGCAGACGGTGCTGGCGAAAGCGCTGGTGCCAAACACCACGGCGAAACTGCGCATCGCGCAGCAAGTGCGCGCGCTGATCACCTGGAACGTACACGACGGGCCAGTAGTGCCGATTCTTTCCGTGGTCCGCGTCAACGGACAATTCTTTGCGTTTGTGGCGTCGAAGGAATCGAACGGAACATTCGCGCGTCAAAAGGTTCTGAAAGTGGGCGAGCCATTCGGGAACGATTATCCGGTGCTGAGCGGATTGCAGGGCGGCGATCACATCATCATGTCCGGCACGCAGTTCTTACAGGACGGAATGCCTGTGATGGAGCAGGCCGCGAATCCAGCAGCGGGGCCCGCCGACAACAAGTCCGGCGCGACGCACTGATTTTCCAGTATGAGTTTCAAAGTGGTGCGCAGCAGGCGGAACACGTTCGAGGAACTTTCTTCAGGGGCTAAAGCCCGTACGTATTTTGCGGGGTCGTATGTTGGGGCTAAAGCCCCAACCTCCTAAAGAGATATTGAAAAAGCTTTGAATCAGCGCTAACGCGCTGGTCATTCGAAGACTGAGGCCAAGCTAACTGTGTTCGTTGATTTTTTCATCGAAAGACCAGTGTTCGCCACGGTGTGCGCGCTGCTGATCATATTGGGCGGCGCGATCGCGATTCCTTCTTTGCCCATCGCACAATTCCCGGAACTTGCGCCGCCACAGGTGGTGGTGAGCAGCGGTTACATCGGTGCAAACGCGCAGACCGTGGAATCCGCAGTGACCATTCCGCTGGAGCAAGCGATCAACGGCGTGCCGGGAATGAAGTACATGACGTCCGCGAGCGGCAACGACGGATCGAGCCAGATCACGGTGACGTTCGACGTGACGCGCGACGTGGACCTGGCGAGCGTGGACGTGCAGAACCGCGTGAATCAGGCGCTCGGACGGTTGCCGAATGAAGTCAAGAATACCGGCATCATCATCACTAAGCAGGCGAGCGGCTTCGTCCTGGGGGCGGGCGCCTATACCGAAGGCACGCAGTACGACAGCATTTTCCTGAGCAATTATCTAGACGTGTATGTGAAGGACGCGATCAAGCGCGTGAAAGGCGTCGGTGACGTTTTCGTTTTCGGGGAACGCAAGTATGCGATGCGGCTGTGGCTTGACCCGTCAAAGCTAGCGCAGCGAGGTCTGACGGCGAGCAATGTACTTGCGGCTTTGCAGGAGCAGAACGTACAAGTCGCTGCGGGACAAGTGGGCGTCCCGCCATTGCCCGCGGGACAAGCGTATCAAGTGAGCGTGCGCGCGATCGGAAGGCTCACGGAAGCCGCCCAGTTCGACAACATCATTTTGAAAACCGGCACAGACGGAACGATTGTCCGCGTGAAGGACGTGGGGCATTCGGAGTTGGGCGCGGAAGATTACGGGTCCGTGTTGCGGTACAACAAGCACGAGGCGGTGGGAATCGGCGTGACGCAACTGCCTGGAGCGAACGCGCTGGACGTGGATAAAGCGGTAAAGGCGGAGATGCTGCGCCTATCGAAGAGTTTCCCGCCGGGGCTACACGCCGCGGTGGCGTTCGATACGACGACAGTCATCGGCGAATCCATACGAGACGTGCTCATCACACTGCTGCAAGCGATTGCGCTGGTGATCATCGTTATTTATTTGTTTTTGCAAGACTGGCGAAGCACGTTCATTCCGGCGATTACGATTCCGGTTTCTCTGGTGGGAACATTTATTTTCGTGAAGTTGTTTGGATTTTCGATCAACACGCTGACGCTGTTCGGAATCACGCTCGCGACGGGTTTGGTGGTGGACGACGCGATTGTTGTGATTGAAAACGTGGAACGGCACATCGTTGAAGGGATTACGGAACCGCACAATGCGGCTTCCGCGGCGATGAAAGAAGTGGCAGGCGCGGTGATCGCAACATCGCTTGTGCTTGTGGCGGTGTTTGTGCCAGTGGCGCTGTTTCCCGGGACGACAGGAATTTTGTTCCGTCAGTTTGCGCTGACGATTGCGTTTTCGGTTGCCATTTCGGCGTTCAATGCGCTGACGCTGACTCCCGCGCTTTCGGCGATTTTTCTGGGACACCATCGTGAGCGAGCGCAAGGAGCATTTTTCAAGGCTTTCAACCGAGTGGTGACGGCAGGGACAGAGGCGTATCAGCGAACAGTGCGGGGCGTGCTGCACTGGAAAACGATCTCCGTGCTGGCGTTCATAGCAACGCTGGGAGTCACTTACTGGGTATATCAGCGTGTGCCGCGTTCCTTTATTCCCGATGAGGATCAGGGCTGGTTCATGGTAATCGTGCAGGCGCCGCAGGGCGCTTCGCTGGAGTACACACGCGAGGTTTGCTCGCGTGCGGAAGAGTTCCTGACGAAGGTTCCGGAAGCGGAAGGCACGTTTTCGGTAGCAGGATTCAGCTTCGCGGGAAACGCGCCGAACCGGGCAATGATTTTTATTGCCCTGAAACCATTTGAGGAACGAAAAGGCGATGAACATAGCGCAGCGATGGTAATCGACCGGCTGCGCGGGCCGCTGGCAGGAGTACAGGGAGCGCTGCTGATTCCTTTCAATCCTCCGACTGTCGCGGGCACGTCGAGCATCGGTGGATTCCAGTTTGAACTCCAGGATCCGAGCGGAAATTCCTTGCAGGGATTGGCGGATGTGGCAAACCAGCTTTCCGCCGAAGGAAATCAGAGCGGCCGATTGGCGGGACTTTTCACGAGCTTCACGGCGAACGATCCACAGTATTTGGTGAAGATTGATCGCGAGAAAGCGAAAAGCCTAAAAGTTCCTCTGAACCAAATCACGGACGCTCTACAGGTTTACATGGGCTCGGTATATGTGAACGATTTCGACTTCAACAACCGGGCGTATCGCGTGTACGTGCAGGCGGAAGGAAAATTCAGGAACACGGCGAAGGACATTGGCGGGTATTACGTACGCTCCGACACAGGGAAAATGATCTCGCTCGATAATTTGGTGACGCTGGAACAGACGGCCACTCCGCAAGTGATCAGCCATTTCAATTTGTTCCGGTCGGCGGAAATCAGCGGGTCGGCCGCGCCCGGGCGCAGTTCCGGGCAAGCAATCTCGGACATGGAAGGGTTTGCAAAAAAGCTGCTGCCGCAGGGAATGAGATACGAGTGGAGCGGACTGACGCTGGAAGAACTGGAATCCGGATCAAAGGCATTGATTCTGTTCGGACTGGGGCTTGTGTTCGTGTACCTCACGCTGGCTGCGCAATATGAGAGTTTCGTACTGCCGTTTATCGTGTTGCTCGCCGTTCCTGTTGCGCTGCTGGGCGCGATCGGCGCGCAATATTTGCGCGGGCTGCAGAATGACGTGTATTGCCAGATCGGGCTGGTGATGCTGATCGGGCTTTCGAGCAAGAATGCGATTTTGATTGTGGAATTCGCAGAGCAGCTTCGCGCGCAGGGAAAATCGATTGCGGATGCGGCAGTGGAAGCGGCTCGGATTCGCTTGCGGCCGATTTTGATGACGTCATTCGCGTTTATTTTGGGAGTTGTGCCTCTGGTGCTGGCCACGGGCGCGGGAAAAGCGGGGCGCATTTCCGTGGGGACAACGGTGTTTGGCGGAATGATTGCGGCAACGTCGCTGAATTTGATTTTTATTCCGCTCTTGTACGTGATCGTGCGAACAATTGTGCCGGGTGGAACGGGCCGGCATGCGGAATTGCACCGCGCGGAACCGCACACCTAATTCCCTTTTGAAATTTTGTCAGTTTGAAAAGAACTCGAGCAGTCGTCGTGTGCCTTCCGCGAAATCCATTTTCGGCGCGATCAAACCCAAAACCAAATAGCCATCCTGCGGGAAATCGTAGAAGTGCCCTGGGTGAACAAAAACGCCCTGTTTTTGAAGCAGTTCGAGCGCGAGGTCTTCGTCGGAGCGTGTAGCGGGAACGCGGAGGATGACGTTCCAGCCGGCTTCACAGACGAGACGCGAGCAAACAGCCTGTGCGGAAAGTCTATCATCAAGGGCGACGAGATTTGTACGGACCCTATCGAGCAATTGCGCTTGGAATTGCTTGCGTGTAGCGAGGAGTCGAGGAAGTGCGTGCTGCACGGGAGCGTTCATGGAGAGGTAGGAGTCAGCGATGATTTCGAGGCGCTTGCGGGCTTCCTGCTTCGATTCTTCGGGGCCGGAGATTGCGATCCACGCAGACTTCATCTGAGGCAGGCCGCAGATTTTTGAGAGACCACTCAGAGAGAACGTGAGCGCTGTATTTTGTGCTGCGAATGTAGTTCCAACGGTTCCATCCACAGAAAAATCGAGAAAAACTTCGTCGGCGATGATGGCGAGATTGTTTTTCTCGCAAATTGAGGCGAGTTGCGATTGTTCCTGCGGTTTTGCGTAGTGGCCGGTGGGATTATTGGGATTGACGATGACTACGGCGCGCGTTAGCGGAGTGATGGCGCGTTCGAGAGACGGAAAATCGATCTGCCAACCATGATCGTAGACGAGCGGATAACGGACCAAGCGGACGTCATTGAGATCGGCGAGGAAATCGAAGAGCGGATAGCCCGGCGTTGGGATGAGAACTTCGTCGCCCGGGTTGCAGAGCATGCGGAAGATGTATGAGTACGCCTCGCTGGTGCTTGTCGTGAGGAAGATATCTTCGGTGGAAACTGGACTCTTTTTCTCGGCGTAATATTGCGCAACAGCTTCGCGTGCAGAACGAAGGCCCTGCGGCGCGGGTTCATATTGGAGAGATGCGCGATTCTGAAGCGCCGACAGGATTGTGGGTTGGTCATAAGTGAATCCAGCTTCGGTGGGATTAGAGAGGGTCAAATCAATGAGCGCGTGGCCATTGCGGCGGTGTTCGGCCAAAGCTTGCGTGAGGCGGTTTTCGGCGAAATTCCAATTGGTTCTAGAGGCGAACATGATGGGTTTATTGTGCAGGAAATTTTGAGTATTTTGGAATCAGTTGATTACTGCAAGGCTTTTTTAATGTCTGGGCCGATGCGGTCGAGGACGGATTCGGCGAAATCCTCCCCAACGTAACGATTGAGGATGATTCCGTCGCGGCCGATGAGGACGTAGGTCGGGAAGGCTTGCACGCCGAATGTCTTACGAATTGAACCGTCGCCGTCGAATTGCTGGAGCCACGTCATCTGATGAGTCGAGACGAATGATTGCCACGTGCGTTGGTCATCGTCAGCGCTGATGCTGATGACAGCGTATTGGTCGCTTCCGTAGACGGCTTGTAATTGTTTGAGTTTGGGAAGCGCGTTGCGGCAGGGGCCGCACCAGGAAGCCCAGAAATCCAAAAGCACAACGCGTCCGTGAAAATCGGAGAGAGAAAGGGTTTTGCCGTTGGCCGAAGCGGAGAGTTCCGGCGCTTTTTGGCCGGTGTTGGCGCGAGCGCGCGGAAAATTGTCATCATCGAGGAGTTTTGCGGTTTTTGTGGCGGGTTGTTTATTGGCGCGGGCCTGACGGGCTGCGTCGGCCAGAGAAATTGGCTGGCCGGGTTGAGCTGCGGGAGTTCCCTGCGAATTTTGGGACGGATTTTGCGCCGACTGAGATTGCTGGCCCGGCGCGGGGCTTTGGCCGAAATTGGGCAGCGCAGCCAGCGTCACAAATAGAACAAAGCCCGGAACCAACAATCGGATTTTGAACATGGCAATGCCCTCTCCAACCGTCTTGCTGTTTTCAGGTTAGGAAGAAGCACCGTGGGTGCCAATGGAACCGAAGGCCAGTTGTTTCAGGATAAGCAATGGCGAGACTCGGCGGCTCGCAGCAACGGCCTTCCAAGAAACGAGCGGGACTTACAGTGCGTCCCAATAAAGACTAGACTTTCGGAAGCACGGTTTTGCGGAGGCTCCGATGCGTTTGGGCACTTTCTTCCTGCTTGGTTTTGCGACCGCCGCTGCGACTTTTTCGTTTGCGAACGACAAGAAAAAACCCGTGCTGCCTGCGACCATTTTGAATGCGCGCACGGTGGCAGTAGTGATTGATCCGGATGCGGGCGTTTCGACGGATGCTCCGCTGGCGAACAAGACTGCGCTGGAGGATGTGGAGAAAGCATTTGCGAATTGGGGACGCTTCCAGCCTGTGATGACCGGAATGGCGCCGGACCTGGTGGTCGTAATTCGCAAGGGCAATGGAAAAATTGTGCAGCCAACCATTGGCGGCGGAACGTCACCGAATGACCGCCCGGTCATCATCCAGCCAAACGACAGCGGTATTCGAATCGGCGGGCAAAAGGGACGAACGCCGGACGGAGGCCAGAACGATCCGCAGAGCAGCGGAACGGGACCTGGCGCAGGAGTTGGAGCAAGCGAGGACTCCTTCTTTGTGTATGACGGAAGTGTCGCCGATCCGACAGATCGGGCGCCGATTTGGCGTTACGTCGCGAAAAATGCGCTGCATTCGCACGACGTGCCCGCCGTGGAAGAGTTTCGGAAGATTGTGGAAGAAACGGAAAAGCAGTTACAGAAAAAACAGCAGCAGAAAAAACCCTAAAAGAATTTGCCGCAGAACTTCCCGGTGGGAAATCGTTTCGCCCGCAACCCGCAGACAACTAGTGCACTTTTGCATCCGAAGGAGCCTCGCGCTTGATTTGTGCGGAGGTTAACTGAAAGGAACCTTGGTGTCCGGCAGAATCGCGAATGACAAAGCGAACGCGGGCCGTATTGGCTGGCACAGGAACAGAGATACCGAGGATGACGGCCTTTGGCGAACCCCCGGACTGGTCGGCTTTTGAGCGCGCCACTGAAAATTCCTTCATTTGGTTGGAAAGGATTGTCCGGTCTGCAGCCAAGCAGGCTGTAACGAGCGTGAATTTCGCCTGAACATCGCCTGCCATGCCTTCAGATGTTTCCCAAGAGAGAGAACGCGGATCCACATAGATACGAAACTGACCAGATTGCTCGTTTGCTGGGATTTTCCCTGAGGCGTCGAATCGAATGTCCGTCAACTGAGTTTCCGAATCGAGAGCTTGAGTGAGCGCAACATCCTGCTGTGATGGTGCGGCGGTTACTGGTGCGGGAGGAAGAGGCGCAAAGTAAGTCGTAGCATATTTCAGGTCCGCGGATTTTACTTTTCGCCGACCTTCGTCAGTCAACTTGATCTTGATTTGGTGTCGCTGGTCATCAAGATTCGGCGGGACAAAGCCAATTTCGTATCGGCGATGTAAATCCCCAATCAGGCGATCCAGATTCTCAGCGTATTTATTGGTCCAGCTGGAATAAACCTGTCCACCGGTTTCACGCGCCAGAAAATGGATGACTTGCAATTCGTAATCGGGAATTGGGCTCGGGTCTACTGCTACGACAACCGGCTTCTTAGTCGCACCGTTATCGAGGTTGTAAACGATCCCTGGACTTCGTAAGACATCCCGAATGATGTTCTCCAGCGGACCAAGATGCATTTGGGTGTAGTCACGATAGAGAAATATTAAAACGGGCATGGATTGGGGCTTAAGCGATGAGGAAGCGTTGCGGATACGTTCCACCACATCAAGGAGCGGATTTTCGCCTGGGAGATTCGGAGTAGTGACAGGAGCAGCACTCAAAATAGTGTGAAGAGCTTTTGCCGGTTCCGCTCGATCCGCAGTAGGGGCAAGAGCAACCGCGGTCTTTCCGCTGCCACACAAATCCGCTACAGCGACGGTGTCCGCAGCCGGTAACTTTTGCAGAATGGGAGTGAACAGATCCGTTTTGCCAAGGATGAATGCAGAGCCGCTTGTGGTTGAAGCGCAGTTAACAACGAACCATAACAAGAGCGGGCGGAGGGGGCCGGCCGAGCCTCCTGCCAAAGAGACGATGGGGAAGGTAGTCCGACCCTCGGTAATTTGAAAATCAGTTTGGGAGAGGCTTTGTTCAGCTTCCTTGTCTTTGGCTTCGACAATCACCTCAAGCCACTGAGGCGCGGGAGTCTGCTGCGCATTTGCCTGGCTTTCGACGAGAAGAACTGAAAGAAGCACGAAAGAGGCCAGAACGGTCCGGAAACTAGAAAGCGGTAGGGGAAAAGCCAGCAAAGCATCCACCCCGGGCTGCGCAGGAGTCGCGAAGCACTCGTAGATTATGACGGAATATATTGCCGCTCAAGGTACAGCTACAAACCAAAAGCCGGAGCGCGGGTATCGAAAGAAATCGTGAGGTCTGAGGTTCGGAAAATTCTGGAGCCGAGAGTGGGAGTTGAACCCACGACCTGCCGATTACGAATCGGCTGCTCTACCACTGAGCTACCTCGGCCCGACGCTGAAAATTATAACATTCGCGGAAAAAATCTGTCGAGCGTGGTGGAGAGAAGTGTTCTTTCAGCGGTTCGTCCTTAACGAGAAAAGGGATACATGAGCCAGCCTATGGCAACGCCGACGATGACGAAAAGAAAGAAAGACCAAGCGGCGTATTTGAGGCGTTCGATGGGACGGCGGCGACCGAGCGTGCCGAAAGCGAGCGAAATAATCAAAGCGAAGAGCAGCATAGATTGAAGGTGGGTGAGTGGAACGTTCATCGGCAGTCAGGCTTTCCGCCCTCGCGCGGCTTCGTAAGCGTGAAGCGCTGCGAGAAGGTTTAGAACGCCAGCAGTAGCAAGGAAGCGCGTGCCGTAATCGCCGGCAGAGTGGGAGACGTCCGGGCCTGCGGTTTCGACAGAACGTGCGACCCAATAAAATGCGCCTGCGCCGAGGTCGGCCAAATAGCCGAGTGTGGCGAAAGCGTCTTCTCCACGCGAGGTAAAAAGATTGCCGCGCATGCCTGCTCCGAGCATGACGAGCGCCCCAACCGCAAGAAAAACGGCGAGCGCGCGTCCCCACATTTTTTGCAAAGCGTGGCCGAGGCCAGGGACGGCCCATCCGGCAACACCGATCATCAGGGCTAAAAGTTCACGTCCGTCGTCCTGTTGTACTTGTGCCGAGTGTACCGGTGCAGACGCGGGTGCGGCCACGGAATCTTCTGGCGGCAGTTGTTCGTTGAGGGGTTCTTCCATATCCGTTTTATTTATTAGGCGAGGAGCGCCAGAAGCTCTTTCTGAACCGCGCCGGTGACGCGCGCTTCTTTTTCGCCGACGTAAACGTTGACTTCGCTGCGAATGCCGAATTCCGGCAGATAAATACCCGGCTCGACGGAAGTGCACGTGCGGGGAATCAGGTGGCGAACATCGTGCGTTTCGATTCCGTCCATATTGGCGCCATTGCCGTGAACGGAGGTGCCGATGTTGTGACCAGTGCGATGGAAAAAATATTTTGCGTAGCCGGCTTTTTCGATGACGCCACGGGCGGCTTTGTCGACTTGCCAGCCTTGAAGCGGCTTCCCTTTGGCGATGCTGGTGAGAATTAAATCCACGGCTTTGTCGCGCGCGTCGCGCACCGTGTTAAACACCTTTTTGATTTTTTCCGGCGGCTTCGAGCCGAGATAACCGACCCAAGTGATGTCGTAGTAGACGCTAGCCGGGCTGTTGCGTTTGGCCCAGACGTCGAGAAGCAGGAGATCGCCTTCCTTGATTTGCGTGGGGCGGCCCGGCGATGGACCGTAGTGCGGATCACTTGCATGTGCGTTGACGGCGATGTCCGGGCCTTCCTCGGTCATCAGACCGGCGGCGGCGAATTGCTCGTGAATCCATTGCTGAAGACCGTACTCAGTTTCAGGGCGATTTTCCCGGACTCCACGTGCGGCGCGCTGGAACGCTTCAGCGACGATATGGTCAACATGTTTGCCGGCGTAGAGATGTGATTCGAGTTGGTCAGGGGTCCAGACAGCTTCGTATTTTTGGACGAGATCGGCGGAGCTGACGACCTTTGTGCCCGTGGAGCGGACGAGTTCGATCGTTCCGGCATCCACCATCGCGACATAAGGAATTTCGTTTTTCGGGGAATACTGCATCGCTATTTTTTTTGCGCGGCCGATGAGCTTTTTTAAGTTACCGCGGAGCTCTTCCTGAGCAGCGTAGTAAAGCGTCTCTCCGGGAACTGCTACGAGCGATTCCGTTTCGATTTTATGAACCAGTTTTTTCGGCGTGCCTTTGGCTGGAACGAAATAAAACCAGCGCCGAGTGCGCATACCGGGCGGAAGATTCAAAACACGCTGCGCGATGGGATCGCGGCCGCGGAAATCGTAGAAAAGCCATCCGTGCAGGCCGGCGGCGCGCAAATCGCTCTGCATTTCCGAAAGATCGAAGGACATTTTCTTTTGTTCCCTGCCGCTAAGCTTCGAAGAGCAACAACGCTTCTATCTGCTGCCGCGTTACGCCGTCAATGATTACGCGCTTTGTTCGGCTGCGGTCACCGCTCAGGATTCTAACAGCCGACTTGGGCCTTTTCAAAAGCGCAGCAAGGAATTCGCAGAGCGCTTCGTTGGCACGATTTTCGACCGCAGGTGCGGTTAGGCGGACTTTCAGAGCACCTTCGATGACGCCAGTGACTTCATCGCGGCTCGCACGGGGCTGCACGCGAACGGTAAAAACGACAGATTGGGCTGCGGGATTTTCTGAAATTTCGAGATTGGACGCAGGATTCACCATGCGCGTTGATATTGAACGGGCGGCTCGATCTTGTGACCAAGCTCCTGAGCAGCGCGGCGGGGCCAGTAGGGATCGCGCAAGAATTCGCGAGCGAGAAATACGATGTCTGCTTTTCCCGATGAGACGATCTCTTCTGCTTGTCTTGCATCGGTTATGAAACCGACGGCGCCTGTGGCGATTCCGGCATTGGCACGAATCGCTTCGGCAAATGGAACCTGAAAACCGGGACCGGCGGGAATTTGGGCGCGTGGAACTGTTCCGCCACTCGAACAGTCGATCAAGTCCACTCCGAGCTGTTTTAGTTGGCGCGCGAGTTCGATGGATTGTTCGAGGTCCCAACCGCCTTCGACCCAATCCGTTGCAGTGAGTCTGTAAAACAACGGGAGGCGTTCGGGCCAAACTTCGCGGACTGCTTTTGTGACAAGCAGAGGGAAGCGCAGACGATTCTCGAAAGAGCCACCGAACTCGTCTTTCCGCTGATTCGTAAGCGGCGACAGGAATTGATGCAAGAGATAGCCGTGCGCGGAATGGATTTCGATGACCTCGAAGCCGGCTGCTAACGCTCGCTTTGCGGCGAGTGCAAACGATTTGACGATTTCGTGCAGTTCAGGAACGGAAAGTTCTCTCGGCGTTGTATAGCCGTCATCGAATGGGACCGGGCTTGCCGAAACAGGCTCCCACCCGCCCGCGCTCGGCGATAAAGGTTTTCCTCCTTTCCAGGGAAGATCCGTGCTTGCTTTTCGGCCTGCGTGAGCGAGCTGAACCCCCGCAATTGCGCCTTGGGAACGAATAAATTTCGTAAGGGGCTGCCAGGATTCAACGTGGGCATCGAGATAGATTCCAGTGTCAGCAGGAGAGATGCGGCCGCGTTCTTCGACAGCGGTAGCTTCGGCTATGACAAGCGCAGCGCCGCCAACTGCTCTGCTGCCAAGATGAACGAGATGCCATGTTTGCGGGTGACCGTCCACGGCGGAGTATTCACACATAGGCGAAACGACGATGCGATTCTTGAGTTCGATTTCGCGAAAGCGAATGGGCGTGAACAGAGTGGGCATTTCCACGAGACTCTTTCTAAAGATTATTTTGTTTCGCGAGCACCGAATAATGCTGTGCCGACGCGCACTTCCGTTGCGCCTTCTTCGATAGCAACTTCGAAGTCGTGCGACATGCCCATGGAGAGCACAGGCAAGTCACGCCGCAATTGCGCTTCGAGAGAGTTTCGCAACTCACGCAATTTTCTGAAATACGGCCGCACTTGTTGGATGTCCTCGAGGTAAGGCGGGATACACATGAGTCCTGCGAGGTCCAGGTTGGGAAGATGCAAAATGCGTTCCGCCAATGTGGACAGATTGGCGATTTCCACTCCACTTTTCGATTCCTCGCCGGCGATGTGCACTTCGATGAGAACACGGAGTCTTTCCGGTTGCGCCACTTCACCGCGTGCACGGTCGAGACGCTCCGCGAGAGCTGCGTCGTCCACCGAATCCACACTGTGAAATATGCGCGCGGCGCGTGTCGCTTTGTTTGATTGCAGATGGCCGATGAGATGCCAGCGCGCCTGCAAATCAGCAATTTCGCCCCGCTTCCCTTCCCATTCCTGAACGCGATTTTCGCCGAAGTGGATCACGCCCGCCTCGGACGCCATACGAATATCCGCGGCCGGGTACGTTTTCGAAACGCCAATCAGCGTAATTTCTTCCGCCCGGCGACCTGCGCGCTCGGCAGCGCGCGAAATGCGCTCGCAAACGAGTTGCAGATTCTCTCGAATATTCAGGGCGCTCATCGTGAATTTTTTATCGTAGCATGCGCCCAGAGAACGCGGCGTTGCGGCTTCGAACGGCTCCGGTTAGACTGGGGCACAGCCCTTTCGAACGTATGACCACATCCGGAAAACTGATCGCAATCGAAGGTATTGATGGCAGCGGCAAGAACACGCAAGTGCGTTTGCTGCAGCATGAATTGACCTCTCGTGGATATTCCGTCTACTCGACTGGCTTCCCGCAGTACGAGTCCTGGTTCGGCAAGATGGTCGGGCAATTCCTGAACGGGGACCTCGGCCCGCTCGATAAAGTTGACCCGCATTTTTCGGCGCTGCTCTATGCGGGAGACCGCTTCGAAGCAAAATCAAGAATCGTGGAAGCGCTAAACCGCGGATCGATAGTGCTCGCGGACCGATACGTTGCATCCAACCTGGCGCATCAAACCGCGCGTGTTCCTGCAGCCAAGCGCTCAGAGTTTCTATCCTGGATCGAGCAATTGGAATACGGAATTTACGATTTGCCCCGCGAGAACCTTGTGCTCTATCTTCGTGTGCCGCCTCGCGAAGCACAATCGCTGGTAAAGAAGAAGCCGTCGCGTTCTTACACAGACTCGACGCACGACATTCTCGAAGCCAGCATTCGCCATCTGGAAGACGCAGCTGACATGTACGATTCGCTTTCGCGACAATCGCCGTGGGCGACTATCCAGTGCTTTGACGCTACCCGCGGCGAGATGAGATTGCCGGAAGAGATTTCCAAAGACATTTTGTCCGCGGTGAATCCCCTGCTTACGGGATTGGAGCGGGCCTGACCATGCCTTTCTCGGAGTTTCTGGGCAATGCGCGTATTGTTGCAGCGCTGCGTGGCGCGCTGAAAAGTGATCGCGTGCCGCATGCGCTGCTTTTTTCCGGGCCGCCGGGCGTTGGGAAATTCACGCTTGCGCGGCTTTTCGCGCAAGCAGCGAATTGCGAAAAGTTGAAGGACGACTCGTGCGGCGAGTGCTTTACTTGCCAGCGTATCGCCCTGCTTGCCGAACCGCAGCGTTTAATCGAGCAAGGATTGGCCGAACGTGGTGAAAGCGCGGATGCAGCGACAGTCGAGCGCATGCCTCTCATTTTGCAAAGCCATCCGGATGTCTGGGCACTGGTTCCCGATCCCGTACGTCTAAAGAATCCGGTGGCGCGGCCAATGCTTCGAATTGGCCAGATTCGCGCAGCGCAAAGGGCAGCGTATTTTCAGCCGATGGCGCGGCGGCGCGTCTTTATTTTCGATGGCGCGGACACGATGCGTTGGGAAGTACAAAATGTCCTGCTCAAGATTCTGGAGGAACCACCGGGCTCCGCCACACTAATACTGACAGCGCCTTCGCCTTATTCCCTGCTGCCGACAATTCTTTCGCGGTGCATGCAATTTCATTTTGCTCCGCTCGTGACCGCGGAAGTGGAGCGGATTCTTAAGGAGAAAACAGACAGATCTCCTGCGCAAATCCGCCAAGCAGCGCAACTTTCCGAAGGCAGCCCGGGTATGGCTCTGGAAATGGATGTAGAAACGGCGACCAAGCGGCGGCAATCGGCGCTACACATTCTGGAACGCGCGGCTCGCGGTCAGGGCTTTGCGCAGCTTTTTGCTGAGACTTCAGCCATGGCCAAAGATCGCGAGGATTCGTTTGAAGCGCAACTTGCGGTTTTTTATGGTTTGCTGACGGATTTACTGGAATTAACGAGTGGAACAAAGCAACCGCTGTTGCGGAATCCCAACCTTATAAAAGATTTGGAAGCTTTAAGCAAAACGGTGGATTCTCGCTGGGTAATGCGCGCGATTCAGGGGCTGGATGAGCTATCTTTCGGTGCGCGGCGTAACCTGAATAGGCAGTTGGGATTGGACGCGCTAGCGGTGTCGCTCGCGCCGAATAGTTAGTTAGGCTGTTACAATTGCGTTTAGTAAAACGTATTACTAACGCAAAGGCGGAGATGATGCGCGCAGATTTTTTTTCCTCAGGCTGTAACCGGAAACGGGCTGAACGCATCTCAGCACTAGAACCCAAGAACACCCCCCATTCGGGACCTGAGGAGCCACCATGGTGAATCGTAGAATGTTCCGTCCTGGTTTTCAGGACGTGAAGGAGCAAAATCCTCCTCGCATGAATTCGAACGGACCGGCCCCCAGCAAGAAGCCTGCGCCACCGGAAGTGACTCATGCCGAGAATTTCTACTGGGTCAAGCAGATGCAGACCCACACCCCGATGACGATTGTGCTCGATTCCGGCGAAACGCTACACGGAACGATTGAATGGTACGACCGCGATTGCATCAAACTGACGCGGCAAGGCAGTCCGAACCTGCTGATCTTCAAGCGCGTGATCAAATACGTCCACAAGGACGGGGAAGAGAACGCGCAGGGTGGCGCGGAGTAAGCCTAACTTTTGGCCGGGACACGGGGTAGTTCGAGTGAAGTGCCCGAGACGGCGCCAAACGTCAGCAGCGCTTTTGCAGCCAAGTTTCTCTTCGCATCGATGACTTCACATTCTGTAACCACAAAATTTCTGCCCGCGCGCAGAACTGTACCTATTGCTCTGATTTTCCCACTCGGCACGGGTGACAAATAGTTTATTTTCAGTTCAACTGTTGCGATCTCCGCGCCCTGCGGGATAACCGTATACACAGCAATCGCCGCGGCCGTATCCGCCAACGCCGCTATCACGCCACCATGAACCACATCGTGAATCTGCTTGTGCAGATCCTTGACTTGCATGGAAAGAACCGCTCGACCGCGCGCGAGTCTTTCCACGTGGAAGCCGAGCAAAGCCGGCACGCGGCTTTGCTTCAAACGCTTCCGCGCGAAGTCGAGAGCTTTTTTGCTGAGTTTGGGCAGATTGCCGGCCATACGTTTTCCTTTGGAGGTCATGCTGCGGTGAGGCCGCCGTCGAGAGGAATCGCCGCTCCGGTCAACCAGGACGATTCGTCCGATGCAAGATAAACGGCAAGCTCGGCAATGTCGTTCGGCTTTCCCATGCGGCCAAGAGGAATCGTGGCCAGGCGTTCGCGTTTTACGCGGTCGCCGTCTGGAGTATTGAAAAGCTGGCTGACGAGATCGGTTTCGACTATCGAAGGGCAAATGCAGTTTGCGCGGATGTTTTCGTGGCCGTGGTCAACCGCAATGGCTTTGGTGAGCAGCGTCACGCCACCTTTAGACGCGCAATAAGCGGCGCGCTTTTTCATTGCGACCAGACCGAGTACGGAGCCGACGTTCACAATCGAGCCGCCGCCCGCTTTGCGAAATTCCGGGAGTGCGGCGCGGCACATAAGAAACGGCCCTTTCAAATTAGCGTCAATCAAGCGATCCCAGTCCTCTTCGGGAATCTCTTCGATCGTGGAAACGCTTAGGATACCTGCGTTGTTGACCAGCACATTGAGTTTACCGAAGGCTTCGACCACTTTGGCCACTGCGCTTTGAACATCGGCGGCACGGCTCACGTCGCATGTCACGGCTACCGCTTCCCCACCTGCCGTCTTAATCTCCGCGACGACTTCCTGCAGCTTCTCCAGCCGGCGGCCCACTACAACCACTTTGGCTCCTTCGCGGGCAAAAACCAACGCAGTACTTCGTCCAATGCCGGTGCCACCACCTGTAATCAGTGCAACTTTGCCGACCAGCCGTGTCACGAAATGCAATCCTCCTGCGTCTAATGGAGCAGCCTTCTTACCCGCAAATTCAAGAGCGGGTGCGCGAATGTAGCATCGGGCCGCAGGACTGGCAAGTTGGGCCGGGGCGGCGCAATCGGCGGAAGTTGCGGTATCGTATCGGAACCTTCACCAGGAGAACCGCTCCAGGCTCATGCGCATCGGCATCACTTGCTATCCCACGTACGGCGGCTCTGGAGTCGTCGCGACCGAACTTGGCCAGGAGCTCGCCGCGCGCGGGCACGACATTCATTTCATAAGCTATGCGCCACCGATTCGGATGAATCTGGCCGACCCGCACATTCATTTTCATGAGGTTGAAGTTGCATCGTACCCCTTATTCGACCACCCGCCGTACACGCTGGCGCTCGCCACTAAAATGTTGGAAGTCTTCGAATCGGAGTCGCTGGATTTGCTTCACGTGCACTATGCGATTCCCCATTCCGTGAGCGCAATGCTGGCACGCTCGATGGCAGCCCCGCGCAGGCTCCCATTCATTACGACATTGCACGGAACGGACATTACCTTGGTTGGAAGCAATCGCAGTTATTTGCCGATCACGAAGTTTTCGATTGAACAGAGCGATGGCGTCACCGCGATTTCACGCTACTTGTTGAACCAAACCATCAAAGAGTTCGACATCAAGCGGCAGATGGAAGTGATTCCCAATTTTGTGAATTGCGATCTATATACGCGTAAGCCGGACGAAGCATTGCGCGCGAAGTGGGCTCAGGGAAGAGAGCCGATTTTGATGCATCTTTCCAATTTTCGTCCCGTGAAGCGCGTTACGGATGCTGTCGAAACATTTGCTCTGGTGCGCGCAAAGATGCCCGCGAAGCTGGTCCTGATTGGCGATGGGCCGGAACGTAGTGCTGCGGAATATCTTGTCCGCAAAAAGAAATTGCAAAAAGATGTGCATTTTCTCGGTAAGCAGGACCAGGTTTATCGTTTGCTTTCTGAAGCGGATCTCTTTTTGTTGCCTTCGCAACTTGAATCGTTTGGCCTCGCCGCACTCGAAGCGATGGCCTGTGAAGTTCCCGTGATTGCAACGAACGTCGGCGGCGTGCCGGAAGTCATCGAACACGGCGTGGACGGGTTCTTAGTTGAACCAGAGGACATTGCCACTGCGGCGCGCTATGCGATTGATTTACTTTCGCGTGCGGATCGCGGCCGCGAAATGGGCCAGCTTGCACGCGTCAACGCTAAGAAAAAATTCTGCGCCAATGACGTAATTCCTGCCTACGAGCACTACTATCAGCGGGTCCTCTCCGAATCACGGGCCGCTACGGCCTGAAATTTCCTAACAAGCTAGTGCGCCGCTTCCACTTGCGCCTTGATGTGGCGCAATACCCGCAAGTGGATGTTGTGAATGATGTAGCCCGACCATAAATGCCAGTATTGCTCGGGCCACATCGTATGGCTGTACCAGGTGGTGCCTTCGAGACGCGTGCGTCCGCCCGGCAGCGGCGTCAGGAGGAATTGGCCTTGGTGCGATTCGAAATAGCCGTGAAGATGCGCAGGCTCGATGTGCCCGTACGGAGAGAGTTCCTGCAAGGGCGCGGGGTTCGCCGTGACGCTGAAGCGGAGCAGGCGCGGCTCGTCCCATACAGTGATGGGCTCCACAAACGGGCCCGTTGAGAAAACGCAGTGCCGCACTGCGCCCGCGCCATGACCGGAAATTTCCGCGCGAATCGGATAGGCGATTCCTGCGCGAAAGAGCATTTCTTGAGGCGGTGCGATTTCCGCAAAAGAAACGACTTGTTGCCACACTTTTTCCGGCGGAGCGTTGATTTCAATGGAAGATTTGACTTCGAATATACCAGCCTGCGGTTCGACTAAATGTTCCACGCTGAAAAAGGAAGGCGTTAGCAGAATGACCACAGAGAGCATCGCGGGCGTGTGCCTGCGCCCCCAGTGCAGAGCTTGAATCGCAAAGCCAAGCCAACCGCCAAGAAGCGCCAGGGCAAATGCGATCGGCGCCGCCATCAGGATGCAGATGAGTCCTTCTATGGCGATGGCCATCAACAGAACGCCTAGCACGACCACAGGCAGGACCGAGACAGCCACACAATCGCTGAAGCTGCGAGGCTCGTGATAACTGTGCAAAAGAACGCTGAAAAGGCCCAGGCAAAACGGCAGCGCCACAAAGAGTCCCCATCCATAGGACTTCACGACTTGCGTGCCTATCAGCGCAAAGAGCAATCCAAGCAACGTCGTCAGACCCGTAGCCAAAATAGCGCTGCCCCATTTCGTTCTCGGAATCCAGCGGTCGAGTGGACGTACGGCCGGCCACGGCGCCGCCTCTTCGCTTGGCAATTCCTGCGCGGATGGCCAAGCGGAAAGGACGCCGAAAAAAATCAAGTTAAGAAACGGCACAAAGAACAGGCAGACGAGCCAAACGGGAAGTCCTGCATCGCGCAGGCGTTTCACGGTCATACTGAGACCGAGCCACAGGAACGGCAACGACAGCGTCAGCATGACTGCGGCATAGTTGTAATTTTCCACGCCGAAGAGCGGAAATTCCTGCAGGACGCCGAACGGGCGCCAATAAAGCAGCATGCTCCAGTGCCGATAAAAAAGGTGCGTCAGGACGAGATAATCGAGCGCGATTTTGGTCACAAACGCTATCGCACCGGTAAGCAGGTACGTCGTGCGGTTCACGCGGCCGTCCCACTGCCACAGGTTTACGGGGTTCATCGTCGCCTCCGTTATGTTTCTCGGGGACTAATGTCTGTTGGACACTTCAAGCCGAGTACACTGCTCTGCGGCACAACTGCGTCGTGCGGCAATCCAGTGGTAGCCTTTGCGGAGGATGCGCATCACGCCTGGAATTTTGGAGAGCCAGACGAGCGGGCTTGCCCACCAGATTTCCCTGGCTAGTTCAACAGCAGCATCCGCTCCGCCAGAATGGCGGCCATCGCAATGGAGAAAGCGCATTTCGCGGAGAAGTTCATGCGGCGTGAGACCGAGTAACGAGCCGACGCGCGCATCTTGCAAAGGTGCGACGGCTAAATTGCGTTTTGCGAGAATCGGGGCAACCCACCGCGCAATGCGGGTACAGAATTTGCACTCCGCATCGAAGAAGAGCCAGCCTCGTGCGTGGCGGCTTTTTGCGTCTGTATATTCGTCGACCAGGGAGATCATGGTTTAGCTCGCAGCTTTCTTGCTGCCACTGCCCAATAGCGTGATGACTTTGCCGCGTAACTTAGCGACGCCCTTCAGCGTACCGGAAGGCATGCGCATTACCTCTTCAAACATGCCGCTCATCACAGTAAGAAATTCCAGCATGCTCTCAAGCCTCTCGCGTGTATACGCATCGCCTTTTGTGTCTTTCTTCAATTCGTCTACGCATTCGCCAATCACGCGCAGCGTGGGATCAATTTCGCGTCGCTTGCGCTCTTCGGAAACGATTCGAAAAATTTCCCAGACGTCCTTGATGCTCTCGAAATGATCGCGGCGGTCGCCAAGCACGTGCACCACACGCACGATTCCCCACCCCTGCAATTCGCGCAAGCTGGTGCTGACGTTAGACCGAGCCACAGAAAGGGTTTCGGAGATTTCATCGGCAGGCACAGGCTTCGGCGACAAAAACAGTAGCGCATGCACCTGCGCCACCGTGCGGTTGATTCCCCACCGCGTGCCCATTTCGCCCCAATGGAGGATGAACTTCTGGGCTACGGGTGTCAGGCTAGGGCTTTCTTGCGTCATGGCAGCACCTTCCGTATATTCTGTATAAACAGAAATATCAGAAACTACCGTACTTTGTCAAGGCGTTTTTGGTACAGGTGGGAGAGCTGACCGGAGCAGGGGTCAGACGACAAAAGAAGGTACTCTGTTTATCCCGGTTTATCCCGCGGTGGCTTCCTGGAGGGTTGGTGTCAATTCCGGCACTTCGATGCGGATGAGAGTACCTTCTCCCGGGCGGCTTTGCAGGTCGAGATGGAAGTCGGTGCCGTAAAGAACGTGCAAGCGCTCGCGGACATTGCTTAGACCGATTCCTTCCACATAGACATGCGGCATTTTTTCCTCGGAGATTCCGACACCATTGTCTTCAATTTCGATTTGCAGGCGGCCGTTGGATTGAACGGCTCGAAGTTGGATCTTCCCTCCCCCGAGCTTTGGAGCCAAGCCATGCTTCAAACAATTTTCAACGATGGGCTGCAGCAGCATGCTAGGGACAAACGCTTCCAGAGCAGAATCTTCGATTTTCTTGACGATATCCAAATTGTCGTGGCCGAAGCGAGCGACTTCGATATCCAGATAGTCGTCTATGAATTGCAGCTCTTCGCGCAAAGGCACGAACGTCTCATGTTTGCGCAGCAGGCGCCGCAGAATGTTGCTGAGCTTTAGTACGACGCCTCGTGCCGTGTCCGGGTCCATGCGGATCAACGATGACACCGTGTTCAGAGTGTTGAAGAGAAAATGCGGATTGATCTGGCTGGATAACGCGTCCATGCGCGCCTTGAGCAAGAGCTGCTGGTGGCGTTCCAGATTCATTTCGATGCGCGTGTTATTCCAGATTTTTAGCGGCGCGGCGACGGACATAAGGGTCGCAATCACCGCCAGAGCCAGCCACCAGTTCCAGTGTTGGTCAATCGCGAATAGCCACTTCGGCTTGGTGGCAATCGCCAGCGCCACACGGCCGACTTCCAGCCCGACGCACATCCCGAGCGGGAGCATTTCCCAAGACATCTCCGCCTTACGAACCAAGCGCACAATCGCTTTCGGAATGTTCAAGAAAGTGAAGGGTCCAAAGTTCCAAAGGTCTTCCTTGTTAGGGATAGCCTGACGAATCAATCCTCCAAGCAAACCAGCCGCAGACGCAGCAGGCATGCCGAGCCACTCATGCGCTGCAAGAGCCGGAATTGTGACAATTGCGCCGCCAATCGGCCCCACTACTCGGCCGCCGAGCAAACCCATCAGGAACGCGCCTTCAATAGAGAGGTCCGCAAATCGATAAGCGGGGCTCACAAGTCTCAACGCGACGCCAAGAATCAGCGGCGGCGTCATGAACAACATCAGCTTCAGTTTTTGATCGGGGTCGCGTTCTTCTGTAAATAACACGCGTCTGAACGTATTCCATCGCGCGAGCAATGCTGCAAACGATGCTGCCACGCCTACCTTGAGCAGCAGCGTAAACAGGAAATCGCGCGTTGAGAAAATCGATTCCATCTGAGCTTATAAAATCTCTTCGCTAACGCTAGCCAATCCGGCCCATTAAGTAAAGATTTGATGTAAAGGAAGCACTCATGCGGGCCTGTTATACTAGACAATTCCCATGGCCGCGAAACCGCACACAAAGAAGCAGCGCACTAAGTCCACAGCACTGAAGCACGTCGCACACGCTGTTCTTCCCTCCAGATGGGGCAAGTTCACGATTCACGGCTTCACCGGCAAAGGCCCGCAAGACGAGGCGGTCGCTCTTGTTCGCGGAAATCTAAAAGGCAGAACTGCGCCGCTTGTGCGCGTTCACTCGCAATGCCTCACTGGCGATGTACTCAATTCCTTGCGCTGCGACTGCCGGGCACAGCTGGAGCTTTCTCTCGAAAAAATCGGCAAAGCTCCGAGTGGCGTGCTCCTCTATCTTCCGCAAGAAGGCCGGGGCATCGGCCTCATGAACAAACTCCGCGCCTATCAATTACAGGACCAAGGCATGGACACAGTCGAGGCAAATGAAGCGCTCGGCTTTGCCTCTGACGCACGCGAATACGAATTTCCAGCGAAAATATTGAAACAGCTAGGCGCAAAGAAAATTCGCCTGCTCTCCAACAATCCGGAAAAAGTCCGCCAGCTCGAAGAATCGGGAATTGAAGTCGTTGAGCGGGTTCCCTGCCAGCCGCGCATTTCCAAAATTTCGCGCAAGTACCTGCAAACAAAGAAGTCCAAGATGGGGCATCTGCTCAAAGGCGTGTGAGGAGCCGGCAATGATTCGCGCGCTGGAAACTCCCCGTCTATTTCTAAAGCCACTCGAACTCGCCGATGCGCCGCAAATCCAAACGCTTTTTCCGCAGTGGGAAATCGTAAAATTTCTCAATAACAAAGTTCCCTGGCCATATCCGCCAGATGGCGCACTGCAATACTGCCGCGATATGGCGTTTCCGGCGATGGAGCGCGGAGAAGCCTGGCATTGGACGATCCGCCCAAAAACCGCGCCGGAAACAATGATCGGTTTTATCAGCCTTATCAAATCTGTTGAGGAAAATCGCGGGTTTTGGCTTGACCCGAAATGGCAAGGCCGGGGCTTAATGAGCGAAGCTTGCGACGCGGTGACGGACTATTGGTTCAATGAACTTGGCTTTACAGTTCTTCACGCGCCGAAAGCAATTGCAAACGAAGCTTCGCGACGCATTTCGTTGAAACAAGGCATGCGTGTGATCGCCAAAAACGAACGCGACTATGTAAGTGGCCGCTTGCCGTCGGAAACTTGGGAAATTACCGCCGAAGAATGGCGCAGCCGGAAGCGCGCGAAGTAAATCTAGCCGCCGCCGACAAATTGCACAATTTCGTAACGATCGCCGGCTGTAATTTTCATCGTGGACCATTCGGCGCGTGGCAAAATCTTCAAATTGCGTTCAATCGCAACGCGCCCGTTTTCAAGTCCAAGCGCAGCCAGCAAATCAATCACTGTTTCGCTCGCTTTCGCGGACCGTGATTCTCCATTTACGACAATGGTGAACACGGTTCCAACGCCTTGTGCTTGATCGCTCATACTGCGGGCACCTTGGGCCTCGCGCGTAACTGAAATCGCAACTGCCCTTTTGCAGTCGGGCTACTCGCTTCCATGACCAGTGTGGCCTGCGCTCCGGCTAGCGCGGGCATTTCAAACTCAACAACTGCGATGCCGTTGGCGCCGGTCACTCCGGATGCGCGCACGGGCAAGACGGCACCTTCCATGTGCGCGACGACGTTCGCATTCGCGACTGCTTCGCCCGATCGATCTTGCACCAAAACCTGTAGGCTCGCCTGTTTGCCTTTTAGCCAGTTCGCTGCATTCGATAGTTCCACTCTTAGGTCCCGCGCTTGCTCCGCAGAAGTCGCCGCCGCTCCTGCTTCAGCAGGCTTCAGCGATCCGTTTCGCAGTTCTTCTTCTATGCCGTGGTGCTGCTCGTCTACCCGCTGTTTCAAAATGGCTTCTTTACCCGCATCGAGCGGCAACAAATCCGAATAGTTGTTCGTGCGTCTGTGCACGACGCGTCCGGACAGATATACAGCCGTATCAATCACCGCGTGCGCTACGCCGCGATCTTCCGTCTGCACGTGGTAGTGCGCATCTCCCACTGTTACGTTTGTGTTATGACCGAATAGCATTCGCCTGTTCCAGAGCGGGACGTCAAAATTATTCTTTCCGCTAGCATTTGACCGACCACGCCCTGAATCGTTATTATACCGCTTCGCCCATGAATGATTCTGGTCTTCATGCATACGGTCCGCTAGTCGTACACCTGCTGGTTGCAGCCTTCCTTGCTGGCATGATTGCAAGCCTTTCGAAACTGATCGGCTGGCGGCGCCCCAACAAGGCCAAGCTACAGGCCTACGAATGCGGCATGGAGCCGACGGGCGACGCTCGTGAACCCTTTTCGGTAAAATTTTATTTGGTCGCTATGGTTTTTATTTTGTTCGATGTGGAAGCGATTTTTCTTTATCCGTGGGCCTTTGTATTTCGCCAGTTGGGATTGTACGGCTTTGTGGAAATGATGATTTACATCGCCATCCTTCTGGTTGGTTACTTCTATCTCTGGAAAAAGGGCGCGCTGGACTGGCACAAGTAAACTGCGCGTAAACAAAATCGAGTGGCGGAAAACGGCAATCAAAACACTAATGCTGTGGTCGAGCATCTGCGCGCGTGGAATTCAAAAGCTGTTGAAGAAGTGATCGAATTTCACGGCGAAACCACCATCGTAGTACCCCATTCCCTGATTCGTGCGACAGCCAAGGAATGCCGGGACGCGTTGCAATTCGATCTGCTTTCCGATGCGACTTGCGTTGACCGCTACCCTGTCGAGCCTCGCTTTGAACTGCAATATCACCTTACGTCGATTCCCAAGAAACAAAAGATTCGTCTTCGCACGCGCGTTCCCGGAGACCAGCCCTATGTCGATTCCATGGTTCCCGTTTGGGTTGGCGCGGGATGGCTTGAACGCGAAATATTCGATTTGATGGGCATTACCTTCAACGATCATCCAGATTTGCGGCGGATTTTGTTGCCGGATGACTGGACGGGGCATCCGCTGCGTCGCGACTATCCCGTGGAAGGGTTCCGTGATATTCCGGCGACCTATTTGCCAGGTTTGAAGAAATAAGAGCCATGACTACCACTGTCGAAACCGCAACCGGCGCAACCAAAACGATGGTCCTGAACATGGGACCGCAGCACCCATCCACACACGGTGTGCTTCGCATATTGCTGGAGCTGGACGGCGAGACGGTGGTGAAGGCCGTTCCGGACATTGGCTATCTTCATACCGGCATTGAAAAATCCTGCGAAGACAAAACATATTCGCAGGCGACTACGCTGACCGACCGGATGGATTACCTCAACCCGCTTGGTAACAATCTTGTCTATGCCCTCGCGGTCGAAAAACTTCTTGGACTGGAAATTCCCAAGCGCGCGCAGTACATCCGCGTGATGATGGTCGAGCTGCAGCGCATCTCTTCACACTTGGTCTGGCTGGGTACACATGCGATTGACCTTGGCGCGATGTCCGTTTTCCTTTATTGCTTCCGCGAACGCGAAGAAATTCTGAAGCTTTTCGAACTCTTCGCCGGCCAGCGCATGATGACGAGCTACATTCGCATCGGCGGCGTAGCGCTCGATCCTCCGGCGGGCTGGCGCGAAAAAGTGGGCAAGGTCCTGAAGATGATGCCCAGCCGCATCGATGAATACGAGACGTTGCTCACCGAGAACCGCATCTGGATGGCGCGCACGAAAGGCGTTGGCGTCATCAAGCTGAAAGACGCAATCGCGTATAGCATGACCGGGCCGACGCTCCGCGCTGCGGGCCTCGCCTACGACAACCGCAAAGTATTTCCTTATTCCAGCTACGAAGAATTCGATTTCAACGTTCCGACGCGCACCGATTCCGACTGTTTCGCGCGCTACATGCTGCGCATCGCAGAAATGCGCGAAAGCCTGAAAATCGTCAAACAGGCCATGGAAAAGATTACGGACCAGGGCGAGATCAAGGCCGAAGCTGCAGGCATCATTCCCCCGCAACGCGAAAAGATGAAGACGGAAATGGAAGCGCTTATCTACCATTTCAAGATTTTCACGGAAGGATTTTCTCCGGCGCCGGGCGAAGCTTATGTCACCGTCGAATCGCCGCGCGGGGAGCTTGGCTGCTTCATCGCCAGCGATGGTTCGCCGAAACCGCTGCGCTGCCACTTCCGTTCGCCTTCCTTTATCAACTTGCAGGCACTGCCGAAAATTGTCGAAGGTCAGATTATTGCGGACGTTGTCGCCTGTATCGGTACGATTGATATTGTTCTTGGCGACGTGGACCGGTAAATCTCATGCAAATGTCCCCACAACTCACGGCGAAATTCGAAAAGCTCCAGAATGCGTATCCAGTGAAACGCAGCGCGCTGATTCCGATGATGATGTGCGCGCAGGATGAACTGGGTTGCGTTAGCGATGAGATGATTGCTGAAATCGCGGAGCGGCTTGAATTACATACAATTCAAGTTGAGGAAACGCTCGCATATTACTCCATGCTGCACCGCAAACCGATGGGCAAGCATCATGTCCAGGTTTGTACGAACGTTGCGTGCATGCTCCGCGGCGGAAACGAGATTCTGGATCAAGCAAAAAAGCGCCTCGAAATCGGCAACAGAGAAACTACAGAAGATGGCGTTTTTTCGCTGGAAGAAGTCGAATGCATCGGCGCATGCACTGGTGCGCCCGCAATGCAGGTGAACTACGATTTCTATGAAAATCTTACGTCCGCAAAATTTGACCGCATCATTGAAGATCTCGACAAAGGCCGCAGACCAGCGCCAGAGCCGGTGATCAGCGGGGCGCTACACGACCGTCATCCGCTCGAGACGCCACTCATCAGTGCTCGGTGGGGCATCAAGGATTCCCGCAGGATTGACGTCTACCTGAAAAACGGCGGCTATAAAGCACTCGAAAAAGCTCTGAAGCAAATGACGCCGGAGTCCATCATCGACGAAGTGAAAAAGTCCAGCTTGCGTGGCCGTGGCGGCGCAGGATTTCCCACTGGTATGAAGTGGTCCTTTGTGCCCAAGGATTCCCCCAAGGAGCGATACGTTATTTGCAACGCCGACGAAGCGGAGCCCGGCACCTGCAAAGACCGCCCGCTGATGGAGATGGACCCGCATCAGTTGATCGAAGGAATGATTATCGCGGGCCGAGCGATTGGGTCGAATCGCGGGTTCATCTATATGCGCGGTGAATATCGTTACATTCAGGCTTTAGTCGATGAAGCAATCGCCGAAGCATATGAGCGCGGCTATCTTGGAAAAAACATTCTGGATTCGGGATTCGATTACGATCTGCTGGTCCATACCGGTGCGGGCGCGTACGAGTGCGGCGAAGAATCTGCCCTGATGGAATCACTCGAGGGCAAACGCGGCTATCCGCGCATCAAACCGCCCTTCCCTGCCGTGGTCGGCCTCTACGGCTGTCCGACCATCATTAATAACGTCGAAACGCTGAGTGCGGTGCCTTCGATCATCAATGAAGGTGGCGAAGCCTACGCCAATCGCGGTACGCCCAAGAACGGCGGCACGCGCCTGCTCTGTGTCTCAGGCCACGTGAACAAACCCGGCATCTACGAAATTCCGCTCGGCATGAACATGAAAAAGTTTATTTACGAGATGGCCGGCGGCATTCCCAACGGCAAGAAGCTGAAAGCCGTGATTCCTGGCGGCAGTTCGTGCCCGATCATGACCGCGGACGAAATTGATCTTCCGATGGACTATGACTCCGTCGCCAAGGCGGGCTCCATGCTTGGCTCGGGTGGCATGGTTGTGATGGACGAAGACACCTGCATGGTAGATATGGCGCGCCGCATCATGCACTTTTACGCGCATGAATCCTGCGGCTGGTGCATTCCCTGCCGCGAAGGAACAGCCTGGCTCCGTAAAATGCTGGATCGTTTCCACGATGGCTTTGGCCGCTCCGAAGATATTGATTTGATCGGCGAACTTTCCAAGAACATGCTCGGCCGCACCTTCTGCCCGCTCGGTGACGCCGCTGCCATGCCGACGATCAGCATCGTGCAGAAGTGGCGCAATGAATTTGAAGACCATCTGAACGGGCGCTGCGCGTACAACAAAACCAGCAACGAATTGCTGCTCGGGGCGCGATAAAAAGATCATGGCTGAACAAAAGCTGGTGAAGTTCAAAATCGATGACCGCGAAGTTGAAGTTCCAGCGGGAACGCTGGTAATCGAAGCGGCCAAGCAGATTGCCACCGAAGTTCCTTCGTTCTGCTACTACCCGGGACTTTCGTTGCAGGCTGCGTGCCGCATGTGCCTCGTCGAAGTCGAAAAAATGCCAAAGCTGCAGACGGCATGCACGCTTGTCGCATCTGAAGGCATGGTGGTAAAGACTCATACGGATCAAATCAAGCAGGCGCGTAAAGGGGTTCTCGAATTTTTGCTCACGAATCATCCGCTCGATTGCCCGGTTTGCGATAAGGGCGGCGAGTGCGAATTGCAGGACATGGTTTTCCGTTACGGCGCGGACACAAGCCGCTTCATCGAAGAAAAAATTCACCGCCCCGAAGAAAAGTGGTCGGAGCTTGTTTATTACGATGCACCGCGCTGCATTCTCTGCTTCCGCTGCGTGCGAGTTTGCGATGAAGGTATGGATGTGAAAGCGCTTGGCGTCGGGATGCGTGGAGCGAACTCCATCATCATCCCCAACCGCGAAGATCATCTCGAGTGCGAAGAATGCGGCATGTGCATTGACATCTGCCCCGTTGGCGCGCTCACCAGCGGCACCTATCGCTACAAAACGCGGCCGTGGGAAATGCAGTACGTCTCAACTATCTGCACTCACTGTTCGAATGGCTGTAAAACCACGCTGAGCGTGCGCAATCATGAAATTCTTCGCGCCAATAATCGCGATATGAGCGGCATCAACGGCGAGTTCCTCTGTGTCAAGGGCCGCTTCGGCTTCGATTTCACCAAGCATCCCGAGCGTATCAAGCAGCCGCTTGTTCGCAAGGGCGACAAGCTTTTGCCCGTTTCCTGGGAAGAGGCCGCGCAAACCGCAGCAACCAAATTAAAAGCAGTCCGCGACGCGCACGGCGCCGACTCCATCGGCTTCATCGGCTCCAACCGCACTTCAAACGAAGAAAACTATCTCTTCCAGCGGCTCGCTCGCGTCACCATCGGGACCAATAACATTGACCATCACCGCACGGCCGATTACACCGGCTTGCTGACAGCGCTCGGCGAAAACGCAAAAGATTCCCTGCTGACGATGGACCACCTCTACAAGTCAAAAGCCGTTCTGCTCATCGGCAACGATCCGACGAATCAGAATCCGTTTGTAGCCTGGCAGATTCGCACCGGCGTGCGTCATCACGGCCTGAAGCTGTACATCATCAATTCGCGCGACATCAAGCTGAAGCGCAAAGCAAATCAGTTCGTCAAAGTTGCCGCCGGTCAGGAAGCCGCTGCTGTCCGCTGGCTCGCCACCGGCGAAGGCCAAATCGCGGGCCCTGCTGCCGACCAGCTCAGTGTGTTTAAGTCCGCTCTCTCCGCGGAATCTGATGTTGCGATCGTCTTCGGCGCCGAGCTTACCGGCTCGGCCATCGCCAGCATCGTCGCTCTCGGTTCCTCACTTCCGGGCAAGACTCGTTACATGACGCTAGGCGATTACTCGAACTCGCGCGGCGCGGCAGACCTTGGCGTTCTGCCCGATCGCTTGCCTGGCTACGCGCACCTCGACGATCAAGAATCGCGCGAAACTTTCGAACATCTCTGGAGTGGCAAGATTTCACAGAAGCCTGGCATGACCGTGCCGCAAATGGTCGAAGCAGCGCAAAACGGCGGCCTCAAAGCGCTCTACGTCATGGGTGCGAACCCGCTCGCGCATTACGGCACACTCGGCTACGGCCGCGGCAAAGCCGATCTTGTCATCGTCCATGAAATGTTCATGACGGAAACCGCGAAGCAAGCCGACATTGTTTTTCCCGCCGCCTCAGCTTACGAAAAAGACGGGACTGTCACCAACACCAGCGGCGAAATTCAGCCGCTGCACAAAGCTGCGGAAGTCATGGGCGCGCGTAGCGACTTCGACCTGCTCCGCATCCTTTCGCATCAACTCGAAAAGCAGGGCCTCGGCAAAGCGTTCCACTACAAAACACCAGGTGCTGTTTATGAAGAGATCCGCAAAGCCGTTCCGGGCTACGACGTCGAGTTCACCGGTTTGCTCGCGGGAGAAGCCGAAGCCTCTCACATCGCAGTGAAGAAAAACGGCCACGCCGCCTACGACGTCCCTGTCGGCCTGATCAAACCCGCACAGGATTCGCTCTTTACCAGCGGCACACTCGGCCGCTACAACCAGGCTATTCAGACCGTTCCGGAGGCGCAGGCAAAATC
This sequence comes from Candidatus Dormiibacterota bacterium, assembly GCA_035569555.1. Taxonomy (GTDB): domain Bacteria; phylum Acidobacteriota; class Terriglobia; order Acidiferrales; family UBA7541; genus Acidiferrum. Next base: position 7,732 of record DATMMW010000003.1, on the reverse strand, counting down.
GTGATCGCCTTCCTTCAGCAAAACGCATTCTGGATTATCACGATCGTCAAGATCGCGCTGCTCCTCTTTATCGTGCTCACGGTAAACGCGTACCTCACCTGGTTCGAACGCAAAGTCGTCGCTCACATCCAGTCTCGTTGGGGACCCCACCGCGTCGGCCCGCACGGCCTTCTGCAACCTGCGGCCGACGGCCTCAAATTTCTTTTTAAGGAAGATCCAACGCCGCTCGGCGTGGATAAATTTGTCTATTACCTTGCGCCGTTTCTTGCGCTCGCGCTTTCGCTCACGGCGCTCGCCGTAATTCCCTTTGGCCCTGATCCGATTGTTTTATTTGGCCAGAAAATCTATCTCTGGATCACCAATCCGGACATCGGCCTGTTGATTCTTTTTGCCATCACGGCACTCAGCGTTTACGGCGTCGCACTCGCCGGATGGGCTTCCAACTCAAAGTATTCGCTTTTAGGCGGCCTGCGCAGCTCCGCGCAAATGATCAGCTATGAGCTCGCCCTCACAATGTCCGTTGTCGGCGTGCTCCTCATGGCGAATACCTTCAGCCTCACCGAAATTATCGAGAAACAATCCCACGGCGTTGGGGGCGTGGGCTTCCTAGGTTGGAACATTTTTGCCTGGGGCAAGGACGGTCTCCTCTTTCCGCAGATATTTGGCTTCATTTGCTTCTTCACCTCGGCCATCGCGGAAACCAACCGCGCGCCCTTCGATCTTCCCGAAGCCGAATCCGAACTTGTTGCTGGTTTCCACACCGAATACGCCAGCTTCAAGTTCGCGATGTTTTTCATCGCGGAGTATACGGCGATGATTACGGTCTCGTGCCTTGCCACGATCCTCTTTTTTGGCGGCTGGGTGTCCATTTTCCCCGATTCCTGGACGATTACTCACTACATTCCCAGTATCACGCTGATTCCATTCGGCCTCTGGGTCATTTACGACGGCCTCAAGTACGAAACCATTTTCGGCAAGCTCGTCCTTCCCGCGGTTGGCTTTGCCATGTTCGCTATCGGCGCTGTTTTGCTTGCTGGAGCTTGGATCGCTCCGCTTCACCAGGTGAACGAATTCATACAGCCCGTCTTCTGGTTCACTGCAAAAGTTTTCGTCTTCCTCTTCTTCTACGTCTGGGCGCGCGGAACACTGCCGCGCCTCCGCTATGACCAGCTCATGAACGTCGGCTGGAAACTTTTGCTTCCCGTTTCGATAGCCAACGTCATCGTCACGGCTGGCGTGATTCTCTGGCGAGGGCACGTATGAGCCCCGTCCTGATCATATTTTTTGTGCTCGCGGGACTCGCTGTTCTCGGCGCGCTCAACCTCGTTCTACAAAAACATCCGATTCACAGTGCGCTTTCGCTCATCGTCGTCATGGTCTGCCTCGCCGGCCTCTATCTCCTCATGGGCGCGGAGTTCGTCGCCGCCGTGCAAATCATCGTCTACGGCGGCGCCATCATGGTGCTCTTCATCTTCGTCATCATGCTTTTAAACGCCGGCGAAGAAGAACACACGGATTTCTCGAAGATCGCCAAATTCGCCGGGCTTCCACTGGCCCTTGCGCTAACTGCTTCCCTCGCGGCTCTCGTCGTCAAGCCCGGTCAAAACGTTCATGGCGCGACGCAGGCAGTCATTCCCAAAGCCACCGAGCAAATTTCCACGATGCTGTTCAAAGATTTTGTGTATCCGTTCGAACTCACGTCGTTCCTGATTCTCGTCGCCATCATGGGCGCGCTCGTTCTCGCCCAGCGGGAGAAGAAATAGCATGGTGCCGACGCAGTATTACCTGCTTCTCAGCGCCATCCTTTTCGGACTCGGCGCTGTCGCTTTCGTCTTCAAACGCAACATCATCACGATCTTCATGTCCATCGAGCTCATGCTAAACGCAGTCAATCTTGCCTTCGTCGCCTTTAGCCAGGCATCCGGAAAAGTGGACGGCCAGGTCTTTGTCTTGTTCGTCATCGTGGTCGCCGCTGCGGAAGCGGCCGTCGGCCTCGGCATCATCATCCTGATCCAGCGCAATCGCCAGTCGCTGAACATTGAGAAAGTGAACCTGCTGAAACTCTAATGCCAACGCCGATGCTCGATCATCTCTGGATCATTCCTCTGCTGCCCCTTCTGGGAGCGGCCACAAATGGCCTGTTCGGCAAGAATTGGCCGAACAAGCTTGTTAATGCTGTTGCGCTGAACGCGACCGGTTTTTCTTTTCTTGCCGCGCTGGAGGCGGTGCGCGAATTCATCTTCGTTCGGAATCAGGAACTTTTCCGCAAGGAATTTTTCGATTGGATCGTTGCAGGCTCCTTCCGCGCGGGCTTCGACCTCCAGATGGACCAGCTTACCGTCATCATGGTTCTCGTCGTCACCGGCGTGGGCTTCCTGATCCACATCTACTCCACCGGTTATATGGCGCACGAAGGCGGCTACTACCGCTTCTTCTCCTACCTCAACCTCTTCATGTTCTTCATGCTGATTCTCGTTCTCGCCGCGAACTACGTTCTCCTTTTCGTCGGATGGGAAGGCGTCGGACTCGCCAGCTACTTGCTCATCGGTTTCTATTTTCTGAAAAAATCCGCGTCGGACGCCGGCAAAAAAGCCTTCATCGTCAATCGCATCGGCGATTTCGGCTTCATGCTCGGGATGTTTCTGCTTTTCAAGACGTTCGGTACGCTTGACTTCACGCAGCTCTTCGCCAAGTCAGCGCCTTGGGCCAACGAAGGCTGGGGCGTTTTCGGTACGTTCACCGTCGCCTGCCTCTTACTGTTCACCGGTGCGTGCGGTAAGTCTGCTCAACTCCCTCTTTACGTCTGGCTGCCTGACGCCATGGAAGGCCCCACTCCAGTCAGTGCCTTGATCCACGCCGCCACCATGGTCACCGCAGGCGTGTACGTTGTCGTCCGCTCTCACGTTCTCTTCACGCACTCCGAAACGGCCCTGGTAGTCGTCGGCACTGTCGGATGCGCGACCGCTTTCTTCGCCGCAACCATCGGCCTCGTTCAGACCGACATCAAAAAAGTTCTCGCTTACTCCACGGTCTCTCAACTCGGTTACATGTTTCTCGCCTGCGGTGTCGGCGCATTCGGCGCCGGCATCTTTCACCTGATGACCCACGCCTTCTTCAAAGCGTTGCTCTTCCTCGCGGCAGGCTCGGTCATTCACGCCATGGGCGGCGAACAGGACATGCTTCATATGGGCGGTCTCAGTAAGAAAATCAAAGTCACCTACTGGACAATGCTCATCGCCACGCTCGCCATCGCAGGCTTCCCTCCACTAGCGGGCTTCTTCAGCAAAGACTCCATCTTGTTTGAAGCTTTCCAGCGTGAAGGCGGCTGGCATCCACTGTACTTCTTCGGTCTCCTAACCGCGCTGCTCACTTCGTTCTACATGTTCCGCCTCATCTTCCTCACGTTCCACGGTAAGCAGCGTTATGACGAACATCACGTCCACGTGCACGAATCGCCGTGGAGCATGCTCGGCCCGCTCGTCGTTCTCGCCGTACTAAGCGTCATCGGCGGCTGGATGGCTGCACCTTCTTTTTGGGGCGGCGAAGACCACTTCACTTCGTTCCTTTCTCCGATATTCGGAGCAGCACACGAAGGCGCACTTTCCGAAGCCACTGCTCATAGTTTTGAACTAACGCTTGCAGTCGTTGCTGTTGTCGCAGCCCTCATCGGATTGCTCACCGCGTTCTGGCTCTACATCAAACAGCCCGGCAAACCTGCCGAAATCGCCAAGTCTCTCAAGCCTCTCTACACAACGCTCTGCAACAAGTATTACGTCGATGAAGCTTACGGTGCAGTCATCGTTAAGCCTCTTCTCGCACTCTCTACTAATGTTCTCTGGAAAGTGATAGACGTCGAAATGATCGACGGCACCGTGAACGGCATAGCGCACGGCGCCACGGCGACCGGCGACATCACACGCCAGACGCAATCCGGCAATACGCGCAGTTACGCCGTCTGGGTCGTAATCGGCGCGCTGGCCGTGCTCGTCATTATCTTCTGGCCGGCCATTCGTGCCATGGCGGGAGGCGCGCAATGATTCTGCCCAGCCTGCTCACAAGCCTGATTTTGATTCCGACCGTGGGCGCCCTTGCGATCCTCGTTCTGCGCAGCGACGACCACAAATTCATTCGCGGCTTCGCCCTTGGCGTAAGCATTTTCGAATTTCTTTTCTCTCTCACGCTGCTCTGGCGCATGGATTTCAGCGCCTCCGGCTATCAGCTCGAAGAAAATTTCAAATGGATTAAGCTGCCGCCCATTCACTATCACGTTGGCGTGGACGGCCTGAGCGTCTTCCTCGTCATTCTCACCACCTTCCTGACAGCGATCTCGGTAATCGCTTCCTGGAACAGCATCCACGAGCGCATCAAGGAATTTTTCGTCATGCTGCTGATGCTCGAAGTCGGCATCGTCGGCGTTTTCCTCTCGCTCGATCTTTTCCTCTTCTTCCTCTTCTGGGAAGTGATGCTGATCCCGATGGCGTTTCTCATCGGCATTTGGGGCCATGGCCGCCGTATTTACGCCGCGATCAAATTCGTTCTTTACACGATGGCCGGCTCTATCCTCATGCTTGTCGGAATCATCTGGCTCTATAACGTCACAGGCAGCTTCGATTTGCCGCACATCCAGCAGGCATTGCAAACCGGCGTCGTTTCGCTGTCACACAGGTCGGAGCTGTTGCTTTTCCTCGCGTTTTTTTTCGCTTTCGCCATTAAAGTCCCACTCTTCCCATTGCATACCTGGCTGCCGGACGCGCACGTCGAAGCGCCCACTGCTGGCTCCGTCATTCTGGCCGGCGTGCTCCTCAAAATGGGCACCTACGGCATGATGCGCTTCTGCCTGCCGCTTTTCCCCCAGGCATCTCGTGAACAGAGATGGTGGATAGTTGTCCTTGCCATTATCGGAATCATCTACGGAGCACTCGTCGCTCTCGTCCAGCCGAATCTGAAAAAACTCGTAGCCTATTCGAGCGTCAGCCACCTCGGCTTCGTCGTGCTTGGCATTTTTACGTTCGGCACCATCGGCATACAGGGCGCCATTTACCAGATGCTCGCTCACGGCATCTCCACAGGCGCGCTCTTTCTTCTCGTCGGCATGCTTTATGACCGCCGCCACACCTTCGAAATCTCGGAATACGGCGGCCTCGCTACGCCCATGCCGCGCCTCTCGGCATTCTTCCTTTTCGCCGCACTCTCTTCGCTCGGCCTTCCTATCCTCAACGGCTTCGTCGGCGAATACCTGATCCTGTTGGGCACGTACAGCGTCAACTGGAAATGGGCTTCCTGGGCCGCTACAGGCGTGATTCTCTCCGCGTGCTATCTGCTGTGGGCCTACCAGCGTGTTTTCTTCGGCGAAGTCACTCACGAAAAGAACAAATCCCTGCCCGATACCAGCGCGCGCGAACGCGGCATTCTTCTCGCTATGGCCGCTGTCACCCTCTGGATGGGCGTCGGCTCGGCTTATCTCACGCGTCGCACTGCAACGGCATCCGAAACAATCCGCCAGCAAATGCTTCGCCCCGGAGACATGCAACCCCAGGAGAGTTCACTCACGCCCGGTGGCTCCAGCCTCAAAATCTCTCTCGAAAGGTCCGGCACCCGCTAAATGAATAACGGCATGCCCAACCTCGTTGATCTCAAGCTCGTCTATCCGGAACTTGTCTGGTGCGGCTTCGGCGTATTCCTGATGCTCTTGCAGCCATTCCTCAAGAACCGCCATTTCTTCACTTTTCTCGCTCTCGTCGGCGCGCTTGGCGGCACGGCCCTCTCTGTCGTCTCCGGCTGGAATTACGGGCCGGGCTTTTCCGGACTAATTCGCTTTGACGCGTTCAGCCTTTTCTTTCACTTGCTCGTTGGCCTCGTCGCTTTCCTCGTCATTCTCGCCGCTGAAGCTTATCTCGAGCGTGAAAATCTCGATCCTGCTGAGTTCCTCGCTCTCGTCCTCTTCGCTACAGCCGGTATGGGCGTCCTCGCTTCCGCGCAGGAACTCATTACGGCCTTCATCGGCCTCGAAATGAGCTCCATCTCCAGTTACATTCTTGCCGGCTACCGGCGTGATTCGCTCAAGTCCAGCGAATCCTCCTTGAAATATTTTCTGCTTGGCTCCTTCGCCACAGCATTCTTTCTCTACGGCATCGCGCTCGTTTACGGCGTTACCGGCACTACCGTCCTCAACGCCATGGACAACGCCAATCCGCAAAGCGGCTTGCTCAAGCTCGGCCTCGCTATGATTTTGATCGGCCTCGGCTTCAAAGTCGCTGCGGCGCCTTTCCAAGTCTGGACTCCGGACGTCTACGAAGGCGCGCCGACTCCCGTCACCGCGCTCTTTTCTGCCGGGCCAAAAGCTGCCGCCTTCGCGCTCCTTCTTCGCATCTTCGCCAGCGTGCCCGCCGCCACGCATTATTGGTTCTGGGCATTCTGGGTGCTTGCTGCTCTTACTATGTTCCTCGGCAATCTCGGCGCGCTCGTACAGACCAACGTCAAGCGCCTCCTCGCGTACAGCTCCATCGCCCACGCGGGCTACATCCTCGTTGCGTTCGCTTCCGTCACGTCCATGGCTGCCGATGATCCCTCCTCGGCCTCTTCGGCCTATGCCGCAGTCCTTTTCTATCTTTTGAGCTACGCGCTCGTGAAGGTCGGCGCGTTTACCATCGTCTCGCAGCTCGGTGGCGCGGAAGAAAAACACGTTTCGCTCGACGATTACGCGGGCCTCGGCCAGCGCCAACCGTGGGTCGCTGCCTCTCTCACGGTATTTCTCCTGTCGCTTCTCGGTTTGCCAGTTACGGCGGGATTCTTCGGCAAGTTTTACATTTTCACTGCCGCGGTTCATTCGAATTTGATCTGGCTCGCGGTTCTGATGGCCGTGAACAGCGTTATCGGCTCTTACTACTACCTGCGCCTCATCATAATCATGTACATGCACGAACCGAAGCCCGGCGCCGCCATTGCTCCTGTCCGTTTTCCGATGACCGCGACCATCGTTCTTTGGATCACTGTTGCCGGCACGCTCTACTTCGGCCTCGCCCCCGGCAAAGCGCTCAACTTCCTGAATCAGAAAACACTCATCGGCTCAATCCGCTAGTTTTTTTCAGAAATCGTCCTCGGATTACAAAACTGCAATCATGTCGTAGAGAGAGTTAGCACGTAAGTGCCCGCAACGGCGTTTATCGTTGCTAATCCGAAGGACCAACCGATAACTTCCGGTTTGTCCGTCATCCGAGCACAATCCGATGGGAGCCTCCGCAGGCCAGTGCCCCTGCGGTGAGCAGATTCGGCGGTATAGTTCTGTCACAGTGTGGCGCGGCGTGTGTCTAACTCATCAGAGGAGACACAAACATGAGCGTGAAGGAACTCCAAGTCTTAACACAGAAGTTCGCCGATGCCTTCGACCAGCGCGAACTCCAGCCCATTCTGGACATGCTTTCCGAGGACGTGGAAGTATTTGACCACGCTCCCTTTCGGTTCGATGGCAAGGCGCTCTTTGCCAAGTATCTCAACGAGGTCATCGCGAGCCTTGCCTCCGCCAGCTTCGGCTTCCGGCAACCATCGTGTCGCATGTACAGCGATGAGGTGGGTATCGTAAATGCTCATGACATGTTTACGGGAGTCACCAAAGACGGCAAGACTCTCTCGATCCATGGCCGAACTACCTTGGTCTTCATCAAACAAAGCGGGCAGTGGAAGATTGTGAGCGCCCACTTCTCTGCAATACCCAAGGCTCTCTGAGAATCGAGCC
>DATMMW010000002.1:0-217134 GCA_035569555.1 Candidatus Dormiibacterota bacterium | reverse complement strand
CGGCATTCGTAGTTTGATTGGATTCGGTAACCTGAGTTGGTCCCTAGTCCATTCAGAGCTCTACCACCGTGGCAATTCACGCAAGGCTGTCCCTAAAGACATTTCGGGGAGAACGAGCTATCACGGAATTTGATTAGCCTTTCACCCCTACCCTCAGCTCATCAGAGCGATTTTCAACTCACACCTGTTCGGTCCTCCAGCTGCGGTTAAGCAGCCTTCAACCTGGCCAAGGGTAGATCATCCCGCTTCGCGTCTAATACCACGTACTTGTCGCCCTATTCGGACTCGCTTTCGCTACGGCTCGCTTGCGCTTAACCTTGCACGTTAGAATAACTAGCCGGCTCATTAAGCAAGAGGCACGCCGTCAGGCTTTCACGGACCGAAGTCCGCGCATGGCCCTCCGACTGCTTGTAAGCATACGGTTTCAGGTTCTATTTCACTCCCCTAGCAGGGGTGCTTTTCGCCTTTCCCTCACGGTACTGGTTCACTATCGGTCGCTAGAGAGTATTTAGCCTTGGAGAGTGGTCTCCCCAGTTTCCCACGAGATTACACGTGTCTCGTGGTACTCAGGATACCGCTTCGAGTCTGGTTTGCTTTCTGCTACGTGACTCTCACACTCTATGGTCCTGCTTTCCAGCAGGTTCGCATAGCAACCAGTTTGGTAACTCTACTTATGCGGTCCTACAACCCCCAAATGCAAGCACTTGGGTTTGGGCTATTCCGATTTCGCTCGCCGCTACTTTCGGAATCTCTGTGATTTATTTTCCTGCAGGTACTGAGATGGTTCACTTCCCTGCGTTAGCTCATACCCGCCTATGTATTCAGCGGGCTGTAACGAGAGTTCATCTCGTCGGGTTTCCCCATTCGGACATCCCCGGATCAAAGCCTGCTTGCGGCTCCCCGAGGCTTTTCGCAGCTTGCCACGTCCTTCATCGCCTTCTAGCGCCAAGGCATCCACCGTACGCCCTTAGTAGCTTAATCATAAAACTTACTCAAACCGTCGAAGTTGTTTCCCCGGACCTGAATCCGGAGATTGAAAAATCGAGGCCTTGACTGCCTGCAGCTCCATACATCCGGCTCCTGATTTGGGTAAAACCAGAGTCCGGCTTTCGATTCCGCATTTGATCAAGTTAAGAAACTAAGTTCGCCTTGTTCTATAAATCTATCCACAGTACTGCTCAACTCGAGCAGAACTTGTAATAACCCACACCATGGCGTCGTGCCTGACCGTAATCAGGTCACGATTGTCGGCGTGGATTTGCCAGCCTTTCTGTTGTCAAAGAACTCTTAATCCGATTCCATCGGAATGTCCTGCGTTCCGCAGGACTTGTCTGGTGGGACTTACTGATCTTGCGATCTCGCCTTCCAGCTCAACTTTTCCAGCTTCCAAAAAAGGACGCTAGAAAATAAAAAACCCGGCGTCGAGCGCCGGGCACAGTCGCTTTTCTTTAGCGACTTTGCGCGAAGCTCGACAGACTCTAGCCCGTGTTGCTCGTAAGGTACCTCACTCTAGGATCTTGCGATTGCCCTACAGATCCGACCGTGAATCCCCTGAATAGTCCAGACACTTTGGGAAGCGTCCGAACCGAGAGTCAGTATACCTGAATCTCCGTATCCGTCAAGTCTTTGTCAAAACTTTTTTCGTGAAGTTTTCCTCAGGGCTGTGGAAGGCTTCCGAAGCTTTTTCACCCGCGCACGGCTTGCATTTCCTCGCTGTGCTTCAATTGCCTTTGCTTTTCTTTAATGCGTCGGCGGTCCAAGGAGGAACAACGCCGATAGAGCGCGCGTAAGCGATGGCGATGCCGAGCTGTTCGTGTTGGTGCACAACCAAGAGATAAATCACGTCGCCCTGATTTGCGCCGGGGCCCAGTTTCGGCACGAGCTTGGCGTAATCGGCGTTGGTTATGCCATTCGCCGCGGCAATGGAATGCGCGAACGACTTGTTCAACCACTCGATGATTTTGGCTTTGTCGGTTGTAGTCTTATCAAATCCCTTGCCGTCAAAACCCACGGGCGCGGCGACGTCCACCATTTTGGGGAAACCAAATCCCGCTCCGGCCGTGTGCAAAAACATCTCCGCGATTGAGCGCGATTCCGGATCGGGGCGCCAGCTGTACTTTTCCTGAGGAATGGCCTGTGCCAGCGAAGTGAACTTCTGCTGCATCTGCTGCAGGTCGAGAGCCGCCTGCGCTTTCATGTCATAGCTGGTCGGTGTCTTATCCTCAGATTGTCCTGCGGGGGGTTGTGCTGCATAAGGTTGTGCTGCAGGCGCGGCGGCTTGCTGCGCGAAAAGGTCTCCACTTGCAGCAGCCAGTAAACACGTACAAACAGCCAGGCGAACCAGCGTCTTCATTTGCAATCTCCTTGAATTCTCATGCGCAGAGGCACGAGGCCACAGAGGCGATACGCGCTTAGACGGACGTGCAGAAATAGCCGGAGCACATACTCCCGTCCATTTAGAGGGAAGTTTTAGAAAGTTAGCCGCGTTACGAACGCTCCTGCGAAACGGCGTCTGTCCCACTCCTTGCAGGTTGCACAAGGGCGGGGCTGTTATCGATCCGCCGTTTGCCAAATTGATTTGGGGTAGCTGGTTTGCTAGGGTCGTCGTCATGTCCGAGCGTTCCACCGAGCAGATACGCGAATTGCTCGACTCCCTTTATCGCGTGGATTCGGGGCGAATCCTGGCAACTCTGATTCGTTTGCTCGGTGATTTTGATCTTGCCGAGGAGGCGATGCACGAAGCCTTTGCGGCTGCGCTCAGCCTGTGGCCGAGGAGTGGAGTGCCCGGCAGCCCGCGACCATGGTTGATTTCGACGGCCCGATTCAAAGCCATTGATACTCTGCGTCGACGGGCACGATTTGATGCGTCGCAAGACAAGCTCGTGCGATATCTCGAAGCACAATCGAGCTCGGCGGAAAAGTCCAATGAAGAGGAGAGCCTTGAGGATGATCGGCTGCGGCTGATTTTTACGTGCTGCCACCCCGCTCTGCCGCCGGAAGGACAACTAGCGCTCACGCTGCGTGAAGTTTGCGGGCTGACAACAGAGGAGATTGCCCGGGCATTTCTCGTTACGCCTGCGGCTCTGGCGCAGCGCATTGTTCGCGCAAAGGCAAAGATTCGAGAGACACCGATTCCTTACGAAGTGCCGACGCCTCAGGAATTGCCGGAGCGACTGGGCGCGGTGCTTCATGCCATCTATCTTGTCTTTAACGAAGGTTATTCGGCTGCGGCAGGAGCGGAGGTTACGCGGGCCGAGCTAACCGGCGAAGCGATTCGACTGGGCCGGTTGCTGACGGAACTCCAGCCGGAGCCAGAAGTCCTTGGGCTGCTTTCCCTGATGTTGCTACAGGAGTCCCGCCACGCCGCGAGAACCTCTCCGACCGGAGAGCTGATCTTGCTGGAGAACCAGGATCGCTCGCTCTGGAACCGGGAGCAGATCGCAGAGGGAGTGGCATTGCTGGAGAAAGCTCTGAAGTCCCGCCGCTTTGGCGCTTACACACTGCAGGCTGCGATTGCGGCCGTTCATGCGGAAGCGGAATCGGTAGCTGTGACCGACTGGCCACAGATTGTTGCGCTTTACGACCGATTGGAACGAATTCAGCCTTCGCCAGTGGTACAGCTAAATCGTGCCGTGGCGATTGCCATGTGCGAAGGTCCAGAGGCCGGTCTGAAGCATATCGACGCGGTGTTGGAAAAGGGCGAATTGGCCAATTATTACCTGGCGCATTCCGCCCGCGCGGATATGTACCGCAGACTCGGCAAGACGGCTGAGGCTCGATCCTCTTATGAGAAAGCTCTGGCGCTGACCCAACAGGAACCAGAGCGGCAATTCCTGCAGGAGCGGATCCGGCAGCTGAAATAAAAAGCGGAAGCCGGAACAGGTCTACTTGTGCCCGACAAAGTACGGCTTCCGGAAGTCGGGCTCAATATTTGGAAGTTGCTGGATCGAAGTTGGGCTTCCGATTTCCAGCAACCAAAAATCATTTCCTCGGATGGCGTCCAACGAATATTCTTTCAATGAATCTTTGGTATGACGCGTTTCGACGGTGCCATACCATTCAATTGAATCAAAGCCCGTCGATTGATCGCAATAGAGACGACCAGCCCATATCTTTGGAGTATCGGGAACCAAATTTTGGTATCCCTCGTTGTAGCGCCGTTCAGGAATTGCGTACTTCCTGATACCTGTCAGCTGCCATCGTTTTTCTAAGAAAGCGGTAACTTCTTCGGGAGAATTGAAACCCGGCTTCGCATTTGGCGGGTATTTGGCGACAGTCGAAGATTGGAACAACATCGGGGCGCAATTCATCGGCTGAGGCCGAGAAGCGGAGGGCTCTATTGCAATCCGAGACTGTGGTGATTGACACGCTCCGACGGCCAGGATCGTGGCGACGGCCATTACTAGCGTAGTTTTTTGTGTCATGGCGTTCAAGTTGCCTCACATTGGCCGATGAGCGAGCCGGAGTCGACACCTGATTTTAACGCTCCACGTTTTCAGGGAATAAAAAAGTTCGTCTCTGCTGTCGATTTTCCCCCTGCCCGACGACTATAGAATGAAGGTGTAGTTCGCAAGGCTGTGCTGCTAGCTCGAACACCCTTACAGGAGAACAAAATGCCGCAATATCTGGTTGCTGGTTACCTCCCCGACGACTTCGACCCGTCCAGCGTGGACGAATCGATGGGCCTCGCGATCCACGCCCTCAACAAAGAGATGGAGGACGCCGGTGTCTTGAAATTCGCTTGCGGCCTTGGAGCCACGAAGTCTCTGCGAGCACAGCCCGATGGCAAGGTGCTCGTCACTGACGGGCCGTACCTTGAGACCAAGGAACACATTGGCGGTTTTTACATATTGGAATGCGCTGACATGGACGAAGCCGTGGCATGGATGCGCAAAAGCGTCGTCGCCACCCGGGGCCGGGGCGAGGTGCGCGAAATCTTTTTCATGCCTTCAAACGACTAGCAACTGAGCGGACTTGAAGGAACTGATGAAGGCAACCGGGCAGCGACGCCGACAAAACGCTGCCCGTTGAAGGACGGCCTCGCGAAAAAAGGCCTATTCTCAGGAGGAAAAAAATGCGGAAACAGAAGGTTGGCGCAGTCGCAATCAAAAGCTTCTCGCTGCTCGTTGTGCTCGCTACGGCGCACCAAGCGATAGCGCAGGATGCCAAGACAGCCTATCCGAGCATGGCCCCAATCGAGCAGTACCTTATGGACCGAACTGCCGAGATCGCTCTGGCGCGCACCGCTGCACCGGAGTCCATCTCAGGCGATGCAGTGGTCCTGGTTCTCGGACGTCATGGTTTCGAAACAGCGGTCAAAGGCAAAAACGGCTTCGTGTGTGTCGTGGAGCGTTCGTGGACTTCCGCAGCGGATGCTGACTTTTGGAATCCGAAAGTGCGGACCCCTATATGTTGGAATGCGGCAGCCGCGCGTTCCGTTCTTGTCCGCAACATTAAAAGGACCGAGTTAATTCTGGCGGGACGCACGCAAGCTCAGACGGACGAGATCATCGTGGCCGCCGTCGACAAAAAAGAACTGCCTGCGGTGGAGTCCGGGGCAATGTGCTACATGATGTCGAAGCAAGGATACGGTGGCGACACCGTCGAACACTGGCCCTCCCATCTCATGTTTTACTTTCCGCAGACCGACGTTGCAATCTGGGGAGCGGGTCTGCCGGGTTCTCCCATCATTGGTTTAACCGACACCCGGGAGCACGTGACTACATTCGTGATTGCCGCGCAACGCTGGTCAGACGGAACGGAATTTCGCGAAGGCTCCGGCGCCGAGCATCGTCATTAGCACCCGCACGCCCATCAGACCTTGGCAGGCAGGGCTCCCTTGGGTGAGAGGCATTTTTTTGAAGGATTTGTCGAATTCCAATCCGGCCGTTCGACTATGTAGGGAAGGCAGGGCAATCACCCGGTTCAAAGACCGCTAGGGTAAGAGGAGAAATCATGGCGCAGTATTTGGTTTGTATTCACCACCCCGAAAACTTCGACTCGTCCAGCGTTACGCAAGAGACGATGCGCGATATCAGCGCACTCAACAAGGAAATGATGGCGGCCGGCGTCAGGTTCTTCGCCGGCGGCCTGCAGTCGGAAACCAAGGCGAAGTCGCTGCGGGCTCAGTCCAATGCACAGGTGCTCGTCACGGACGGGCCGTACCTGGAGACCAAGGAGCACATAGGCGGATTTTGGATACTGGAATGCGCTGACATGGACGAAGCACTCGCATGGGGCCGCAAGGCTGTCGTCGCCTGCCGTGCGCCGGTCGAGGTGCGCCCTTTTTTTGAAATGCCCCCCTCAAAATAAGCAAACAATTCAGTCGCGGCGGCTTCGCCATCCGCAGCTCCCGCCGCAGGGAAAAGAACGAGGAGAAGAACAATGAAATACGTCTGTTTGGGTTACTACGACAAAGGCAAATTTGATGGCATGACTGAGACCGAGCGAAACGCGATGTTCGACAGATGCTTTGAATACGACGACCATCTTCGCGCCAGCGGGAACTGGGATGGTGGCGAAGCACTTCAGGGCCCGGAAACCGCCCTGACCCTGTATTGGAAGAACGGCAAAGTGGCAACTACCGATGGTCCCTATGCGGAAACCAAGGAACAACTCGGCGGCATTCTTGTCCTTGAGGCGAGGGACATGAATCATGCTGTACAGCTTATCGGCCAGCACCCGGCGCTGACGTACGGCAACATTTTCGAGATTCGCCCGGCGGGGGACATGAGCGAAATCATAAAGCAGAGCGAGCAGCGGCGGCGTATCACGGCCAGTGGCTCCACTCAGACTGCCGTTTGATCTGCTGAGGCATTTACGAAATGGGTAGTAGTCTCTTTCCTGTATTAATGCCGCTCCCCTTCCTGTCTTATAGTTTTCTTCAGGGCACCAGCCCCTCTGAAACGGGGAGACCACTAACATGGCGCCTGCGAATCCGACTCACACGGCTGGATTTCAAAACTTTGCGACCAGAGCTTCACAAATCGTCGGCTCGAAATGGGCCTTCGCGCTTGCCGCACTAATAATCGTTTTGTGGTGCGTCACCGGTCCTTACTTCCATTATTCGGACACCTGGCAGCTCGTCGTGAACACGGCCACTACTATCATCACTTTCCTGATGGTCTTTCTCATTCAGAACACGCAAAATCGCGACGCTCGCGCCATTCACCTGAAGCTCGACGAGATCATCCACTCCATTTCGCATGCCCGCAACGAAATGATGCATATTGAAAGTCTCTCGGACGCGGAACTCGAAACACTTTCGAAGAGATTTGAAACCATTCGCGCCGAGTGCGAACTCCGCAAAGGCCGCAGTAAAGGACAGCCGACGTCCTGAACAATCTCGTGGGCTTATTCCAACTCGTGCCGCTCGAAAACAAACGGGGCACCCACTGGTCTCAGGCGAGTGCCCCGTATGACTATCGGCGGGACTTGGTGAATTGAGAAGGGCGGTCCTTAGCTTCGGACCTTATTCACCGTGAGCCGCCGTAGCTATAGTTGTTGTAGTTGTCGTACGAATAGACGAACTCTTCTCCCGTTGTTTCTCCCGGATAGAACCATTCGCTTAAGGCTTGCGGCGAATCCGCAGGACGTTCATCGAATGTGAAAACGGTGTGGCCGGCCGGTCTGGAACGCTGGCTCGGGATTGTAAGAAGGGTGGTAATCAGTTCCTGCTCATCCCCGGTCCAAATCTGCACGATATGGCGATTTGCCTGGGACTCTGCCAGCTTAAAGACATACGTTCCTGGAAGCAGAACTTGCCCTGGGACTTCCACGGAGTCGCCAAACGTTACGACAGTTTTGTGATTCCAATCATCTGCCTTCGCGCTCGGAGCGAGCACGGCGCACAAAAGCAGAGCGCTCATCAGGATTGCAGCTGTTTTCCATCTTTTCATTTTCGAGACCTCCCATTGGACTTGTACAAGCCGCATGTTTTTCTTCGCGGCGCCTAAGTTTTTTGTGCGGCTGGGAAACTTGGCTGGGGGGACTGGGCTTGGGGGGAACGAGGGCTTCTGTAGCTTAGAGAGCGACCTTGCATCGCTCAATAAATGAGACGCGGCGCGCCGTGGCAAAGTTGCAGCCTACAGAAATTTTCTTGTTTTTCGTTTGTAAAATTTTCCTACAACGTTCCGGAGATCACCAAACGGGTTCGTGCGCCTTAATTTCGTTGCACGCCTCCATTGGTCAATTAGGGATGGTCATTTCGAGTTTCAGGAAATCCTTCAGGTCGGACTCCCAAAGGCAGGCGCCCTGCGCACTGAAAATCATGTGGCCGGGCGCGATACCGTTTGCATTTTCGTGCGGCTTGAATGCCTGATAGAGGATGAGCCGCGACGGAGCGCCGTGTTTCTTTGCTTCGCCAACAACGGATTTCACGGATTCCGTTGTCCGGTCGTTTTGCGCAACCATTCCGAGCAGTGGGACACGGATTTTCCCTGCCGCTTCTTTCAGAGCCGACTGCAACGCCGGACTCCCGTCCCAGCTCAGCGAACCACCAGCTTGATCCACAACGGCTCGAAACAGCGCGCTGCGGCTTGCCGCAAAGACGCTGACAATCCCACCAAACGACCATCCCATCACAGCGATCCGTGAACCGTCTGCATCGGGCAGAGTCTTTGCAAATTCTGCCGCGGCGATTACGTCGTCCGCTTCCTGCTGCAGACGGGCGACGTAGCGTGGCCCGCGATCATCTCCAATCTCTTCGCTGAACGGAGTTCCTTCGGATTTTCCGTATCCGCGCCTCTCTGGCACCAGGACAAGATAGCCGCTCGCGGCGAGCATTTTGCCAACATACGCGAATGGCCTTTCCTCTCGCTCGTGCCCCGCCCGTGAACCGTGGTTATAAATCACAACGGGGAAAAGTCCGGGACCTTCGGGTTTGTAGAGGTAAGCCTCGATTGCCAGTTTTCCACTCGTGTAGGACACCCCTTCGTAGACGCGCGACGAATCGCCAGTCTGTGCCTGCGCTCCCGAGACGCAGAGGAGAACCACCGCCAAGAGACCGAAATGCCGCATGCAAAACCTCCCTGCGTGTTACTGGCTCGAGGAATTTGCTGAAGAAGCAGCCTTTCCCTCTGCCCGCTTGCGACGCAGTTTTCGCACAAAGCGTATAACTACCCAGAGGCCCGGGACAATGACGATGAGCCAGGGGATGATGGCGGCGATGGCGAGGATAAGCGCGGCGAGGCTATCTGCCAGCACTGAACCCGAATCACGAAGGGCGTTGCCGATGGGCGCGAAGACGCCGCGGCTAACGGAACGCACTTCGGATTGAAAACTGATGTCGACGGCGACTTTTTCTGTTTCGTTGGCGAGCACTTTGCGCTGTGTGGCTTCGCTGTCGAGTTCGGCTTGCGCTTCGGCCAGTTTTTCCTGAATTTGCAGAAGGTCAGCGACGCTGACGCCGGGTTTCGCGAGCATCTTGCGCAGGCTGTCGCGAAAGTCGGTTTGGTTTTTGATTTTGGCTTCGACATCAATGACGGCGGCAGTTTTGTCTTCGGTTTCGGTAGAGTGCTGCGAAACCTTTCCTTGCTTTGCAGCAAAATCGAGAAGCTTGTTCAGGTCCTGCGGAAGAACGCGGACGGAAATCGTTCCGGCGGGAATGGAGTCGGGTGTAGTGCCGGAAATGTTGGAAGAAAGAACTTCGCATTGGATGGAGCCACAGAAATTGACGACGGCTTCGAGCGATTTGGCGAGACCAGAAGCCGGCTCAATGATTTCAAGCCTATGGTGGACGGCGACGTAGCGGGGGGCGGCGAAAACGGTGCCTCCCGCGATAACCAAAGCTGATTCCAACATCGTGGATTCTTTTCTCATCCACTGCCGACGGCTGCGGACTTTGCCTCGTCGACAGACATTTGAGCTGCGAATCGCGACACATTGTGAGCACAGCCGGTAAAGACAAGCGCGACAACGCAAAGAAGACTCATGGACTTACGCAGCATTGACAATCCCCCAAACGGCAGAATCCGCATCAGTAAAAGAGACGACGTTATTGGAACGCAAGAAGTTCAAGTTCTTGCAGTCTTAGACACCGGAAGGGCATCTTGGGATGGTCACGAAAGGACGTTTTCAACAATTCAGGCGGAATAGACCGCCCCGTTGGACCAGTTGCATTAGGATAGGCGTTCGCAAAGCACGACAATGGTGGGAGGCAACAGATGAAAAAGCTAATTTTGGCAGCGATTGCATTCGGGCTAATGGGGCTGGCGACCGCGGGTGGGGTGCAGGCTCAAGCGAAAGCCGAAGATCCGTTCGATGGACTGTGGCAAGGCTATGACGGAGAGTGGCGGCACGTTTCGCAACAACTGATCGCACTCGCCGAGGCCACACCCGAAGACAAATTCTCCTGGCGGCCCGCACCGGGAGTGCGCTCCACGAGCGAAGTTTACATGCACATCACGCTTGCGAATTTTTATCTGCTGAGCGTGACGGGGCCGGAGATGCCGTCGGACGTAAAACCAGAGATTGAGAAGAGCGTCACCTCAAAAGCGGAAGTAATCAAATGGCTGAAGCGTTCGCTGGAGCAGGTGAAAGAGGCTCGCGCGGCGGTGAAGCCTGCCGATTTGAAGCGGAAGGTCCGCATTGCGGATCGAGACGCCACCGTGGACGGCATGTATTTGCGCATCATCGTTCACGATAACGAACACATGGGGCAACTCATTGCGTATGCGCGTATGACAGGCGTCAAGCCACCGTGGTCAGAGAAATAGCTTGTTAAGCGCGGCCTTGTCTCTTTGCCTTTCGTAGATATCCATCCTTTAATCACAACCAACTGATGGGTCTTTTCCCATGCGTCATTCGTAAGTAGTTTCGTGGACAGCCGAGTCTACGAGGAATGACACAAGAGCGGTGCTTCCATGGCTTCTGCTGGTCGAATTGGCCGTCATTGCAGCATCTTGTCCCGTTTAGCAAAACGCCTTTCCTCCTTTTGCTCGGCTGGCTCTCCTTGCGGCTACGAAGCCTGCGCTGGAAAGACGTGGGACTATCGATTGCCTGCTTTTATTTCTCGGCCACTATCCGGGAGTTTAGAGCCCCCGTTCACTGGTCACTTGGGAAACGCCGACGAGTCGATACCGGGGACCAGTTTCAGCGCGTTTTTGTAGTAGATCTTTTTCAAAACTTCGTCGTCGAGCTGGAAGCCGTAGATGCGCCAGAAGGCGTGGCGCTTGCGGTAATACTCGACATATTCGTCGCGCGTTTCAAGACAGCGGAAATACCACTTGTATTCGTTCACCTCGTAGATGTCCTTGCCCATCAGAACGCGGTCTTGATACTTCGTCAGAAAATCGTGCGCGGAATAGGGCTGGCGGCCGAGTTCGGCAAGGACGGCGGCGATGTCCACGTAAACGTTGGGATGCTCATCGAAAAGTTTTCCGAGGCGCGCAAGATCGTTCCCGTGAAAACCAAGGTGCGCCGCAATAAATTTGGTGCGCGGGTGCATGGCGAACAAATGATTACGCTCCGTCATCAGCGTTTCAAACGGCGGATATTTTGAGGGCGGCCGCGCCCGTTGCGGAAATTCCTTCAGCTCGAGCCAGCGCTCGTTGTATTTGTCCCACGGATCGAAAAAGGCGGACGGCTCGGCGACGTGAATGAGCACGGGAATGCCGAGGTCGGCGCATTTTTCAAAAACGGGTGAGAATGCGGGATCGTCAACGTGGACGCGCTGGCCGTTGGCGTAGTGCAGCTCCATGCCAAAGTCTTTGAAGATTTTCAGGCCCTGTGCGCCGTTTTTCACGTCCTGCTCGAGGCGCGCAGTGACGCGTTCGCTGAAGCCGGGCTTATCGAGATCGCTGTAGTCCATGTTTGAAAAGACTACGAAACGTTTGGGATAACGGGCTTTCATCACTTCTACAGTGCGTTTGAGCGCTTCCCCAGTGCCGCCGCTGAGATTGACCATCACCTGCAAGTTGATGGAGTCCATTCCCTTGATAAGTTCGTCCACTTCAGCCGGCGTGGGATTCCAATGATGGCTGTGAATATCAATGAAGGGAAATTTTGCGCGCTCGAGTTTGTGTTCGGGTACAACAAGCGTGGATTTCGGTTCGTACTCTTCGATGGTAAGAGTCTTTTGCGAGCGGGGCACGTCTTGCTGTTGCGCGTGGAGCGGGCGGTGCGATGCGAGTATTGTTGCGGCCGCGACGATAGCGATAGCAAGGAAGAAAGCGGCACTGCGCCGAAAATTCATGGGCCCCCCATGGAGTCAGTCTATTTCGCAGGCGTTCATTCGAGATTTTCCCACGCGTGCTGCTGAGACCTCGAAACCTTTGACTTCTTCCGTTTCTTGCGAAGCTGATCTTTTGGACGCAGCGACGCTGAGACAGGCGTCTTGCCGTTGAGCGCTTTAGCCTGCAGGAGAAGCTGTTTCAGGTTCGCATCGCGCACCTGCGCAACGTCCTTAATTTTGACATGGCGCAGATTATGGCCTTCGCCTTCAAGAAGCCTCTTCGGATCTTTCATTGAGGCACCACGCGGGAAACCGAACGTGATGTGCGTTTTGCCCACACGCAAATAACAGAGCGGCCCATTGAATTCGAAGATTGGAACGCCCCAGGGATTGATGGCTTCACGAGCCGCGGGAACTGTCTTTTTCACCAATTCACGCAAAGCGTCCATGACATGCACGAGGGCGGGATTTTCGCGGGCGACATAAAGGTCAATTGCGGCGTTTGCGCCGGTCGTTTCGGGCATCGGAAACCCCTTGAAGCAAGGGAGTATTACACAATTGGGGCTGACGAACGGAGTCGCTGACGCCCTTCCTTTAGAATCAAAAGGGATTCCAAGAGGTAGCCTACGGATGGAGGTTCCACATGAAACAAAAAGCAGGTATCGCACTTGCGCTGCTGGGGTTGGCGTGTTTCTTGCTGACAGGTTGCCGGAAAACGAAAATAAGTGCGGAAGGTTCGCCAGAACAACAAGAACTGATGCTTGCGTTCCTTGCGGCTCACGATAAAGGGGATCTGGAGGCGGCCAAAGCTCTGGTGGATTGGGACGGTGTAAGCGATGACTACAAGGAGCACTTCATTAGGGTTGACCTTCAGGGCTACACAAAAGAGTTCATTAAGTCCATCGGATTTTCACCATTGCCCGCGTTGCGACCTGAATATTGGGACAAGTTCAATCTGCGGCCAGATATTTTTCTAGCGGTGGAATACGGCGACCCTAAAACACCGGGCCGGAGCAATCTGTATCCAATTGGAGAGAAGGACGGACACTATTTGATTGCTTTGCAAGTGCGCCAAAGTGCAGCGGGAGATTGGCCGTGAGTTTTATGAGAAAATCGGAAAAAGCCGCGCGGATTTATAGAAAATCCAGGGCACAGTGATAGTCGAAGAAGGCGTCTTTGTTGGCCTGGGCTTCGGCGGGGAAGTGAACCATCAATTCGTTGTAGGCGGAGCGAAGAGCGCCAGAAGCTCGTTGCACTCCGGGATGCGTCTTGATACAGACAGGATAGCCGAAGCGATCACCTTGTGCCTTCCAATCCGTGAAAAATTGGCGCTGATTCGTGAGGCCCTGGAGAATGTCGTTGTGGTAGGCCTCGAGTTTTTTCGGGGGCGTCATTCCGCGCGTGAAATTGACGAGTTGTTCGTACTCGGAATCCGGATCGGTGTATTCGAAATGGCCGTTGGCGTAATTCTGCATGCCCGCAATTCGAACGGCGGTAGCTTCATCCAGAACTTCAAAAATTGTCTTGAGATAAGCCTTTTCTGACGGCGTCGCTGTGGAATCTACATCATTCCAAACCGTGCGGCGATGCGGAATGGCTTCGTAGGCTTGCTCGACACTCAAGCCGAGGTTGAAAACAGGCGGAACGCCGTAATCGAGCGTCTGCGCCTCAACGACTTCCGGCCTATCGAGTGAACTCTTACAACCGATCAAGACAGTCAGCGTGAGAGCAAAAGCCACGCTGTGACAAAGCGTTCGTTTGTTCATCGTTCTATCCCGGCGCGGTTTTTGAGAACAGGGAATACGCGCACCAACACCAGATATCTCACAGATTCCAGAGTCTAGAGGCAACCGAGGCTTAAGCGGCAATGGCGGACTGGGCAAGCGCCCAAGCTCGCCGCCCTAAGGTCAGCGAGCCTGTATAAGCCGCGTGTTTCTAAGGCAGTACGAAAGTCCCAGAAGAATGAGGCCGCAGAACCATAGGGCAACTGCCCCAAAATTCCTAGTATGCCTAGGCGGCGAGCGGTGGGGACTGCGAGCCTGCAGACCGAACAGATCCATCGGGTGTCTCATGAGCAAACGTTTGAGCGTCGAGCTGCCAATCGCCCCCGTCGCGATAGGGCATGTATATCGGGAACGAGACGCGGCCATACGTGTCTCTGAACTTATTTCGGCGCTGTCCTATGCCCTTGACTTGACCGAAGGGCGTCCGATGGGACACTCAGCCAGAACCTGCCTGATTGGGATGCGCATCGCGCAAGCGATTGGTTTGCCGGTCGAAGCACAGGCGGACCTCTACTACACCTTGCTCTTGAAGGATGCGGGCTGCAGCAGCAATTCCTCACGGTTGTTTCACATATTGAATGCCGACGAAATCAAGGCGAAGCGTGACGTCAAAACGACGGATTGGACGAAAGTCGGCTGGGATAGCCTGCAGTATGCGATGACGCACGTGGCGACCGGTTCGCCGCTGCCGCAACGAATTTGGACGCTGTTGCACGTGGCTGTTACACAGCAAAAAGATTCCTGCGAACTGGTGAAGATTCGCTGCGAGCGCGGATCTGAGATCGCAAAAAAGCTGGGATTTTCGAATGCGGTCGCTTCCGGGATTCACAGTCTGGATGAGCACTGGAACGGGCGAGGATATCCGGACGGCTTGCGCAAGACAGAGATCCCGCTCTTTTCAAACATTGCCAACCTTTCGCAGACCCTGGAAGTTTTCTATGCGAACTACGGGCCTGAGAAAGCCTTAGAAGCAACGACGAAGCGCAGCGGGCGTTGGTTCAATCCTGAACTGGTGCGTGCGGCGGCTAAACTCTCGCAAACTGGGGTTCTTTTCAACGGGCTCGACGAGCAAGACTTGCTGGAAAAGGTTCTGGCAACCGAACCGGAACATCGCCAACTGACGGCGAATGAAGAAACCATCGACAACATTTGTTTCGCGTTTGCGGATGTGATTGACGCGAAATCTCCTTTCACCTATCGCCATTCGAACGGGGTGGCGGATGCCGCTCTCGAAATTGCCGAATGGTTTGGCATGAGCGATCAGCAGAAGCGGGAACTACGCCGCGCTGCGCTGCTGCATGACATCGGAAAGTTGAGCGTTTCAAACGACATTCTCGAAAAGCCAGGCAAGCTTACCAACGAAGAATGGCAAGTCGTTCGCAACCACCCTTATTACACATACGAAATTCTCCGCCGCATTCCGGCATTCGAATCCATTAGTGCTGATGCAGCTGCGCACCACGAACGGCTGGACGGCAAAGGATATTGGTTAGGGCTAACGGCGGCGGAACTTCCGTTGCCGTCACGCATTCTTGCGGTCGCAGACGTTTTCGATGCGCTGCGCGCAAAGCGGCCTTATCGCGATTCTCTTCCATTGGAAAAAGTATTCAGCATCATGCGCGAAGACGCTCCGCATGCGCTCGATTGGCCGTGTCTTGACGCGTTGATGGCGTCGAAATCGAGTTCAGAGTTTCAAGTTCCTGGCAGCCCGCAGGCTGCCATTGAAGCAAGGTAATCAAATTAAACAAGGAGTAAGTACAATGAAAGTTCGTCCCCAATATCTCGCGGCAGCAGTTGTTCTTCTGCTCCTGCCCGGATCATTGCTCGCGCAGGACTTTTTTATGACCACCTCCAGCGCCCGTTCCACTGCGTTGGGTGGCACGTATGTTGCGTCTTCTTCTGACGCTATGGATTCGCTGGCGGCGAATCCGGCCGGTCTTTCTTATCTACGCGGCCGCAACTTGAATCTTGCGGCTGATACTATTTTCGCGCGTGGTTCGTTTTCGAATTCCGCGAACAATGGGGCGCCCCTACAGAATTCCGCGGGCGTAATTCCATACGGCTCTTTCGGAATGCCGATCGATCATTCCAAGTGGAGCTTTGGCGTCGGCATCATGCCAGACCTGATGTCCAACGGCAACTGGAACTACGTAGATGCTCCTGGAGTGGCGGGAGCGAGCTACGGCTTGCAGGAACAACATTCGGCCATCTATGCAGTACGGATGGTTGGTGGCGTAGCGTATGCGGTGACGCCGAAGTTTTCTGTCGGCGCAACGTTCGGAGTGGACTACAACTGGAACACGCTGCATGCGCCTTACATTTTCCAGAGCCAGCCGCAGGTTGCGGGCTTGAAGACGCTGCTTGACCTTCACACGGACGGTTATGGACGAAACTATGGCGTCGGTGTGATGTACCAGCCTTCGCACAAACTGCAATTCGGCGCGGCATGGCGTTCGCGAACCGTGATTGACAGCTACGGCCACGCGAGCGGCGACATCAATGCGCAATTTGCAGCGCTCGGCATCAACGCACCTTCCGACTTCACATACTCAGCGGAAGTTCGCAACGTGCTTCCGCAAACGGTGACGGCGAACGTGGCGTGGCAAGCTACGCCGCACTGGTTGCTTGCAATGCAAGGCAACTGGATTAACTGGCAGGATTCGTTCGTGAACTTGCCTGTGGAACTGACGAACGGCTCGAACGCAACGATCAACTCGGTCGTTGGATCAACGTCGCTCAACGATGGCGTGCCATTGAATTGGAAGGACCAGTACGCATTTCACGTGGGAGCAGAACGTTCACTGACCGAGAGCACGGTTCTGCGTTTCGGTTTCGCGCACGCGAATGATCCCGTGCCAAGTTCGACGTTGACTCCACTGACGGCGGCTATCATGACCAATCAGGTTAGCGGCGGTCTTGGCTACACGCACGGCCGTTCGCGCTGGGAAGTGACCTACTCGTTCCATCCGACATCGTCACAGAACGTCGGACAGAGCGGCCTGCTTTCCGGCGAATACGACAACAGCACCGTTCACGTAGGTACGCAATCGGTGCTGGTCGGCTATTCGTTTAAGTTTTAAGTAATTCCGCGGCGGCGCGGCTTTGTGGGCGATTAGAGGTCGCTGGGAAAAGCCAGTGGCGCATTAGCCCGCAGAACCGCGCCGACTGCTATTTGGTCGCAAGTTACTCGAAAATTCTCGTACCAGACCTTCGTAAAGCTGGTAATGAGTTCTTCGGCAGGGCGTCCTGCGATTTGCCGGCCGGAATGAACCAAGTCGCCCCAGGTGTTCACCCGAGTTCCGCCCTTGATGAGGCTTTCGAAAGTGACCCACTGAGCCATGGCCGCGCCCATGGCATGGTCGATCCAACCGACTCTTTTGGCTGGAGCGCAGCTTGTAATTACGTGCTCAATCCGAGTTTCGAATGGGCGGCGGATCTCGATCTCAAGCCGGCTTCCGGGCTGCCAGGGGGTACCCTCTGTCCACTCAATTGCCCCATAGATATTGGCGAAAGTATTCCAACGGCTACAATCCGAAAAGACGTCCCAACAGAGACCGGGTTCGGCCTTTGTGATGACGGAGTACTGAAAACGAAACATAAGACCTCATATAAAAGCTCTCCGTAAGAGTGAATAAGTCAGCGAGGAGGAGCTAAGAATTTGGTAAAAATGATCATTATTTATACACTGTATTTTTAACGATGTAAAGAATATACTGCAGGCGTTTTCCACGGGGCTCAGATGCCGCGCAAACAGGATGCAGCATTGGAAGGCAAGATCGTGGATGTCGCGTACCGTTTATGGAGCGAACACGGGGAAGCCGCGCTGACCATGCGTGCTGTCGCACGAGCCGCGAAGACTACGACCCCCACCGTTTATCAGCGCTTTCGTGACAAGAACGATCTCAGGAATTTTCTAATAGAGCGCGCGCGGCAAAAACTGTTTGACGCGCTTCGTTCAGCCAGCACGCCAATCGAAATCTGCCGTAAAGCACTTGAGTTTATCTCCGGGCACATCAACGAATATCTGCTGCTTAGCGCGGATTGGAAGATCCGGTTTGTCCAGAAAATGCCCATGCGCTCTTTCGACTATTTCGTGGAGACGCTGGTCAAGGATCTGGGAGGTACTGTGGAAGACCGGAAGGAGCTTGCATTTCAATTGTTCGCGCTGATCCACGGGACCGCTTTGTTACAACCGACAGGCAAGGAAAACGAAAAAATCGCTGACGAGTTAAGCGAATCATGCCTGGAGGCGTGTTCTGCTTTGATCCGGAATGCGGGCTCGGAAAGAACAAGAAGGCAAGGCTAGCGACATCTCAAGAGATGCGCCTTACCGATCTGTGGTGAGTTGGCCAGGGTTACCGCATAGCCGCACGCGGCTCCGCTTGCAGTCGGGAATTGGGCTTCGTTTGGAAGAGTCTTTGCTTCAGATCTCGCAAGGTTCGTCCTTGTGCCGCCAGGATTCGCAAAAGAGGAATTCTCCAAGCAAATACTAGTCATTTCTTGCTACTGCCGCGGTTGCAACAAGAAATAGCCCGGCCAGCGATTCGGAAGCAAACGGGTTTCTTGTACCACGATCGCAACAGGAATAATAAAATCTCCTGTACGTGATTTAGTAGCGGGTTTTGCCTCTGTTTCTATTCGAGATTTGCAATGGCGCAACACGGTCTTTGTGTTCTGGACTGAAATGAAGGCTGACGCAGGAGTGCCGGAATCCACTGGCAACAGATTCACAACATGCCCAAATTCGTGAAGCAACGTAAGAATTCGAGCCCGCGTTGTCCCGCCGCCAAAATCACCGACGATTAGCTGTCTACCAAAGTTGTTTTGAATTAAGTCGGTGGAGCCAAGCGAAAAATGCACCCTGGCGTAATTTTCGAAAAACGCACCATGCGTATTGATGGTAATTGTTGATCCCGGACCAACATCTTGTGTGGCGCGGGCCACATAGGGGTGAATGTATTCGACATTTCCGTACGTGACTTCTCTTCGAAAGATTTCGCTTGGTCCAGCCGTATCCAGCGCGAAGCGCAAGGTGCGAAATTGCTCCGCAGGGTCGGGAAGCGCCTGTCGAAACCAAGCGGAACAGGCATTGTCCTCTGTCAGTATGGATAAGACGCCGGTGCGTGCGCGGGCTATGAGTTGCCCGGGCTCACCAAGGAGAGCCAGTTCAGTTTCGACAGGATCGGCAGGTTCTTCGGGAGACGCACCCGAAGAGCCGTCATTGATGGAAACAAGTTTTATGGAGTTTTGTGCAAGGACTACTTCTACAGATAGCTGGCATCCTACAACGTAGACGATAAAGGCAAACCAGATTCTTCTGGACGCAGGAAGCATAACAATCTCCTGGCCCGGACTGCCCTACCACCACCTCCCGTTCGCAACAGAAACTACAAATGCTCAGCAACGGTTCACGCCTGCGAGCGAGCGATCCGTCATCCGGTAATCGAGTGACGAGCAAAGGAGCGCGAATGTTTTGTGGAATCGAAGAATTTGAGGGAGATTTGACCAGCAATGAAGAATCGAATTCGTCGAATTCAGATATTACTTCCCATGTCATCGAAATAAAGAGACAAATCAGTTTCATCTGAGAAGTGAAGTCTGTTTTTGTTTCTGCGCTTTAACGAAATTGCGAAAGCAGTTCCAATTCAATCCTTAGGCACAAGCGCATAGCTGACGAATGCCAGTTTTGTACCGTCGGGTGACCAGGAGGGAACGTTGATGGTGCCTTGCCCACCGAAGAGTTTTGCCAAAAGGGTGATTTTTCCATCCTTGAGAGACATGAGGCGGAGTTGAACGTCT
The DNA here is from genome assembly GCA_035569555.1 of Candidatus Dormiibacterota bacterium. Classification (GTDB taxonomy): domain Bacteria; phylum Acidobacteriota; class Terriglobia; order Acidiferrales; family UBA7541; genus Acidiferrum. Next base: position 197,379 of record DATMMW010000002.1, on the reverse strand, counting down.
TTGTTTTCGGGGTGCCCTTCGACTTCTTTTGAAAAAGAAAGAAAAACCATTTGAGTACCGTCCGGTGACAGGTGTGGGAACCAGTCGTTCATCTCACCGTTGGTGATTTGCGTTTGGTCTGAGCCATCGGCGTTCATGCGCCAGATTTGCATGTGGCCGCTGCGGACGGAATTGAAATAGATGTATTTGCCGTCGGGCGAATATTCGGGACCGTCGTCGAGGCCTTTTGCTGTGGTGAGGCGCTTTTCTTCGCCTCCTTGTGTGGAGATAGTGTAGATGTCGAAATCGCCGTCGCGTTCGCCGACAAATGCAAGCGTTTTGCCATCGGGCGACCAGCCATGCCAATACGAGGGTGAGTTCTTTGTAATAGGGCGTGGTGTTCCGCCGACCAGCGGCAGGATATAGATTTGCGATTTGTGATCACCCTGCGTTTGATCGCTGATGACGAGATCTTTGCCGTCGGGCGAGATTCCATGGTCGTTGTTGCAGCGCGTGGCAAAGCCCGTGTCAATGACTTTCGGCACGCCGCCTGCCGCGGGGATGCGCTCGATTTTTCCATCACGATTGAAGAGGAGTGAGGCGCCGTCGCGCGTCCAGTTTGGAGCTTCGATGCGGCCCGGCGTTTGGTAGACGACTGTGCGGTCGGTGGAATTGACGGCGACGACCTCGAGGGCGCTGTACAGCGCAGCTTTATCCATGTCGGCAGGATAGGCCGGAGTGAGTTTGACGTTGGAGAAAATGGCCGTCTCGGAAAGATCTTTTTCGTGACTGCACATGCCAATGCCGACATAAATCGGCTCTGGAAGATGGATGCGCGGCGAGCTGCCTGCAAAGCGGAACTCACCATCTTCTCCGGCGAGCCATATCGTGAAATAGTCACCGTGTTTTTCGATGCGGAGACTCTTTGGAGACCACAATGCGGCTTGCGATTCGTGCGTGAGGCCGCTTTTTTCGTCGCGATACTGTATGGCCGTCATACCGTTACCATGGAGCGCAACATCCACATAAGGCGAATCGGCATCGAGGGTTTGGCGAATCATGAGGAGTGCCTTGCGATGGGGATTGACGCCTTTGCCGACGAAGGAAATGTCCGCCTGAACGATTCCGTCTCCGCCGACTCTAATCCACGCGAAATGGAAATTGTCTTTATCGAACCAGACGTTTTCGCCGCTGGCGGTGATGGTGTAGGTGTGCTTGTTCGGATCGTAGACAAAATTGCTCGGATGGAGAAGTGTGCCAACGTCGCCGTGCGCTTCAAAGAGGCCAAGGCTGGGAGTGGTGTCTTGCGCTGATGCACGTCCAGCTCCGGCACAGAGTATCAAAGAAAAATTGAGCAGGAGCGTCATTAGGAGTTTCTTTCGATTGGCCACGGCATGCCTCCGTGAGCAAAGACTCTATCGCAAAATCAGCATTGAGTTCTGCAATTGACGGTTCGCCTAAGGAAGAACATGAATTGACAGTTGCGGTAAGCGCCGCGATAATCTGCGCGAAAAAGAGGTGCACCTTGTGTGTTGAACGACGTTCCCTATTCCTGGCGTTCTTGAAAAGCGCCGTGGTAGTTCTGTTAGTAGGCATTCCCACGATTGCACAGACGGCAAAGACCTACGAATTCACTGTGCAGTATGACGTAGCGGTGAAAATGCGCGACGGCGTGACGCTTCGCGCCGACATTTACAAACCAAAGACTGATGAAAAATTGCCAGTGCTGCTGACGCGAACTCCATACGACAAATCGAAAACGTGGATTACGCCATTTGCGCACATCGCGGCGGCACGCGGCTACGTCGTCATCATGCAGGACGTGCGAGGGCGATACGAGTCCGAAGGCGAATGGTATCCGTTCAAGCACGAAGCGGAGGACGGCTACGACACGATTGAATGGGCGGGTTCGCTTCCTTACACGAACGGAAAAGTGGGCATGTTTGGTGGATCTTATGTCGGCGCGACGCAGATGCTTGCGGCGCTCGCGAAACCCCCACATTTGGCCGCGATCTGCCCTTCGGTGACGGCTTCGAACTATCACGACGGATGGACATACCAAGGTGGTGCGTTCGAACAGTGGTTCAATGAATCTTGGAGTTCCGGGCTTGCGGAAAATACGGCTGTGCGGCGATTTAATTCGCTCGCCGAAGCAATAAGCGGGATGAATACGCTGCCTCTGACAGAGTATCGAATTATGAAATCCGATACGACTGCATTGGCACCTTATTTTCTGGATTGGCTCGCACATCCGAGTTTTGATGAGTATTGGAAGCAGGTATCGATTGAAGATCACTACGGGCAGATTCAAGTGCCTGTGTTCACGGAGGCGGCGTGGTACGACATTTTCCTGGGCGGTTCGCTGCGAAATTTTGTCCGTTTACAGACAGAGGGGGGCACGGATGCAGCGCGCAAAGGGCAGAAGCTCTATGTTGGCACAGGAGGGCATGCCGGGGGATGGGGCGGAAAAATTGGTGCAATGGATTTTGGCGACAAGGCGCTGCTTGATCCAGATGAGTTGATGTTGCGCTGGTACGATCATCTCTTGAAGGGCGAGCCGAATGGCGCGGAGAACGACAAACCGGTAAAGATTTTTGTGATGGGGAAAAATGTTTGGCGGGACGAGGACAACTGGCCGCTTGCACGGGCCCAATCCACAAAATATTTCTTGCATTCGCATGGCGCCGCGAACGGAATCAGCGGCGACGGCATTTTAAGCACCGCGACGCCCGCGACAGAGCAGCGTGACATGTACAACTATGACCCGGAAGATCCGACGCCGACCATTGGCGGACCTCTGTGTTGCCAGGAGCTCCCATCAGGGATTGGTCCGCAGGATCAACGCCCCGCGGAGGCTCGAAGTGATGTATTGGTTTTCACGACTCCGCCGTTCACACAAGATTTTGAAGTGACTGGACCGATCACCGCCGATTTGTACGTTAGCTCTTCTGCTGTGGATACAGACTTTACGGCGAAACTAGTGGACGTCTGGCCAAACGGATTCGCGCAAAATTTAACGGACGGAATTTTGCGGATGCGGTACCGGAAATCTGCAGAGAAACCCGAATTGATGAATCCGGGCGAAGTGTATCGAATCACCATAGATATGTGGGCCACGAGCAACGTGTTTTTGCCAGGCCACAAGTTACGATTGGAACTCTCCAGCAGCGATTTCCCGCGCTTCGACAGAAATTTGAACACGGGCGAAGAGCAGGCGCGCGGAAAGCGGCTGGTCAAAGCAAACAACGTGGTTTTCCATGATAAAGACCGCCCATCAACGCTGATTCTGCCGGTCATTCCGGCTGCTAAGCCGTAAGGCAACGAGCCAAAACGCCGTTTGTCTTTACTTTTTATGTCTGAAATATTCAACTTGCCGCAGCCGCTTTTCGGCTTCGGCTTTCGTCTTATAGGGACCGCCCAGGTTTTTTCCCTTCTCTGAGAGAACCCTGTAACCGCCTGCCACTTTCTTGATCATTGCGGCCTCCACGCCGGGCCATGCCGCTTCTCCCGGCATAAGGAGTTTTACGAAAATCGGCATAGGCATCCATCGGCACTTTCGAGTAGAGCGCCGCTAGATGTTCAGGTAATTGCGAAAAAGAATCGAACTGCAAACCCCAGACGCAAGTTGCCGCATCAAATGTTCCGAAAATTCCGGCGAATAGAGCAGCGCCAACTTGACACACCTTGCGATGCAGCCTACACTACGGAGTTTTTAGATGACCTCTCTGGCTGAACAGGGAGGAGGGACTCACAACTGAACATGGATAAGAAAAGGCTCGATTACTACAAAAAGAAGTTGCTGGCGCGGCGGGAAGAATTGTTGAAGACGATCGCGCGCACCGAAGAAGAAGGACGCCAAGCAGACGACGATCCGACGGTGGACCTCGCCGATAAGGCAGCGAACTCATATACGAAAGAGTTTCTCTTCGGGATGACGAATACCGACCGCGCGTTGCTGAACCTGATTGACGTTGCATTGAAGCGCATCGAGGGAGACGAATACGGCGTGTGCGCGAATTGTGAAGAAGAAATGCAGCAAAAGCGGCTGGAAGCCGTACCGTGGGCAAAACACTGCATCAACTGCCAGGAAAAGGCAGAAAAGGGCCAGCTGTAATCGACCATCGGGCTGTTATCCAGTTGATATAATAATCTTTTAAGTAAGATCTAAAGGGAGTAGGCTTCTGCCATCTTGACAGAGCCCACTCGTTCTCCTTTTTTTCCTTTACGTTGGTTGGCAGAAGCACGCGACGCTCTTACGAGCATCCTAATTCCTGCGCCATGCCGGCTCTGCCGCGCTTTGTTGAATCATTCTTCGAGAAATCCTGTTTGCCAGACTTGTCTTGATGGATTTACGCGCGTACCGGAAAACATTTGTGCTCAATGCGGGCTTCCGTTACCGGACATGACTGCCGTACCGGGAGAAAAATTGAAGTGTGCTGCGTGCCGGATGGGAACATATGCGTTTGATTGCGCGAGAAGCTTCGCGCTTTATGAAAATGAAATCATTCGTGCCATTGTCCTGCTGAAATTCGAACGCATTGAGCCATTGGCGAAATGGTTTGCTGGGCGTCTTGCGGAAATTGTGGAGCAAAACGCCGAAGCATTGGCCGCAGACGTGATTGTTCCTGTGCCGTTGCATCGCGATCGAGAGAAAGAACGCGGCTACAATCAAGCAGAATTGCTTTCAAAGCCGCTCTCGAAAATACTGCGCTTACGGCACCAAGGAATTTTGCTCGTGCGAAAGCGGCCACGGCCAGCAAAGCTAGTATTAACGTTGCGTGAACGTTGGGCCGCAGTGCGTGGCGCTTTTGAAATACGTCCAGGCAGCCAAGTTGACAATCGCCGCGTCTTATTGCTAGATGATGTAATGACGACTGGCGCGACGCTGGATGCGTGTTCCAAGGCGCTTCGCGACGCTGGAGCCAAGTCGGTGGTGGCGCTCACGGTAGCCCGAGCGGCGCATAATCCGCTTCCCGCTGCAGGTGAGAGTTAGCCCAAGGGAAGCGCCATGAGCGCATTGCGGCAAGATACGCCGAATCCCCGGGGGCATAGGCCCCTCGCAGCGGTTGATTCCGCTGCGTCTTCCAGCGACACGCCCGCTGGTAGTAGATCCTACAACTCAGCTGTGCCCCGGCGCGGTTCGCTGATGCAGGAGCCCGTGTTGGTGCTCAATGCAACATACGAGCCTATCAACGTGACAGCCGTGCGGCGCGCGATGGTGCTGATGCTGAAGGGCGTAGCGCAAGCGGAAGAGATGCATAGCGCGGAAGTTCATTCTGCCGCGCATTCGCACAGAGTGCCGTCTGTGATTCGTTTACTCGCCTACAGACATATTCCGCAACAGAGCCGTGCACTTTCGCGGAAAAATATTTTGTTGCGTGATCGGAATACGTGTCAATTTTGCGGGCGCGTGTTTCCGAGTTCGGAGCTCACACTGGACCACGTTGTGCCGCGTTCGCGTGGCGGACGTTCTACATGGGAAAACCTTGTAGCCTGCTGCTACCGCTGCAACAACAGCAAGGGCGACCGCACACCGGAAGAGGCTGGATTCAAGTTGGCTCGCCGACCGCGACCGTTCACGCTGCACACTTCCCGGCAGCTCATGCGGCTGATTGGGCATCGTGATGAACGTTGGCGTAAGTACTTGTTTTACTAAGTATTTTCGCGGAATTCAGAATTAATTCAGAAAAAGTTTTCGGCGAAGGAAACCTTTTTCGCTGCCATGCATCTAATCTATCAAAACCACTTCGAGGACACACCCCGGGAGGCAGCTAGGGTTCACACCCTAGCTGCTTCTCTCCTTTTACGCCCAACATTTTTGGAAAAGAATTTCTTGCTGGAGATTTCAGGAATCGAAACTGTTTTTTGTGTCTGGCGGAAAACTCTTTAGCGCGGCTTCTTCGTCGGGAAATTCCGGAAAAACTTTGTAGAGTTGTGTGATCTTCAAAATCTCTTCCACTTTCGAAGAAAGACCGACAACCTTCATCGTTCCACCGCTTTTGATCACCGTCAGATAGTTACGGACCAGTTCGCCGATTCCGGAGCTATCGAGATAATCGAGCCCACGAAGATTCAGAACAATGTCTCGGCGTTTCTCAGCGACGAGGTTCGTAATGGCTTGGCGCAAAGCGCCCGCTTCGAAAGACGTGAGGCTCCCTTTCACATCCACAAGCGATGCAGGTCCATTCTGCCGGATGGAGATCGTAAAATTCTTTGTGCGCGGAGGTATTGGCATACCTCTCTATTTTACCCGGCTGAGGGCCAATGGGGAACGCTCAGTGTATTTTTGAAGCCGGCCAAAACTATTGGCGCAACACGACGCGGAGTCCGCGACGCCAATTCTCAGCCAAACCAACCCGAACGATGTCCAGCTGTGGTGAAAGAGCGCTCATTAATGCGTCCGTAGCGGGGTGAAAGCGCAAAGCCGGCGCCACCAGATAAACGAGAGGCGGAGAGGCTTGCAATTCAATTCCGGGAAAATATCCATAGCGCGCTATGTCGCCTCTCTCTAGATGCCTCTTGATGCGAAGCCAGTAATCGGCGGCTTGCAGAGGCAAATTCAGGAATTCAGTTGCTTTCAGTTCGAGGATGGCTAAACGGCCACTGCGCGTGACGGTCAAAATATCCAGGATGCCGTGGTCTCCGCCCGCGTTCGCCAGAACTTGCGCGTAAGCAAATTGCGGATTGAGTGCAGCATCGATCCGAGTTACGTCTTCGCGAACCAGCGTCTCAAGCCAGCGTTCTGGTTGCGCTCGAAAGAGTGAGTGCATGACATCTGAAGCGAGTGGATGGCGGCGGATTTCGAGTTCGTGGAGCAATTGTTTGAGTGCGAGCTGATTGGAAGAAGTCAATTCCTCGCGCGAATCCGGCGCACCGAAAAAGACTTTCCCGTCCTCCCATCGCGCGAAAGACAACCCCCGAAACCGCAAACAAATCTGCCGCAGAGGAACGGACGGATGCAGGGTGATTCGAGATGGAGCCAGCGATGTAACAGACTCCAGTTCGGAGCGGACACGATCGAGAAGCGATTGAGTCTCGCGGACCGGAACGAGCCACGATGAGATGTTCATCAGCGATGACGGATTGATTTTTTCGACTGTTTCCCGTGAGCGATCGTATTCATAGATTTCCATGGGCAAGTTTGGGCTTATTGCCGGAAGGAGGTGCGCCATGGCAGGCACGTTTTCCTTCGGAAGGAGGAGCCGAACACCGGCAATAGGTCCGCGCCCATGAAAGGAACGCAGCCGCTCGAGCCAGAGTAAAGCGAACGTCAGGCACCGGCCTGCGTTGGACGAAGACTCGTTCTCCGGCGCGGCCAGAATGGCCCAACTCGTCCTGTTTCTGGCTTTCAGCACACCTCGAGCGTAATTTCCGGAAAGCGAATGCTCCAGATCCTGACGTATGGAAAACGATTCCGCGACGTCATCAGGAAATTGCGTCGCGCACAGTGCCTCAATCCAACGGCAGAATTCTTCGCGGCTTTGATCGCGAGCCGAGCGTTCGACGGCAACACGCACGAATTCAAGGCGATCCGGGCGCGAACGGCCAAATCGTTCGACTGCCAGAGCCAGACGCTCTTCGGATTGGTCGGTGATAGCCAGAACCCGGCGAGTAAGATTGTGCTGCGACGACCAAAGATGAAGCAGCGGTTTTTCGCCCCTGCCTCGGACTTCCCAGGAGAGCGCTGAGAGTGGCGCGACGCGGGCGCCATTTTCCCGCAGCTCAACCGGGCCAGCAGACGCCAGCTCGCGCAGATTGGCTTCCAGCTCGACAGATAACTCCACGCCGGAGATTTTAAGGAAGTGTTTACCGAAATGCTATTTTTTATTATCGGTAAGTTTCAGTCCGCTAACCGTCACCAAGGGCATCTGGTAGTTCCAGGAGTTGGGGACGTGATCGAAGGAAATCTCAAAATGCGCAACCTGGCCGGGCTTGAGACCTTCGAGCGACGGCGGCAGCAGCGGGCGCGTTTCCCTTAACGCGATCTGATCCATGCTGTCGCGAAATTCAATGGTGGCGTCCACCGCGAGAATATTTCTATCGCCCGCGTTCAAAACATCACCTTCCAGAATTTTGATCTCCTGATTCAAGAAATTCTCGGCCTGCTTCATCGCAAAATTGCCCAAGTGAATGTTGGCGGCGTAAGCCCGTTCCTGTGCGCCGAAAGCCGACTGAGAAATCCTTTGCGCCGAAGGCCGCGGCGAGGATTTGAACAGGAGAAAATAAGCGCTGACGCCAGCGAGAATCACGACGAACGAAGCCAGAATTTGTTTGCGGGCTCCGCCTCCCGACTGCGGCGCTTTTGTGGAGTCATTCTGAAATGGGGTTTCCATAGAACCGGAGCCCTATCTGCCAAATTCTAACCGCTGCACGAGCGGTTCCGGAAGGCCAGCTTTTCTCATGCGCGACTGTACTTTTCTTATTTCGTAAGTAACGCGCCAGAACTCCACAGTGTGATTTTGCAAATCGGCTATTGCGAAAGCGGCGCGTGGATCGGCGTCGCGTGGCTGGCCGATCGAACCGGGATTGAGAAGATAACGTTTGTTCGGCTCAATTCGCAAGGGAGCAAAAGTTTCGTTCGGGCGAGGACGGATTTGCAAAACTTCCAGATTGCTGTCGAGATACGCAAACCCGCCTTGATGGTGCGTGTGCCCAAAAAACGTGACGGAAGCGGTGGAATCCAGCAAGCCTTCGAGAGCCTGCGCGGGTGTAAAGACATATTCGTCTTCGTCCTGAAACGCGCCATGCACCAGAACAATTCCATCCGTTTCAAGTGGCCCTTGTGGAAGTTCGGCAAGCCATTTCAAAAGTTCGGGCGACAACTGGGCGCGTGTCCAATCCACGGCCGCTTTCGCGACTGGATTGAAATCCTCGGTGCTCATGATTCCCGCAACGGCCTTGTCGTGATTGCCGCGAATGGATGATTTCGCTACTTTGCGAATATTCTCGCTGACTTCCGCCGGATCGGGACCGTAACCGACGATGTCACCGAGACAAACCGCCATGTCGTAGTTTCCCGCTGCCTTGGTCAGGGCCGCTTCAAGTGCAGTGAAGTTTGCATGGATATCACTAAGAATCAGGATCCGCATAGCCAGTGTCCGAAAAGTGGACTTGAGTATAGATGAACCAGTTCGCGGATGCACGGGCCGGAAAGCAAGAGGCGATTTGGACGGATGAGAAGGAAAAACGTCGCGCCAAAATAGGAGCAGTTTCTAAAGAAATTCCGGGAATTTATCAACGATAAGGAAAACAGTTTCCCGTTTCAATTTGTTTCGAAAAGATAACCCGCTTGCTCGCTTAAATAACAATTTTTTTAATTCGGCCGACGAAACATTTGCAGGTGCGTACTCGTCTATCACAGTGCAGCCGGTCATTGAGCTGTATTAGGCAGAGAAGCAAAAACCCCGCGGTGGCAGCCGCGGGGCAAATGACACGCAAGTCTTTCCGGCGGTTAGTCCAGGAAGAAACGGTGTCGTCGGGCGAATCTACTCGCCTCGGCATGCGTGTGTCAACTCCTCTCGCAAGATACCTCGAGCTCGCAGGCTGACTCGATCCTGTGTGAAAGGAAGTACACTTATGAAATCCAATGCAATCGTTCGCACCGTAGCGCTTCTGGCAGCCCTTTGTGTTTCGGTGCCGGTTTTTGCGAAACCATTCGTGAAGACCATCAACATCACCCAAACAGCGAAAGTGGGCCAGACAACGCTGCAAGCAGGGGAATACCGGCTCTCCATCGATGGAAATAAAGTCACAGTTCAGCATGGCAAGGACCAGGTCGCCCAATCCGAGGGTCGCTGGGAAGATCGCGAAACCAAGTCGGATTACGATGCAGTTCTGCTCGGCGAAAATGGCCAGGTGAAGGAAGTTCGTTTTTCGGGACAGAAGCGCGTTTTTGTTTTCAATGAATAGCTGAGAAAGGCTGCCACTTGGTGAATCTACTCCACGGGACGAGAGAGAGGCTGCAGCTTACTGCGGCCTCTCTGCTCATCCCCTTTTCGGCAATCTGCGGCTTCCTTCTCAGGTGTCAATTTCCCGCATTGGCGGCGGCTGAAACCAGCTCAATGCTCTCCCGCTTGGCGAAACGCGGAACGTTACTCTTTTCGAGGTCACGAATATTATTTCAACGAACCAGCATGCAATCCCCATAGCTGTAGAACCGGTATTTCGCTTCGACAGCGTGATGATAAGCATTCAATACGTTTTCTCTTCCCGCGAAAGCACACACCAAGGCAAGCAGTGTGGAGCGCGGAAGATGGAAATTCGTCAGCAGCGCATCCACAATACGAAACGTGAATCCGGGGGTTATGAATAAACGAGCTTCCGCCTTTCCCGGAACTACCAATTGCGCCGCCCCTGATTGCATAGCCCGTAGTGCCGAATCCTCCAGAGCACGCACGACAGTGGTTCCTACAGCCACAATTTTTTTTCTATTCGCACGCGCAGCAGAAATTTTCTCGGCGGCCTCCTCGGAAATTTCGTAGGACTCCGCATGCATAACGTGGTCTTTCAAATCCTGTACGTGGATCGGCTGAAAGGTGCCAAGGCCAACGTTGAGTGTAATTTCACAGGTATCGGCACCTCGTTCACGAATTCTTTCGAGAATTTCTGGAGTGAAGTGCAATCCGGCGGTAGGTGCTGCAATGGCACCAGGTCGTCTGGCAAAAACCGTTTGGTAACGCGAGCGATCTGAACTTTCATCTTCGCGCTCGATATAAGGCGGTAAGGGCACATGGCCCAGCTTCTCTAGAAGCCGATCCACATCATCCTCAGACATCGACCGAAATCGGATTGTCCTTAGCCCTAGCTCACCTCTACCAGTGATTTCACCTTCAAGCTCTCCATCGCCAAAAATGACCTGCTCGCCGACTGGCAACTTACGCCCGGGCCGAACTAGCGCTTCCCAGATGTCGCCTTCAACTCTCCCCGTCAAAAAGACTTCGACTCTACCTTGCAGATGCTCTTCTCGTGTTACTCGCGAAGGGACTTGCGCCCTTAGTCCCTTTCGCATCCCGAAGAGCCTCGCGGGAATAACCTGCGCGTTGTTGTAGACCAGCAGTTCAGTCCTCCCAAGAAACTCTGGAAGTTCAGCGAACGCTCGATCCTCTATCTGGCCGCTCAGCTGATCGAGAAGCAGCATCCGCGACGCATCCCGGCGTTCTAGCGGCCTCTGAGCGATGAGCTCGGCCGGGAGACTATATTCGAAGTCCTCGATACGCATGGCACGAAGTGTATCAGTGATGCGTAACTTGATGAAACCGGGCTGCTTAGAGTGAGCCACTGCCCCAAAAGTCCAATCCAAATAGGGGTGAAGCCCCACAGACTTCATAACGCCCTACCTTCTATCGTAATAATACAAAACGGCTTAAGGGATGTTTGGAGCCCTAGATTTTATACTTGACAATGATATGCGCATATTTTATGCTTTACACGCAGTAAGTTTCGAAGGAGACATGATTATGAGCAATTTGAACCGTTGGGAACCTTTCACGGGTGGCTCGGGACTGGAGTCCCAAGTCAACCGCATGTTTAATGAGCTTCTTGGCCGCTCTCAGGAATCGAATCTTACGTCCTGGGCGCCAGCCGTGGACATTTTCGAGAATGAACACGAGCTGATCGTAAAGGCCGATTTGCCCGACGTGAAACCGGAAGAGCTCGACATTCGCGTCGAGAACAACATCCTCACGATTCGCGGAGAGCGCAAATTCGAGAAGAAAGTGGACGAGAAGAACTACCTGCGCCTTGAACGTTCGTACGGTTCGTTCGCCCGCAGCTTCTCTCTCTCGAATACGGTGAACTCGGAAGCGATCAAGGCTGATTACAAGGACGGTGTCTTGACGCTGACAATTCCGAAACGCGAGGAAGCGAAACCGAAGCAGATCAAGGTAAACGTCGGTACTCAAGCGGCGGCTGCCGCTGCTCGCTAAGGGAAGCTTAGCCGGTCAAGCAGAAACGAGGGGCTGGCGGATCGCCAGCCCCGTTTTGTTGCGAGAATGTGTCCAAAAAGGGGAAGTGTGATGTTGAGATTCGACAAAATGACGGTCAAGGCGCAAGAAGCCTTGCAGGAATCACAGGAAATCGCAGCGCGCCACGAGCAACAGGAGATTGCTCCTCTACATCTGCTCAGCGCTCTAGTCGCCCAAACTGACGGCGTTGTTCCTTCGTTGCTGACACGCTTGGGTGTAAGAACAGAAACTCTTTCAGGTGAGATCGAGCGCGAATTGGGCCGCCTGCCGAAGGTTCAGGGATTTTCGCAGCAGAATATGGGACGCGCGTTGAATGACGTCCTCGAGCAGGCATTCAAAGAAGCCGACAAATTTAAGGACGAATACGTTTCCACAGAACATATTTTTCTCGCGATTGCGGGGAAAGACCGCGATCCAGCTGGACAACTTCTCAAAAAGCACGGAGCAACGCACGAAGCAATTTTGCAAGCGTTGACGGGCATTCGCGGCACGCAACGCGTGACTTCGCAAAATCCAGAGGCCACCTATGCTTCGCTCGAAAAATACGCGCGCGACCTGACCGAGCTTGCACGTAAATCGAAACTCGATCCGGTGATCGGCCGCGACGAAGAGATTCGCCGCGTAATGCAGATTCTGGCGCGGCGCACGAAGAACAATCCCGTGTTGATCGGCGAGCCGGGAGTAGGAAAAACCGCGATCGTGGAAGGACTCGCGCAGCGCATTGTTTCCGGCGACGTGCCCGATGTTTTGAAGACGAAACGGCTGGTTGCGCTCGATCTCGCAGCGCTGGTTGCAGGCGCGAAATTTCGTGGGGAATTCGAAGATCGCCTGAAAGCAGTCTTGAAAGAGATTGCGGAAGCCGAAGGCCAGATCATTCTTTTTATTGACGAGCTTCATACGCTCGTAGGAGCCGGCGCTGCGGAAGGCGCGATGGATGCTTCGAATATGCTGAAGCCGGCACTTGCGCGAGGCGAGTTGCGTGCGATCGGCGCGACCACGCTGAACGAATATAAAAAATACATCGAAAAGGATCCTGCGCTCGAGCGTCGCTTTCAGCCTGTGCTTGTCGCCGAACCAAATGTGGAAGACACGATCGCGATTTTGCGCGGTTTGAAAGAACGCTACGAAGTTCATCACGGAGTGCGCATCAAGGACGCAGCGATTCTTGCCGCGGCTACACTCTCACATCGCTACATCTCCGACCGCTTTTTGCCGGACAAGGCTATTGACCTGATCGATGAAGCAGCCGCGAGCCTGCGTATGCAGATTGATTCACTACCTACCGAGATTGATGAAATCGAACGGCGCATCCTGCAGCTCGAAATCGAACGCCAGGCGATGCTCAAGGAGACCGACGCGCATTCGAAAGAGCGTCGTGGGCAGATTGAAAAAGAGCTGGCGAAATTAAAGGAAGAGTCCAGCGCAAAGAAAGCTCGCTGGCAGACTGAAAAGAACGCTATTTCCAAAATCCGCAAGCTAAAAGAGCAGATTGACCAATTAAAAGCGGAAGAACAACGCTACGAGCGTTCCGGCGAACTCGCAAAAGTCGCGGAAATCCGATATGGAAAGATCGCTGCGGCCGAAGCAGAACTTCGCAAGGCGGAACAACAGTCCGACGCTGTGCAAAAAGGCTCTCGCATGTTGAAGGAAGAAGTGGACGAAGAAGACATCGCGAAGCTCGTAAGCAAGTGGACCGGAATTCCTGTCGGTCGTTTGCTCGAGGGCGAAGCGCAAAAACTTGTGCACATGGAAGAGCGCTTGCGCCAGCGTGTGGTCGGCCAGGACGACGCACTCGGCCGCGTTTCGAACGCGGTTCGCCGCAGCCGTGCAGGACTCTCAGACACAAAACGTCCTATAGGTTCGTTCATTTTTCTGGGACCGACCGGCGTGGGCAAAACCGAGCTCGCTCGCGCGCTTGCGGAATTTCTCTTCGACGACGAAAAGCTCATGATCCGCATAGACATGAGTGAGTATATGGAAAAGCACAGCGTCTCGCGATTAATCGGCGCGCCTCCGGGCTACGTCGGTTATGAAGAGGGTGGACAGCTCACCGAACAAGTGCGGCGTCATCCATACTCGGTTGTGCTCTTTGATGAAATCGAAAAAGCACATCCGGATGTATTCAACGTGCTCTTACAAATTCTGGAGGACGGCCGTCTGACCGACGGCAAAGGCCGTACCGTGGATTTTCGCAACACGGTTTTGGTGATGACGAGCAACGTTGGCTCAAACGCGATCTTCGAACTTTCAAACAAAGATCCCGAGCGTGCCCGCAAAGAAGCGATGGATGCATTGCGCGCTTCGTTCCGTCCGGAGTTTATAAATCGGATCGACGAAATCGTAATCTTCAATCCGCTCGGCAAAGAGCAACTCGGACGCATCGTTGATCTGCTGCTCAAGAGCGTGGAAGCACTTCTCGCAGAACGCCAAATTACACTGGAGCTTACGCCCTCGGCAAAGGAAGTCCTCCTGAGCGAAGGCTACGATCCAGCTTACGGAGCACGGCCGCTGCGGCGCACGATTCAACGGATGATTCAAGATCCGCTAGCATTGCAAATCTTGGAAGGCAAAGTTCTGCCAGGGGATCACGTGGTCGTGGACCGCGATGGCACGCGCGATTCGATGAAGTTCGAACGTGTGCCGCCGAAACAACCTGCAGCCGCAGCGCGTATCTAATTGAGTAGGGCTTTCGAGGAAGGGGTTCGGGCCAAATGAGAATTCTGCGCACGACTTTGTTGCTAACCGCTTTGACGTTATTTCTCGTCATCGTTGGTCAATATCTAGGCGGCCGAAGCGGCATGATTCTCGGTTTAGGCTTTGCAATTGCCTCAAACGCGTTCGCATATTTTTTCTCCGACAAGATCGCGTTGTATTCGAGTGGCGCTCAACCTGTTTCTCGCGAACAGCTCCCGCGCCTATACCAAGTGATGGAGCGTCTCGCCGCGAAGGCAGATCTTCCAGTGCCGAAGCTGTATGTAATTCCCGAAGACGCGCCGAACGCGTTCGCCACGGGACGCAATCCGCGCCACGCTTCCGTCGCAGTTACGCAAGGGCTTCTGCAAATCATGAACGACGATGAGCTGGAGGGGGTGATTGCTCACGAGTTATCCCACGTACGCAATTACGATATATTGATCAGCTCGGTGGCTGCGACTCTGGCCGGGGCAATCACATTCCTGGCTCACATGGGATTCTGGTTTGGTGGCGGAAGCCGCGATGATCGAAATCGTGAAGGCGGCGGAATCCCCGCACTCTTGCTCGTGTTCCTCGCCCCACTCGTAGCGGCGCTCTTGCAGCTAGGTTTGTCGAGACAGCGGGAATACAGCGCAGATGAAACCGGCGCGCGCATGGTCGGCAATCCGAATGGGCTGATTAGCGCACTCCAAAAGCTGGGTGCATATAACAATCGCATTCCGACGACTGCAATTTCGCCTTCCACAAGCGCTCTTTGCATTGTCAAACCACTCTTTGGCGGCGGTACGATGTCCTCTCTGTTTAGCACGCACCCACCACTCGCGGATCGGATCGCCACCTTAAGGGAATTGAGTATCGCTACTCGACGCTAGTAGCATGCAGGGATTTTCCGCTTGAGTGTGACAGGGCATGTAAACTCTGCCGGACGCCTTTCAGGCGGGAGGCTGCATACCAGATTGAAGTCATTTATTTTGTGTAGTTTATAGAAATCTCGGCACAGGCTGGCTTTGGTTAGCGAACTGCACTGTTATTGAATGCGTGTTGGGGCTCGCTGAGGGAGTTGAAGTCATGAGTTGTAAGGACACTATCCATTTGATTTGCTGGTACTTAGAGGGGAAGCTCTCTCCTTCTGTCTCAAAAGACATTGAGCAACACTTGGGAACTTGCTCCAACTGCCAGCTCGTGCTGACTGCGGCTACAAGTACGCTCGATCAGTATTTTGCGACCTCTTCGGATTCAGAATCGTCGACAGCCACCCAAGCAGCCTGATTTTAAAGTATTTACAATCAACATTTTATGGAAAGGACCGAGTATAGACTCGGTCCTTTTTGTTGTTTTGGCCACAAGAGCCGACACACTTTCCGCTACCGGCTGAGCCAGAAAAAATTACAGTGGACCCAGTAGGAAAGTAAAGTTTACGTGTACTAGTACTTTATGCGGGTGCGGAAGGATGCCTCTCATTGAACGGGAAAGTAATCATTCAAAAGCAGTTAGGCAAGCCACACGGCAGGTTTCCCGTTTGGCCGGGTAGGTGCTCCTTCCCAAGCACAGGGCGGAATCGCCAAAGGAGATGAAGTACATGAGCGAGTATCAAGAGACGAATATTCAGAGCACGACCGGAACCCCGCGGTGGGTTGGGCTGGCCGTTGCTGTTCTAGGCGGCGTTTCGCTGCTCGGTTTAGGTGTGGGATTCAGTGCGTTAAGCCACGCCAATAGCGTCGAGCAGACAACGCAAGCCTCTTTTAAGCAACAGAACGATGCGCTGACACAGCGCCTGGCCAAAGATGACGAGATCAACCAGCAACTGCAGAGCGATTTGAAGGTCGTGACGGACAAGCTAAACGTCACGCAAGCGGACTTGATCGCGGCGCGCAAAGCTTCAAAATCGAACGTCGTAACCTACGACAAAAAGCTGAATGCGCTAGGCCAAGACGTTAACCAGAAGCTCGCTGGCAAGGCGAACTCGGAAGACGTTACGAAGCTGGGAACTGATGTTAGCGGCGTGCGTACCGATCTCGATGCCACGAACAGCAACTTGCAGATGGCGCGCAGCGAAATGGGCACGCTCATCGCGCGTAACCACGATGAAATCGACCAACTTCGCCGCATGGGCCAGCGCGATTACTTCGAATTTACTGTTAGCCGCAAGGGCGGCGCGCAGCACGTTGGTTCGGTTCAGGTTGAGCTGAAGGACACCAACACCAAGAAAAACCAATACACGATCAATGTTCTGGCCGATGACAAGAGCTTCGAAAAGAAAAATCGCTCCGTCAACGAGCCTATCTTCTTCTACACCGGCGGAACGCGCCAGGCTCTGGAACTCGTCGTGAACAAGGTCACCAAGACTTCCGCGACTGGCTACCTCAGCATTCCGAAGTCGGCAACGACGGCTGCTGCTTCAACTTCCGGCTCCGGCCAGTAAAACCAGACCAATTTTGCTGAGCACATCTCCATCGCCAATGGAGAATCACCCAAGGGAGGATTCGCGAGAATCCTCCCTTTTTATTTAAAATGGCGCTTCTGACGCATGGTTCATCCAAATTGGCCAACGTACCGTATTGAGACAAGGATGGGTCTGGACAGGGCAAAAACCTTGTGCCAAGCTCTTTGCCAGCCCGGCGGACCTACTACTTCATACCGCAGAGCAGTTCCAGGAGGGACACTTATGAAAGTACGTTTTGCAACATTGACGGCGGCGACTCTCTTCGCAGCCACTCTTGCCATGGCGGCCGACGGAAGCTGGACGGGCTGGATTTCCGACAGCCAGTGCGGCGTTAAAGGCGCAAATGACAAAGCCGGCGAATGCACCACGAAGTGCGTAAAAGAGCATGGCGCCAAGTACGTGTTCGTGAATGACGCAGACAAGAAAGTCTACGCTATTGACGCTCAGGACAAAGTGGCGGCTCATGCAGGCCATCACGTCACCGTGAAGGGCAGCGTGGACGGCGACAGTCTCAAGCTAACCAGCATTGACATGGCCGCACCTGCCAAGAGCATGTAATCCCGATTTTTCGGGTTTTCAGGAACGGGCGCTTTTTTACCTAGCGCCCGTTTTCTTTTTGTCTGCGCCTCCGCTAGGATATTTTCTGGCTATGACCACTACACTTCTTCACGTTGGCAAGGCAATCACTCCAAATTCGGAAATTCACGACGCCGGAATATTGATCCGCGACGGCGAAATTGAACGTATCGGCAAACGCGAAGAGCTTGAACTTCCCGCCGATGCTGTCGAAGTTCGCGCCGAGGATTCAACTGCTATTCCTGGATTCATTGACGTGCATATTCACGGCGCCGGTGGCCGCGACGTGATGGAAGGGAGTTCGGACGCGCTCTCCGTAATTACTCAGCGCGTTGCCAAGTATGGAACAACATCTATTGTCGCCACGACCGTAACGGCTTCAACGGACGATACGCTGCGAGCCGTGGAAGGCGTTTCCAAATACATTCCTCAGCAGCTTGAGCATGATGACACGCGCGCGGAAATTCTTGGCATTCATTTTGAGGGACCATTTCTCAGCAAAGAACGGCGCGGAGTTCACCCCACCGAATTGCTGCAGCAGCCTTCTGCGGAAGTGCTTCAGAAATTTCTGCATGCTGCTGCGGGCAACGCGCGGATTCTCACAATTGCACCCGAACTTCTTGGCGCGATGCCGTGTATCGATGCCGCGCGCAGCCTTGGCATGGTAGTTTCGATTGGCCACACGGACGCAACTTACGAGCAGGCTCGCGCCGCGATTGCGCACGGCGCCCATCATGCTACCCACGTTTACAACGCGATGCGCCCTTTTTCCCACCGCGATCCAGGCGTCATCGGCGCGGTGCTGACTTCGACTGACGTAAACGCCGAACTTATCGCCGATGGAATTCACGTCGACGAAATCGCGATGAAAGTGCTGCTCCAGGCCAAGGGGCCGGAACGCGTCGTGCTAATTAGCGATGGCACACCTGCAACCGGCATGCCTGATGGAAAATACACGCTTGGCGGAGTAGAAGTGACCGTTGTAGATGGAGTTTGCCGTAACGCAGAGGGAAAACTTGCAGGCAGCACACTTACTCTCGATCGTGCACTGCGCAACATCATTGCACTAGGCGTTCCTCTTGCCAACGCCGTTCGCATGCTCACTTTGAACCCCGCCACCGTTCTCGGTATTGAATTCAAAAAGGGTGCGCTGCGCACTGGCGCCGATGCGGATATTCTTCTGTTAAATGAAGCGCTGCAGGTTACACACGTTTGGACACGGGGAATTGCGAACTAGCGCAGCCTCTCACTATTCGGCGACTTCCGCGACTAGCTCAATTTCAAAGCATGCACCGAGCGGAAGCTGTGCGACGCCAATCGCACTGCGAGCATGTTTTCCCTTTTCCCCGAAGACTTCCTGAAACAGTTCTGACGCGCCGTTCGCGACAAGGTGATGTTCCGTAAAACGCGAAGATGAATTGATCAAGCTAAGCACCTTGACGATTCTCTGAACCTTGTTCAGGTCACCGAGCGCATGCTGCATGGTTGCCAGCACATCAATCGCGGCATTCCGCGCAGCTTGCTTACCTTCTTGTGTCCCAAGCTCCGCGCCGAGCTGTCCTGCCCATGGTTTCCCTTCTCGTTTTGCAATGTGGCCGGAAACAAAAAGCAGATTGCCGGTTCTCGCTGTCATCACAAACGCGGCAGCAGGTGTAATGGGATCTGGCAATGCAATCTGCAGCTCTTTTAGTTTTTCGTAGACGGACATGGCAAGCCTTTCTTACTTCGCAAAATCGACCGCGTCTGTATTACCACCACAGATGAGCACAGCCACGCGTTCTTCTTTCGTCGGCCGGTATTTCTTAGACGCTAGAGCCGCCAAAGCGGCTGCACCTCCCGGCTCTGCGGCAATGCGCACTTCCCGCCAGAGGAGCTGCTGAGCCGCCCTAATTTCGTCGTCTGTCACAAGCAGAACTTTTTCCACGAACTTCTGGGCGAGAGGGAACATTAGTTCGCCGACACGCCTCGGCGCAAGCGAATCCGCCGCAATTCCTCCGGCTTCCGCGTCTACGGGCTTTCCAGCATCAAGTGCCCGCATCAGTGTCGGAGCCTTTTCCGGCTCTACCGCGATGATACGAACTCTTCCACCGTACCAAGCCGCGATTCCGCCGATCAATCCACCGCCACCGACCGCTACGAGCAGGGTGTCCAATTCCGGCACTTGTTGTTCCAACTCCAGGCCGACCGTTCCCTGGCCAAGCAGTGTTTCCCGTTGATCAAACGGATGGATCATCATCGCGCCGGATTGCGCGGCCCATTTTTGGCTTTCGGCGTACGCCTCCGCGAACAGACTGCCATCCACGACGAGTTCTGCGCCGTAAGAACGAATACGCTCAATCTTTGTCTTCGAAGCAACTGTCGGAACGTAAATTCTCGCCGGCGCATTGAATTTGTGCGCGGCAAACGCCACGGCAACTCCATGGTTCCCGCCAGATGCGGCGACGACTCCCGCTTTCGGCACTTCACGCGTGAGCAGATTAGTGATCGCGCCCCGCGCTTTGAATGATCCGGTGTGTTGCAGAAGCTCCAGCTTGAGAAAAAGAGGGAATTCGTCAAGATCGAAATCGGAACTCGCTATTGAAACGAGCGGGGTGCGCCGCACATGTTGCGCAATCTTGCCATACGTCTCTTGAATCTCCTCACGTGTAATCTGCGAATGGTTTTGCGTGACGCTCATGGTAGAATCTCATTGTACTTCGGCATTTAGCTAAATGCACAACTGCCATTTTGGACGGGGAGGAGCATGCATCGGGATTCCGTATTTCGCGCTCTTGCAAATCGCAACAGGTTGCAGATTCTGGATTGGCTGAAGAATCCGCGCAAGCACTTTCCGCCTCAGGTGGACGGCGACCTTGTCAAAGATGGCGTTTGCGGGCTTTTGATCGCGCGCAAACTCCGCGTCAGCCATCCGACTGCGAGCGAGCATCTGAAGGTGCTGGCACAGACCGGCCTGATTCGCGGCAAGCGCATTAAACAATGGACTTTTTACAAAAGGAATGAGCCAGACATTCGCGCCTGGAAGCGCTCTCTTCTGGCAGAGCTGTAGATTCAGCTTTTCTTTTCTGGATTCAGGGGGATGTTCAGTTCTGCAGCAAGCAATTGTGCATTAAACGGACTGCACGCAAAATAGCGGTCTCCTACTTTCAGCGTCGGCACTCTGCGCTTGCCATTATTCGCCGCGATGACGATGTCTTCGCCATCCGGGTCTTCTTCAATATTGATCTCTTCGAACGCAACTCCGCGCTTCTTCAGAAACTCTTTCGCACGCCAGCAATCGGGGCACCAATGCGTGCAGTACATGATGATCGGTTCCACGTTCGCCCTTTGGGAATGGTCTACGTCGTCGGAACAGGAGTGCTGCGGCGTCGCGGTGCGTACTCCGCAACCTTGATGCGGACCAGCGCACGCTGCAACGCGGCGGTGGCACGATCCCAATCCATTTCGGTCGCGGATGTTCCCGCAGCGATGCGCTTTTCGGCGCGTTCGAGCGCAGCCTTCGCACGATCAAGATCAATCTCTTCTGGACGCTCCGCCGTTTCCGCCAGCACTGTTACGCGATCCTGCAACACTTCCGCAAATCCTCGAATCACCGCAATGGGTTCAGAAAGCGTTCCGCCCGCGGTGCGATAGCGCAGCTCCCCAATACCCAGCTCCGTGATGAGTGGCGCGTGCCCCGGCAGCACGCCGAGCTCGCCGTCTGCGCCGGGAAGCGTCACCTCGGTAACGCCCTGGCTGAGAAGCTGCCGCTCTGGAGTCACGATCGCGAGTTGGATAGCTTCGGGAAACATTCCGTCTCTACGCGCTTGCCTTCATCTTCTCGGCCTTTTCGAGAACTTCCTCGATCGTGCCAACCATGTAGAACGCCTGCTCCGGCACATCGTCGTACTTACCTTCGACAATTTCCTTGAAGCTGCGCACCGTGTCTTCAATCTTCACGTACTTGCCTTCAAGACCCGTGAACTGCGCCGCCACGAACATTGGCTGCGAAAGGAATTTTTCGATCTTGCGCGCGCGATTGACGGTGCGCTTATCTTCGTCCGAGAGTTCTTCGATACCGAGAATCGCGATAATGTCCTGCAAATCCTTGTAGCGTTGCAGAATAGATTTTACGCCGCGTGCAACAGCGTAATGCTCTGCACCAACAATGCGCGGATCCAAAATGCGCGAATAGCTGGCCAGCGGATCAACCGCCGGATAAATTCCACGTTCCACGATTTGCCGCGAAAGGTTCGTCGTCGCATCCAAGTGCGTAAACGTCGCGGCAGGCGCAGGGTCCGTGTAGTCGTCTGCAGGCACATAAATCGCTTGCACCGAAGTGATTGAACCGGACTTCGTCGAAGTAATGCGCTCCTGCAGTTCGCCGATTTCCGTGTTCAAGTTCGGCTGATAACCCACGGCGCTCGGCATGCGGCCCAGCAACGCCGAAACTTCCGAACCTGCCTGCACGAAGCGGAAAATGTTGTCGATGAAGAGCAGTACATCCAGATGTTCCTGGTCGCGGAAATATTCCGCAACGGTCAGGCCGGTCAATCCCACGCGCAGACGCGACCCAGGCGGCTCCGTCATCTGCCCATAAATCAACGCGCAACGTGACTTTTCGCTATTGCCCGGCGTAATAACGCCGCCTTCGCTCATTTCCAGCCAAAGGTCGTTGCCTTCGCGCGTACGTTCGCCGACACCCGCGAACACCGACACGCCGCCGTGTTTCATCGCAACGTTGTGAATCAATTCCATAATCAAAACGGTTTTGCCAACGCCCGCGCCGCCGAAGAGGCCGATCTTTCCGCCCTTCACGTACGGCTCCATCAAGTCCACAACCTTGATGCCCGTCTCAAACATTTCCAGAGTAGTGGACTGATCTTCAAGCGTCGGAGCCGGGCGGTGAATCGGAAAATAGGTATCCGTAACGATCGGCCCCAACTGATCCACCGGCTTGCCCAGTACGTTCATCACGCGGCCCAGCGTCGGCCGCCCCACAGGGACTTCGATGCCTT
Organism: Candidatus Dormiibacterota bacterium; assembly: GCA_035569555.1. Lineage (GTDB taxonomy): Bacteria > Acidobacteriota > Terriglobia > Acidiferrales > UBA7541 > Acidiferrum. The sequence goes on along the minus strand of DATMMW010000002.1, from coordinate 174,730 downwards.
TCCCCAAATCGTACGCCTTCATTCCGCGGACCATGCCTTCGACCGGTTCCATCGAAACCGCTCGCACGCGTCCTTCGCCCAGGTGCTGTTGCACTTCCGCGATGATGTCCAGCGGTTCCGGAACGTTATAGCCTTCGCTCGTGATGCGAACCGCGTTGTAAATCGCAGGCAGATGGCCTGATTCAAATTGAATGTCGAGCACAGGCCCGATGACCTGCACGACGTGTCCGAGGTTTGCGTATTTCTCTGCCATGCTTTCTCCTACGCGGTCGATGAAGCGCCGCTGACAATCTCAATAATTTCTCTGGTAATCGCCGCTTGCCGAACTTTGTTCATGTGCAGCGTCAATCCTTGAATCACTTCGCCTGCGTTTTTCGTAGCCGATTCCATCGCCGTCATGCGTGCCGCATATTCAGAGGCTGAGGATTCCAGCATCGCTCGCAATACTTGCGTTTCCACATACCGCGGCAGTAGGCGGTCGAGTAATTTCTCCGCTGGTTGCTCGTAGATATAATCCGTTTGCGAATTTGCATCGCCTTCCATTTCCATTTTTTCGACAGGCAGCAGTTTTTCCACGGCGAGGTTGGCCGCAATCACGCTCTTAAATTCGGTGAACACAATGTAAACTGCATCAATCTGTTCTTTCTTGTAAAGCTCCGTCACCAGGTTCGCGATTTCCCGCGCAGTCGAAAATTCCACACGCGCCAGCACATTGATATATTCCGCCGGAAATTCAAAACCCGCTCGCTTCAGCGCATCGCGGCCTTTCTTCCCGACCGGCACAACAGAAACTTTCTTATCTTTATTCGCGCGAAAAACTTCATTCGCCTTCTTCAGGATGTTGGTATTAAACGCTCCCGCCAGGCCACGCTCACCCGTCAGCACAATCACCAATACGCGCTCTTCCGGCCGAACGGCGAGGAGCGGATGCTGCGGTTCATCAATGCGGCCCATAATTGAGCGCAACAAACGCGCCAGTTCCCGTGCATATGGCCGCGCCGCGAGAGCACTCTCCTGTGCACGCCGCAACCGCGCCGCTGCAACAAACTTCATCGCACGCGTAATCTGCTGGGTGTTCTTCACCGAGCGGATGCGGCGCCGAAAATCGAGAAGTGTGGGCATTTTCCGTTTCTAAGTTCTTACTTCGCAGCCGTCGCAACAGAAGCGGTGAAACGCTCCTTGAATGCGTCGAGTGCGGTCTTGATTTCCGCTTTGATCGCGTCGTCCAAAGCTTTCTTTTCCGCGATGCTCTTCAAAATCGAACCAGCGCTGGTTTCGACGTATTCGAGAAATTCCTTTTCGAAACGCCGCACTTCCGGCACCGGAATATTGTCAATCGCGCCGCTCGTGGCGGTGTACAAGCTCAACACCTGTTTTTCAACACTCAGTGGAACGTACTGATCTTGCTTCAAAACTTCCGTCAACCGCTGTCCTCGCGCAAGCTGCGCTTGCGTCACTTTGTCCAGTTGGTCAGAGCCAAATTGCGCGAACGCTGCCAACTCACGGAATTGCGCCATGTCGAGTCGCAACGTACCCGCCACCTGACGCATCGCTTTGATCTGCGCGTTGCCACCAACGCGGCTCACAGAAATGCCCACGTTGATCGCAGGGCGAATACCGCCGTTGAACAAATCCGCTTCCAGATAAATCTGCCCGTCCGTAATCGAAATCACGTTGGTCGGAATGTATGCGGAAACGTCACCCGCTTGCGTTTCAATCACAGGCAACGAAGTCAGCGACCCCGCGCCCAGCTTGTCGTTCAGCTTCGCCGCGCGTTCCAACAAGCGCGAGTGAAGATAGAACACGTCGCCCGGAAACGCTTCGCGTCCGGGCGGCCGGCGCAACAGCAAAGAAATTTCGCGGTAAGCCTGCGCGTGCTTCGAAAGATCGTCGTAAAACGTAACCGCGTGGCGCTTCGTATCGCGAAAATATTCACCCATCGCACAGGCAGCGTAAGGAGCGATGTATTGCAACGAAGCCGGTTCCGCCGCGGAAGATGCGACCACGATCGTGTAGTCCATCGCGCCGGCATCCGTCAGTACTTTCACGACCTGCGCAATCGTCGACCGCTTCTGCCCAATCGCGCAGTAAATGCAAATTACGCCGCTGCCCTTCTGGTTGATGATCGTATCCAGAATGACGGCTGTTTTCCCCGTCTGGCGGTCGCCAATGATCAACTCGCGCTGTCCGCGGCCAATCGGAATCATCGCATCAATAGCCTTGATACCGGTTTGCAACGGCTCGCGCACCGGCTGCCGATCCAACACACCGGGAGCGATGCGCTCCAAAGGATTGCGCCGCTTCGCCGCAATCGGGCCCTTGTCGTCCACCGGAACGCCGAGCGGGTTCACCACACGGCCAATCAGCGCCTCGCCCACCGGCACGGACATAATCGTGTTCGTCCGCTTGACCGTGTCGCCCTCTTTAATCGCCGTGTATTCGCCGAGCAACACTGTACCTACCTGATCTTCTTCGAGGTTCAACGCGATGCCGTAAACGTCGTGCGGAAACGCGAGCATCTCGCCCGCCATCACTTTTTCGAGCCCGTGAATGCGCGCAATGCCGTCGCCGACACTGATCACCGAGCCGACTTCCTCGACAGCGACCGTCTGTTCGTAGTTCGCGATCTGTTCGCGAAGTATTTTGCTGATTTCGTCTGCCTTGATGTTTGCCATGCCTGCTCCGTTACTCAATCTCGCCACGCGCCGGCGAAAACTCCAGCGCGAAAATTCTTCGCTATTCCGCTGCCAGCTTCGCCCTCATCTCATTCAGTCGGTGTCGCAACGACCCGTCATAAACCGTGTCGCCGATCCTCACAACCGCGCCGCCTAACAGCGTTTTATCCACTGCGTACTTCGCTTCAATCTTCTTGCTGGTCTTTTTTTCAAGCGACTGCACGAGAACTTTTTTTTGTCCTCCGCTCAATTCAATCGCGGAAACTACATCCGCTTCCGCGATGCCTTGCCTCTCCCGGATCACAGTCTGAAACGTCCCCGCAATTTCTGACAACATGTGCGTCCGGTGATGATCAATCACAAGGAAAAGAAAGTTACGAAGGATTTTACTGCCGCCAAGTCGGGCAGAAAGTTTTTCGGCAACGGCGTGCTTTTCCTTGGTCGTGACGGCAGGGGTTGCGAGAAAATTTCGCAACTCGGCTGATTCGGCGTACGCGCCGGCAAAGTCGTTCAATTGCTTCAGTACAGGTTCTGCTGCGCCCTGTTCCAGCGCTACATCTGCCAGTGCATTCGCGTATTGGAGGCTCGCCGACTTCAATTCGGCCTCCCTTCGAGCGACTCCACAAATGCGCTCACCAACGATTCCTGTGCCTGTGGCGTCAGTTGCTTCGCAAGCAGCGATTCCGCTCCATCCACCGCTAATTTCGCTGCCAGCGCTTTCAATTCCACCCGCGCCGAGCGCTCTGCAGCTTCAATTTCCGCCTTAGCAGCCACAGAAATTTTCTCCGCGTCGGACTTCGCCATTTCGCGGATGCGTTCGGCATCGGCCGCCGCTTCTTTTTGTGCAAGCGCGCGCAATTCCACCACTTCCTGTTCAAGCCGCGCCAAGCGCGCCTCCGCGTCGGCCAGTTGCTTATCCGCTTCTGCCTTGATTGACGTTGCACGCGTGATCGCCGAGCTGATTGTTTCCGCATTCGCTCGAAACTTTGGAGGCAGTACTTTGCCGAAAATCCACAAAATCACGGCCGCGACAATCGCAAAATTGATCCACTTGAATAATCTGTCCGCACCGCCCATTCCAGCCGAGCCTTCTTCCGCGGCGGAAACAATCGAAGCGCACACGAGCAGAACCGCAGTCACACTAACCGCTAAGAAGACGAACCGGCGCAAACTCATCGCGCCCCGCTTGGAGAGGAAGTCTCTAGAACGCGTTTGGCAATTTCGGCGGCGAGCTGAGGCACTCCCGCTTCCAATTCGCGCTTCGCCACAGCAACTTCTTGAGCGACTTTCTCTTTTGCCGCGCTGACTTCTGTCGCGGCCAAATTTCGCGAAGCTTTCAGCAGAGCCGCACGCTCATCCAAGAGTTTTTTCCGCGCCGCTTCCTGCTCGGCATAAACCTTCGCCCGCGCTTGCTTCAACGCTTCCTGGTATTGCTTCACTTTTTCCGCGGCTGCCGCCTGTGCGGCTTCAGCTGCCTTTTGAGCACCCGCAGTGCGAGCTTCGCGCTCCGCCATCACAGCCAAAAGCGGCTTAAAGAATAGAAACTTAAGGACAAAATAAAGAACGATAAGAATCAGGACTGTAGGCACAGCCCCGAGGAAGAGTTCGCCTAGTTGGTGACCCAAATTACCCATCTAAATTGTATTGCCTGAACCTCGTGTTAAATGAAGGCCGCGTTGCGGCCTGTGTTCGCAGGCTCGCCATACCCCTACCCGGGAAGGAGCACACAGCCGACCCTAAACCACCGACCCGAACACTAATTTATATCATCGGTGCGTATTTCCGTCAACGCAAGCAAGATTCAATTTGTCGTGATTTTTCGTGGAAAAAATGGAGGAAAAACCGCTACTTGGTGGGCGAATTCGCGGCGGAACTCAGGTCATACACATGGCGCAAATACACTTCGCGCTGGCTCCGGCCCATCGTGAAGTGAATCGTCTCTCGCAATTGCTGGTTTCCTTCGAGCACTTCAAAAGTACGCTCAATCTTATTCCCATCCGGTCCTTTGAAGTCGGAAACGAGCCGGTATTCATTCCATGTTGCGTCGAATTCCTGGTTGTCCGCGTCCTTCGACTTCTTCACTTTACGACCGTCGGTGTAAAACGTGCGGTGCCGGTCGTAATCGTCGGTCATCTTAATCGCGGGTCCATCCTGCGTAAATTCCAGCGTCTCTGATGGACGCATCAATTCCTGCATCTCTTTGCGTTCATCGTCGCTCATGCCACCGCGGTGCATACCGCCGCCATAGCCACCGTGGCCTCCGCCGGGATATCCGCCGCCCGAACGGCCGCCGCCATTTCCGCCTCTCCCCGAATGGTCTTTATCGCGCGGACTCGTGCTCTCGTCCTTATTCAACTTCCACGCGCCAGTAAGATCCTTCTTTCGCGGTACATCCGGCGCAGGCTCCGTTTTCGCAGTTGCCGCAGTACTTGTCGCGGCAGCTGGAGGCGGCGCCGTCGTCTGCGTCATCGGTCCCGGCGGCGATTGTGCTTGCGCCGCGAAACTCAACGCGCAACAGAACCCGGCAGTAAATATTCCCTGATGCAAAATTCGCTTTATGAGTAGAGACATCATTCCAATATTCACTTCCCCTAAGGCAAAGCAAAAGTTCCCGCGATTCTGCGGTGTGTTAGTTTGGATGCAAGATGAGGACTACAAGAGGGCACTGGCGAGAATTAGTTTGCCGTGGCGGTAGCCGTCACTGGGGCAGGGCCCTTCGAAGAATCCAGCAAGAATACATTCTGATCTTCCGTCAGCACGAATAACTGCTTTCCTTCTTTCACAAATACAGTCATCGCCACGGGACTCGCAAATACAAATTCATCGCGCTTCGTCATCGTAGTCAAATCGTACAGCGTCAGCTGTCCGCTTTCATTCCCTGCGCAAAGCAGCTCGCTATCCGGCGAAATCGACGGCGCACGACCGAATAGCTTCCCCGTTTGAACGCCGCTATCCAGTGCGTACACCAATATCCGGTTTGCGTCGTCGGTTACAGCAGCGTAGTTGCCAGCCGCAGTGCCGCGTTCTAGCCGGAATGACTGTTTTCCCGTGACCGCAAAAAAACTTCCTGTTGTTTTTCCCGTAATCGGATTTATGGCTTCAACGAATATGTCGTCATTCCCGGCGCCTGCGGCCTGATATTTTTGCTGCATGGCAGGATCGCTCTTCCATTCCACTTTTGCGCCTTCGGAATTCGCCGGCCAGTAAACGAGCATCAGTTGCGACTTGGAATCGCTCAGGAGTGTTGGGACATTTTTCGGAAATGCGCGTTTCCAAAGCGAACCTCCGTTTTTGGGATCGATTGCTTCCCACGTTTGGTCCTTGCCAAATTGAGATTTCTTGTCGTAGTTGATCTTGAGCAGGATGCTCCCAACCATCCGCGTCCCTTCTTCTTCGATCTTCATCGCTTCGGAGCTCGACCCGTTCGCAAGATTCATGCGCCCGATCACGGGGTCCTTATCGTATTTCTCCAGTTTCGGAAAATCCGCGTAAGCCGCTTGATCATCTCCAAAATAGACTCCGCGATACCCGCGTACATGAAAAACTTGTTTATTCTGCTCGAGATTCCACACACCGCCTCGATAGCTCATGGAAAAAGCCAGCCATTGCACATCCGGTGATACGGCGGAAGCTCTCAAGCCATTAATTGAACTTTTGGGAAGGGTGATCGCCTTAGTCAGCGCGTTCGGAAATTTGTGAATGCCAATCCGGCCGTTGCTCAGCTCCACGGCAAAAGTATCTCCGTACACATCGAGTGCTTTCATCTGGGTCGCCAGCACAAGATTTTTCTGTTCCGTGTCGGCCACCCCCAGCGCGTAGTTCTTCAGCGGTCCGGCAATCACATATCGAGGATTTGCAGCTGCACGCAGCGTGGCGCCGAGTGGCATCCGCTCCGTGACTTCACCCGATGGGAATTTGAACACCGGTGAATTCGCAGGTTTTTCCGTATCGACTGCCGCGATCAGGTCGGGCTTGAGGAAAACAAATCCATTCGCAAAATACCTGTGCGTCGAGCCGGGAGTGGAGACCGTCGACTTCGTCTGCAAATCGTACGCAATCAGATTGTCCGTGTGAGAAGCCGCCACAAAATAGCGGGAATCCGTGGAGAACTGCATATTCAGAAATTCCGGAATGTCCTGATGAATGATGGCGGAAATCAATATCGCCAGGTACTCGCCAAATTGCGGCAAGTGGAAGTCTTTCTTTTGAAAAACGCGAGCGCTGGTCTGCACATCGTAAAGCGAGAGATCGAATTCCATACCGTAACACGCCAGCGTATTTCCGTCCGGAGACAGCGCCGTTTGTCGGCATCCCTTGGAAAGAACGAGTTCCTTCACAAACGTTTTGCGCTCATCTTCTATGTTCCATGATTCCACGCGCAATCCGGGAGTGTAGAAGACAACTCGCTGCGAATCCGGACTGAACTGCGCCGGCTTTGCTTGAGGCGCGGGGATGCGAAAGAGAAACCCCAGAGGTTCCCGCTGCAGAACAAAAATGGTCGACTCATCCTGCGTCAGCAAATATTTCCCGTCGGGACTAAACCGGATGTTTCTGATTTCATCGCGCAGCGGAGGATCCAGGGTTTTCCTGCTGAGCACGTTGTGCAGCTTTTCCTTGTGCCCAAGCCCGTTATAGTCGAGCACCGCCGATTGCCATTCGGTGAATTCACTTGGTTCGGCCACAGGATGTTGCTCAATGCACGCCGCAGGAAGTGTCGCCAGCTTCTTCTGCATTTCGCGAAGCCGTTTCGACTCCGGGCTCGTTGTTCCGAAAAAATCTGAAAGCCAGCTTCCGGTTTTTCCTTTCGTATCCGCGAAACGGTCCCAGAAATCGACAAAAGCCTGTGGCGAATATCCGGCGCGTACTATCGCCCGCAATGCCACCTCGTCTGCAATCAATTGTTCCTGTTGCTCCTGCTTTTCTGATGCGCGTAACACGTTTTTCTTTTTCGCAGCAATGTCCGCGAGTTCCACATATTTCTTGAATATCTCCTCGCGATTCCCGGGCTGAGTTACCCCAAGCACATCCCGGAAAATCCGCGCCATGCTGCCTGCCTGCTGGCGCTCCACAAGATGGCCCAATTCATGGCTCAGCACTCCGGCGAGTTCGTCTTCATTTTTCACATAGCCAATCAGCTTGCGCGAAACGTAAATCCGACCGCCCGGTAAGCCGAATGCATTCGATACAGGCTGGTCAAACACAAAATATTTGAATTTGAGGTTGCTATCCGGCAGTTGACGCGCCAGTCTGTCGCCGATGCGCTTCAGATACTCTGTAATCCGCTCATCTTCAATAACATGGAATTCCCGCTGCACTTGTTCCGCGACGGCGTCGCCCACATCCATTTCTTGTTGCGCGGAAAAAAAATCCGCATCGCGATCGCGTGCCGGTAACGTCGGAGCAGAACAGCCTTGCTGCTGCCCAAACGCGGGAGTATGGATCAGAAAAAGGAGCGCACCAACAACCGTGGAGAAAAACCTCGACCTGAAAGCCATGTTTTCTCGCTGCCGTGCAGTGACTTGGCCGCGAGATTAGCATCGAAAATAGTGCAGTGCAATGCCGCGGGGACCGCGACTTAGGAGAAGTGTTTTCGGTCTGTTTGCTCCAAATACTTGGAGAGGTCCGTCGCACGAGGAAGCAGCGCAAGCGCCCCCAGTTTGCGAAAGCGGGCAGCGCGGGCGCGATAACCATATTCTCCCGGCGCAATAATCGCCATGAACGGCACGCTCGCATCGCGCGCCGCCAGCGCATCATCTATATTGTCCCCAAGATACAGTGCCGTTCCCGGATCGCGTTTCCCCAGAATTTTGTACAGCCCTTCCGGACTCGGCTTGATCTTTTTCACGTCATCCATTGTGATGACCGTTCGAAAATGCTTCGTTCCTGCCCATTTCGCAAACGTATAAGTGAATTCCTGCCGCGTCCGCCCCGTAAACAAATTTAATTCGTACCGTTTTGCCCACCGTTCAATCTGTTTCGGAGAAACAATGTGCTTTTCGTTCCGCACGTTTCCTGGCTGCTCAAGTGTCCCCCAATAAAATCTACTGAAGTCTTTCTTCGCTTCCTCATAATTCAAGGGTTTGCCAAGCGACGTCACCCAGCTCGCCACCATTGCCCAATCGTCGTTATTCCCGGGTTTCGCCTTCCATTTGTGCAGCTCCGCATACGTGACGCGCTTGCCCGTCAGATGTCGCACCGTATCCAGCGCCGAGCGCCAGTACGTTCCCCGTACGTCCACTAGCACGCCATCCACATCAAAAATCAAAATCTCCGGAGAAACCGTCTTCTTACCGCGGCTGGATGTCGGCACGTTTCCTCGTCAAAGTATCTCGTAAAATTCTGGGGCCCAGCCCACGATGCGTCAAGCCAACGGGAATGCCATAATAGATGCAACGAATAAAGGAGCACTTCATGGCGAAGTACGCGGGTGTGGATTTCATCGATTTCGATTCGCAATTGACTGACGAGGAAAAACTCGTGCGCCAAACCGCGCGCGAATTCGTCGAAAACGAAATTATTCCCATCATCGAAAAGCAGAACCGTGAGGCTGAATTTCCCAAGCACCTTGTTCCGCAACTCGGCGAACTCGGCTTTTTCGGCGCGAATCTCCACGGCTACGGTTGCGCGGGCATGTCCAATGTCGCCTACGGTCTGATGACACAGGAACTCGAGCGCGGTGACTCCGGTCTCCGCAGCTTCGTTTCCGTGCAAGGCGCGCTTGTGATGTATCCGATTTACACCTTCGGAAGTGACGCGCAAAAAGACAAATGGCTCCCCCAACTCCAGCAAGGCAAAGCCATCGGCTGCTTCGGCCTCACCGAACCGCAATTCGGTTCGAATCCCGGCGGTATGCTCACGCGCGCCGTGAAAAAAGGCAACAAGTACGTACTCAACGGCGAAAAAATGTGGATCACCAGCGGCTCCATCGCGGACGTCGCCGTTGTCTGGGCCAAATGTGAAGATGAAAAAATCCGCGGCTTCTTAGTGGAAAAAGGCACGCCCGGTTTCAAGGCATGGGACGTTCACGGCAAATGGTCGTTGCGTGCTTCCGTCACGAGCGGTCTCGCTTTCACCGACTGCGAAATCCCCGAAGACAATTTGCTCCCCGGTGTCATAGGTCTGCGCGGCCCGCTGAGCTGCCTCAATCAAGCGCGTTATGGCATCGGCTGGGGTGCCATCGGCGCGGCCATGGCTTGTTACGACACCGCTCTGCAATACGCAAAAACGCGCAAGCAATTCGCCAACAAACCCATCGCTTCGCATCAACTCGTTCAGGAAAAACTCGCCTGGATGATCACCGAAATCGTCAAAGCACAGCTTCTCGCGATGCACGTTGGCCGTCTCAAAGACGCCGGCAAAGTCGATCCAGCCCACATCTCCATGCTCAAAATGAACAATGTCGCCATTGCGCTCGAAATCGCCCGTAAATCCCGCGATGTCCTCGGCGCAAACGGCATCGTGGACGACTTCTGCATCATGCGCCACATGAACAATCTCGAATCCGTCTACACCTACGAAGGCACCAACGACATCCACAAGCTCGTCATCGGCGAAAAAATCACCGGCATCGCCGCCTACGTTTAAATTTCAGCCAACCTCACGCGCGCACAATGAATCTTGTCTTTCCGTGGGCACGCGATATACCGTGTTCTCTGGGAGATTTTCATGTTTTCTCGCACACGGCTTACATACTTGCATTTCGCCCTTGGACTCCTTCTCGCGCTTCCAACTTTCTCCTCCGTGGCGTCAGCTCAGGCGTCCGCCCAGGTCAAAACTGTACCCGTGCTCGTAAAGCCCAAAATCCGTACGATCACCGCCTTCATCAATCTCGATCGCGATCAATACAAAACGCAGGTCGTCGATGCCCTTCAAATGCTTCGCCGCGCAAAAACAACATTCGAATCTCGCGGCTACGAAGTCGAAACCATCCGCATCGCCACCCAACCATTCCCCGAATACACTAAAGGCCTAACGCCCGCGCAGACCGTCGCGTTTTTCAAGGAATATGACGCGCTTGCCGAAAAAGAGAAATTCGCTCCCGGCATCGGCCCCGCAATGCTTAATGCTGACGACCCCGAATCCCAAGCCGATCTCCTCGCCGAAATCATCGCCAACACAAAACACATTCGCGGAAGCATCGTCATCGCCGGAGAAGACGGCGTTCGCTGGCGCGCCATAGGGGCAGCGGCGCGCGCAATCAAGAAACTTGAAGACACCACCGAACACAGCCAGGGCAATTTCAATCTCGGCGCTATCGCGGACGTTCGCCCGCTCTCGCCCTTTTTCACCGCCGCCTATCACACCGGCTTTGGCCATCAGTTCGCCATCGGCCTAGAGTCCGCGAACGTTGTCGCCGAAGCCTTCCGCGGCTCGACCGATATAGATGCCGCGCGCCAAAAACTTACCGATATGCTGACGAACCACGCCACCGAAATCGAGCGCCACGCGCAGCGCATCGACCGCGAAACCGGCTGGGCATACGTCGGCATCGACCTCTCCCCCGCGCCGCTCAAGGACGTTTCCATCGGCGCCGCCATCGAAAACCTCATTGATCAACCGTTTGGCTCGCCCGGCACGCTTACGGCCGCTGGCACCATCACCGCCGCAATCAAGAATGTTCCTGTCAAACAAACCGGCTACAACGGATTGATGTTGCCGATCTTGGAAGACTCTCGTCTCGCCCAACGCTGGAGCGAAGGCCGCGTCTCATTGGAAGGATTGCTTTCTTACTCCGCCGTCTGCGGCACTGGCCTCGACACCGTGCCTCTGCCCGGCGACATCACCGTCGAACAACTCGATATGATCCTCGCCGACGTCGCTACACTCGCCGTCAAATGGAAAAAGCCGCTCTCCGCCCGCCTCCTGCCCGTAAAAGGCAAAGGCGCAGGCCAAATGACCGAGTTCGACGATCCCTTCCTCGTCAACGCTGTCATTCAATCGTTTGGAACAGAAAGTTCGAACAATCACTGAGTTTCTTGATTATTTTGAATCCGCCAGCCCGACGTAAGCGCCCAGACCCATCATGCCCACCCCAGACGCTACTCGCTGATTGCGTCGAAAGCGCGCACTGGATTTGAGCTTTTTCTCCAGCGGCGCCGCAAGATATACAACCAAAAGATCAGCGGCAGTATTCATCGCTACCGAGCAAACTCCCAAGACCACGAACTGCCAGAACACATGCCCTCGTTCCGACGCAATGAATTGCGGAATAAACGAAAGAAAAAATAGCGCCGTCTTCGGATTAAGTGCTTCCGTAAAAATCCCCTGCCGAAACGCGTTCCTCTTCGGTGCTTCGGTTTTTTCCGGCATCGCATCGTTTCGCGACAAAATCATCCGAATTCCAAGCCAAACCAAATACGCCGCACCCGCGTATTTCACAGAATGAAACGCAACTGCCGATGCTGCCAGCACCGCCGAAATCCCCAGCGCCGCAGCCATCACATGAAACAAGCCACCCACAAATGTTCCCAGTGAGGATTCCACGCCTTCACGCCGACCTCCCGCCAGCGTCCGCGCCAACACGTAAAAAATCCCCGCGCCCGGCGTCATCGCCAGCACCAATGCCGCAGCAAAAAACAAAAGAAATCGGTGTGGATCAATCATGACACCAGTTTATTCAGCCCGTTCATCAGGAACAACAACAAATCTGGATGCAAAGTGAATGTTTACGGAATTCAAGCTGATTTAGTTCGTGCGCAACGACTGGACAGTGTGGCAATAGCTCGGCAAATTCCCAACCGAAAATTCCGGCGGACCAACTTCCAAATTCGAAATCTTTCCGTCTCCGTATGCCACGACAATATATTGGTGGCTCACCTTCGGATCGATTTTGCTGTTTCTCATCCGCGCCACAAACAGGTAGTCCGTATCCTGGCAAACTCGGTAATTCGGACACCCGCGCACATTGATCCCGTTGCTTATCAGTCATTAAAGTCTCTGGCGAGCGCACAACCTCCCTGCAATTCTTCGAGCACGCTCGACGCGCAAACGGCATCTGGCTTACCATGTTCACCGTTTCCTGCCTTTGGCTTTTTCACGGAGTACATCATGGAATCTCAACTGAGCCTTGAATTTCTGCGCGTCGTCGAAAACGCGGCCATCGCAGCCGCCCGCACCATGGGTTTCGGCGACCGCCACAAAGCCGACGAAGTCGCCGTCGAAGCCATGCGCAAAACGATGGATTCGCTCCAGATGGACGGCACCATCGTCATCGGCGAAGGCGAGCGCGACGAAGCGCCCATGCTCTACATCGGCGAAAAAGTCGGCCTCGCCACGCACGCTCCGAATGCAAATTTTCCTGCCGTCGATATTGCTGTAGACCCTCTCGAAGGCACAAATCTCTGCGCCACCGGTACTCCCAATTCCATCACTGTCCTCGCCGCCAGCGAACGCGGCGGCTTACTCCACGCGCCGGATCTCTACATGGAAAAAATTGTCGTCGGCCCATCGTGCAAAGGAGCGGTCGATCTGGACGCTCCCGTTGCTGACAATTTGAAATCCATCGCAAAGCGCCTCGACCGCGACGTCGAAGACCTCGTCATCATCGTTCTCGACCGCCCGCGCCACGAAAAATTAATTGAAGACATCCGCAAGGCCGGCGCACGCATTCGCCTCATCGGTGATGGCGATCTTTCCGCCGGAATTTCCGCGGCCGTCGTAGGCACTGGCGTCCACGCGGTCATGGGTACGGGCGGAGCGCCCGAAGGCGTGCTCACCGCCGCGGCTCTCCGCTGTCTAAATGGTCAGATTCTGGGCCGTCTCGTGCTCGCCAAGGTCCAGGATGCGGAGCGTCTCGAAAAAATGGGCGTGAAAGATCCCAAGCGAATCTATGACACCACCGACCTCGCGCCGGGGAAAAAAATCATCTTTGCGTGCACCGGCGTCACGGACGGAAATCTCCTCCGCGGTGTGCGTTTCTTCGGCGATGGCGTCCGTCTGCAGTCCATGATTCTCACGCTCGATGACCGCCAAGTGCGCTTCATTGATACGGTTCACTTGGAAAAACGAGCCGACGTGAAAGTGCGATTCAATTAGCCGCAGGGCCATGAGATTTCTCAAGGAGATGTGATGAAAATCAGATTCCTGTCAATTACGATTCTGGCGGCATTGCTGGCAACACTTTCTGTTTCAAGCTTTGCCCAGGAAAAACCCGCAGCTCAACCGGCGACGGTCGCAGCTGCTCCTGCCGCCAATCCCAAAGACGTCGAAAGCATCGACGCCATCCTCGCCGCTCTTTACAACGTCATCTCCGGTCCCGCCGGCGACCGCGATTGGAACCGCTTCCGCTCTCTCTTCCTCCCCGAAGCACGCATGGGTGCCGCTCGCAAGAAACCCGACGGAACTTTCACCGCCAGTTCGTTCACTCCGGATGGCTACGTCGAGCGCGCCGGAAAGTATTTCAAGGAGCATGCCTTCTACGAAAGCGAACTCTCCCGCAAGACCGAGCAGTTCGGTCAGGAAGCTCACGTCTTCAGCACGTACGAATCCCGCAATGCCCCTGGGGAAAAGCCCTTCGCCCGCGGCATCAACAGTCTCCAGCTTTTCAACGATGGCAAGCGCTGGTACGTGATTAGCATCTTCTGGGACGAAGAACGCCCCGAAAATCCGCTCCCGGAAAAATACACAAGTAAGTAAGCCCTCACCGCGTTGGCGGTCATCCTGTCCCAAAGGTCAGGAATCACTAGAGCACAGCGACTTGTCCGCGCCGCACACCCCGGCCAAACATCTGCGAAACTTAATCTTGGCGCTGCTATTGCAGGCCCTGGAGAAGTGCGTCATGGCCGATGGCGTGACCGGAAGCTCGTATTCCTCAAAGTCGTTGTTGTGGATGACTGTCGGCCTTTTCGCCTCAATGGGTATTCTACTGGGCGGAGGATTCTTCCTGGCTGGCCGCGTGATGCGCACTGCAGGCCTAATCGCAACAAACGACGGCAAGACCATGCACACGCCGCTCGGAAGCCTTCGTATCGAGCGCGAAAAGCAAATGGGCCCTATTCTCCCGGTCTACCCTCGAGGCTCACTCGTGATTCCTGGCCAGCATGAAGCCCTCAAAGAAGCTCAAGAGGCCAAAAACGGCATCACTCGAACAATCTATCAAGCGGATGACGACCCCGATTTGGTAGATAAGTGGTATCAGGACCATCTGTCGAACGAATTCAAGCGCCGCGGTCCGGGCGAATCCGTCATGCTGGATCTCTTCAAGCAATTGAATATTTCCGAATCCACTGTCGCCTTTATCGCCGATCGTCAAGGACTCACAAGAGTCGTCACTCTGATTCCTGACGCGCGCGGTGTCCAGATTTCGCTCATTCGTTTTGACCAGCCGGGCGCAAACCAACCCGACCAAACTTCTCCCGCAACTCCCTCCGTCACAACCTCGCCTGTGGATTCTTCTGCTCCTGCACAACAGCCCGCGGAGCAGACCCCTTCACAACAACAGCAACCTTAATTTTGCTGCGGCTGAAAATCGCGGAAAGAGATCCTCGCAAAATACCGATCTTCCCCGCGATTCTTAGAGAGTACTAATCCACGTGTAGCCTGCCCGGAACAATGCACCCATTCTGTACTGTTGGCCAGTATCTTCGTCTCTGCGCAATCCCTAGTCTGCTTTCACCCCAGCTGCTGACAACTTTTCAAATGAACGCGGGTTGATCTGGACCGCGTCCGTCCATCGAATGGTAACGGATGCAATCCAGCCGGGGGAGTGGCCGACGTGAACGCGCATATTTCATTCAAGCGGGGAATCTCTGCAGTCCTCCTGTCAATTGCAATGGCTGGTTGTAGCACTATGGGCGGCGGCAACACGACTCCGCCTCCCGCGCCCGGCCAGCTCGTGGTTACGCCGGGCTCTGCAATGGTTCGTGGCGCTGAAACTCAGCAATTCTCGGCACAAGTTACAGGCGACACAACGGCGACGGCAGTCGCATGGAGCGTCAATGGAGTCGCCGGAGGCAATAGCACTACCGGGACAATCACCAGCGGCGGACTTTTTACCGCCCCCGAATTTCCGCCCTCCACAAACTCGATCACCATCACCGCAACAGAAACAGCCGACTCCACGAAAACCGCCAGCAGTTCTATCACTCTCGAAAATCCCACGCCTCAGATTTCTTCAATCAGTCCGACTTCGATTCCCGTCGGCTCTTTTAAATTAACAATCAACGGCTCGCACTTCGCTTCCAACGCTGTCGTCGACTTCGGCTCTACTGCGTTGACGACTACTCGCGTCTCTTCCACGCAACTCACCGCGACCGGCACGGCATCCGGCGGCCAGGTCGGCAACATTTCCATAAGCGTCAAGAATCCCGATCCAGGCACGATTTCTTCGGGAACGATGACCGCCAAGGTCGTCAACGGTTCCGGTGTAAATATCTCCCTCACGCCCGCTACAGCGACCGTGCATGCTACAGACGTTCAATACTTCACGGCAACCGTCACAGGGGCGGCGGACTCCTCCGTGCAATGGGCCGTCAACAATGGTAGCGGCACGGTGGTGATCGGCTACATCACCGCGCAGGGCGGATACACGGCGCCGAATTCCATTCCCAATCCGAATACAGTCACAATCACTGCCACGAGCAAAGTCGATCCCACACAGGTTGCCAGCAGCATAGTCACCATCGTTAACCCCACTCCCGTTGTCGCGTCCATCAATCCAACCAACATCGCAACCGGTTCATTCCTGCTCACTGTAACTGGTAAAGGTTTCATGCAAGGTTCAGTCATCAATTTCGGCGGCCAGGCACTGCCAACCCTTTACGTATCGCCCACCGAGCTCGACGCAATCGGCTCCGCAGCAACCACAGGCAATGTTCAGGTCACTGTGACCAACCCCAACCCGGGCGGCTCCACATCGGGCTCGCTCACCGCTCAAGTCGTTGGCGGTACTTCCGCCGTTACTCAAACGGCTGCTGTTCGCTTCCTTGAACAATCTTCCTTCGGTCCAACTCCGGAAACGGTCAATCAGGTTTCTCAGCTCGGCTTTGACAACTATCTCGCCAGTCAGTTTGCGGCGCCGGTCTCCACCTATCCCAACCCCGGCGTAAACGATTCTGTCTCCAACGTTCAGAACTCATTTTTCCTGAACGACGTGAACGACGGCGACCAGCTGCGGCTTCGTGTCGCCTTTGCTCTCAACGAACAGTGGGTCGTCTCCGCCAACAAAGTCAGCGATCCCAATGGCTATACCAATTACATGCGAGCGCTCACGAACGACGCACTCGGCAACTACTACGACGTGATGAAAGACGTCACGCTCACGCCAGCCATGGGTCATTTCCTGGACATGGTCAACAACGACAAGCCGGGCACGGGCCAGCATGCCAACGAAAATTACGCGCGCGAGTTAATGCAACTCTTCACTCTTGGTCTGAGCCAAACCAATCCGGATGGTACGCCGATGCTCGACGGCTCTGGCAATCCGATTCCGACTTATACGCAGGATGATGTCATGGCGCTCGGCCGCTCTCTAACCGGTTGGACTTTCCCAACACAACCGGGCATGACACTGCAAAAACACAATCCTGAATATTACGGCGGCCCAATGCTGCCGTTTGAATCGAACCACGACAACGGAACGAAAACGTTCCTCGGCCAATCGGTCGCCGCCGGTCAGACCGCCGAAGCCGAACTCGACAACGTCCTCACCACCATTTTCAATCATCCGAATATGCCGCCGTTCGTCGCGCGCTCTCTCATTCTGAAACTGGTGTCGAGCAATCCAAGCCCTGCCTACGTACAGCGCGTCGCTAACGCATTCATCAGCGGCAAGTTCAATTCTTACGGCAGCGGAAAGCGCGGGGACATGCAAGCCACTGTCGCGGCAGTCCTGCTTGATTCCGAAGCGCGTCGCGGAGATTCCAACGCAACGGCCGATCCGAATGATGGAAAACTTCGCGAACCTGCGGTGATGATCGTCAGCGTCGCGAGAGCGTTCCACGGTCAAACAGCCGACGGCTCGCAGTTCGTTTCACCTTCTTCCAACATGTCGCAAAACGTTTTCAACTCCGGCAGCGTTTTCAATTTCTTTCCGCCGGACAGTCCGATTCCGCAATCGACGCTCAATGGCCCTGAATTTGCCATCTTCAATACGAACACGAGCCTCGCGCGAGTAAATTTCATCAACAGCGCGGTCTATGGTGGCTTTAGTTCGAGCCTCAAACTCGATTTCACTCCGGTCATCAACGCTGGCACGCCCGACCAGATGGTCGCGTTGCTCGATACATTGTTCCTCCACAACACGATTTCCGATCCGATGAAGCAGGGCATTCTAACGGCGATCGGCGCGGTCAGCAGCACCGACACGAAAAATCAGGCGAAGACGGCAATCTATCTCGTGCTTTCTTCGTCGCAATATCAAGTTCAGCGATAAGGTCGGGAGAAAAAATCATGACGAGTCCACACACAAGAAGAGACTTCCTGCGGCTAACCTGCTGCTCCGCGGCGACTGCGTCGCTGGTCAGCGGCCTCAGCAAGTTCGGCCTCGTCAGCGCGCTCGCGCAAGGCACAACCGATTATAAAGCGCTCGTCTGTATTTTCTTGTTCGGCGGAAACGACTCGAATAATTTGATCGTCCCACTCGGCTCTGCGTATCCTAACTATCAAACGATTCGCGCGAACCTGGCGATTTCACAGGCTTCGCTTTTGCCGTTGCAGATCGGCGGCTTGGCAGGTTTTGGTTTCCATCCGAATTTGCCGGAGCTTCAGGGATTCTTTAACAATCAAAAAAATCTTGCCGTTCTCGCCAACGTCGGCACGCTTGTCCAGCCCACTACGCAAGCACAGTACAAAAAATATCAGAACTTGCCGTCGAATCTTTTTTCTCACTCCGACCAGCAGGATCAGTGGCAGACCACGCAATTAAACGGTCTCGCCGACGCAGGCTGGGCCGGAAAAGTCGCCGACAAAATAAATCCCACCTTCAACAGCGGTGCGTTGTTTCCCCCGGTTCTTTCCGTTGCAGGCAACACGATTTTCGGCACCGGCGATTCCACGCGGCCTTTCACGATGAATCCGGGCAGCACTCCTGGGTTGCAAGGTTTTGATTCTTCCGCTGCGGGCCAGGCGCGTTTTCTTGCCACGCAGCAATTGCTCACATTCGATACAGGAATTTCTCTCGTGCAAGCGACGAGCACGGTTACAAATCAATCCGTGCAACAAGGCGTCGTGCTTGCCAATGCGCTCAAAAGCATCGCGCCTCTCCAAACTGTTTTCCCAGCTAAAAACGGCCTCGCTTCGCAGCTAAAGCAAGTCGCACAAGTCATCGCCGCTCGTAGCGCGCTCGGTGTAACCCGCCAAATTTTCTTCTGCTCGCTCGGCGGTTTCGATACGCACAGCGATCAACTCGCCACGCAGGTCGCTCTCTATCAGCAGCTTAGTCCTGCGATGAACGCATTTTATTCGGCAACGCAAGAACTCGGCGTCGCGAACAACGTCACAACGTTCACCCTTTCTGAATTCAGTAGAACGCTGCAGCCGGGATCGAACGGTGGAACGGACCATGCCTGGGGTGGGCACCAGGTGATTTTGGGTGGCGCGGTGCATGGTAATCAGATTTACGGCGCCATGCCGACGCTTGCTCTTGGCGGGCCGGATGACACTGGCTCGAATGGACGATGGATTCCGACGACTTCCGTCGATCAGTACGCCGCGACGCTGGCGAAGTGGTTCGGCGTTGCGGATACGGATTTGCCGTCCATCTTTCCGAATCTGGCGAATTTCACGACGGCGAATCTAGGTTTTCTCGGATAGTTTGCGGACTTCAAAAAATCAATTCAAAATTTCGTCCAGAGCAGAGAGCGGGGCAAGCACCAGAGCACTTGCCCCGTTTTCATTTCAATTTTTCAAATCAGGTCTTCCAAGCCAAAAATCTAATTTTGATTTTTCGTGATCGCCAAGAAAACCCGGTCATCGACCGGGACGGTGCGCGTGAACAAAGTTGCGGTGTGATTGTCCGCGATGCCGACGCCGGAGCCGTTGCCGCTAACGGCAGGGCCCGGGGGTTTTCCGCCAACAGTGTTTGCGTCGCCGGGCTGCGTGGAGATACGTGTCGTTTTTGGCGTGCAAGAAGAAGCGGCGCCGATACAAGTGTCGCGCACAAACACCTGGCGCATTCCATTATTAATTTGGCCGGCCGTCGAGGCAGCAGACTTCGATGTTGAAGATTTTATGGACAGGAATGCGACGAATCGTCCCGAGGAACTGATCGAAGGCAGCAGATTGTCCGTTGCGCTCAAGAGTCCGCTGGCGTCGACTGAGACCAATTCTGTTTGCGGCTTGCAACTCGACGCAGCGCCGCGGCACGTGTCGCGCAAAAAGATTTGTTTGCCGCTGGGCGTGTCCGCGGCCAAATTCGTTGCAGCGGAACTGAATGCGATGTAGCGGCCATCGGAACTGATCGAAGGATTGTGGCTATCACCGTTTCCTTCGGTACTGTCGTGCGCCGCAGAGAGAACGCTCGTTTGCGGTTTGCAGTCGCTTGCGGCGCCTTCGCAGGTATCGCGCAAAAAGATTTGCGAATGTTCCCCTTGCTGCGCGGTGTACGCAACAAAGCGCCCATCGAGACTGACAGCCGGCGTTTCTTCCGCGACCATCACTGCGGCTTGCCCCTGCGCTGCCGCAGGACAGAAATTCGCGTTCGTGGAAATCGTGAACGTCGCGGAGGCAACGCTCGTGCCGCCACCGCCGTTTGGATTGGAAGTGTTGGGGTTGGAATCGGATGAAGGGCCGGTGAAAACGGTGACTTTGGCGCAACTTTCCGTGCTGAGGAGATTTGCTTTTGCGACGGCGGTCAATTGTGTGGCGGAGACGAAGGTGGTGTCCAGCGTGGTCAGCGTGGTTCCGGCAAGCCACTGAACAACGGAACCATTCGGTGACCCGGCTGGCCCGGTGTTTTTCACAAAACTTGAGCCGGTCACAGTGATCGTAGTGTCGCCGGAAAGAGGCGCCGCGCTGGTCGGAGAGATGTTGGTGAGCGTTGGAACGGGATTGGGCGGAACGTTGATGATGAACGAAAGCGTGTTGGAAAGACCGTTGTCCTGATTGCTGGTTTTGGGATTCAGCGTGTTAACGAACGCAATGCCGGGCGTGGCGAGGAGAGCTTTGGGTACGACGGCAGTGACATTGAGAACGTCCCCGAGGCTGTCGGTGGTCACCGTGGTGGCGATGGTTTTCTGATTCCACTGAACGACGGTCTTGGGGACGAAACCGCTGCCAATCACAGTGATCGTGAGGTCCGAGGTCTGGCCCGCAGTGCTATTGCTCGGCGAAAGGGAGATGAGCGCCGCTCCCGTGTTGGACTGAAATGTGTTGCCGTAATCATTGCAGCCGGCCGCGACGCAGAGCGCCGCAAGCGCGACAGCGAAAGCTGTCCCAAACCGCTTCATGAAACGTCCCTCTCTTGAACCGCGCGCACAGCGGGGAGCTGCGGCGCTATTCCATTGCCCCAATGTCTGATGTCCCCAGGCCAATGAAGAACTCTGATGCAGGCGGGCTTCGTCGCGTTGACCGGCCCCCTGAAGGCCTCTGAGCCGCAAATCCGCTCTGGGTGAACCGAACAATCATTCCATTCCTGAGGAGTAAGGTCAATGCGGGCCTTGCGGAGGTGGGCCACGTTGATTCGTGGGGCAAGGGCAGAAGGGTGGTGCGAGTTCCACAATGGGAATAGTTTGGGTACACCCCGGTTGTTTTTGTAAGAGTGGCAAACACAGGACTTATGAGCGCAGATGATAGAGCAGAGGAACGAAAGAGACTTTTGGCTATAGGAGCCAGAACTACGCCTCACTCGATTTTGCCTAAGTGCGGAATAGAAAGGACTTAAAGGCCTTTGTTTGCATACAGTTCTACAAGTGTTGTTTCTAAAGAAGATAGGAGGGGCAAAATAAAACAGCGCAGACTTCCGGAAAGTGGGGTCGGCTAGTTCGAACTGAGCAAGTCTAAACACTGCGAAGAATAGCAGAATTAAGTTACCAAGTCAATAGATATTTATTCAGTATTCGAACGGACTAAACGCGCGCAGAACAAGCATCCAGGTATGCGCCCGCCACAACGATCAGCTCCCGGCGCAAGGTGTCGCCTTCCTTCTCGGGAACGCCCGATTCCAGCATTCTACGGCTGACTCCGATCATCATCCCGTGGAGCATGGAAGCAACAAGCTGGGGATCGGTCGTGAGTGGTTCGCGGGCCGTCGCCAACATTCCAACAATCGCCTTGGCGGACCGTGTACCCATTTGTTGCGAGATCTTCGCTCCATCTACATCGGAGCTTACGGAGTAGAGAGCGACGCTGGTTTTGGCATTTTTCATTTTCGCTTCGAAAAACGCGGTGATGAGCGCAGTAGCCATTTGCCGCAGCGTTGCCCCTTCCTGCTCTTTGCAGACAAGTTCGACGGCGCTAGTCACTTCCTCGAGGTGCCGTTTTAAGGCACCTTGTAAAAGAGCGCTTTTGTTCGGGAAGTACTGATATAAGGTCCCGACCGAAACGCCGGCTCGCGAGGCCACCCTGGTCGTGGTCAGGCGTTCCTTTCCCAAGTTGAGCAAAACCTGAATAGTGGCTTCGAGAATTGCTTTTACGCTTGCGTTAGAACGCGCTTGAACGGGCGATTTACGAGGCTCTAAGAGGACTTGTGCACGCTGAGGCAAATGCGAACTCACAATCTGAAGCTTTCTTCATCTAATCACGGGTGAGCCGAATACTACAAGTAGCGACAACAAGAGGAGAAGCAGAATGACGAAACAAACGGAACTGGGTGGTACCTTCCGACTTCCCGGAACTTCATTGACCGTGAACCGCATGGGCTACGGCGCGATGCAACTTGCCGGCCCGCATGTGTGGGGACCGCCGCGTGATTTGGATGGTGCGATTGCTGTTTTGCGAGAGGCGATCGCATCTGGCGTAAACCACATCGACACCAGCGATTATTACGGTCCGCATGTAACCAATCAAATCATCAAGCAGGCGCTCCTTCCTTATCCAAAGGACCTCGTCATCGTCACCAAACTAGGCGCTCGCCGTGGCGAAGACCAGTCCTGGATTCCCGCCCTTTCGCGCCAAGAGCTGATCGATGGTACCCACGACAATCTTCGCAACCTGGGGCTGGACGCGCTCGATGTCGTAAATCTCCGCGTTGGAGGTTTTACGGAGCCGGTCGAAGGATCGATCGAAGAACAGGTGACAGTGCTTGCCGAACTCAAACGCCAGGGATTGATCCGCCATATCGGTCTGAGCAACGTCACTTCCGCACAGGTGCGTGAGTCTCAGAAAATTACGGAGATTGTCTGCGTACAGAACTTTTACAACGTGGCACAGCGGAAAGATGATGGCTTCATCGATGATCTTGCAAAGCAGGGCATCGCCTATGTGCCGTTCTTCCCGCTGGGAGGATTTACTCCTTTGCAGTCGTCCGCGCTCGATACCGCAGCAGCGTCACTGCAGACCACACCGATGCAGCTCGCGCTTGCGTGGCTTCTTCAGCGCTCAGCTAACATCCTGCTGATTCCAGGCACATCTTCCATCAGGCATCTTCGTGAGAATCTCAAGGCGGCAACGCTACAAATTCCTTCCGAAGTGATTGGCGGTCTTGATTCAATCGGCCGAGGTCCGAGCTTAGCGGCGGCACAATAAGTCCGTCCAGAAGTACTATAGGTCGAACCGGAGGGGGCCGTGAGCATGCGTCAGCAGAAGATTCACACTCACCCTGCTCAATTGGCTCGACCTACTCCAATGGGCCGAGCTGCAGTGCAGATCTTTGCTGCCAATGAGCGCATGAACCAGATGCTGATCGAACATCTTGAGCCTGTGGCGTGGACAGCGAAACCGCCCGGCAAGGTTCGTAGCATTGCGGCAATCTTCACGCATATGCACAACGTCCGCACCAAGTGGGTCAGGCTGACGGCTCCGCACCTGCAGGTTCCGAAACAGCTCGACCGCTCGCGCTGCACGCCTAAGCAAGCACGCGCGGGATTGGCGGAGAGCGCCGCTCGGTGCACGGAGATGCTCGCGGAAGCGTTCGGCGGTGGTGAGGGCCGTATTAAAAAGTTTGTTAGAGACGGCTGGGCTAAGCCTTGGCCAGTTGGCCCGGAAATGCTGTGCTACATGATTTCTCACGAAGCTCACCATCGCGGTCAGGTGTGTATGCTCGCACATCAGCTCGGATTTCCATTGCCGATCGAGGTGACCTCCGGTCTCTGGAATTGGGAAAAAATCTGGAAAGAGTGCGGGGCGCCTGGCGGCCCCGGCTACGATTCTTAAGGAATCGCCGAAGGCTGCGGTACCCAGCGCTCTGTCCATCCTCAGGATTTGCGTTCCACTGGAGATGGAACCCGCTTTGGCGGCTGAGGATTATCTTCCCCGAGATTGTTTTAGCACTTGCACTTTTTTTTCTGGTGAAGTCTTCGCCGCTCCGGCGGGTTCGCCGAGCATTTCCTGCAGCAGAGAAACGAAGGCTTGCTGGGCCGGCGAGATCCACTTGTCCTTGTGCCAGACGACGTGTGTGGCGATGTCCAGGGATGGTCCCGCCCAGGAAAAACTGACGAGTTGCTTGCGTGCCAATTCCCGGGCGACGACGATCTCCGGCAAAAGACCGACGCCCATGCGCAAAGAGACACAGTGTTTGATGGCCTCCACGGTGGAGAATTCCGTGATATTGCCGGGGCGAATATTCATCAGAGAAAGCATCTGGTCCAGTTTCTTGCGATAGGCGCAACCCGCTTCGGTGAGCAGCAGAGTTTGGCCAGCGAGGTCCTGGGGCTGTACTTTTTTGGCTGAAGCGAGCGGATGGGCGCGGTCCGCAAAAAACAGAACTTTTTCCGAGCGCAAACGCACTGACTTGAGACGATCGTCGGCAACGACGTCCTTCATCCAAACGGCCAGATCCATTTTTCCACTCTCGATGGATGGCACAAGGCCAACGTCAAAGTACGGCCGGAAGGTAAGCTGCACTTTGGGATAAAGTTTGCGAAAACGGCTGAGGATAGCCGGCAAGCGATAATTGAGAACCGATTCTGGAGCACCAACGCACAAAGGCCCAGCGGGAGTCGAATCCTGGACGACAGCGGCTTGCGCGTCACTAACGGTGGAGAGAACTTTTTCAGCGTAAGGCAAGAAGCGCCTGCCTGCATCGGTCAGGATCACTCGTTTGGCCAGCCGGTCAAAGAGCGGAGTGCCGAGTTCTTCTTCGAGAGCCCGAATCTGCGTGGTGACGTTGGATTGCACGCAGTGGACGCGTTCGGCAGCGCGAGTGAAATGGAGCTCTTCGGCAAGAGCGCGGAAGATTTCGAGTTGCCGCATTTCCATTTTGTCTCTTCCATCTCTACGAAGAATGATCTTTATCTTAACAATCTATTGGACTGATGTATATCACGCAGGAACACTCGGACCATGCGACACGATGCATGGATTTTCGAAAGCTGCGGGCGGGATTTTCCGCCCTCAGGAGAAAAGTTTGGCGATTCCTTCCGGATAGAATCGGCTTCTGCGTTTCGCCGAAGATGGCGCATCGTGCGTGCGCTGGTTTTATTCGCGGCTTTGCTTCTCTCCGGCAAGACTTCGGGTGAGCTGTGCGCGCAGGCTTCTACTCCCGCCAGTTCCCATGCCACGACAGCAGTATTGTTCGATTTCCAGAGGCCACTGCCGGAACCCTTTTGGGAAACATTGCAAGGCGAACTCGATCGAAACGCAGCGTCGGCTTGGCCCGAGCACCCGATGAGATGGATGAAGCGGCAGCAATTTCAAAAAGGTATGGAATTCCCCGAGGTGATTCAGGTGCGGTTGCAGGGACACTGCAATGCAGACCTAACGACCGACTGGCAATTTGCCGAGGGCCCTCTCGGCTGGGTGTACATGACCGACGGTGAAATTCAACCCATTGCTTACGTAAACTGCGACCGAATTGGACAAACCTTGGAACGCGAGCTTCGCGGAGCGAATTCCAGAGTGCGCCAAGAAAAATTTGCGCGTGCGATTTCGCGCGTCGTGGCGCATGAGCTGACGCACATCTTCACGCAGAGCGCCCATCACGGGCCGAGAGGCTTGCAAAGGGCTTATCTCACTGCAGGCGAATTGACCAACGACAGAATGCTTTAGCGATCGTATTGGCGAAAAAAAAAAGGCAAACGGAAAGTGAAAGTGGCGCACGAAAACAGCTACAGGAAAGACCCGATAACCGTTTGGAACTTATCGCTTGTGGACGAATATCAGTGGGCGAATACCGGTATCTTTAGAATTGACGGATACGATGCTCTTGACCATTCGGGCCTGAGCAGTGTGATTTGGCATGACGCGTCCCAAAGTTTCCAAAGACCTTCTGATTGGCATAGCCATCTGTGCTGTCTATATCGTTGCGGCAAAGCTGAGCCTTCGCCTTGCTTCAGTCCATCCTAGCGCTACGCCCGTCTGGCCGCCGACCGGCATCGCAATCGCAACACTTTTGGTTCTGGGCACGCGTTTTTGGCCAGCAATCCTGATCGGAGCATTCGTAGTAAATGCCACCACCGCGGGTTCTCCTC
This sequence comes from Candidatus Dormiibacterota bacterium, assembly GCA_035569555.1. Lineage (GTDB taxonomy): Bacteria > Acidobacteriota > Terriglobia > Acidiferrales > UBA7541 > Acidiferrum. The sequence goes on along the minus strand of DATMMW010000002.1, from coordinate 148,554 downwards.
TTACATCCCTGGGAATCGCCACAGGCAACACGCTGGAAGCCGTGCTCGCGGCTTATCTCGTGAACAGGTTCGCGAACGGCCGCCACGCGTTTGAAAAAACGTGGGACATTCTCCGTTTCGGTCTTTATGCCGGCATCTTGAGCACCGCGGTTGCCGCCACGTTTGGCGTTACGAGCCTCAGTTTGGGCGGGTTTGCTGATTGGAACCAATACTGGCTCATTTGGCGCACCTGGTGGCTGGGTGACGGCGCAGGCGCCCTCGTCTTCACACCGCTTTTGCTCCTTTGGATTGCGAATCCCAGGCCGAAATGGACAGAACGGCAATGGCTAGAAGCAGCCGTCCTGCTCGGCATGCTGTTGCTGACCGCGGGCATCGTCTACGGTCCAGTCTTTCACACGCAGATGCGCAACGATCCCTGGACTTTCCTTTGCACTCCTTTTTTTGTGTGGGCAGCATTTCGCTTCGGGCAGCGGGAATCGTCGGCGGTCATTTTTATTTTCTGCGTCATCGCCTCTATCGGCACCAAATTGGGTTATGGGCCTTTTGCGAGGTCGTCTCCCAATGATTCGCTGCTTTTGCTGCAGTGCTTTTTGGGAGTAAAAGTCGTGATGACGCTGGTGTTTGCCGCAGAAGTCAGCGAGCGGCGGCGCCAGGAAGAGCACACAAAACTTCTTTCCGTCACCGACCCGCTAACGGGCTTGCCGAACTACCGGCTTTTGCTGGAGCGCATGGATGCAGAAATCAAACGCTACGGCCGCACGGGACGGCCATTTTCCATTCTTCTGCTCGATCTCGACGGCCTGAAAAGAATCAATGACGCCTTTGGGCATATTGCCGGAAGCCGCGCGCTGTGCCGCGTCGCGGAAGTCCTGCGCCTCCATTGCCGCGAGGTTGACACGCCCGCGCGTTACGGCGGCGATGAGTTCGCTCTGATTTTGCCGGAGACTCCCTTTGAACAGGCCTGCCAGGTGGCCGAGCGCATTTCAGAACGGCTGGCGAACGATCCCGAGGCTCCGCGAATCTCCGCGAGCGTGGGTGTTGCCGAATATCCAAACGACGGCCACACCGTCGAGCATATTCTTTGCGCCGCGGATGAAGCTCTCTACAGCCAGAAACACAAGCGGCAACCCTCTTCTGCATTGCGTTAGTTCTACCCCGCATTCTTTCAACGATGAAAATTGACCGCGTTAAGGAGATCAGGACTTGGTAAGGGTGAGGCGGAGCTGACTGAGCAAAGTAGCGAAACGGAAGGGTTTTTGGAGGTACTGCGCGTCGTCGGGAAGTTGCGTTTCGGAGATGCCTTCGGCGTAGCCGGACATATAAATAACTTTGATGCCGGGGCGATACTTTCGAACTTGAGCGGCAAGATCGGTGCCGCGAAGGCCGGGCATGACGATGTCCGTGAGCAGGATTTCGATTTCGCCGGAGTAGGATTTTGCAAATTCGAGCGCATCCAAGGCGCCAGGCGCTTCGAGAACGGTGTAGCCGGACTGGCGAAGAATTTCCGCGACGGCGTGACGGAGCGCGGCTTCATCGTCCGTGAGAAGAACCGTGGCGTGCGGAGTGGACTCGGCGGATTCGGTCTTCGGTTGGTGCGAAGCTTCATTGCGCGGCGAATCGACGACGGGAAAGAAAATTTCAAAGTGCGTGCCTTCCCCCAGCGCGGAATAAACCTGAATATGTCCGCCGGACTGACTGACGATGCCGTAAACAGTGGAAAGACCAAGACCGGTGCCCTTGCCCTGCGGTTTGGTGGTGAAGAATGGCTCAAAGATGTGCGCCCGAGTTTTTTCGTCCATGCCGGAGCCATTGTCCGTAACTTCCAGGACAATCCAGGGCGAATTCGCGGAACCTCCATTTTCCTGATATTGGGCATTTTCCCGATGAGGAGTGTGCGGCTCATTGCGAGTGGAAATAGTAAGGCGGCCGCCATGCGGCATAGCGTCGCGAGCATTAATGGCGAGATTGGCGATGACCTGCTCGATCTGGCTTGAGTCAGAGCGAATCCAGGATTGCGAGGCGTTGTGATGAAATGAGAGCTCGATATCCGAACCGAGCAGCCGCGGAATCATGAATTCGCTTTCGGAAAGAACGGCGTGCAGATCCATGGAACGAAACTCGACGACTTGCTTGCGGCTGAAGGCCAGGAGCTGCTTGGTGATGGCCGCGGCTTTCGCGGAGGTGCGCTGAATCTGATCGAGATAAAGACGAGCGGTGGACGTGGGAGGAAGTGAACGCTCGAGGAGTTCGGTGGAGCTGTCGAGGACCATGAGCATGTTGTTGAAGTCATGAGCAACACCACCGGCGAGGCGGCCGAGGACTTCGAGTTTTTGAGACTGGCGAACCTGAGAAGCGAGGCGTTTGGCCTCGCTGATGTCTTCGAGGACGGACATGACGCCAGTGATGGAGCCGTCTTCCGCGTGAAGCGGCGCGGCGCAGGCGTTGACAGGGATGAGGGAAGAATCAGCGCACTGGCGGATCGTTTCAAAACCGCGAACGGTTTCTCCGGCGAGAACTCTTTGGAGAAGAAGTTGGTGTTCAGCAGCAAGATCGTGCGGAACGATGGGATCGGGATGGCCGATAGCCTGCTGCGCGGTAAAGCCAAAGGTTTTTTCGGCACTGGCGTTCCAGGCAGTGACATGGCCCTGCGTATCAACACTGAACACAGCAAGCGGTGATGCTTCGACGAGAGCGCGGAATTTTTCGTTGCCTGCGCGAGCAACGGATTCGCGCGCAGTGTGAACGAAGCGCAAGATTTCTGGAGCGGCCATCACCAGAACAACGGCGGTACCCGCGGAAGCGAGCGCAGTGATCACTTTGACGAGGGCTGAAAACCAATAGACCGGCTTCCAGATCGTGAGAACCTCCATGAAATGCGTGGCGCCGCAACTAACGATGAAAATTCCAAAGGCCCAGAAAAATCCCTGATAGGGAAGATTATCCCCGGCGCGGCGCACCAGAAGAGCGAGCGTACAAGAGATGACGACGTAGGAGAGCCCAATGAGCAAATCGGCAAGCACGTTGGTCCAGACGAGTCGCGTGTTGCCAACGTAGCAGTACCAATGAGGGAGAAAATTAGAAGTAAAAAGGAAGCGAGAGAAAAACCAGAGCAGGGCCACGACGAGGCAAAGGGAAAAAAGCAAGCTCTTGACAAGTTGTGGAGACTGCTGCGAAGCAGGTCCGGGAACGACAACAGAACGGGAAGACACAGCCTCCTCCTTCGAGTAAATGAATCGTCAAGACCAAGTAGTTGTTTTGAAGGTCGATCCGGAGCCGGAGAAACCGGATTTCAGGGGCTTAAGCGGGAATGCGAAGAGAGGGGCATCCCAGAGACAGAAGCGAGTATACGACCAAGATGAGGCAAAGTTAAGCCAGAGAAACGGAGGATGCGGAAGAGTCAATGGCGAAGCGGATTTGCGCCAGACGCAAGGAGGGAGATGATTGGAGCAAGGATCAGCGAGAAGAATGGAGCATGCGGCGAGTAATTTCCTCGACCGGCGCACGATCATCGGTGAATACGGTGGCTCCGGGAGGAGGGACGATTTCCCGAACGCTGCCCGCGGCCTGTGCGGCAATCGCATGGAGAGCAGGTTCGCCGTTGACGCGCGACAATCGCTGCCGGATATCGGCCACCGATATCTCACGGGGAAATGCAAGCACAACATGATTTCCGTCGCTGCGTGAGATGACAAAGACCGAAGGAAAGACGAGTTTGAGGGTCGCGGCAGTCGCCAGGAGCAGCTCGTGGGAACTGCTCGTATCGTAAACGTTCATCATAAGAAGCCCTCCAGAATTCATGTGAGAGGACACTTCTTCAAAAAATTCCCGAGTGATGAGATAGAACGGGATATAAGGGCCGCCTTGATAAATATCCACTTGAATCAGGTCGAAGGTCTGCGAAGAAGAAGCGAGCCACGGGCGCGCGTCAGCGATATGTATGGAGAGATTACTCTGAGCAAGCGGCAAGCCGAAATATGTAGCTGCCACTTCCGCAACTTTGGGATCAATTTCCACGGCATCTACGTGAAGCTGCGGCGCTACGGCAAGTGTCGAGGTAATCGCCCCGCCCGCTCCCAGACCCAAGGCCAACATCCGTTGGGCAGGGACAATCGTGGGGCCGAGAGCGAAGTCATCGGAATAGTAGCCGGACCAAACTGCGCCCACTTTGCGTGTGGTTTGAGAATACGCAGGATGATTCAAGACCAACCAGCGAAGATCGTCGTGATGCATTACCGCGACCCAGTTATAGGCGGATTCGGTCGTCCAGAGAACCGCTGGCGAGTAAGTGAGCTTGGGAAGGAGGAGGGCGCCAATGGCCGCCAAAAAAATTACGGCCGTGGCGGCGCTTCTTCCGACAAGACCGGATGCACCAACAAGCAGGGTGGAAGCGCATAAGATTTGGAGAGTCATTCGCGTGCCGAGACGCGGGACAAGGTAAAAAGCGGTGATAAGAATTCCTGCAATGCTGCCGGCCGTGGAGAGCGCGTACACTTTGCCGGCGGTGATACCGATCTGTTCGGCGCGGGCGAGGAGGCGAATGACGAAAGGCGCAGTCACCGCCAGCGCAGTCATGGTCGGTACGAAAATAATCAGGCTGGCGATGGTGGTTCCGAAGAATTCACCGGATTGCCAGAGCCACCGCAGAATGGGACGCTCGACAAACAGGACGGCCAATTGATAGATCCCACTACTGACGATAACGATGTAGAGAATCGTGCCTGAGCGGCTGCGGTCGGCGAGCCAACCACCCAAAGCGTAACCAAAGGCCAAAGCGGCCATGACTACGGAAATCATGGTGCCCCACACATAGATGGAATAGCCGAAATAAGGGGCGTACAGCCGAAATGCCGCGAGCTCGAGCGACATGACAATACCGCCGGTAAGCGCAGCGGTCACCAGCCAGAGGAACGGCCGCGAGCGGACTTCGTCAGCCGCGAGAGATTTTGCAGAACCCCACGTTAGATTCACTAGATGGCTTTTGTAACACAGGAAAGCTGTGAGTGGCATCAAACTACTTTCCTATTGTGTGCACGTAAGCATGTAGGCATACCGCAGCGAAAAAAGACGAAACGTGGCGGGTTTGCTATTCTCGCGAGGCGATGAGCGAGGCTGGGAACGGGCAGGTCAATACCACTGGGAATGGGCAACTGGAGCGTGGGCTGGGGCTGAAAGAGGCCGTCGCGCTCAACATGATTGAAATTGTTGGGATTGGCCCGTTCGTGGTGAGCTCGCTCGTCATCAAGGCGATGGGCGGGCCGCAGGCGATGTTGGCGTGGATAGCCGGCGCGGTGATTGCGACGCTGGACGCGTTCGTCTGGAGCGAACTCGGCGCTGCGATGCCGAAGGCGGGCGGGACGTACGTTTTTTTGCGAGAAGCGTACGGGCCGGGAAAATGGGGACGGCTGATGTCGTTCCTGTTTGTATGGCAGACATTTCTACATGTACCGCTGTCGGTGGCGTCGGCGTCCATCGGATTCGCAGAGTACGCGAAATATTTGCATCCATTAACAACCTGGGAAGCAAAAGCGATTTCGGGCGGGCTGGTGTTGCTGCTGATTGTGTTGCTCTACCGGCGCATCACGACGATTGGAAAAATTTCGGTACTGCTCTGGATTGGCGTGATTGGGACAATGCTTTGGCTGATTTGGGGCGGCGTGACCCACTTTGATCGCAAGATTGCGTTTGATTTTCCGGCGGGAGCTTTCAACCTTAACGCGCTATGGTTTGCGGCGCTGGGTGCAGCAATGGTGAACACGGTTTACAGCTACTGGGGTTACTACAACATCTGCCATTTGGGCGGGGAGATCAAGCAACCGGAGAAAAATATTCCGCGCGGGATTTTTCTTTCAGTGCTGGGAATTGCGGTGCTCTATCTGCTGATGCAGTCCAGCATTTTGGGCGTGGTACCGTGGCGCGAGGCGGCGGAATCGAAATTCCTGGCGAGTCTTTTTGTAGAGAAATTGTACGGAGCGACGGCGGCTAAGTTCGCAACGGGAATGATTTTGTGGGTGGCGCTGGCGAGCGTGTTTTCGGTTTTGCTGGGAGCTTCGCGCGTGCCATATTCGGCGGCGATTGACGGGAACTTTTTCCCGGTGTTCGGACGCGTGCATCCGACGAAAAAGTTTCCGCACGTTTCGCTGCTGGTGCTGGGCGGACTGGCGTTTGCGTTCAGCGTCGTCTTGAATTTGAAGACGGCGATCGCTGGGATTCTGGCGGTGCGGTTGATTGTGCAGTTCATCGGGCAGACGGCGGGACTGATGATTTTGCGGCGGCGCTGGGGACCCGAAAAATTTCCGTTCAAGATGTGGCTTTATCCGGTGCCGGCGGTGCTGACGATAGTGGGTTGGAGCTGGCTTTTCTGGCATACGGGGCCAGCGCGGAAGTGGGGACTGCTGCAGATTGCGATGGGCGTGGTGGCGTATTTGGTGTGGAGTTGGGACAGGAAGCAGTGGCCATTTGAGAAAAATGCAGCGAGTGAAGCGTAACGCGATCGGTTTCGGGCGACATCTAAGAAGTGAATCATCAAATCGCGTAAGGGTTTCCATGGAGGCTTCGTGAGAATTTTTTCGGCAGCACTGGTCGCATTCTCGTCCCTGCTTGCTTTTTCGCCGCTCGCAATGGCGCAATTTCCACCGGCGCCGGGGACAGGACCGGGCCTCGCGGAAACGATCGAAGCGATTGACAGCGCGCGCGTGACGACGCGGATTTTGTACGTAACGGCGCATCCGGATGACGAAAGCGCGGCGGTGCTGACTTATTTAGCGCGCGGACTTCATGCGGACGTTGCGCTGCTTTCGTTGACGCGCGGCGAAGGCGGACAAAACGCGCTGGGGCCGGAGCAAGCCCCGCAACTGGGATTGATTCGCACACAGGAGTTGTTGGCGGCGACGCGCGGGTACGGAGTGAAGCTATATTTCACGCGCGCGAAGGATTTTGGATATTCGAAGACGCCGGAAGAAACGGAAAAAGTTTGGGGCGATCAGGTTTTGGAAGACATGGTTCGCGTGATTCGCACGTTTCGGCCAAACATCGTGATTAATGGCTGGGGCGGCGTGCACCAGGGACACGGTCATCATCAGGCGGCAGGATTGCTAACGCCAAAGGCGGTTGCGCTGGCAGAAGAGGAACTGCAAAAAGAATTTGACGAGCAACAGAGGAAACCGGGAGTCGATGCTCCGAAGGAACCGCAAAGAGAAATACAAATTCTCGACATAGATCGGTTCAGCGAAAAACCGACCGGCTATGTGCTGCCGCTCGATGAAGTATCACCGCTGTGGGGAAAATCCTGGCGTGAAATTGGGTTGGACGCTTTTGTAAATCACCGTACACAAGGAATTTTGGGGTTCATTAGTTCTCCATTTCTGCGGCGCCCAATCGCGCTGAAGCGGGAAGATGGAAAACCCTTCGATTCCCAAACTTTAGGTCAACCACTGGTGGGAATGATGGAATGGAAAGGCTGCCAGAAATATCCCAATTCGTGCGCGGGCTTGAAATTAGCGGACGACAAGATTCTCGATGCGAGAAGAGCCGCGCTGCAATCGGATTGGGCAACAGCAACTAAGGATTTGGATATTGCCCAAAGGCAGGTGAATTGGCTTGTGCCGCATCGCGACATCGCCGGAATCTTGTGGTCTGAGGCACAAGTCACTGCCGACGATATACAGCAGCGAATTATCAAAGCGATGATGCTGGCGGCTGGCTTCATGATGACGGCGGAAGCCGAAAGAACGGATGCGGTTGCAGGAGAACCATTAAAGTTCACAGTGAAATACCACTGTCGAGATGGAGTCGAATGTCCCGTTAACGGACCGGTTTTCACATTTCAAGGCGTGGTTCCAAACGCACCTACAGAGACCGACTACAAAAAGGGTGTTGAGTACTCTGCGGTTCCAAAAAGCGAAAGTAAAGATTCACAATTCCGAGCGGTACCTGAAGACGGCCCAAAAGCAGCAGTGACGGCATGTGCCAAAGTCGCATTTGACGATCATGTTTCCTATTTTTCCATTTCTTGTGCTCCAGTAGTCCACACGGAAGCCGCAACAACGCGAGCGGAACAAGTGCCGGTGAGGATCGTGCCGGCGTATACGTTGGCGGTGGAGCCGAAACAGGAGATTGAGAAGTTGGCGGCAAAACATGAACCGTTCAATGTGTTTTTACGGGTGCATTCGTATTCGACGAAGTCGGCCAATGTGAGCGTGGGATTGGACGTACCCGAAGGATGGAAAAGTAGCGGGGCGGAGGAATTGAGTTTTATGGGCGAGGGAGACCGTTACGCAAAGATTTCCGTGATTCCGCCGAAAAACTTGGCGGCGGGACATTACACAATTACGGCGTACGCGAAACGCGGCGAGGAGAAATTCACGACTTCGATTGAGCCGCTGGTTTCGATGCCGACGCTGGTGTGGGAAGAGCCGGCGCAGACCGTGGTGCATGCGTTCGATATCAGGGTGCCGGAGAATTTGCGTGTGGGATATATCAGCGCGGAGAGCGAGCCGGTTCCAGATGCGCTGAAGATGCTTGGGATTCAAGTCGAATTGCTGGATGCAAACACGCTGAATTTTGGCAATCTTTCCAAATATGACGCGATTGTCGTCGGCGTGCGCGCTTACGAATTGCGGAGTGAATTGCCGGGAGCGAATCAGCGGCTGCTTGACTATGCGAAGAATGGCGGAACGCTTGTGGTGCAATACGAGCGCGATTTTGCCTGGGATGGGAAGAATTACGCGCCGTATCCCGCAAAGATTGCCAACAAGCAGGGCGAGCCACTGCCGCGGATTACGGATGAAACGTCTCCGGTGAAATTTTTGAAGCCGGACGACCCGTTGTTGAACACACCAAACAAGATTACTCAAGACGATTTCAAAGGCTGGGTGCAGGAGCGCGGGCTCTATTTCTGGAGCGAATACGATTCGCACTACACGCCGCTGCTGGCGATGAACGATCCCGGCGAAAAAGACCTCAACGGCGCGCTGCTTTACACGAAGCTCGGCAAAGGGATGTATATTTACACGGGCATCGCGTTCTTCCGGCAACTGCCGGAAGGCGTGCCGGGCGCCTATCGCCTCTTTGTGAACCTGCTCAGCGCTTCTCGCTCGCACTGACGTAGACTTCTTGCGTCGAGATTTTCTTGCCAAGTATACGGAGCGCAGAAAGCGCGCGACCTCGTCTTCTGAAGGGGTGCGCAAGGGGGAGTTTCATGGCTGGATTCAACAAAGTCATTTTCAACGGCGAAAGCAAAACGGCGCAAAGAATCACCGCACTGATCGTGACGCTCGCCGTGGCGCTTTCTTTTGGGTTTGCTCCGGACGCGCACGCGCAAAACAAAAAGAAAAAGAATGCGCCTCAGCCAACGATTAACAACGACAGCGCGCATCCCGTGGTGCCGCTGACGGACGAGCAGCAGATAGACTACATGCTGAGCGAATACCTGGGTGCATGGCAGCTTGGCGACACGGAGAAGATGCACAAGGAATATTCGGATGATGTGTCCGTAGTAGGCGGCGGCTGGAATCCGCCGATTCTGGGCTGGACCAGCTACGTGGCGCTCTACCAGCAGCAGCGGTCGCACATGGAGCGCGTGCGAATGGACCGGATGAACACCTACGTGAAGGTGAACGGAACCACCGCATGGGTATGTTACCTGTGGGAATTCGAGGCGGTGGTGGATGGCGCCCAAACGCTAGCGCATGGGCAAACTACGCTTGTGCTTGTGAAAAAAGATACGCGATGGCTGATCGTGCACGATCACACTTCTGTTGTGGATTCGAAAAAGCAGGGGCAGCCTGCTGCGGCGCCCGCGGGGGCGCCAGCAAACACGCCAAGCCAGCCAAGCAAACCCCCAGCGCAATAAGGGCAGGAGGGCAGCTACAGAGGGCGGCTAGAAATTAGCTTTGAAGCCCTGATAGATCCAGATTCCCGCCGCGGATAAAAGAAGCACACCAGCAAGAACCCCGGTCGTCATGATAGGACGGGATAGAGTGTTGATGCGCGCGACGAGTTGCTGCTGTTCCTGAGCCATGTGCTGTCCAGCCGCGCCCAGAAAGATCTGATCGTCCTCGTGGCTCTCGAGCAGGCTCTTCCAGATGAGCAAGCCCAGGAATGCAGCGGTAACGACTCCACAGGCGATCAGTAGATACAAGACGGGCCCCTGAATAGATTCCATAATGACCTCCTACTGGAACCGATCCGCGGTGCACGCTGCCTGGAGAGGCCCAGGAAGCGGGCAAGGGGTGATACGGTGTCAATGGGCGGAGTATAGCACCAGGTATTAAAAAAGCTAGCAATTCGTATCAGCAAAACGAATGGTGGAGAACGGGCGGGGAGGGGCTGTGGGCGGGGTGAAAAATGGCAAAATCGCTGTAATTACGGGGTCCGCACAGGGGATTGGGCGCCGCGTGGCGGAGGTGTTTTCGGAGCAGGGATACGGACTGGGACTTGCCGATTTGCGGGAGCCTGCCGAAACAATTAGGGCAGTGGCGGCGAGCGGCGCTGAGATGATTTCGTTAGTTGGAGACGTTTCCAATGAAGCGACCGTGGATAAATTTGCGAGGAGCGTGCGGGACCGCTGGGGACGCGTGGATGTTCTGGTCAACAATGCGGGCATCAGTTTTATTGAGAATGCAGAGAAGATTCGTGCGGAGGATTTCCGTCGGGTGTTAGAAGTGAATCTCGTGGCGCCGTTTTTACTGGCGAAAGCGTTTGGCGCAGCGATGTTGGCGCAAGGTTCGGGCAGCATCGTGAATGTTGCATCGATTGCGGGATTGGTGGGCGTGGCGGATCGCGCAGCGTATAACTCTTCGAAGCACGGGTTGATTGGATTGACACGAACGTTGGCAGCGGAATGGGGCGGCCGCGGAGTGCGCGTGAATGCAGTGTGCCCAGGATGGGTGAAAACGGAGATGGACCACGCAGACCAGGCGGGCGGAAGTTATTCTGACGCAGATATTACCGGGCGTGTGCCGATGGGACGATTTGCTTCGCCGGAAGATATTGCGCGAGCGATCGTGTTTCTTGCGGATGAAACGCAGAGCGGATTTGTGAATGGTCACGCGCTCGTTGTGGATGGCGGCTGGACGGCGGACGGAAGCTGGGAGTCGCTACGACTGCGGCATCGTTGAATCTGTCAAAGATCACCAACGCCCCAGGCCGCCCCCAGCTAAAATCCAGAAAAAGAAGGAGTCGAACGAGGCGCATATAACCAAGAGCAAGCAGGCCGCCGGTAAAGAAATCCGGGCCGGGCCTTTACGAAGTGCAACCCAGCCCCCGATGAAGAGCGGAATAGCTCCACTCGGAATCACGACGAACCGTAGCAGATAAAGATAGGCTGAACCCAACTCCATCAACATAAACGGCAAGAACACACAGGGGACATCCAGCAGGACGACAAGAACAAGGAACATCTGGAGGCGATCCACTCCTCCACCCTCGTTCTCCCACCTTGAGGTGTAGAGTTGGAAGGCCGAGCAGACCAGTAGAGCCAGGACGGAGCCAACAACGACTATCACCGCCACCATAGATTTGCGTAGTTTCTCATGGAGAAGAAAACGATGCGGCAGATTCTGGTTTACGGCGATTCGTTGACTTGGGGAATTGTCCCCGATAGTCGAAACAGGTTTGCTTTTGATGAACGCTGGCCAGGAGTTCTCGAAAACAAGCTGAACGCATCCGGATTGCAGGTGCGTGTCATTGAAGATTGCCTGAACGGCCGGCGGACGGTTTGGGAGGATCCGTTCAAGCCGGGCCGAAACGGGTTGCACGGGCTTGCGCAACGCATTGAGATCAATTCGCCGCTATCGCTTGTCATTCTGATGCTTGGAACGAACGATTTTCAGTTCTCCCATCCATACAATGACGCATGGGCCGCAGCGCAAGGCGTGGCTACACTTGTCAACGAAATCAGAAAGGCGCCAATTGAACCTGGCATGACAATTCCGCCGATTCTGCTCGTTTGCCCGCCGCGGATTCGCTCTCCGAAAGGCAGCATGGCCGAAAAATTTCGCGGAGCAGAACAAAGATGCGTTGGCATCGCCGAGGCGTACAAGCAGATTGCGGCAAACCTCGGATGCCATTTCTTTGACGCGGGAACGATCACCACCTCCAGCAACGTGGATGGTGTGCATCTCGACGGCGATCAGCACTTGAAACTCGGAAATGCGCTCAGTGAAACCGTTAGCGCAATCCTCAAGAGCGCGTCTCGTTGACAAAGGCCGCGAGCGGCGGGCACAATAAAAATGCCTCGTTTGACGCTCTCAAACGCACCAACAACTGGTGAGCAGTGCCCGAATGGCGGAATTGGCAGACGCGCTAGCTTCAGGAGCTAGTTCTCGCAAGGGAGTGGAGGTTCGAGTCCTCTTTCGGGCACCAAAGATTCTCCCCCGCACTTGAAACATTCTTAATCGATTTAAAAATCGCGAAGAAGTGTTTATCCTGCTCGCGCACGATTGCGAGGAGATGAGATGCGGCTATTGCGGATTTTTTCGATTTTTCTGGTTTGTGCGAGTGTTGCGCTCGGCCAGCAGCAGTGGCCGGTGACTTCGATCGTAAATGAACCGACGATTGCCGGGCGCGCGGTGCAACTGGACGCGCAAGGTAAATTGCTGCCATGGCCGATGGCGGATGACACGGGATTTTCCTACTCCTCGCACTTCATGACGCAATGGACGATTCTCTGGGATCAATACAATCGCCAGCGCCTGCCGTATTTCTACTGCTGCTTCGATTTTGACCGCACGACATTCGAGATGTTTCCGGAATTGCATTGGGTGAACTCGACGGGATATTTGCGCGCGATGATGCAGGGATTTGTCGAGCGGCTTTACGCGTACACAGGCGATCCGCGAACGATCGAGATGCTGCAAAACTTCATGGACTACGAACTGGAAAACGGGCTGACTCCGGAAAGCTATTCCTGGGCCGGTGTGCCCTATCCTTCGGCCAATCCCGGCGCGAAGCGGTACACGGGATGGAGCCAGCACGGCGAAGATTTCGTCGAGCCGCACGTGGTCGGCGAAGACGGATACGCATACCTGCGGCTTTATGAGATGACCGGCAATACGAGATATTTGCGCGAAGCGATTCGCTGCGCGGAGATGCTGGCAAAACATTTCAAGCCGGGCGACGAAAAAAATTCGCCGTGGCCGTTCCGCTGTTTTGCTCGCGATGGTTCCCTTGAAGGTGGCAAAGGGATGAGCCCGTACACAGCGAATGTCGCCGAACCAATCATGCTCTTCGATGAACTGATTCGCCTGGAGCAGGGCGATGTGGTGACCTACAAACGGGTGCGCGAAGGCGCGTGGTCTTGGCTAATGAAATATCCGATGACGAACAACGTATGGGTCGGCTATTTCGAGGATGTCGGTCCTGGCATGGAAAACATGAACCAGGTGATTCCGCTCGAGCTGGCGCGATACGTGCTGTTGCACCCGGAGAAAGATCCGGACTGGCGTGAACATGCGCGGAAATTGATCGAATGGGTGAAAACGACGCCGAAGTGGCCGAAGTACATCGTGCACGGCGCGACGGTAACGACCGAGCAAGGCGATGGAAAATCGTTCTGCTGCAATCTGCCCAACCAATGTTGTGAGAGCCACACGTCGCGGCTCGCGGCCGTCGAAGCGTTTTATTACGCGAAGACGAGTGACGCAGCATACAAAGAAGCAGCCTACCGTTCCTATAACTGGGTGACGTATTTTCAGGGTCTGCCCGGCGGAGCGCATGCCCCGTACACCGATCAATGGTGGTTCACCGACGAATTTACGGATGGGCCACGTCGACTGATGGACGCATTATGGGCAGTACCAGAGTGGGCGCCTGCGGAAGAATCACATTTGCTCGGTGGCCTTTCGCCGGTGACAAAGATTTCCTACGAGCAAGGCTCAGTGGTGTACTCGACGTTTGATGCCGATGCAACGGAAGTGCTGCGGCTCGATTTCACGCCGGAATTCGTAACGGCTAACGGAAAACCGGTGACGAAGCGAATGGATCTTTCGCAAACTGGCTACACGTTCGATGAAAAGACGCACGTGATGCGTGTTCGCCACGAAAATGCACGAGACATTGCGATTCAAGGAACTAGCGGAAATGTGCCACCGAGAATTGTCACGTTCGACGATCCACATCTAACAGCGGGTACCGTACTGGATGGGTTTTATCCCACGGCGCCGATAGCGTGGGGCGATTCGCAATGGGTAATTGCTGTCCCCAGCGGAAAATTTGGCACGTTCCACCTTACGCTGAAGGATCCGGCTGCAGAGAACGCAAATATCTGGTTTTCTGTGCCGCAAATCTTTGCAGGCATTGACATTTTTAATGGCGCGCCGAACGACGCGATTGTGAACATCAGTTCGCCGGAGACGCGGGCCGTGAAAGTGACTCTGAAACCGGGCGAGCTGAAAAGAGTGCGCACCGGTTGGCGCGATCCGAGTTCACAAATCCTCTTCCAATTTCAACGTGGCGAAGGATTGCAATTCGACAATCTGGCGTGGATTCACAACTGAAGTGGGCCGCTTCCCGCCCAGGCGGACAAGCAGAAAGCGGCCCGACATCGAAAACAGCCAAACAACAGGTACTGCTACTTCTTCGTCGCTTCCGTGAGCACGGTCGTCGCAAGTTGCGTGAGTAACGGCGTCATCACGTCTTCGCCATCAGCTTTTGCTTTCGCTTGCAAAGTGTTTTGTGTTTTCGGAGTTTGCTGGCCAGGAGCCGTTAGCTGATATAGCACGGTCACATCGTCCTTCGATTTGATCTGCCCGTTGAACTGCCCCAGCTGACTCGCTGCAGCTTGCTGGGCCGCAACTGAAGCTGCCTGAGAGGCCATAGATCCGGCCATCGCGCCGGTCATGCCGCCGCCCATCATCGGGGCCATGCTTGCAATCGGCGCAGCCATCTTCATAAAGTTCCCGAAGCCGCCCTTCGCCGGTTTTTTGACGACTACACTTGAATAGAGCAAGTAATCGCACTGCTTTTGTTCGCCCTCCGCTTGAATCTGAATCGCAATGTGCGAATCAATCGCAGTGATCTCGACGGCTGGGCCACTCATCAACTGAATCATTGCGTTGCGAATGGGCGTGCCGTAATCCTGGCCTGCGCTCGTTCCCTGGCCGACCTGTGCATCCGGGGTGACGACGCCTATACGAATGTGGCCTGGCTGTTTCGGTCCGAGGGTCTGCGGCGCGGCGACGCGCTGGCTTGAGGGCTGATTTCCCATTCCGGGCATGCCCTGCATGTTCGGCATCGCCATTTGACCACCTTGGCCATAAAGTGCCGCAGCTTGCGCGTTAGCCTGTTGTCCCATAGCCATCATGGTTGACGGGCCAGTGATGGGATTAATCATCTGTGCAGCGCTGGGTCGATTTTCGCGAGAGTACTGGCTAGTTTGCGGTTGTTGACCGGCCGCCGCGTAATTCGCAGGAACGCCACGAAGCTCAGCCATGGTGGAAACTTGGCGATAGTCGGAAGGCACGTCAAAAAGTGCGGCGTCGAGCGCACCTTTTTGGATGTTGGTCACTTCCGTCGTAATCGTGTAAGGCTGCGCGTTTTCATTCTGGATCGTCATCGTTTCCTGGACGGCATAGCCGGGCTTGATCGAACCATTCTGCTTGTAGACGATTTTGTCCATACAGCCGCCGGTATCACCAGAGGAACTAGACACGGGCGAAAAGGATTGGCACGCGCCGGGAACGGTTTTTAGATCAATATACCAACCGTCAATTTCGTAGTTGGTTTTGTTCGTGGCACAAGCATTGGGCCCGGGTTCAGTCGCAATCGTGATTTTCAGATGGCGCGCGTTGTAGCCAAGAATCTGTTTTTTCTCGCCGGTGTCCTTCATTGTGGAACGGTAGGTGACTGTTCCGCCCGCAGTCGCCGTGGCTGCTGTGGAATCCTTTTTGTCCTTGGTGTCGGCGGTGTCATCTATGTCCGGGCGAACAAGGAAACTCTTCGTGCTGTCCTGAACGCTCAACGTACGGTGCAAATCGCATTGGCGGATATTGGTACTGACGAGCATGCCGTTCATTTGCATGCTGGAACGCTCGCGAGGGCCCTTCAAGAGCGACTGGGTACTAAACTCAGCCCCGTTTACCGTGACTTTCTTGGTGACCGTGAGATCGTCGGCGGGAGAAGCCGAGAGTTTGGGTACGAGGCCGCCGCAGAAAAGCACGACGGCGAACGATATGAGGGATTTTTTCATGGTGTCACCTCCACTGTGACCTGAGTGTCTGGCCGGTCTCGGGAGCTGCGCTGAGGAAGCGAGTGCTAGGACCGGGTCGAACGCTGTCACTAGGTATTGCGGAATGGAGGGAGAAAACGGCTCACACTGCGGGGAGAAATGAGGGAACGGAAGTCAGCTCTTCGCGGCGGACTTCTGCTTTCGCGTGGAAGCACGAACAACAAGGCGTGGCTCAAGATAAATAGGCTTGGGCATGATCGGCTGGTCCGCTTCGATGATTTGAAGAGCCAGCTTCGCTGCACGCTGGCCGATGCTTGCCGTTTGCTGGTCCACGCTAGTCAAGGGAACGCGCAGGAATTTGTTGTAAAGAAGATTGCCGCATCCAATGACGGAAACGTCTTCGGGGATGCGCAAGCCCGCATCCAGAATGGCGTTGATAGCCCCGTAGGCAGCGAGATCGTTGTAGCAGAAGATCCCGTCCGGCCGGGGATTCTGGCCCAGCAGTATTTGCGTAGCGTTATAGGCGGCGGCATCACCGATTTCTTCGGCGCGGTCCGTGCTCATGACGAGATCGGGGTCAAGCGCGATGTTGTTTTTGAGGAGGGCACGCTTATAGCCTTCCAGGCGACCGAGCAACGGGCTCAATGCAGGGCCTCCTATATGCGCAACCCGCCTGCAACCGGTGTCGATCAAGTGCTGCGTGGCCAGCGCTCCGACTTCTTCATCATTCACGCCCACGAAATGCGCTGCCAGGCCAACGAAACTGCGGTCTATCAAAATGTAGGGAATTCCAGCTTCTTCGATGCGGCGAAACATCTCGACGGTCCAATGCGTGGACGCGATGAGCAGCATATCCACGCGGCGCGTTATGAACTGTTCCACCGCCTGCCGTTCAATCTTTGGATCTTGCTCAGAGGAAGTGACGACCAGCGTGTAGCCGCTATTGCGCAACGATACCGAAACGCCACGAACGACTTCGGAAAAAAAGGAGTGAAGTAGATCGGGGATCACAAATCCAATCATGTTGGTGCGGCCTGTAACGAGAGCGCGGGCGGCCAGGTTGGGGCGGTAGTTCAGCTCCTGCACGCGTTTGAGGACACGCGCCTTGGTTTGCTCACTGATGTCGGAGTGATTGCGAAGGGCTTTGGAGACCGTGATGACCGAAACGCCGAGGTCTCGCGCGATGTCTTTTAAGGTGACACCCATAGCAGATTGTAGCATGCACTCTGTTGGATGAATGTGAACGGTGAACGTTTCACGCGAAACGAAAAGGGAGGCGAGCCAGGTCTTCTCGCCTCCCCATTCTTCCCCTTGCGGGGAACCCGATAAGCCTGACGGAGGGTGGCTTACCGGTCGTGTGTTGGCCTGCCGAGTGTAACCCGAAAAGGGCTAAAACAGTTGCGGTAAAAAGCGAGAAAAAGCCTACAATCCTTATGAAATCTTTATAACTTTCGATTAGCCTGAACCCCATGTCGCGAAGCTCATCGTTAAGTACAGATAACATCCTGCGTTTTCTACAAGTTAAACAAGATAGTGCCACGACTACAGACATCGCACAGGCGCTTCATTTGCCCAAATCGGAGCAAAAATCGCTCTTCAAGATGCTTTCCAAGCTGAAAAAGCGCAACTTGATCGTCGAGGTGGCGGCCGGGAAATACCGTTTGAAGTCCAGGAAGCCGCCCGCTGTGGAACATAAAGCGGGATCGAGACAAGGGCCGCACCAGGGCCAGCAGCGGAAAGCGAGTGGAGGTGGAATAAGCGGCCGACTGGTGCTGCACCAGGATGGATACGGATTTGTGATTCCAGACTCGCCGATTCCTAACATCGAAGGCGACGTTTTTATACCGCGGCACGCCACCGAAGATGCGATGCACGGAGACCACGTGCTCATCGAAATCAGTCGCCGGGGATTTTCGGACGCGGGGCAGCGGATCGAGGGGCGCATTGTGAAGGTGCTGGACCGCGCCCACCCGAGCGTGGTCGGTCTTTTTCGATATGGACCGCATGGAAATTCAGTGCTGCCGTATGACACGCGGATTCATCATCAGGTGGAAATCCCGCCTGGGCAGGAATTGACTCCCGCCCTAAGAAAAAAATTGGGGGTTGGTTCCGTTGAAGAAGCGGCGCATCGCGGGCGGAGACTTCCGCGATTGCCGGAGCTGGACGGAGCGGTAGTGAACGCAGAGCTTGTGCGCTATCCAAAGGGCGGACTCGCCCCCGTTGGAAAAGTGATTGAGATTCTGGGGAACCCGGGCGATCTCGGAGTGGATACCGAGATCGTGATTCGGAAACACCACTTGCCGCATGAATTTTCTAGCGAAGCCCTGAAAGATGCGTCGGAACGGGCGCTTCCGGTGAATGATGCGGATCGCGAGGGGCGGGAGGATTTTCGTTCCCTGCCAATCGTGACCATTGACGGCGAAACGGCGCGCGATTTTGACGATGCGGTCTACGTGGAAAAACGCGCGGACGGCGGCTGGCGCTTGCAGGTGCACATTGCAGACGTGGCGAATTACGTTCGAACGCTGACGGTGTTGGACAACGAAGCTCGACTGCGCGGGACTTCGGTCTATTTTCTGGATCGCGCGGTGCCCATGCTGCCGGAGGAACTTTCCAACGGAATTTGTTCGTTGAATCCGCACGAAGACCGGTTGGTAATGAGCGCTCTGATGGAATTCGACGCCGCAGGGCGTATGACGAGTTCCCGGATGGCATCCGGAGTGATTCGCTCCGCGGAACGGATGACGTACACGAACGTAAACAAAGTACTCGAAGGCGACGCGGAGATGAGCGCGCGGTACGCATTAATGGCGCCGCACTTCCGAAACATGAAAGAACTGGCGCTCCTGCTGAATGCGCGCCGAAATGAAAATGGTTCGATTGATTTTGACTTGCCCGAGCCGGTGATCGAATTTGACGACGACCAGAAAATGACCAACATCACGCGGAGCGAGCGAAACATCGCCCACCGCCTGATCGAAGAGTTCATGCTGGCGGCAAATCGAGCGGTTGCAGGCTATTTGCTGAAGCGTGGAATCGCTGCGCTCCATCGCGTCCACGAAAAACCAGACGCGAAAAAAGTGCTGGAGTTTGAGGAGCTGGCACGGGCGTTTGGGTATTCGCTGGGCGTGGAGAATTTGCACCAACGGGAAATCGCAGTGAAGCACGGGCTCGTTCCGGCGCCTGCTAAGCGCGGCCGACCGGATTCAGCCGGCCACGGGCGCGAACGAGAGATGCGCGTTACGCTGCCTGGTGCCGGCGAGCTGAGTATTACTCCGCAGCACTATCAGAAATTGTTGAGAAAACTTTCGGGAAAAACAGAGGAGCGAATCGTTTCTTACTTGATGTTGCGTTCGCTCAAGCAGGCGCGCTACGCGCCGGACTCGCTCGGGCATTTCGCGCTTGGATTCGAAGAATATGCGCATTTTACTTCGCCGATTCGCCGCTATCCGGATTTGATCGTGCATCGCGCGCTGAAATGGGCGCTGGCAAATCCGGGAGCGAGTCCACCGCCGGACCCTCATCCTGCAAAACAGGGGACAGCAGCACTCTATTCGCATCGAATTCTGGAAGAACTTGCAACCGAGACTTCCGACGCAGAGCGGCGTGCGGCAACGGCGGAACGTGAATTGCGCGATTGGAAGACAGCTCAATTCATGGAACAGCATCTTGGGGACGAATACGAGGGACTGATTATTTCCGTACAGAAGTACGGATGCTTCGTGGAGTTGATGGAAGTGTTCGTGGAAGGTTTGCTGCCGATTGCGGCGATTGAGGAAGCGGCCGGAGCGCGGTGCATGTATCGCGAACACGAGCATGCGATTGTGGCGCAGCAGAACTCACCACAGCGGCGCGGGCGTGGAGCGGTCACCCAAAAATCCAAGCAGCGGTCATGGAAATTAGGCGATCGAGTGCGTGTGCGTGCAGAGCGAATCGATCCGATGAGGCATCGTGTGGAATTCGCATTGATTGATTGAGCGAAAAGAAAAATTACTGGGGAACTTCGTCCGGGGATCGGAATGGCGCAAGGAGACGGCGCATAGAGCGACCGAGGAATGATGCTACACGCGCGAGCGGATACCAGAAATGGCTGTTTTGCGAGATACGCGCTATCAGAAGACCAAGTGCGAGTTGGCTCGGAGAATCCAAATCAATGCGTGTTCCATTGCGGTAAAGGCGAATCACCCTTCCCAATAGTTCGCCGTGCTTGAGCACACCATCGGAAGTCGGATGCGCATCGCCTTTGGCCGTAAGTTTTTCAGAATGCCACGGCCCGCTCTTTCTGACGATCCTATGCACGTACATATGGTTGTCGCGGCGATAGAGCGCGACGTCGCCAAAACGCACTCCGGAATCATCCGCGCGTCGAATCAGAGCAACATCTCCGGGCCGTACCCAGGGGAGCATGCTCGTGCCATGCACGCGCAGCGCGATGCGGCCATGCCTCGAAATCGCTTCGGCGATATTGCGCGCGTCTTCTTCGCGACGCTCGCCACTAACTCGCCGGCGGACGTTACGCCGGGAACTCTCCGAAATGGCAGCTCTTTTTTCGACGAGGTTCATGGCGTAAGCTGCACTTTCTGCGTTGTGTACAACTGGTCGTCCAAAGAAATCTGAATCGTCCATTCGCCAGTGCGCTGACGTTCCGTGATCCAGGTTCCGGCAACTGGAAAAATCTCCTCGGTATTTACGGAGCCAGCAGAACCGTCGGCAATGGCGAACGCTTGCGTTTTGGCTTCGTACAAACCGCCACCCGGTTCGATAATTTGCATCGTTTGTGTGTGAGTGCCGGGCGCAACGTTGATCCAGGAGACTTTGATGTTGATGTCGCGCGCGACATTCAGGCTGAACGAATTGCCGGTAGAGCACCCATTGGCGGTGTTGTTGCAAAGATCCATCAACGCAGCGGCAGGCGGCGGATTTCCTCCGCCCACAGGGACAGAACCCGCTTGAGCGCAACCCCACAAGGCAGCGGACGCTGCGAGTAGCGCAACGGCAAGAGCGGCGTGCATCGGCTTTGTGAAGTTCAGTTTCATATCGCTTCTAAAATGGAATTGAAAACGCGTATGCGCGCTGATCGTTCGTGGTTGTGGACGCATAAATCTGCATCGAAACCGTATCCAACGCGGGGTCTCCAACGACCGCCGGATAAAACGTGTTTACGATGACTTGCTTATTCAGAGCGCCGTTCGAAAGATTGAGCTCATCCAGAAAGCCATCGCCGGTGCCTACATAAACCTTGGCCAGCGAAAACGCAACAAGGGGCGCCGACGGCGAACTGATAGTCGGGCTGGTCCAAAGGCTTGTGAAAGTGTTTGTGGTCGGATTGTAACTGACCGCCTGCACCTTGGTCGCGGTGGAAATAATAATCGTGTATGGAGCAACGGATGTTGCGACGAAAGGGAAACCGCGGATTGCGCCATCGTTGGCATTGAAGGAGGCGACGGTGGAACCGGTCACGGCACCGCCCGTAACCGGATTGATAGCATAGAGAATGCTGTTGTTGTTTCCAACGAAGACAACGTCGTTGTTGTAGGAAAGTACCGGACTGCTGTCTATGTCAGCGCCGCCAAGATTTGTCTGGAAGAGAACGGCACCCGTATTCGGATTCAATTTCCATAGGTTGGGCTGAGTAGAACCGCCGTTACTGTGGCTGGTCACCCAAATTGCGTTATGCGTATAGTCCACGAGCGGCGTGGAACTGATCAAATCGAGCGCAGTGGTCGAACCAGTAGACCCAGTGTAAGTCCAGAGAACGGTCCCCGAATTTCCGTCCAAGCCAAAAATGCGGTTTGCCGTCGTGGTCGCGCCGTTGCGCGTGCCGACGACCACAAGATCGTCGGTGAGCGTATAGCTGCTGGTGGTGAACTTTTTTACGGCGACACCTGCTCCGCCTTGAAATGCATTCGTCGTCAAGCCGCCAGGCTCGGTGAGCCAGACGACCTGGCCCGTCGCCGTATCAATTGCATAAACATAGCCGTCCTGGCAGGCGACATATTCAATCTGCTTCCCGATGGATGCATCGGACGAGTCCAGAATGGGAGAGCGCCCGGTGATAATTCCTCCAAGGGAGACGTTCGAGTAGAGTCGCGCGCCAGTGCTGGAATTCAGGACAAAGATTTGACTGGTGTCCGAGCCGATATCGACCTGCGACCCAGGCGTAAGAGCGGGCGGTGCGAGCGTGCTGGAGTGCGTAGCGATCATCCATTGGGGTGCCTGCGTGCTACCCGCGACATTTGGAACTGCCCCCGCTTCCGCCGTATAAGTTGACCCACCATCGAGAGGCGCCGACAAGCCAGCAGGATTGCTGGAATAATTGTTCGCCGAATCGTAGGTGAAAACTTTGTAATAGTAGGCGGTTCCGTTCGCTGGAGCCCCGCACGTGTCGCTGGAGTTGTCCGTAAAGGACGTGGCGGTCGCCGATCCGACAAACACAACGGTGCCTTTTCCAACAGTGGAGCACAATGCGGAAGGCGCAGTGCCGTCTGCGGGAAAAGAGGCCTTGTCCACGGGAACGCCCGTCCGGCGAAGAATGACGACGCCCGAATACGCTTCGAGGAGGGTCGCGTTACTTAGAAGTGTTGGATTCGTCCACGTGAGAGCGATCGAGCCATTGCCTGGCACCGCTTTTAAGTTGCTGACATTTTGCAGGTACGTGACAGTAAGTTGCGGGCGGTTCGCGGGAGTTGCATCTTCGTTGGAACTGAAGGAAGTGGGAACGCTGGCGCCTGTTTCCGTGTTGTCCTTAACAAGCAGCCCGTAATTTGCCCCGCCGTTGTACCAGGCTTGTACGGCAGCCGTGACCGTGAATGCGAGGGTGGCGCTTCCGGATGTGACGCTCGCGCTGTTCGACGCGGAGCCGATACTCGCATTAAAATCGCCGCCGGCGGCGCCCCAAGCTGTCGAAGCGGAAGCCGCGTTCAGGCGATTGCTCCAACTGGCGCCGGTTTCATTCCAGAGACTGGTGACATAGTTTGCTCTATAGGTCCGCGTGCTTGACGGTGCTGAAACGACTCTCAGCGTGAGCGTGGCGGTTTTTACTCCAACGTTCGGCAAAACCGAGAGATCGAAGACGAAAAGGGCTCGGCGGACCGCGTTGCTGCCCGAGTTTTGAACGAGAAGCGGTGTGGTGCTGCCAAAATTGTTCGTGGCGTTCGATTGATCGAGGTACGTGTCACCACCACGCAATTGCGTGTTTCCATTCGTGCCTTTTTGAATGACGACTTGTTCGCGCGCAGACGCAACTGCACTCAGACTTGCGAACAGAAAAAGAAGCGCAAGAATCTTGAAGCTAGGCGATGAGAGCGTTGCGGCTCTCGATGCACGCGGCGCAAACATAAAATCCTTCTAATGTTTCTCGTTCCGAACTGGGACAAATGCCGAGAGAGTGTTCGGAATAGGGACTCAATTAGCTTGCTAGTAGGATGTTTGTTCCAATTTAGGTAAGTCAATGAACCGAAAGGTTGGAGTGTTCAAAACTACAGTTTCATTTCGGAATACTTGGCCTGGAAGATAAAATGATTCCCGTTTCGCCCGGTTTTCGCTGTCCTTACGACCGGCGCGGCGCAGCGTTGCACACACCGCCTTGACCCGGCAGTTTGCCGCAAGCCAGCGCCAGCGTCTCGTAAATCGGCTCCGACTGCACGCTAGGCTTCGCGTACGGTTTTTTTGTATCGCTCGAACCCGGCCCCCCCGGGTTGTCTTTTCTGTCTTCCGCCATAACGGCTTTCTTTCTCCTTTAATTCCGCTCGGCCTTTAACGCGCTCCCAGCATGGGGAGAGATGGGAACGGCGTTAAATTTCCGGGAAGATTCATCTCGCCAGGCGCTTCTTGGATTAACAACTCCAGCGATTTTTGCCTTTTGCTCGGCAAGCGAGCACGCGCGCTCGTAGGCACCGAGAAGATCGCCGCCCTCCATCCAGGCGAGGCCGGGACAACGTTCGCAATACGAACGAATTTCGCAGCGCGAGCAAATGGGCAATTCGCTTTCGCGCACGTTGCGAATGCGCTCAAGCGCGGGAGCATTGTTCCAAATCTTTTCGAAACTTTCGCTGCGCAAATTTCCAGCCGCCATCGGCAATTGCACGCAGGCATAAATATCGCCGTAAGGAGAAACGTAGCAACTGTTGTGACCGGCGCTGCAGGGCAAATCGTCGTAAGCAGAGCTTTCGATGCCGCTTGAAACGCTACTGCCCAGGATTGGAGAAGAAGTCCACTCTTCCGGAACATATCTTGTTCCGCAAGGTTGCAACGTAGGGTCTTGCAGAACGGGGAGCAGCGCTTCAGTCGAAACTCGGTGCTCGAGTGGCGCATTTGACCCATCCATCATCGGAGTGATCGTCATATCGAGCACGTATGGCACACCAAGTTTTTCTGCGAGCGCCATAACACCGCGATACGCCAGCAAATTCTGTTTCATCAGAGGGCACGCGAGCTTTACTTGGATCCCGCGTTCCTTGAGCAAAGGAATTGCCGCGAGACTTCGTTGCAATGAACCAGAAACTTTCGTGATCGCGTCGTGAATCGCCGCGTCGCTGCTGTAGACGCTGATCTGCACCCGGCGCACACCATGCTGCTGTAACATTTCCGCGCGCGCCGGCGTAATGAGCAGCGCATTCGTCTTGAGGCTCACGTCAAATTGCAGGCGCCGCGCTGCGATTAGCAATTCTTCCAAATCCTTGCGCAGAAAGATTTCGCCACCGCTAAAAGTCAAAAACAAAGCTCCGGCACTTGCGAGTTGTTCGAGCGCATCCACGCATTCGCTCGTGGTTAGTTCCCCGTGGTCCTCGTGGTCCAAATAGCAGTGCACGCAGCGCTCGTTGCAGCGATACGTCAAATCAAAATGCACACTCAAGGGGCGCCGCTTGCGCACGGTCCGCGCAATAAGTCGGTCCATCAGGGGTGTGGCTGCGATTTGGACTGCGCTGCTCAACGTCCTGAATCTCCTTGCTGTGATCCGGCAGGCAAAAGCAACTTGCGTGTGGACAACTCCTCGAGAAGAGAAATCGTGTCCGCCAGAGCGGTTTCCCGCGTCACTTCATATTGTTCGACGAGCAGGCTTGCCAAATCCTCGGCATTACGATGGCCGTCAATGTTGCGCCACACGAAGCTGCCCGTGTCGTTCAATTCGTGCATTACGCTCTCGCCGGGAGAAATGATCACCGTCTCCTCGTCAATCTCTCTCCACGCCAGCGTGGGATTTTTCTGCCAAACGCCGCTCGCCGCTACGTTCATGAGGGCAAGACCTCCCAAAAGGATCGATTCTTCTGGAATTCCAGGTTGTATCCGGCTACCTGTTCACTGGCTGCAACGAGGATTTGCAGCAGGCGATCGTTGTCGCCAAGCTGGGACGAGAAAAACAAAACGCAAGGAAGCATGGTCTTCAAAAGTTCGGAAGGGCGCAATGGTACGACCCGGTTAGCAGTCGCCTGCACCAGGCGAAAGATTCCCCCAAGCGGTGCACTGGTGTTTGTGCCATCCGCGCGAAATTCGCCCCAAAAAGGAGTGCCAAAAGCGTGCCATTCTCCGCCTACGTCCTTCAAAAGAGAGATTTCGTCGGTCAAGACCGTTCCGCGGGGACTGAGCGAAGCTACTGTACTCTTTCCCGCGCCGGACCTGCCGACGAAGACATAGGCTTTGCCGCTTTTCACAACCGTCGCCGCGTGAAGCAGGAATCCTTGCTGGGAAAGCAGCGCCCAACTGAGAAACATCCGAAGAAGCGAATCGAGCGCGTACTCATTGCGGACACCAGAAAAATAAGCGCCATCGGCGTCAGCAACGACGCGCGCACCTTCAAAATCGCAAGAAAAAGAATGCCGTTCTGGTGTTGGCGCAGGTTCTCGTTGAATCTTGATGGAAAACCGGTTCTCCTGCGGCGCATCAAATCCGCGATACCGCTTTGCAGCAGCGGATAACAGGGAGGAATCGTCTGAAGAAAGACGTAGCGGCAGACTTCCAATGAGGAGGTCTACGTGTGCGTGAACGCCGCTCCCAAGAATTGCGTGCGCTTGCCTCAACCTAATGCCTCGTACAAACCGCGACTCCGGCGCCAGTGCGGGGGACGCAGCGCCATTTGAGCCACACAGATAGCTATGAAGAAAGATTACTGTAATACTCGCATTTCTATGCGAGGGAAGTTAAAGAATTGTTGCTTACACGGCATCAAAAACCGCAGCCAAAGCTTATCTTTCGATTTCTGGTTACTTAACTATAAATAAACTGCCCGGCTCGGAGAGCGTTCAAGCACCTGTCCAGACTTTCCCGTCCACAATGACTTCCTGATTGGCTTCGTCAAAGGTGGCCCGCTGGCCGGTTTGTATCGCCGCAATGGTCATACAAAGTGCCACGGAGTGGTTGTAACCCGCTTCGATGTTTGCGTTGGGAGTCTTTCCATTGCGGACACACTCCATCCAGTTGCGCATGTTCGCGCTGGTTGCTTCATCCACGCCCGCGCGCGAACCAGTCTCGATTCCTGGCGAGCCTTCGATCAAATTGCGGTTCTGCAATTTGTTCCCTTTCATTCCCATCGTTTTGGCAAACCCTTCGTCGAGACCGCCCTCGCCACTGATGATATTTTTTTCAAGGTCAAGCGTGCCGGCGTTTGAGCGATAGAGCTCCTTCACATCACCCGCGGAATTGGTTTGCCGGGAAGAATAAACCACCTGAAAGCCCTTCGTCGGGTCGTTCAGCGGGCCGTAGTCAAAAACAGCAGTCAAGGTATCCCAGTTTTGCCTGCCGTCTTTCCATAGATAAATCCCGCCATTGGCAACCACGCTGCGCGGGCGCGGCAAATCCGTGAACCAATGCACCGTGTCAATTTGATGGACCATCCATTGATCGGGTATCCCGCTGGAGTACGGCCAGAACAAACGAAACTCGATGTACTTGCGAGGGTCGAAATCCACCATGGGACGATTGATCAGGAAACGCTTCCAGTCGGTATCCTCTTCTTTCAATGCGTTGACAAGCTGCGGCCGCCGCCAGCGTCCCGGCTGATTCACGTTCCACGTCATTTCAACGCCGACGATGTCGCCGAACTGCCCAGATTGGATGAACTCTTTCGCCCGCTGATAATTTTTCGCGCTGCGTCTTTGTGTTCCCACCTGCACGCAGCGGCCCGTCTGCCGCACGACTTTTCGAAATTCGCGCGCGTCCTCCATCGTATGCGCCGTGGGTTTCTCTACGTACGCGTCGAGATTATTTCGAACTGCTTCGATGCCGTGCTGTGCGTGCTGAAAATCTGCGGTAGCGATGATGACTGCATCAATGTCCTTGCGATCGTAGATCTCGTCGTTGTTATGGCAGATGGCCACGGCGTGGCCCGTACTTTCCACGATGTAAGTGACCCCTTCATCGCGGCGGCGTTTCCAAATATCCGAAAGCGCCACGATTTCAAACTGTTGTGAACCGGCGTGTTTTAGAAATGCAGGAAAGAGCGCATCCCGAAATCGTTCCGAATAACCGATAACTCCCGTGCGAACGCGATTGTTGGCGCCAACAATGCGGGTGTAGCTTGACGCCGGAAAAGCGCAAGCGCCTGCAGCCGCTGTACTGATTTTCAAAAACTCCCTGCGTGAAGTTTTTTGGGTCATGAGCTGAGCCTCACCCCCGTTATTTCAGAGCTCCCGCCTTGCGAAGCAAATCTTTGGTTCCAGCCATGCTCTGCCGGGATGATTCTTCCGGCGTCCCGCCGCCATTCCAATGCGTCTCGAGACTCATCGTGCCGCGGTAACCGTCTTTCATCAGCGCTTTGAATTGTTCAACGTACGCAATTTTGCCCTGGCCCATCGCGGCCCAGCCGAATTTCCCATCCGGCTTGCTGATGACATCCTTCAAGTGGACGTGGCCGATGCGGTCCTTTGGCAATTTTGAATACCCGTCAGGAAAAGGAACTTCACCATCGGCAGCGGCATTTCCCGGATCCCAATTGACCACGAAGTTCTTCGCGGGAACCGCTGCGAGCGTTCGCGCGGCTTGCGCTCCAGTTGCCGAGTTGCATTCATACTCATTTTCGAGGACGAGCACCGCATCCTTCTTTGCTGCTTTGGCTACAAAATCGCGTATCTTTGCGTCCATCGCATCGCGATATGGCTTGTCATCTTCGAGCTTCCAGAAGTCGAACATGCGGACTTTGTTGGTACCAAATGTTTTCGCAATCGCGATGCTCTTTTCGAGTACCTCGTCCTGTTGTTCGAACGTAAAGCTGGCGCTGTAAGCTGCGCCGGTCGGACTAAATTTCGACTTCGGAGCACCCGGCCAATCCACTTTGAAGAGCGGGCTCGCGATATCCGTGACTTTCAAATCGTATTTCGCGATAAGGCTTTTGGCTTCGGCAATCTCTTTCTCATCTAAATTGAGGATGTTCTTTTTCCAGAGTCCGCGCAGCTCAATGTAGCTAAGTCCAAATTCGTTCACGGCGACTTCGAGCGCATGGCCGAAGTCCTGTGAAATTTCGTCCGTGATGATGGAAAGCTGAAACACGCAATCCAGTTTAGGCACGCGCGCCGCGTTCGTCCATTTTGGTATCGCCATTGCACCCGCTGCCAGCCCCGCTTTCTTCAGCAATTCCCGTCGTTTCATTGGTCGTTTTCCTCGCGCACATTTTACATCCACTTTCGGAGCCCGCGCGGCATGTTATTCTAAAGAGTCGCAAGCCTGTTCCCGGCCCAGCAGTCCCCCGCCGTGCTGGTTTGTACGCAAAATAACGGCCCTTGCAGGCCCTCTGGAGAAAAACGACCGTGTCTTCCCTGGTTACCGCTCCCGCTTCAAAACGTGTCTTCAATTTCAACGCGGGGCCTGCTGCCCTCCCGCTCGCCGTGCTCGAACGCATCCGCGAGGAGCTGCTCGATTGGCGCGGCTCCGGAATGTCCGTGATGGAGATGAGCCATCGCTCGCCGGAATTTGAAAGCATCAACGCTGCTGCTGAAGCGGGTTTGAGAAAACACCTGGCGATTCCAGACGAATACGCTGTGATTTTCGTGCAAGGCGGCGGAAGCATGCAGTTCACCATGGCGCCGATGAATCTCTGCCTGCCAAACAAACCGGTGGATTTGATTCATACCGGCACCTGGACCGCGAAGGCGCTTGGCGAATTGAAAAAAGGAATCGCACATAAAATCGCAGGAACGACGGAGCCGGTGAAATTCACTCGCGTGCCGGGTCAAAGCGAACTTTCGCTCTCGTCCGACGCGTCCTACGTGCACATGTGCACGAACAACACGATTGAGGGCACGCAGTACCACACGATGCCGGAAACCGGCGAAGTCCCCCTCGTTGCGGACATGTCCTCTGACATTGCGTCACGATCGATTGACGTCAAGAAATTCGGCGTAATTTTTGCCGGGGCGCAGAAAAATCTTGGTCCTAGCGGCGCAACAGTCGTAATCATTCGCAAAGATTTGGCGGAGCGGGCGGACAAAAACTTGCCGACGCTTTTGCAATACCGCACGCACATCAAGGAAAAGTCGCTCTATCACACGCCGCCGACGTTCGCGATTTACATCATCGGCCTGGTCATGGAATGGATCGATTCCCTCGGCGGAATTTCAGCTGTACAAAAGCGCAACGAAGCAAAAGCAAAATTGCTTTACGACACGATCGACGGCAGCAACGGCTTCTTCAAATGCCCCGTTGAAAAAGATTCGCGTTCCCTGATGAATGTGGTCTTCCGCATCGCCGGAGGCGACGAAGCGGTTGAAAAAGATTTTGCAAAACAAGCCGAAGCGGCCGGTCTCGTTGGCACACCTGGTCACCGTTCCGTCGGCGGCATGCGCATCTCGCTCTACAACGCCGTCGAACCCGCCGCCGTCGAAGCCCTCACCAGCTTCATGCGCGAATTCCAGCGCAAGCGCGGATAAATATTTTTCTGCATCCACTGTTGAAATTTTTTGACCGTGGTCAGCGTAATTCTCATTGCTGTAGTTTTTTGGCGAACAGCATGAGGTTTCCATGACCCTTTACACACTCATTTTATTCATTCATCTAACTGGAGCTCTGACGCTTTTCTTGGCCTTTGGAATCGAGTGGGCCGCTATTTCGTTTCTTGGGCGGGCAACTACCCCAGTTGAGGCTCAAACGTGGTTGCGGCTCGGAAGGCTGGCGCCGCTCATCAATGGACCCGCTCTCCTGCTCGCGATTCTTTCCGGCGGTTATCTCGCCTCGTTGATCAGCGCATTCAAACAGGGCTGGATTCCGGCGTCGTTTGTCGGCATCGTCGTCGTGGCCGTGCTCGGAGGTGCGATCAACGCTCCGAAGATGCGGGCTATCCGTCTAGCGATTCCCGTTGGCGGAGAAAAACTCGCCGCTGCTCTC
Source organism: Candidatus Dormiibacterota bacterium (assembly GCA_035569555.1). GTDB lineage: Bacteria > Acidobacteriota > Terriglobia > Acidiferrales > UBA7541 > Acidiferrum. The sequence continues at coordinate 118,079 of DATMMW010000002.1, read as the reverse complement.
GGTAACAAGTTGCTCCCCGTTTCTGTGCGACTCCGCACGTTTGCGGCCCTCAGCATCGTCTTCATGATGGCCACGAAATTGCCGTTCGCGCGGTGCATGTTCGCCCTGCTCGGCGGCCTGATTCTCGGGCTGCTTTTTTGCATCCCGGTCTTTGCACGTAAAGCCCTCTGATTCTTCTTTTTGAAAAATCATCTGACAAAACAAAAGGAGCGCAGCTTCGGCATAAAGCTGCGCTCCTTGTTTTCTTCTCTTCGATCTTAAGCCAGGTCGAAGAGCAATACTTCCGCTTCATCGGCGCCAACAAGCTCTAGCGACTTCTCTTCAGAAATCTCCGCGCCGTCGCCCGTTTCGAGCTTCTTGCCATTCAACATCACGCTTCCGCGTGCCACTTGCACGTAAGCATGCCGTTCCGCCTTCAGCTCATGCTTCACCTTGTCTCCAGCTTCAAGCACAGCCGCATATAGATCGTTGTCCTGCCGGATCTTCACCGACCCGTCGCGCCCATCCGGCGAAACCAGCAGCCGCAGTTTCCCGCGCTTCTCTTCTTGTGAAAAATATTTCTGGTCGTACGCCGGCTTGTAGCCATTCTTATCCGGAAACATCCAGATCTGATACAGATGCACCGGCTCCGTCTGCGAAGCATTGAACTCGCTGTGCGCCACGCCCGTCCCCGCGCTCATGTACTGTACGTCGCCGGGCTTAATCGTCGAGCCATTGCCCATGCTGTCCTTGTGCGACAGTGCGCCTTCCAGAACGTACGTCACGATTTCCATGTCTCGGTGCGGATGCGTCGGAAAGCCTCCGCCGCCCGCGACGCGGTCATCGTTCATCACGCGCAGAGTGCGGAACTGCACGTGTTTCGGATCAAAGTATTCCGCAAAAGAAAACGTGAACCGCGTATCCAGCCAGCCATGATCGGCGCGCCCGCGCTCATTGCTCTTTCGAATCGTAATCATCTCCCACCTCCCTGGTTCACATCCAACTGACACACCCATTATACGTGTTATAACGACTATTGTCAAGAGGAATGTTTCACCGCTCTTAAGCCCTTCCCCTTCTTGCTTTTACATCACTTTCCGTTTTCCTCACCTGCCCCTTCCTCCTCTTCGCGCTCCCCTCTCCTTTGGTGTAAAGTGAAAGCTGGACCGAGGCTCATCATCTATGGATTCCGTCACTTCCACCGCAGAATCGAAAAAAGTCGGGGACACCGTAACCTCCCGCGAAACCATCTCCATCACCGACAATCGCACCGGCAAGTCCTACGAAATCCCCATCACCCACGGCACCATCCGCGCCATGGACCTCCGCCAGATCAAAGTCGACGCCAACGATTTCGGCATGATGAGCTACGACCCCGCCTTTAATAACACCGCCTCTTGCATCAGCCGCGTCTCTTATATTGATGGCGACAAAGGCATCCTCCGTTACCGCGGCTATCCCATCGAGGAGCTCGCCGAAAAAAGCACCTACCTTGAAACCGCATACCTTCTCCTTCACGGCGAACTTCCCACCGAAACGCAACTCAAGGATTGGACCTGGCACATCTCGCATCACACGTTCATCCACGAAAGTATTAAGAAATTTCTCGACGGTTTTCACTACGACGCCCATCCAATGGGCATGATGATCTCCACCATCGCCGCGCTTTCAACCTTCTATCACGACGCAAAAGACATCTTGAATCCCGAATCGCGTCAGAAACAAACGTTTCGCCTCATCGGCAAAATGCCGACGATCGCCGCGTTCGCCTATCGCCACACACTCGGCATGCCATTTGTTTATCCCGACAATGACCTCAGTTATCCCGGCAATTTCCTGAACATGCTCTTCCGCACCACGGAATCGCGTTATCGCCCGAATCCTACTCTCGAACGCGCGCTCGACGTTCTCTTCATCCTCCACGCCGATCACGAACAAAATTGTTCCGCCAACGTCATCCGCGGAGTCGGCAGCTCACACGTCGATCCCTACTCCGCCACGGCCGCCGCAATCGCTGCTCTCTACGGCCCGCTCCACGGTGGCGCCAACGAAGAAGTCGTACGCATGCTCCACGAAATCGGCTCAGTTGCCAAAGTTCCGGACTTCATTAAACGCGTCAAAGCCGGTGAAACCAAACTCATGGGCTTCGGCCACCGTATTTACAAGAATTACGACCCTCGTGCCCGCATCATCAAGCGCGTCGCATACGAAGTCTTCGAACTCATGGGCAAGAATCCGCTCCTCGAAATCGCGCTCGAGTGCGAACGCATCGCCCTCGAAGACGAATATTTCGTGAAGCGCAAACTTTATCCCAACGTCGATTTTTATACCGGCCTCATCTACCAGTCCATGGGATTCCCGATGACGATGTTCCCCGTTCTTTTCGCGATTCCACGGACGTCCGGCTGGCTCGCGCAGTGGCAGGAGATGCTGCTCGATCCGGAACAGAAAATCGCGCGGCCTCGCCAGATTTATCTTGGGTACGACACACGCAGTTACGTGCCGATGGATAAACGCAGTTAACGGCGAATAAGCTTCACCAAATTTTGCAAGATTTTGCGAACTTACTTTCGGTTCGCTGGGGCAAGCGCGGTCAGGGTTCGAAAGATTCACGTTAGCGAGGAAGCATGGCTCATGGCAACACGCCCATTCATCCGGGACCGAAGCGGCGCAGTCAGCGCGTTTTGATGCAGGTCCCCGTGCGGCTGCGCGGAAACGACGCTGCGGGTGCCCCGTTTGACGAAGAGACCGAAACACTCGCTATCAACGCGCATGGAGCGTTGGTGCTCCTGCAAGCGCGTCTGACCAGCGGCAGCAAAATTCATTTGCAGCACAAACGAACTTCTGAAGAACAGGAATGCCACGTCGTATTTCTCGGCCCCGTACGCGGCAACAAAGCCGAAATCGGTCTCGAATTTTCCGCGCCGCGTCCCCAATTCTGGCGCGTCGCATTCCCTCCCGAAGATTGGTCTCCTAAAAACCCTGAAGCGCGCACCAGCTCCCGCCCGCAAGACAAATAACAAATGCAAGCATCTAACGGTTGACGTTCGGGAGCCGAACCGTGCCAGCCGAAATTCCGCCCAAGTATTTTCTGAAAACCGCTCGCCTTGGTTTTCGCTTATGGTCTCTCGACGACATGCCGTTCGCTCGAGCGCTTTGGGGCAATGCGGAAGTCACAAAATTTTTCGGCGGACCTTTTCCCGAAAACGAAATTCGCGAACGGCTCGAGCGTGAGCTCACGCGCCTCGAAACCTACAGCTTCCAGTATTGGCCCATCCATTTGCTTGCCAATGGCGACCACGTCGGTTGCTGCGGTCTCCGCCCTTACCGGCCGGAAGAAGAAATCCCTGAATTAGGCTTTCATTTGCTGCCAAAATATTGGGGCCAAGGCCTGGCGATAGAGGCAGCTCGCGCAGTTATCGATCACGGATTCAACACGATTGGCGCAAAGAGTATTTCTGCGGGACATCACCCTGACAACGTCAATTCAAAAAAAGTGCTCGCAAAATTGGGATTCCAATACTCACACGATGAATTTTTCCCTGCCCTCGGAATGAATATCCCCTATTACCTGCTGCAGCCTCTTCAAAACCCTTCTTAGTGAAGATGAAAAAATCCGTCGTGTTTCTGCAAGCTCACCGGAACATTGAAGAGAGTCTGCAAGTTGGCTTCCGTTAGAACTGCGTCTTTCGCTCCATCAGCCAGGATTCGGCCCTCACGCAGCAAAATCACACGCTCAATCTCCGGAATAATTTCTGAAACATGGTGCGTCACCAACAGAATCGCCAATCCTGATTGAGCCAGCTCTCGCATCGTGTCCCGCAACTGAAATTGCGCCGCAATGTCCAGCGCGTTGCTCGGTTCATCGAAAAGCAGAGTCTTCGGATCGTGCACCAGCGCTCGTGCAATCAATGTTCGCTTCGCTTCTCCACTCGACATCTGCGCCACGCTACGATCCGCCAAATGTGCAATCCCGACCCTCGCCAGCACCGCCTCGCTTCGCCGCAAATGCTCCGGGTCAGGATGATGATGCGGAAAAATCCGTGTGCTGCTGAAAAACCCGCTCAACACCACATCCCGTCCGGTCGCATCCGTCGTGCAAGCCGCGAGCAGGTCCGGCGACACAATCCCCAGCAAATTCCTCAACTCAAATACGTCCCAGCGCTCCTTCCCGAGGATCGCCATCGACGAATTCTCGCGCGCAAGCGGATAGCACTCGCGCGTGATGGTTTTAATGAGCGTGGATTTGCCGCATCCGTTCGGCCCCAGAATACATATATGTTCTCTGGCCCCAACACGAAGCGTGATGTTGTCCAGGGCGGGACGATTTCCTCTAATAACGGTTACTCCATTCATTTCAATCAGCGGGGCGGACATAGATGAGAAGGCACTCTCCAGCGCCGCAAAGCGCCAAAGCATCTTAGCGGAGTACCGTTAATTCGAGAACGCTATGTCTCTTAAGCAACTTAAGTTATTGAGAGCAGATTAGTTAGGAGGCGAAAACCTGAGGAATCCGCCTCCCGGGGTGGGGTGTTACAAGACGTCGCCCTCAGCGGCCGCGCCACCCTGCCCTGCCAGGCAGGGGCGCCGCATCACTCGCGTTTTGCTTGACCGCATCGCGGTAAGAGACTTACCACCAAAGGGCCCGTCGTTAGCGTTATGTAGCACCACGAAATGCCGGTGTCAACGCTTATCTAGACGGGGAGTAGTCAGTTCGAATTTCTTGAATCGTAACACGATGGGCTGAAATTCTAACTGGCTACTCCCTAAGCCGTTACGTTCGGCGTGTAATGATCGAGTACGTGACGCACCAATTTGCCGAGAGCCGTCGGGCTATAGGGTTTTTGGAGATATTTCATCTCCGTGGTCGAGGCAGGAAATCCGGCGGCGTCCTGGCTATAGCCACTGGTGAAAATAACAGGCAAGCCCGGAAACCGCTGGAGCAGTTGGCCCGCCGTGGCCTGGCCACCCAGCTTGGGCATGACCACATCCAGAACAGCCAGCGCAGGTCGGTCTCTGTCGATTAGACGTATCGCTTCTTCGCCGTCCGCGGCACAGAGCACTCGATAGCCAAGATTCAGAAGAGTGTGACGCGCCATCTCACGGATCGATTCATGGTCTTCAGCGAGCAGGATTAACTCGGTCCCCCTGGGTTCCGGGCCGGCGGCAACAGAGTTGCGCACTTGCTTTGTCTGGGCCGCCCCGTCCGTCGTGGATGGCAGGTACACCCGAAACAATGTGCCTTGCTCAACTTCACTGTAGACATGCACAAATCCGCCGTGCTGTTTCACGATTCCGTAAACGGAGGCTAGTCCCATGCCCGTACCTTTGCCTGGCTCTTTGGTGGTGAAAAACGGTTCGAAGATTCTGTCGCGGGTCTCTGCATCCATCCCAACACCTGTATCGGAAACGGAAAGCACCGCATAGCGGCCCGGAACCACATGGGGGTAAAAGCGGCAATAAGCGTCATCGAGATCCACCATTTCCGTTTCTATCAGGAGCCGGCCACCCGTTGGCATGGCATCACGGGCGTTGAGGCACAAATTCATGATGACCTGCTCAATCTGAGTAGGGTCCGCCTTAATGGGCTCGACCGGAACGGGGAGAATTTTTAGCTCGATGTCTTTGCCAATAACGCGGTCCAGAAACGTCACAAGCCCATTTGCGACGACGTTCAGGTCAATCAGGCGGGGCTGCAGGACCTGGCGGCGCGCAAATGCCAGCAACTCCCTTGTGAGCGCGGCAGCTCTCTCTCCTTGTTCTCGAATTCGGCTGAACCGGTCCGCAATCTGAGGGTTTGCGCTGCTCTGGTCGTATCCAATTTCCGCCCAGCCCAGAATTGCGCCAACCACATTGTTGAAGTCGTGCGCTATGCCGCCGGCAAGCTGGCCGATCGCTTCAAATTTCTGCGCCTGAAGAAGTTGCCGTTCCATGGCGCGCAGTTCCGTGATGTCCTCTGCGATAAGTTCGAATTCAGGCTTTGCGTCGTTGCGCTTTAGCAACCGCAGTTGCAGGCGTACGCTGACGAATCCCCCGTCGGCGCGGCGCCATTCCGCTTCCGTGCCGCAAACGTGCCCCAGTTGCAGGCAGGATTGAAAGAGCTTCATGTGCTGTTCCGGAAACCGGAAAATGTCGCGGAATAAATGGAGTCCGTGAAATTGATGCATTGTCTCGCAGCCCAAAATGCGAAGAAGCGCGGGATTCGCATCCAGAAAATCTCCCTCTGCGTTCAGGCGACAGATCCCGTAGGTCGAGTTGTCCACTAAGTCGCGGTTTCTCTCTTCGGAAACTCGCAGGGCTTGCTCCGTGTTTCTGCGTTCCGTGATGTCTACCATCATCACGCAGGCTGCTCTTTTTCCCGCAATCGGAATGGGTAATGGAAAAAAACTGGCGAGGTAGTAGCGCATTTCGAAAGGCGAGACCGTGCGCCGGATCTGGCCTTCGATGTTCAAGACGGGTGTCCCAGTTTCAAAGACTTTCCGGTAGATCGCCTCGGATTCCTTCGCCGCCTCTGGCGCAAGTTCGTAAAGCGATTTGCCGATGTGCGCTTCTGCGGCAATTCCGTGATTGCGGGCCATCGCATCGTTTACGCGGAGAAACCTCAAATCCTCGTCGAATACCGCAAAACAAACCGGCGTCGTGCGATAGAGAAGGTCGAGCTCGGCAAATTGTTCGCGCGCGCGCGCTTCGCTTTCCGCCAGCGCGCTCATGGCAATTGCTGCGTCTTCTCTTAGCTTTTTTTCGAGAAGCGATCGCTTGAGAGCAACCGGAAGCCGCTCCAGGTGATTTTTTAAAACGTAATCGCTGATTCCTTGTTTGATACACTCCACCGCTGCCTCTTCGCCCAGCGTTCCCGTAATCAGGAGAAAAGGAATGTCTCGTCCGGAATCCCGCACGAAAGCGAAAGCATCAAGACCGGTCCAGTCCGGAAGGCGGTAATCGGAGAGAATCACATCGAAGGTGCCCTCGTGCAGCGCGCTCAGAAATTCCTCCCGATTCCTGGCCGTTCTGGGTTCAATCACAAAACCATTGCGTCTTAGTTCGTACAAAATCAGCTCGGCGTCATGCCTTTCATCCTCCAGGATCAGCGCTCGGAGAGACGCTACGGTGTCGGAGGCAGACGTTATCGCTAGGGCCTTGGTGCTCATCGTTTCACCTGGAATATTGAGACGCAGAAGTTACGGCACCCGGCGTACGATTCACTGTCAGCCAGTAAATACCGACCTGCTTCACCGCTTCCTGGAATCTGAATAGGTCCACCGGCTTCTGGACGTAGCTGTTGGCGCCAAGCCTGTAACACTCGGTTAAATCGCGTTCGTGATCGGAAGACGTCATCACGATGACGGGAATGCATCGGGTGCGTTCGTCGCCTTTTATGGCCTTTAATACGGCATGGCCGCTCACGCGGGGCAATTGAAGATCGAGCAGCACAACGCGCGGTTGAGGCGCGTTATTCCCCTCTGTATCCGCGTTGCGGGGAAAGAGCAAGTCGAGTGCTTCCGCCCCATCCCTCGCGTGAACGATCTTGTTCATCAATCCCTGCTTGCGCAACGAGCGCGTCGTTAGCTCCGCGTCCGCAGCGTCGTCAAAATCTCCATCTCAATTCCGTTCATGCATTCGCTCCTATTGCTTCTGCGTCGAGAGCCTTTCTGGTTCGGCTGACAGCTAGGGAGAAATAGAAAGTCGCGCCACAGTCCGGCGCGGATTCCGCCCAAACCCGGCCGCCGTGTTTTTGAATGATCCGCGACACGATTGCGAGTCCAATTCCCGTACCTTCGAATTCGTCCTGGCGGTGTAGCCGCTGGAATACGCCAAAGAGTTTGTCCGCGAAGTTCGGATCGAACCCTGCACCGTTGTCCTTAACGTAGACAATGACATCAGTTCCCTCACACCTGCTGCCGATTTCGATCACCGCCGGAGTCTTGTTTCGCGTGAATTTCAGCGCGTTCGAAATCAGGTTTGCAAATACTTGCCTGAGCAGGCCTGGGTCAGCTTCCACTCGCGGCAAAGGAGAAATTCGCCAGATGATCTGCCGGGTTTTTTCTTCCTCTTCATAGGCGGACTTAATCTCCTCCAGGAGTTCTCCCAGGGAAATCGTCTGGGACTTCACCTCCTGCCGCCCCAGCCGCGAAAGCTCCAATAAATCATCTACGAGCGCGGACATGTGCGCAGCCGCCATGCGTATCCGATGAAGGTAATTGCAGGCGTCTCGCGTAAGTTGCGGAGCGAACTCCTCCTCAAGAATCCGCGAAAAACCGTCCATGTGCCGAAGCGGCGCTCGCAGATCGTGGGAAACGGAATAGTTGAATGACTCGAGTTCGCGGTTCGACTCCTCCAGCTCTTGTGTGCGCCGCGCGACCCTCTCTTCTAGTTCCGCGTTGAGCCGCCTCATCGCGTCTTCCGCTTTGTTTCTCGCAAGAATTTGCGTGTGAAGGTCATCCATGGCGTGGCCCAACTCGGACCGTTGCTGGTCCAGTTGCGTGCCCATCAATTCCTGGGCGCGAATCAAACCGCCTTCGATTTTCGCGTGCGTGAGGATTTCTCTTTGAATGTAGTAACCCAGGAGAAGCAAGGAAGCACAGCCGAGAATTCCCGTGGCCAGTAAAAGACCGAGGGCCCACCGGCCGTTTTTTTCCACGTTCGCAGTGCGTTCGGCGAGCAAGCCTCGCTCAGTTCTTTCAAATTTGTCCAGCAGCTCGGGCAATTTACTTTCGGTGGGGAGAATCGGAGACGCGCTTTGAGGCTGGCCATTCCTCGCAGCCAGTTGGGCCTCCAGGACGGCCTGGTCCAACAGATCAATCTGTTCCCGAATAAGCGCACCAATGTTGCTTACCAATTCTTGCTGGTTTGGATTGTCTGCCGTGAGTGCGCGCAAACGCGCAATACTTGCATCAAGAATTGCCCGGTCGGCCTCATAACGGTCGAGCAAATCCGGTCGTCCCGAGGCGCGGTACAGCCAGATGTAGTTGTGCATTCTTGACCGGTAGAGGCGCACGGACGCAGCTTCCGCCAGAACCTCCTGCGTATGCGAGACCCATTGGTTTGTGAAACGTGTTTGAATCGCGCTGCGCGCTCCGGCGAAAACACCGACCAGAAGAATGAAAAGCAGGAAAGCCAGTCCTTCAATGAGTCGCCGCCGGAATTTGAGGGCGCGTTGCATCATGCCACTCCTCGCGGCAACTCAGAAGTTGGATCGGTAAGGACGAGCGATTGATCTTTTTCCATCGGCCAGTTCAGCAGCGGCTCTGCCACTTCGGAAAATGGACGGTCGAGCCGCGCGGACCAAAACGCGACGTCGATCTTCAGTTCGATCGCGCCCCACGGTTCACGCAAACGATTGAGAGCGGCGCGGCGCGTCTCCAGCCTCTGTCGAATAATTGCTACGCTTGGTTCGGCGGCATCGGCCGCGAGAACGACAAAATTGCCGCCGGAGTTCCGCGCAACCAGGTCCGTGCGGCGGAAACCTCCGTTGAGTAACTCCGCAATTTCCTTGATTGCAGTTTCCGCATTGGAAGGCCCAAATTCATTTTGCAGCGCGTTCAGGTTTTGAATAGAAACAGCGAGCAACACGAGCTGCCCGCCTGTCCTCTGGGCCGCCTGAACGTACTTCGCCGTAAGCGCGCGAAATCCGTCCGAGTTGTACAAACCCGTCGCCTGATCGCGAAGAAGATCCGCGAGGCCGGAAACGGTGTTTCTTTCGAGGGCCGTGCGAAGAACGCGCTCGATCGTTCTTGCGTCCGCCACGTCTTTCAAAAGAAAGTCGAGAGCGCCTTCGCGCAGGCTTTGCTCCGCGATCGGTTTTTCCGGAGTGGTTGCGAGTGTGATCAGCGGCAAACTTGGGGCGGCGCGATGAACGGCGCGAACCGTGGCTAGCGCGTCCTGGCCGGATGCGGAAAGGTCCAGAAATAGTACTTCCGGGCCAACTAGTTGTATGGTTGGTAAAAGAATCGAAATTGTGGAAACCATCGTGAGCTGCAACGAAGATTCCTCATCGGGAAAAAGCGAGCGCAGCATTTTGGAAACACACGGTGGATCGGACTCCGCGATCAGCACACGCAGTCTTTTGCCGTGATTGGCGGCGCTGTTTGCGATAAACGTCTGAAGTGCACCCATGGCCGTGCTCCAGCGTGCGACACAGGCGAATCGACGCGAACAAAGTGGACGATACGGAACGTCCACTATCGCCGCGCGCAAATTTCGACTGCGCTACATCGATTGACGAGACTGGAGAGGACAGTCCTCTGGACTGCTACTGGAAGGGTTCTCTTATTGTCGCGCGAGGATTTCGAGAGTCAAGAAGAGGTTCCTAATCGTTACCTATATTGTTGGAAGAGAATTGGGAAGAAGATGAGGATTGTCTAAGAATCAGCGCGATCGTTCCGGAAATTAACCCACCTGCAATGATGACTCCTTCCCAGACTAAACCGGCAGCGAGAACGAGCGCGCCCGGCGCGCCGAACGGAGCGAGGAGCGCGACAAGAGCTGCTTCGCGCACGCCCATTCCACCTTGCGTAAGCGGCAGAACTGCCGCGAGTTTTGCGAGCGGCCACGCGAAGAGCCATACACGCAAGGGCACTATTTCTGGGCTGAGTCCGCACGAAACCGCCAGCAGCGCCGTTAGCATCAGAAATGTGAACTGAACCAGCGTGCCGATTATCCATCCGGAGACCAGCACGCGCGGGCTCCCGCGTAGCGAACGCAACGCTTGCCAAATGCGGGCGAGCCTCCGGCGGAACTTTACCGACCGGCCCCCCAAGAGTTTCTTGCGCAAAACCACCAAAGTGACAATCAGCACTGCGGCAATTCCTACTACAGTCCAGAATACGCCGAGGGCAGTCGCTTCCAATTCCTCTGGTGCGGACTCCGGCAGCAGCAGAATCCCCGCGGCAACGAGCACGGCCTGCGCCGCAACATCCAGGAAGCGGTCGGCTAGATTCCCGGTGAGGACCGCAGCGGGGCGGGGACTTTTGCGCAGGCCAACCGCGAGCCGCACAACATCGCCTCCAACAATGGACGGAAGGAAGAGTGTGCCGAAGAGTCCACCGAAATAGCATTGCGCGCTGGTGGAGAGATCGAGTTGCGCGCCGGCGGCGTTGACGACCATTCGCCACTTCAACATGCCAACGGCGTGGGCGCACAGATACAGAATCACAACAAGGATGAAGCGCGTAGGTGGAACGCGAGCGACGGCCTGGCGCAATGTTGCGAATGGAAGAAAATGGAAAAGAACGGCGAGTACCAAAAGCGCTGCCACCCAACGCAATGCGGTGACGAACCACCCGCGGGCGCCGCTAGAGGGCTTGCGAGCGCCCTTCATGAACCGGATTTTTGTTGACGTGCGAGCAAGCCGGAGAATACCTCTTCCACTTTTTCTGCGAGAACGAAATCGAGATCGCTGATGCCTTTGACGCTGTGCGTGACGAGGTCGATGACGACTTTGTTCCACACGTTGAACCATTCGGGATGATGATTCATGGATTCGGCGATGAGCGCGACGCGCGTCATATTGCCGAACGCGGTGACGAAATCCTTGCACTCGAATTCGCGATGGAGCTTGCCGTTTTGAATCGTCCAGCCGGGGAGCTTCGTCATCAATTTAGAAATTTCATCGTCGGTGAGTTTGCGTGCTTGCATAGTGTTCCTCCCTGGATTGCCGGGATATTGTTTTGGGCGTCCTTCATTATGGTACGCAGGGAGCAGCCGCCGCAACGATGCGCCCTCGGAAAGACTGACAAAGACATCGGTGTTGCCTGCACCGTTGCCTGAGTGGGGCGAATCCTTTATCTTAGAAGATTCCTTTACATGAAAAATGCGCGGTGTGTGCCTGCACCGCCGAGGCGGAGAGTCCAAGTGAAAAAGAAAATACGAGCCATACAATACGGCGTCGGTCCCATCGGCGCTTCGATTGCAAAATTGCTGCGCGAAAAACAAGCCATTGAAATTATTGGAGCGATCGATACGGATCCGGCAAAAGTCGGACGTGATTTGGGAGAAGTGGTCGGCGCGAGCGATGCGCCGTGGGGAGTGAAAGTTTCCGCGGATGCGGCGGAAGTGCTGGGACAGGCGGCTGACGTGGTGATGCACACAACTTCTTCCTCGCTGCCGAAGGTGATGGACCAGTTGCTCGCTTGTCTCGAAGCGGAGTCGTGCGTGGTTTCGACATGCGAAGAGCTTTCCTATCCGTATCGCACGCATCCGGAACTTTCCACGAAATTGGATACGGCGGCGAAAGAGTGGGGCGTAGCGCTGGTCGGCACGGGAGTGAATCCGGGATTTGTAATGGACAAACTGGCGATTACGCTCGCGGCGGTTTCGCAGCGGATTGAACACGCGAAGGCGCTGCGGATCGTGGATGCGTCGAACCGGAGATTGCCGCTGCAGAAAAAGATTGGCGCGGGATTGAGCGTGGAAGAGTTCCGCTCGCGGGTGAAGGAAGGAACGATCAAGCACGTTGGTTTGCCGGAGTCTGTCGCGATGGTTGCGGACAGTTTGGGACTCGCGGTGGACGAAATCACCGAGACGATTGAGCCGAAAGTTGCGACTGAAAAAGTTGTGACGGAATTTCTTACGGTCGAGCCGGGACAAGCGGCGGGTGTGCATCAGATTGCTCGCGGTTTGAGCGGCGGCAAAGAGTTGATTTACATGGAGCTGCAGATGTACGTCGGTGCGAAGGATCCGGCCGATACGATTACTCTGACCGGGCATCCGAATATTTCGCTGACGATTCCGGGCGGTTCGCATGGAGACATTGCGACGGCGAGCGTGGCGGTCAATTCGATACCGGTGATACTGAGCTCTCCGGCGGGGTTGCGGACTTCGCGCGATTTGCCGATCGGATTCTTCGCTCCGACCGCAAAACCATGAAACTTCAAAACCGACCTGGGGTTTTTGGTTAGAAGTACCAATACTACTTCGCGGGATTTGCCGATCGGATTCTTTGCGCCAACGGCAAAACCATAAAACTTCAAAACCGACCAGGGGTTTTTGGTTAGAAGTACCAATACTACTTCGCGCGATCTGCCGATTGGCTTTTTCGCGCCGACGGCGAAGCCATAAAGCGACAGCTCGGTACCTCTCGTAAAGGGCACTCGAAGCAAGCAGACATCCTTCGTCGGATGCGAGAGAGGTCCCTCGACTCCCGATGGTCGCTCGGGACAAGCACCCAACGTCGGGTGCAAGAAAGATCCCTCGCTCAGAGGCAAAGGCAACGGCTCGGGACAAATATCCTTCATGAGATATTGGGTTAACCATAATCACCCACCCCCCACCCCCTGTTTTTGTAAGTGTTGAAAATAAAGGGACTTTAAGTCCAATGATTTGCAAGTGTTCATTCTGCAAGGGTTAGAGGCGTATTTTTTGTAAGTGTTCATTCTAAAGATGGTTAGCCGAAAATTCTGGAGAGCCGGAGAGGGAGGGTTAAGAGGAAAAGTGGGGTACAAACTTTCGAATGGAGTCAGGTTACACTCGTCAGAGTAGCATAGTAAATGTACTAAGTCAATAGATATTTCTTAAGTATTCTAATGGTTGAGCAGACGTGAAATGCAAGGAAAAGAACGAAGACAAGAGAACGGGTCTGAAAACCGGCCATGATGAAGCATGGATAGCGGTTTGTGGTTAGCGCGTTTATCGGCCGCGTGACAGCCGCGCTACGCCGCTCAGCGATTCCCAAACGCTGTGACGATACTAGCGGGCATCGACTAATATGAGTAGACAAAACGATATTTCAGAGTTGAGGCCACGTTTGAAACCGCAGACCAAGCTATCGCCGTCGATGACGCAGGCTCAATTCGAGAACGGCTATTGGTACGCAACCGAGATCAAGGAGTTTGCGAAAACAATCGGGATTCCGTCCGCCAGCAGGTTACGCAAGGACGAACTGGAAAAGGCGATCAGGGTCTTCCTTAAGACCGGCAAGATTGAGAGTCCGACCAAAAGGAACCTATCGACATTTGGAATCAGGGACGTCGAACAAGGGCTGAGCCTCAGTCTTCCCGTAGCGGTCTACACGAACGACAAGGAAACCAAGGATTTCCTTGAAAGAGAAGCCCAAAAACTTGTTCCTGGCCTGAAAAGGAAATCTGGCACGCGATATCGGCTCAATCGCTGGCGAGAAGAGCAACTGGTCAACGGCGTCAAGATCACCTACGGAGACCTGGTCAAGGAACACGTTCGGCTGAACCTGACTAAAGAGCCGTTCGCGCAGATCCCAATTGATTGCTACATCAACTTCATGAGCGACTTCCTCGCTGGAGAGAGAGGCGCCAAGCGGGAGCAGGCGCTGCGCGCTTGGAAGAAGCTGAAGAAGCTTGACGTACCCAAGAACTATCGTTCGTGGGTGAGGCTCAACTTGTCGAAACAGGCGTAACTTTCGACACCATGCGAGCGTAGACCGATCACGTAACGAGATTTGCCAGCCGGAAACTGGATAATACTCAAGAAACGCCGCATGCTTTGCGGATCGTAAATCCAGTTGGACGCGCAGTCTGTAAACCGCGGAAGTAGCAGCCACGGATTACGAACGGGAAGTCGGATTATCGGAACTGATCCACTGCCGAAGTGCGTCAATTAGAAAGCAAGGCACCGCCGACGAGAATGACTAGGATGAATGCGAGAAGGAGACGCAGCTTGCGCCATTGGCGCTGGCGGCGGTCGACTCGGTCGATGATTTCGTCTGCGGTTAGGAGCGGGGAAAGAAACACGGTTTAGTCCATCAAGCTTTCCGTTTTTTCACGACAGCCTCCTCGCAAGAAGCACGGGCCCAAAGACGGGCCACTACAGAAAAGATTTAGGGTTCCCGGCGATGGCCGGTTGAATGCCCACTTTGGGGCCGAACCTTGTATTTCAAGAGGCGATCGATGGAGCCTGCGGCTTTGAGCTGCTCGAAGCTCCACTCGAGGAGAACTTCGCCGACGTTGCCCAGCTTGCGCTTTTCGCAAGCGGCAAACATTTCGAGTTCGGTGCGCAGGGCTTGCCGAACCCGCAGACTGACTGGTGCCTTCCATTCGCCCATTGCCACCCCAAAACTTTCTAACACTAGACAATGCTACCATTAATAAATAAGGGTTCAACGGATTTTTGAACGGCGCTTATTTTCTGCCAATAACGCGGTGAGCTTTCTCTATGGCGGCCAGTGCCACAAAACTGCTTAGGCTTCTGGACTCAAGCTTCGCAGCTCGTTCAATCAGCTGGCGTTCCTCGATGGTGTAATAAGAAAACACCTTAGCTCGTAACGCTTTCTTGGCAGTGCGCCTGGAAGGAACCTTTTGGCTGCTATTGGGCACCGCAAGACAATGGTAGCACTCCTTACGAGCCTTTGAGAGCCACGATGAATTGAGGTATGGCCCTCGGAAAAGGATGCAAATGCAAGCTCGTCCTTTGCAAGAACCGTAAAGGATGTGCCATTGCGAAACTACTCGGACTTCGAGTACGCCACGCGCCGTTTTTGGTGAACCGTTTTCGAAAAAGTAGAACATGTCAGACATAAACTAATTCATAATAATTGGAGTGAGGTCCCACCATGAGTATTCAATCGTCAATTGAATGGACGGACGCTACTTGGAATCCGGTGCGGGGCTGCACGAAGATCAGTCCTGGGTGCAAGCATTGCTACGCCGAAGTATTCGCAGAGCGATTCCGGGGTGTCGCTGGCCATCCGTACGAACGCGGGTTTGATCTTAGGTTGGTGCCCGACAAGTTGGCGGAGCCACTGCGATGGACCAATTCAAGAATGATATTCGTTAATTCAATGAGTGATCTTTTTCACGACTCGGTCTCTGCGGACTACATAGAAAAAGTCGCAAAGGTTATGGCGATGGCGAACTGGCATACGTTCCAGGTTCTTACTAAGCGGTCGGTGCGTTTGAAGCGCCTTCTCAGTACTACGCTAAGGCCGTTCGCTCGCTTGCCTCACATTTGGTGGGGCGTGAGTGTTGAGGATCGAAAGTATGGCGTACCGCGAATTTCAGATCTTCGTTCTTCTCCAGCCTCAGTGAGGTTTCTGTCGGTGGAACCGCTGCTTGAAGACATTGGAAAACTCAACCTCGAAGGAATCTCTTGGGTGATAGTCGGCGGAGAAAGTGGCAGTAGAGCACGGCCTCTTAAAGAGGAATGGGTAGTCTCCGTCCGAGACCAGTGCAAAGCTGCCAAAGTGCCGTTCTTTTTTAAGCAATGGGGTGGTAGGCAAAAGAAAAAAGCTGGCCGCGCCTTGGAAGGCAAGACCTATGACGAATTCCCGAGGCACGTCCGAGCCAGCGTTCCCGATAAATCGATACGCGATAGCTATATTAGCAGTACGGATACGATGACACAGTTGGCTATACTCTGAGGATGGATCAGAGTTTCTATACAGATCGCGAACAAACAGCGGTTAAGCATCGGATTCTAGAACGGTACCTTTCGGCGTTTGTCCCCATTGTTGGCGCATGGGCTGCCGACATTTCCTACATTGACTGTCTAGCGGGACCTTGGCAGTCGATGGACCCACAATTTAGGGATACATCCTTCGGTACGGCGATTGACGTATTGAGGGCTACGGCCAGAGTCTTGTCTGATCGCGCCAGATACCCGCGGATGAGGTGCCTATTCGTCGAACGCGATGCGTCTGCATTCGCCAAGCTCAGCAAGTTCTGTGAGAGTGTTCGAGATATCCACGTGGTTCCAAAAAATTGGGATTTCGTCCAACATGTGAGCGATGTCGTGAATTTTGTGAAAGACGAGAGTGACTCTTTCCCCTTCATTTTCATTGACCCGAAAGGGTGGGAACAGCTGGACGCAAAAGTAATCGCGCCTATCCTCCGCCTGAACCCTGGCGAGGTGTTAGTTACGTTCATGACTTCTTGGATCGTTCGATTCTTGTCGGTTCCCGAGAAGCGATTTGACCGCATTTTCGGGAGCGACTTGCCTCGGCTCGTACAGCTACGTGGGGAGGAACAAGAGGAAGAATTAGTTAAGTGTTATTCGGACCTGATTCGAAGAGCGGGGAATTACAAATTTGTTTGCAGTCTACCGGTCATGAAGCCAAGTCAGGACGCGTTCCATTTCCATATGATTTATGGCACTCGCCATGTCAGAGGCGTGGAAGTATTTAAGGAGACAGAGAAAAGTGTCGTTCCGTTTATGCACGAAACCCGCGCCATGGCCCAGCACCGCAGGCGTTTCGAGAATTCCGGGCAATTTTCGCTTCTTGGACCGGACGCAGAATATAAAGAGAAGCGGTTTACACAATTTCGCCAACGAAAGCTCGCCGCGGCCAAAAAGCACTTGGAGGATATCCTTATGGCTTCCAAGGAAGTACTTTACGATGACGCTTGGGCAACGGCGATGCAGTATCCAACCATTATGGAAGAAGATCTCGGAGATTGGCTCAAGGAGTGGAAGCAGAGAGGGCTACTTGAGATCACAAATCAAGCTGCGGGTCGAAAACTGGCGAGGAAAGGGCAAAAACAGTTTCTAAGATGGCGCAAGAGTTAGATTTTTCGTTGGACAAGGAAGACTGAATTGAGTTGTTTGTTGCAAGAGCCTCGAGTTCATTCATTTGGCCACCCGCCAAAGGACGGGAGTCACGAGGATCGCAATGAGTGAGGCGGAAGAGTCGCGATCGGGGTTGAGGGCGCATCGTCCTGGATGCGAACTTTGTCACAGCAATGCTAGTTAGGCGTTATGGATACTAACCAATTGCTTCTGATGCGCGGCATGAAATTTGCCAAGTCTTGGCCACCAATTTCAACGCGCCCTTCATTCGCTATATTTTCTTCACTAGGCCATGGATCCCTTATTACGAGAGACGTGATGTACGGACCGTTGGCAGTTGGAATGTAGCTTGCAGCCGTAATCACAACGGCATGGCCGCTGTTCGGCCCCGACATAAAGGTCAGCAAAAATGGGTGGCGCTGGCTCAATTCGCGAATGAGAATTACCGGGGGTGGTGGTCCAGGCGCAGTCCAAGACCTGATCGTTACTCGCTGGCCATTTCTGGTAAAAGCCCACCCACTCAACGCGTTGCTGATGTCCCTGTCGCTTCCGGGGGCATCAATCAAGACTCCCTTGGTTCTGGCGACGACCATCTCCTGAGTGACATTGAGTCCGTACCACTGGAGAATCATCGAGGCTGACGCAGCCCAACACCACTCATCTTGTTTTTGACCAGCAGCCACAAAGTCAAAATTCTGTCTCAATATTCCAACGTACTGAGGTGTGGGTTGAGGGTATTGCGCGAAGCAGCAAGTGAACGAAGTAAAGAGAACCACAGCTAGGGCGAGTGAGCGTTTCATACAACTTACCTCCTTGCAAAAGTACAGGGAGTATTTCACGGGTTATATAACGGCGTCTATAATTATCGTATATATTAATTCTTCCTAATATTAAGGCTGCGCAATGAAGGCTGGACCCGAAGGGGCCCCATGTTCAAATGGGGCCGACTTGATCTTTGATATTTTCCAAATGTTCGATTCGTCTGGCGGAAGTGCATGGTTCGGTGGTGTTTTATGAATTGGCCGGGTGGCTGGTTGGGGAGTTTCGATGAAGAAGTCCTGCCTGACGAAATCGTTGGATTTGCCAGTGAGCGAAGAGAGGTCCCTCCACTTCGGTCGGGATGACAACGAAAGAGAAAAGGGGCACGCGCTGCAGCTCATTGCGTTCTTGGATGAGGGTTGCGTGCGATGGTGCCGCGCCTACGGCGCACGGTTGATTGGGCCGGCGAACCAGTGCTTACGCACTGGGCTAGCTACTGTCGCGCCTCCAACGCTGGGCAAACGGACGATCCGACTCCACCGAAAGAAAAGCAGATTCCTCACCTGCCAAAAAACGGCCGGTTCGGAATGACGGCGTGGATGAGGGGTAGCGAAGAGTAACGGCGAGGATGGAAAAGAAAAAGCAGAGCCCTCGCATTCGGTCGGGATGACAGCGCAAAAAGAAAAAGGCCCGCTTCGGAAAGCGGTTTTAGTAGGCGCGGCGTTTGGAGAGCGGTTCGAGGGGCTTGAGGGTGCGCCACTGTTCGATGAATTGGACGGCGGCGTCCACGAAGGCTTCGCTTACTCGACGGCCCTGCTCCGCGGAGGCATCACGCGTATCGCGTTCGCTCCAAACTCCGGTCCTGGTCATTTCGCGAGTTGAAGTATGTTTTCCAATGTCTTTTGGCTTGAGCGCTTCGGCGAGAAAGGCGTCTGTCGCGGCGTCGTCTCCTGCCACGACTTTCGGCAGCATTTTCTGAAGATGATCGGGCAGAGTGAGTTCATTCTTGCCGGCGTTGCTCATGTTGACGAGGGTGGGAAAGAGATAGAGACCATCGGAAGTTTCGCCAACGCCAGCGTGACGGTCAAATTTCGCGACTTTGTCCTGCTTCGGTTCCTGCTTTGGGTCGGGCGGCGGCATTTTGAAAAAAGGACCAGCCGCGTCATTGAGCTCGACGGCAATTCCTGGAGTTTCCTGATTAATGCGGTCGATGAGGTACCGCACGACGCCGCGGTTTCCCGCATGACTGGTGAGCAACAGAAATCGGCGAAAGCCGTGGTGGATGAGGCTCTGGACCGCTTCGAAATAGACGCGCTGCACGGTATCCGGGGAGAGCGTGATGGTGCCGGGAAACTCCATGTGGTACGGCGAGATTCCAGGAAGGAGAACGGGCGCGACCAACACGTTCGTTTTTTGCGCAATGAGTTTGGCCAATTCCTCGCCGGAGAAATAATCGGTACCGATGGGAAGTTGCGGGCCGTGCTGCTCGATTGCCGGGATGGGGATGATGACCATGTCCGATCGAGAGAGGAGGTCGTCGACTTCCGGCCAGGTCATGTGAGGGAGATAGTTTTTGATCTTGGGCGAGTGCCAGAGGGGATTTGATTGAGGGTGAGTTGGAGCGGAAACGAGCAAGGATAGAGATAAGACGAGCAGGAGGTTGCGCATGCCGGTTGCCCTCGTGAAGTGTAAACCGCGCCGAGAAAAGCGAGTCTATCTCAAACTGGGAGCAAAGTGCGGCGCACCTACGTGAAAGGGCTCGGGCGTATCTAAAAAGCCGACTAGTGGATCGGTGTTCTCGGGTAATTGGAGATAGGTTAATTGTGTTTTACGAATTGGCCGGGTTGGTTGGTTGTTGTAGAGAGTTTCGAGGAAGAGGTCCTGACTTACGGAGTCGTTGGATTTGCCGGTGAGCGAAGAGAGGTCCCCGTTCGACTCCGCTCAGGGCAGGCTCTCCACTCCGGTCGGGATGACAGAAAAAAAAGAAAGAGGCCGGGTGATCCTTTGTCGCTAGCGGTGAAAGGACTCGCTGAGGTCGAGCCACTGTGGGTTTTGTTTTTCGATTAGGGCTATTTTCTTTTCACGACGCCAGCGTTTGAGCTGTTTTTCACGGGCGATAGCGTCGCGTACGTCGGTGAACGGTTCGAAGTAGACAAGCTTGGTCGTGTTGTAAGTGTTAGAGAAACCGGACGCTCCTTTTTGCTTGTGTTGAATCGCGCGAACTTCGACGTCGTTCGTCACGCCGATGTAGAGGACGCCGGACGCACTGGCCATGATGTAAACGTGGTAGACCATGCGGGCGGATTCTGGCATGAATGAGACGCGGTCGGTATGGGGAAATCGAAGAGAGATCCCTTCACTACGCAGCCCGGCGTGCAAAAACCGCACGCAGGAGAAAGCCGGGCCGCTCCGGTCGGGATGACAAACAAAAAAAACGAAAGAGGGGCCAGTTGAGTTTTACGAATTGGCCGGGGTGGCCGGTTAGGAAGTTGTAGAGAGTTTCGATGAGGACGTATTGTTTCGTCGGGACGGTTGACGAGTGGAGAGGCGATGAAGAAAACGTTTCGAGCGAATTGGATTGCACTAGCGACTGTGGCGGTCGCGTTGGCAGGGGTGATGAGCGCGGGTGCTCAGGGGGACGCGGAGAAGCATTGGAAGGCGCAGTGGATTACGGCGGCGGGAGTGGCGGAGCGGGATCAAGCGGTGCTGCATTTTCGGAAGGCATTGGAGTTGAAGGAAGCTCCGGCGAAGTTTGTGGTGGATGTGAGTGCGGACAATCAGTTTATTTTGTATGTGAATGGGCGCGAGGCGGGACGAGGGCCGAGCCGCGGGGATTTGGCTCACTGGCGCTATGAAACGTACGACATTGCTCCGCTTCTTCACGCAGGGAAAAATACGCTGGCGGGGACCGTGTGGCATTTCGGAACGCATGCAGCGATCGCGCAGATGAGCGAGCGGACGGGATTCCTGCTGCATGGAGCGGGAGAAGCGGAGAGCGTGGCGGACACGAATGAGACCTGGCTTGTGGAAGAGGAAAAAGGAATCACGCCGCTGCAGCCGCGCGTGAATTGGTACTACGCGGCGGAGCCGGGGCTGCGGATTGATGGCGGAAAGTTTGATTGGGATGCGAATAGCAGTGACACGGAGAAGGAATCATTTCCTCAGAGGCTAAAGCCCAAATCTGAGGGCAGCGATGACGTCGGAGCTAAAGCTCCGACCCCCGCGAAGTGGACGAAGGCGGTGACACTTGGACGCGGGGCTCTGCGCGAGGAACGGGATGCTCCGAATAACTGGCAACTGGTGAGCGATCCGCTGCCGGCGATGGAGATGACGGAGGTGCCTTCGGGAAAGGTGGTTAGGGCGGAAGGAGTTGCGGCAAAGATTGGAGCGTCGCTGGAGGGTTTTGGGCTCGGAGTGCGGACAAAAGTAAGCGTGCTGATCGACAACGGCGAGTTAACGACGGGGTATCCGGCGCTGACAGTGCTCGGCGGGCGTGGCGCGAAGATTCGACTTACTTACGCAGAAGCGCTTTACGACGCGAAAGGAAATAAAGGAAATCGCAACGAGATTGTAAAGAGGCACATCGAGGGCGTTGTGGATGAATTCTTGCCCGGAGGCGGTGCAGCGAAGCGCGAATTTGTGCCATTGAGCTGGAGGACGTGGCGTTACCTGCAGATTGACGCCGAGACAACGGAAGCGCCGATGACCGTTGTGGGGCTGAAGACTTGGTTCAGCGCGTATCCGTTCGAAGAGAAGGGGTACTTTCATTCGAACGACAGTTCACTCGAACCGATCTGGAAAATTGGCTGGCGCACGGCGCGACTGGACGCGCACGACACTTATATGGATACGCCGTATTGGGAGCGGCTGCAGTACGTAGGCGACACGCGGATTCAGGCATTGATTTCGTACACGGTGGCGGGAGACGACCGGCTGGGGCGGCAAGCGATTGAAGCGTTCAACGATTCGCGCGTGACGGATGGGCTGACACAGAGCAGGTATCCTTCTTCGCTGCGGCAGATGATTCCGACGTTTTCGCTGATGTGGGTGGGGATGGTGCACGATTTCTGGATGTACCGCGGTGATGCGGAGTTTGTGCGGGAACAGATTCCGGGAACGCGGACGGCGCTCGATTGGTTTTTGCGGCGGCAACGGGCGGATGGACTGCTCGAGAAAATTCCGTGGTGGCCATTTGTGGATTGGGGCGCGGATTTTGTGGACGGCGTGCCGCCACAGGAGGAAGACGGCGGATCGGCGGTGATGACGCTGCAGTTTGTGGAAGCGCTGCGGTATGGAGCGGAGCTGGAGCGGGCGTTTGGAGATGCAAATCTTGCGAAGAATTACGAACGCGCGGCGGTGCGCGCAGGGAATGCGGTGCGAACACTTTGTTGGAACGACAAATACGGCTTACTGGCGGATACGCCAGCACAGAAGCACTTCAGCCAGCACGCGAATATTCTGGGGCTGTGGCTGGACGTGATTCCCGCAGCGCGGCAGAGAGAAGTGCTGACGAAAATTCTGTCGAAGAGCGACGAAGGATTTGCGTCAGAGGGAGAAGTGCCGGAGATGACGGAGGCGACGTACTACTTCCGTTTTTATCTGGCGCGAGCGGCGGAGCACGCAGGGATGGGCGACGAATACCTGAAATTGCTGGGGCCCTGGCGCACGATGGTTGCACTGGGATTGACCACGTGGGCGGAATCGCCGGAGCCGACACGATCGGATTCGCATGCGTGGAGCGCGCATCCGAATTTCGATTTGCTGCGCATCGTGGCGGGGATACGACCGACGAGCGCGGGATTTGAGACGGTCGCGATCGAGCCGCATTTGGGGAAGTTGGCGGAAGTGAAAGCCGGAATGCCAACTCCGCGAGGGATGATGGAAGTTGAATACAAACTTGCGGCAAAAGGAGTGGAAACGCGAGTGAAACTGCCTGCGGGAGTGAAAGGCGAATTGGTGTGGCGAGACAAAAAGTTTGCGGTGCACGAGGGGGAGCAAGTGGTCCTGTTGCCGTGAAAAGAGAGAGGTTACGGCGACGGATTAGTTGTGTTTTTACGAATTGGCTGCGGTAGTTGGTTAGGGAGTTGTAGAGAGTTTCGATGAAGGAGTCCTGGCTGAATGAGACGCGGTCGAAATGGCGAAATCGAAGAGAGATCCCTCCACTACGCAGCCCGGCGTGCAAAAACCGCACGCAGGAGAAAACCGGGCCGCTCCGGTCGGGATGACAGATTTATGTGTTAGCGCGAGGGAGGGAGGCGGGCTGCTCCGGTCGGGATGACAACACAAGAAAAGACCAGCCGGCTTCAGAAAGCCGGCCCTACAAGTCCTTACTAAACTGCATTTTCCCAGGGGGCAGCGGCGCGGATTTCTTGCTGGCGCGTTTGTTTTCGTACAACGCGTGGTCTGCACCTGAAAGAAGCTCGTCGGGATTTTCGCCTGGTTTGTACTCTTTCCAGCCTATGGACCATAGGATGGGGATTGTCTGCCCATTCCATTCCAATTGGAGGGGACCAAGCCTTGAAAGCACGAGCTGGAGCTGTTTGACGCTGCATTCAGGCAATACCAACAGGAATTCGTCGCCGCCCATTCTGGCGGCGAAATCAGCTGCGCGGATCGCATTGCCGATGTGAGTGGCGAATTTGCGCAGCACCATGTCTCCGGCCGGATGACCGTACTTGTCGTTGATCATTTTGAAGTTATTCAAATCAAAGACGACCACGGTTAGCGGGTGTCCCTTGCGAGAAGAGCGGGACACCTCGGCTGCAAGCCGCTGTTCGGCAAATCTGCGGTTGTACAGACCCGTCAATTGGTCCGCCATCGCCAGATTCCGCAAGACTTGTGAGTGATCCTGTTTGTCTGCAAGCTGGCGACGAAGGCGCCTGATCAGGGACTGCTGGTAGATTGCATAGAAGCCAAGCAGAGCCACCAGAACGACCAAGCCGAAGATTGCTTCGGCAAGCCTGATTCCCGACAACGCCATTTCTGCAATTGCCGAAGAAGGCTTGATGAGCAGAAAAAGCGCGGTTGCGAACAGCAGCAAAACAAAGATGCTTCCAAATACGGTCCACCAATGGAATCCTCCAGGTTCTGCCGGATCTGTTTTTGGCGGAAAGGACGGTTCAACCGGGGACAGGTTTGAGTGAGCCTCTTGTGTGCTCATCGAGAGTAAGCTCTTTGGAATGCGGTAATTCCGGACACTAATAGTCCTGGCTCAGTGGTACGCAGGTCCCATTGTCGGCTTCGTGTGACATTGTCACACTAATTACTGGATTATAGAAATGGTTTCGATATTCATTCTCGCGCTCTCAGCAGCGGCCTTGGTGAAGTTTGCGCTTCACCAGTGGAGGATGATCTGGCTTACGACGGCCAATCAGCCTCTTTCCGACTCGCTGCGTTCCGTTGCCGGTATCGAAACCGACTCCATCGGGGCACAGGATTTCGGCACGCTAATGAAGTTATGCGGCGAAGTCTCACCCAACCTCAAGCGAACCACTCCATGGTTACGCGAAGTTAAGGGTTACTACGTGGCGATGGGCATCCTTCAGAAGGTGCTTAAACCGATCCTGCGAAATTCCGCATGGGCTTCGGACGAGATGAGACTGTGCTCTCGTTTCGTTGCCGTAGTTATCGACCAGCATCTCTCAGTCGATTTTGAGCGTCGCGCAGCAGTCCGGTCTTCGTAACCAGCATCAACTTCAGATAAAAATAACTCCCCTTAGTCAGAAATAGACTAGTTGTGCTTTACGAATTGGCCGGGGTGGCCGGTCAGGGAGTTGTAGAGGGTTTCGACGAAGACGTCCTGGCTGACGAAGTCGCTGGACCATTTGGCCCATGGTGCGAGGATTTTTTCCTGCTTCATTTGATCGAGCGTTTTGTGCGCGTCGAGAGCTTTTTGCACGACGGCGCTCGTTTCCTTGAGCATTTTGACGTAGGCGCGGACGTCATCGAGATTGGAGAGGGCACCGTGGCCGGGGATTACTTTTACGTCGGCGGGAAGCTGGGCGGCGGCTTTTTCGACGCCGTCGATCATGCCTTGCACGCTGCCGCCGCTGGCGACATCAATAAACGGAAAACCGTAACGGACAAAATCATCGCCCATGTGCACAACATTGTTTTTCGGAAAGAAGATGATGGCGTCGCCGTCGGTGTGGCCGGCGGGAAAGTGCAGGGCGCGGATGTCTTCGCCGTTGAGATGGACGGTGACGTCATGCTCGAAGGTGATGATGGGGAGCGCGGCTTTTTCCGCGGGCTTTACCTCCATTTTCATTGACCCGCCGTTGCCGGCAGTGCCGCCGGAGGAGAGGCGTTTGCGGACATTATCCTGCGCGATGACGGTGGAGCCTGAGGTGGCGAAGGGGGCGTTTCCGCCGGCGTGGTCGCCATGATAGTGCGTGTTGATGACGAAGCGGACCGGCTTGTCCGTGATGCCGAGATTTTTTAGGGCGGCCTGGATTTTTTCGGCGAGCGGCGCGAACTCGTCGTCCACAATGACGATGCCGTCTTCCCCGACAGAGGCAGCGATGTTGCCGCCCTGGCCTTCGAGCATGTAGATGTTACCGGAGACTTTGGAGACTTTAATTTCGACTTTGGACCAGTCGGGTGTTTTTTCCTGTGCGGCGGCGAAGGTGCACAGAAGAGCTGCGGCCAAAACGGCGAAGATGGATGACGTGCGGATGATACGGTTCATGAGTGCCCTCCGAGGTGGGATGGAGAGTTTAGCAGAGGTGTCGCGCCTCCGGCGCTAGGCTGTCGTGTAGGATGAAGTTGCGGGGAGACAGATGGAAACGGCTTGGAGTCGTGCGCGAGGAGATAGGAGTTAAGGAAATTATGGAATGAGTAAAGGAGAAGAGCTGCGATTTGAAGTGGAGGGCACGGGGGAAGTGTCCGCGTTGTTGTTGCAGCCGGAGAAAGCGAAGTGGCTGATGGTGCTGGGGCATGGGGCCGGGGCAGGGATGCATCACCCGTTTATGAGCAAGCTAGCGGAGGAATTGGCGGGCGTAGGCGTGGCGACATTGCGGTATCAGTTTCCTTATATGGAGGAGCGACGGAAGGTTCCGGATAAGCCGGCGGTGCTGACTGCGACGGTGGTGGCCGCGGTGCGCGCGGCGACGAAAGCTGCTCCGGATTTGCCGCTGCTGGCGGGAGGGAAATCTATGGGAGGGCGGATGAGTTCGCAAGCGGCGGCCGAGCAGCCGCTCGAAGGAGTACGAGGGCTGGTGTTCTTTGGTTTCCCGCTGCATCCGCCGAAGAGACCCGGAACAAAGCGCGCGGAGCATCTGGCGCAAGTGAACGTGCCGATGCTGTTTCTGCAAGGGACGCGGGACGAGCTCGCGGATTTGAAATTGTTGAAGCCGATTTGCGCGAAGCTGGGGAAGCGGACGACATTGCACGTGATTGAAACAGCGGACCATTCGTTTCATGTGCTGAAGAAGTCTGGGCGGAGCGATGAAGAGGTGTTGCGCGAGCTGGCGGAAACGACGGCGGCGTGGGCGGAGGGAAAATAAGTTAAGGGAAAAGCGAGAAAAAGCAGATCCCTCACATTCGTTCGGGATGACAAAAGGAAGGAAATGAAAGAAAGGTGGACTAAAGTCCCGTCCCTGCACAGGCTACGGATTCGCGTCAGGCGGAGCTGGCAGAAGAGTGGGGAGCTTTTTCGAGAGAGGGGCGATCCCAATGAGCGAGCTGCGCGCCGGCTTCGTAGGTGGATTGGCAGAAATCGAGAAGGGCGGCGCAGGGGGATGGGGCTGTGCAGACTGCGTCATACATGAGGATGAATTCGTTTAGCTTCGGGTGATAAAAGGCGGCATTCGGGTGGACGCGGGAATCGCGAAAGCCGGGCGGCTCGGGAGCCATATAGGAATAGAAGGCTGGGCCTTCGAAGCCGCTGCCGGGCCAGAAGCCGACACTGCTGACTTCGTGGGAATAGGCTTCGCGCGTGATGAAATCGGCTCCGGGACGTTCGGGTGCGCGGCGTCCGGAAAAGCGGGTGACGGCCAGGTCGAAGCTGCCCCAGAAAAAGTGCACGGGACTAGATTTGCCGAGGAAGCGGGAGCGGAACTCCTGGAAAACGCGATCGACGGAGACGAGGATTTGCCAGAACCGGCGCACGGATTCGGGATCGTATGAAGCGTGAGTGTGGTCCTGGTCAAAGGGAATGGGATTGGGGATTTCCACGGGCATTTTCCAAATTTTGACGTCGATGTCTGCGGAATGCAGCAGGTCCATGAAGGCTTCATAAAAGTCCGCCACCGATCGGGCGAAAAGCGAAAGTGATTTGACCTGGCCGTCGCTCGTTTCCAAAACCAGCTTGTGATCGAGGAAATCGAAGCGCAGGTCGAAGGTGCGTTTGGCGAAAGGAATCGCGGAAGTGGTGAGGCCGCGCGGGTAAACATATAGAGGCACATTCCACCAGTGGTTTGCCTTGGGCGCGAGCGCGAGGCGAATTTTGCCGACGATTTGGGTCCACATGTGGAGCGTGGCGTAAGTATCTTGCCAAGAGGCGAGCGGAAGAGGCGGCCAGCAATCGGGCAGGTCGCTCATGGCGGTTTTGGGGGATTCATTCGAATGGGGCATGTAGGTGCTCCGGCAGGCGGGTCGGGGTCGCTTGAACGACAAGAGGATATCACGGCGCCGAAAGTCAGGGGCGCGTGGCACTAGCGAGAACGATTTGGAGAGGAAATGTTATGCGGCCGTCCTGGATATATTTTTGAAGACCGGTGAGGGCTTCGGCGCGAACTTCGGCTAATTTTTCGGGGGAGAGTTGAGCTAGCAATGGGCGGAAGGGGCGGCTCACTTCGGTGAACTGGGTCCAATATTCTTCGACGGGGAGTGGCCAGCGAGCGGGAACCGAGAGATGTTCTTCCTTGACGCTTTGAAAGCCAGCTAGTTGCAAAGCATTTTGAAAACGGCCGCGGACTCCGAACATGAACAGGCTGGGCGCGTCGGGATCCTGCTCCGGCGGCGTCACGTATTTCAACAGAACGTCAACCGTGGCTGTAGTGAAGGGCTGTTCGCGGACTCCCCAAACGATGAAGACAATTTTGCCGCCGGGCTTGAGGACGCGGCGACATTCTACGAGCGCTTTGTGGAGGTCTGGAAAAAACATGGCGCCGAAACGGCAAGTAACGAGGTTGAAGGTTGCGTCCGCAAATGGAAGGGATTCTGCTGCGGCTTCGCGAAATTCGATGTTGTGCAGATTTTGCCCGGCGGCGAGTTCGGCGGCGAGCGACATCATGTCCGGGCCGAGGTCGGTGGCGATGACACGGCCAAAGGGGCCGACTTTTGAGGCAATGCTGAGCGCGGGGTCGCCTACGCCGCTGGCCAGATCGAGAACGATTTGACCGGGCTGGATATTTGCTTCGTTGAGAAGAGCTTCGGTTGCTCCGCGCGTAAAGGCGGCGATTTCTTTATGCCATTTGCGCCAAGCGGCGACGGTTTCGTCGCGCGTCCAGTCAGATTTCAGTTGTTGGCGGAACTGTTCGATTTTTTCGGGGCTTGGAGCGGACGCGGTCATTGTTAAGATCCTAAAAACATTGTAGCGCGGAGGCCGATCTAAAGATTCGCCACTATATTGTTTTTATTTTTTCCAGAAGCGCATGATGCCGGCGTAGTCGAGGTCTTCGGTGGTGGAACCTTTGACGTAGTTATAGGTTTCGCGGGAGGCGGCGGTGGCAGGGAGAGCGACGCCGAGTTGGTTGGCGAGATCGAGCGCGAGGCTAAGGTCTTTGTGCATAAGGCGCAGCGGGAAGCTGGGCTTGAAGTCGCCGCTGAGCATGGAGGGCGCTTTGATGTCGAGAATGCCCGCGCGGGCCATAGAGGATTGCATGACTTCGACGAGTTTTTCTCCGGGGAGGCCGGCGTGCTGAACGAGCGCGAGCGCTTCGGCGAAGGCCTGGACTTCCACTGCGAGAAGAGAGTTCATGGCGAGCTTGATGGTTTGGCCGGCGCCGTTTGGGCCGAGATGGAAAAGCTTTTTGCCCATGGCGCTGAGGACAGGGCGCGCAGCTTCAAGCGTTGTGGCTTCGCCGCCGATCATGAAGACGAGTTCCCCTTTTTCGGCTCCCCAGGTGCCGCCGGTGACGGGGGCGTCGAGGAAGTGAATTCCGGCTGAGGTGGAGGCGGCAGCAATTCTTCGCGCGAGGGCTGGTGAGACGGTGCTGGAGTCGATGTAGATGCTGCCTTTTTTCAGCGCGGCGAATGCGGATTTTTCGGCGGAGTTCCAGAGGACTTCTTCGAGCGCGGGCGGATCGCTGACGATGGTGATGAGCACATCGGTGGCAGCGGCGACTTCGCGAGGAGATGCGGCGAGTTTGGCGCCTGCGGCGACAAGAGAATCGGCGCGCGAGGCGGTGCGGTTCCAAACGACGAGCGGAAAGCCTGCCTTGAGGAGATTGTGACTCATGGGAAGTCCCATGAGACCGAGACCGATGAATCCGACAGTGGGTTGCGACACGGCGACACCTCCTGCAGTAAAGAGAAAGATTCTAACGGAATTGAATGAATGATGCAGAAACAGGCAGGAATCGTAAAAAAGAGGCTTATGCCATTTTGGTGCGGTGGGTGAAGGGGAGGACAGCAGAGGCGCCGCCAACTCCGGCGGCGGCTGCGCTGGCTTTTGGTTCAGCTGACTCTTCGGAGGCTTCGGAAGCGGACTCAGGCGCGGAATTGGCCAGCACGGGCGTTAGTACCCCGGCGGATTCGGAAGGGAGTTCCTCAATGCGGATGATATAGGCGTAAGGAACTTCCCAGCGGAATGTCTTTTGCGTGCCGCGCTGATCGAAGCGCTGTTCGAGGAAAATCGACCGACCGGAATCCGCGACGAACATACCGGAAGCGGGCAGGCAGATATCCCCGGCTCGATAATGAACTTCGACTTTGCGCCCGAGGAAGGCTGAGTAGCGGGCCATGCAGCCAGTTTCCAAAGCCAAGGTACCGGGGTCAATAGTACGGATGATTATGCGATGTGGATGATGTGGAAAAATTTGCCTGGGATTGGTGATTAGCGAGGAGAAGCGAGGGAGAGATAGTCAGGGCGGTCGGAGACGAGTTTGTGGCGGAAGGATTTAAGGATTTCGGCGCGGTGAATAAGGAAGACGCCGGGCATGCGTTCGATATCGCCGTCTGGTGCACCAACCATGTGTCCGCGGGACCATGCGCTGAAGAAGCGGCCGATGCTGCGAGGATTTAAATACTGATGCCACTTGGCGCGGACGAGGCCGAAGGCTTCGTAGAGGCGGCCATCTGGATCGGCAAAGCGCGGAACGTCTTCGAAATGATGCGGAGCGAAGAATTTTTGGGCTCGGTCTTCGCTGGAGAGATGGACAAAGGCGAGGTGCGTGCCGAGCGACTCTATATTGGGGCGGATTTTTTCGATTTCGCAGACGGCTTCCCGGCAGAAGGTGCAACCGAAATGGCGGAGGAAAACGAGAAGGATTGGCTGCGTTTGCGAGAGGGCGGAGATGTCTTCGCCGGCTTGCGAGAGATAAGAGTGAACGAGTTCAGGGACAAGACGCGCGGACGCGGGCATGGTCTCTTCATCTTTGCTGATTTGTCGTGATGTGACAACGGCTTCGGGCACATCGCTCACACAATGAGTGAGCCGCCGCGAAATTCCAGGCATTGGAGAACGCGGGGCGATCGCCCTAGTGATGGGGTATTGAGAATGCCGCCGGCCCGGACATATGCACGATGCCGTAAGCCACGGCGGCACTGAGCAAAACCACTATGACGACGTTGCTGATTCGGCGAATGACGCGGCGCCGGCGTATGTAGTCACGTGGGAGTGAAGGAAAAATTCCCCAAGTGTAAGACGGACGAAACATGGTTTTCCTGTAGCGTTTGTGAGTCGGTTCGGACACCTGTTCCAACCCAAATGAGTGAAAAAGGTTGCGAACTGTGAGCCGAATAGACCAAAGAATGCCGTGCGGAGAAGGAGTGTCGTTAGAGACACGCACATTTGCGGACATGACAACCACCTCGAAACATAGCTAAAGGAACGCGGCTGGCGGGCGATCAGGCAGGACGCGGGTAGGTTGGGAAGGGGCCGCGGGGTCACAAATGCCTGATTCGTGTTCCCAATAAAAGTGTAGCAAAACTTGGCGGCGGAAATGAGCAAAATTCGAGGAATACAGGATTTTGCGGAGAAAGATTAGTTTCCGAGATATTAGTAAAGCTTGAGTACATTTTTGTTGTGGACGGTTGAATACTTTTCGATGAATTTTTTGATGCTTACCTTGCGGGCAGTATTTACGGAAGACATAAAGCGAATCATCCCCAAGATCGGACATTCGGGACCTCAGGGACGATCATAACGTCCAAGAACCCAGAAAATGCCTGAGTTTGGCCACGAAAGCCTTGAGCGGTGCCGACATGTTCCACCAGCCTTCGTACAAAAAAGTGCGGCATAACAATAACATCAGCCAGAAGATACAGCGGACGGCTTCCGCTCTTCCATGATTCCGAGAAGATTTCCTTCGGAGTCGCGAACCCACATCAGCCAGAGGTCGTGTCCGGGCATTCTGGCGATGACGTGGGGCTCCTGGTGGACGGCGACATTTTTCGCCTTCAGCGCAGATGAATGGTTAAGAATGTCTGTGCTGCGAAAATAGATGAATTGGTTCGGGCCCGCGCTTTGAGAGCTTTCGTTCGAATCGAGATAGAGGCGGACACCGCCGCAATCGAAAAAAGCCATGTTCGGAGCGCCGAAAAGGAACTTGAAGCCGAGGGCGTCACGGTAGAAGGCAGTGGCGCGGAAAATGTCGCGGACGCAGATGGCAAGCTGCAGGACACCAGAAATTTGAGGAACGGCATCGTTCATGGTAATCTCTCCTTGTAGCTAGGCTAATACTTAGCATAGCTAATTTATAGTCACGCTAAGGATAAGGCATGTCAAGCGATACTTCGCGGCGGGTGAAGACCGCGGATGCGCTGCATTCCGCCGCCATCCGCCTCCTGCGCCTGGTTCGGACGGAGGACGCACAAGCCGGCATCGGCCCAGCGCAGCTCTCCGCGCTTTCGGTGCTGGTGTTCCGTGGGGAGATGATGCTGAGCGAGCTTGCCTCGCTGGAGCAGGTGCGGCCGCCGACGATGAGCAGGATTGTGGACGGGCTGGTGCAGCGGAAGCTGGCGCAGCGAGCGAGCGCGCCCGGCGACCGAAGAGCCGTAAAGCTGACAGCAACGGCGGAAGGCCGAAAGCTATTGCTAGCGGGCAAGGCACGGCGAGTTCGGACGCTGGCGAAGCGGATGGAAGGATTCACAAAGGACGAGATGACCACGCTGCAGGTAGCGGCCGAATTGTTGGGAGAGCTTTGACCTTTATTGGTGAAGCGCTTGACATTTTCGCGCGTCAGAATATCGTGGGCGATTTGGTTGCAGGCAAAGCAGGGACTGAGGTGAGTGGATGAGCAAAGTGCGGATTGCGCTGGCGATCTTGTGCGTGGCGGCGCTGGCTGCGGCTGGCAAGGCGCAGCAAAAAATGGAGAGCAAGAGTTACGTGCTGAAAGCGGCGCGGATGTTTGATGGCAAGAGCAACAGTGTGACGTCGCCCGGCGTGGTGGTTGTGACGGACGGAAAGATTGCAGGTGCTGGTTCAGGCGCGGCGATTCCGGCCGGTGCAGAAACGATTGACCTGGGCGATGCGACGCTGCTGCCGGGATTTATTGATGCGCACACGCACTTGACCATGATGTACAGCGAAGACTACGCACGCGAAGCTTTGAACGGGCTGCGCAAGCCGATTCCGGAAATGGCGCTAGATGCGAGCGTAAATGCGCGCATAACGCTGATGGCCGGTTTCACAACGGTGCGGGACGTAGGTTCACGGGACTACCTGGACGCTGGATTGCGAAACGCAATCGAGCGCGGAGTTGTGCCCGGCCCACGCATGCTGGTTGCGGTTCACGCGATTGGCGCGACCGGCGGACATTGCGATGAAACAGGATATCGCGAAGGGGCACTCGGGCCCGAAACGGGACCGGAGGTTGGCGTCGTCAATGGAGCAGACGAAGCACGGCGCGCGGTACGACTGGCGCATAAGTATGGAGCGACCGTAATCAAGACCTGCGCGACAGGCGGCGTGCTTTCTTTGGCCGATGCCGTGGATACTCCGCAGTTGACACAAGCAGAGCTAGACGCGCTGGTGGACGAGGCGCATGCGTTGAAACTAAAAGCGGCTGCGCACGCTCATGGGAACGAGGGGGCGAAGCGCGCCGTGCTGGCCGGAATTGATTCAATCGAACATGGTTCGTTTCTTCAAGATGACACACTGCAATTGATGAAATCGAAGGGCACCTACTACGTGCCGACGCTAATGGCTGTGCAAGGACTTACCGAGCAGATCGCGAAAGGTGTTGCCATTCCTCCTGCGATTCGCGTGAAAGCGGATGCGGCGATTGCCTCGGTTCATAAGACTTTCGCGAAAGCAGTGACGATGGGCGTGAAGATTGGACTGGGAACGGACGCGGCGGTTTATCCACACGGACGAAATGCGGAAGAGTTCCATCAGATGGTAGATTTGGGAATGAAACCGATTGACGCACTGAAGGCAGGAACCTCCAACGATGCTGATTTGCTGGGGCTCGCAGACAAGATTGGGACGCTGGAGAGCGGAAAACTCGCGGACGTGGTGGCTGTGCCGGGCGATCCTTCACAAAATATCCGGCAGACGGAGCACGTTTTCTTTGTGATGAAAGAAGGAAAGATTTACAAGAACGAGCCAAACAAATAAGCGGGTACATAAGTAATGGCCGATTTGGCGCAGACAATCGCGGAAGGTTTGGCGGCGTACTACGAGATGGTGCAGGAGCAGGTGCATAAGTGGGCTGGACAACTGACGGCGGAGCAGATTTGGCGAAAGCCTTATCCGTATGGAAATAGCATTGGGCACTTGATTCTGCATTTGACCGGAAATCTGAACTACTACATCGGGGCACGAGTTGCCGAAACCGGTTACGTGCGAAATCGCGATTTGGAATTCACAGAGCCGAGACAGATTCCGAAAGAAGAGGTATTCGCTGCCTTCGATAAGACGATTGCGATGGTGGTGGAGACAATTCGAAAGCAGAAGCCGGAAGACTGGCTGAAGGAATACTCCGCGGAACGCGAGCCGGAAGCGAAAGAGCGCTTCAATATTTTCCTTCGATCCGCAGGGCACGCCTACCACCACGTCGGCCAAATTATCTATTTGGCGAGCGAACTGAAGAAGTGACAATCAGAACATGACAGAAGAAGGGTCTACAGCCGAAAGGCTGCGCAGCACTGAAGGCTTGCACGCGTGGCTCGGCGCCGGCTGCATTTCGCTTGTGACCGCGTTGGCGATTCTGGCTCCGTTTTTTTGGCTGGGAACGGCCTCAGGGCACGACATTCAATTCCATATTTCGTCGTGGATAGATACGGCGGGCCAGTGGAAAGAAGGGATTCTCTTTCCGCGGTGGACCGAGTGGGCGAACTACGGCTTCGGTGAACCGAGATTTATTTTCTATCCCCCACTTTCGTGGATACTGGGCGCGGCACTTGGCAGTCTGCTGCCGTGGACGTGGATTCCTCTGGTTTTCGTGTTTGTCGTGCAGACGTTTGCGGGAATTTCCGCGTTTGCGCTAGTTCGACGATTCGTTTCTTCTTATTGGGCGGGGTTACTTGGTGCGGCTGTCTACGCAGCGAACCCGTATGCGCTGTTGGTGATCTATCTTCGGAGCGACTACGCGGAACTTCTTGCTACTTCTTTTTATCCTCTGTTGTTGCTGGCGGCACTACGGCTCTGCGGCTTGCTGGAAAGTGAATTGCCGCGGCGAAAGAGTTTCGTTCAGTTTGCGGTGTTATTTGGGGCAGTGTGGCTTTCGAATGCCCCCGCGGGCGTGCTAGCGAGCTACGGATTAGGGCTGCTGTTTTGCTGGGCTGCTGTGGAGCAGCGAAAACTTCGGCCTGCGATTTGGGGAACCGGGGGATTATCGCTTGGTCTCGGGCTTGCCGCCTTTTACCTGATTCCCGCTGCGTACGAACAGCGTTGGGTGAATATTGCGGGTGCACTGGCTGAGGGTCTCACTCCTGCAGATAATTTCTTGTTTGCGGTAACAACGGATGCCGAACACGACGCGTTCAATCGAATTGCGTCGTACGTTGCCGTGCTCATCATTGGGATCATGTTCGCTTCGGTGATTATCCGAAGGCGACGAGATTCTGCAAATGCCGGAGAATATCCTTTGCGACGCACGTTTCGAGCAGTTTTCGTGCTCGCGATTGCAGCAGGACTGATGATGCTGCGACCAACAAGTCTATTGTGGAATTACTTGCCGAAATTGAGATTCGTACAATTTCCGTGGCGGTGGATGGCAATTCTTGCAGTAATCCTTTCCTTGTATGTAGCCGCAGCTGCGACACGTCGTTTGCTCGCGCTGTGGTGGATCGCTCTTGCGATGGTGCTGGCACTCACTGGCTCGTACCTCGTCCGGCATACCTGGTGGGATGCAGAGGACGTGAATTTCGTAAAAGCCGGCGTGGATAGCGGCGCCGGTTTTGAAGGCACAGATGAATACGATCCGCTCGGCGACGATCATACGGACATTCCGCAAAAACAGCCGGAAGCAAAGCTGATTTCGGAAGAGGAGATCGATCCTGCTCCGAAGTCGGAAGTCCGTGTAAACAAATGGACGGCAGAGGACCGGATCGTGCTTGTAAGAACCGAAAAGCCCGCAGTGATTCGACTACGATTGCTGCATCATCCGGCGTGGGTGGTGGCGGTGAACGGGAAAACAGTGAAAACCCGGCGTACAGTTTCCTACAACGCGATTCTGGTTCCCGTGCCAGCGGGAGACTCGTGGATCGAAGCAAAATTCACGAGAACCACAGATCGAACCATTGGTGATTGGGTGTCCGCGTTGGCCGTATTCACGACGATCTTTCTCGGATGGTATCCTCGACGCCGCCTATCGTGAGCCGTTCCGCATAGTTGTATTGAAAACACGTCAAAACAAAACGTTACCGTCTGAGTTGCAACGCTGTTGTAGAATTCGGTCAGAACTTCCAGGCAGCGTACATGCGTCCAACAAAACGGAAAGCTTTGTCGGCACTTTTGTTCGCCTTGGCAATTGGTTGCTCCGTTGCATTTGGCGCGGATGATCCGAAACCCAAGCCCGAAAATACGATTTCCGTTCATCTCGCTCAGGCAGTCAACCCTCAAAAATTTGCGCAACCATTTACGATCGCGATTTCGGACGTGATGGACCGCTCCGGGAATCCGCAACCGATGCTTGTATACAAGCCTAGAGGGGGAATTTTTACGGACAGGATGCCGACAGAGATTCTGCGCGAGGCTTTAGAAAATTCGCTGAAACCAGCGGGGTTACTCGCTTCCGACAAAGAGACTGCCGACTTGACTGCGAGGGTGTACGTCTTCAAGTTCGGGCTTGCGGCAAGTTCCGGAATGGATTTTTTTGGCAGCGTGGAATTTTCCGTGATGTTGAAAAACCCGAAGACCGGCGCAACCCAGGAAGTCCGCGCATCCGGTACGTCCATTGCGAACGTTGCTGTGCTGAAGAAAAACATTCAGAAGAACGTGCAGGAAAATCTGGAGACTGCGCTCGGCGATGCACTGACCAATTTCTTTCGCGGGGCTCAGCTGAGGGACGCAGTAAAGACTTTGATGAAAGCGCAAGAAAACCCCGCTACAGGAGCGGAACATCCAACGGACAAACCAGGCGCTTCGGCTACACAACCACAAAGTAAGTAAACAGCTGGCTGAGCGCGGGAGGGTGGACTCGATGCGAAAAATATGGCTTTGCATGCTGACGGCGCTGTTGTGCGGGGCTGGAACATTTGCGAAAGATTCCGAACAGTATTACAAGACCGCGGAAGTGAAGCACTACACGAAAATGGAAGGAATTGAGCTTTCCGACGCCTTTACGGACTATCTCTATGCCGAGTTGCGCGCAGAACTGACGAAAACGAAGATGTTTGGCCGAGTGGCGAGCGAGGGCGAGGTTGTAGACGACGCAGACGTGCCGTCTTCGATTGTGCTGAACGGCCAGCTGATTGAATTTAAGAAGGGGAATCTGGCAAAAGAAGTGATTATTGGATTCAGCTCCGGGTAT
Organism: Candidatus Dormiibacterota bacterium; assembly: GCA_035569555.1. Classification (GTDB taxonomy): domain Bacteria; phylum Acidobacteriota; class Terriglobia; order Acidiferrales; family UBA7541; genus Acidiferrum. The sequence continues at coordinate 80,790 of DATMMW010000002.1, read as the reverse complement.
CGGCGCCTGAAACTCGATACCGTGATTACAAACCGAAAAGATGGAGCGACACTCTTCACCCTTCACACGCAGGTCCGCACTCCACCGAACCGTACGGAACAATTGATGGCTAAGGCTGCCGCGCAAGAGATTGCCCATGAGCTCCGCGAGGAAATCAAGAAATCGCGTGAGAAAAAGTAGCCTCTGATTGGAGGCGGTTTGCAGGCTGCGATGCAAAAACAAAAGCCAACATCGATTTTGCGTTTGAGCCGTGCTTGGCTGCTGAGCGCGCTACTGGTTTTTTCGCTTTGCTCCACGCAATCGAAAGCAACACCGGTGCAGAAGATGAAGTTTGCCGGGTACGTCACGGCCAGGCCCAACGCGCAGACGGTCGAAATCCTTGACGATCAAATACATTTAGACAGCGGCACGAAACTCACGAGCGAGGAACCGGACGGAACGAGCAAGCCGGCAACTGAGTCCAGCCTGATTGTGGGAACGCTCATCGAAGCCGAAGGAATTTGGACGGCGAAACATCAATTTTCAGCTGAAAAGATAACCCTGGATCTGCGACAGAGCGCCAAACAGTTGCACGGTTCCGCGTATCTTCAGGAAGAGCCGCCGGAGACTCCGAAAATGGCGTCCCCGGGAGACGCGGAACTGAAAGCGGACGGCGAATGGCTCCTCTTAAGCGAGCGGACAAAACGATCCTGGGATCCCACAAAGATTCACGCCAAGGAAGGCGAACTCGCGGGAAGCCAGGTCAAGTACAACGGTGTGCGAGCCGACGGTGGAAAGATCGAAGCAAAAGATATTGAGCTTGAGGAAGCGGCGCCCGCGGATGCTTATAAATTGCCCCACAACCTGGAAGTAGTGCCTTCGAAAGATCCGCAGACTGGAATTCCAACACTTGAGTTCCGGCGCGGAAAAAAAATTGACGGACGACTGAAACTGTTTCCGGAAAATGCGGTTCAACAATATGTGAAGGATCTTGGCGTGGCTCTACTGCCACCGGCGGCGAGTTTGACCAAACGAAGCTTAGAGTTTCGTTTCTTTGTTGTGGAAGATCCGACCATAAACGCTGAGGCGCTCCCTGACGGGACGGTGATCGTCAATACAGGACTGCTCGCAGCTGTGGAAAATGAAGCGCAGCTTGCATTCGTGCTGAGCCATGAGACGGCTCATGTGTTGCAAGTGCATTACTGGCGTGAAGTGAGGGAAACGCGGCCGAAACGTGTTGGCCTCATCATCGCGGGGATTGCCGGAGCTTACTTTATCGGGGATATGGGAGTGTTCCTGGCGGAACTGGGAATGGTCTCTGTGATTAACGGGCACCAGCGAGAATTGGAGAATCAGGCCGATCGCCTGGGTATGCAGAACATCATCTTGCATGGATACGATCCGCGCGAGGCGCCGGCAATGTCGAAAATTTTTATTGAACGATATGGAAGTCGCTCGACAAGCAAGGTCTGGTCGAATCACGATTCCAGCGTGCTGCGCGGAAGCTATTTGACGATTCAGCTGGCACGGCAGTATCCGGCGAATCAATGGGAAAACTCGAAGCGCAACTCTAAAGCGTTCGAACAGATGAAGGAAGACCTCGGGCCGATCAAAATCCAGTGAAAGTTGGTAGCTCGCTTTAGCGCCGGTCAACGGTTGGGTGGCGGACGTCTTCGCCTTGCACGAGGTAGATGACGTCCTCCGCGATATTCGTGGCGTGGTCGCCGATGCGTTCCAGGTTCTTCGCTACGAGAATCAATTCGAATGCAGGGAAGACGACGCTGGAATCGCCCATCATGTAAGTAAGCAATTCGCGGAAAATCTGGTCTCGATAGTGATCCACTTTATCGTCACTGGCGAGAACTTTGCGCGCGAGCTCGACATCGCGGCGCACGACAGCATTTAGCGCGTCGCGGACCATTTCCTCAGCGACTTCGCTCATGCGGGGCAAATCCACATACGGCTTTACGCGCGGATGGCGGAGAATGCGTTGCGAACCCTGCGCGATGTTAACTGCTTGGTCTCCGATGCGTTCGAGATCGTTGTTGATGCGCGATACCGCAAGAACGAAGCGCAAATCCATGGCCATAAGCTGGTGCAGCGCGAGGAGCTGCACTACGCGGTCGTCAATTTCGATTTGCAGTTCGTTGATGGCGTCTTCTTCATCAAGGACGCGTTTGGCAAGCTGTTCATCCGAATCCAAAACGGCGTGAACGGCCTGGTGCACTGCTCGCTCTGCAAGACTGCCCATCCAAAGCAGGCGTTCTTTCAGTTCATTTAAATCCCGTTCGAAGTGGCGTTCCATTTACGACCTCATCCTCACACGATACAGGGGCAACAGAAAACAGTGCACGAAAGCGTTCGCAAACAACTCATCCAAAGCGGCCGGTGATGTACGCTTCCGTACGCGGATCGCTCGGCGTCGTAAACATTTGCGGCGTTGGGCTGAATTCAACGAGCTGGCCCATGAGTAAAAATGCGGTGTAATCGCTGACGCGCGCGGCCTGCTGCATGTTATGCGTAACGATAGCGATGGTGCAAAGATCCTTCAATTGAACTAGCAATTCTTCGATTTTCGCGGTGCTAATGGGATCGAGCGCAGAGCAAGGCTCGTCGAGAAGAAGGACTTCGGGTTCGACCGCCAAACCACGAGCGATGCAGAGGCGCTGCTGCTGGCCGCCGGAGAGTTCGTAAGCGGACTTATGAAGGTGGTCCTTCACTTCGTCCCAAAGCGCGGCGTGACGCAGGCTCTTTTCAACGGCTTCTGCAATGGGGAGTTTCGAGCCGTTAATTCTCAGCCCGTACGCCACGTTGTCAAAAATCGACTTCGGGAAGGGGTTCGGCCTTTGAAAAACCATGCCGACCCGGCGGCGCAGCAGTGTCACATCCTGTGAAAGGATGTTTTGTCCGTCGAGAAGGATTTCGCCCTGGAGACGCGTGCCGCGAACCGTTTCGTGCATCCGGTTAAAAGTTCGCAGCAGAGTGGACTTGCCGCAACCCGAAGGACCGATGAGCGCGGTGACCTTGCTGGTAGCGATGCCCAAATTGATGTCAAAGAGCGTCTGTTTCTGGCCATAGAAAAAATTAAGCTTGTTGATGTTCATCCGCATGCTCGCCGGGGTCGCTGCTTCGCGACCCGACGTTACGGTAGGTGGATTGACGTTTACTGACACGGCCGGCCTCACGGAAGCGTGCATGGTTTAGGACCTCGGAACTGCAGCGCCACGAGCCAAAATCACCCGCGCGAAGATATTTACGATCAGAATCAAGGCCAGCAGGACCAGACCGGCCGCCCACGCCTGACGATGCCAATCCTCGAACGCGGAAAGAGCGTAGGAATAAATCATAGCAGGTAAGGATGCCGTGGGCTGGTTCCACCCGGGGCTCCAATAGCGGTTGCCGAGCGCGGTAAAGAGCAGTGGCGCTGTCTCTCCCGCAACGCGGGCGAGAGCCAAAAGAATGGCGGTCATGATACCCCGATAGGCAGCAGGCACAACCACAGACATGATCGTCCTCCATCGGCTGGCACCAAGAGCCATGGAGCCTTCCCGGAGCGCACGCGGCACGGCGTGCAAAAATTCCTCAGTGCTGCGGAGTGTGATGGGAATCATCATGAAACCGAGCGCTAATCCCCCGGACCACGTCGAAAAATGTTTGAAGGGCAGGACTGCAATCGTATAAGCAAAGATTCCGATGACGATGGAAGGCACGCCGTTTAGCAAGTCCGCGGCAAAGCGGACGACGAAGGCAACGGAAGAGTTGCTGAATTCCGCCATGTAGATGCCGCCGAAGAATCCGATAGGAATGCCGATCAAAGATGCAAGGAGCAGAAGTTTTGCGCTGCCGACGATGGCGTTGGCCATGCCGCCGCCTGTCTCTCCAACCGGAGCGGGCAGCTTTGTAAAAAAATCCCAATTGATGGACGTCCCGCCATGATAGACGAGATACCCGAGGATGAAGAAAAGGGCGGAAACCGCAACGGCAGCGCAGACACCGGTAAGAGTCAGCATGAAATTGCTGACGAACTTGCGCCACCTGAGGCGCGGGTTCATACGTGCCCCATTCCGCTGCCCTTTTGCGTTGTGAGAACGAGGAGCAAGCGCGCGAACCCGTTGAGAAGGAAAGTAAACGCGAACAGGACAAGTCCAAGTTCAACAAGGGCGTGCAAATAAATGCCGGAGGCTTCCGGCAAGTCATTCGCAATGACGGCTGCGATCGAATAGCCGGGAGAAAGAAGAGACGCGCTGATCGTGGGAGTGTTGCCAATGACCATGGTGACGGCCATCGTCTCACCTAGCGCTCGCGCCAAGGCCAGAAAGATCGAGCCCATAATTCCGCTGCGCGCAAACGGCACGACGATTTTCCAGGTGGATTCCCAGCGCGTGGAACCGAGAGCAAGCGCCGCTTCACGCTGGTCGCGCGGAACAGACATTAAGACTTCACGCGAAACGGAAATGATGTAAGGGATGACCATGATCGCGAGAACGATCCCTGCGGTAAGAAACCCAATACCGAAAGGAGGGCCCTGGAAGAGCGGTAAAAAACCAAGTGTACCTTTCAGAGCCGGCTGCACGTACTCCCGCATTAACGGAACCACAATGAAGATTCCCAGCAAACCATAGATAACGCTAGGCACCGCGGCGAGGAGATCTATGAAGAATTGAAGCGTATCCGAAATCTTTTGTGGAGCAAGTTCAGCAAGAAAAATTGCCGCGCCGAGGCCGAATGGGACAGCCAGCAAGAGACCAATGGACGAGGTAACGAGCGTTCCGTATACGAAGGCGAGCGCTCCGAAATCGTCATTCGTAGGATCCCAAACTCGCTTGACAAAAAAACTCCAGCCGAACTTGGAGCGGGAGAGGCTTGAATCGTGCCAGAGTTGCAACACTATCAGAACAGTCAGGATGACAACTGACGCGGCGAACAAAAACGTAATGATGCGCGCAATCTCGTCCCCATTTCGAAGTCGAGAAAGAAACGAACGCGAGCCCGCTGTGGGGCCCGCGTTCGGAACCGTTGTTGTGGAAGTAGCCACTTTGATCTTTACTGAATCGCGTCTATGGCCTTCAACTCCTTGGCCACAACTTCCTTGGGCAGCTTCGCGTAGGACAATGCCTCCACATCTTTTTGTCCATCCGTGAGTGCCCACTTGAGGAAGCCCTTCATCGCGTCACGCTTCGCCGAATCCGAAAACTTGGCCGGAATCAGCAGCCAGGTAAAGCTGGAGATGGGATACGCCTTTTTGCCAGGAGCATTCGTAATGGAGACACGGAAGTCGTCCGGCATGGTCTTTGCTGCACCTGCGGCCGCCTCGCTAACCCCCGCGAGGTCCGCCTTCAAGAACTCGCCAGCAGAGTTCTTGACTGCTCCATAAGAGACATTGTTTGCCGACGCGTAGATCAGTTCCACATATCCAAAGGAGTTGGGGGTCTGTTTGATCAAACCAGTCACGCCTTCATTGCCCTTGCCGCCGAGTCCGACCGGCCAGGTTACAGAAGTGCCTTTGCTGACTTTGGTCTTCCATTCGTCGCTGACCTTGGACAGGTAGTCCGTGAACACGTAGGTTGTGCCGCTACCATCCGACCGGTGGACGACAACGATGTCGTTAGCGGGCAGGTTTACTCCCTTGTTCGGGCCCGCGATGGCAGGATCATTCCACTTGGTTATTTTGCCCAAAAATATTCCAGCGAGGGCTTCCGGGGTGAAGTTCAGACTCGCGCTGACACCTGGGATGTTGTAGGTCGGGACGACCGCGCCAAGGACCGTGGGAAAGTGAAGAATAGGGCTACCATGCTTGTCGCTGTATGCCTTGAGTTGTTCATCGCTCATTGGTCCGTCCGACGCGCCGAAATCAACAGTTCCGTCTGTTGTCTGCTTGATACCGGCTCCAGAACCGACCGACTGATAATTGATCTGAATGTTTCCGTTGGCCTTGTGATATTCGTCGAACCATTTTGAATAGATAGGATTCGGGAAAGATGCACCCGCCCCGTTAATCAGGAGTGCGTTCTGCGCCAGGACGATTCCGCCCAAAGCGAGAACAACCAGGAGCAATCCTGTAAGTCGTTTCATTAGATTTGTCTCCACACGAGATTTTTTGGTGATTGACCCTGAATAGTGTGGGTTCAAGTTGTTACAGCCGCGTTACAACTCATTCATAGTTGAATAAATCCCCAGAAGTGAAGCCGAAGGAGACCCTGAACTATCCTTATTATTTGCAAGCAGTTACGAACTTACTTGAGCGAGGGAGGAGAAGGGGATCGCTGCCAGGGGTGCGGCGATCCCCAAGGTAGGTTACTTCACAGAAGTTCAAGCGAGCGTAGTATCCCCGCTTATGTTCACGCCAGAATGAAGCTCAGGTGAATTCTCCGTTATGGGTGGCGCGGACTGTCCCACTTCCGATGCAGAGTCCGGGCTAATTACATGACCGCGGCCATGGCGCACGTCCAGGCCGCGCACCCAGAAAATGATGTCCTCGGCGATGTTTGTTGCATGGTCGGCGATGCGTTCCAAGTGCCGGGTTGCAAGAACGAACTGAAGGCCAGAACTGACGAGGGAAGCCTGCTGCGTCATGTTTTCCATCAATTTCTCGAAGATAGTGTCACGGTATTGGTCAACGACATCGTCGCTTTCCAGGACGAGTGCAGCCATATCCGCATTCCGGAAAATCAGGGCGCCGAGGCTTCTGCTGACCATGGAACGAACGGCCGCTGCCATCGGAGCCAACTCATCGGGAAGCTGCGCTCCCGGCATGTCGCGTAACGAGATCGTGCGCTGCGCCAGGTTCACAGCCAAATCGCCAATTCGCTCGAGATCGTTGGTGATTTTCAACGCGGATACGATTAATCGAAGCTCGTCATCGGTGTACGAGCCACGGCGCAGGAGGCGGACCGCATGCTCATCAATTACGATTTCCATTTCATTGATTCGCGGCTCAAGGAGAAAAACTTCGCTTGGGAGACAGGCGGTGCGGGGATTCTCCAGGCTTACGATAGCGTCGAGAGCGCGGTTCATCGCGCTTTCGACGGTGCGTGCCATCGAGATCAGATAATTCACCAGCGTGTCATAAAGAACAGTCTCGGTGAGCGACGGGGCGGCGGCCATTCGGTTCTCCTCGTGGGCTGGAGGTTTGCACACTCCTCCAGCTAACTGCCAAGTTAGCAGCCGCGCGTTACACAGAATTCAAACAGGGATGAATAACCAGAAACATTTTCAGTCGCCGCTGCGACCATTTGCTCCGCGGGACCGCGCAGGGGAACGCTCGGGGTCAAAAATAGGGACGGAGAAATGGAATTGGGAACCGTTGCCGACTTCGCTTTCGACCCAAAGCCGACCACCGTGCGCTTCCATCAGGTGTTTGGCAATGGAAAGCCCCAGTCCGGTCCCTCCCACTTCGCGCGAACGCGCAACATCTACTCGATAAAAACGTTCAAAGATGCGCGGCTGATCTGCTTGCGGAATGCCGATACCTGTATCAGCAACCGTGATCACCACCTCGGCATCTTTTGCCTCCGCAGTGACTGTGATCTGGCCGCCTGTGGGCGTGTACTGGATGGCGTTGTCCAAAAGGTTTTGCAGAACTTCGGTCAGCCGTCTGCGGTCCGCGGCAATGTCCGGAATATTCTTTGCCAAGTTGACGGAAAGGCGCATGTCCTTTTCAATGGCGCGCGGTTGAGAAGTTTCAATGCAGCTTGCGACGAGCTGTTCAACGGAAAGACGGCGAATTTCGAGCTCGAGGCGGTCGGCATCCATCTTTGAAAGCATCAGCAAATCTTCGGTTAAGCGGGCAAGTCTTCGAGAGTGCTCGACGATGATTCCCAGAAATCGGTCGCGATTCTGCGGGTCGTTCATCGCGCCGGCTAGCAAAGTTTCTGAAAAGCCTTGAATGGCGGTGAGCGGCGTTCGAAATTCGTGAGACACATTGGCCACGAAGTCGCGGCGTATGCGCTCAAGCTTGCGCAAATCCGTAATGTCATGCAGCACGACAACCGCGCCGTTGGCTTTAGCCGCATGTACAGCGGCTACGGTTGCAGCGAAGAAATGCTGGCGTAGTGTTCCTGTGACAATTTCGGATTCAACTCTGGGTTCTCCTGCAAGAACCTTGCGCACGGCTTCGATCAGCTCTGTTTGCCGAACCACTTCGACGAGGCCGCTCCCTGGCTGTGGCGGTACGCCCAAGCCGAGAATGGATGCGAAACTTGGGTTCGAAAAGAGCACGCGCTCGGCCGCGTTCACGACCGCGACCCCTTCCACCATGCTCCCCAGGATCGCCGAGGAGAGATTTCGTTCCTCAGTGAGCGTCCGAATGGATTGGTTCAGTCTTGAGGCGGTCTGATTCAATGAAGAACCGAGCGAGTCGAGCGCATCTCCCGAACCGCCAGCTGGCTCCGCGTGAAAATCGCCTTCTGCAACGCGCCTGGAAAATGCGGTCAGGCGGTCAATGCGATTTGTGAAGGTGCGGGATACCAGCAGAGTCACTCCACCGAGAATTGTGAGGATGAGGACCGATGCAAGCCCGAGATTTTTGCGAAATTCCCGGAGGACGGAAGTAACTGCCTCCAAAGGCATGGAAAATCGCAAGAGAACTGGCTGACCGGCAGCGGTTTGCTGCCGTACGGCGTAATAAATGAGATCTCGATTGATCGTTACGCTATGCCGAATGGAATGACCAACTCCTCCTGAGAGTGCATCTTGCACTTCAGGCCGGTCTGCGTGATTTTCCATTGTTTGTGGGTCCGACTGTGAGTCGGCAAGAACCAATCCTTGCGGAGTAATTACGGTCACGCGAACTCCGCTCGCCTGCATTTGTGCAATCCACGCACGCAAGCCGTCGATCTCTTCCGGTTTCACAGGAGGCAACGAGGAAAGAATGGGAGCGCGCGCTTGTGCGATACCCGCAATCGCTTTGAGCTGTTCGAGACCGGAGCGTTCGTAATCACGCCGCAAGGCCCGCTCCGCAGAAAAATCAAGGCCGACGAGCGCGACAAACAGCAGCGTCAGAACGGTAAGCGCGAGTTTCCAGAATAAATTAAGCCGCACGGGTCTCGAACAAGTAGCCCGCGCCTCGAACGGTCTTCAGATGAATGGGATTTTCCGGATCGGACTCGATTTTCTCGCGAAGCCGGCGAACGTAAACATCGACGCTGCGCGGAGTTACGAAGCGATCCGTGCCCCAGACGGCATCCAGAAGCTGGTCCCGCGTGAAAACGCGGTTCGGACGCGAAGCTAGATAATAAAGCAGCCGGAATTCAAGCGTACTGAGCGGTACGGGTTTGCCCGAGTGGCTCACGCGATAGGACGCCGGATCAATTGCCAGCCTGCCTACTTCAATCGTTCTCGGCGAATCGACGGGCGGCTCGGCTCGGCGCAGCAACGCTTTGACGCGTGCAATCAATTCGCGCGGGCTGAACGGTTTCGTGACGTAGTCGTCCGCGCCCATTTCAAGACCCACAACGCGGTCGGCTTCTTCTCCGCGCGCGGTGAGCATGAGTATGGGGAGGCGATTCATCGAATCATCCTTGCGAACTTCACGGCAAATATCCAAGCCTGAAAGTTTCGGAAGCATGAGGTCGAGCAGAAGCAAATCAGGCGGCGTTTTCTTCAAGGTACTCAAGCCAGTGGATCCATCGTGCGCGGAGCTGACTTGAAACCCTTCGTTCGCAAGGTTATAGCGGACAAGCTCGACGATATCGCGGTCGTCTTCGATAATCAGGATTCTTTTCATTTGAACCGCTTTGCGGTCACCCGGAAAATAATTCGGCCTGACCGCCTGCCGGCTTGTGGTCAGTGTATCGTAGGCATTCGAATTCCGGTAGGCAGTAGGAGTTCCGGTAGTGCCATGAATGTTTCGTAACACGATGGAAGTATTGCAAGCCTTGAGTAACAAGGGATTTACATGAATGTGAATGGATGATGAACAAACGTATGGAGAACAGGACGATTGTTTAAAGTCTGTTATTGGCCAGTTGTTGTTGTAAATGCCAGTGAAAGCAGTGTTTTCTGTTCAAGTTCGTGAGCTTTGGCAGAGCCGGTTGCCGGGCTCGCGCTGGCCGAGCGCTTCACGGAACGCAGACTTAGGCCGCGCGAGTGGGCGATTTGCGTTAACCGGGGCATGACGTAAAAGAATGCCCCCATGTTGCGGGGCTCTTCCTGGACCCAGACAATTTCGCGGGCGTTGGGATGAGCATCGAGCGCGGCGTTAATTTCTGGCCGCGGCAGCGGATATAGCTGATCGAGAAAGAGGATTGCCGTGTTCGTATCCTTGCGGCGACGGCGTTCGGCGCGCAATTCGTGGCCGACTTTTCCGCTGGCGATGAGGATGCGCTTGGCGTCGATGATCTCGCGGTCCGGAACAACTTGCAGGAATTTCGGCTGGGTGAAGTCTTCGATGGACGAGCTTGCATCCGGGTGACGCAGCATGCTTTTGGGCGTGAAGACAACGAGCGGCTTGCGCCATGGGCGGCGAGCTTGCCGGCGAAGCATGTGAAAGTATTGCGCGGCAGTTGATGGTTGGCAGACTTGAATGTTTTCTTCCGCAGCCAGCTGAAGATATCGCTCGAGGCGTGCACTGGAATGTTCCGGGCCTTGTCCTTCATAACCGTGAGGCAACAACATCACGACGCCTGACGGCAAGTCCCATTTATCTTCGCCCGCGCTGATAAACTGATCGATGATGACCTGCGCGCCGTTGGCAAAATCGCCGAATTGCGCTTCCCATAAAACGAGCGCTTCGGGAAAATCGCGGCTGAAGCCATATTCGAAGCCGAGACATCCTGCTTCGGAAAGTGAAGAGTTGTAAATCTCGCAAAATGGTTTGCTGGGAGACGCGTTGGCCAGTGCGGCTAGCGGAATGTGTTCCCACTCATTCACCGTATCAACCAAAACTGCATGACGCTGATTGAATGTTCCGCGTTGAGAATCTTGACCTGTGAGACGTAGCGGTGTGCCTTCCTGGAGAAGCGAGCCGAACGCGAGGGCTTCGGCGAAACCGTAGTCTACAGCACGTTTTCCGTGGCCCATTTCCGAGCGCTGCTCAAGCAGCTTTACGATTTTGGGATGAACGTGGAAACCTTCCGGGACGCGGACGAGAGCATCTGTAATCTGTCCTAGTGTCTCGAGGGAAAGTCCGGTCTCAACCTCGTATTCGGGCTTGAAAGCACCGCGATGAAACGCGGACCAATAATTCGGCAATTGACGAAGATGAGGAATTTTCTTGAGCTGGCCGGCTTTTACTTGTTCCGTTTCGTACTCGGCGCGCACGGTACCGATCGTTGCTGTTGGGTCGATGCCAGTACGCTCGGCGTAAATCTTCCATAGAGGCGCATGATTCTTGATGCGTTCGTAAAGCAGCGGCTGCGTGATTGTGGGATCGTCCACTTCGCTGTGGCCGTGGCGCCTGTAGCCGATGAGATCAACTACAACTTCGCTTCCGAACGTCGCACGATACTCGGCGGCCATGCGGCCAACGCGCACGACGGCGTCTGGATCCTCTGCGTTTACGTGAAACACGGGAATGTTCTGGCGTTTCGCAAGGTCCGCGGCAAAGCGCGAGGAATGCTCCTGAATTGGCCGCGTGGTGAAGCCGATTAAATTGTTCACGATGATGTGAATGCTGCCGCCGACAGTGTATGCATCGAGGTCGGCAAGATTCATCGTCTCCGCCCAAATACCCTGCCCGGCGAATGCGGCGTCGCCGTGCATGATGATGGGCACAACCTTGTTCGTTACATCGCGGTCGAAACCACCCTCGAAACGCGTGAGCTTTGCGCGCACGCGGCCCATTGCCACAGGGTCGACGGCTTCAAGATGGCTCGGATTCGAAACGAGATGAATTTCGATCTCTTTGCCGGACGTGGTGACGTAAACGCCGGTCGCACCGACGTGATACTTCACATCGCCTGCGCCAAGAACGCTGCGCGGGTCAACGTCTTCAAATCCCGCCACGACTTCATGCGGCGTCTTGCACGCCGTGTGAACCATCACGTTCAAGCGGCCGCGGTGGCTCATCGCCATCACGGATTCGACAGCGCCATATTCGCCGGCAGCATCGAGAATTGCGTCGAGCATGGGGATCAGGGACGTGTTGCCTTCAAGTGAAAATCGCTTGGTGCCGAGATAGCGAGCCTGCAGAACTTGTTCGAAAAGATCGGCGCGCACGAGGCGTTCCAGGATTTTCTGCTGATCCACAGGGGCAGGCTCTGCTTCCATACGATCCGCGATCCAACGGCGGCGCTCCGGCTGCGCGAGGTGCATGAAGTCAACGCCGATTGTGCCGCAATAATGACGGCGCGCTTCGTCGGCGATCTCTCCGGAAAATTCCAGATCCGGTGATTCGAGCGGTTTCAGGAATCCAAGAGGATCGAGGTTTGCCTGCAGGTATCCCCAACGGCGGAATGCTTCGAAAATTCGCTCGCGGTCCACTCCATTTGCGATTTTCTTTTGTGATTTTGCGGTTTTGGCGGCGCGTTCTGGTTCGAGCGTTGTCCTGTGTGCCATGGGGTCAGCCTTCCAATCCTTAATTTTGCCATAGAACGGGCGTGACCGCAGGCGAACACCAGTGGCGTTCCCGCCGCAACACGAAATAAGCAACTCGACGCAAGTTGGCCGAATCGGACAAGATTAAGACAATCAGCCGCGGAGGGGTTATGCCAGGTCCGCGTTTTTCGCTTCGCTCGTTTTGTATTCAGGCCGCATTCTGCGGTTTGGCTGTCTTGTTCTGCTGGAGTTGCAGCAGTGGCGGCGCCTCGACACAGCCTCCACCACCTCCTCCGCCACCAGCGACCTTTGAATTGGTGCAGGTCGCGAACGGTTTTTCCACTCCGCTCGATGTTCAACAACCGGATGACAACAGCGGCCGGCTCTTTGTGGTCGAACAGGGCGGACACATCCAAATTATTCAGAGCAATGGAACGCGCGCCGCGTCCCCATTTTTGGACGTGACCGGTCGGAGCGGATTCACTTCTGGCGGAGAAACGGGCTTGCTTGGCCTCGCCTTTCATCCGGACTATAAGAACAATCGCCGCTTTTTCGTCAATTACACGCGCAACAGCGGAGCCCAGTTGCAAAGCGTCATCGCGGAGTTTACGGCTTCTTCTTCCAACGCGAATTTCACTGATCCCACCACAGAGAACATTTTGTTCACTCTGGACCAGCCGTTTCCAAATCACAAAGGTGGTGGATTGGCGTTTGGCAAAGATGGTTTTCTTTACATTGGTTTTGGAGACGGCGGCAGCGCCGGAGATCCTCAAGGCAATGGACAAAATACAAATACGCTGCTTGGGAAAATTTTGCGCATTGATGTGGACTCCGCTCATTCGCCGGGATTGAATTATGCGATTCCTCCGGCTAATCCCCTGGTCGGACACGGTGGCCGCGGAGAGATTTGGCTGTATGGGCTGAGAAACCCTTTTCGTTTTTCATTTGATACCGTGACAGGCGATTTGTGGATTGGCGACGTCGGTCAGAGCAGCTTTGAGGAGATAGACCATCTCACTTCTACGCAAGGTGGAGCGAATCTCGGCTGGAACATTATGGAAGGCACGCACTGCTTTCTGCCAACGACGGGTTGTTCTATGGCTGGACTCACTTTGCCGGTCTTCGACTACGACCACAGTCAGGGCGATGACACCGTGATCGGCGGACACATTTATCGCGGGACAAAGATGCCTTCGCTTGTTGGCGCTTATGTCTTCGGAGACTTCATCAGCGGCCGCATGTGGACGCTTACACAAAGCGGCTCGACATTTACCCGCACTTCCTTATTTACCGTCGCGGCTAACGACGTTTCCGCAATCGGGGAAGACCAACTTGGTGAATTGTACGTGGCGCGCTATTCAGCGGGAGCCGTTTCGCGCATTCATCAGGTTGGGCAACCGTAGGCCTCACCTTCAAAATCTGGCCAATTTGGAGCTTTTTTGACTTTCGTTCCGGCGCAGACTTGGCGTCATGGCGAAAGTCATGACGGAATTCTCCATCCGAAAAGCCGATTTTGAAGACTTGGACGTAGCGTTTCGGATAGTCGAGGAGTATTACGAAGCAGCAACGGTCATTGCACGCGATACGAAGGAAAAATTTCGCGAACATTATTTTGGTGACCGCAGCGGAGTGTGGCTGGCTTCTGTGAAAGAAAATGTGGTTGGCTGTGTTGCCCTTCGCGAATTGCCTGAGCTGAGCCAAAGCGGAGAGATTAAACGCATGTATGTGCAACCTGCATATCGAAAACTGGGTATCGCGCAGGCGTTACTCAAAGAACTTGAACGGTTTGCAAGTCAAGCTGGCTATGAATGGCTTTATCTGGATTCTGCTCCCGGAATGGACGCCGCTGTGCGCTTCTATCAGCGCAATGACTATAATCCCTGCCCGCGGTACAACGACAATCCTCAAGCAACGATTTTTTTGTGTAAAGGGATCGCCTAAGCCGGTTTTTACAAATCAGAGACAATTTGCTGCAACTTGCGTGCGATATCTTCAGGTGCTGTCCCAGTTGGAAAAGAAATTGGCTCGCCGATGTGGACTGTGATTTCGCCGCGATGGGCAAGGCGGCGGCGCTCGCGCTTCATTCCCCAAACGCCATCCAAGCGCATGGGAATGACTGGTAGTTGAAGATTCTGCGCAAGCAACCCAATGCCTGATTGAAATGGCTCCATGAGTCCGTCTTCGGAATTGTTTACCTCACCTTCAGGGAAAATAAGAACGCTGTAGCCGCGGTCCACAGATTCTCCGGCGAATCGGAAGCTTTCGCGAAAACCTGAGAACTGCGGTAACGGAAAGACATTGAAGAGCGCGGTAACTAGGAAATAGCCGAATTGGTACGCCCAGCACTTTGCGAAAAACCATTCGCTTGGCGGCTTACGCATGCGCAACAGGGTTTCACCACCCATTGCGGTCGCAAGGCGATGGCGAAAACGCGCGGGAAGCGCCATGAGAATCAGGCCAACATCGGCGCGACGAGTAATGTGATTGGAAATCACGATTGCCGGGCCACTAATTTTTTTGAGGTGTTCCCGGCCAGCGACGCGTGGATGGCCCAGAATTTTAGTCGCTGGCCACACCAATGCGTAGTAAACCAGCAGCCGCATCCATCGGACCGGCTCGCGCTGCGTCCAGTGCGGATAGGAATAGTCAGATGGCCGCACTGAAGGTTGCTGCAACAATCTCTGCACATCCGCAACGGTTTTCGCTTCGGAAAATGAAGTTTCGTCGAGCTCCGCGTTGTACCGCTGCTCGATTGCGGACAATAATTCAACGCGATCCAGCGACGACAACGATTCGAGCGATCCTTCTGTTGGCAGCACAAAGGGTAGCCCGGCGAGAAAATCTGTTGCGGGCGACTCTTTTTTCGAAGGCTCTAGCAGCTCTGGAATCCGCGCGGCGATGAGAGCCAACCGCGGCTTGCCCGTGGAAGTTCGCGGAAAGTCCGCTTCTGGCCAAATCACCCAGCGATGCACACGTTGATAATCCGCAAGCAATCGGTTTGCGTGATCAACCGCGATTCCACACTCCCTTTCGGTTTGCACGACGGCGCGAGCCGAGTTGTCGTCGCGTTGCCGCGGTAAAAGTACCGCACAAGGCTCCGTGTCGCTGCCTCGTTTGACCGGGAGCACAACACAATCTCGTATTTGAGGAAAATCGCGGAGCTTGGCTTCAATGTCCTCGGGAAAAACGTTCAACCCCGCAGGCGTTACAATCACATTTTTCTTTCGACCCCGAAACCGCAAGTTTCCTTCCGCGTCCAGTTCACCCAGGTCACCGGTACGCAGCCACGCCGATTCTTTGTCCGTCCGCACTTCTCCGTCATCCCAATAGCCGGCGGAAACATTCTCGCCGCGCACCAGAATCTCTCCATCTTCCGCAAGTTTGAATTCGCGCCCGGGCAATACTTTTCCCACGCTCCCTTCCGCCGCGCGAAACGGATGATTCAAGCTGATTAGTGACGCCGTTTCCGTCATTCCATAACCCTGGACGACGGCAAACCCAAGCCGTTTGAAAAACAATTCTGTTTCGGAAGAAAGCGCCGCGCCTCCGCAAATGAACGCCCAGAATCTCCAGCCGAACATCCGATGAATCCGCCGAAAAATCCACGCTCGTTTCAGGAATGACTCATCCAGTGCGTCTTTTTTTGCTTGTTCTATCCACTCCCTCCAATTGTGTTGCTCGATCTCGCGCTCCACCGCGCCACGCAACGCGTCCAGCATTCTTGGCACAGCGATCAGCGCCGTGGCCCGCTCTTTCTTGATCGTGCGTAAGATTTCCAGTGGATTAGTGGAATTTTCGAACACGACTGTCGCGCCAAGCAGCGGAGGCACAAACAGCGTCATGAATTGGCCGAACACATGGCTCAGTGGCACCAGTGAAACAAATCGAAGCGGATGCAACCAGCGCTCATACTTCCTGTACTCTTCAATTCCTTTTTCAATCGGTTCGAGATTCGCCAGAAAGTTTCCGTGCGTCAATACCACACCGCGCGGCTCCGCCGTTGTACCCGATGTATAGAGAATTTCCGCAATCGCACTTCGTTGTGCAGCGCTCACCGAAACTTTTTCCGCACCAACGCGCACCGTCTTCAGCACCACCTCGGCCTCTTCCAGCAACAACGCGGGTATTTCTAACTCCACCTCCGCCAATCCGCGATCTCGCAAAATTAATTTCACTCCCGCATCACGAATCGTCTTCTGCACAAACTCGACGTTCGCGCCCGAATCCATCGGCACCGCAATCGCCTCGCACAACTGAATCGCCCAGAACCCCGCGATCCACTCCGCCGAATTCGCGCCCCACAAAAGCACGCGATCCCCTGCGCCAATCCCCCTTTCCGCCAACAACGCACTCCAAGCCAGCGCATTCGCGCGCACCTCCGCATATGTCCGCTTTTCCCGCCTGTATCCGCGCCTCTGCACGACAGCGGCATCCCCGCCAAATCGCGCGAAACGCTCCATCAAATTGACGAGATTCGCTCTTTTCATGGGTGAATCACGCTGATGGTACGCCAAAGTGACCCCATCGGTCCCAAGCCCAATTTCTGTTTCGCTTTGCATCGAGCAAGGATGTTGCAAACGTGGTGCCACGCAAAAATGTCGCCCTCAACCAACAAAATCACTCAACTTACGTCTTAAGATAGGCATGAATCGCATCCTGGTTATCGGCGGAACCGGCACAGTCGGCCGCCAGGTCGTTTTCCAATTGCTGGACCGCGGCGCATCGGTCCGCGTGTTGGCGCGCCACCCTGAGAAAGCGCAATTTCCTTCGCACGTCGAAATTGTTTCCGGCGACCTTACGCTTCCGGACACTCTCGATGGGTGACAGACAACGCGGCATCTTTCCTGACATAGCCAGCAACCTGCAAACCAATCTCCGTGCCACGAAAGAACACCCGCGTGCATCCCAAGAAAAGCCACTAACGGGAATTGCCAAGTTCTCGGTTACAATAGAGGAGCTGGGGAGCCTTTGGATTCCCCTATTCAATTTTAAGCCCAGGGGCAAAAATGCCGGTACCAGTTTCTCAGGCGTGGACAGTTGCAACCTATGTCCTTAAGCAAAAACTGAAAGGGCGGAAGCGCTATCCGTTCGTCCTCATGCTCGAGCCGCTTTTCCGCTGCAATCTCGCCTGCGCTGGCTGTGGAAAAATTCAGTATCCCGCACACATCCTCAAGCAGGAACTAACTCCCGAAGAATGTTTTAAAGCCGTCGACGAGTGCGGCACGCCGATGGTTTCCATTCCGGGCGGCGAACCGCTGATGCACTCGCAAATCGACAAGATCGTCGAAGGCTTGGTCGCGCGCAAGAAATACATCTATCTCTGTACCAATGCGCTTCTGCTAAAAGAAAAGCTGGACCTCTTCAAACCCAGCAAATATCTGACATTTTCTGTCCACGTAGACGGCGAGCGCGACCATCACGATTTTTCCGTTTGTCGTGAAGGCGGTTACGATCAGGCCATCGAAGGCATCCGCGAAGCGGTGAAGCGCGGCTTCCGCGTCACGACGAACACGACCCTTTTTGACGGTGCCGACCCCAAGAGCGTCCGCGCCTTCTTCGATGAAATGATGGACCTCGGCGTCGAAGGCATGATGCTTTCTCCAGGCTACTCTTACGAAAAAGCGCCGGATCAAAAGCACTTCCTCGGTAAAGCGCGCACCCGCCGCTTGTTCCGCGCGATTCTTTCCAATCGCAAGAAGTCTTGGCAGTTCAATCAGTCGCCGCTGTTTCTGGAAATGCTGATGGGCAAGCGCAACTACGCCTGCACACCTTGGGGCATGCCAACGTACAATATTTTCGGTTGGCAGAAGCCCTGCTACCTCTTGCAAGACGGCTATGCGGACACCTTTCAGGAATTGCTCGACGCTACGGAATGGCAGAATTACGGCACCGAGTCCGGAAATCCCAAGTGCGCCAATTGCATGGTTCACAGCGGCTACGAAGCCTCAGCAGTTGACCATACTTTCAGCGGTCTAGGCGGCCTCGTCCAAACCGTCAAGGCCATGTTCAATGCGAATTACGTCGATCCCGACGCCACAGCGCTCTTGAACGAACCAGTCAAGCCGGTCCATACGTTCAACCCGCTTGTCCAGATCGAATCCTCCAAAACGCAAATGGAAGAAACCCGCGCATGAGCATTCCGACTCACATGGACCCGCACGTCGAACCGGGCGCGGGCAAATTCGACCCCGATCAACTGGAAGTTGCGCCCGGCCGCCAGCGCGAAAGCGTCGAGGGTTGGATTCCTGAACTAGTCAGCGAAGCCGAATTGCGCGAAGCGCTCGAAAAAGCGTTCGACTACCGCGGTGACGTCACATTGACCAAGAAAGACGGTTCCAAGCTCGAAGGTTACATCTTTGATCGAGTGACGGGTTCAACGCTACAGTCCTCATTTATTAGAATTCTGCCGAAAGACTCCGGCAATCGGCAGAAGATCGCCTACTCTGAAATCGCAGCGCTGGCATTCTCGGGTCGCGACCCTGCCGCAGGCAAGAGTTGGGAAGCGTGGGTAAAGAAGTACTGGGAAAAAAAGGCTACGGGAGGCTCCGGAGCCAGCCTGCATCCCGACGCTCTTGAGTAACTCCGAAACGTCGCGCCATTAACTAACCTGCTTATTTTCATAGTCTTAGATAAATACCACTGTTAAGCTAATCGTGGACTTTTGCGCCCTCCTGTGCTACTCTTAAGTCCAGCATTTGTCACTCTTGTACTACCTTTTGATTCGTTTAAGAGGCTGCAAGATCAGGATTTGCGGCTTTTTGTCGGCAAGAGGATGTCACGGCACCTTCCCCGTACGCTGACCGCCAGTTGACGGAACCCGGAGCACGGACCAAGAGAGCAAAGCAATTTCAGGTTGGCCCGGTTTTGCCGGCGCCACGTACGAGGGGATCTTACGGTGAAGGAACAAGGCACAGTAAAGTGGTTTAACGCGTCAAAGGGTTTCGGCTTCATCCAGCGGCAAACCGGAGAAGATGTGTTCGTACACTTTTCCGCGATTACCATGGAAGGCTATAAGTCGTTGAACGAAGGCCAGGCAGTAGAGTTTGAAGTCAAGAAGGGCCCAAAGGGCTTGCAGGCAGAAAACGTAACAGCTCTCTAGTCTGTGCAAAGGCGGCTTGCGCAATGCGAGCCGCCATCCCTGAACAAGTTTCGAAACACAATTTTGCAGCTAGCGGCCAAGGAGGCAATTGTGCAAGTAATGCAGGAAGGTCAGACCATCAAGCACGACGTGTACGGGCTCGGAATTGTCACTTCATCCGACCAGGAACGTACTGCGGTAGATTTTGACGATCACGGTGCCAAGCTTTTCGTCACCAGCATTATGACCGCGGAACTCATCGGCGAAGCGCCTGCCGTCCCGCCCAAGACCAAACGCCGCCGCAAAGCCTCCACCGCAGCCAAAGCAATAAAGAAGGCAGCAGCCGCAGCAGCAAAAGCCTCCTAAAATTTCCAATTAGCTCTGATCAAAAAAGCCCCTGCGCGTCAAACGCTCAGGGGCTTTCGTTTTGGCCAACTGCTCGCTCTCCCGTTTTGAGTCCCACCTGTGATAGGGTTTCAGTCCATGAAGCGATTCATTCTGGTGCTCGGCATCCTCCTGATGCTCGCCGGCGTTATTGGTCTCGTTCATCCTCGCTTCACCTACAACAAGACCGAGGAAGTCGCAAAAGTCGGCCCGGTCCAGGCCAACATTACGCACGAAAAAACTATTGAAATGCCTCCGGCACTTTCGATCTTGCTGCTCGTGACCGGCATCGGCCTGACGATTTTCGGCGTCAGAGCAAAATCGTAACCACTTATTGACTGCCCTCCCTCTGCAATAATCCTCGCCGAGCATACAAAGTGCCCGCCGTTGACTTGTGCAGCGTTTCCCGCGATAAAGGAAGCAATAGGCCCTCTCAGAAATCGTCTCAAGAGCAGTCTTGGAGAAAGATATGAAATACCTGCTGCGTCCCTCCCTCGCGGCCCTGTCTGGCTTTTTGGTTTTGCTTGTTTGGTGCCATCCAGCGGTTGCGCAAACCACGCCTGGAATCTCCGATAAAGAAGTCACGATCGGATCGTGCTCCGCGTTGGAGGGTCCCTCTCAGTTTCTCGGCACGCAAACAGTCGCTGGAGCGCGTGCCTATTTTGAGTCCATCAACGAACAAGGCGGCGTTCACGGACGAAAGTTGCGGCTCGTTTCCTACGACGATAGCTACGACCCCGCGAAAGCGGAAGAATGCTTCAACCGCCTGCAGAAACAGGGCGTGTTCGCGCTCGGCTTTTTTGTCGGAACACCAACTGCCTTGAAGTATGTCCCGCTGGCTGAAACCAACAAGATTCCGTTGGTGGGTTTGTTTACAGGAGCGCAAGCGCTATACACGCCATTTCGCCATTGGGTAATCAACGTCCGTGCCGGTTATGCCGATGAAACGAAAGAGCAGATTGATGGTATGTGGAAGACGCTCGGCTACAAGAAAATAGGCGTTATCTATCCCGATGACGCGTTCGGCGCCGCAGTTCTGGACGGTGTGAAAACAGCGTTGAAAGACCACCAGTCGCAGCCTGTGGCAATGGGTTCTTATCCGCGTCAAACTTCGCAGGCAGACGCCGCGATTCAAACCGTGCGCGCAGCGCAGCCTGAAGCGGTGGTGATTGTAGGACCGGCGAATACGGTCGCTCCGATTATCAAGCTTGCTCATTCCAAAGGCTGGTCGCCTTTGTTTGTGACGGTTTCATTCGTTGGCACAGATGACTTGATCAAGCTGGCCGGTTCGGATGCAGAAGGCATGGTGATTACGCAGGTTGTCCCTCCCTACTATCTGACCGACCTGAAGACCGTCGCGCTGTATCGGCGCACGATGAGCAAATATGCGCCGAACGATCCGCCAAACTTTGTCAGCCTCGAAGGATTCGTGGACGCGATGGTGATGGTCGAAGGGTTGAAGCGCGCGGGAAAAGATCTTACGCGCGACGGACTCATCCGGGGAATAGAATCCATGCACGATTTCGAGATGGGGCTCGGCCCGCAATTGAAACTGGAATACTCGCCCCACGATCACAAGGGTTTCGACCATGTGATTCCCACAGTTGTACGTGGAGGCAGAGCCGTGCCGTTCACGGATTGGTCCACCGCCGCTCCGCACTAATTTCTAGTTTGTCATTCCGAGGATGGTTTTTGCCCGAGGACCGCTGCCCGTCCGAGCGGTTCTCGCGAGGAGAATCGGCTTTTTCTCTACTCCGCTGTAGGGGCACGATATATCGTGCCCTCTTGGCTGAACAATTCGCCTACTTGATGGCGCTTTCCGCCTGGTCGAAAGCGTGGTAGGAAGAACGAACCAGCGGCCCGGATTCCACATGTTTGAATCCCATACGCTCGCCGGCGATTTTGTATTCCGCAAATTCGTCGGGATGCACGTAACGCACGATGGGCAAATGCTCGCGCGTCGGCTGCAAATATTGGCCGAGTGTGAGAATGTCTGTGCCTTGATCGGCGAGTTCGTGCATCGTGGCCAGCACTTCGCTTTTCTCTTCACCGAGGCCCAGCATCAATCCCGTTTTTGTCGGCACGTCAGGATGAGTTTGCTTGGCGCGCTTCAAGAGTTCGAGAGAGCGCTCGTACACGGCGCCTTTGCGCACCTGACGATAAAGCCGCGGCACGGTTTCCGTATTGTGGTTGAGCACGTCCGGCTTGACCGCAAGAACCGCGTTGAGCGCGTCCCAATTCCCACGAAAATCCGGAATCAAGACTTCCACTTTGCAACCGGGGACGCGATTGCGAATTTCCTGAATCGTTCGCGCAAAAATCGCGGAGCCGCCGTCGGGCTGGTCATCACGATTGACGCTGGTGACTACGGCGTAACGCAAACCCATACGCGCAACGGCCTCAGCCACACGGAAAGGCTCGTCTTCATCCGGCGGGCCAACCGGTTTGCCGGAGGGCACGGCGCAAAAACCGCAGGCGCGGGTGCAAATGTCTCCTAGAATCATGAATGTCGCCGTGCCATGTTCCCAGCACTCGCCCATGTTCGGGCAGCGCGCACTTTCGCAGACCGTATGCAGGTCCAGCGTGCGCATCGTGCGCTTCAATTCCTGGTAGCGTTCCCCGCCAAAGAACTTCACACGAAGCCAATCCGGCCGAGGATGGACTTCCGGCGACGGTACCGGGGGAGGCTGGGGGTCGGAGATAATGTTAAAAGGAGAGGCCACAAGGTCGCTCTGAATTCTTAATTTTACGCCTCGTAAGGCATTAGCACAAATTGCACGGCTGATTTGTTTGGAAGTGGACGTCAGCATAAACCAGGCCGAAATCCACTTGTTCGGTAGGCGCGTTAATCAGGACACGGCTAGATGTGGTCTCTGCTTTAGGTTGAGATGGCAGGAAAATGGATATTCAACCTAAAGCAAAGGTACAGAACCAGAATCGCACCCAGTGTGGATAAAATGAGGCCGGCAGGATGATAGCGTTCATTTGTCGGGCGCGAAAACATGTGGGAAACGCCGCCGCCGATGACTGATCCGATGATGCCGAGCACGACCGTCCAAAAAAGCGTTATGTGCACGTGCATGACGTCTTTCGCGATAACCCCCGAAATGAGGCCAATAAGAAGATACCAGATCATGTGAAACATGCTTTTTCTCCATCCCTATTCCTTCAGAACGTCGTCGAATATTGGCCAGGACTTGCCAATCAACTGGCAATTCCCGATTCGAGCCCCTAGCTTTGCAGCCTAGAGAGTGTCAAGGGTCGGTACTGTTCACTTCTGTACAGTTTGCGGAATTTCACGAATCAGAGGCGGTAGCTTCCTGGGAAGGCCGTTCCCGGACGATGGGTGAGTTTCCGATTAACGCGTTAATCAGGCATTGGGTCCCCCGGTTGGTTGGACACGTGTTCCTAACAGGTGTCCGCAGAAAGTAGAAGAACTACGTTCAATAGCGTACAGCATTGAAGATTTCGGACCTCTATACTCACGCAAGCGTCGCAAGGTGAGTTCGACTTTGGAATCGTCGAATGTGCCATTGCGTCCGCCAAGAATCACACCCGAATTCAGATCGCAGAAATTCAGATTAGTTGACCTGATTGACTTCCCGCAGCCAAGGCATCATCAGGTAGAAAGAACTACAATGCGTCTTATTTTGTCCATTCGTGCGTTTTTGCTCGCGCTCGTACTGCTGGCCATCTCCGCGGCATCCTCTGCGCAGATCGGCATAGCGGTCTCGATTAGAATCGCCCCGCCCGAACTCCCTGTTTATGAGCAGCCTATCTGCCCTGAGGACGGCTACATCTGGACCCCAGGCTACTGGGCTTACGGTGACGATGACTATTAT
This sequence comes from Candidatus Dormiibacterota bacterium, assembly GCA_035569555.1. Lineage (GTDB taxonomy): Bacteria > Acidobacteriota > Terriglobia > Acidiferrales > UBA7541 > Acidiferrum. The sequence goes on along the minus strand of DATMMW010000002.1, from coordinate 57,033 downwards.
TGGGTTCCCGGAACCTGGGTCATGGCTCCCGAAGTCGGCTATCTTTGGACTCCCGGCTATTGGGGTAACGATGGCGATGACTACATCTTCCACGAAGGCTACTGGGGAACAGAAGTCGGTTTCTACGGCGGCATCAACTACGGCTACGGCTATTTCGGCCACGGCTACGAAGGCGGTCGCTGGGATAACGGCCACTTTGCTTACAATCAATCGGTCAGCCACATAGACGGCTCTCGCAATCACAATGTTTACAACACAAGAGGAGACGACAACAACCGGGGCAATCGCGTCAGCTTCAACGGAGGCAACGGCGGCGTGCAGGTGCGCGCCACAAGCCAGGAAGAAGCTGCCGGACGCGAGCGCCACATCGCTCCCGTCGCCGAGCAGACTCAGCATGTACAGTCTGCCCGCACCAACCCCGAGCTACGCGCCTCCGCGAATCGCGGCAAGCCTCCCATCGCTGCTACGGCCAAGCCCGGCGCATTCAAAGAAAGCGGCGCAGTTGCTGCCAGTGAAGGCGGAACGGTTCACGCCGCTCCGGCTCCTTCGTCGCACAACAATATTCGTCAGGCTTCCGAGACTCCCCGTCCTGCCACAGAAACCAATCCGCCGGCTACTGAAACGGCTCGTCCGGCTGCCGAGTCCACTCGCCCGAGCCCTTCTGTTCACGCTAAGGATCTGCCCCCGGCCGAACATGTCGCCGCTCCAAACACAGGCGACCCTAAACAGGACCAGAAATACCAGCAGCAACAACAAAAACTCCAGGCACAACAATCCAGTGAGCGCCAGAAACTCCAGTCAAAACAGGACCAGGATCATCAGCGCCTCCCGCAAATGCCGGCCAATGAACCGAAACAGCAACCGTTAGAGCAGAAGCATCAACAGCAGACCCAACAACTGGCGCAAAGACACACCCAGCAGCAACAACAATTGCAGCAACGCCAGCAACCAGCTCCGCACCAGGCTGCACCTAAACCAGCAGAAAAAGAAAAGCCTGCTGCATAGATCCCTGGAATACGCAGGGCGCACATGCGCATCGGCCCGTGGTAGGGCCAACTCCCGGTAAAGTCGCGTTACCGGACAAGTGCTTCTGATCCATTCCGCTTGTCCGGTAAACGCGTTTACTAAGACTCAGGGAGCCTGATTACTGAAATCAATCAGTCCGGGAAAGTTAACTCCGATAAATCGGGCTGTTCCACACAAGCTTGCTGGTGATGAATGCATAAGTGGCCATGACTAGCTTGCTTCCTATTAGCCGAGAAGCGTAGGTTGGTACTACGGTGGGCAATCAGTCGCTCAAAGGAACTCTATGGCGGACGAAAGACAAGCAAGACTCGAAGCACGGGCCAGAATCGATATCAGGAAGTTCTACGAGAAAGGCCAAATCACATTGAAAGATCATGCATCGGCTGTTGGATATCTGAGGGGGGTTTGGTTTGATCACCTCTCGGACATCGAGATCGAAGATTTCATTTGTAGGGAAATCAGAAAGCTGGAGCCTCCAGCAATCCAACCCGTCGAGTAGATTTCTGCGCCAGGAAAGCAAGAAGAACCAAACCGATGAGTAGCAACAGACGGCAGAAGTAGCCTCCAGTCAGGCCGCAACTCCCGATAAGTCTCCTTACCGGACAAATCAAATCGAGGATCGACACTTGCCGCGCAGCCGTCCTCGCTTATATCAACAGCCTCCTCCTCCGAACCCTACCCGCCATCGACTACGACCGCGCCAAAAACATCAAAGACCCTCGCGTCGGCAACGGTCAGTCGTCAGTAGCCACATCTCTGGACGATCTCCTCACCGACCTAGGCCCAACGAAAAAACCGTCGTGAAGCGAATGCTCACAAAAAAAATCGAAGACGAGCGGACTGAAGTCCCGGCCTTACACTTCGTCAGATGCCACAGGCGTACGATGGAAGAGCAGGATCAAAGGTCCAAGGACACGTAAACGAGCCCCTAACCATGAAGAGTCTCAACATTCGCGCGATTCGATCTTCTCTGTTTGGCATTCTTGCGATGGCGGCTTTGCTATTTCTTCCCGCTTGGACGCTTCACTATTGGCAGGCGTGGGTTCTTATGGCCATCTTTACGGTGGGATCGACCCTTACAACGATCTATCTCGCCATTAAAGATCCGAAGCTGCTTGAGCGGCGCATGAATCTGGGGCCAAGAGCGGAAAAAGAAAAGACGCAAAAAATCGCGGTATCTTTTGTGCTGTTGGGGTTCACCGCAGTATTGGCTTTCGCGGCGTTCGATCATCGCTTCGGGTGGTCTCCGGTGCCGCCGTACGTTTCCCTGGCGGGTGACGCTCTCGTCGCATTCGGGTTCCTGTTCACTTTCTTCGTGCTCAAAGAAAACTCCTATAGCGCATCCACGGTTCAGGTGGCTGAAGGTCAAACGGTGATTTCTACCGGCCCGTATGCTCTGGTGCGGCATCCGATGTATGCCGGAGCGCTCGTCATGACCGCAGGGATGCCGCTCGCTCTTGGATCCTGGTGGGGAGTGCTCGCAGGCGGCCTGATGATTCCGGCATTTGTATGGAGGCTTTGGGAAGAAGAGAAATTTCTGAAAAAGAATCTGGCGGGATATGCGGAATACACGCAGAAGGTGCGCTACAGGTTGGTGCCGTTTGTTTGGTAGATCGAAGAGAGATTTCTCTCTCCATGAACCGACCGATTCATCAGAATGAATCGGAAAAGCAAAAACGCCGGTTCATTCCGGTCGAAATGACAGAGGCCTTAGAAGAAAAAGAACGGGTCTGAAGCCCGCCACCACATGGGACGAAGGCGAATTTAGAGGGGGCTGCGGGAGGAGCGGACGAAATCGCGAAGGACGGTTACGTTGGGGCCGTACACACCGATGCGGCCTGCATCCACGGGAAGGCCGAGCATTTCGGCTTGTTCGAGATCCACGCCGGCATCATCGAGTTCGGAGAGACTAAATCCCTGCGCAGGCAGAACACGATTCAGTCCAGTGGGATACACGGGACGGGGCGGACGATGACGTCGCCACGGACGACGAGCTATCTCGTAGAACTGCTGCCAATCGCGTTTTTGCCAGGTCGTCATTGCCGTGAGTCTCTAACTCTTACTACGTTCCTTCTACCGCGTTGGATGCTCCAGGTACCAAAAAGGTTCATATGGCATCTGCGGCGCTACCGCGAAAGCGCGGCGAAACGAAAACGTCTCGCGGAGAAGATACGACATATCCCCCGCGGCGAACCATTTTCCTCGCCTACTGTTTCAAACACGTTACTGGGGTATTTGTTGCGCCGCGGGTGGACGGCACAAATGCAACAAACCAAGGCGCGCAAGCTGGGGACGCCCGAGACCGCGTTGCGACGAACGGGCTCCCGCGAAAGTGGCGCTATACTACGCAAGTTCGCCGTACGCGCCAAGCAAAAATGAATTCGTCCGCTCACATCGTCGTTCACTATCACGAGCTTTGGCTGAAGCTCGGAAACCGGCTTTTTTTTCTGCACCAGCTGCGCCGGGCAATGATGCGCGCGCTGGAAGGAATTCCCATTGTCCGAATCACACAGCCCGGCGATCGCTACCTGGTCGAACTGGAAGATGATTCGCAAACCGAAGAGGCGCTAGGGCGTCTTAAACTCGTCTTCGGAATTTCCCATCTGGCGGTGGCGCGGCGCGTGGATTGGAGCCACAGAAAATCGGAAGAGCTTCTTCCGCGCCTTTCCGAAACCGCTTGGGAAGAAATTCGCACAGAGACTTTTTCTACTTTCGCTGTTCGTGCCAAGCGCAGTGATAAGCGTTTCCCTCATAGTGGAATGTTTCTGGAGCGCGAGATCGGCGGAAAGTTATTCGACAAGCTCGAAGCCGATGGGCGCGTTGCAAAAGTGGACCTGAAGCATCCAGACCTGACGTGCCGGATTGAAGTGACGCGCGGCCCAATATTGGTTTACGCACGGCGCATCGCCGGGCCTGGTGGATTGCCGCCCAACACGGCCGGACGATTGACGTGCTTGCTTAGCGGTGGATTCGATTCGGCGGTGGCAGCGTACAAGATGATGAAGCGCGGCGCACATTTAAGTTTCGTTCATTTCTGGGGAGGTGGCGCTGCACCAGGCGAATCGTCCATTCATGTCGCGAGGCGGCTTTTGGAAAAGCTGGTTCCGTGGCAGGGCACGGCTAAACTCTACCTTGTGCCGTTCGAGCAATTGCAGCGTGAAATTGTCGCCCACGCCGATGAATCGTTCCGCACTCTGCTCTATCGCAGATTGATGCTGCGCATCGCGGAAAGACTTGCTCTTCGCGAAAAATCGAAGGGGCTTGTCACGGGGGACAGTCTCGGCCAAGTTGCGTCGCAAACTCTGCGCAACCTGCAAGCCGTCGGCTCGATTGCACGCTTGCCGCTCTATCGCCCTCTCGTCGGCGACGACAAACTGGAGATTCAGGATCTCGCCACGAAAATTGGCACTTACGATATCTCCGCCGAGCGTTTCCACGATTGCTGTCCGCTTTTTCAGCCGAAATCTCCGGCGTTATTCGCAACGAGCGAGCAGCTTGATTTTGCCGAGGCGCAATGCGACTCGCCCTCGCTGGCCGAGAGCGGTTTGCGATCCATAACTCTGGAACGATTCAGGTATAGGCAGGGAAACGTGGAAAGACACGAAGCCAGGCACAGACCTGCACCGCAGCACCTTTCAAAGGGGTAAACTGGGCGAACCGGGCGGTTCATTCCCACTGTCTCAAGAAGGCTTCGCTACCAACGATTCCCGCGGTCGCCTCGGTCTCCGCCGCGATCGCCGCCACGGTCTCCACCGCGGCCTCCGCCTCGCCCGCCGCCACCGCCATGACCACCGCGCCCACCGCCGTAGCCTCCGCCGCCACCACCACGGCCTCCGCCACCGCCGCCGCGTTCTGTCTGTGGCCGCGCTTCGTTCACCACCAAATTGCGTCCGCCGAAATTCTGGCCGTTTAAGGAATTCACGGCGCGGTCCGCTTCTTCGTCATTACCAATTTCAACGAAGGCGAAACCACGCGATTGTCCCGTAAAACGATCACGAATCAGATTCACTGCCGAGGGATTTACACCTGCCTGCGCGAAAAATTCGTGCAGGGTATCCTCCGTCGCGGAAAACGGAAGATTACCTACATAGAGCTTCTTCACTTACGGACTCCTTCTGCCCGGAACCCACTTGCGAGTCGCGGAGCGCGCTGAAGAAACAGCCTTTCATCTCGGGCAGTCGGGATACCGATCCACCGCGGTGCGGACCTTTGCTTCAGCGGTCAGTTGCATGGTCTCGGAAATTGACTGGTTTTGCAACGGAAATTGTCCGCAGCAAGGGCGGTTCGGAAGGCTGGGCGCGGCGGAGTGCGGAGCCTGGGCTTTGGTGTTAGGATGCGCACAAGTTGCCCCCACCGAGGCCTTGATGCGTGGAACCATGATGGATTTTCCGTTGACGCTGCCGCACGTTCTTGAGCGCAACGGCAAGCTTTTTTCGCGCGTCGAGATTGTTTCGCGCAGACCTGATCGTTCCATCGTTCGCTCCACTTACGGAGATTTCTATCGGCGGGCGCGCCAACTTGCGTCCGCTCTCACGGAACTTGGTTTGCAGTCCGGCGATCGCGTCGCTTCCATGATGTGGAATCATTCGGGCCATCTCGAAGCATTTTTCGGCGTGTCCTGCGCCGGCGGAATTCTTCATACGTTGAACCTTCGGCTGCATCCGCATGAAATCGCCACAATTGCACGGCACGCGGGAGATCGATTTCTACTGGTGGATGACGTTCTCCTGCCGGTGTTAGAGAAATTCAGAACTGATGCCCCATTCGAAAAAATCATTGTTGTTCCGTATGGTTGCTCCGCGGTTCCCGGCGATTTTCTCAACTACGATGAACTGCTCGCATCCGCTCCCGCCGCGTTCACTTATCCAAAGATTGATGAGAACGACGGGGCAGCGATGTGTTTCACGTCTGGCACGACCGGTTTTTCCAAAGGCGTGATCTATTCTCACCGCGCACTGGTTCTTCATTCGCTTGCGGAGGCGATGACCGACTCGTTCGGCATCAGTTACTTGGATACGGTTTTGCCGGTTGCGCCGATGTTTCATGCCAACGCCTGGGGCTTGCCATACACGTGCACGATGACAGGTGCGAGGCTGGTTCTTCCTGGTCCCAACGTGGATGCAGAGAGTGTTCTGGACTTGATGGTCCAAGAAAGGGTCACGATGGCGTGCGGTGTGCCAACGATATGGCTGGGCATACTGTATGCGTTGGAAACGAATCCGGGCCGTTGGAAATTCTCGTCACCGGTGAGAATTATTTGTGGCGGTACGGCGCCCCCGGAACGCCTAATTCGGGCGCTCGACAAGTATGGACTGCATATCCTTCATCTGTGGGGAATGACGGAAACCACTCCGCTGGCTACCGTTGGCCGGCTCAAGCAACACATGCAAGAGTGGCCGGAAGACAGGCAATATGAAGTCCGCGCAAAACAGGGCTGGCCCGCACCTCTTGTCGAATTGCGTGTGATGCGGCGCGAAGATTCTGCCTCCACAGATCCTGTTCCGGAAGGAATCGAATCACCGTGGGATGGCGTCACTCCCGGCGAGCTCGAAGTTCGCGGCCCGTGGGTCGCGGGTCACTACCACGATTCACCCGATCAGGCGCATCGCTGGACACCGGATGGTTGGTTTCGCACCGGAGACGTAGCAACGATTGATGAAGAGGGTTACGTAAAAATCGTGGACCGCGCAAAGGACCTTGTGAAGTCCGGCGGAGAATGGATTAGTTCGGTGGATTTGGAAAATTGTCTGATGGGGCATCCCGCAGTGAAAGAAGCTTGCGTCGTTGGCGTTCCTCATCCGAAGTGGCAGGAGCGGCCGCTGGCTGCGGTTGTGCTGAGAGAAGGCTGTGTGGCGACTCCTGAGGAACTGCGTCAATTTCTGGCTGGATGTTTTGCAAAATGGCAACTGCCCGATGCGATCGTTTTTGTGGAGACTATCCCTCGGACAAGCGTTGGAAAATTCAAGAAGATAGCGTTGCGCGAACAGTTTGCCAATTGGGAATGGAAATAAAGGGCGCATCAGGGAGACTGACTAGTATCTTAGTGGCTTGCTCTTCATTTTTGCGGAGTCTGGGCGGTCTGCAACTCGTGTGCGCGCGCAATCAATTTTTTGAGCTTGCCTTCAATCGAAGCATCACCGATGTGTTCCTCTTGCAGCACGCCGTCGGCATCCACCGTAAACGTATGCGGGATCGCCGTGACTCCGAACATTTTTGAAATCGGTCCGGTGAATCCGCCATCCCGGTACTGGGGCCAACTCATTTCGTGCTTGCCGATAAACTCTTTCCATGCCGGTTCGTTCGAATCCAAACTCACACTTAAAATCACCAGTGGCTCGTCCTTGAATTTTTTTGCCACTTGCTGAATGTGCGGCAGCGCCTCACGGCACGGTCCGCACCAAGTCGCCCAAAAATCGAGCAGCACCACTTTGCCCTGCAAGTCGTCCATGGAAATCTTTTGTCCATCCACTGTCGTCACGCTGAAGGGAGGAGCCATCCTGGCCCTCACAAGCTCAGGCCGGACGATATACCTCGTCGCTCGCTGCCGTTGCGGATCGTCCGCGCCCGTTGCCTTCACAAATTTTTCAAATTGAGCTTTCGCGGCGTCGTCCTGTCCCATACTCGCCAGTGCGATTCCATCGAGGTACATTGCATCCGGAAAATTCGAAGCCGCCGCAAGTGCTTTCGCCGCTTCGTCGTGCGCTCGCGAAAAAATCTCGTCCTTGTGCCTCTGTTTACCTTCATCCACCAGCACCACTGCATACTGATAGTGAGCGAGCGCCAGATCTCGCGGCTCTTTCGCATCCGCAATGATCTCCGTAGCTGCCAGCTCCGCCGTTTTCCACTCTCCGTACTGGATACCGTACTTCACCATTTGTTTCTCGCACGCCTTGCAGTGACCGCCATCCTGCTTGTCCGCTTTCTTGAAATCGTCCAAGGCAAATTCTGCCTTGTGTTCCTTTACCTCTTCCAAGGCTCTCTCGTAGGTCTTTTTCGCTTTTTCGTCCGTTGGTCCATCCGTTTTGTCCTGGGCCAAGACCGGGCACACAAAGATCGTAAGGACCAAACAGATCAGGCTGGGTCGCATGTTTGAGCCTCCTGGCGGAAGAGCTAGTGTAGTTTCGCCCTTATGGTAGTGCTAAAGCGGTAACAGTCAACTATCCCGGATAAGTGCCAGCCTGGATTGGAAGCACAGAACCACCGGCGTCCACGTTGAGCACGGCTCCTGTGACTTGCGTAGATTCGTCGCTCAGAAGATAGATTGTTGCGTAGGCTGCATCTTGCACGGTTTGCATTCGCCCGAGCGGCAGTTTTTTTCCTTCCCTATCGAGATCAGCCGCGTTGCGACCTTCTCCTTTTTGGATTGCGAGTTCGCCTTCGGTGGCGATCCATCCGGGGATGATGTAGTTGACGCGAATGCGATCTTTTGCGAGCGCACCGGCGAGGGTGCGGGTCATAGAAAGCATGCCGCCTTTTGCGGCAGCGTAGGCGACCAAATTGGGGAGGCCTTGTATGCCGCAGACGGAACCTATGTTGACGATGCTGCCGCCATTGGCTTTGCGGAGATGCGGGGTGGCAAGTTTGGACATGTAGAAGGCGCTTCGAAGATTGATGTTGAGAACTTTGTCCCAAAGTTCGGTGGTGGTTTCTTCCAGATGGGCGCGGGGAAACCAACCGGCGTTGTTGACGAGGCCGTTGAGTCGACCGAAATTCTTGATCGCGGCGTCCACAAGCGAACTGCACTTGGATTCGTCGGCAAGATCAGCGTATTGAAAAATCGCCTGTCCGCCTTCTCTCCGAATGGTTGTAGCGGCTTCTTCGCCGCGCTCCTTTTGAATGTCGCCGAGAACGACCTGGGCACCTTCAGCTGCGGCCATGCGTGCGCAGCCGAAGCCTATGCCTTGCGCTGCGCCGGTGACAATGACGACTTTTCCTTCGAGGCGTTTGCTCATTTGCGCGGCTCCCGCAAAGACGGAAGAGAGTTTACGCGCGTCGCGCCGTGATTTGCACGCGGTGTGTGCTTACGTGCGATAGGAGGCGTTGATGCGGACGTATTCGGCGGTGAAGTCGCAGGTCCAGTATTTCGCGGAAGCCGGGCCTGCATGAAGGTGCAAAACGATGGGAACGTGGTCGGCTAGGAGTTTGTTGCTGGCGGCACGTTCGTTGAAATCGAGGGGTTGGCCGCGTTTGAGGACTTTGATTCCGGCCATAGTGATTTCGACGAGGGATGGATCGAAATTAACGCCGGAGCGGCCTGCGGCGGCGAAGATGCGGCCCCAATTGGGGTCGCCTCCGGCGAAGGCGGTTTTGACGAGAGGTGAAGTGGCGATGGTTTCGGCAATTTTTTTTGCAGCGGATTCGGTTTTAGCGCCGCGGACTTCGATTTCGATTACGCGCTGCGCGCCTTCGCCATCGGCTACGATCTGCTGGGCGAGAGAACCACAAACACTTTCGAGCGCAGCGGTGAATTGCCGGTGCGCTTTGCTGCCGTTGGAGATGGCGGGCGCTCCGGCGGCGGCGTTGGCGAGGACGAGGAGTGTGTCGTTGGTGGAAGTGTCGCCGTCGACGCTGACGGAGTTGAAAGTGCGGCCCGTGACGTCGCGTAGAGTTCGCTGCAAGAGCGACGGAGAAATGTTGGCGTCGGTGGCGACGAAGGCGAGGGTGGTGGCCATGTTGGGATGAATCATGCCTGCGCCTTTGGCGCAGCCGATGAGGTGGATGCGTTTGCCGGACATGCGGAAAGAGGCGGAGGCGGTTTTGGGGCGCGTGTCCGTGGTGCATATGGCGAGAGAAAGTTCCGCGAAAGAGCGGGCGGAGGTGCGGCGATTGCGGGCGAGCATGGGGAGTGCGCGGAGAATTTTTTCGACGGGGAGCTGGACGCCGATGACTCCTGTTGAACAAACGAAGATTTCTTGAGGCGGGAGACCGAGGCGGCGAGAGGTTTCTTCTACGGTGCGCTGCGAGGCGAGATCGCCATGGGCTCCGGTGGCGCAATTTGCGTTGCCAGCGTTTACGACTACGGCGCGCATGTGGCCTTTGGATTCGATGAGATGTTTTTTGGAAAGAGTGACCGGTGCGGCGACGACTAGATTTTGGGTGAAGACGGCGGCGGCAGAGGCCGGGACGTCGCTAGAGAGGATGGCGAGATCTAGCGCGCCGGTTTTTTTGAGGCCGCAGGCAGTAGCGGCGAAGCGGAAACCTTTGGGGAGTGCGGCCTCGGAGGGAGCTTGGGTCACTGCACCGCTCCAATTCCGCGAATTTTCTTTTCGAGATCTGCGATGGCGGCACGAACCGAGTCCGGCGAAGTTCCGCCGGGGACTTTTTTCGCGGCGAGGGCGACTTCGACGTTGAGGCTCTTGGCGAAGTCCGCGCCGATTTCCGGAGCAATTTTTTGCAGCTCGGGGAGCGGTAGTTCGATCCAGTTCTTTCCTTGTCTTTCCGCTTCGCGAAGAATTTTTCCGACCAGATCGTGGGCCTGGCGGAATGGAATGCCTTTGCGGACGAGATAATCTGCGGCTTCAGTGGCCAGCAGCGATGGATTGCTTGCGAGGATGCGCAATTTTTCGTCGCGGAATTGCGTTGTACTGACGGCGCCTGTTGCAATGACGACCATGTCCGCGACTTGATCGTGTGCGGAAAAAAGGGCTTCCTTGTCTTCCTGCAAGTCTCGCTGGTAGCTCGTGGGCAAACCTTTCAGCGTTGTGAGCAATGAAATCAATGCGCCGGTGATGCGGCCGGTTTTTCCGCGGATGAGTTCCCAGCAGTCGGGATTTTTCTTTTGCGGCATGAGGCTGCTGCCGGTGGAGTATTCGTCGGGAAGAATGACGTAAGAAAATTCCTGCGAAGCAAAGAGAACGAAATCTTCCGCCAGGCGAGAGAGATGCGTGGCGATGCCAGAGAGCGCGAAGAGATAGTCGAGGGCGAAATCGCGGTCGCTGACGGCGTCGAGACTGTTTGCGGTGATTTTGGAAAAGCCGAGATCGCGGGCGATGGCTTCGCGGTTGATGGCAAAGGAATTTCCGGCAAGCGCGCCGGAACCCATGGGACAAGCGTCCGCGCTGGCTGCGGCGTTTTGGAGGCGCGTGATGTCGCGGGTGAACGCTTCTGCATGTGCGAGCAGAAAATGGGAAAGAAGAATTGGCTGGGCGTGTTGCATGTGCGTCATGCCGGCCATGGGGACGCCGAGTTTCTTTTTGGCTTGGGTGAGCAATGCGTTGATTAGAGCAAGGAGGCCGCGCTTGATTTCGGCTGCGGCGTCGATGACGAAAAGACGAAAATCGGTGGCGACGAGTTCGTTGCGGCTGCGGCCGGTGTGAAGTTTCCAGCCGAGGGGGCCGAGTTCTTCGACGAGGGCTTTTTCCACGAAGTGGTGGACGTCTTCGGCGTCGGCTCCGGTTTTTTCGAGCCACACGGAATCGATTTTTGCGCGTTCTTCGATTTTGTCGAGCGCGGTGAGGGTTTGTTTGACTTCGGCGGCGGAGAAGATGCCGATAGGTTCGAGGGCTTTTGCCCAGGCGCGGTCGACGGCAATTTCGTAGAGCAACAAGCGGCGATCGAACGCAAAGGAGCGCTGGAACGCATCGAAGCGCGCATTTGGTTCGCGCTCGAAGCGGCCGCCCCAGAGTCTGTCGTCTTTGCGTTCGGTCATCGTTGCCAAGTTTCACAAATCGAAGAGAGATTTCTCCCTTCGGTCGAAATGACAGACTTAGGAATTGCCGCCGGATTCCGCTTTAGCTTTGGGGCGGACGGTGATTGGGAGCGCGAAGAGATTGATGAAGCCTTCGGCGTCCTTTGGGTTGTAACGGCCCATGGTGAAGCTGGCAAGATCGGCGCGATAGAGCGAGAAGGGCGATTTGCGGCTGGTGACGTTGAGCGAACCCTTCCAGAGTTTTAGGCCGACGGAGCCGGTGACGCGCTCCTGCGAAACGTTGAAGAAACCGTCGAGAGCCTGGCGCTGCGTGGAAAACCAGACGCCGTTGTAAACAAGCTCGGCATAGCGTACGGAAAGCGATTGCTGGAGGTGCGCGGTTTCGCGGTCGACGGTGAGACGCTCGAGTTCGCGATGCGCGGTGACGAGGAGCGTGCCACCGGGAGTTTCGTACGCTCCGCGGGATTTCATGCCGACGAGGCGATTTTCTACGAGGTCGGTACGGCCGACGCCGTGACGCGCGGCGATTTCGTTGAGCGTGTTGAGAAGATCGACGGGACCGAGCTTTGTGCCGTTGATGGAGACGGGAGTTCCGGATTCAAAACCAATTTCGACTTCTTCGGCCTTGTCGGGAGCTTTTTCGGGCGAAACGGTCCACTGCCACATGGCTTCGCTTGGGGCGTTGGCGGGATCTTCGAGTTCGCCACCTTCGTGACTGAGGTGCCAGATGTTGCGGTCGCGGCTGTAGATGTTTTTTTTGCTTTGTTCGATGGGAACGTTGTGCTTTTCGGCGTAAGCGATGGCGTCTTCGCGGGAGTCGATGTCCCATTCGCGCCAGGGTGCAATGATCTGGACATTGGGCGCGATGGCTTTATAGGCGAGTTCGAAGCGGACCTGATCGTTGCCTTTGCCGGTGCAGCCGTGCGAAAGGCCGTCGGCGCCGAGTTTGAGCGCGATTTCGGCCTGACGTTTGGCGATGACGGGACGCGCCATGGAGGTGCCGAGCAAGTAAGTGTGTTCGTATACGGCGCCGGCGCGAAGCGTTGGCCAGATAAAATCGCGGACGAATTCTTCGCGGAGGTCTTCGATCGATGCGGAGGAAGCTCCGGTAGCGAGCGCTTTTTTGTACGCGGCCTGGAGATCTTCCTGCTGGCCCACGTCGCCGATCATGGCGATGACTTCGCAGCCATAAGTTTCCTTAAGCCAGGGAATGATGATGCTGGTATCGAGTCCGCCGGAGTAAGCGAGCACGACTTTTTTCGGTTTTGGAGCAGTTCTGTTCACAATTCCTCTTTCGTATTTGGAGATATGCGTAGTTTAGGACAACAAATGTTTCTTCTGCGTTTCAACCTTCGCGATTTTAGCGATAGAGCGTGTGCAAGATCGCTTTTTGGACGTACATGCGATTTTCCGATTGGTCAAGCACGACGGAGCGCGAGCCATCGAGAATTTCGTTGGTGACTTCGTAGCCGCGATGGGCTGGCAGGCAGTGCATGAAAATGGAATCGCGTCCGGCGAGCGCCATTAATTTGCGATTGACCTGGTACGGCTTGAAAACTTCGCTGCGGACTTTTTCTTCGGCTTCGAAGCCCATGCTGGTCCAAGAGTCGGTGTAGACGGCCTGGACGTCTTCGACGGCTTCGCGCGGGTCGGTGAAGAGTTCGATTTTGGCTTTGGTTTCCTTGGCGACGCGTTTGGAGTCGGCGGTGACGTCGGCATCTGGCGCGTAATTTTCCGGTGTGGCGATGCGCATATTCACGCCGAGGCGGGCGGCGAGATACATGAGCGAGTGACAGACGTTGTTGCCATCGCCGACATAAGCGAGCTTGAGGCCTTTGAGATTGCCGAATTTTTCTTCGAGTGTGAAGAAATCGGCGAGGGCCTGGCACGGATGAAATTTGTCGGAGAGCGCGTTGACGACGGGAATGTCCGTGGTGGCGGCCATTTCGTCAAGCACGCGCTGTTCGTAAACGCGGGCAACGATGCCCTGCACCCAGCGCTCGAGATTGCGCGCGACGTCGGCGATGGATTCGCGTTCGCCGAGACGGGCTTGCGTGTGATCGAGAAACACGACGTGGCCGCCCATGCTCTGAATGCCGACTTCAAACGTGACACGCGTGCGCAGCGACGGCTTTTCAAAAATCAGCGCAAGGAATTTTCCGCGCAGCGTGTCCGCGTAATTCGCGGGATTCGCCTTGATGTCTGTGGTGATGGCGAGGAGTTCTCGCGTGTGCGCCGGGCTCCATTCCGCTCCGGTGAGCAGATCGTTCGAGACCATAACAGGCGCTGCTAAAGTAGTTGTTGCCATTTCTTTTTCTTACCTCGCTGCGGACTTTGCCGCGTGCCGCGCCGTTTCCGTCGCAGCAATAGATTTAGAAACATGACCCAAGACTTCCTCGAAGACTCCGAGAAATTCGCGAACTTGTTTTGCGGTGATGATGAAGGCGGGGAGCAGGCGCAGCGTATATTCGTGCGTGCAGTTGATGAGCAGGCCGCGGTTCATGGCTTCGGTGACGAATGGCGTGCCGTCGACGGTGAGTTCGACACCGATCATGAGGCCTTCGCCGCGGACTTCCTTGATGAACGGATATTTCGAGGCGAGCTTTTCGATGCCTGCACGAATTTCGGCTCCGCGCGAGGCGGCGTTAGCGAGAACTTTCGTTTTTTCGAGAACTTTCAGAAATTCCAGGGCAACGGCGCAGATCATGGGGCCGCCGCCGAAAGTTGTGCCATGAACTCCGGGGCTGACGCGGGCGGCGACGGCTTCGGAAGCGAGGATGGCGCCGAGCGGCAGGCCGGCTGCGAGTGGCTTTGCCACTGCTACGATGTCCGGCTTTGAGGAAAACTTTTGATAGGCGAAGTAGCGGCCGGTGCGGCCGAGACCACACTGAATTTCGTCGGCGATGAGCAAAGTGTCGTGTTGCGACGTAAGTGCACGGGCGCGATTCCAGAAAGCTTCGCTGACGGGATGAATGCCGCCTTCGCCTTGAATCGTTTCGAGGATGACCGCGCAGACATTTTTGTCGAACTTGGATTCCAAGTCGGCGACGCTATTGAATTTGACGAAGTCTACACCCGGAACAACGGGGCCAAACGGCAAGCGATATTTTTCTGTGGCGGTGATGCTGACGGCGCCGAACGTGCGGCCGTGGAACGAATGTTCGAGCGCGAGAATTCGATGTTTTGGATTGGGCGCGGTGACTGGTGCGTCGGCGGGACGCGAGTAGAGGCGTGCGAGTTTTAGAGCGCCTTCGATTGCTTCGGTGCCACTGTTGGAGAAAAAGATGCGGTCCATGCCGGAGATCTCGGCCAGCTTCTTGGCGAGTGGACCTTGGAATTCGTTGTGAAAGAGATTGGAAAGGTGAATCGCGCGCGCAGATTCGCGGCGAATGACTTTGACGATATTGGGATGCGCATGGCCGAGACCGTTGACGGCGATGCCACCTAGAAAATCGATGTAGCGTTTTCCATTCGAGTCGAAAACGTAAGGGCCGCGGCCATGTGTAAAGACGAGCGGCTGGCGTTTGTAGGTAGGGAGAAGAAACTTCTCCGCATCCGCCAGGGCAGCAGGCGCGACCTTCTTGCGAATTGTGGCAGGACGCTTCATTTCGTTAAGCGGCAGAAAGCGCGGCGGAGTGCGGTTCTCGCATGATTCGCGTGCCGGGAATTGTATCGAAAGAATCGGAATTGGATTCAGCAGCGCGCATTGCCGCGAGGAGAGCGCTGGGTTCGGTGCCGCCGACGATGTGCACGCCTTTGACGCCGCCTTCGAGGGCGCGCTTAGCGGCTTCGAGCTTGAGAATCATGCCGCCGGAGACGGTACGGTTTTGAACGAGGGCTTCGATGTCGTCCAAGGCGATCGCTGAGAGAACTTTTTCGCCGTCCAGAACACCAGCCACATCTGTGAGATAGATGAGTTGGTCGGCGCCGAGATATTCCGCGCAAGCGGCTGCCATGTGATCGGCGTTGATGTTGTACAGCTCATTGTCCGGGCCAATGCCGAGGCACGCCGCCACGGGGACGAGATTGTTTTGCCAAAGAGATTCGATGAGCGGCGTATTCATCCCTGTGAGATAGCCGACAAAACCAAGACCACCGGCAACTTCGTTGTGAACGAGCGGTTCGGCGTGGAAGGCTTGCGCGTCCGCTGCAGAAATGCCCATGGCGGGCTGGCCTGCGGCGGAAATCGCAGCGGAAAGCTGCTTATTCAATAGGCCGGCGAAAACCATGACGGCGGCATCGCGCGTTTCGCGGTCGGTGACGCGGAGTCCATTGACAAATTTGCTTTCGATGCCGAGGCGCTTGAGCGTGGCAGTGAAAATGCGGCCGCCTCCGTGCACAACGAGAATTTCGTGGCCTTGTTTCGCAAGGTAAGCGATCTGCGCGGAGAGTTCGCGCACTACGGAATCGCTTTCCAGTAAAGCACCAGCGAATTTAATGACAAGTTTCATTGCAGTCCTGTGTTCTCCTCAAGTTTCAACAGATGATTAAAATTCTGAACAGCCTGGCCGGCAGCACCTTTGCCGAGATTATCGAGGCATGAGACGACGATAAGGCGGCGACCGGAACGATCTAGCGCGAAACCGATGTCCGCGAAATTCGTGTGAGCGACATGTTGGATTTCCGGGAGGGTTCCAGCTTTCCAGATGCGGACCATGGAACGGCCCGCGTAAGTCTTGCGATAAAGGGTTTCGATAGCTTCGGGTGTTTGCTGCTCTGAAAGAGTGACGTAAATCGTGGACAGAATACCGCGCGCGATGGGCAGAAGGTGTGTAGTGAAAGTGAGCTGTGATTCGGACAGGCCAGTGTGATCGAGGATTTCCGGCGTGTGGCGGTGAGAAAAGAGATTGTAGGCCTTGAAATTCTCGTCAAGCTCGGAAAAGTGGAGATCGCGGCGAAGCTCTTTACCTGCGCCAGTGGCGCCGGACTTGCAGTCGGCGACAACACCGGAGCTGGATTCGAGCAAGCCCGCTTGTACCAAGGGGCGAACGGCGAGAATAACGCTGGTTGCGTAGCAGCCGGGATTGGCGACGAGTTGAGCGCTCGCGAGTTCCCTGGAATAAAACTCTGGCAGACCGTAAACCGCCGAGTCTAGCCAAGCAGCATGAGGAGTGGACAGTTTGTACCAAGATTGAAAAACGCTCGCGTCGCGAAAACGGAACGCACCACTGAGGTCGATGACTTTAACGCCAGCTTCGAGAAGCTGCGGGGCAAGTTCGGCCGAAGCTTCATGGGGCGTTGCGAGCAAGGCGATTTTTGCTTTGGTGGCTAGAATATTTTCCAGAGATAGCTGGCGGACCGGCGCACTTCCTATTCCGCGGACCTGAGGAAAAAGTTCCGAGAGGCAGTGGGCGCCCTGGGTATCCCGCATGAAGAAGGTTGTAGCGGATCCGGCAGGATGGCGGAGCAAGAGCTTTGCCAACTCAAATCCGGTATATCCGGAGACACCTACGACGGCGATGGATTCAGGTGAGCTCATTTCAGCAGGGCTTCTATCTTTTGCTGGAGCGAGAGGCGAGTTTTCTTGTTTGAAGTGATGATGAGAACAGTGTCATCACCGGCGATAGTTCCGGCGATCTCAGGAAATTTCGAAGCGTCCACGGCGGCGGCAAGCGGCTGCGCGCCGCTAGGCGGCGTCTTGAGGACGAGAAGATTTTCCGCGGGGCGCACGTCGAGTAAAAACTCACGCAGGGCACGGGCAAGCGGGGGAAGGGGCGTAGCTTCTTCGCTCAAAGCCGTCGATTGCTTGTAACCCTCGGATGTCTTGACGAGTTTCAGCTCTTGCAGGTCACGCGAAAGCGTGGCCTGAGTCACGCGCAGGCGTTGCTGCGCGAGACGGCGGCGCAAATCGTCCTGGCTGGCGATACGTTCGCCGGAGACGAGCCGGAGTATTTGGCCATGACGAAAGGTTTTGCCAGCACTCATGAAAGTAAAATTATGCATTCGACTGTATAAAAATACAGCATAAATAAGACGGTGTCAAACTATTTTTGAAAAAGCGTACGGCGGGAGGAGCGTGCAGGTTTCGCAACAACGCTGAGGAGGAGACTGGATTTTCGGCGACGGGTAATGTTAGCTAGGAGTGTTACGCCCGCGTTACGATACGTGTACTGGTTATGCCCACCGCCTGCCAAATTACGGGATGCAAGAGCGCGACACCAACGGCGCTAGCCGAACAACAACTGTGCGTGCTGCATTACACGTTATCGATCGAAGGAAGTTGCGCGGAAATGCGGCGCGAAACGGCGATGGGAAACGCTCCGCATGAACGGTTGCGCGAGATCATGACTTTCCTGACGGAAAGCGGCGAGCGGCTGGCGCGCGTGGCGACGAGCGGAATGCCGCTGACCGACGATTTGAAGGCGCGGATTCTGAGTACATTTCTGACGCTGATGAATTTGCGTGAGAATCTGGACCGCGCTTCGATGCGCAGTTCAGTGGGACGTGGTGGCGGAGCCTATCGAGGCGGGTTGTAGGTCTTCCTTCGCAGTAGAAATCGGAAAATGCTGTTTTTGGCAAGAAACACCGAAACTTAGGAAAGCCAATGTAACTAAGTGTGTTCGAGCGCGCAGCGGAAAAGCTCAGGCTCCAATGAAGCGTGCGTAGAGAGAGCGCGCAACCGCCGGATCCGTTGAGCCCTTAAGGATGGCGCGGCCATCGGTGAAAACCGTCATTTCATAGGGCGGAACGCGAAAGCGAAGCAAAAACTCATTGTGGCGGACGGATTCAACGGACGAACTGAGGCGCGCACCTAGAGCCGCGAGATCGAGTGAACGCGAGCGCTCATGAATTTGTACGGAGTCCCGACCGCACATCGTTACGTGGGGCTGGGCATCACCTTCAAGGTAAGAAAATTCGTGGCGGGCGCAGGCGCGACAGTTTGTGTTGCGGGAAATCTCCACAGATTGAAAGCGCCCAGACCAGACGTCGCTGGAGATGAGGCGGCCATGGAGGGCGTCTTCTTTTCCAGCGAGGAGCTTTAGCGCTTCGACGGATTCAAGCGAGGCGATTAGTTGCACGATTGAGCCGAGTACGCCGACGGTGTCGCAAGTTTCTTCAATGCCGGCGGCTGAGTGATCACCTTCAAGCAGGCACGCCAAACAAGCGGTGAGAGCAGGGCGGACAGTCATGGTGACACCGTAACTACCGACCGCTGCGGCGTAAACCCAGGGGCAACCACTCTTCACAGAAAAATCATTGATAAGGAAGCGCGTTTCGAAATTGTCGGTGCCGTCCAGAATGATGTCGAAGCCCGAGCAGAGTTCTTCCGGGTTGTTCGACGTGAGATCGGCGACGATACCCTCTACCGAGATTGTGGAATTGATTGCGCGAAGTTTTCGCTGTGCAGCGATCGCTTTTGGAAGTGCGTTGCTTGCGTCGGATTCGTCAAAGAGCGTTTGGCGCTGAAGGTTGGAGGGTTCCACAAAGTCCCGGTCAAGAACGCGGAGACGACCGACTCCCGCACGGGCGAGAAGAGCGGCCGTGGAAGCGCCGATAGCTCCGCAACCGACAATGACCGCGCTAGACCGAGAAAGACGCTTTTGGCCCGTTTCGCCGATACCCGAGAACAGGACTTGCCGCGAATAGCGGTCGAATAAATAACCGTCCGGTGGAAGCGAGTTCAAGGGGTAAGCGGTCCTGTCCGCATGATGCTTACGTATTTATGATAGCGCCAAAGGGCGGCGGGCAGGCAACGCCCCTGTGCTACGCTTCGTCTGAGCGAATTGGGCGCATGAGAGTGACTTGGGCGAAGAGATTGAGAGGATTGGTGCTTGCGGCGTTCCTCGCGGGGGGAACTGCGCGGCATTGCGCGGCGCAACAGGTCACTGAGCCAGCTCTCGTGGGCGTGCGGATCGTGCGAGAAGACGGCAAGGTTTTGAAGGATGCGCCGGCAGGATTGCCGCTGGAGACGGGAAAACCGCTAGACCGCAGGCAAGTGGCGACGAGTCTGCGAACTCTTTATAAGACCGGCAACTATGCAAACCTTCGCGCTGTGACCATTCCGGTCGACGGCGGAGTGCGGCTGGACTTCGTGGTGGAAGAGAATCTTTATTTCAATCAAGTGATCCTGCGTGGGCTGATCGAGCCCCCCAGCGAAGCTTCTTCTGCTGCTGCGATGCAGATCCAGCTCGGCGATGTCTACCGAAAAGAAAAACTGGACGCGGCGATGGAACGGCTGCAGGCCATACTGCAAGAGGAGGGCCTCTACCAAGCGAAAATGACCGCGGAGACTGCAATCAATGAGGGCACTCACCAGATTGATGTGATTGTTCACGTTGTGCCGGGAGCAAGAGCGCGTGTTTCCGCCGTGCAATTGACAAACAGCACGGAATATCCGGATGCGCAAATTACTTCGCGCTTGAAGATGAAAGTGGGAACGCCCATTACGAATGCTCGCTTGCAGAAAGGGACTGCCAACATTCGTAAATTCCTGACAAAAAAGGGGCACTTGAGCGGAAGAGCGGCGGTACGGCGCGGTGAATACGATGCTTCGAAAAACAGTGTGCCGTTGACGGTAGATGTGACGGAAGGGCCACGCGTGAAAGTGGAAGTGGCCGGCGCGAAAATTTCAGGTGGTGAATTGAAGAGACTCCTGCCGGTTTATCAGGAGGGAGCCGTCGATACGGACTTACTGGAAGAAGGCAAGAAAAACATACGGGAACGGCTCGAACGACAGGGATATTTCGATGCTTCGGTGGAATACGCGACGACGACGCGAGACGTAAAAGAAAAAGGAAACGCGTGGCAAGGGACGGAAGAGCTGATTACGTATACGGTAGCGCGCGGCGACCGGCACAAATTGATCGGAATTGATATTACCGGAAACAAGTATTTCGATTTGGAGTTGTTACGGAGCAGGTTGAACGTTTATCAGGGTGCATTCGGATCGCGCGGAAAATTCAGCCGCCGCCTGCTCGAAGCGGACCGCGCTTCTATGGAAAGCCTGTACAAAACAAACGGTTTCCTGGAAGCGAAGGTAGAGGCAAACATTCTGGACAATTATCTCGGAAGAGAGGGAGACCTTTTTGTCCACTTCGTGGTGAACGAAGGAATTCAGACGCGAGTGGCATCGCTGATCATTGAAGGGAACCATGCGTTCTCGGACGAAGAACTTCAGGGCGTAGTTGGATCCTTGCCTGGGCAGCCGTACTCGGACGCGAACGTCGGAAGCGATCGCGCGAACATTTTGGCGCTCTACTACAACGAGGGTTACCCCGAGGCGACCTTGCGGCCGACCGCCGAGGATGTAGACGCAGCGGGCGATGTTGCAGCAGCGCAAGCGGCAGCTGAAAAGAGTGGAAACAAGAAATCGACGGTGGAATTTAAGGAAGTAAAGGTTACCTATCACATCGAAGAAGGACCGCAGACAAGAGTACGAAAAGTGTTGATCAGCGGATTCAACCACACACGGCCGGGCGTGATTCGAAGGCAGATTCAGGTGAAGGAAAACGCGCCGCTACGGCAAGGCCAGGTAGTTGATACTCAGCGACGATTGTACAACCTGGGGGTTTTTAACCGGGTGACGGTGGCTCCGCAAAACCCGAATGGGTCGGATCAGGACAAAGACGTTGTGACGCTCGTAGAAGAAGCAAAGCGGTACACGATCGCGTACGGCGGCGGATTCGAAGTGCAACGGCTGGCGAGCTCTTCCGATCCGACTGGCGGTGCGGTGGAAGCAGCACCTCGAGGAATTTTCGAAATCTCAAAGCTCAATTTGACTGGACGCGCTGATACGCTTTCCCTGAAATTGCGCGGCAGTACGCTGCAAGGGCGGGCGTTATTGGGCTATTCGTCGCCAAACACCTTTGCGAGTCCGAATTTTAGTTTTCAGGCGACGGCGTACACAGAAAAGACCAGAGACATCAACACATTTAACGAGACCCGGTACGAAGGATCGGTGCAACTAACACAACAGATTTCACCGCGAACAACAATTCTTTACCGCTACAGCTTTCGAAAGATTTTGGTGTCAGATTTAAAGATTTTGTCGGAGCAAATTCCACTGTTCCAGCAGCCCACGCTAGTTTCGCAATTCGGTATTTCGTGGGTGCGGGACACGCGGGACAATCCGGCGGACGCGACGAAGGGAACGTTGAACAGCGCGGACTTCGGGCTGGCGGATACATACTTTGGATCGAGCGCGAGTTTCACGCGATTTTTGTACCAGAACTCTTCGTACTATCCGATCAAGCGGCGGTTTAGTTTTGCGCGGTCGATCCGGTTTGGTGTGTTGAATCCGTATCGCGACACAGTGTCGCTGGCGTTCCCAGCACCTGATTGTTCGAACCCGCCGACGCCGGCGCTGCCGGCTTGCCCAACGGTGATCCCCCTTCCCGAACGGTTCTTTGCCGGAGGAGGAACCTCACTTAGAGGATTTGCGCTGAACCAAGCCGGACCGAGAGACAAAACAGGATTTCCGGTAGGTGGCCAAGCAATGCTGGTTCTGAATCAGGAATTCAGATTTCCGATGCGGCTGCCATATTTCGGAACGAGTCTGGGCGGAGCCCTGTTTTACGATGGCGGAAATGTGTACAGCCGAGCGAGCCGAATTTCATTTCGTACGTCGTTGCCAAAACCAACTTTTGATACGTCGGCGACGCCGCAGTGCCTGACGAATTGTTCAAATGAGCTGAATTATTTTGCGCACACGATCGGGCTTGGGCTGAGGTATGCAACGCCGGTTGGGCCGATCCGGATCGACATCGGGTACCAGTTGAACCGGCCATATTTTCAAGAGGCGATCCCGTGTCCGAGTGGAACGAATTCAACAACATGCCCGCCCGGATCGCTCGGGTTTCAATCGGCGCAACTACCCCGATTCCAGATCTTTTTCAATTTGGGGGCACCTTTCTGATGCGCGCAGCACTGAGATTCATGTGTTTATCTGTCTTCTTGCTGGGCGCAGCTTGGGTATATCCGGCGAGTGCGCAACAAGTGGTGGACCGCGTTGTTGCGCGTGTTGAGGATGACATTATTTTGCAGAGCGATGTCGATCAACTGGCGCGATATCAGGTTTTGGTGGATGGAAAATCTGAAAGCCAAGGGCAAATTTTGGACCGGCTGATCGATCAATGGATCGTGCGGAAAGAAGCGGAGGCATCGCGGTTTCCCTCCGCGTCCGACCTGGACATCGAGCGCGGAGTGCAGCGGCTGGAGCGGTCGTTTGCGAAGAAAGAAGATTTTGAAACGCAGCGGGAAAAAGCAGGTCTAACGGAAACCGACGTGAAGCAAATTGTTACCGCGCAAGCCTACTTAAGCAACTATCTCGATTCAAGATTTCGTCCAACTGTGCAAGTAGATGAGCAGGCGATCAAGGATTTTTACGACAACGCACTGATACCGAGAGCCAAAGCTCGCGGGCAGGAACCTCCGTCGTTTGATGCGGCGCGCGACGTGATTCAGGAGGTGTTGATTCAACGCGGGATCAACGAACAAGCCGACAAATGGCTGAAGGAAAGCCGCCCGCGTCTGAGCATTACAAAATTTTTGAGCGAAAGCGGCAAATGACACAGGAAACGCACCGCCGAAAATGGAGATGGCTGCGGCGCACCGCGTGGGCGCTGGGCATCAAACTCACGCTGATCGCGGCTGGAGTAATCATCTTTTTTGGGAGCGGCGCTGGAAATCCTTTCATGAAGAGGCTGTTGATCCGTCGGCTCAACGCCGCGACGGGCGGATCCGCGGAAGTGGAAGCCCTCTCAGTCGAGTGGCTTTCGCTGCGGGCAAAAATCAAAGGGCTTGTAATCCATGGAAAGGAACCAAAAGGGACGGAACCACTTTTCAGTGCAGAAGAGGTTGATGCCGGACTACGGATTGACTCGCTCTGGGGCCGGAAGGTCTCACTCAACGATTTGAAAGTAGCGCAACCGCACGTGCATATCCGTGTCGAGAAAGATGGCTCGACCAACGTGCCAGCACCGGCAACGCCAAAGCAGCAATCAGGGAAGCCGGTAAGCGAAACACTTTTCGATTTGAATGTGAAACGGGTGCGATTGCTCGATGGCTGGATTCTCTACAACGATGTGAAAACACCGCTTGCCATGGAGGGATCTGGCTTTCGGCTGACTCTGGACGCGGCGGGAAATGCTGCCAAGCCAGTCTACGTGGGTGCCCTGGATTGGCGAGAAGTACAGTTCGCAGCGAAGCGTTTTGTCCCCGTACCCGTGAATCTTTCGGCGAAATTTTCCGTGCAACGCGATGGTTTCACGATTGAACAAGCGCAAATCGGAGCTGGGCGTTCCAGAGCAGATTTACAAGCGGAACTGACAAATTACAGCGAGCCGAACTGGAAATTCAAATATCGCGCATGGATGGATCTGGCGGATTTTCGAAAGACATTCCGAGCGCCGCTGACGCCAACGGGAAAAGTGGATGTGAGAGGTGAAGGATCGTTGGACGCGGGGCTTGTTCAAGGTAATGGCAGCTTTGTCGGTTCGGAAATCAATTTGAACTATGAGGTTTTCCGAGATGCAGGAGTAGCAGCACGCGGAAGCTACAAGTTCGACAAAAATGGCCTGCAAGTTCCTGATTTTGTCGCGAATGCGTTTGGGGGAACGGTGAGCGGGCCAGTGACGATGAAGTTTGCGGGTCTGCAATTCCTGGCGAAGACGCACGTGCAGAATATTCGAATGGCGCAAGTTCTGCCATCGCTCGAGAGAATCAATTTCCCCGTAAACGAGCTGCATTGGGATTCCGTCATAACAGCGGATACGGTCGAATCGTGGACCGGCCCATTCGCACATTTTGAAATCTCCGGAACGATGGACCTAACTGCGCCAGGCGAGCTAGCAGCAAAACATGTACCCGTCACGGGAGGTGCGAGTTTTCGCTACCGCTACGATCAAGGATTACTGTCCCTTGATACGGCGGAATTTGAGACGCCGACAAGCAGAATTCATGCGACGGGCTCACTTGGAAAACGCAATTCGACGCTAGATATTCAATTCGAGACGGGAGCGCTGGAAGCGTATTCCGATTTCATTGAAGCGATTCGCGGCCCAAATGAAGATGGAACCAAAACTACATTGAGCGGAAGCGCGCGATGGGAGGGAAAACTTTCCGGACCGCTTGGAGGGCCAACTCTTACGGGACACGGACGCGGCGAAAAGGTGGCCTACAACGATTTGCATTTTGATTTAGTCGAAGCCGACCTGACGTATTCGCCATCGGAACTCTCGATTTCGAATGGGCATGCACGTCTGGGAGAAATACAGGCAGATATTGAAGGGTCCATGGATCTGGATCGCTGGCAATTTCGCCCAGAGAACGAGTGGACCGCGGAAGTGAACTTTGAAAAGGTGCCACTCGAAAGCTTTCAAGGATTTTTGAAGAAAGAATATCCAGTGGATGGTGAGTTGACCGGGCAGTTTCATGGTCGCGGCACGCGCGAAAATCCTTCTTTCAATGGGCTGTTCGATTTGGCGGATGGAAAAGCGTATGGAGTTACGTTCAGCCGCTTGCGCGGGCAGTTGAATGTAGCGCCGGACGAAGTACGGGTTTCGAATGCGGAATTGAGGCTGTTTGCGCCAGGGCAAGGCAAGGGCAGTGCAGGCATCGTGACAGGCAGCGCTGGCTATCATTTTTCTGATGGAAGTGTCTCGCTTGATTTGGTGGGTGCGGCATTGCCATTGGAGAATTTTGAAAAGCTGCAAAATCCGCGACTGCCCATAGGCGGGCAGATTACATTTCGTTTGAAGGCCTCCGGACCCGCGCGGACTCCGCAAGGAGAAGGAACGATGCGTATTGTGGATTTGCGTGTCGGCCAAGAAACGATTGGGAGCTTTGACGGAACACTGACATCGGATGGGCGCGAAGCAAAATTGGAATTGAGCTCAGCGATGACGGACGGGAGCATTTCTGGTGGGTACACCGTTGGCCTGACGCCGCCCTATCCGATACAGGGAAAAGCGAGTATTCGGAACATCAACCTCGATCCTTTCCTAGTGACCTACCTGCACTTGGGACATTTCAGCGGGCACGGAAGTGCGGAAGGAGAGATTGCTCTGACCGGTAATCTAAACCAGCCGGGCGCCATTGTGATGGACGCGAATTTTTCGAAATTAGTCTTTAACTATTCGAATGTACAACTGGAGAATGCCGGGCCGGTGCATTTTCGGGCTTCGACAGAAGAGATCAATATTGATCCGGTGACTTTCCAGGGAAAAGACACAAACTTCAAGATCGAAGGAAACGTACGATTTACGGGACGCCGCAATGTGTCCTTGAAATTGAATGGCGCGCTGGATTTGCGGCTGTTAAGCGGATTCGTGCCAAACCTGGATGCGCGAGGGCCCGCGCAAGTGAATGCTTTCTTTGAAGGAACTCTCGACCGGCCACGCATTACGGGGCGCGTGCATATAGACAGCGCCTCGGCCCGCGTGGCAGATTTTCCGACAGGACTCAGCGCCATCAAAGGGGATTTGGTTTTTGATGCGGCTCGGCTTTCCTTTGACAACCTGACAGCCGAGGCGGGCGGCGGCACTTTGACGCTGACCGGAAGCGTGAACTATGCGGACCAACCAATTCACTACGACATCACAGTGAGAACGGATCGGACGAGAATCCGGTATCCGGAAGGAATGAGCTGGCAGGTGGCGGGGAATTTGCGATTGTCTGGAACGCCGGAAGCCGGGCTGCTTTCCGGACGAGTGACGATTGACCGCGTAAATTTGTCAGGCGGGCTTGAAACGGCCGGGGCGCTGATATCCTCGCGAGAGAATGGCGGAGCAACTTCCAGCTTCCTGCAAAACCTGCAGTTCGATATTGAAGCGCTTTCCACACCTGATGCGCGAATGGAATGGCCAAACGCGGAGCTCGAAGCGGACGCGAACCTGCACGTTCGTGGAACGTGGGAGCATCCTATTTTGCTCGGGCACATTCATGTTTTGTCGGGTGATTTGTATTTTCACGGGAACCGCTACCGCGTGGCGCGTGGTGACTTGAATTTTGCACGGCCGTTGAACATCGACCCGGACATCAACATTGAAGCGACCACGACAATTCAGCAGTACGAAATCACCCTGAATTTCAGTGGACCGGCAAGCAAATTGAATTTGTCTTACCGGTCCGATCCACCCTTACCGGGGAACGACATCGTGACGCTGCTGACGCTGGGGCAGACAAGCTCGGAGGCAGAGTTGCGCGCGGGTGGAACGGGAGCGTCGCAAAGCCCGAGTTCCGGTGCGTCTGCACTGTTGTCCGAGGCGATTTCGAGTCAACTCGGCGGACGATTGGAACGATTATTCGGAATTACCAAGTTGCGCGTCGATCCCGGACTTGCCGGCGTGGGATCGACTGGATCGGAACAGAGCGCGGCGGCGCGCGTGACAGTCGAACAACAGGTTACCCGGAATTTGACGATTACCTATGTTTCGAACGTGAGCTCAACGCAACAGCAAGTGATTCAAGTGGAATACAACGTGAATCGAAATATTTCAATTGTTGCGTTGCGCGACCAGAACGGAACGTTCGGCATCGACTTCAAGATTAAGAAGCGGTTCCCCTAGAGAAATTACGGCTGCCGAGAATCAGCCTGTGCTGCCTGCTGATTCGAATTGCTCTGTTGCTGGCCCTGCTGCCAGCGGCGGCGCCCGGCAAAGGGGTGTTTTCCATTCGAATCAGAATTCTGCGCATGGAATTCCTGCCAGGCTTCTTTTGCAGCTTGATTGGAAATAGTGCGGTCCGCGAGTTGAATCTCCTTGGAAATTTTCGGCAGTTCTGCGGCGACCTTCTGGCCAAGCGGCGAACCGTAAAACTGAAGCAATCCCTTAATCTCCTCGTCGGTGTAATGCTTGTCGTAAATCACTACGAGCTGATCGGCAAGGGCGTCGGCGTCAAATTTCTTCTGGAACACCGCCAGATAGGAATTGATCGATTCCTGTGCTTTGTCGTCGTTTGGCGCCAGCGAAACAAGTTTCTGACGATATTGCTCCGTAGAATTATTGGCGGCTTCCTGAATCATGTCGCGCGCACCGATGAGTTCGAGCAAAGAGCGAATGTCGGAATCTTTTTGGGGATCGATTGACTTTGCTGGCGCGGGCTTCGCAGCCGCAGTTGCTTCCTGTTCCGCAGCTTGGACCGGGGCGTTCGAAGCTCCGTGAATTGCCACGAGAAATGTTCCGACATAGATAATGATGAGCGCGAAGATGGCTTTCATGACTTGCTTTCCTTTTCTACTGGCGGCTCCTTGTGCGGCCGCCACGAGATTCATTGTATGAAGGAGCAAAAAGAGAAACTGGAATGTCAAGGGACAGGAGTGCTCGCTCGGTGACTGTACGATTGGACAGGGAGTGAGTTGCGGCCGAACCTGCGTCTTTATATGTAGTGGATTTGAAGGATTGCGCTAGCAAACAAGACTAATAAAGTGCTCGCAGCGCGAGTTGGGGAAGGCACGCGACTCTGCTAGGATGCGACGCCATGACGGAAACGGTTCGAGCAGAAGAAACACCAGAAAGCAAGAATGCAGATGAGCTTGTCCGGCGCGAAGCGGGGCTGCAACATCAATTGAGTCCCGCGCAGGTAGCGATGATTGCGTTGGGGAGCACCATTGGCACTGGACTTTTTCTAACAAGCGCCATATCCGTGAAATTGGCTGGACCGGCGGTCGTTCTGAGCTTTGCAATTGGCGCCATAATTGCGCTCACTGTCATGTGGGCGCTGGCCGAAATGGCCGTCGAGCATCCTGCGGCAGGTTCGTTTGGATTGTATGCAGAGATGTATCTGCATCCCTGGGCCGGATTTGCCACGCGGTATACGTACTGGCTTTGTCTGGTTATTGTCATCGGAAGTGAGGTAGCCGCCACAAGTATTTATTGCAAGTTTTGGTTTCCAAATATTCCTTCGTGGCTTTGGATTTCGGGGTTTTCCGTGGCACTCGTCTATCTGAATACACTGAGTATCAAAAACTTCGGAACCATTGAATTCTGGTTTGCGATGATCAAGGTAGTTACCATTGCAGTTTTTCTGATTTTGGGAACGGCCCTCGTACTGGGGTTCGGATTTCCGAGAATTGGGACCGGAAATTTCACATCGCATGGGGGATTTTTCCCGAACGGATGGAAAGGCGTGGGATTGGGAGTGACGATGGCAATTTTCAGTTTTCTGGGGCTGGAAATTGTGGGCGTCAGTGCGGGGGAAGCGGCGGATCCGAAGACTGCAGTGCCGCGAGCGTTCCGGAGGACTCTGGCTTTTTTGGCGCTGTTTTATCTCGGCGGGCTGGCGCTCGTGGTAGCGATTGTGCCCTGGGAGCAAATAGGATTGGACAAAAGTCCGTTCGTAACGGTGTTCGAAAAGGTAGGAATTCCAGCGGCAAGCCACATCATGAATTTTGTGGTGCTGACCGCGGCGCTTTCCAGCGCGCTATGCAATTTGTATTTTACGGCGCGACTTCTTTTTTCACTTTCGCGGGGAAATTATGCTCCGGCATTGCTGGGAAAATTGGGCAAGCGCGGAATGCCGGTGGCGGCGGTGCTTGCGTCCAGCCTGGGAATGGCCGCTGCGATGGTTTTGAATCTGAAGTTCAAGGATTCGGCTTTTTTCTTTTTGATAGGAGTGGCTTTTTTTGGCGGGCCTTTCATCTGGTTGATGACGCTCGTAACCCACATGTGCTTTCGCCACAAAATGAAAGTTGAGAGAAGAGATTTTGTCCGGTTTGCACCTCCGGGCTACTGGAGCTCATTGGTTGGCTTAATAGCGCTAATTGGCGTGCTGATTTCGACATGGTGGGTGCCGGATTTCCATGTGACGCTGCTCGCGGGTCCGCCGTGGCTTGCATTCCTGACGCTGTGTTACTTTATCTGGCGCGAATACCAAAAGCGCAAATTAAGCGGCGGAATCGTGAAGAATGACTGACCTTCTTACATGGCGGACCGAGTTTCCGATACTCGAACGCACCACATACATGATCAGCAACTCGCTGGGTGCGATGCCGCGTGGAGTGTATTCGAATCTGCAATCATATGCGGACTCGTGGGCACAACGAGGCGTTCGCGCGTGGGAAGAAGGCTGGTGGGATATGGCGGTCGGCGTGGGCGACAAAATCGCACCGCTGATCGGCGCAGCAGCTGGAGAAATTTCTCTCCATCAAAATGTGACGCAGACGCAGGCGGTGATCACTTCGTGTTTTGATTTTCGTGGGCCGCGCAACAGAGTGGTGATGACGGAGCTGGAGTTTCCTTCGATTCAATATTTTTATCATGAACAACGGCGGCACGGCGCTCAGGTTGAATTGGTGCCGAGCACGGATTCGGTGCGGTTTGATTTGGACACGTTTCTAGCGGCGATTGATGAGAGAACGCTCCTCGTTCCAATTTCGTTGGTATTGTTTCGAAGCTCGTTCATCGTGAATGCAAAAGCAATCGTAGAGAAAGCGCATCGCGTTGGCGCGCGCGTAATTCTGGACGTGTTTCAAGGAACGGGAACAATTCCATTCCACGTACGCGAGCTGGGCGTTGATTTTGCAGTGGGTGGAGTATTGAAATGGCTCTGCGGCGGGCCGGGTGTTGCTTATCTATACGTGCGCGATGATTTGCGTGCTGAACTTAAGCCCGCACTTACAGGGTGGATCGCGCATCGGCGCCCGTTTGCTTTCGAAACGGGCCCGATCGACCCGCGCGAGGATTCGTTTCGATATTTGAACGGCACGCCGCACATTCCAGCTCTATATGCATGCCAACCTGGGCTGGATATTTTGAATCAGGTGGGGATTCGCGCGATTCGAGAAAAATCGGTTGAGATGACAACGCGGCTGCTTGAGGGAGCCAAGGCGCGGGGTTGGCGTGTGAACACGCCGGAGAATTCCGCGGAACGTGCGGGAACAGTCTCGGTAGAATGCCCTCACGCTGGAGAAGTGTGCCGCGAGCTTTTGGCAAGGGAAATTCTGGTGGACTACCGACCTCGAGCCGGTATCCGGCTTTCGCCGCATTTTTATAACACGCTGGACGAGTGCGATTTCGCGTTGGATCAAATTGAAGAGATACTCAAGACGCGCGCTTGGGAGACGCATGCGGCCGCGATGACGCCCGCCTGAGACTATGGAATCTCGCCCAGCGCTATCCATCATCGTTCCTTCCTATAACGAAGAGCTGCGGCTGCCGCCGTCGCTTGGGTTGATAGCTGATTACATCAGGAAATCCGGGCGACAGACGGAAGTTCTAGTTGTAGACGACGGCTCAACTGATCGCACTGCCGCTGTTGCTGAGACGTTTCGAGCACGCATACCGCTGCTGAGGGTTGTGCCGAACGGAGAAAATCGCGGCAAGGGATACAGCGTGCGACATGGGATGCAGGAAGCTTGCGCAGATATTGTGCTTTTTACGGATGCGGACCTTTCCGCGCCGATTGAAGAAGCAGACAAATTGATTGACGCTCTAAATGAATACGACGTTGCGATCGGCTCTCGAGCTCTGGACCGGAATTTAATCGCGGTGCACGAATCGGGTTTCCGGGAGTTCGCCGGAATCATTTTCAACAAAATAGTGCGAACTGTGTTGTGGCTGCCGTTTGTGGACACGCAATGTGGGTTCAAAGCGTTTCGCCGGGAGCGGTGCAAAATTATTTTTGAACAACAGCGAATTGAGCGGTTTGGCTTCGATCCAGAGCTACTGTATCTCGCGCGGCATCATGGGCTGAAAGCGGTCGAGATCCCGGTTCGATGGGCGCACTCGCCAGCGACGAAGGTGAACATGATGCGAGACAGCCTCCAGATGTTTCTGGACGTGTTTACAATCCGCTGGAATTCCCTTCTAGGCCGGTACCGGAAGCAGAAATAGACAAGGCAGTGGACTAACTTTACAATACAAAGTACTTGACAGCGCCTCCAATTCTTGGTAGCCTCAATTCATGGCCTTGAGCAATTTTTCGCGTGCGTCTCGGTCTAAGCCGATTCCCATCGATGCCCGGGCGGCCGACCATCTTCGTTACATCCGCGAAACGATGGAGAATGCAGCAGAATTCACGGCTGTACCCGGATGGGGCGGCGTGGCCATGGGGATTACCGCGTTAGCCGCGGCCTATTTCGCTTCGATTCAAACAACTCCGTCACGCTGGCTTCTCGTTTGGCTACTTGAAGCAGGCATAGCTGTGGCGATTGCCGCTCCAGCGGCTGCAACAAAAGCGCATCGCGCGAATGCGAAACTTTTCTCTGGGCCTGGTCGCAAATTTTTGTTGAGTTTTGCGCCGGCGATTGTTGCCGGTGGGTTGCTCACTTATGCGCTGGCTCACGCGGGGCTATATGCAACGCTGCCAGGCTTGTGGCTTTTGTTGTATGGAACATCAATTGTGACCGGCGGAGCATTTTCCGTCCGGGTTGTGCCGGTGATGGGGCTGTGCTTGATGCTGTTGGGAGCAGCGGCTCTTTTTGCTCCTTCACAATGGGGCGATGCGTTAATGGCGGCGGGGTTCGGCGGCGTGCAGATCGGTTTTGGAGCTTGGATCGCGCGGCGATTCGGCGGATAGTGGATTCTATGGCGAGATCTTCAACAGCAAAACAGGAACAGGCGCAGAGGGAAAAATCCACTGCGCTCAGCACAGTCCGCGGCAACACCCGCGAGGCCGTCTCGCCGGATCTGGATCGGCTGATTCACGAGCGAATCCGGCTGGGCATCGTGAGTGCATTGGCAGTGAACCGTTCTCTAACATTCAACGAGTTGAAAAACTTGCTGAAAACTACTGATGGTAACCTCAGCGTGCATGCTCGGAAATTAGAAGAAGCGGATTACATTGTGTGCACGAAATCGTTTGATGGGCGGCTACCGAAAACGGAATACCGCCTGACGGGAACAGGGCGAAAAGCGCTGGAGCGTTATTTGAATCACATGGAAGCGTTGATTCGCGCCACGCGCGAAGGCTGAAATTTTTTTGCCCATGTACTTTGTAATGTAAAGTAGTTTGCATCTTGGCGGCGGAGAAAGCAGTTCTTATGAGCGTTCAACAAGTTGTTCTGCAGCACATTCTTTCCACCGTGCCAGTTGTCCCGGCACAGTCTTTGCATGTTGCGATCATCACTGACGGAAACGGACGTTGGGCCACTTCACGGGGGTTGCCGCGCTCTGCAGGCCATCGTGCAGGCGCTGAAGCAGCGCGCAGCGTAATCCAGGCAGCGCCAAGACTTGGGATTCACACGCTGACGCTCTTCGCGCTTTCATCCGCAAACTGGAAGCGTCCAGCGCATGAGGTAAACGCGATCCTGCGCTTACTGCACGAGTATCTGCTTGCAGAGACGGCTCACTGCGTGGACGAAGGAGTTCGCCTGAGTGTAATCGGACGGCGCGACCGCATCCCAGCGACTTTGCGAGAGGCGATCGCCGATGCGGAAGCCCTGACCGCGAAAGGCAAGCAATTGCATCTGCGTTTGGCGATTGATTATTCCGCCCGTGAGGCGATCTATCAGGCGGCTTGCCGTTTTTACAAAGCAACACAACTCTCCCCGGAGACATTTTCGGATGTCTTATCGGAAGTCTTGCATGGCGGGTCGACGGAAGTGGACCTATTGATTCGAACCGGCGGAGAACAACGACTTTCCGATTTTCTTCTATGGGAGTGCGCGTTTGCCGAATTTGTTTTCATGCAAAAACGCTGGCCGGAATTCACGGTAGCTGACCTCGTTTCCGCCGTAAGGGAATTCCACCAGAGGGAACGAACGCGCGGCGGATTGCCCAACGAAGCTCCTCGGTGAAAGCATAGCCTCTAATTAACTCTAAACAAGTCACTTACCGATAGCCCAGGGAAAGAGCCTCAGCCTGACATTTCGGCATACTCCGTCGTCTATACCTTAGGAGCGAGGTATGGCAACAATGGGACTTGCGCTGCCCTGGGAGGCTAAAATCTCCAGCGAGGAGCGTGAGCGGGGGACGCGAGTGGCAGCAGCAGAAAACCCGGCGGGCGGTGTGACGCCGGCGACAAGCGGAGTTCATCCTGAAGATTTGGAGCTTGCGGCCGCCTGCCAGGCGGGTGAGTTGCACGGGTACGAGCGTCTCTACTCGCTGCACGGCAAGCGGATGAAAAGCATCGCGCGAAATTTGTTGGGAACCACGACAGACGCTGAAGACGCTGTCCAGGAAACATTTCTGAAAGTGCAGCGGAGCATCGGGACATTCCGTGGGCAATCGAGTTTTGTGACGTGGACGTTTCGGATCCTGATCAATACGTGCTACGACGCGCGTCGCAGCCGAATGCGAAAGAAGGAAGTTACGAACGAAGGCACGGAAGAATCGCCGATGCCGGAACCGCGTGCGCCGGGATCACACCCTTCCCTGAAACTGGCGCTGGAGCGGGCGCTGTCAAAGCTTACGAATCATCAACGCGAAGTTTTCCTGCTCTATGAAGTTGAGGGCTTTCGGCACGCTGAGATCGCAGGATTACTGGAAATCACGGAAACCGCTTCGAAGAACACTTTGTTTCAAGCGAAGAAAAATCTGCGGACGATGCTGGAACCTCCGCGAAGCCAGTCGGCGGAGGCACGGTGAACAAATATGAATGTGACTTGTATTGATCGCGAACGAATTCTGATGGACGGAAGCGCGGAAGAATGGTCAGCGCTGGAAGTGCACGCTGCGGCTTGTGCTGAGTGCAGCGAAGAAGTGCGGACTTGGAAGAGCATGTCCGCAGCAGCAAGCGAATTGCGGCAGGAATGGGAGACGCCGTATCTGTGGTTGAAGATTGAACACAAGCTTGCAGAACAGATGAAGGAAAAGCCATCGAGGATGCGCGCGTGGCTGAACTCGTTTGGCATAACTGGTTTCCATTGGCAGACGGTTGCGGCGTTGGCGCTGCTCATTGCGGTATCCGGTACTGCGACTTGGATGGTTGTGCATCGACGCGTAGAACCGGGCTCACCAGTATTTTTGAAGAACAGTGCCGTTAACGATGTGGAACGTGCGGAAGAGGCTTACCAAAAGGCAATCGACAAGCTGGATGCTCAAGCGCAGCTGCAACTGAAAGATCCGACAACGCCTCTGATGGCAAGTTATCGCGAAAAGCTTTTGGTGTTGGATAACGCTATTGCCGAATTGCGCGAAGAGGCTGGACAGAATCCCGCGAACGCGCATCTGCGACGCCAGTTGTTGGCCATGTACCAGGAAAAACAGGAAACGCTGCAAGAGGTTTTGGGGACAAAGCGATGACGGGGGAGACAGTGAATCAAAACTGGAGAGAGCGGATGTACGCGCTGGTTGCTGGGGCAGTATTTCTGCTTGTGACATCGGCAGCGCGTGCGGAGAGGAATCCAGAGGACCAGATTGAGAGGACTTTCGAAAAAACGGTGACCCTGACGGGCAGTCAAGGATTGAGCCTCGACAACCGGTTCGGGAGTGTGCACGTGTCCGGAGGCAGCGGCCATGAGGTAAAGATCAACGCGATAATCCGAGTACAAGGAAAATCCAAAGCGGACGCGCAAGAATTCTCTGACAAAATTCAGATTGACGTGCAACAGACAGGTGACGGCGCTCATGTGAGAACGATTTACCCGGATGACCACGCAAAGTATGTCCTCCGCATTCAGTGGAAAAAAACCTCGTATTCCGTGGACTACAATGTGACTGTGCCGGTGGATGCTCCGCTTTGGGTGAGAAATGATTTCGGAAATGTAGAGACATCCGGAGTACATGGCTGGGCTCGCATCGAAAATGGACATGGCACAATAGACGTGAAAGATGCCGGACAGACGAAAATCACGAATTCATTTGGGAAAATCGAGTTGAATAACGCGAATGGAAACTGCGTGATTGTGAATAACAACGGAGCGGTGGAGATTACAAACGTAAGGGGAACGCTTGACGTCAAAAACAGATTCGGAAGCATTATCGCAACACAGGTAGGGGCAACGACGATTTCCGGTGGCAACGGGACAGTAGAACTCACTAACGTGAGCGGAAGCGCGACTGTGACTAATTCATTTGGAAATGTCACGGCCAGAACCATCAGCGGAAATCTAACTGTTCACAACAGCAACGCGAAAGTGGAAGCATCGGACATCACAGGTAACGCGCAACTGGCGACGACCTTCGGAGAGATGGACGTGGAGCGGGTCGCTGGCTCTCTCGAGGTCGAGGACAACAACGGCCAGGTGAACGCACGTGAAATCCACGGTCCTGCCACCATCAAGACTTCTTTTGGGCGAATCCTGGCGACGAACCTTTACAAGGCGTCCAATCTGATCACCGGGAATGGGAACATTGACGTGAACAACGTCGAGGGAGACCTTTTTGCGAAGACAAGTTTCGGCTCCATGGACATCCGAACTGTAAGAGGCAACCTGACGGCTCAGGATTCGAATGGAGCCATCACAGCGAGTGGAGTCACCGGCGACGCAGGTGTGGGAACTTCGTTCGGCGGCATCTCGCTGAGCGGCATCGGCGGCAAAATCCGCGTGGACAATCAAAATGGCGCGATTGAGGTCACCTCTTCTTCGGAAACGTGCAAGGACATTTCGCTGAAGACCTCTTTCTCGCACCTAATCGTGCGTATCCCGCCGAACGGCGGCTACAAAGTCTCCGCGCGCACTTCGTTCGGCAAAATTTCCTCGGAGCTCCCCATCACCTCAATGGGAACAATTGGATCCGACGTTTTGAATGGCACAATTGGCAACGGCACGTGCATTCTGGATCTGGCGAACAGCAACGGCAGCATCGAGATCGCAAAGTCACGCTAAGCGCGGCGAGCGCGGTCCATGGCAAACGCCTTGCGTAGAACCCGCATGGCAGTTTCTGTCATCTCATATTTCGGCAATTCCTCTTCGGTGGCGTACGCGACATTCGTCGCATCGCCGCCAGCTTTTGCTTCGCCACTTATTTTTTCGCAGAGATAATCCACGATGACAAAGTGGAAGCGAGGGCGCTGCGAGGTATCCCGCGACTCAGGCGGCGAATAAGGGTTGATGCGCTCGAAGACTTCGATTAGGTCCAGCACTCGCACAGTGATACCGGTTTCTTCCAACAGCTCTCGCGCAACACCTTCCAGAATAGTTTCGCCAAGCTCAAGTGTTCCACCCGGAATAGACCATTGGCCAAGCAAAGGCTCCGAACCGCGTCGTATAAGCAATGCCTTGCTATTTTCGATAAGCACGCCGCCCACGCCTACAATCGGACGTTCAGGGTATTCGCGCGGAGAAACCATTTTGAGGAAAGATTGAACTCCTGGTTACGCAATGACGAACCGCAAAGGGGGTCTGGATTTGACTTGCCCTTGCGCGGTATATAATACGCTGAATGGTGGGGGACACGCGGAGCGTGACGCCCAACCGGGGAATCTCACTACGGAGGAAGTGGCCGTGATCCGCTGCCCTGACTGTGCTGCCGAACTTGATGTGGATGAAGACGAAGTGGAAGAGGGAGAGATCCTGAGCTGTCCGGAGTGCGAGGCGGAGATGGAAGTCACGCAGACACACCCCGTACATGTGAACGTCATTTCGGATGACGACGAAGTGGAAGAAGACGAAGAGAGTGAAGAAGAAGTCGCCGATGACGATGATGATGACGATGACGACGACGCGGATGACGAAGAAGAGGACGACGAAGAAGAGTAGTTTCGTCGATGGTCGAACCTTGGGCAGCGTCATTTCTTCAAAGACCATCTAATCAAATGGAGCCAGTCATGCGCGGCCAGCGGTGGATTCTCATCTTCGGCTTGGCGGTGCTTTTGTTGCCTGGGCTGGTTTCTGCGCGAACACAGCAACCTTCACCTTCCGCCCCTGCAGCTGCACCTCCACAAACAGAATCGTCGAGTGGGAAAAAATCCAGCCCGCGCCATCAGCATGATTTCTTGATCAAAGGAACTGTGTTTACGCAAGAAGGGTTAAGCTTTGCTGGAGCCCGAATTCGAATTCGCAAAGCGGGGGATAAATCTTTTCATTGGCAGAGTGAAGCCAATTCCCGTGGAGAGTTCGCGATTCGCGTGATCCAAGGCGCCAAATATGAGGTTGTGGTAAGCGCGAAGGGCTGCAGGGAGCAAATAAAGTCCGTGGACGCAACGGGAAGTGAGAGGATTGAGGACGTGGTGTTTCACATGGAACGCGAGGGGAGCAAGTCGTCATGAAACGCCGGACCTGGCTTGTGATGTTTGCTGTATTGCTTGTATTCGGCATTTCAACAAATGCGCAGGATTCAAAGAAAGAATCGCAGCTCCGCACCGTGCGTGGCGTAGTTGTGGACAAAGGCGAAACCCCTGTGCAAGCCGGCGTCGTGTTTTTGAAGAATTTGCGGACGAACCAGGTGCGCAGCTATATCGCGGATAACGAGGGGCTCTTTCGATTCAGTGGACTCGATCCGAATGCGGACTACGAAGTGCACGCGGAAAAAGACGGCGCAAAATCGCCCACCCGGCAAGTTTCCAGTTTCGATAATCGAAAAGAGATTGTGTTAACGCTGAAACTGGACAAAAAGAAGGATTAGGATTCAGCCACTTTTGGTACGAGAAACCGAACCGCCTCCGGAACTACTTCGATCTCGACAGGCGTAAGTCCGATTAATTCGCCGTCCGCTTGAAAAAATGCAGGGACTTCTGTTTCCAGACGCAATTTCCGAACTCGCATTGAAGACATGTGCGGCAGGTGCAGAGTGCCTTTGAGCACGAGCCGCGGCAGAGCGGCAACCAATTGACTGAAACGAAGTTCTTCAAGGAAAGAAAAATCCAGCAAGCCATCATTGATCCGTGCGGAAGGAGCGAGTTTGATGCCTGCACCGAACGTGGGTGTATTCAAAACGCTCGCCAAAATGAAACTCTTCCACGGAGTCTCTTCCGAAGTATCGGGAGTGACGCGAACACGCTGCGGTCTGTAACTGAAGTATGCGCGAACCGCGGATGCAACGTATCGCAGACGGCCTGGCCAGTTTTTGTAACGAGTTCCGGCCAATTTTGCTGATTCAGCGTCAAGACCGATTCCACCCCCGCCAAGGTAAAGACGTATGTGGCCGTCGCATGTGCGAACTCTCACTAGGTCTACAGCGAGAGGCAGTCCAGAGAGTGCGGCAGCAAGCGCGGCAAGCGGCTCGAGTGGCAGATTCAACGCTCTGGCGAAGTCATTCCCACCACCTGCAGGAATCACGCCAAGCAGAACATCGTGGCCATATGCAGCGTTAACCAGCCCCTGTAAAGTGCCATCGCCTCCGACTGCGAAGAGCAAGCGCGTACCCTGCTGGATCGCCTGCGCGGCTTGAAACTCCAATTCCTTTGAGCTCGAAGTTTCGCGAATATTTGCCAAAAGTCCATGAGAACGGAAGGCGATTTCGATGTGGGGAAGCAGTTTGCGGAACTTGCCGCGTCCGGAATGAGTATTTGCAAAAACGACCGCAGGGGAGCGAGAAACGATTTGGCTCGAAGCATCACTACTAGGTGAAGTAGTCATGAACGCGGCGCGTAGTCTGGCACACCAATTTAGGTGAGACAAGGCAGGCGGGAGGCACGAGAACGGTCAGAGAAGACGAGAAATCATGGTGCCGGCGGGGGGAATCGAACCCACGGCCTAGGGATTATGAGACCCTCGCTCTACCACTGAGCTACGCCGGCATAGGTGAGCCTTTAATGCTACGGATTCTGGCTCATACTCGTCAAGCCGCTCGGCTGAATCGTGTACGCCAAACTACGGTAATTTTGGTATGGCATCTGAAACGAGGTTTTGGTACTAAAACATTTGGTACCACCGTACCGTTGCTCATACAACGCTGCGGACACTAATCTCTCGTTGGTTGCAGAACAAGTAGTTCGCCGAGAGGCGAATTCGAGGCGAAACGGGCCAACCTTGTTCTGTGTACCGATTTGGCACAAGCTCGGCCGCCGAGCCGCTTGACATTAGTGTATTTGTAGATAGAGTACCTCCGGGTTGTTCACATCCCTCGGAGGCACTCAATGTCACGCAAACTCACGGTCATTCTCCTTGCCATGATGATTTTGGTGGGGGCTATGAGCTTGAAGACTGTGGTCACAGCGCACGATAACGGTGCAGTGATCATGGCGAATGGAAGCGCACCTGTTCCGCCAACGCCTTGGAAGAACGGTAGCGCTCCTGTACCGCCAACGCCCTGGAAGAACGGTAGTGCGCCGGTTCCCCCGACGCCCTGGAAGTAAGATCTAGTCCCCGCAGTTAGAAAGACTGAGGTTTCTGCGGACAGACCAGGGCGGCGTAGAACGGAAAACACGTGCCTGGTCTATTTGGATACATAGTTTGGTTGCTAGGCGCTCTCCTCGAGGCCGGCGTTGTGGTGTGCGCGATCAAGAAGAAAGCCCTCCGTCCTTATCTCTTCCTCAATTTGTATATGGCCAGCTCGCTCTTCGTAAATCTCGGCCGGTATAATATTCTTCAGCACTACGGTTTAAAATCCACCCAATACACGTATTTCTACTACTACTCGGATACGCTTCTGACGATTTTCCTTTATTTTGCGTTGACCAGCTTGTTTTCTCGCGTTTTCAGCGAAATGAATGCGGAACAGTACGTGAAGCTGGGAGCGGTTCTTCTCTTGGGTGGAACGGCGATCTTTTCGTATGCCGTAGTGCATCAGGCGGAAACGAAGCTAGTTTCCCGCTTCGTTGTGGAGCTTTCGCAGAATCTTTACTTCGTCGGATTGGTTCTGACCTACGTATTGTGGGCCGCAGTTTTGAAGTTACGAGAAACTAGGACGCGTCTGATCCAGTTGGTCCTGTCTTTGGGTGTTTACTTCAGTTTGCTCGCAGCCAACTACGCCCTTCGAAACCTCTATCCGTCCATGCTCTCGATCTTCCAGTTTCTGCCGCCGCTGGTGGGATGCTTCTTGCCCGCGGCCTGGGCGTATGCCTTCTGGCGCATTCCTGAAGACGCGCGTCTTGCTCCAGCGCGATTGGCGGTGATTCGATGATGGCCGCTTTTATTCTCGCGTGCTCGATTATCTTCTTGCTGCAGTTTTTTATTTCTTATTGCCGCTCTTTGATTGCGGCATCGGTGCGTGAGCCGCTATCCCAGGAAGTTCAGGAAGTGACGGGGATGAGCCGTCCGGCGACAGAGGAAGAGTTTGCACGAGTCGTGCAATTGCTTCAGCTTTGCCCTGAGCGGCCGGAAGAGCGCGGAGAAATTAGCCTGATTCGCACCTATTTCCGCATGCTGGGAATCATTCGGTCCACGATCGCTAAGGTAGTGCCTTCGCTGGAAAGATGGGCCTCGTCAGAGCGCGGACAGTGCACCCACTTCGTAGCTGTAGTGCTCGGCAGGAGAATTGCGTTCAGCCGTAACCTCTTTGCTCAGCAGATGAGTGGTTGAGCTGACGCCTGTCCGTAGCACCCCCCTATTCAATTCGAAACATCCCTGACCGATTCCTAATTTTCCAGCTCCGAGTAGTGTTATTCTATTTTTGGATCACTCCTTGCCGGAGTGCATGCGTCCGCAGCGCAAAACGCACCGGTGACAAAAACTTGCTTGCATTGTGGCGCCGTACTGCCCGCAAACGTACGAATCTGCAGCTTTTGTGAATCGACCCTATCTCCAGCCAACCCTGAGCTGAGCGGTGAAACCTATTCGCGTGCTTCAAGCTCGCGGTTAGGTGCTGCCGCAGGGCAGGCGTGGCGGAGCGAACTCTCTGAACGCCTCGCTTCGTATCGCGCGCGAAGAAAGAAATCCTCACCCAACGAAGACCAGTCCCAATTCACGTTCGAGCATGCAGAAGAGGCACCGTTCACCCCAACCAAAATAGCCATTGCCGAAGTTCAGGCCGAAGAAACGGCCGAGGAAGATTTCTCATTCACAATCGCGATCGGGCGATGCTCCCCGTCCAAACGCAAAGATGACGGGCAGATGTTTATTGACGTTTCCCTGCCTCCGGATCCTGCGCAGGAAGGCGATCCTGCAAACGTCCCAATAACTGCAGTCGAACAACGCACCGGGCTATATCCAGTCGCGTCCATGGACGAGCGCAGAATTGTGGCCCTCATTGACTGTGCTTGCCTCCTTTTTGCGTATGGAGGCTTCCTCACACTCTTCGGATCGCTTGGCGGACAGTTCACCTTCAGCAAAATGAGTGCGGCTGTTTATTGCATCGCTTTCGCAATCGTCTATTTGCAGTACTTCTCTCTGTTCACTGTATTTGGTGGAACAACTCCGGGAATGATGCTACGCGGATTGCAGGTTGTCGACTTTTCAGGTGAAGCACCTTCTCCGCGAAAACTGCTTTTGCGAGCCGCAGGCTACATGCTTTCCGCGGGAACATTTTTCCTCGGATTCCTCTGGTCAATGTGGGATGAGGACGAGCTAACCTGGCATGACCGGATTTCACACACCTACTTGAGTTCAGCGGAAAAACTGGGAGATTCAGAATTGGGCGGCGCGATTCACGGCCATTCCTAGTCCTTTTCGTTGCGCCGCAATCGGCGCAAGTCAATCACTTGTGCTCGTTTATTGGCGTACGAAAGGATGCAAACGCGCTCTTTTCGATTCTCTATAGTTGCGCCACAACCGCCGCAATACATAGCCCATCGCGAACAGCACCACGTAAATGAAGGAATGCATTCCGAAAGAAACCCAATCGCCGCTCTGAAGATCAAAATACATCTGGCGAAGCGAGAACACATTAAGCGCGGGCCCAAGCAAACTGTACAGGCCAAACGCACCAAGAAGAGCGACTACTCCAAGCAATACAAACAGTACGAAAACAGTTTTGAAAAAACCGGGAGCGGTGCGCAACTTTTTCTCAGCTTCCTGTTGGTCAGCCGCCTCCCCGAGCCAGCGATTGCCTAAGTGTGCCCGGAATTCCTGGAGAAAGCTGTCATCGGCAATCGGAATAGGTATCAGTTCGTGTTTCAAGTGTTTTCGTTCGTCGCGATAGCCGATGTGAATTATTGCCATTTGGCTGCGCATTTCTCTTACTTTTTCCATATCAACCGCCCCGCCAAGAAATTTGGAAGCCTTGGCTATATCAAGGTTCTCTTCCTCCAGTTCTTTTATTTTGGGTCGGACTAGCAGTGCGCCTTGAATCGAATCCCAGGCGAAAACTTTCTGTACGAGACCGCGCTGAGTGGAAATGCCATTCGAATCGACGTTTACAGAGAAGGAAAATGGACCGAGATCAATGTGAAATTGCGGGCTCATGGTTCGCGATAAGAATCGCTCTAGCGAACAGGATTGTAGTGCCCCAATGAATTGCGGTCGAGAAAATGGTTAGGCTTGCGAGCTCACTTCTTGACGGCCTCGTCCGACGCAATCTTTCCGTCGCGGATGAAAATGATGCGATGCGCGTTCTGCGCGATGTCGTGTTCGTGCGTGACGAGAATGATCGTATTCCCCTGGCTGTGCAGGTTCTTGAACAACGCCATGATTTCCTCGCCTGTTTTCGAATCGAGGTTTCCCGTCGGCTCGTCTGCAAGCACGATGGAAGGCGAATTTACCAGCGCGCGTGCAATCGCGACGCGTTGCCGCTGACCGCCTGAAAGTTCGTTTGGCTTGTGACTCATGCGGCTAGCGAGGTCCACGCGTTCCAACGCTTTTTTGGCCTTCTCAATGCGCTCTTCCGACGGCGTGCCGTTATAAATCAAAGGGAGCTCGACGTTGTGCAGTGCCGTCGCACGAGGCAAAAGATTGAATGTCTGAAACACGAATCCAATCTCTTTGTTGCGAATGTACGCGAGTTCGTCGTCGTCCAGTTCGCTGACAAGGCGGCCAGCGAGCCAATACTTGCCCGTACTGGGTGAATCAAGACATCCGATCAGGTTCATCAATGTCGATTTGCCGGAACCCGAAGGGCCCATAATCGCCACGTATTCGCCTTTGCGGATTTCGAGATCCACTCCGCTCAGGGCGTGCACTTGCTCGGCTCCCATTTCGTATACTTTGGTCAAGCCTTCGGTCTTAATGACTACACCCGAATCAACAAGCTCCTGGCTGTATGACTCCGTTGACATGGTCTCCACGGGCATGCTCTCTCCTAGCTTTGCTGATCGTCTGTTTTCTTCGGTGCGGAATTATCCACTTTTATCTGAGCGGAAGGTTTCAGTGTGCGCAGCGCCTTGTAGCTCCCAACGACAATTTCATCGCCCGCTTGCAAGCCCTTGGTCACCTCTATATCTGTGACGCCGGAAATTCCTGTGTCCACCGGACGAAATTCAGCCTTGTTTCCGTTCACGACGAATACTCCCTGCACTTCGTCCTTCTTGGGGTCACCTGGCGCCACAGGTGGAGGAGCAGCAAGCGACACGCTGGAGCCGCCACTTTTTTGATTTTTGGCATTCTTCGCAGCTTCATCCAAATCCTTGCGCGAACGAACAGCCAGCGCCTGAATCGGAATCGCGACTACGCTTTTCTTTTCCGCTGTTTTGATCTTTGCGGTCGTGGAAAGACCCGGC
This sequence comes from Candidatus Dormiibacterota bacterium, assembly GCA_035569555.1. GTDB lineage: Bacteria > Acidobacteriota > Terriglobia > Acidiferrales > UBA7541 > Acidiferrum. The sequence goes on along the minus strand of DATMMW010000002.1, from coordinate 13,067 downwards.
CGGAGGTTCTCTGGTGGCGTATCGAGCGTTACGACTACTTTGAAATCCTTCGCTTCCTGGGTGCTCGTAGTGGATTGCGTAGTCGCGAGACCGGAGCTACGCAGCACAGCTTGCGAACCGATTTCGGTCACCTTGCCGTGGAACGTCTTGCCGGGCACAGCGTCAATTGTTACGTCTGCATCCTGCCCCATACGCACATTCACAATGTCCGTTTCATCCACTTTCACTTCCGCCGTCACCACCGACATATCCGAGAGTGTCATGATGAAGCTGCCGGTCGCGTTCTGCATGCCCATTACGACATAGTCTCCTACGCGCTCCGGCAAATAGCTCACGATCCCATTGATCGGCGATGTGTACGTCGTCTTATGCAGGATGTCCTGTGTGTGCACCAGCACCGCACGGCCCTGATTTACCTGTGCTCGCGTCTGATCCAATTGCGCTTTTAGTGATTGCACGCGGGCTTTGGCCGATTCGACTGCAGCGACGGCCGCATCATAGGTCGTTTTCCGCTGATCGAAATCCTGTTTGGGAACCAAGCCATCTTTGTACAGGCCTTGCCCCCGGTCGTAATCGAGTTTGGCCTTCTCCAAATTGGCTTGTTGCGAGATCAAATCCGCCTGGGCCGCTTTATAGCTGGCTTCCGCAGCCTGCACGCCGGATTCTGCCGAATTGACTGCGGCTGACTGTGCTTGCACGTCGGCGTTCGCCTGCACATTCTCCTGCATGAGCAGCTTGTCACCTTTCTTCACATGGTCGCCTTCTTTGACAAATATCTCGGTGATTCTGCCGTATCCCTGTGCGCTTATGTTTGTATAGGTCGTCGGCTTGACTTCGCCCGACGCCGTCACGATCGAAACCAAGCTCTCCTGCTTGGCGACCTTAGCGGTCTGGACGGTAACCACGCCTTTATTGGCGGCGTTCACGCTGTACAACACGATCCCGGCGATGACGACCACGACGCCTCCGCCGATACATACCTTCTGCCACGTCTTCATTTCTGACCTTCCTCGCTTGCCGGCTATTGAGTTGAGGCTGGCTACTGCTTCTTTCTTGCGCCTGTCGACCGGGAGCCCAGCCAAGGACACCATTTTACTGCCTGGTCGCTCTACTTTTAGATACGGCTTAGAGACACGAAATGTTTCGCCTTTAGCGGACCGGTCTGCAGCAGCACCCGAGAGTTCCAGTACGCTACGCCCGATGCTGGGCCTTACCCAGCCTCCCAAGAGATTCGGCACCCATTCTAGAAACAAAACAGGCGAAAAGAAACCATTGGATTAGCCCGCCCGTGCCGGCTGCTGCCACGACCGACAGTTCTATTTGACGCAGAAAGAGGCCGTCGCGTCAGCCGAACAACATACGAAAACGCGCCAGTCTAATCCTAATTCTTGGGCAGGGCCAGATAAGTCGATCCCAAGGGTGTTAATTCCCCTGATTGGCCGAGGAGGCTGCTGAAGTGTGGATCTGGGTTTAGGCGGCCTGTAAACCAAGCGTAACGGAAAACGTCCACGCGAGATTCGCAGGTCGCCACCATCGCTGTCATTTGCTGTTCCTGTTCGTCTAGCGTGGTGATTTGGGCACCGTCGTTTTGGTTGTGCCAGTTGGCAAATTCTGTCACCCAGAATGATTTTCCGTATTTGCCGAGGCGATCCAACTGGTCATCCAAACCATAGTCATACCAATGAAAAGCCAGGTAGTCTATCTGCGGGTCGTGATTGTTGTTCGCTGCACGATAAGCAGCGTAAAAAGCATCAAGCCACTGCACAGGATCCTGATAGCCAGGCATAGTGCCCCAAGTAATTGCCGGGCCGACAATTTTGACGCCGGTCTGAGCTGAAATCGCCTCGTATTGCGGCCACAATTGCGCTGCCTGCTGAGGCGTCAAGTTTGCCTGGCTGGTCAAATTGGGTTCGTTCAACACCAAGATGTATTTAATCCCAAGGTTCGCCTTTAGGAAGGCAATTACGTTCGTCGAGCTAAAATTCCCATTCCAGAGCATCGGGTAAAAATCCATGTCGTACCGAGCCACGTAATCGGCCGGAACGCCAACATTAGGGCTTGGACTCCAGTTGTACCACCAGCTCACTCCTGGGGCTAAGGCAGCCAGATCGGCGGGAGATGCCAAATCGTACGCGACACCCCTTTTGGCGCTCTTTGAGGCGGCCGCCGGCGTCTGAGTAGTGCCATTGGATCCCGACGAGGATGAATTCGCAGCACCGCAGCCCGACAGGAAAGCGCCAAACACGAGAACACAGACCGCCATCAATTTATAAGATACAGATTTCATTGCAGTTATCGGATCGTCTCAATCACTATGCCCAACAGGCTAAGAACCCCGTCGCTGGTTGATTGTGTCGCGCCCGCAAGCGCACGTCAACCTGTCCGGGAGGACAGATTTGGGGAGAGTCTCTGTGCTCATCCGAGTTATTTCATCAAAATGTTCAATGCGTTCGATGCCGTTGTGGCCGAGGGGGAAGCCGTCTCCACATCGGCTGCTTATTCTTGTTTATCCGAAAGGAAGACCAAAGCATCGTCGAGCCTCGGGCATCAGGCATAGATCGTCACACTCGAAATAACGCCAGTTGGAATGAATCCGCTGGAAGAAATCTGTGAGGTGGAGTTTTGTGTCTCTGCAAGACTCCAACAAAAATCTGCGGCGCTCTGATTTGCACAAGATCATCTCATTTGCAGGCTAGAGTGCACCAAGAGTGCACCACAATTGGCAACTCCTACGTGCAAAATAGACGCGGCATCGAATGCCTGACTTTGAGGTCGACTCAAAACCGGTGCCTCCATGATGTCCTAAGCGTCCTGAATACGCTTCTGGTTCGCTCCGGGTAAGTCGGCATCTCCTCAGGAAATCAAGCACTGAAGAGATGCGCGTTTTAGCGGTACTGATTGGCACAACCTCTTAGACCCGGATGCCTGGTGCCCGATGCCGCGGTTCATTCAACTCATTCTGCACATGTTTAGGAATCGGATGGCTGCCACCTGGAGCGAAATGAGGTATAACCAATTGTGCTGTTGAGCATCACATATGGCGAAGGAGAGGGTATGTCGGTAAGAAGCGTCCAATTTACGGTTGCCGCGCACATTATGGCTGCCCTGGCTTACAAGCAGGGCGAGGAAATCTCCTCAGGGGCTCTGGCCGAGAGCGTGAATGCCGACGCCACGTTCGTTCGAAAGTCGCTTTCCAAGCTTTCGAAGGCGGGCTTGGTCGTGACAAAACGCGGAAAGGGCGGGGCCAGCGTGCTTGGGCGTTCTCCGCGAAAGATCACGCTGCTCGACATATACCGCGCCAGCGCCGCACCACCGGCGTTTGCGATTCATTCGTATCCGGTAGAAAGGAAGTGTCCGGTCAGCTGCCACCTCAAGGAATGTATGTCGGAGGTTCTTTCTCAAGCCCAGTACAGCTTCGAGAGATCGCTCGCGAAAATAACCGTGGCCGATTTGCTTGGTGAGATCCGGGAAAAGGCGCATTGACTTTTTTTGAGTTAAATTGTGCAGATTAAAAGAACAATATATCAGGAGAACTACGAAAATGCTGACGGGGACGGAACTGGCGTCGGACACGCGGGCGGACAACAAGGAGCACCGAATCAGTCGACGAATGTCGGCCAAGATTTGGGTTGCCGCAGGGCTAGCAGGGATAGTGTTTGTGGGTGCATGGCTCAAGTATTCGCCTAAGGCGAGTGGGAGTTCCGCCGGTGCTCCGCCTGTTGCACTTCCACAAGTTGTGGTGAGCAAGCCGCTGCTGCAAGACATCGATACGCGATTGGGCTTCCTTGGCCAATTCGCGGCGGTTTCGCAAGTCGAACTGCGCGCACAGGTAGGTGGCACACTCACTGGAATATTTTTCAAGGACGGGGACATCGTGCGGAAGGGTGACCTCCTTTTCACCATTGATCCTCGCCCCTACGAGATTACGCTCGCCGAGGCGACTGCCCAGCTCGATGTTGCGTCGGCTCGTTTGGAACTGGCTGACCGACAACTTGACCGTGCTAAGGACCTGGAGCAGAGCAACGCTGGAAGCGTGGAAAACGTGGACCAGCGCACATCCGATCAACGAGCAGGCCGCGCTGCGGTTGAAGACGCGAAAGCCCGGATACGTGATGCGCAGTTCGACCTTGACCATTGCCGGATTGCGGCGCCGTTCACAGGCCGCATGGGCACGCATCTCGTTTCGGTAGGCAATCTGATTGCTGGCAGTCGCACCGCGACGAGTCCGACGACGTTGCTCGCGACACTAGTGTCGCTTGATCCGATCTACCTTGACTTTGATATCAGCGAGTCCGATTTCCTCGCGTACTCCAAGTATCGCGGGCACCTCAAGGGAGCGCACGTCCAGAAGGTTGAGGTTGCGCTTGGCGACGACAATCAGTACACGCGAAGCGGCGTATTCGATTTCCTGGACAATGTCCTTGACCGTTCGAGCGGCACAATCCACGCCAGGGCAACAGTTGCAAATTCTAATCTGGTTTTGACTCCCGGCCTGTTCGCTCGTGTTCGACTGGTCGTTGCCCCTCCATCACCGACTCTCCTCGTGCCGGACAGCGCAGTGCTGCCTGACCAATCGCAACACATGGTTATGACGGTTTCGGCCGACGGCACGGTCGCGGCAAAGCGAGTGGAAGTAGGAGAGATTCGCGACGGTTTGCGAGTGATCCGGTCCGGGCTCGCACCGAGCGACCGAGTGATCGTTGGCGGTCTACTGCACGCCGCGCCCGGAACCAAAGTCGCCGCTAAGGACGGCACGATCCGTCATGACGGCGGTCGGGACTAAAGAGAGTCAAGAACATGCGCCTGACACATTTCTTTATCGAACGCCCCCGCTTCGCGACCGTACTAAGCGCTTTCGTTACGCTGCTCGGGCTGGGCGCGCTCGCGATTCTGCCAGTCGCACAGTACCCGGAAATCGTCCCGCCCACGGTGCAGATCACCACGGTGTATCCGGGGGCATCCGCTGATACGGTGTCGCGCACCGTGGCGACGCCGCTCGAACAGCAGATCAATGGCGTCGAGAACATGCTCTACATGAGCAGTCAGTCGACCGGAGACGGCAGGCTCACGATCACGGTTACCTTCCGCATCGGCACCGACTTGAACGTCGCACAGATGCTGACGCAAAACCGTGTCCAGGACGCTTTGCCACGGTTGCCGGAAGACGTGCAGCGTCTCGGTGTGCAAGTCAGGAAAGCGACGCCGACCATACTCCTGGCCATTCATGTCTACTCGCCGGATAGTTCGCGAGACAACCTGTATCTCTCAAACTACACAACCTTGCACGTCAAGGATATTCTCGCGCGCCTCGAAGGCGTCGGAGATGTGCAGTTCCAGGGCGGCCGCGAGTACGCCATGCGCATCTGGCTCGAACCGGACAAGGTTGCGGCGAACAGTCTCAACGGCAATGAGGTGCTCTCGGCGTTACGCGCCCAGAACCTGCAGGTTTCGGCTGGGATTCTGAATCAGCCGCCCGCTCCGGGGCACGAGGCTTATCAGATCAACGTTGAGGCACTCGGCAGGCTTTCCACACCCGAGCAATTCGGTGACATCGTCGTCAAATCCGATAAGCAGGGAAGGGTGACCCGGGTGCGCGACATCGGCCGCGTCGAGGTGGGTGCCGCTGATTATGGATCAACTGCATACATGGATCGCAGCGACGCTACGGCGCTCCTGATTTACGCCCAACCCGGCGCAAACTCGCTCGCGGTTGAACGAGAAGTCCTCTCGGCGATGAAAGACCTAGAGAAGGAGTTCCCCCAGGGCGTCGATTACAAAATCATTTACGATCCGACGACCTTCATCGCCAAATCGGTCCGAGAGGTCGTCATCACGATCTTCGTCGCCATCCTCCTCGTGCTCGGTGTCGTGTTCCTATTTCTGCAAAACTGGAGAGCCTCGATTATCCCGGTGATCGCCATTCCGGTCTCTCTCGTCGGGACGTTTGCGGTTCTCTATCCGCTTGGAATATCGCTGAACAACCTTTCACTTTTTGCGCTGGTTCTCGCGGTCGGCATCGTCGTCGATGACGCGATCGTCGTCGTCGAAAACGTCGAGCGCAACATGCGCTCCGGCATGTCGGCATCCGATGCCGCTCACAAGACGATGGACGAAGTCGGCGGAGCGCTGATTTCGATTGCGCTGACACTTTGTGCTGTTTTCGTTCCTTCCGCATTTCTCTCGGGAATATCCGGACTCTTCTTTCGGCAATTTGCCGTTACGATCGCCGCATCGACGGTCATCTCGTGCTTTGTCTCGCTGACCCTGAGCCCGGCTCTGTGTGCAGTGCTCTTCAAAGACCACGATCCACAAGGTGCTTCGTCCAATGGCCTGGTGGGTCGTTTTCTCCATTCGGGTTTTGCCTGGTTTAACCGTAGCTTCGAGAGTTTGTCGAATGGATATGGAAATCTGACGCGCCGTCTGGTGGCCGGAGTGGCTATCGTTCTCGTGATCTACGTCGCGCTGATCGGCGTTGCCGGGCTGGAGTTCTCACGAGCGCAAACGGGTTTCATTCCGGAGCAGGATCAGGGATACCTCATCACCATCATCCAGCTTCCTCCCGGAGCGACGCTCGCACGGACAGAGGAGGTTATGAAACAAGCGACCGAAATCATCCTCAATACGCGCGGCGTTGAACACGTTGCGCCCTTCGCGGGCCTCGATGCCACGACGTCGACGGTAGCGTCCAATTCCGGGACGATTTTTTCCGGCCTGCCCTCCCTCTACAACCACGAAATTCCTGGAGTCACGGCAAACACAGTATTGGCCGACCTCCGCGCACGCCTGTCGGTGATCAAGGATGCGCGCGTTCTGACCATCCCCCCTCCTCCTGTACAAGGCCTCGGGAGCGCCGGTGGTTTCAAGATGATGCTGGAGGACCGCGCTGGGCTTGGTTCGGAGGCTGTTGTGCGGGCGGCGAATGATTTGGTCGCTGCCGCGAACAAGGATCCACATTTCGCCGGGGCGTTTACGCTGTTTAACGCAGGGTCACCCTCCGTCTATGCGGACATCGATCGCGTGAAAGCGGAAAAGGTCGGAGTCACCCCGACCGACGTGTTTTCGACGCTGCAAGTCTATCTGGGCTCCCAATACGTCAACGATTTCAACTTACTGGGCAGAACGTACGAAGTGGTCGTGCAAGCCGACGGTCAATATAGACGCAACCAGCCGGACATCACGCGACTGAAAGTACGCAACACGTCCGGTGAAATGGTGCCGATTGGGACGGTGGCACAATTGAAGGACAACACGATCCCGTACCGAGTGCCGCGGTACGATCTTTTTCCGGCCGCCGAGGTCCAAGGCGTCGCTGGCCCGGGCGTCGCCTCTGGTACCGCGCTGCTCCGCATGGAGGAGCTTGCCCACCAGGTTCTCCCGCAAGGAATCGGGTTCGAGTGGACGGATCTCTCCTTCCAAGAGCAGCAACACGGAACCCCCACGCTCGTTGTCTTCGGCGCAGCCGCTCTGTTCGTGTTCCTCGTGCTCGTGGCGCAATACGAAAGTTGGAAGTTGCCGATGGCGATTGTTCTGATCGTGCCGATGTGCCTCCTCGCATCCGTAAGCGGTCTGCTCGCACGCGGGTTGCCGATCGACATTCTGGCGCAAATCGGTTTCGTGGTGCTTGTTGGTCTAGCCGCCAAAAACGCGATCCTGATTGTCGAATTTGCACGCCAGAAGGAAGAAGAGGGTGCAGCCGCCGGGGAGGCAGCTGTTCATGCCGCGCGTACACGCCTCCGCCCAATCTTGATGACATCCTTTGCGTTCATCCTGGGGGTTGCCCCGCTGGCGGTCGCGACGGGAGCAGGAGCCGAAATGCGCCGGTCACTGGGTACAGCTGTGCTGTTCGGAATGTTGGGCGTGACCGGCTTTGGTCTTCTTTTCACACCCGCCTTTTACACGTTCATCCGCAACTTCGGCCGTAACCGTAAGGAACGCTCAATGAGTCAAGCCGCGCTCAAAGCGACGACGGCGATTGTTCTTGCTCTCAGCCTATTTGCAGGTGGTTGTGCCGTGGGTCCACGCTATGTGAAGCCCACCACGAATCTCGCTCCATTTCATAATCTTGCCGGGGCCAGTGCGACGAAGTCGGAATTTTCGGCACCGCCTCTCGAAAGTTGGTGGACGGGCTTCAACGACCCGATGCTCGTGACGGTCGTGCAGCGCGCCCTGGACCAAAATCTCGATCTTGCCGCTAGCTTTGCGCGTGTCCGCCAGGCGCGAGCAGCGGCCGCAGCGGCGGGCGCGCAACTTTTGCCGACAGCCGATCTGGAGGCGACGGGTACGGCTGTGCATCAAAGCGTTGCGAGTCCACTTGGTTCCGTCGCGAATAGTTTTCCCGGTTACAGCCGCGATCAACGTGAGTACACAGTTGGAGCTGCGGCCAGTTGGGAAATCGATCTTTCTGGAGGGCTGCGCCGGGGCAAAGCTGCGGCTGCCGAAGAACTTCAGGCTGCGCAGGCCGAGCAGGTTGGAACTCGAATTACCGTCGCCGCCGAGGCGGCAGATGCCTACCTCCAGGTCAGGGAGTTTCAGGCGAGGCTTGTAGTGGCGCAGCAACTCATCGACACCGATACACATCTTCTGGAGTTGGTCGAAGTGCGTCGACGCGTGGGAGTCGCGGACGATCGGGAAGTTGCCCAAGCGGAAGCGCTTCTCAAGCAAGCCAGGTCGACGGTTCCCTCCTTGCGTGTGGCCCTTGAAGCCCAGCTGAACCGTCTCGACGTCCTCATGGGCGCTCAGCCGGGAACGTACGCCGAAGAGCTTTCCAAGCCAGGCGCAATTCCCGGAATCCCCGCAATCACCGGCACCGACCAGCCTCTGGATGTCCTGCGCCGCCGACCTGACATCATTGCAGCCGAGCGCCGGCTTGCCGCGTCGAACGAGCGAATAGGTGTTGCGATTTCGGACTACTACCCGAAGGTTTCGCTTTCCGGCGCGCTTGGTTTCGACAGCACCAACGAGGGCACTCTTTTTAACGGGAAGGCGTTTCAGCCCATTGGGACGGGAGCGCTGCGGTGGCGGCTTTTCGATTTTGGAAAGGTTGCCGCTGAGGTCGCGCAGTCGCGTGGCGCCTACGCCGAAGCGCTTGCCGGGTATCGGCAAGCCGCGTTGAGAGCCACCGAAGACGTAGAGAACGCGTTGATGGAACTTGCGCAGACACAGGTCCGCCTAGAGGAGTTGCAAGGTGAGGTCGCGTCTCTAACGCGCGCTCGCGATCTTTCGGAACGGGCCTACAAGGCCGGTGCAATTCCGCTGACCGACGTTCTTAATGCGGATAGTCAACTTCTCGTTGCACGGAACGATGTGGAGAGCACCCGAGCGGATGCGGCCCGCGCCGCCGTGCGCACCTTCCGCGCACTTGGCGGCGGGTGGGACGTACGCAGCAACCCATCCATCGCTGCGGTGAACTGAGGGAGCTGGAAGGGCAGAAACAAAAACCAACTATGGAAAGGCAATGACCAAGGAACATAGCTTCGTAGCCGGCGATTATTCTGATCGCGATCTCTACGTAAGTTCTCGAACTCGAGAGCGCGCCCTAAACTCGGCGATTATCCGGGCTGAGATCAGCGAAAGCTTCGAAGAGTATCTTGAGATCTTCGACGTCTTTTACGCGGACGATATCGAGGTAAGTAGCGCGACCGGGGAAGATCCGATTCGTGGGAAGGATAGAGTGCGCTCGCTTTTGGCCAGCTTCCTGGTTCCGCTTCACGTGATGTCCGAAATCGGTGGCCTTTCGATATCCATCCGACAGACCGCGATTCCTGGAGATGTTGCAGACGAGACACATTCCGCGTGGACGCTCGACCTGGTCGGGGTGTCGGGCAGGACCTGCACTGTGACCTGGCGGGCCCTCCGGAAATGGAACGGTTCGCGGGTGGTGTACGAGCATCACTATGACGAGCAGCAGAACGGGGGCCCTCTAACCTCCGATGACTTGAGTTTCAAAGCGGCGAACCTGCCGTAGTGTTGAGGAAATGAAGCTATGACAAACGAAGGCTCTTATGTGGCTCTCGGGCTGAAGGTATGGAACGGACAACTCGATCGGGCGGACAAACTTTTTGGAGGTCTCTCGTCCGAGGAGATCCTGCGGGAAATAGCGCCGGGCAGAAACAGGCTGCTTTACTTGTGGGGACATCTTACGGCGATACACGACGCGATGTTGCCGCTGTTAGCGCTCGGAGAGCGCCTTCATCCCGAGTTTGATGCCGCCTTCATCTCTAATCCCGACAAGTCCCAAGCCGCCATTCCGTCGCACGAACAAGTTCGCCAGGCATGGAAAACAGTAAACGGTGAATTGTGGAAGGGGTTTGAGAAAATGTCGTGGTCCGACTGGCTCCAGCGGCACACGGCCGTATCGGAAGAAGATTTTGCGAAAGATGCTTCGCGAAATCGCTTCGCCATCCTGCTGAGCCGTACCAACCATCTTTCCTATCACCTGGGCCAGGCGGCGCTCGCGCTTTAGTGATCGAGCATGAAACATTCGAGATTGAGAGTTCCAACTCAGCAAAAGCGGAGAAAATAATGTCCAATTGGCTCGAAGGCAAGATCGCTGTCATCACCGGCGGCACAGAAGGGATTGGATTTACGACGGCAAAGCTTTTCGTCAAAGAGGGTGCCTATGTCTTCATCACCGGCCGCCGCCGGAAGGAACTCGACGAAGCCCCGAAGGCAATTGGCAGCGACGTTTTTGGCGTTCAGGGAGATGTTGCCAAACTGGCTGACCTCGATCGCTTTTACGAGACGGTCGCTAAGGTGAAGAGGCGAATCGATAACCAACGGCACTGCAAGCGTGGCCTGCGTGCTGCGGCCGTGCAACTGGGGCGAACTTGGAAGTGCCGGGCCGTAGCGTGCGGTTATCCGCGCGCGGTTTGCGGCGTGATCAGCGTGGATCTGTGAAGCAGATACACCACGAAGAATTGGAGGACGGCGAAAAAGAGCGGCCCAGCGAATTTCCTCAGATCATGTTGAAACAGACCGATTCCGACATCCAGCAATTGGCTGCCGCCCGCGAGCGTGCCCAGGATCAGCAACGCAGAGGTCGCTCGCTTGTAGATTGCCGCCAATGTAAACAAGGCTAGCGGAATTATGCGCGCCGCCCCGTACATCGCCAATAGCAACGACGCCTCTGTTGGAATCGAGCCGGGAGGCACCACGACTTCCGGACGGAAGATCGCCGCGATGGTGAAGCCGGTCGCGACCAGGACATTGATTGCCGTGACTACCGAAGCCAGCCGAAACGTCTTTGTTGTTGTCATTGATTCCTCTCTCTGAGTGCACTCGTTATTGACATGAACGCCCTCTCGTTGGTTGTGATGTTCAGAGCGTAGCCCGTCGGCTCCCCTCAAAAAACATTGGCCCTGCGTTTAGTTGAATGGCGAAAGAGGTGACTAGACGCTCATTTCTTAGCGCCACCTTTTCCTTACTTCCCTGCGTCCCCCCTGCGGAATTCGATGCTGACTTCGTCCAGCCTCGTTTTCAATGCGCTGTCGAGTTTGCAATCCGCAGCGGCTAGGGTGTCGGTCAGCTGCTCGACGCGGCTTGCGCCAAGAATGACCGAAGTAATGGCAGGATTCGCCAGCACCCAAGCGACTGATAAGGTCGTGATTGCCGTTCCATGCTGTTTGGCGATTTCCTGAACCCTCGCAACTGTTTCAAACTCCCAGGATCGTATCCATAGCCCCAACCGTTTCGTCGATCGGGGTAACGGGGTCATCCACATGCAGTTGGTAAAGGTCAACGTAATCTGTATTTAGGCGGCTCAGGGAAGCGTCGATGGCGTCGAGTAGGTGTTTTCGTGAGCTGCCTGCATCCCAAGCGGCGGGCCCCATTTTTCCGCCGCCCTTTGTGGCGAGGATAAACCCTGCTCGCTTGTTGCTGAGCCAGCGGCCCGTAATGATTTCGGCACCACCTGCCTCCGCGCCAGAGGGATATACGTCAGCGGTATCGATGAAGTTAATCCCGGCCTCAGCCGCTTTATCGAGCATTCGATGCGCTTCTTTTTCATCCGTTTGCTTTCCGAATGTTCCTGTTCCGAGGATCATGCGAGAGACCGTTAGGCCGGACTTACCAAATTTCGTGAACTGCATCAGGACTCCTTACCGCTAGTGAGAAAAAGGCCGCTCTCGCCCAAAACCGATTAATGATGACATTCATCATCATTAATGATATCCTGTCATTATGTCAAGTGGTCTAGGAAGGAGCGTAACGATTGCGTTTAACTAAAGAACAGGCCGAACAAAATCGGCATCTCATTGTCGAAACTGCATCACGGATGTTCAGATTGCACGGCATGGAAAATGTCGCCGTCGCCGACATCATGAAGGAATCCGGCTTTACACATGGCGGATTCTACAACCACTTTAAATCCAAAGATGACTTGGCGGCTGAAGCTATTGCTTCTGCATTCGACGTTGTCGCATCTAATTTATCGGAAGAGCTTGCATCCGGAAAAAATCCAAAAGCGTCGCTTTCATCGTTCGTCGCGCGATATCTTAGTCCTTCGCATCGCGACACTAAATCCGGAGGATGCCCAGCATCAGCCTTGTCCCTCGATGCCGCGCGAAATGGAAAAACCGTTCAAACTGCTTTCGTCAAAGGCCTTGAAACTTACCTCGATATAATCGCCGCGCAAATGGGTGGAGACGAGCAGGAAGCAAGGCAACAAGCTATAGCTTTGTTTAGTAGCTTAGTGGGCGCAGTGATGCTGTCCCGTGCCGTGAAAAAAAGTGATCCGACACTTTCCGACGAACTACTCGGTTCAGCGCGGAAAATTGTAGAGCTGAAAAAGTGAAATATGCCGAGACAGAGCGGAATGGAGACAGGGAAGTTCCCAATCGCGGGGTAGGCAGACCGGAGGCCTATTGGACGGGAGTTCTGGAACGGGTCAAAAAGCAGAGCGAAGCTCGCCACTCGAAGGAGGGCGCCGTGGCTTGGTGTGAAGACCCGTTGAGTCGCGATGATTCGGCGATCGACGCGGATAAGGAACAACGGTTCCCGTTATTAAAATTGGAGCAATTGAACGATCAGCAGCGCCCGTTTGCGGATGAGATCCTGAAAGTCTCGAGCAT
>DATMMW010000001.1:0-46438 GCA_035569555.1 Candidatus Dormiibacterota bacterium | reverse complement strand
TTGGCACGCCGGATCAAACAACTCCACCCTGGAAAACTGATTGTGGCGGGCGGCCATTACGCTTCGTGCGCAGCACAGCCGCTGCTGGAGCACCATCCCGAACTCGACATGATCGTGATTCACGAGGGTGAGCAAACGCTGATGGAGATAGTTGCGGCTGCCGCAAATCTGAAAGATGACTTGCCGAAGATTACCGGCATCGCATATCGGGAAAACGACCAGGTTCGATTCACGCCGCAACGCCGCACTCTGGATGATTTGGACACATTGCCCTTCCCTGAGCGGGGCGGGCGAATCCATACCATCGCCGGAGTTCCCACCAGCTTTCTGATGGGGAGCCGCGGATGCTACGAGAACTGCGCGTACTGCTGCATCACAACCCTGCACAATCTGGCACCGGGCAAAAAATTCCGCCAACGCAGCGTGGAATTGATCGCCGATGAAATGGCGGAGCTTTATCGCGAACGGGGGACACGGCAGTTCGTATTTCACGACGACAATTTTCTAGTGCCGTCGGTGGCGCATAACCAGGCGCGAATCGAGGGATTCGACAAGGCGTTCAAGAGCCGCGGCATGGAAGATATCGCACTGCTGATTAAGTGCCGCCCGGCGGATGCAAATCGGGACGTATTGAGCAGGTTGAAGGAAATGGGCCTGGTGCGCATTTTCATGGGGATCGAATCGGCCACGGAGATGGGCCTTCTCACATTGGATCGGCATCAGACCGTGGGGCAATCGATCCGCGCTCTCGATATCTGCGGGGAACTGGACGTCTCGGCCCAGTTCACAATCATGACATTCAATCCCGATGCGAATTTGAATACACTGCGCGCCGACCTTGCCTTCATGCGGAGGTTTGCGGGGAATCCACTGAACTTTTGCCGTGCCGAAATCTATGCAGGTACTCCTCTGGAGAAACGGATGATCGCGCTAGGACGAGCGCGAGGCGACTATCGCGCGAGGGAATACAGCATGTACGACCCGGTTGCCGACCTGGCATGCACGATCTCGCTTGATCTTTTCTACGACCGCAGCTGGGGCGACGGCAGCCTGATGCAGAAGACGATTGGGCTCGATCACATGATCGCAGTACGGAAGCGGTTTAACGGCCGTGACGACTTGTGTGAGCGGGCACATGCTTGGGTGCGGGCGGTGAATCTCGACACGCTTGATCTTCTGGAGGAAGTCATCGAATTGAGCGCGTCGGGGTTGGGAAAGATGGATGCCGCTGGCCTGCGAAAGGTCGCTGCCCTGAAGGAGCGCGAGTTGCGCACGCGGAATCAGTTTCTATTGCAGGGGCTGCGATTGAAAACCGAGCTCGACGAATTCCGTTTGCCAAGTCGGACCAATTCCGCAGGAAGCACTTCGCGATTCCGATTGGGTCGCCAGGTTGCGGCAGCCGTACTGGCGATAGGAGTTCAAGCCACATTACCGGCCGGCCAGGCGGTGGCTGGGCCAACATCTGCTCCGATGCAACAGGCGGCAGGAGATCAAGAGAAATGCTGCACGCTCGCTGGAACGGTGACGGATGCGTCCGGAGCGGTGGTGACGAACGCGGCGATTACGATTACGAATATTGCCACGAATCATGCCGTCACTCTGAAAGTCGACGAGGCTGGGCAGTACACGGCAAAAGATCTGGCAGGCGGCAAATACGACGTTAAGGCAGAGGCGAACGGGTTCAAGACGACGATCGTGAAAGGGGTGGAAGTTAGCGCGGGCAAGGCTGCGCGGTTGGATATTCGGCTGGAAATTGGCAACTGGGGCGGATGCTGCGAATACGCCGCCGCGCCCATGAAAGCGCAAGACGATTACGTCGCGAAAATGAAGCCGTTCAATTATACCGTGGGTGAAGCGGAAGACGGCGGCACACTCAGAGGGATCGCCAAGCTAGTCTATGGCGATCGAAACATGTGGGTAAGGATTTATGAAGCGAATCGGGATGTGTTGGACGGCTACCCCCAACTCAGCAAGCTCGGCTATGGATTGTCCCTCACCATCCCTTCGCTGTTCCAACCCGAGCCAAAGCTGGAGACAAAGATCCTTCCTGCCTATCCCCCGGAAGCCGCCAGCCAGCACGTTCACGGCGAGGTAGCGATGGATGTAACGCTCAATGACGACGGTACGGTGCAAGAAGTGAAAGTCATCGAGGGCGATCCTTTATTGGCCGATGCGGCGACCGCGGCCGTGGAGCAATGGAAGTATCACCCGCGCATGGTGCACGGCAAGTTGGTGAATAGGATTGTCGTGGTGCTTACGTTTGAAAAGAATGGGAAGGTGCATTAAGTTTGGAACAAGGCCCGTCTAAGCCGTTCGTGCGCAGAATATCCTGGATGCATGGGGACAGGGAATTCAGTCCTTCGCGGCGGCGGAGGCTGCGGAGGATTTGAGAAAGGCGTCGAGCTTCAGGAACTTGCGCTGCAGCGCCCCGGAATAGGCCGACCACATTTCATCGCCAGATTCGACGGCAAGCGCGGCGCGGGCAGCGGCGAGCTTGGAATCGAGGTCGTCCATGTAATGAAAAACCAGAGCCTCACGAATCATTGGCAATTTCGGCGAGCCGAATTCGTACTGACCGTGATGACTGATCAAAAGATGTTGCACTACAGTTTTTAGCGCGGGCGGAAAGCCTTCAATTTTTTCCATCGCGTTCGCCACGGTCTCAATTTCCATTACGATGTGACCGAGCAACTGGCCTTCCGTCGTATAGCCGATGGTGCGGTCGTAGCAGAGTTCATCGAGCTTCCCAACGTCGTGCAAAATCGCGGCAGTCAAAAGCAGATCGAGATCGAGCTCGGGATAGTGCACGGCGATTTGATGAGCGAGACCGCAAAGTCCGACAACGTGTTCGAGCAAGCCGCCGAGGTAGGCGTGGTGCATCACCTTTGCGGCTGGCGCGCGCTTGTAGCGAGAAGAAATTGCGGGATCGTTCAAAATTCCTGTATTCAGTTTTTTTAGCCACGGATTTTTGATGGAATCCGCTTCGGCGAGAAGTTGTTTGAAAAGTTTTTCGACGTCTTCCTTGGTCGAAGGCAAGAAATCGGCCAGGTCAACTTCATCCGGCTTGGCTTTCCGCATCTGCTGCACGGAAAATTGCGGTTTGCCGCGGTAGATTTCCACGCGGCCCTGAACTTTTACGATATCTTCGCGTTCAACCTCACGGGTGGCAATTTCGAACTGGTCCCACATGCGCGCTTCGATGGTGCCGCTGCGGTCGCCTAGCTCCAGGCGAAGATACGGCTTCCCTTCCTTCGTACTGCGGACCTCTTTTTCGCATACGAGGAGAAATGTGGTGACGCTTTGTTCCGTGGTCAGTTCACTGACGAAAGACTGCTTCATGAAGGCTTAGAGTGCTTCAGCGGAAAGTACCACTTTCGCGAGCCTTTATCCTTCTTATCCTTGGTTTGTTCCGGTGTTGCGCTGACTTCCTGGATTTCCGAATTTCCGCCACCGCCGGCCGCAGTAACGTAGGCAGGCTTGATGACGACGTAACTCTGTTCGCGCAAGGTTTTCAAATAGTTGCGAAGAGCAGGCTGCATGCGCTCTTCGTAAAGCTGGTTCATGATTTTGTCTTTCACTTTTTCGTAAGCCTGCTGGCCTTCGTCATAGTGTTCAAGAACCTGAAGGACTAAATAGCCTTGTTTCGTTTCCAGGACATCAGTGAGCTGGTTGCGTTTCATGGAAAAAACCTTGTCTTCGATCTGTTTGGCGAGTTCTCCGCGCTTGTACGTGCCGAGGTAGCCGCCCTGATCTTTGGTACTGCCGTCGGACATGCGCTTGGCGATTTCGCCGAAATTTTCGCCGTCGTTCACGCGCTTTAGCGCGGTTTCCGCTTTTTTCTTCAAGTCGGGAAGTTCAGAATCTTTTTTTCCTTCTGTGCTGACGACGATTTCCGCGAGCGCGACACTTTCCGGGCCGATGAATTCTCCCTTGTGCTCTTCGTAGAATTTTTTGGAGTCGGATTCGGCAATCGTGATGTGCGAACCGACTTCCTGCCCAATCACTTTTTGCGTGATGAGATGATTTCGAATGTTGTTCTTAAAGTCTTCCCAGTTCAGCCCTTGTGAAGTGACGGCCTTTTCAAGTGCTTCCATGTCAGGCAATTTGTTGCCGATCCGAATCTGATCGAGCTGCTTGATGACGTCGGTTTCGACGCTGATGCTCATGTCTTTGCCGCGCTGAACAAGAAGAGATTGATCGATCAAATCGCGCAACGCATTTTTCTTGCGGTCTTCCGTAGCTTCCTGAAGCTGCTGAGGTGTGCAGTGGTTTTCACATTCCTGCTTCGCGTCTTCTTCTGCCGAGGCAAGTGATTTGTCGTATTCAGACTTCGTGATGATTTCGTTGTTCACGCGGGCGATGATTTCCTCGACAACGCGGCCGTTTTCTTCCGTGGCGGCTTTTGGCTTTGCAACGGGAGGCGGCGCGGTTTTCGGTTTGGCGGCTTCCGGTTCCGGTGCAGCCATTCCAGGCGCTTCCAATTTTGGCTGCTGATCACCAGCCGGTGCAGGAGCTGGCGGAGGTGGCTGTTGCGCAGCAAGAGGCAGGGCGGCAAATAGAGCCGCTGTCAGTGCAAGATTTCGCATGAATTCCCTTTCCCTACCAGTTTAGCCCCGCCCCTCGAGGGCGAGCAATACGTTTCTGAGGGCCACGGGAGCGGCCTCTCCGCGCGTCGTTTCCATCCAGAGGACGCCGCTGGGGTCAAGCTTAATGCCTTCCCGCGAACGAACGACTTTGACAAGCGTGGCGGGATCGAGCGTCGTTTCGGGATGAAAGCGGATAGCCAATCGATTGCCCTGGCGTTCGACGGTGGAAATGCGAAGGCGTTCACAGATGGATTTGAGGACGGCATAGTCCAAAAGGTTTTCTAAAGATGCGGGGAGTTTGCCGAAGCGGTCGGCAAGTTCGCGGGCGACGTCGTTGCGTTCTTCTTCGGAACGAATCGAAGAAACACGCTTGTACGTGCGCAGGCGAAGGTTTTCCGTGGGTATAAATTCCTGCGGAATGCGGAGATCGAGCCCGAGGTTGAGCGTCGTGCGAAGATCCGGAGCAGCTTCTTCACCTTTGAGCTTGCTCACTGCGCGCTCGAGCATTTGCGTGTACATATCAAAGCCGACGGCTTCGATATGGCCGTGCTGCTGGCGCCCAAGAAGATTTCCAGCACCACGAAGTTCGAGATCGAGTGCGGCGATGCGAAAGCCGGCTCCCAACTCGCTGAACTCCTTCATGGCCGAAAGTCGTTTGCGCGCAATTTCGCTGAGCGTTGTTTCGGGCGGAACGAGCAGGTACGCATAAGCGCGTTGGTTGGAACGTCCCACACGACCGCGAAGCTGATAAAGCTCGGCAAGGCCGAGGCGATCAGCTCGATTGATGAGAATGGTGTTGGCCCGCGGAATGTCGAGACCGTTTTCGACAATGGTAGTTGCGACTAGGACGTCGGCTTCGTCACGAATAAATTTGAGCATGACGGATTCGAGCTCTTTTTCCGCCATTTGGCCGTGGCCAACGACGATGCGCGCTTTCGGTACGAGTTTGCCGACGAGTTCGGCGAGCGAATAGATGGATTCGACGCGATTGTGAATGAAGTAGACCTGACCGTCGCGATCCAGCTCCGTTTGAATGGATTTGCGGATGAGCTCTTCGTTAAAAGACGCCACTGTGGTTTGAATGGCGAGGCGGTCGCGCGGCGGAGTTTCAATGAGGGACATATCGCGCAAGCCGACGAGAGACATATGCAGCGTGCGGGGGATTGGGGTTGCAGAGAGCGCGAGCGCATCCACGTTTTTGCGCATTTCTTTGAGGCGCTCTTTGTGGGCTACTCCGAAGCGCTGTTCTTCGTCAACGACGAGCAAGCCAAGATCAGGAAAGACGATGTCTTTGGAAAGCAATCGGTGCGTACCGATGACGATATCCACTTTCCCCGCTTCAAGTTCGGCGAGAATTTTCTTTTGCTCGGCGGCAGTGCGGAACCGGCTCATCATTTCGATGCGCGCGGGAAACGCGGCGAAGCGACGCTTGAACGATTCGAAGTGCTGGAAAGCGAGCACTGTAGTGGGTGCGAGAACGGCAACCTGTTTTCCGTCATTAATCGCCTTGAACGCGGCGCGCATGGCGACTTCGGTTTTGCCGTAACCGACGTCGCCGCAGAGGAGCCGGTCCATCGGCGTTTCGCGCTCCATGTCGCGTTTGATGTCGGCGATAGCCACATTCTGGTCGTTGGTCTCTTCGAATTCGAATGCGTCTTCAAATTCGCGCTGCCAATTCCCGTCTGGAGAAAACGTAAATCCCTTCGCAGTCTTTCGCGAAGCGTAAAGCGCGAGAAGCTGATCCGCCATATCTTCAAGGGATTTCTTTACTCGCGCCTTGCGAGTCGTCCATGCTGTGCCGCCAAGTTTGTCGAGCGGCGGTTCCGCTCCTTCGACAACTCGATAGTTCTGCACCAAATCCATGCGCTCCAGCGGAACGTAAAGCCGTGCATCCTCCGCGTAGCGCAGCAGCATGAATTCTCCACGCCGTCCGTCTGATTCGATTTGTCGCAACCCTTCGAACTGGCCGATGCCATGATCGACGTGCACTACAAAGTCGCCCGGTTTGAGGTCGGCGAAATCACTGAAGAATCCAGACGTGCGAATCTTTTTACTGGGGCGCTCGACCGAGGGAGTAACGTCAAACAGGTCCGAGTTGCCATAGAGAGTGAGGGAGGCGTCGGGAAAGGCGATGCCTTCGGCGAAGGGAGCGCGGATCAGGACGAGTGCGGCAGACTCGAGAGCTCCTTCCGCTGTGAAGCCCGCTGCAGCGTCTTCCGATTCGCCAAGCACGTAGGGGACTTCGTACTCGCGGGCAATGTCCGCAAGTCGTTCGAGTTCGCCGGTGCTGGCGGCAGAAAGGTAGACGATGCCGCCGCCGGCGAGTTGCGATTTGATTGCGCCCACGCAGGCAACGACATCGCCATGAAAGCGGCTGCTGGGGCGCGATGAGATGGAAAATGACTTTACATCGCCGCTTTCGAGCGCCAGCTCTTCGAGTCGCACCTGCGAAGCGCCGACAAGAAACGATTGCAAATTCTCTTCACGCCAGAAGAAATGATCGGGTGTCGGCGAGTTAGCGTGGCCGTGGCGTTCGTAGGTTTCCGTAGCGTCGGCGAGAAATTGCCGCGCGGTTTCAAGCATTGCGGCCGGCTCGTCGAGAAAGACGATCGGCTTGAGAGCGCTGGAAGAAAGTTCCAGCAAACTGTGTTGGGCAGACTCTTCTTTTGGGCCCCAATAAGAAGGAAGATCCCAGGATTCAGCATTGTTTGTTGCAATGGCCCATTCCGTGAGCGGAAGAACTGTAGTGCGTACGACGGGCGCGATGGAACGCTGGGTACGCGCGTCAAATTCGCGGACCGATTCGACGGTATCGCCGAGAAGCTCAATGCGGACGGGGCGCGGAGCTTCGGGCGAAAAGAGATCCACGATGCCGCCTCGCTGCGCGAACTGACCGGGCATTTCGACCATTTCGGTGCGCGCGTAACCGACGGCCCCAAGATACGAAATGAAGCCCTCAAGACTTACTTCGTCGTCACGCTGAAGAGTGCGCGTAAGCAGCTCGTAGTTGTAATAAGGGCGATAGCGCCAGAGTGCCGCTGCAATTGGCGTGACAAGAAACTGCGCCTGACCTGAGGCGATACGAAAGAGAGTGGCAGCTCGACGCTCAAGAATGTCCGCGTGCGGACTGCGCGCGTCCCATGGAAGGGTATCGAATGCAGGGAGCACGGCGACGTTCCCAGTGGAAAAAACAGAAGCGAAGAAGCGGAGCGTTTCCGCTATTGCTTCGGCCTGTTTGTTGGAAGCTGTAAGAAAAAAAGCCGGTCGGCGAAGTTCTCCAGCGAAAAATGTGGCAAGAAGAGCTTTTGCGGCGCGCTGGAGGCCGGAAAGCTGAACAACGGATTCGCCGGAATGGATCGCAGCTAGCGCGCTTTCCACAGTGGGGAGGCGCAGAAGCTTCTCTAATCGTTCGCGAACAACGGGAAGCAGCATCGGGCTCTACGAATCCTTGCGCACGGAGGAGCCTGCAGCGCGCATTTTGGCAAGGATTGCGGTCGTGGAATATCCGGCGACGACGGGAATGGAAACGACTCTGCCACCGGCAGCTTCGACCTCTTCCCTGCCGATGATTTGATCGCCAGGCCAGTCACCGCCTTTAACGAGGACATCGGGCAGTAGCGCGGAAATAATCTCGCGCGGCGTGAGCTCGTTGAAAATGACGACTGCATCGACGCACTCGAGCGCGGCAAGGATTTCCGCACGTTCGAGTTCAGGGAGGATGGGACGGCCAGCGCCTTTCAGCTCGCGGACACTAGCGTCGCTATTGATGCCGACGACAAGAGCGTCACCGAGGGTGTGAGCTTGTTCGAGGCTCTGAATATGTCCAGGATGAAGGAGATCGAAGCAGCCGTTAGTAAAAACAACGCGACGTCCATTGCGATTCGCGGGTCCGAATCGCAACACCGCTTCTTCCAAGCTGAGAATGCCAGGGTGCAAGATCTCTCCTGAGGATCGAAGGCAAATTTGCGTGACAGGCAACTAAACCAGTATTTTAACACGCGCGGGAATTTGGTCTCATAAGGGACCGGTTGAGAGGGCGCTCGCTCCATGAAGCAGAAAAAACTCTGGTTCGCCCTGTCGGGATTGCTGCTCTTGGGGCTGGGTTTCTTTTTTCAGAATCTGGACCCGTATCGACCTCTAAGAGTGATTTCAAGTGAGGCCAGTTGTCGCATGGCCGTTGATGTGGTCGAACCAATCAGCGGCACCGCGCAAGGCTATGCCGTGCTGTTCCATGGCGTCGCCGCGAACCGGCGGATCATGTCGTATCTTGCTCAGGATTTGGCGAACCAAAATCTGCGTGTGTTTGTGCCGGATTCGCCCGGGCATGGAAAAACGCCGGGGCCCTTTACGCCGTTGCGAGCCAGCGATTGCGGCGAAGCGTTAGTTCGCGAGCTAATTGAGCGACGGGCGATTGTCCCGGAGCAGACGATCCTGGCGGGCCACTCGATGGGAGGAGCGATTGCGATTCGTGCGAGCGCGCGCGTGCCAGTGGCGGGAGTGATCGCGATTTCTCCGGCGCCGATGCGGACGACAAAATTGCTTTCGAAGGAACTGGTTTTCTTTCCGGATGATCCACCGCTCGCGAAAAATACGCTAATCATCACCGGCTCGCACGAGCCCGCAGAGTTGCGCAGGATTTCTCTGGTAAAGGTGAAGGAAACGACGGATGGAACGAGCAAATACATAGAGATACCGCATGCGACTCACGTGAGTCTGCTGTTCGATAGCGATGTGTTGGGAGAGATGCGGAAATGGACGAATAAATTGCTGGGCGCGGATCCGGAAGTTGTGCGCGCGTCGCACTATCCGCTGATTGGGTATTTGTGCGGGATGATTGGGCTGATTTTGCTTTGTGTGCCGTTTGTTGGGGAGACTGTCGGCGGAACGGGAAAAGAATTGAACGATGGAGCGGCGCCAATTCCAACGACGCGAATTCTAGGGCAATTGATTGTGGCTTCGGCAATTGCAGTGGGTGTGCTGAGGTTTTGGGTGCCGCTGAAAATTGTTGGCTTGTTTCAGGGGGATTATTTGGCGAGTTTTGCATTGATCCTTGGAGTTGTGCTGCTGGCGTGGAATTGGAGCGCGGTAACTACAACGTGGCGTTTTACCTGGGGTGGTATCGCGGCGGCAGCGATTGCAGCAATCATACTGGTGCTGCTGTTCGGACTCTGGTTTGAATACAGCTTCTATGAGGCGTGGTTGACGGGGCCCAAATGGGCGCGAATGGCGCCGATGATGGTTGCATTTTTCCCGTGGCTGATGGCGGAGGAGATTTTCCTGGGCGCGCATGCAACAATGTCGCGGGTGCGAAGAGCCATTTTGACGCTGGCATTTCGGTCGATCGCATGGGCGATGATTGTAGCGGCGATGTTCCTTTTGCACACCGGAGAAGTGCTGATGGTGCTGCTGGTTTTGTATTTCGTTCTAGTTTCGCTATTGCAGCGGCTGGCAATGGACGTAGTGCGCCGTGAGACACACAGTCCAGCGGCCACGGCACTCTTCGGTGCTATACTGAGCGCCGGTTTTGCCCTTGCGATCTTCCCGCTCGCCTAGGGATTCGCGCCTTTTTCCACTGGCTTCGAGGAACAACAGAGGTCGACCCATGTCCAAGATAGCGATTGTCGGCGGAGGGCCGTCGGGTGCGATGTGCGGCACGGAATTGGCGCGCGCCGGGCACGAAGTAGTGATATTTGACGAGCATCTCGCCTGGGAAAAGCCTTGCGGCGGCGGGCTGACGCACAAAGCAATTTTGAAATATCCCTTCCTGGCCGATAATTCCTATCCAAAAAAATTCATTCACTCCGTCGAGCTAATCGCGAGCAACGATCAACGCGCCACGCTAGACATGCCGAATCCGATCGTCATTTATTCGCGCAAGGTGCTGAATGGCATGTTGCTCGAGCGGGCGCAAAACGCCGGCTGTAAAGTGCAGCAGTCGCATGTGACATCCGTAGATACCAACGGTGCGAAGCCGCGCTATTGTGTCGACGGCGAATGGCAATCCTCAGATTTTCTCGTCCTCGCCGCGGGAGCTCGCAATCACCTGCTGCCGGAAACTCGTCCGCTCCAGCGCGATGAACTCGAAATAACGCAGGGCTATTTCATTCCAGCGGTCGCGGACTCGATTACCATAAAATTCCTTCCCCACTTTGACGGCTACATCTGGTCCTTTCCTCGCTGCGATCATTTATCTGTCGGAATTTGCGGAAGCATGGCTTCGCACATTAGCAGCGAACTTCGCGCGCACTTGCAGACATTCATTCAGAAGCACAATATTCCTGTCGAAAACGGCCAGTTTTATTCGCACGTGCTGCCTTCTCCGCAGGAGCGCACGCTTCAACAGCGAACCGTCGTCGGAAAAAACTGGGCGCTGGTCGGCGACGCTGCGGCATGGGTGGATCCATTGACTGGCGAAGGATTGTTTTACGCGATGCGCTCCGGCGAATTGCTCGGCAAAGCGCTGGCTGAAGGAAAGCCGGAAGTTTACACCGATTGGGTTGGCGCTGCGTTTGCTTCGGAACTGGAATTTGCGGCGAGAATTGTGCGACGGTTTTATCGCGGAACATTTTTGGGGACGGCTGTCACTACACGCATGGTGCAGTTCCTGCGGCGCAGCCCGGTGTTTCGCCAATTGATGGCGGATATTTTCAGCGGAACGCAAGACTATACGAGCCTGAAAGAACGCTTGTGGGGACACATGGGAATGACGCTGAGCGAATTTGTGTCGTCGGTGCTGAATCTGGAAGCAAGCGCGGGCACAAAGACCAGAACCGGCGACGTGCCGGTAAGGTAGCGACGGAGAAGTTTCGAAGCAACGATGCCCCTCTCGCATCCTGAGCAGCGCACCGAAAACGGCTTCCGCCTCCGCGGATTGGGAATTTCCCGCCTCGAGGTTTTCAGTGATGTAATTTTCGGCCTTGCTCTCACACTGCTTGTGGTTTCTCTGCAAGTGCCGAAAAATTTTGGCGAGCTGCGTGTTTCAATCCGCGGTTTCGTGCCCTTCGCAATTTGCTTCGGCCTCTTCAGCCTTCTCTGGCATGCCCATTATCAATTCTTCCGCCGCTACGCGATGCAGGACCGCACGACGCTCGCGCTCAATTCCGTCCTTCTCTTTGTTGTGCTTTTTTATGTGTATCCACTCAAATTTTTGTTCGGCGCTCTGATCGGCGAGGCGAACGGTGGGTTTGCTGCGCAGTTTCATTCGGCCAGCGAAATCCCGGAACTCGTACTGCTTTATGGCGTCGGATTTGCCGCTGCGTTTCTATTAATCGCAGCAATGCACGTAAACGCGTGGCGGCAGCGCGAAAAGCTGGAACTGAGCGGAATCGAACGGCTGATTACGATGGCGACGGTCGTTGACTCGGTGGGAATCGCCGGAGTGGGTTTGTTTTCTTGCGTGTTGGGATTGATTCTTCCCGCCAACTACGCCGCCGACGCAGGATTTGCATACATCCTGATCTTGCCGTGGAAATTGCTGACGGGAATCTATTTTGGACGAAAGGTGCGGTTGCTTGAGAAGCTGATTGAGGCGCCGGGCTAGTTCGGAACAAATTGCTTGGGCAAAGCGTATCTAAATGTGAATGGCTGAAGGAGACAGCGTGTACTGTTCAAAATGCGGAAGTGCGATCGCGGAGACGGTTGCAGTTTGCCCCGTATGCGGGCAGCCGCAGGGAGCAGCACTTGCTCCCGTGGCCCCGCCGATATTGCAGCCAGTGGGACCTGCTGAGGTTACTCCACATTGGCAGCCGGCTCCGGTCGTGGCGTACGCGGGATTCTGGCTGCGGCTTGTCGCGCATTTGCTGGATGGCTTCATTATTGGCGTGCCCGTCATGATCGTATTCATGATTGTTGTACTGAGTTCAGGCTTGGGTTCGTTCCTGAAAAATCTGCCGAATCCTCCGGATCCAGGCGAGGCCGTCGGAGAGGCGCTGGGAGCTGCGTTTTTTGTCGGCGTCGGCGTTTTTATACTCGTGATGTTCATTGGCAGCTGGCTTTATTACGCTGCGTTCGAAAGCTCATCGTGGCAGGCAACACCTGGGAAAAAAGTGCTGAATATTTTCGTTACTGATATCACGGGCGCGCCGGTAACATTTGCGCGCGCGACGGGACGCTACTTTGCGAAGTTCGTGTCGCAGCTGATCCCCCTGGGAATTGGATACATTCTGGCTGGGTTGACCGAGCGAAAGCAGGCCCTTCACGACATGATTGCCAGTACGCTAGTGCTGAGACGCTAGGATATTCTGCAAATCGGCGGGCAACGCCGAACCAACCAATCGGCTATTGCCAAGTCTATTCCGCGTGGCTACGATTGGCACCTTACGATTGCCACTTAACGATTGGCTCACCGGGGAGGCTTCTTGTTCTGTTCCCAGTGCGGACACGCTCTCGACGCAACGACTCAAGTGTGCCCTGCTTGCGGCAGAGCAACCGGCGTTCGGCCAGTTGCGCACACTCCGTCAAATTCCCTTCCAAGAAATTCAGTCGTTCCCGCAATTCGCGTGAGCTACGCAGGATTCTGGCTACGGTTTTTGGCATGGATGATTGACGAGGCAATGCTCGTCGGCATCGGCTTTGTCGTGCTGGGAAGGCTGGTTTCTCTTGCGCGCGTCGGAAGCATTTTCCGCAGTTTTGAGCCCCTGGATAATATGGACGATTGGTATGACGTATTGGGATTGGGTGCGGTTGTTTTCTTTTTTGCCGCTTTCGTCGGAATCAGTTGGCTTTATCACGCGGCAATGGAAAGTTCTGCGTGGCAAGGAACAATTGGAAAGAGGGCTCTTGGTATCGTAGTGACGGACTTGAATGGAGCGAAGGTGGATTTTTGGCGAGCCTCTGGACGCTTCTTTAGCCGCATTGTCAGCAATATGATTCCGCTCGGAATTGGCTACGCGCTGGCGGGATTCACAAAACAGAAGCAGGCATTGCATGATTTAATTTCTAGCTGTTTGGTGCTGCGCAGGGTGCGCTGAAAAGAAAAAAGGACAGGCGCTCCGCCTGTCCTTTCTCGTAAAATTCCTGACAAAAACTTGAACTACGCCATGGGGCGGCGGACTATCGGTTTTCGTACGGGTGGCGGAAGCATGGTGGCCATTTTGCGGATCATGGCAAGAACGAGGCGCTTGTCGCCGTCGGAAAGCGTGCTGCTGTAACGCTTGATTTCGACGAGAAAGCGAATTTCGTCCTGGGAAAGTTCGCCGAGCATCTTCTGCGTTTCGCGGTCACGCGGCGTTTCCGTTCCCGGAAAGAAATCGGCGAGCGAAATGTCCATCGCTTCGGCAATTTTGGCAAGGGTTTCGAGCGAAGGAACGGTGTGGCCGTTCTCCACGCGCGACAAATAGCAGCGCAATAGCCCGGTGCGGCGTTCAATGTCGCCTTGCGACAAGCCGCGCTGGCTGCGATAGGTTTTGATAACTTCGCCGATGTTTACTCTTGGTTTTTCTTTTGGCACGAGAGGTCTCCCCACATCGGTGTTAGCTTAGTGACTAACAGTAGAAGAGGCAAGGAAGATTTTTGGGTACTGTGCTTACAAAAAAAGCAACAGGGCCCGGCAGGAAGGATCTCGCCGGGCCTTATGGAAACGCCGAAAGCACTAAAATTACTGCTGGCCGGTGGGCACCACGGTCAGCGGCTGTTGCAAGCGGAACTCAAGCAATGCCTCGCTCGGCACCTTCACCTGATCGCCCTTTGTAATAATCTGCACGCCGGCTCCTGCGCCGCCACCTGCCGCCGCACCGATCGCCGCGCCTTTTCCGCCCCCGGCAATTCCGCCGATAATCGCGCCCAGCACGGCGCCCCCGCCGACTTTCTTCGCCGTGTCGCCGCCACGCCCTTTGCCTTGCACGTTGTAGTCGCTGCTGACCAGCGAATAATCGCGTCCGTCTATTACCAGACGCGTCAGCTCCAGTTGCAGTTCCGATTTCCCGGCAAACTTGCCCTGTGCTTCCGCCGTCGCAAGCCGGCCGTAAACATCCGAACCTTTGCGCGCAATGAGCTGGCCATTCATCGTCAAATCCGTCTCCAAGCTGGCATGAAAAATATCACCCACGTGATTCTTGGAAGAGTCAACGCCATCAATCATGCGGACGAGGAGCGATTGGCCTGCGGGAAGAGTGACCGAACCGGAATCAGAACTGGCCTGGGCGGAAGCGGGCGCCACCGGAGCTGGCGCCATGTTGCTTGCCGGCGCAGGAGCCGATTGTGGTTGAGGGGGTGCCGAAGCCGCCTGCGGCTGACTCGAGCCGCGCGTGAAGGTGAGTGCGACGACATCGTTCGTCGAGAAGGTCTGCACCTCTCCGTTCAATTCGAAGCGGAGGATGGCCTGCGTGCCGCCAAGATATTTGCCCTGCAACACGCGGCCGTCTTTCAATTCGAGCGTGTCGGCAGAGGCCGCCGCGGCAAGCGCCACGGCCAGGAGCGCTGCGGAGAAGAATTTTGCCCATGTCTTCATAAATAGAATCCTCGCATTCTTGTTCCGAACCCCACAATGCACCGTCAACAGCTTGGATGATGTATCGCCGCCTGAGGTTGTGCTTTTAGTGTCCTGTGCAGGGGCGCCGGTGTCAATTCGTTGCGTTGTAAAGATCCCGCGTGATGTCGGCCATCAAGCGGTACGCTTCTTTGTCCTCAGCGATGCCACGCACAAGAATGACCAGCACAAACGGCCGCTTCGCATAGACGATTGCCGCATCGTGATGAATCTTCGTGATATCTCCGGTCTTGTGGGCGACCGGCGTGCCCGCTGGCAGCCCCGCCGGAATCGCCTCATTGAATTTCTGCCGCTTCAGAATCGCCGCCATCTGCTCTGAAGACTCGGAATCCACCGCTCTGCCCTCTCCAATCGCCGTTAACAAAATCGCAAGCCCGCGCGCCGTCGCCGTATTGTTCAGACCCTTTTCGAAAGCTTTGCCGTCTTCTACACCCCGGAGAACATTCATGCCATCAGCGCCGAGCGAATGAACGGTGGCCCGAATATTTTCAACGCTGAGTTTTTCGATGAGCAGATTCGTGGCGAAGTTGCTGCTGACAGTGATCATTAGTTCGGCGAGTTGAGCGAGAGAGCGCGTCTGGCCTTCGGCTTTGTAGAGATCGGTTTCGGAATCGTCTTCCGCGTCTAAGGAGTAAGGAGAGCCGTCCACGATGCTGTGAAATTCGTTTTTGACGACGAGCGTGTCGCCGAGCTTTAACTTCCCTTCCTTCACCTGATGAAAGAGTTCGATGAGAACAGGGACTTTCATCGTGCTCGCAGCGTGGAAGGATTCGTCGGCACGGGAATACCATTCGTCATTCTCATTCAACATCCGAAACGCGATTCCCACCTCCGCGCCCGATTTCTCAACGCGCGCAAGAACCGATTTCTCTGCGGCGTCGAGTTTTGCATTCTGCGCGTACGCTGTCGCGTTCACAAAGAGCGCGCAAACGAGCAAACGACGAAGAACCTTGTCGCAGCACACAAAAAGTCTCCCGAATTGCAGTAAATATTCAGCGCGAGATACAACGCCATTTAGTGCTTCGGTGTTTTCGAATCGGTGTGACTCGGCGCGGCCGTCACGTTCCATCCATCAATCCGATCTGCTGGCTCCTTGTCAGCAGGCACCGTGCCGCTATACTCTCCGGAAATCGTTCTCGATTCGCCCGGCAATAGCGAAACATAGTTGTCACTCCAGAACACCGGTACAAGGTCGTCCCCTTTTGAGTCCACCAACCGAGCGCGCACCATGAAAGCCACGGCATTACCGGTGTTCTTAAGCGTGACGTTCACTTTCACTTTTCCGGCCTCTTGTTTGTAACTCGTCATCCGCGTGACATAAACATCCGGCAGTGATTCCAGCCCCGTCAAATCGCCGAACTCGCCTTGCGGGGTATAGACGGTGTCCTGGCGGTGCTTCCAGTCGAGCGTATCTTCCTTCGCCGACAGCCAGTAAAAATTGTCACTCACCAACTTCCCTGCCGCATCGAACATCTGCAGCTTCGTGAAGAAAGTCATGGCCAGACCTTCGGCCTTCGGCAAATCAAAAGCCTTCACGCTGGCGTCAGCTGGCACGTTCATTTTTTCTTCATGCGAGGCGAGTTCTTTCCCTTGAAGGTTGTAGACCTTAGCGACGACTTTCATGTTCGGATGCGCTTCGTAAGTATCATTCACAACCGCAACCGAATGATCCGCATAGTCGTACTGAACGTGCAGAGGCTCCATGGCTTTCTTTGTTCCGAAATAGCCGCCGCCAGGAACGAGATAGTAGTCGTAGAGATGCCAGATCAAAGATGGCCACGCGTTGTTCAGCATCCACTGAATGACGCCCGTCGCAACGTATTTGTTGCGCCCATACGCTTCGAACATCGCGCGCTGCCCGTCATACGTCATCGCCTGCGCTTTGCGTTCGTAGTCCTCAAGCGACTTCGGAGCGCCATAACGACGAGTCAACCCGTCGGTAAAAACATTCACGGTAGTAAAACGCTCCCCGCCCGCGTGGTAGTTCCATACGTCGTCCATTGGCCAGAGATGTTCCTTGGGAATGAAGCGCTTGACGCTTTCAAGTGTCGGGATTGCGGGACCGGGGCTCGTTTCCGTGTTGTAGCCGTGTGCGCCGCCAGCTTCCTTGTCCGCGTACCAATAGACAGGCGGAACATATTCGTACGGGCCAGTCATTTTGACGCCGGAACCTCCCGTTACAGGCGTGGGCTGCTCGCTCGCACTCGAAACCGAAGGATTCGGCCATTCCGCATCTTTCAAAATGCCGAGATACATGCGCTCAACATCCGCGGGTGGAGGATTGTCGCTGCCGTAGAGCCACACGTAAACGCTAGGATGATTCCGCAGACGCTGTGCCTGATCCTTCATCGAAGCACCTGCAACTTTTCGCGTCTCGTCCGTCCAATCTTCCCATTTTTCCCAAGCGTCGCAGCAAGTCCAGCCGGGCATCACCAGAATCCCAAGCTCGTCCGTCTTGTTGAACAATTCGTCGCGGTCTATGCGCCCTTCCAGACGGATCGTATTCAACCCCATATCCTTCACATACCGCAAATCGGCATCCAGCTTCTTCGACATCGGCCGCAAAAACATGTCCGGCGCCCAGGCTGCTCCACGAATTAAAATACGCCGCCCGTTAATCTTGAAAAGCCGGTGCCCTTTGTCCGTAAGTTCGCTGGTAACTTCGCGAATCCCGAATTTGACTATGGCCGAATCGGAAACGGCGCCTTCAGACTCAAACGAAAGTTTTGCCGTGTAAAGATTCGGTGTACCAACGGTGAACGGCCACCAGAGTTTTGCATCAGCAAGTTTCAGTTGCGGATAGTTTGCCGCCGCAAAGCGAACCGTCTTCGACTCGCCTATGGCAAGTTCGACTTCCTGTTTGAGTTGCTTTCCATCCACATCGGCAATAAGCGTACCTTTGGCGGGTTTGCCGGAATCGTTGCGGAGTTCCGTACTAACCGTAAGTTCGGCGGACTTGTACGCGGAATCCAGCTTGGAATTTACAAAGGGATGGCGAATCGCAACCGGGCCGCTAATCGTCAGCGAAACTTCTTTCCAGATGCCCATGTCCTTGTCGGCAGGCGTGGGGTTCCAATCAACCCAAGTAATACCAAGATCGTTTTTCTCCGGAGCAAAGATTTCTAGCGCGACGGCGTTTGCCGTGCCAACCTTCGCAACGTTCGTGATATCAAATTCAAAAATCCGGTAAGTTCCCACGACATCTTTCGCGTCCGCGATCTTTTTCCCGTTCACCCAGACATTGGCGCGATAGTTGATCCCTGGGAAATGCAGTGCCAGATGCTTTCCTGTCGCCGACGTGGGGATGGCAAATCCCATGCGCCACCACCACGAACATTTGAAGGGGCTTCCTTCCGGCATATCCTGCAGCGCAAAAAACGAAGCGCTCGAATAGTTCATGCCCGGTAGATTCTTGAGATTTGTTCCGTATGTAGGGTCGGGATAAGTCTTGTCGTCAACAAGCGAGCCTACGACAGTATTTGGAACCGTCGTTTTGTGCCAGCCAGTGGCCGCAAAACCCGGCGCAGAGATCTGTTCGCCCGTGGCTTTTGTTTCGCAAGAAGATTGAATTTGCCAGTTTGCATTCAAATAGATTGTTGCGGGCGTCTGGGTAACAGGTTCACCGGCAAATGCACTAACGCCAGATAGAAGTAAGAAAGCCGTCAAGCAAAGAAGTGCGATCGCGCGGGTGCGTTGCATGTATTCCCTCTTTGTAAATTACAAACCTTCGAATATTTCAATCTTAAACCGTTTCAATGAAGGTGCAAGAGAGAAGTTGTTCTTGCCTACTTATGCGGTGCCGCAAAAGCATCGAAGACCAGCCTTTCCTGGTGGTCCCGAACTTCGAGTTTCGGCGCGGCGGAGTCTTTTATGGCAAGAGAAACCCGGTCGTTGCAAGCGCGGTCCCGCAAGAGCAATCGAGTTTCAGCGTCTTTGCTATTTCCGAATGAAGCGACATTGCAGGTGTGAGCGTTTTTGATAAGCAAGCCGGCAAAATCGTCTTCATCTTCCACAGTGAGAAATGCGCCTTCCTCGCCGCTTGCGCGGTCCAAACCGAGAGTGACGCGACCATTGTCAAGAATCCCGAAACCGCCGCGTTCGTTTCCGTGCGCGTCGTTCAGGAGCACGCCGACGCCGTTTGCGACGCGATGTTGTAGAGTCCCGTTTTTCTGATCGTAGTCAGCGGTTCCGATTGTGAGTCGATCGGTGCCGTCGTCCCCCAACAAAACGAATCCGGTGAGTTCGTCCTGACGTTTTCTACCCTGGTTCGAAACTGGCGCACCTATAAGCAGCCGGGGATGGCCCGTTGCATCTTCAATCACAATTCCATGCACACGCAGAATCTTGTCATCCGGGGTTGACGCAAAAGCATATTTGCCGAAGACGATAGCGGCCACTCCCGCGACTAGACTCAAGAGGACCAATAGCTTCACAGTTCGAACGAATCGCTCAAGTCGTTCCAGGCGTTCTAACTGCGTTTCGGCAGGTTTCATCGCCATCTCCTTCGTTCCCTACACAATCGGGTCAAAGCTATTCCCTTTCCAGACATCGCGCAAGGCGAAGCAAACAGCCCCTGGCATGCGCAAATCAAGATCAGTCATAGCAGGAGCAGCGAACTCCCCTGAGGTCCTCGACGTTTGAGCAACGGTGTGTGGCCCGAAAAAGAGGTTTCGAGTACGCGGGGCAGAATGGGACGGTAATTGAAGAGCTAGAGCTCTTGGACAGCTCCGCCAAATAGCGGAATTTTGACCTCGACTAACGCTCCGGGCTCGGCTCGCGTAACCAAAAGTTCCCCTCCGAACTGTCGAACGCGTTCCCGCATACCACCGATACCGATACCCATAGAAGGCATCGGAATACTTCCCATGTTCTCCAGGGGGAAACCCTTGCCGTAGTCGCGAATTTTGATGAAAATCATTTCGCCGTATTTATCAATTTCTACTTCTACGCGCGCCTTTTCCGTTCCCGAATGTTTATAAACATTCGTCAGCGCTTCCTGAACGATCCGGAAGATAGTTGCCTCAATTTCACTCGAGAGACGGGGAAAATTTTGCGGCTTCAAAAGTAGGGAGATTTCAATCCCGCTGCGTTTCGCAAGACCATCAACATACCAATGCAGTGCAGACTGCAACCCAGTTTCATCCAGAAGAGGCGGATGCAAAATGTAGGATAGGTTGCGGACCGAAGCTATCGCAGTATCCACCATTTGCTCTGCTTCTTGGCTCGTAGCTTTTTTGAGCATCATCTTGAGCCCTGCGAGCTGTTGTCCTAGCTCGTCATGGAGCTCGCGAGCGAGCCGGCGGCGTTCTTCGTCCTGGACTTGCAGCAACCGGCCGGACAATTTTTGAAGTTCTATGGTTCGCAGTTGCACCACGCGCTGAATTTCATCCAGTTGAGATATGCGAAGACGAAGCTCACGGTTCAGCGACTGAATACGCTCTTCGTTCTGCCTTCTATCCGTCATGTCTTGCGTCACTTTGGCGAAGCCGCAGAGTTTTCCGTCGCTCTCCCTAAGCGCAGTGATAATGACCGAAGCCCAAAAGGAGCTGCCGTCCTTTCGTATGCGCCAACCCTCGTCCGCGAAGCGCCCTTCCTTCTTGGCGATGCCCAATTCCCGTTGCGGCCAACCGCTTTGAACGGCTTCTGGAAGGTAGAACTGCGAAAAGTGTTTGCCGATGATTTCTTCCTTAGCGTAGCCCTTCAAAGCCTGAGCGCCAAGATTCCACGTGAGGACGTGGCCATCGGGATCGAGAACAAAGATTGCGAAATCCCGAACGCTATTTACGAGCAGCCGAAAAAGATCGCTACTCTCCGAAGTGCTGATTCCGGAATCCGACCGGATCCGTGTAGTAGCCGATGATTCCGTAAGGCCTCCACGCTCTCTAAACAATTAAGGATAAAGGGGAAAGCCTATCTCGCAATACGGCATACCTGGTAGGCTCGATTTCGCCCGCCTGTAACAAAAACCATACGTCACTGTATTCGAGGAATCTAGAAGGTTACGCGGGGCACGGATAAAAGTGGTCCCGGAGGAGGGGGTCGAACCCACACGGTACTAAGTACCACTGGATTTTGAGTCCAGCGCGTCTGCCAGTTCCGCCACTCCGGGCTTGCTTCTACCAACATAGCACGCACGCAACGCTCGCTCAACTCGGAGCCGATTTTGGCGCTTTAGATTCTCATCGAGAACGCCGTGTTTTTGGTTATTGAGCAGTGTGTTTTTTCTTGGCGGATGAACGTGTAGCTGTGTGTTTCGGGATTGCCGCTCACTGCAATTTGGCTATTTCGCCCGAACTAAGTAGAAAAAAATAAACGCGAGAATTGCCAAAGCGACAGCAAACGTAGCATATGCGATCCAACCTTGTTGGCCGGCGCTCTTCCCCGATACTGCGACCTCATGCTCTGAAGAGACAAAACTCAAGAACGACTTCTTATAGGCTCTCCACAGCAGCCCGGCTGGGATGCCAACTAGAAGACCGTTTATCGCGAGGTAAATGCACGTCGTCCGAATAACATGCTCCTCAGGCCTGCCGAGGGACTGGAGATTACTGAAAAATGTCGACCAGGCGAAGGCGAGGGAGGAACCGAACAGAACGATCGAATACTCGGCAAAATGAAACATTTTTAGGAAGGATCTGATTCTCGCTTCCTCAGCGCCGGAGTCCACAAGGTAGCCTCGGTTGCGGCGATCTCCGGCAAAAACGACGACCCGGCCCACTTTTTCATCTCTAAAATACTTGCTTACGACGGCGTCGAGAAGACCCATATGCTTATTCTCCTTGCACAGATTCGGCAGGCCTGGTTGTCTCGACACTATCACCTCGAAAAACTGGCGCGCTATAGCTCGAAGGTACAAGTGCGGTCA
The DNA here is from genome assembly GCA_035569555.1 of Candidatus Dormiibacterota bacterium. Classification (GTDB taxonomy): domain Bacteria; phylum Acidobacteriota; class Terriglobia; order Acidiferrales; family UBA7541; genus Acidiferrum. The sequence goes on along the minus strand of DATMMW010000001.1, from coordinate 24,501 downwards.
CAAAGTTAATAGGAAGTGTGATTCCAGGCGTATCGCCGGCCATTCGGAAGTTAGGATGGGGTCACGAAATATTGTCGCGGAATGTTGTCGCGGAATGTTGTGGCGAAATGTTTTGATCCCCTCCGGCGTATCTTCAGATAGACCTTCACGCCAGGCCCCTTACAACGCAGGAGGACACCATGAGTTCCACCAAGAACCCAGGCCGATCCGCGGGCTTGCTATATCTAGTCACGTCGCTAGTAGGCTTCTTCGCCATGGGCTATGTTCCCGGCAAGATTATAGTCCACGGAAACACAGCGGCGACGGCCGCCAACATCGCCGCTCACGAAACACTCTTCCGCCTTGGCATCGCTGCTCAACTCATCGGCATGGCCGGTTTCATCTTTGTGGCCGCTGCTCTGTACGACTTGCTCAAAGGAGTCAACCGGCGCCACGCCTCGCTCATGGTCACGCTGATTGTGGTCTCCGTCCCAATCGCGTTCTTGAACGAAGTAAACTCCATCGCCGCCATCGTCCTCGCCCGGGGAGCAGACTTTCTATCTATTTTCGAAAAACCTCAGCGCGAAGCTCTCGCGATGCTGTTCCTCAATCTGCATCATCAAGGATTGGTTGTCGCCGAACTCTTCTGGGGTCTCTGGCTTTTTCCGCTTGCACTGCTTGTCTATCGGTCGCGATTCCTGCCGAGCTTCCTCGGCGTCTGGCTCGCCGTCGCCGGCATCGCTTGGGTCATCCTAAGTCTTACCGCCGTACTCCAACCGCAATACGAGAACAACGTCTATTCCTACGCGCAACTCCCCTTCTTCGGCGAGATCGCCCTCATGCTCTGGCTCACCATCAGAGGCGCCAAGCCGCCAGCGCCGGACGCTACTTAGGTGCAATCACCACGCAATTCCAAAACATCATTCCTCCCACAACTTATCTCATCTTGCCTTTAAAAACCTTCAAAGCGCGCCTTTCCTCAGGCCACTTGTTTCTGCACGGAAATGCCTGCAAACTTTTCCTTCGCTCTGACTTTCCAGAAACAGCTTTTGCCGCAAGAGGTGTGGATTTGACCGAATCCCTGGAGCAATCCAACTTACGCGCTTCTCCGGACGCGGAAGTGTCCGCTACAAACACGCGCTGGCTCAATTGGTCCGGTTTCGTAATTGCCGTTTTGCAAAGCGCCTGTACCGCCGTCATCGCCATCAGCGGCATTCGAGTAGCCATCGGCCTTACGGCGCTCACCGCAGCCGCGGGTCTCCACACGCCCGCGCATGGATTCCATGCAGACGTCATCCGTGTTCCTATGATGGCCGTCGCTTTGATCGGTTCTGTTTTGAATCTTTACGTGATTTGGAGAGTTCGGCGACTGCGCAGTCGCCAATCTGCTCAATGGCGTCAGAAACCGCTCAGCTCAAAAAAGAAACGCTCCGAGCAGCTGCAGATCGTTTTGTCTATCCTGACACTCATTCTTCTTGCCGCGGAATGGATCACCCATCCCCTGATCCATCGCGTTCCACTATTTCAATAAACACGCCTATTTCTCGTCCAGCTTTGGTTCTTTCTTCATTTCTTCTTCCAACCGCCGGTGCAATTTTTCGCTGAATCCCACCGGCACTTCAAACGTTCGCTTATCCGCTGTCAAAATCAGAATGTTTCGCGTGGAATCCAGAATTGCCGAACAGATTTCGCAGTGTTCCAGATGCCGCTCAATATCCTCTCGGACGGCCGGATCAACGGAATCGTCAATATAATCCGAAATGTAGCCCCACACGTGCTTGCATTCCAGCTTCATCGCGCCCTCCCAAACCACCCTCTGTTAGCAGGAGGTGTCTTCTTCAAGAATGGCACAAGCTTCTTCTGTAGCATGATTCTCGCGCGCCGCAGTCGTACCTTCACAAGCCCCGGCGTCATGCTTAGCGCTTCCGCGGTCTCCTGTATGCTTAGTTCCTGTAGATCTCGGAGCGAAAACACTTGCCGGTAATGGTCCGGCAGCTCCGTCACTGCCTTCTGCAAGGCTTCTCTTAACTCCTTCCGCTCCAGCGCCTCCAGCGGAATCTCTCGCCAGTCCGTCAGAAATGCCGGCGTGTAATCACCGGTGCTCTCTTCTACTGTTTCTTCAATGGACTCCAGGACGGCCCTTTTTTCGCGCCGCAACTTCTGCCGCGCCTCGTTCATCGCGATCGTTACGAGCCAGGTGCTAAACTTCGCGTCCGCCCGAAATGCTCCCAAATGCCGGTACGCATTGATGATCGCTATCTGCGCTGCATCTTCCGCTTCCGTTTCATTCCTCAGCACGGAAAAGACCGTCAAATAAACCATTCTCTCGTACGGCCGGATAAGGTCGTGAAATAGCTCTTTCTCTCCGGCCAGGATTCGCCCAATCGTTTCGGCTTCGCTCTGTTTCCCTGTCGTCATCGCAGCAAATTGGTGCGGCTGAATCTCCGCACCCCGTATCTCTCCCAACTTAGTTCACCTGGCTTAGAACTTCTCGAGCTGCGATATTCCGAAAATCACATGGAATCGCTCGCAATAAATCGCCACGGTCTGATATTTGTTCAAGTCGGCCGTTGCGGGCAAATCGTAATTCTGGTCTCCTTGATTGCCCTTCAGCGAACCAAGTTCCACCATATCCATCTCACCGGCAATCGCAACTCCGCCCAGCGCTTTCTCATCCGGCTTCAAGAGGACCACGTGCACATCCGGCCCGTTAGAAGTCGCAAAATCGGACAGTCTCAAAAAGTTCTTTCCGTCCGGTGACTGGTAGACCGTTGCCCTGCCGCTCGTCGGATGAGCCTTCCCTTCCAGCACTCCAGTGTAAATCGGTTGTGGTTCTCCGCTCGCAGCAAACGGAGCCGCCTCGTTCACCTTCTGATTGATGAACAGCTTTTCTGGACGAAATTCCCACCACGTTACCGCCAGCACCGGAATCGCAATCAAAACCAAAATCCATCTATTTCTGCTAATCCAACCTCGTTGATTTGTATTCATTGTCGTCTCTCGGCAGGGGCTGCCTCGCTCATTGCCAGGCAGCCCGTCGCCTGCTCTTTCCTAGAATTTAGCCAGCGGAGCGGCTCCAAAATTCGCATTGAACCGCTCGCAGTAGATGGAAACCGTCTGAAATTTGCCCAAATCAATGTTTTCCGGCAATTCGTAGTTTTGATCGCCTTCGTTTCCTTTCAATTTTCCCAACTCGATGCGTTCTACGTTGCCGCTGATAAAGTTCGCGTCATCTTTCGCGTCTTTCGTCGCGACCAAAATTACGTGAACGTCGGGACCATTCGACGTCTTGAAATGAGTCAGTCTCAAAATCTTCTTGCCGTCCGCGCCCTGATAAACCGTCGCCCGCCCGCTTGTGCTGTGCACCTTGCCGTGAAATGTCCCCGTAAGCAGCGCTTTCGCATTCTTGTCGGGCGCCATGTCTTCGTGCTTCATGCTGTCTTGTTTCATGCTGTCCTGCATCGCGTCGTCTTTCTTCATTGAGTCGCTTTGCATCTTGTCCTGCGCAAGCGTCGCCGAAGGGACCGCGCTCAAAACCGCTAATCCCGCAACTGCCAAAGCCATATTCCATCCTCGAACCATGAATCGTCTCCTCTTTCAAATTAGTTGGTGTGCCCCGGGGGCACTTTGTTCCTCCCGTTGGAGTTCGATTCATCGAGAAAGAAACACCCACTGCCCGATTATTGCGCCAGATTGGTCTCGACCCACACGCGTAGGGAAACATTTCGAAAGCCTTCGTCGTCTATCCGGTAGACTCCTCACTGGTTATTCATTCCGATGGATTGATTCTGACTTTGCCGTCAGGAGGATTGCAGATGACCCGGTTTATTTTGACGTTAGGCCTGATTGCGCTGGCAACTTTTCCCAGCGCCAAAGCACAAACCAAAACGCAGTTGGGCGACTTCGACGTTTCCGACGGAAAGATTGAAAAAGCGGCAAGCGACCGGCTGATGGTGGCCTCGAAAGAGATGCGCGCGACACTGAAGAAGATCAGCCCATCGCAAAAAGTCACGCTCAAATTCACTTACCTTGGCCCATCGAGCGAAGTGTCGCACCTCGGTAGTGGCGAAGTACGTCACCAGTTTGGAATAAAGCTCAAAGCGCAGGACACTTGTAACCTGGTTTACGTAATGTGGAACTTCGACACGCAGAAAATTGCCGTTTCCGTAAAACTAAACCCCGGCCAACGCACGCATCAAGAATGTCTGGACCATGGATACATCAATAACATCAAGCCGCGTATCGCCGCGCCACCACCCGCTCTGCACGTGGATGAGCCCCACACTCTCTATGCGGAACTCGAAGGAACAGAACTGACTGTGAAAGCAGACGACAAAATAGTTTGGCAAGGAACACTTGTCCCCGTGGTGCTGCAATTCAAAGGGCCAGTGGGAATTCGCAGCGACAACGCTCACGTGGTATTCGATTTTCTGGCGGGCTAACTCTGATCGGTTTCATTCAATAGAGCCGTGGCTCGTCATCAGGATGCGCCACTCGCTCGGCTCGCCGGCGGCACAATCCCGTTCATGCGCAAGTACTCGATCATCTGTCCGTAGTGATCATAGGCGTGGGCTACGCCGAAAGTAGCCAAGCGCAACCTGGTCGACTTGCTTTTCCCAGGGTTCTCCAACATGTTCTCCACCGTCAATGTAGCCGCGGCTTTGTGGCACAGGGCAAAAGAATCCTTCAGGAACTTGATGATGTCCACTTTGCTCTTCAGCTCCACGGGACCGTTTCCGTCCTTGATATTTTCCGGCACCTTATCTCCCGTAAGCGGCGACCAAATGAAATAATTCGAAACAGCGATATGCTTCACCTGCGCGGCAAACGTGCGCACACCTTTATAGTCGCCGCCTGGAATGTTCAAGCCCTCCGGAGAGAAGTTGTACTTATCTTCCGGCATGGCTTCCGCAGCGTCCACCACCAGCTTTTCGATGGCGCTGATCTCCCGGTCCACGACGGAAGCCACAGTTGGCAAAGCCTGCTGCGCCACCTGTGCCCCCTGCGTTTGTTGTGCCTGAGGCGCATTCGCGGCCGCAGCGCTCGGCAAGCCGCCTTGTGTGAGTTGTCCCAAAGCACCCACGGCAAAAATGAGCGCTGCCGATAACAAGAAGCGTCGTTTCATTCGAGTCTCCTCTCTTCAATTCCTTCCCGCCCCGCTTAGACGGAGCAAACCCCAACTCGTTTATCGAAGCGCATCACACTCGCCCAAGTTTCCGGTAAGCGAGTTAATCACGACTGAACCTTGCAGTCAGAGGCGCCCCGGTGTACGTTAGCCATTGGGCCGGAAAATGAAACGAAAACTCCGGCTAAGAACCCCTCCCCATTGCGCAGCTGGTGCCGTTCCTGCCAGAGAATGAGTGCGCAGGAGAGCATTTTTTCCAGAACGCTCCCAGCCAAAAGCACAAAGAATCGCAGCAACAACTTGGAATGGCACTGGCCGAGCGCCAGCAGCCTCAATTTGGCTGAAAGGGTACGAGGAGAACGACAATGGCTATGGATACCGGATCCAAACTAAGGGGCTTTACGGTCATTTGCTTCCTTCTGTTATTCGCCGCTAGCGCCAGTGCGCAAAGCCAGGTGATGGGGAAAATCCGGTTCCTCGGCGCCAGCAAAGTGGAGAAAACTTCGGGAGTGTGGATTGACGGGGGATACGTGGGTTACTTGGGGGAACTCAAAGAGAACAATACCGTCTCACTTCTGCCGGGGGAACATGAAATCGCGGTGCGTCAGGCCGGCTACCAGGACTTCAAGCAAACAGTGGTTGTGGAACCAGGAAAGGAGCTAATTCTGCAGGTCGCAATGCAAAAGGATCCGCTGGCGCAGTATCCAAAAGTCACCGCTAAGGTAAAACTGGATGTCATACCCGACCGCGCAGCGGTTTTCCTTGACGACCTGTTTGTCGGCCATGTTCAAGAGTTTCGCGGGTTTGCCCGGGCCATGCTGGTTAGCCCGGGGAAGCATCGCGTCAAGATAGCCTTGCCCGGGTACCGGACGTTCGAGACAGAGATCAATCTGTTGCCAAAACAAACATTCACCATCAAGACGGAACTGGTGAAGGGCAGCATCACGCAAGCAGATCCTCTAATCAAAAAAGAAGAGCCGCAGCGGTAATTTGCGTTCTTACACTCACCGGAAATACTCACCGAGAATCGCGCGCGGCCGGGCGGGTGGCCCGGACCGCGCCTCAGGATATTTTCGAAGCCAGTCACAATCGCGACGCAATCTTTACTTATCCACTCAACTTCCAAAAACACGGAGGGTGCCCCATCCTCGGTTTGTGAGCGAGCGAAGCGAGGGATCGTGGCAACCCTTGTCCTTCACTGGGGTCACTGGGAACATCGCCTCTTTTGCGTCACGAATTAAGGCGAGCCATGGGTGAGTGGAAAACACAAATCGGCCTGAGAGTCCGCCAGCTATTGCGCACCGAACTCGAAGAATTTGCCGCTCGCGAAAAGCGCAAGCTCGGAAACGTCGGCGAAGTCCTTCTCGAATGGAGCTTCGAGCAGCTCAAAGCCGCAGGCTCCGTCGATCGCCTCCTCAAATACAAAATTCGGCCCACGATTGGACATTCGACCGGCCATCGCCCGGAACCCTAACTCATTTCGAGGCGGGGGAAATTTTGCACAGTGGTGTTTTCAATGCTTCGCCGTCAGGCCCGTGGCACAGGCTTAAATTCAATCGCCCTGCCACATCACCTCATCTCTAAGTCCTTTGGGGTTACAATGTTTCCGTTTTCGAAGCCAAGAAAGAAGATCTCGGGTCAGAGGAAGGGGGTCAAGCATGCACCGGCGCGAATTCCTGAAGCTGGGAGCCGTAGCAGGCGGAACATTCCTAGTGGGCGGCACGGGCCGCTTCGGAAGTTTCCTCGATACTCCCAAGGAAATCCCCACCACTGACCGCCTCGTTGTCACCAACCTGGTGGACAACATTTACGACATCTTCGCCAAGGGCGGGAAAATCGGCAACCTGGCGATCACTCGGAATACTTTGCCCCGTCCGTACGGCTCAGAAGTCTCGTTGTTGTCGGAACATGGGTTGGCCTTTCATTTGGAGTCCTTCCGAGGCGCAGAGGAAAAGCAGATCCTGCTGGACTTCGCGCTCACGCCCCGCACGCTCACAAACAATTTCAAAGGCCTGAAAGTCGATCCCGCCACGTCCGACGCCTTGATCATCAGCCACGGGCACGACGATCATTACGGTGGCCTGCCCGACTTGGCACAGGCTCTCCAGGGAAAAGCCAAACCAGGGCTCACTCTCTATGCCGGAGGACGCGATACGTTCTGCCATCGCTGGGTGGTGCAACCCGACGGCACTAAACTGGATTACGGTGAGCTCAAGCGGGATGAGCTCGAAGCGCGAGGGTTGAAGGTCGTGATCGCGGAAGAGCCCACCGTAGTCGCGGGCCATGCCTTCACCTCCGGCCACATCGCGCGAGTCACGGATTTCGAGATGCCTCTTCCGGCAGCTCGTCTCGAAGCCGGCGCGCCCGGCTCCGCCTGCGACGCTACGTTCCACTTCCCTCCCGGCACAGTCAAGATGGAAGCCAAGCCGGGCGAGTTGGTGAAAGACATCTTCTGGGGCGAGCACGCCACCGCTTACAACGTGAAAGACCGGGGACTCGTCGTGATCTCATCCTGCGGCCACGCCGGCATCATCAACTCCGTCCGCCAGATCCAGAAGTCCACCAGGATCGAGAAGGTGCACGCCGTGGTCGGCGGGTGGCACTTGGGGCCTTCTCCCGATGAACTCATCGCCAAGACCGTGGCAGCTATGAAGGAAATCAACCCGGACTACTTGATCCCCATGCATTGCACCGGCTTGCGCACCATAATGACAATCCAGCGCGAGATGCCCGAGAAGCTAATCATGCCTTCCACAGGCACGCGCGTCGTCTTCGGCACCTAGCCCCCATCCCGCTCGTCATTTACGCGGAGCCGTCCGCGCGCCCGCCGTGGCTCGCGGCCTTTGCGTCTTCCCCTTTCAAATCTCAAATTTCCAATTTGAAATTCCTCCTTAAAGCGCACGAACGATTTTGGGTGCCGCACCCTACGGTTTTCAGGGTGCGGTTTTTGTTGAGCGCTTAGGCGGGTCAATACCAGGCGAGTACTCTAGGCGTGGCGCTTATGAACTTGGAGCGAGACGGGAATAATCGAACTGCAACCATCGGGGCTCCCGGGCTTCTTTGCTCCAGTTGCGCTCCTTCCGAAGTTTTGTAAGAAGGTCCAGTGCTTGGCCGTACGCTAGTACCGCTCCCGTTAATTTGTGAAATGTTGGGGAGTTCTTGGCGGCTCCGCGCCTCTTCACATGAGCCTCTGCTGAAAGGTCAAGAATTCTGTCTATGGCTTCGTCTGGATTCACGGTTGATTTCTGTTCCTCATGCCACCAGCAGGTAGTGTGCTTGGCACCGATTGCGTTTCAAATTGGATCAAAGCGGCTTCTCGCGCTGGTCTTGGCCGGTGGCGCACTCCACTTCCAAAATATCTCTTGGGCGGCCTTCCCTTTGCGCTTTTGTATTTTGCGCGTCGTTTGCGTCCCGAACGAATCTGCGGGACAAAGGATGGGCCGCCCTTCCGTTAATCGTCCTACTGGGCCCGCCAACAGGTATACAATCGCCCCGACGGCGACGCACTAACAGCGTCGAGAGGGAGGGCAATCATGCAAGCCGCAACGGCCCTGGCAGCGCCAGAAAATGTCCACGCATTTATTCAAGAATATTTCGACGCCTGGAAAGGCATCGATGAAGACAAAATTCTCGCCTACTATTCGGATGATGTCGTAATTCACCTTCCAACGGGAACACTCGAAGGGAAAACAGCCGTGCGGGACAATTTTGTGCGACCGTTCATCGTCGCGTTCCCCGGTAATGTACATTCTATTCGGAACTTGGCTCATGCCAGGAACCTGGTCGCGGTGGAATGGAATTTTGAAGCCGTGCACAAGGGTGCCTTTGCCAACATCGAAGCTACGGGCAAAAAGGTTCAAGTCCCTGGTTGCTCGTTCTACGAATACGATCTCGCAACGAGAAAAATTCCGGCGGGCCGAATTTATTTTGATTTTGCTACGCTCTTGCGCCAAATCGGCGCGCCAGTATAGCCACAATCTATCTACGGCGTAGTACACGTGGCACACGCCGCCGATGCCATTCTCCGAGCTCTGTGTTGATGGCGATGGGAATTTGCACTCTTTAAGTTTTTGGCTTACTTCTGCGGTTGTTTCGCGGCGTTTGCAGCTTTGGCTCGCGCCTCGCCTTCCAAGCTCAACTGAAAGGCGCGCTTCTGCCAGGTCACGTAGGGAACTTCAGCTTCGATCCATTGCGTGCGCAGCTTCCGGAGAGCCTCCGGGTCCTGGCCTGAAAAAGCTTCCTTGCTCTTGGTCAAAAGCGCCTGCAGCTGAACTGTCGTCTTTCCGGCTTCTTCGACCATGCGGAATACGGCGTCGTCCATCTCCGCATCCCATTCCTTCTTGCCAGGAAAACTGATGTTAGGGTTTGAACCCAACGGAATGCTCTTATATCTGGCAGCGATTTGATCGGCGGGATTCTTAACGACATCGCCAATCTGGCTGATGGCCAGTTGCAACATAGGAAGAGTGGGATTCGCAGGCATCCCCTTCTCCAATTCTGCGCGAACACGGTCTTCGCTTATTTGCGAATTGTCGAATCCGCCGGAATGCAGCACGTCATCATCGGTCACCACACGCTTCGCGGAAGAAGATTTCTGGCGTTCACGCGCCGCGCGCGCTGCATCAGCCACCGTGGGCGTCGCTTGCGTCGGCTCTTGCTGCGAAGGAAACGCAAAAACGGCACTCAAAACAAGGGAGAAGAAAAACGGGGCCGTCACAATTCCCTCCAAGGGGCGGGGGCAGAACCTTAATTCCGAAAAACAGTTTTGGGCGCCCAGTACACAATCATCTATCCATTCAAGGCCGACGCCGCCGGAAGCTTCGCGCGGAGCTAATCCTTTTCCAGCATTACTTCGGTGGACTTGATAACGGCCTTGACGATGTCCCCGACTTTGAGTTGCATCTCGTCGGCACTGCGCCTTGTAATCACGCTATCAATTAAAGCGTCTCCCACACGGATAACAACGTGGGCCATCACCCCGCCTAATTGAATCTCTTCGATTTTTCCAGAAAGTTTGTTGCGCGCTGATAGTGTCATGGCCCGAAGCTAGCACGGTGCAGAAGCTTCCGGCAACTCCAAATCGCTTTCGCCGCTGCTCACAGGCGCGTATCAAAGAGATTCAGTGAACAACTCTCTTCACAACGTCCGAATCTCTGACAATTCAAGCCGATTTCGCCCCTGGCGCTTCGCCAAATAAAGAGCCGCATCCGCCTGTGCGACCAGCCGGCTGAAATCCGGGGCGCGCGTTCCGGCGAAACCTGCAAGACCGAAGCTTGCGGTCACCTTGAGGCTGTTGCCATCAAAATTGAATTGCGTTGCCTCAAATGCCGCCCGTACGCGGTCGATCACGAGTTTAGCGTTCTCCTCGGATGTATGCGTGAGAACGATAAGGAATTCCTCGCCTCCGATGCGGCCGCAAATGTCGCTTTTTCTCGAGTGGCTCTTCAAAATTTCGGAAAATGTCTTTAGAACCGTATCGCCGGCCTCGTGTCCATAGGTGTCATTCACAGTCTTGAAGTGGTCTATATCCGCCAGCGCCACCCAGAAAGAAAAACCGTGCCTGGCCGCTCCGCTCAGTTGCCTCGCAGCCCAGTCATCAATAGCGCGCCGATTGGGGAGGCCCGTCAGTGGGTCGGTGAGTGCGAGTTCTTTCAGGAGCAGATTTTTGGCTTCGATCTCCCGATGAAGCTCAATAATTCTGAACCCCACTCCTACACGTGCCAAGAGTTCTTCATCGTGAAACGGTTTTGTAAGGTAGTCGTCGGCCCCTGCTGCCAATCCCTCCACTACACTCTTCTTCTCTGACTTGCCGGTCAGAAGAATGACGTAAGTGTAGGATGAGTGTGGTTTCGACCGAATGTGCTGGCAGATTTCGAGGCCCGTCAGGTCGGGCATTATCCAATCGACAATCACAAGATCGGGACGATGCTCTGTGAAAAGTTCGAGCGTCTCGCGCCCGCTCTTGGCGAAAATCAGCGAATAGCGATTCTCATGCAGCGTGTGCTCAACGAGTTTTCGGGACACCGCTGAATCGTCCGCCACCAAAACCTTGATCGACCCTCCGGCAGCCTTCATGTGGCGCTCACAAGGCTAGAGAGAGTATCTGCGGGCGTCTGCTTCAAACTGCCTCCGTGCTGGAGGTCCAATCCGAGGGCGGGAAGACGACCGGCCAGAAGCTGGGAGACGGAAACTCAAATTCAAAAGCAACGGAAAAGCGTCCATCTTGCAATCCCTCTACGCGCAAGATCGTGCCCGTCGCAGCTTTCCCGGTTCCCGAATTGTTCAGAATTATGTGCTGTCCTCGAAGCAATTCCATGCCAACGTCCAGCAGCCCGCCGTGAGCGTTCACGACGAGGCTGTGAGCGCCAATGTTGATTCGTTTCCCGTCCGGCATTTTGGCCGACAGTTGAAGGGGCACGCGGAGCACGACGCGCTCGCTTCTGCGCCGGCCTCTTTCTTCCACGGCGCTACCAATCTTATTGGGCCTCCATTTGGTGTTGTCCGCTGGCATAGTGCTCCGTTCCCTAATCAACAGGTATCGTTGGGATTGCCCAAGACCCCATCTTCAAGCTCATCGCTGCGCTCCTCAGTGCGCGCTTCGCTACGCCATTCGCTACGATTGTTGCGCCAGTGATAGCGTGAAGATTCATGTAGTTTTGAAAATAAGTAGCAGATATCTGCGCGGTAAGACCAGACCAGAACGAAACCAGTCAGTAAGGCTGCGCCGAAACTACAATCTTTTCTCATTGCCTGGCCTGGTGCCGCCTGGCTTCTTTCTGAGAAGCTTCTAATCTTGCAAACAACTCCACCTTACCGACTCTTTGCGCTTATTACCTAAAGATTTATTTTAGAGGATAGGTAAAAGAACAACAGTGGACTTTAGCTTTTCGTTAATGCACGGACCACGGCGGGAGGCGAATAGGTTCAAAGATGTTAAAGAATCTGGGTGCCGCACCCTTCGGTGCTAAGGGTGCGGGTTTTGACTTACTCCAATCGTTTCTCAGCCTCACGCCACAGCCACAATTTGCCCCGCAACCACGCGATTCCGCCCTTCCCTTTTGGCTTCGAACATTCGTTCGTCCGCCGTGGCGAACAGCGTCGCCGCATCTTCTCCATCTTCGGGGAAGCTCGCCAGTCCGGCGCTAATCGTCACTTGAACATTCTCGCCGCGCGGACCAATCGCAATAAATGTTGTGGCTACCAGTTCCTTCAGCAACTCCAGCTTGCGCCACGCTGTTTCAATGTCCGTCTCCGGCAAAATCAGCACAAATTCCTCGCCGCCATAGCGTCCCGCCGTGTCGCTTTGCCGGAACGACCTCAGGATCAGCTCGCCGATTTTCTTCAGCACAAGGTCGCCCACAGGATGCCCGTGCGTGTCGTTCAGTGACTTGAACCGGTCCGCGTCGATTACTGCCACCGTCAGCGCTTTGCCATACCGGCTCGCCCGGCCTAGTTCCATCGCCAGCCGGTCGTCCACGTACGCTCGATTGAACAAACCCGTCAGGTGATCCCGTGTCGCCAGTTGCAAAAGTCTCTGGCTGCGCGATACCAGCGCCAAGCTCAGCCCCGAAGCCGTCAGCATCATGATCAATCTCGATATTTGCGCGGACCAGCTGAATAGCCCATAGGGATACGGCGCGAAGCTTGCGCTATTCAGGTCCCAATGGCTCGTCGCGTAATAGACAATCGCAAGATATTGCGCAAACGCCAGCAATCCGGCGGTCACGCAAATCCGTTTGTCGTAGCGCAGGCTGGTGCTGCCGATGGCCAGAAAATAGCCTTCAAACACCACTTTGCTGTTCACCGCCGTGTGCGGCTGATTCACCAATAGAAACAGCGCCAGCGCGCTGCTGATAAGCGTCACGTCAAAACTGCTGCTGACGAATCCCAGCCACGCCGGATTGTAGTTCCGCGAGAGCAGCTGATAAACGACCACGGAAAGAAAAAATGTCCCGGAAGCAAGGCTGATGCCGACCAGTCCTTCCTTCGGGTCCACCGCAAAAAATATGGAGTTGATCACCGGGATGAGTAACAGCAGCGTGGCCAAACCCAATCGCACCTTCGCCACGAGCAGTTCGCCCGCAACGCCTGCTTCTGCAAGCACCGGGTCCGGCCGCGACCATACTGAACCCAAGAATTCTCTAATTTTGTTCATACAGAATGAATTCCGTCAGCCTTCGTTCAGACAAGCAGCAAACACCAAGGGGAGAGTTGTGAGCCGTTGTAGGGCCCGCTTTCTGAAGCGGGCCTTCGGTCTGACTAAAGCGTCCAAATCAGAATAAATCCACGAATCTATCGCCGCACACCCATTTCAACCAACTGTTCCAAAACGGCAAGTTTCCTCTTTCTGTCATCCCGACCGGAGCGGCCCGGCTTTTTCCTGCGTGCGTTCTTTGCACGCCGGGCCGCGCAGTGGAGGGACCTCTCTTCGATCGATGCGGCCGGCAATCCCACACCCAAAGGTTTGCGGTTCGGAGTTAGTTTCGGTGAGTGCTGGGTTCAAGGCCGGCATCAACCGGACGAGCGTGTGACAAGATTTTTTCTGGCGGCTGGTTCATAATAAACCCAACTGTGGGCAAACGAACTTCGAAACCAAAGCAACGAACTCCCCACCAAAAGAAGGGTGACGCCCTCGAAAACGCTGTGACCCACATAGAGCAGCATTTGATGAGCGGTCCAGCGCGAGCGGCAGCGGTCGAGCAGTACTTGCTGAGAATCACGCCCGAACTTCGCGAGCAGGATTTCAAATTCGAGACCAAGAAGCGGGTGATGGTTGATGGCGGGCAACGCGAGATAGATATCTACGTGACGCACAAAGCTGCTCACGGTTACGAGTCGATTTTCATCTACGAATGCAGAAACAGGAAGAAGCCAGCCAACTGGGAAGATATCGCTGCATTTCGCCGGAAGATTGAAGTTACGTCCGCAACATGGGGTTGTTTTGTGGCGAAGAAATTCGCCAAGACCGCACGCGCGGAAGCCGAAAAGGATTCGAGAGTTCGGCTGCTAGTGGCAGAAGAAATCTTTGAACCCATTGCTTTATTCGTGCATTTTCCGCAGTTGACAGGTCTAAACGTGATACTCCGCCGCCTTCTTGGCGGTGCGCCGGTAGATTACAGCTCCATGCCCGGGCCGGAAACTTACTACCGGAGCTGGTCCATTCCACTAAAACAGATGCTAATCGGCGTCGCTCAACAGGTTTGCATGGAGGACATCGGGAAATTTCTCAAGACGACTCCCAACGAGGGAATCCACAAATTTGAAAAACGTGCGACGCTTCCTTTGCCCAGAATGGAATTGGTGGTCAACAACGAAGAAATTGTTGAAATAATTTTTGATATCAAATACCAAATTACCGTCCTCCCCACCGCAGTCATTTCGCACTTCTTAGTCGAGTCTCGAGGTCGATACATCAAAGCTGAAAACGTCAAGCTAGGAGAGTCTGAAATCCCGGTGGAATTCGTGATCGTAAGCCCGCATACTTCCCCAAAATAGGCGGGTGGCGCACTCAATATCCAGAAAATCTCCTGGGTCGCCTATCCTTGCGCTTTTGTATTTTGCCGGGTGCACCAGGTGCGTAGTCTGAACCTGGGTCTTGCCGGGTGGCCCGGACAAATTTTCCCGTCCTTACTGCACCGGTCACGATGGGAACGCAATTCCTATTGATCCACCCCAACTCACAAAAACGCGGAGGGTGCCCCATCCTCGGTTTATGAGGGTGGGTCTTGCGGCTGACCTTTCTTCCGCTCGCCTGGACGCGACGAATTAATTGGCCGGTAATTTCCCATTAATGTTTGCGGCCATCCCCGCAAGTATCGTTGCACGTCCCTCCCTGTTCTTTCGCAAAGGAGAACCAAAATGAAATCGTTCCGGTTCCTCGCTCTCTTGGCGGGCGGTACTGCAATGACGGCGGCCGCTCTGGTCGGCGCCACAGGTGCTCAGGCGCAGTCAGCGACAGCGATGCCACCTTATACACTTAGTGTGTTTCCGGGCACGCCGCCAGCGGGCGCGACGGCACCGGATGATCTTGCGGTCTCCGCCGACGGGAAACGCCTCTGGGTGGGATATGGTAACGGCGTTGATACGACCGGCAAGGGTGGCCCCAGCAGTTTGGTCGAGTACGATATCGCGACCGGCAAAGTCTTGAAGAACATCAGCATTCCGGGGCATCTTGACGGACTGAAGATCAATCCAGCCACTGGCGATGTCTGGGCAACCGAAAACGAGGACGGAAATCCAACCCTGGCGGTCGTCGAGCACGAATCCGGCGCTTTCAAGATCTACAGGTTCTCCCCAGCTCTGGTTACCGGCGGGTTCGACGACCTGGTCTTTGTTCCAACGTCACGGGGAGACTCGCACGATGAAGACTCTGCACAGAACGTATTCATAGTCACTTCCTCCCAGGTCGACACCACGACACCGGTGATAGTTCGAATTTCCGGCCAGCTGCGGGCGACCGACACACAGGTCACACCGACGCTGCCTGGCGCTCCCCTGAGCGTGTGGAACGTCGTCACGAATCAGGAGGAGACGACCGACATGGTTGGCGATCCCGACTCGATGACGCTCGATCCAGCGGGCGAGTTAGTGCTTGATAACCGAAGCGATGATTCACTCTACATCGTGCGTGATCCAAAAGCGCAGAATCCGGTACTGAGGGTTCCGCTGACGATCGGGGGGGCTCCCGTCGAGGTCAACGACACGATATTCACCACCTCGCAGACGAATGCTGCCTCCTCCACGACCGGCACGATATTCATCACGGACACCTCGGCCAATGTGATTTATGTGCTGACCAAGCCATATTTTCCGTCGAATGAGATCTACACTGCCGCGAATGTCGTAAATCAGGTTGGCCTCGTCGATCTCAACACTGGTGTCGTCACACCCATTGCGACAGGATTCAAGGGTGTGCACGGATTGGCATTCTCTCCCATCCGAGTCGCGCTTGGATCGAGGGATCGGTCGGAGGATCACGACGACCAGTAAGTAAGCCAGTAAATAAAAAAAGGAGTCGCTGTGCATCGCGGCCCGTGGCACACTCGCAATCCTAGAAAACTCCTGGGTGGCCTACCTTTGCGCTTCTGTATTTTGCGCGTCGTTTGCTCCCGGACGAAATCTTTCCGTCCTTACTGCACCGGTCACGATGGGAACGCAATTTTTATTGATCCACCCAACTCACAGAAACGCGGAGGGCGGTGGCCCAGAAATTGGCCACTCTTAACGAATTTGGGTGCCGCACCCTTCGGGGTCGGGTTTCAGGGTTTGTACTTACAAACCCTGAGCTAAAAAAGTGCGGGTTTTGACTTTTCTTTCCGATCGAACTTTTCCCAAAATCCGTTCGAATTAACTGAATATATAATATATTGACTTAATAACTTTTTCGTGCTACCCTTTTCTGTGTTTTACGAGCACCATCCCGATTTCCCCTCCCTGACCGCACTTCCCTATCCCCTTTGTTTTGATACTCATGCAAAACCCTCTTCCCGCATCCCCTTTCCTTTGATAGTCATACAAAACGCCCGGGGTGGGGGTAGTATTGGTATCTCTAACCAAAAGCTTTCTCTCTTTTCTTTCAATTTTTCACCCCTAAGTCCTGCATTTGCCACTCTTACGAAAACAGCCGGGGTGTACCCCAATTATTCCCATTCTGGAACTCGCTCACCCGTCAGCCTCTTTCCACGCCGTTTTCCACAGCCTTTTCTGCCCCTATGGACCCCCATATGGACAATGTTTTCCTGCAGGACTACCCTATCTGCTCCTCCGCTCCACAGGGGAGCCGTCCTACGGCTTCGGAGCGGACAGTCGAAGTCGAGGTCGATCACTATGGCAGCGGTAATTCCGCTTCCTGAAAAAAGGACCGAGTCCAAAGGACTGCTGGTGTGGATGGAGCGCGCGCTGAAAGAGCGTGGCCACGTAACGGTGTCGCCCGACGAAGACTCCATACACGATTTGCGCGTGGCCCTCAGGCGCTGTCGCTCCCTCGCATCCGTGTTTGCAGAGGTAGACCCTCATCCCGCGTGGCACGAGCTGCGCAAAACAAGCAGAAAACTTTTCAGAAGCCTCGGCGTGATTCGTGACGCGCAAGTGCAGGAAGCATGGGCGCTCAAGCTCGGGAGCGATGACGATCCCCTGCGCGGACAAATTCTCTATGCGCTGAAAGCGGATCGCGACCGGCAAGAGAGAGACGCGAAGAAAAGCGCCGCGAAATTCGATGAAAAGCATTGGGCCGAGCTTGCGCGCGAGTTGCGGCCGCGGTTGAAGCTGCTTGCGACGGATGGACCGGCGGCGCAATGTCTGGCTCTGGAGCGGCTTGAAGAAGCCGTGGAACTTCACCGGGTTGCGCTGCGGACGGAAAAACCCAAACCGTGGCACGCGCTGCGAATCGGGATCAAACATTTTCGATATACGATCGAGAATCTTTTGTCGAAACAGCATGCTTCGTGGGCCGCGGATCTGAAGCGTGTGCAGGATCTGCTCGGCGATGTGCACGATCTGGATGTACTTCTTGAAACGATTCGCGGAACGGTCAGCGAAGCAAATTCGATTGGGAAATGGGAAGAAAAAATTGCGCGAGAGCGGAAGGAACGGATTGAAACTTACCGACAATTGACTCTGGGTTCGACGAGTCTCTGGAACCAATGGCGCCTGGGCTTGCCGACGAACGGGCAAATGGCGGTCGCAACGCAGGCGCGGCTGCGAGCGACGGCGCGGGCCGCGGATCCAAACCATGCGAAAACGTCGAGCACCGCGCGATTGGCAAAGAAACTTTTCAAAGAACTGCGCCACGCTGCTGCGTCTTCGCTTTTGCGGGGGCAGGAAGTTGACGCCGTAATGCAAGCCGCGGAAATGCTCCACGGAATCGAACCGGAGAATACGCACAAACAAGCCAACAAACACGCCAGGAAATTTTTGGCGGAGCTGCCGCCTCCTCCAGGATGGAATGTTGAGGAGTGGCAACTGCTTGCTCTTGCGATTCGCTACCATCGCGGGCCCGCGCCTTCAGCGGAAAAAGGACGCTTCGCGAAGCTCGATGCAGCGCAACAAGGCAGATTGCTCCTGATCGCAGGAATTTTGCGAATCGCGCGGGCGTGGCGAAAAGCGGGAGTGGAAGCCGGCGCGAAAGTTCGTGTCGAAGTAAAGCCGGACTCGATTTCAATATTTGCGGAAGACTATCCCGAAGCTTTGCCCGCTTCCAAAGCGCTTGTTGTCGCGAAAAATTTAGTCGAAAGCGCGATCGGAAAAACGATTGCGTTCCGAGCGTTTGAAAAACTCGAGCCGAGTTTGCCGTTGGAATTTCCGCCCGCGGAAGAAAAAGCGCAGGCGGTCGGAACAGTTTAAAAACCCCGGCGGGAAGAAATTCCTGAATCAGCGGCCGATCTTTTTTAGAAGTTTTGGTGTTGCAAGCCACACGAGACTTCCGGCAGGCGGCGTGAATCGCCGCAAATCGAAACACGCGACGCCCGCTTTTTTCAAACCCGTTGCGTCGCGCTTGCAGCCGAGAACAGCCGCAATCACTTCATCCAGATGCGGCGCATGGCCGAAACAGAAAGCCGACTCCAGGTTTTTGTCCTTGGCCAGCTCGCGAAAAAGCGCAGCAACATCGGCGCCGGGAAGAAGTAAATTCGTTTTTCTGATTTTTTGTTTTGGATATTTCAGCGCCGCGGCAAAAAGATGAGCCGTCTGCATCGCCCGGACATAAGGCGAACTAAGCAACACACTCGGCTTTTCGACAAGCGCAGCAACGCTCCGCGCGACGTCACGCGTTTTCTTGATTCCCTCTTCCGTTAAATAGCGCTCCGCTTCCGCAGGACATTTTGGATCTTCGCGATCGATTGCGATTCCGTGGCGTACCAGATAAAGCTGCATGAGTTCTCCAGAATTTCGTGTCGAATAATTTTACGACGAATGCGCCGCGCCAACCGGACGAAAATATAAACGAACATGAAATTCGTGTTCAAAGAGTTCGGCGCTCCGCGTCGCGTCGCGAATGTCTTCGGCAGCGTCGCCGCGCGCGGAGATTTGCAAGCCGACGGCGCCGCGCTGGAATTTTGCCTGAACGGAGCCGACTCGCTGGCGATGAGAATGGTCGAGTCCTTCCGCGATGCGAAGGATGGAGGCGAGCCGGCAAGCGAGACGTTTGTCGGAACTGCTGAGCGCGCTGTACGCGGGATGATTACTCGAAGGTTCTGCTTTTCGATTGTGATAACGAACGACGGCGGCGACGAGATTGCGATCGCGGCCATTGAGTCCAGCGATGTCGCCGTTGAGCGTGAGGTATTCACCGTGCTTGTGATGTCCTTTGTTGCTGATGGTGTGGCCGACATCGTGAAGTAAAGCAGCGGACTCGAGAAGAACGCGCGCTTCCGCGGGAAGATGATGCACCGGCTGAAGCTGATCGAATAGTTGCAGACTCAGTTCGCGAATGTGTTCGGCGTGGCGGCGATCGCTGTCGAGGCGGCGCGCGAAGACGCGAGTGCCGGAAAGAAGCTGGCGTGAATCCGCGTCGTAGCGATGCGGCTCCTTGCGCGAGAAGGCTTCGCGAGCAATTTCGCGGAGGAGTCCTTCGCGAATGCCGACGCGCGGAATTGCAAGCGTGCGGAGATTTAAATAACGGCCGAGCGTGAGGAAAATCAGCCCGGCAATGCCGATGACATCGGCGCGGTCGCGGCGGATTCCGAAAGTTTTCATGCGCGATTCGATGTCGCGGCGCAAAAGATCGGGGAGACGTTCGCGAAGCAGAGAAAGTTCGAGTGTGGAGAGGCCATGTTCGCGCGGACCGGGAGCAATGTCAGCGAGGGACTCCGCATTGCCGCCGAGGGCGACGGCGAGTTCACCGCCGAGATTGGGGCGCGGCGCGAGTTTTGATTCGAGAAGAGCGCGAAGATATTTGCGGACCTGATCGGACTGAGCAGGTGAAACAGGTCCAGTGATGCCGAGCGTGGTCATCAGGCGGACGGTGCCGGCGGGCAATTGCGCGGATTGCGTGACGGTATGGTCGCGGAGAATGCTGAGCTCGAGACTGCCGCCGCCAAGATCAACCACACAACTCAGAGGGGATTCGGGTCCAAGCGCGGCGAAAACTGCTTCCCTGCCGAGGCGCGATTCTTCCGAGGCGCTAATCACTTCGAGGCGAATTTTGGATTGCTGGCGGATGCGGTGGACGAAAGTGTCGCGATTTTTTGCTTCGCGCGACGCGCTGGTAGCTACTGCGCGATAGCGTGTGACGCCGAACTCTTTCATCACTTCCTGAAAATGACTGAATGCCTTGATTCCCTTTTTGAGAATTTCTTCACTAAAGCGGTGGCGGACGAAAACGCTTTCGCCAAGACGCAGCGGATAGCGTTCATCGTGAAGAGGTTCGAGGTCAATTGCGGAATGGGCACGGACAACGGAGAGGCGGACTGCGTTGGAACCGGCGTCAATCGCGGCGATGTGAACCGGCTCCGACATGTGAAATTTCAGCGCCAGAGATGCGCGAGCGCAGAAGAAGGCGTGTACTTTGTTCCACGGATTCCGAGGTGATCGGCAATGCGCTGGCGCAAGAGTTTGTTGACTGTGGGCACATTCGCCTCGCCGTCGAGTTCGATGAAGCTATGTCTTTTTGCCATGGCTTCAAATTCGCGCTTAATCATCGTCTGATAGCGGATGAAAGACCAGTACAAATCGTGAGAGAGCGACATATCGCGGCCAGCTTCCCAGTAACTGATAGCCTGCGCTTTGCGAAATTCGCGGCCGAAGGCGGTTTCGGGGCGAACGTTGAGCCAGAAAGTCAGATGAGGGCGAAGCGCCATAGCATAGAGGCCGCCGAGATAATCGCGATTGATGCCGCGAACGACGCCGCGCGCAATCAGAGTGAAGACGTAACGATCCGCGAGAACGACGGCGCCGGATTTTAGAGCAGGGACGATGCGATGTTCGATTTGATCGAAGAAATCGGTGGAGTACATGAGCGCAAGGGTGAGTCGCGTGACGGCGTTTTTGGCGAGGAGTTGGTCAATATCTCGGCCGACGAGATTGGAACGGCGGAGGCCGCTTGTCTGCACGGAGAAGCCTTCGGATTCGAGCCATTCCTGGAGCAGAGAAATTTGGGTGGAGCGACCGGAGCCGTCCATGCCTTCGATGACGATGAGACTGCCCGTGATTTCGGTGGGATCAAAGCCAACGAGCGGTTCGCCGAAAAAGGACGGCAAAGAGTCTTCTTCCGGCGGAGAAACAGGCGGTTTTGCGCCTGCAGAAGCTGCAGGTTGTTGCGGGTCCGTCATTACCGGCGTTTTTTCTTTTTCCGGTTTTTCTCTTTCCGGCTTTTCTGGCTCAGGCATTTCTATTCGGCCTCGGCTGCGCGCGGAGCAAAGCGCTTGAGATCAATTTTGGAAGCTACGATGTCGCGCATTTGTTTTTGCAGTTTGTTCACGGGGAGTGTGCCGTCAAGCACGACAAAATTGTCGCTTTCGACCATGTTGTCGTAGCCTTCGAGGATGCGTGCCTGGAAAAGGCGAAAACTTTCGGCGCGGTCGTAGGAGAGACCAAGATCCATCCCGGCTTCGTAATACTTGAGTTTCGGGCGGCCGCTGAGGATGCGATGGACAGCTACATCCAGCGGTGCGCGGAAATAGAACGTGATGTCTGGAACGGGAGCGAAACGGTAGAGATTACGGAGCCATTTTTGCGGGCAGCCACGGGCGCCGTCGCGGGCAAACGCTGTATAGACGTAGCGGTCGGCGAGGACGAGATAATCGCCTTGCAGGAGCGGCATGATTTGGCGCTCGCAACGGTCGGCAAAATCTGCGGCATGAAGCAAAGAGAAAGTTGTTGGCGTAAGCAAGCGGCGCTGTTTGCCACGGCGCGTAGCGGCTTTGACGAGCGGCGAAGAGTTCCATTCCGTAAAGTGAAGACGATAGCCGCCAATTTCGAGCCAGCGTTTTAGAAGATAGAGCTGCGTGCTTTTGCCGGAGCCGTCCGTGCCTTCGACCACGATGAGCGCACCAGGATAGGCCCGACTTGGAACGGGCCGGCCTGGCTGGGGCAGCGTAGATTTTGGCGGTTCAGAGCGTAGCTGTTTTGACGCTTCCGGCGTTTCTATCAAGTCATTTTCTCGCATCGTTGCCGCAGATGGTACGGCGGCCGTGTTACGTAGGCATTACATCATAATCCGAAGGGGATGTTCAAAGAGGCAGAACCGATTGCAGTGAGTCCTAAGTTTCGTGAACACCGTTTGCAACAGAGTGGATTGTTGTCGCGTGGCCTGTCATTCGAGAGTGGCCTTAACTTCCTACAAGCCGACTTCCCATTACTCATCCCGAGCCAGGACAGATTTCATGGTGTTTCTTGTTTCTAGTGGTGGTGTGTTTCTCCCCCAGGATTCTGGGGCGATTCCCCGCCCTTCAGAAATGCGCTGGAACCGCCTCACTCTTCGGGTCCCAACCCTTCATCTCATTGAGTTCCTCGGGCGTGATCTGAGGCAAGTGCCGGATGAACAAAACCAGGCGCCAGGTTTGCGGGACAGTGTGCGTTCCGCTGAAGGCTGGCATGCCGCTCAAACGAACTCCATTGTCAATTGTGTAGTAGAGCTCACCATCGCTTTTGCTCTGCGTCCCGGCTGCGCGCAAGTCGGGCGGTTTCGGATAGAGGCCCTTGCCGAATACCGTGTGGCCCCCTCCGTCATCCGAGTGGCACGCGGCGCAATGATAGGAGAAATGCTCCATGCCTCCCCGAATGTTCTCCGTTGAAGGCACGATGGGATTGCGTAGTTGGCGATACGCGGATGGCACGGCCAATTTGCGTGCTGTTGTGGCGGCGAGCTCCTCAATCGCTGATGGTGTCGCAAGTGAGCTGAAGCCTCGCCGCACGAGAATCAACCCGTATCCCGCGGCTGCAACCGCAAGAGCACACAGAATCAGCGAAACTGCTTTCCAGGGTTTCATGTCTACCTCTCCTGTCCCGTGGCATCGTCGTCCGCCCGGCCGAACGAAGGGAGGTACCGGCCGAAGTTCAATTCGAAGTCGCTCCGAACGCCGTAACCCATATCACGAACCTTCGCACGGCGCGCCTGCGCACCTGGCAAAGCCAGCAGCGGGAAGAACAAGTCGATGCTCGACTGAAGCTCGGTAGCTGTCGGCGTCCCGAACCGATTGACCTGGGCCTTCGCCGCGGCCAGCGTTTCATGGTCGAACGAGGCCAGACGCCGGACGAGCGTCTCGACAAAGGAATCGAGGCCGTCGTCGTCCAGCGTGCGGTTTACCCAGCCATAGCGCTCGGCGATATCAGCGTCGAAGTCGTCACCGCTCAGGACGATCTCAAGCGCTCGTGAGCGACCGACCAAGCGCGGGAGCCATTCCATCGCTCCGCCGCCCGGGACCAGCCCGACGCCGACCTCGGGGTTGCCGAAGAGGGCTCTTTGCCGGCTGGCGAAGCGCATGTCGCAGGCCAGTACGAACTCGTTGCCGATGCCGCGCGTGCGGCCGTGAATCTTGGCGATGCTCACGACTGGCGTGGACGAGAGGCGCAGCACAAATTCGCGCCAAAGGCCCAGCACCTCTGGCCGTTCAGCTGCCTTGGCTACGTCGAGATGGGCGATGAAAAAATCGGGATTCGCCGACTGGAACACTACGACCTTCACGGACTGGTCCGCCTCGATGTCGATCATTAGCTCTCCCAATTCGACGATCGTTGAGGGAACAAACATGTTGATCGGCGGGTTGTTGAACGTGATCGTCCACCGGCCCGGATAGGTACGGTCGATGTTGAACTGCGAAGCCTGGACTTCATACGTCGCATTTGCCATGTTCTTCTCTCCTTTGCGTTCATACTTAATCGCGTAGTCGTGCATACTCCGTGTCTTCCACCAATTCCTTTACAAGAATGAGAACGACTCGAGGACATGCCGCTGTGGGTAACTATCACGGAATTCCGTTAGGTTTGTGGGCGCGGACTAGTGACCGATCAGAACGCGACTCCCCGCTTACTTCCGGTTTGCTCATCTAAGTTCCCTGCAATTGCGAATCGTTGCTCAGAAACACCTCGAAGACATCGCCTCTCCGCGGCAAGGTTCCTCGGCAGCGCGTCCCACTAGAACAGGAGAGCCTCTGCAATCGAAGCTCTCCTGCTTCTTTGCGAACAGCTAGCTAGCTTTGGCGAAGGTCACATCTGACTTCGCCACGCCTGACCGCAGTGACCGGAAGCCTGCGCGGACTTCCTGTGAAAAGAGTTGCGGCTGTTCCCAGGCCGCAAAGTGCCCGCCCTTGGGGAGCTTGTTGTAATGGATCAGTTTGGGATACGCGCTTTCTGCCCAATTCCGCGGACATTGATAGAGCTCGTCAGGGAACGCGCTCACAGCAACCGGGACAGACACGCCCTTGACGCTGAAATAGGGAAATTTATTTTCCCAGTAGAGCCGT